>NZ_BAAGVF010000008.1:0-1267485 GCF_054781015.1 Bordetella muralis | reverse complement strand
CCTTCTCTTCCGGCGCTGCATCGATCTGGTCGTAGCCGCGGGCTTCGCCCCCGAACTTCGTCGACAACACGGTCGTGATCGCCGCCGTCAACGTCGTTTTGCCGTGGTCAACGTGACCAATCGTACCCACGTTCACGTGCGGCTTGGTACGTTCAAACTTGCCTTTTGCCATGGCTGACTCCTGACCTGGATTGAAGCTTCTGACTAAGAAGAGAAGAAAAAATTTGTGGTGCCCATGACGCGGATCGAACGCGTGACCTCTCCCTTACCAAGGGAGTGCTCTACCACTGAGCCACATGGGCAGCTTGGAGCGGGTGAAGGGAATCGAACCCTCGTCGTAAGCTTGGAAGGCTTCTGCTCTACCATTGAGCTACACCCGCGGGCTACCTTTCACCACTCTTCCCACATTTGCTACACCCTGCCACGCGATTAACCGCAAACAGCAGGGCTTTACATCAAGAATCCAGGCAGCCCGCCTGGATTCAAAATATGGGTCTCTGGTGGAGGAGATTGGATTCGAACCAATGTAGGCGCAAGGCCAACAGATTTACAGTCTGCCCCCTTTAACCACTCGGGCACCCCTCCAGCGGAGAACTTGAGATTATGGACACTTTTAAATTGAAAGTCAAATACGACGGGGGATTTTTCGTATATCCGGAACATTTTTTGCCGCCGGGCCGCCCTAGGACAAAGCTGGCCCTGTTGGAGGGCTGCAAACCAAAGGCGCGATATAGGCTTTTTCACGAAAGTTGGCTCGGCCATCCTTTCCCAACCCGCATAAAGCAAGCCTTGGGCACGTGACACCCGTAATGCTCAGTACCGGTCGAAAAACTCTTGTAGCCGGGCCGGATCAGCAGAAACCAACAGACCCAGCATCAACAAGATTCGAGCTTTCTGAGGGCTGAGTTCGCCAGCAGCAATAAAACCAGCGGCATCGTCGTCAACCTCGACGCTGCGCCCCACCCGACCGCTACCTGTTCGGCTGGCACGGACAACGGCCACGCCTTGGGCTGCAGCGCGCTGCAGGGCTTGCATTGCTACATCGGTGGCATTGCCATCGCCCACGCCAGCCAACACCAGGCCTCGCGCTTTTGTGGCGAGGAAGTCGATTAAATCGCTGCCCATGTCCACGCCCGCATGGACAACCTCGACGCGAGGCCAAGCCACGGCATCGAGCATTTCAATCGAAAATTCGCTTGCTGTGCCGTACACCGTATCGTTGCGGGAAAAAAACTGGGCGTGTCTGCCCCGCACCACCCCCGCCCTGCCCCGATTCGGCGAAGCAAAGGCGTTCACCCCCGCGCAAGCCACCTTTTGAATCTCGCGCGCGTAGTGAATATCCTCGTTCATTACCACCAGCGGTCCGCGCCCGCGCGCTGCTTCATTTCCCGCCAATGCCACCGCGTGAAACAGATTGGCAGGCCCATCGGCGCCTGGCGCCGTAGCGGGACGCATTGCACCCACCAATACCAAGGGCTTGTCGTGCCGAATCACCAAGCTGAGAAAGTAGGCGGTTTCCTCCAGGGTGTCCGTTCCGTGGGTCACGACGATACCGTCAATGGCAGAGTCCTGGCATAGGGAATCGATACGCTGCGCCAGTGTTGCCCAGACGGCATGGGTCATATTCTGGCTGCCCACGCTGGCAACCTGCTCTGCCTGTATGTCCGCCAATTGAGCCAGGCCGGGCACGGCGTCCAGCAATTGCTCGACCGCCAAGGCGCCGGCACGATAGGCATGCGAAGCCGTGTCAGCCTGGGCACCGGCAATCGTCCCGCCCGTCGCTACTACCGCGATGACCGGCAACCGGCGTTCAGGCATCCAGGACTCCGGACAGCCCTTGACGCTCCAGCAGGGAATTCAGGTGTTCCCAGCCGTGAAAGTCGATGACGAGTTGACCTTTTTCACGTGCTCCAACTTTCAGCGCAACGCGCGTGCCCAGTTGATCGGAAAGGGCTTCTTCAAGCCGCGTCACATCGCGCGAGGCGCCGTTGCCTTTTTTCCGAGCGGTGGCATCAACATCCTTCACGGCTTTCGCGACGAGTTTTTCGGCCTCACGTACGGACAGGCGCTTGGCAATGATGAGGTTGGCCAATTGAATCTGCATCGCCGCTTCGACCGCCAACAGCGCACGAGCATGCCCCATATCAATATCACCGGCCAACAGCATGGTTTGCACCGGCGCGGCCAGGTTCAACAAGCGCAGCAAGTTGCTGGTCGCGGAACGCGAACGGCCGATAGCCGTCGCGGCCTGCTCGTGAGTGAGACCAAACTCATCGAGCAAACGGCGTACGCCGTGAGCTTCCTCGAGCGGGTTGAGGTCTTCGCGCTGAATGTTTTCGATGAGCGCCATCACGGCGGCGTTTTCATCGGCGACCTCGCGCACCAGAACCGGGACTTCTTTCAAGCCCGCCAATTGCGCGGCACGAAAACGGCGTTCGCCCGCAATGATTTCATAATGCCCGGGATCGTCGTTGAGCGCACGCACCAGAATGGGTTGCATGATCCCTTGCGTGCGAATGGACTCAGCCAATTCGTTCAACGCACCTTCGTCCATGCGAGTACGCGGCTGATACTTGCCCGCGCGCATTTTGCCAACGAGCAATGTCGTCGGAGGTCCCTCTACCTGCTTGACGACTTCAGTCGTCTTTTTGGCGAAGGTATCGATCGCGGGCCCGTCTGCGCCGAGCAGCGCGTCCAGCCCGCGACCCAGACCTTTGGGTTTTTTGGTGGCCATGTCGAAAAATCCTTTTTACAACTTGCTATGCCTGCTGTGGATATCTTGTACGCTGCATAGATGGCGCAAGCTCAAGCATGTCTTGACGCGCAAACGGGAACAATACGCCCGATCACCACCATCTTGAACGTGTGGATAACCCCAGCACGGCATGATGAGTAGCCATGAAAAGATCAATCCATGGCTTCGACGCGTTTGACCATCTCGGCGCCGAAAGAAATATAAGCTTGAGCGCCACGTGAGGCCTTGTCATACACAACCCCCGGCAAACCATAACTGGGGGCCTCGGCAAGACGTACGTTGCGCGGAATCACGGTAGTGAATACTTTATCCCCAAAATGGGATTCCAGCTGTGCGGAAACTTGTTGTTGTAAAGTCATCCGCGGATCGAACATCACCCGCAACAAGCCGATAAAGCTCAAGTCTTCGTTGATGTTGCGATGCACTCGCTTGATGGTATTGACCAGATCGGACAGACCTTCGAGAGCAAAATACTCGCACTGCATCGGAATGATCACGCCATGCGCCGCGGCCAGGCCGTTCAAGGTCAACAACGACAGCGTCGGCGGGCAATCGATCAGCACAAAATCATATTGCGACGCGACAGCGCCAATTGCGGCTTTCAACTGTCGCTCGCGAGCCTCCATGTTGACGAGATCGATCTCGGCGCCGGATAGTTCGCGGTTGGCGGGCAGCACGTCGTAGCCGCCCGCATCGGAACGCACGCGGGCTTGTTCGATCGATGCATCGCCTATCAAAACATCGTATAGCGTGGATTGCAGCGTGCTTTTGTCGATGCCGCTACCCATGGTCGCATTGCCTTGTGGATCGAGATCTATCAACAGCACCCGTCTGCCATGTGTGGCCAAGCCCGCCGCCAGATTGATGGCTGTCGTGGTTTTGCCAACGCCGCCCTTTTGGTTAGCGATACAAAACACGCGTGCAGGACGAGTGCTAGACGTTTTGGTGTTCATAGAGTTCCTTGACTACGACGCATCCAGATCAGGCAGCGTTGTGCATCCAGCTGAGGCACTTGCAGCGCCTGGATATGTTCGACGTGCCATTCGCCCTGTTGATGCAAGGCTTGAATTTCATCTTCGGGGACCTTCCCCTTCATGCCAACGAGGGTACCATCGTTGCGCACGTGGCGGCCTGCCAGTGACGCAAAATCGTTAAGAGAAGCAAACGCACGCGAGATGACGACATCGCATTGCGCGGGCGCGAGAGCTTCGACGCGGCCGTGTACGGCACGTAAATTGGAGAGAGACAACACACCCGACATCTGACGCACGAACGCCATTTTCTTTTCCACGGCATCCACGCAACTGATCTGCCATGAAGGCAACATGATCGCTAATACGACGCCGGGTAATCCACCGCCTGAGCCGATGTCATACACCTTGGTCATGGCGGCAGGATCCAACGTGTTGGCCAAGGGATTGACAACACTCAGGCTGTCGAACAAATGCTGAACGAGCATTTGTTCCGGGTCACGAATCGCGGTCAGGTTGTAGGTCCGATTCCAACGCTGCATTTGTGCCAGATACGTCAGCAACTGTTCCGTTTGTGCAGCAGTGATCGGCAAGCCCAGGCTATCGCAGGCTTGCGTCAGGCGCTGTGCCAGAGTGGCCTCAGACGCGGGGCTCATGCGGCTTGCTTGCGCGTGCCGTAATGCAGACGCTTTAGGTGGATGAGCAATAGTGAGATTGCTGCAGGCGTAACACCGGAAATGCGCGCAGCTTGCCCGATGGTTTCCGGGCGGTGCGTTTTGAGTTTCTGGCGAACTTCGAATGACAGGCTGCTGACAGCGTCATAATCCATATCTGCCGGGATGCGTTGCTGCTCGTGCGACAAGTGCTTTTGCACTTCGTCTTGTTGCCGGGCGATATAGCCCGCGTACTTGACCTGGATTTCGACTTGTTCGGCCAGGATGTCATCGTCGGACACGCCAGGACCGGCCAACAATGAACCATCGATATTGCGAGCCGCCATCAGCGAGTCGTAAGACACGGCGGGCCGTTTTAATAAATCTGATAGTGAGTACTCACGTTCAATCGCTTTACCTAGCAACGGCTCTGCCGCCTCGGCAGGAAAATTACGCGGAGTCACCCAGGTGGATTTCAATCGCTCAATTTCTGCAGCCACTGCATCGCGCTTGCGACTGAATGCATCCCAGCGGACATCATCGACCAAACCTAATTTGCGGCCGATTTCAGTCAGGCGTAGATCTGCGTTGTCTTCGCGCAAGCTCAAACGATATTCAGCGCGAGAGGTGAACATGCGATAGGGCTCTGTCACGCCTCGCGTCACGAGATCATCGACCAACACGCCTAAATACGCTTCGTCACGACGAGGCGTCCACTGCTCTCGTTCTAAAGAACGCAGAGCTGCATTCGCACCCGCTAATAGGCCTTGCGCAGCCGCCTCTTCGTAACCCGTTGTGCCGTTAATTTGTCCGGCAAAATACAGGCCCTCGATGGCCTTGGTTTCCAATGTTGATTTCAATCCACGAGGATCGAAGTAGTCGTACTCGATTGCATAACCGGGGCGCAGAATGTGTGCGTTTTCCAGTCCGGGTAAGGAATGGATCAAATCCCATTGGACATCGAATGGCAGACTGGTGGATACGCCGTTGGGGTAGACCTCGTGGGTATCCAAGCCCTCGGGCTCGAGGAAAACCTGGTGTGATGCCTTGTCGGCAAAACGATGGATTTTGTCCTCGATAGACGGACAGTACCGCGGTCCTACGCCTTCGATCACGCCACTGTACATGGGTGAGCGATCGAGTCCCGCACGGATGATGTCGTGCGTACGGGAATTGGTGTGGGTGATCCAGCACGGCAGCTGACGCGGGTGCATGGATGTGTTGCCCAAAAAGGAGAACACGGGAATCGGATCGAGGTCGCCTGGTTGTTCTTCGAGGACGCTGTAGTCGATGGTGCGGCCGTCGATGCGAGGAGGCGTTCCGGTTTTCAACCGTCCTTGGGGAAGCTTCAATTCTTTTAAGCGCTGGCCCAATGAGATCGCGGGTGGGTCGCCGGCACGGCCACCGGAGTAATTTTCCAGGCCTACGTGAATCAGGCCATTGAGGAAGGTGCCGGCAGTCAGGACGACGCTGCGGGCGCGGAACTTCAGCCCGATCTGGGTGATGGCCCCCACTACTCGATCGCCTTCGACCATGAGATCGTCGACGGCTTGCTGGAATAGCCACAGGTTAGGTTGGTTTTCCAGGCGATGACGAATGGCTTTACGGTACAACACCCGATCAGCTTGCGCTCTGGTTGCACGCACGGCGGGGCCCTTTGACCCATTCAAAATACGGAACTGAATCCCCGCCTCGTCAGTGGCAATGGCCATTGCTCCGCCCAGAGCATCGACCTCTTTGACCAAGTGTCCTTTGCCTATTCCACCGATCGACGGGTTGCAGGACATTTGGCCCAGGGTCTCGATGTTGTGCGTCAACAATAGCGTCTTGGCGCCAATGCGGGCAGCTGCCAACGCAGCCTCAGTGCCGGCATGGCCGCCACCGACGACGATCACGTCAAATTCGCGCGGGTAATTCATGATGGGGGAATGGGGGGAAGAGCTTGTTAGGTTCCATTATAAAGGGGACCTTGGGGATGTTTCACGTGAAACATGAGGGGAAGTTGCAACGGGTGGCATCTTTTTGGGCTTTCATGGAGTATGGGGGTGTGTTTCACGTGAAACATTGGGGAGGTGTGGTGACTGATATGGGCGAGCAGGTTCTTTTGGCGGTGAGGCGGGGTGGTGGTGAGGGAGGGGCTTCACGTGGTCGGTCGGCCGCCTTCGCGTCCGACATCGCTTCGTCAACCTCGTCGCTACGCTCCTTCGGTTTCCCTCGCTCGACCACGAGGCGCCCCTCCCTCACCACCACCCCGCCTCTCCTCGCAGAATCTTGGATCGCTGCATAGCAGGTACGACTGTCTTGCTTAGGCTTCGTGGGGACAACTGTGTCCAAGAGGAGGACTTTGCAGGGTTGTTATCAGCGGGCGCCTACGGGCGCGCCCGCTGATAACGATCGAGCGTGGACCGCTGAGATATGGGTGTGGCGCTGGTTTGGGAGTGTTTCACGTGGAACATGTGGGGCGAAGGACTGATGAGAAGTTCTGACTTGGCCAAGAAGACTTCTGCCCTTCTCTGTTCATGAGGGACCTGGGGTTATGAGTCAGCCTTCGGAAAGAAGGTCGTGGGTGTGGGTTCAGTCTGAAATGCGTTCTTCTCTACGGCGGGGATTTTCCCGGCAAGCCAGAAGTAACTACGAGTCAACAGACTTCTCACATCTACGAAATAGGCTTATGTTTCACGTGAAACATCGGTACGTCATGTCTGAAGAGCCACGCCCTCACTCGATGTCTCTTTTATTCTCAGCCCTAAGTCGGCCATACGGATATCTTTACACTGTTTCACGTGGAACATAACCCTGGGAAAAGAGTCTTGGGCGACGAGAGGACCGCTGTCAGGAGAAAGCGCATCGAGCCCCAAGCCCCCCCGGCCCGCAATGAGTGCCCTCTGCAGTACCGGTATGGGCACCTTCCATAGGCAGATAGCAATCCACTGGGGCAACCTCAGACGGGTATCTCGCCATACGCAACCAATACGAGGGATGCCTGTGCTTCGGCAGATGCTTACCCAATGATCAGCCCAAGGTTAGAAAATGATGGGCCCGACCCTACCCTCCTACCAACGTAGTGAACGGCAAACACTGCGCAGTAGCGACCTAACCGAGAGGGTCACTGTGGCAGAACATATGCTTGTACCTGACCCTCAATAGGTCGACATACTGATTAATGACCGCCCAAGCGGTTAAGCGCTGGCAGTTATTCCGGTAATGGACACCCACTATTGGCCAAGCAGTTGGGCCGTATGGGAGGGTTCTCTAATGATTCGGGCTAGCTCTTGGCGCCCTGTTTCACGTGGAACAATGCGCGGTAGCAGAACGCAGAGCCCAATCGCCGAGATGAATGCGGATCTCTCCGGTTCCTTGATGCTTTATTGACGCCCCATCCTGGCCTTGAATAGTTTGTGTTAACGACATGGTGAGCTGCACATGGCACATCGAGCAAATACCGAGGCGACAGAGGATGACAGGCAGGATCGCCACAAACGAATCTAACCCCGCGTCGGGGCCGAGCAGGAATCCTATACCTGACATCGAAAGCTACGACCAACGCCATGCTCCTCCCGAAATCACTCCCCACACTCAACTCCCCACACTCAACTCCCCGTGCTCGAAACCACGGCCCGGACCGCCTATCCTTCCACCATACCCAACATCAAGCCCCCGAGCTCGCCCCTATTCCGTGGATAACTACGGGTCCTAGAATCCACCCCGGCGCTTGCCTAAGCCACCCTAAGCTCCTTGCCTAGCCGCTTCCGTTGCCCTTACCTCGTCTGTTTGCCAGCCCTTTGCCAATCCCTCCCAATCCCCCTTAGCCATCTTCTCCACGCCTCTAGCGCCTAAGGCTCTTATCCCGGTTCATCCAATTAACTCATCTAGATCCTGCACCTCACAATGCCCGCTCCCGAGCTCTTCGATCGCCACGGTCGGGCGCGCCCGTAGGCGCCCGACCGTGGCAGCCCAGCAAGATATTCCTCCTTGATCCACCCTCTCCTACGAAGCCTAAGCAAGACAGTTCCCCCGCCGCTGTGGCAACACGAGATAACGCGAGTTGAGCGGGGGAGGAAGCGGTGTGGGGGCGCCTCGTGGACGAGCGAGGGAAACCGAAGGAGCGCAGCGACGAGGTTGACGAAGCGGTGTCGGACGCGCAGGCGGCCGACCGACCACGCGAAGCCCCCACACCGCTTCCTCCCCCGCTCAACGCCAGAAGAACTCTTATCCACAACCGACCAACACCCCTACTATCCAGGGCCTGTCAAACCAGCAACTATCCACACCCCCTCCCCCGCAACTCCACCCACCAAACGTTATCCACAAAACTCCCACCCAGGCGAACCCCCAACTACTCACGCCCTGTTTCACCTGAAACTTGCCACCACAACTTGTCCACAAACTCCGACCTTCACCTTCAGCCTCCTCATCCACCCAGTGGATATCTTTGCGATATCAAAGAATAAAAAAAGCCGAGTTGGATAACTCGGCCCCTTACTCGAAAACAAGCTCTCATCGAAACACTAGTGCCATCGTTCCGGCACTGATAATCACAAATCTATCCACAAATAATCTTGCCCCGTATAAAACCCAAAATCACACAGAAAACCCCCACATAGCCCCTGGGGATATCTTTGTGAACAACTGAGCTTTCGCCCCTCGAATTTTCCGTATGCGAGCACAGAAAATATTGATCCTGATGGAACCTTTCCTGCGAGCTCGTCACAAGCTTGCCGCCTTAAGCCTTGAAAAACCACGTAAAAATGCCCGGGCGCGAATAAACAGGACGATAATCAGCGGCGATAGCCTGATCACTATGGGTCAAGATATCTATATAGTATTTCTGTGCAAAACCCACGTTTCGAGGCATCGAGCCTGCCTCTGGCTCGAAACTCGTCCCACCGCTGGATTCAGGCCTTATCCACAAACTTATTCCCAACATTATCCACAGCCTCACACTCACCCCGTTATGCCGGCCTGTCGGATCGCGAGCACGCAAATGCGACAACGCCCCGGAGCCATACGGCCACGGGGCGTTGCAGCCAGGTAAAACCTGGCTCACGGGAAAAACGGGATTTCCCGAATTAAAGCGGGCGAATTTCGGCCGCTTGAGGTCCTTTCGGACCGTCCTTGACTTCGAACTCCACTTCCTGGCCTTCGTTCAGGCTGCGATAACCGCGCCCCTGAATGGCCGAGAAATGTGCGAATACGTCCGTACCGCCGGCGTCCGGCGTAATAAAGCCGAAACCCTTATCGGCGTTGAACCATTTGACTTTGCCCTTCTGAACCATTTGTGTAGCGTCCCGATAATAAAAATGAATGCTAGTGAATCAAGGACGCCGACTAGAAATAGGCTCGTACAACGCTTGAATCAACTGCGAGACTTAGCATACTCACGCATCTTTGACGAAACAAATAGTTGTTTACCCGTATGTCGCATTTTTTCCATATCAGCGTTGAGGCAATATATCGGTCATAAATCGGGACTAATCAGAATCGCATTCCCGAGTTAATGGGATACTTGCCCGTTCGCTTTTTATTTCACCCCTAGCTGCATTATTGCCATGATCCGATCCAAGCTGCCTGATGTGGGCACCACCATTTTCACTGTCATGAGCCGGTTGGCTATCGAACATCAAGCCATTAATCTCGGACAAGGTTTTCCCGATTTTGACCCGGACGCGCGCTTATGTGATTTGGTGTCGCGCGCCATGGCCGCAGGACACAATCAGTACCCCTACATGCCTGGCGTGGCGCCATTACGCCAGGCTATTGCAGAAAAGACGCTGGCTCTTTATGGCCACCGCTACGATCCCGAAACCGAGATTACCGTCACCAGCGGGGCCACTGAAGCCTTGATGGCTACCGTATTGGCGGCCGTCAACAGCGGTGATGAGGTCGTTGTCATCGAGCCCTGCTACGACTCGTACTTGCCAGCCATCCGTTTGGCCGGCGGCACGGCCGTACCGGTGCCCTTGCGTGCACCGACAGAGGCAGACCCGTATTACCGCATCGACTGGCAACGCGTGCGTGATGCCATCACTTCTCGTACTCGTTTGTTGATGTTGAACTTCCCGCACAACCCCACAGGCGTGGTGCTCGAGGAAAGCGATCTGGATGCCCTGGAGAGCATTGTCCGGGATACCGGTATTTTGCTGCTTTCAGACGAAGTCTACGAACACATCGTGTTTGACGGGAAACCTCACGCCAGCCTGGCCACTCGGCCGCTGCTGGCTGAACACGCGTTTGTCATTTCTTCGTTCGGCAAGACCTATCACACGACGGGCTGGAAAATCGGCTATTGCTGCGCCCCGCGCCAACTCAGTACCGAGCTGCGCAAAGTCCACCAGTTCATGGTCTTTACCGTATCGTCGCCCATGCAGTTTGCATTGGCGGAATTCATGCAGGATCCCAAGCCGTACACCGAGCTGCCATCGTTTTACCAAGCCAAGCGGGACCGCTTGACAGCTGGCTTGGCCAATACCCGGTTCAAACCTTTGCCCAGCCCCGGCACGTTTTTCATGTTGGCCGATTACAGCGAGATCTCCAAGCAATCCGAAGCAGACTTCGCTCGAGATCTGACGGTGCAACATGGCGTCACTGTCATCCCGATATCAGCCTTTTATCAACACCCCGACGCAGAGGCCTCTAATCATCGCCTGGTGCGCTTTTGTTTCGCCAAGAAGGACGCGACCCTGGATCAGGCGATTGAACGCTTAGCGGGCGTTTAAATCGATTTAGACGCTAGTGACTGTATCTGCCCAGCACGGCGCCAAGCATCGCACGTAGACCTTCCAAAAAATGGGGCCAGAAGGCGAACATCCTTCTGGCCCCATTTTTCATTCACCGACTCAGGCGGCGGCCTGTTCCGATTTACGATTTTCACGCAGTTTTCGCAACAGTTGCGGAACCACGACAACAGCAATCGCGGCGATCCACAGACCGATCGACACCGAGCTTTGATACAAGACGGCAACATCGCCATTGGTGATGGACAAGGCACGGCGCAGGTTCTGTTCCATCATGTCGCCGAGCACGACCCCGAGGACCAATGGCGCCATGGGCACGCCGAACTTGCGCAAGAAATACCCAATCGTACCGATACCGACCACCATCAACAGGTCAAACGTACCGGAGTTGATCGCATACACACCGATGAAGCTGATGCTGAGGATGCCTGGCACCATCAGCCAACCAGGTACGGAGAGTACCTTGGAAAACACACGAACCATCGGTACGTTCATGACGAACAACAGGACGTTCGCAATGAATAACGAAGCAATCAGGCCCCACACGAGTTCGGGCTTGGTATCGAACAATACCGGGCCCGGCGTGATGTTGTAGAGCGTCAGCGCCCCCATCATGACGGCCGTCGTACCCGATCCCGGGACACCCAGCGTCAACATCGGCACAAAGGAACCAATCGCCGACGCCGTTGCGGCGGATTCCGGTGCAACCAGTCCCCGCATATCGCCTTTGCCAAACTTGGCATTGGGATCTTTGCTTTCGATAATGCGTTTTTCCTGGGAGTAAGCCACGGCAGCGGCAACGCTGGCACCAGCACCGGGCAACACACCCACGCCGAACCCTACCAGCGAGCTGCGCACGATGCTCCACCACGTGAACGCCAGCTCTTTCAGGTTGAATAGCTTGCGACCGCTGGACTTGACCTCGATGCTGTGTCCGGCCACGACTTTTTCAAGCATCTCCAGCATCTCGGCAACGGCAAATAGCGCGATCACCACCACCACGAAGTCGATACCATCAGCCAAGTGCACCGAATCGAAAGTGTAGCGATACACGCCCGAGTTGGAATCCACGCCGATCACTGCAATGCCCAAACCTATCATCGCAGCCAGTACGCCCTTGATGGGTTGTTTACCCAGCAGACTCGTCAAGCAGCAGAACGCGAAAACCATCAGCACAAAATATTCGGCTGGACCGAACGCCAATGCCCACTTGGCCAGCATCGGCGCCAGCAAAATGATGCCTGTCACGGACACGATCGCGCCGACAAACGCCGAACATGCAGACAACGACAATGCAACGTTAGCCATGCCTTGACGCGCCAATGGATAACCATCCAACGTCGTCATGATGGCGCTGGCTTCGCCAGGCACGTTCAACAGGATCGATGTAATGCGCCCACCGTATTCAGCCCCGACATATACCGCGGCCAACAAGATCAAAGCAGTTTCCGGCGGCAGGTTCATCGCAAATGCAATCGGAATCAGCATTGCCACGCCGTTGATAGGACCCAGGCCAGGCAAGACCCCAACCATCGTGCCGATGAAAGAACCGATCGCCGCAACCAACAGATTAGTCAGCGAAAACGCGACGCCAAAGCCAATAGATAAATGATCGACGATGCCGCTCATAGCAGATCTCCCAGCAGACCGGCGGGCAAGACAACGTCCAGCGCTCTGTCAAACAAGAAATAGAAGAAAACGCCCATAATCACGCCGCCGGTCACGCATTTCAGCCACGCACCGCCAAACAGACGACCAACGTAAACCGTCATCAACATGGTCGCAATGATGAAGCCCAACCACTGAAACAGAAACGCATAAGCCGCCGCGCCCAACACCATCAGCGCAATGCGCGAATTGGCACCGGGAGGATTGCTTTCGACAGGGTTGCCGCCCTTGATTGCCAGACGCAGCCCGCACAACCCGATCATCAAGGCAATCAGCATCGGAAAGGCGCGCGGCCCGACAGGCTCGTAAGCGAAAGGTGCTTCGATACCCCAGCCGGCCCATGTCATGAAGGCAGCCAGGAACAGGGCACAAATACCCAGAGTTCGATCAGTCATGATCTCTTGTCCTGAAATCGGCGCGCCGGGGTTCACGCGGTGCATGCATGGCGACCAAGGCGGCGCAAAACAGGGCGTCGGATGCTGACGCCCCCGGAAAAGGTCGCCACGCTGCGCCCTCGGCTTGCTGCTGCCTCGGGCGCCCGCCGGCTAAACCTACAGATTGCGTTTTACTTTTTGATCAGGCCGAAGCTATCAGCCAGCTCTTCGTATTTTTTGACTTGTTCTTTGACGTAGGCATCCAGCTCAGGCCCCGTCTTTTGGAACGGGAACAGGCCTTGTTGATCACGCAGCTTGGCGTATTCCGGCGCAGCCATCATCTTGTTGAAAGCATCAACCCAGAACTGGTAGTCCTTGTCCGAGACCTTCGGACCGACATAGAAGCCACGGATGATGGGCCAGGTAATGTCGTAGCCCTGCTCTTTCGCCGTGGGAATTGCGTTGAGTTTGCCGGGCAGACGTTCATCGTTGAACACTGCCAGCACGCGGATCGGTGCGCCGCCTTCGAGCATGGTGAAAGCTTCGGCAGCGTCACCCATGTATGCCTGGATATGGCCGCCGCGCAGTGCCGTTACGGCCTCGCCACCGCCTTCGAAGGCAACGAAACGCATTTTGCGGAAATCCACGCCTGCGGCTTTGGCAGTCAGGGCGGCTTTCATCCAATCCTGGCTGCCTACAGTACCACCTGCGCCCAGCACGATCTTGGTCGGATCCTGCTTGAAGGCTTCCATCAGGCTCTTCAGATCCTTGTAGGGGGAATCATCGCGTACGACAGCTACGCCGTAGTCGGTGCCGATGCCTGCCAGCCAACGCACGTCGTTGACGTTGTATTTGCCGAACTTGCCTTGCGCCAGGTTCAACAGCGAACCACCCGAGAACGCCACGATGCTGCCGGGCTCGTCAGGATGTTGTGCGACCACGTTGTTATACGCCACGGCACCAATGCCGCCGGGCATGTAGACGATACGCATGGCGGATTTCAGTGCGCCGCTCTGCTTGAGGCCTTCGGTAGCCAGACGGCAGGTCAGGTCAAAGCCGCCGCCAGGCTGGGCGGGAGCAATACATTCGGGCCGACGAGGTTCGTCGGCAGCGTGGGCGGTTGCCATACCCAAAACCAGGGCACATGCGCCAAATGCTGCGGCCAGGCGGGCTTTCAGAAAGAGTTGCATCTTGCGGTCTCCGTGAATCGCTTTTTAGATGTCATCGTGAGCCGGCCATGCCCACAAGACGGGATCCATGACCAACGGATCGCAACCGTACTCAATCCGGCCTTTCCGGAACCTTTCAATTTCCCGCAATTTCGTGCCGCAATGCAGCATTTGGGAATGAACCTAGGGTAAACACTAGTGCGGCACGCAGTCCAGGCTGCGGTTGCCGGTTCTCCAACACGAATCTGCCACCATGGATTTCCACGATGGTTCCGACGATAGCCAACCCCAAACCGGCACCTGGCTTGTTTTTGCCTGCGGCACCACGGCGGAAACGTACGCTGGCTTGGGAAATATCTGCTGATGACATGCCCGGCCCGCTGTCTTCAACGGTCACCCGGGCATAGCGCTCGTCCGCGTAGACGCGCACAGTGACTTGGCTCGCTGGTGCCGTATAGCGGATGGCGTTGTCGACCAGATTGCTGAGGGCTTCACGCAGCAACCAATCAACACCTTGGATGCGAACGGGCAGACTCGAGGCTTCAAGTCCCAGATCAAGGTGGCGCCCCCGTGCGGCGGGCAACAATGTGCGAATGACGTTCTGGGCGATATCCACCAGGTCGACTTCTTCGGGGACCAAGCCGGCTTCGCTCAGCGACGCATTTTTGGCGCGTGCCAGCGCCAGCATCTGATTGGTGGTGCGCACCGCTCGATCCAGGCCCTCTTGCATGGCAAGCAGGGCCGTACGTATTTCGGTCGGGTCGGTTTCCCGCAGTGCATAAGCCGTCTGGGTCCGCAAAACGGACAAGGGCGTGCGCAATTGGTGCGAGGCGTCGTCCAGGAACTGGCGCTGGACCCTCGCCTGAGCCGTAAAACGGCTCATATGGAGATTTACGGCATCGACCAAGGGAGCGACCTCACTTGGGATGTCCGGCGCGTCTACGGGGCTTAAATCGTCTGCTGAGCGCTTTTCCACATCCTGGCGTAACCGTTCGAGAGGACGCACTGCCCGAAAAACGCTCCAGACCACCACCAGCACCACAATCAGTATCACCACGATGTCGCGCTCGAGCGCACGTACTAACGACTGATTTAGAAAATTTTCACGGGTTTCCAGTGATTCGGCAACCTGCACGATTACCCGGCCGCCGCGGTTGTTGTACAGAGGGGGATCCATCGGCCTGGCCAAGGCCGCGACACGCAACGATAAGCCTTGGTATTGCGCGTTAAAAAACTGCGGTTGTCCTGAAATCAGGGGCTTATTCGGCAAAGGCAGGTCCTGATTGCCGATTTCTGCCAACCCGTCTTCGGTAGCGATGCGGTAATACACGTTGCCATTGGCAGTGAGCTCGAAAAATTCAAGCATCAAATACGGCTGCTCGAGACTTAGTCCACCGCTGGCTGTGGATATGTTGTGATCGATAGAACGCAGCGCTCCCGCGAGGGCACGGTCATATGCCTGATCGACCTGGTTGCGCAGTTGATAGTTTGACAGCCACAAAGCTATCAACATGATGAAAACTAGGGCCGGAATCAGCCACCACAACAACAATGATTTCAGGGTGCGATGGCGCGGCCTAAGTTTCAAGAATCGCCTCCAGGCAGTATCCCATTCCCCTCAGGGTCACGATTTGCACGCCTGTATCGGCGAGTTTTTTACGCAGCCTGTGCACAAGTACTTCGATGGCTTCCAGGTTGATATCCGAGTCATCTGTCTGAATGCGATCCAGGATCTGCTGTTTGTTGATGGGTTCGCCGCTGCGTTGGATAAGTACGCGCAACACAGCATGTTCACGGGGCGATAACTGCAACGGTTGACCACGTACAGTAAATCGCTGTGCAGAAGTATCCAGCACCAGATCACCAAGTGCCAGCCGCGGATGTTCGCGGCCGCGACTGCGGCGGATCAACGCGATCAATCGTGCTTCGAGTTCCTCGAGCACAAATGGTTTGGGCAAAAAATCATCAGCTCCCTCGTGCAAGGTATCGACGCGTTCGGCCAGAGAGTCGCGTGCCGTCAGTACCAGAACAGGAGTCCGGTCATCGCGAGCCCGGATTTTCGCCAGCAGGGTATGGCCATCCATACCGGGCAAGCCTAAATCCAAAATGACAGCATCGAACTCTTCCACAGCCAGCCGCCTTTCGGCGACCAGACCGTCATCAGCCCATTCAACAACAAAACCGGCATGCCGGGCCAGGCTGCGGGATAACCACCGAGCCAATTCGGATTCGTCTTCTATGAGGAGGATACGCATAGCTTATTTTTGCACCGCTGGGCGCTGGTGGGATTGCATGTTTGTTTTTCTCTTTTCTTTTTCTTTATATAAAGACTAATGATTAATAGAGTCTGTGGATAACTGCATCAACTCAAAAAAGCCATTCTATTTCATGAGCTTGTAGCGGTTTTTGGCTGTGCAGCAGTTCTGTGTAGCGCTGCGGACCAAGTTGAACAACTTTTGGAGCTCGGCCCAAAAAGCCGGCTTGTTCAATTTACGTCCACACGCTGTGCACAGTCCCGCTTTCTAGAGGTTATCCACAGGCGGTTTTGGGGTCGGATGGACCTCTGTGGATATGGTGTGAATACTTACTTTTCAAAAATTCCGGCTGTCTGGGAATTTGAGCGCAAGAATAGGATGTCTTGCGCTCAAATTCGGATCTACAGTGAGCTATCAGCCTCAAATGGCGTTTTTTCCGAGTGACCTAATGTCGAATTTGTCCGATCCGAGCGATATAGACTTGTACACAACCGACCAGGGGCGCTGGCTGGCAGTACAGAACCGAGATCCCGCGGCGGATGGATATTTCGTCTATGCCGTACGTACTACAGGGGTGTACTGCCGGCCCAGCAGCTCGGCACGATTGCCGCGCCGTGAGAACGTACTGTTTTTCGATACCCCTGAAGCCGCCGAGGCGGCGGGGTTCCGCCCCAGCCGGCGGGCAAGCGCAGATCGCACTGCGGCTGCCAGCCGTCGTGCAGTGCTGGTTGCCCAGGCCTGTCGCCAGATAGAAACAGCGGAAATGCCTCCCAGCCTGGAAGCATTGGCCGTGCAGGCTGGCGTCAGCATTTTTCACTTTCATCGCCTGTTCAAGGCAGAAACCGGAGTTAGTCCAAAGGCCTACGCGGATGCCCTTCGTGCCAAACGGCTGCGTGACGAATTAGCGGGGGCGCCAACCATCACGCAAGCGATTTACGAGGCGGGGTTCAATTCCAATAGCCGGTTTTACGAAGCATCCGATCGCTTGTTGGGGATGCGTCCAAAAGACTATAAGTCAGGCGGAGCCAATACTGATATACGTTTTGCCGTGGGTGAATGCTCACTCGGAGCAATTTTGGTGGCTCGCAGCCAACGAGGAATCTGTGCGATCTGGCTGGGCGATGATCCTGATCAGTTGGTGCGGGACCTACAGGATCGTTTTCCATTTGCTCGACTAAGCGGTGATGACTCTGAGTTCGAACAGTGGGTAGCGCAAGTCGTGGGATTTGTAGAGGCGCCTGGTGTGGGGTTGAACCTGCCGCTCGATGTACGTGGAACGGCGTTTCAACAACGCGTATGGCAAGCGCTGCGAGATCTCGCGCCGGGCGCTACGGTCAGTTATGCGGAACTCGCACAGCGCATCGGGGCGCCCAAGGCTGTGCGAGCGGTGGCCCAGGCGTGCGGCGCCAATCAATTGGCGGTGGCCATTCCCTGTCACCGTGTGGTCAGGCGTGATGGGGATATTTCGGGATATCGCTGGGGCGTGGAACGCAAACGCGAACTGCTGCATCGCGAGTCGGAGACGGCTGTGTTGGGCGACTGAAACCGCCGATTTCAGTTTTCGTGTTCGGCACGAAAGCAGATACACTGCCCGCCTCATTCGCTGACAGCACACCATGACGCCTTCTGAATTTTTCGTGGGTCTAGACGGGTTGCCCACACTGCGAGATCGCCTACCTACCCGGGTGATCGCGAGCCTGTTGTTTTCTCTGGTCGTTGTATTGATGCTGCTTGCCTGGATGTTGTCGCTATCGCGGGGGCTGGAACGCGCTGATGCCGCAACGAAAGAGATAGGCAATCTGCGCATGATGGCAAATCAGATTGCGATCGCGCTGATACGTCCCGATGCGGAACGACACGCCGCATTGGATCGAGCTTTACATGTACAAGATCAGGCGTTGAGGCTTTTGGCGGGCGGGAGCCCGTCCAGGCCCTTGCGATTGCCTCATGTCGCACATATTCGCGAACAACTGACCACGGTTGCACAACTGTGGAACCAGCATCTCAAACCGGCTGTTGCCGAGGCGGAAAAAAGCGGCGAGACGAATACCTATCTGGACAACCTGCCTGCGTTCATGACCGAGACAGATCGGCTGGCTGGCATGATTGAATTGGACAACGACAAGAAAAGAACGCTGCTGCGCTTTTTTCAAGGCGTCATTGCGGTGATTGGCAGTGTCGGTACTGGTCTGGCCATCTATCTGTTGTACGTCTGGATCATCCAACCGATGTTGCGTTTGCGAGAAGGGCTGCATCGTTTGACGGCGGGGCAATTCAATACCCGGTTGCCCGTTAAGACACGCGACGAGTTCGGCGTACTGGCGCACGGATTCAACCTGATGGCCGACAAGCTGGAGCATCTGTACCTGGAGCTGGAAAACGGCGTTCGCACCAAAACGGCAGAGCTGGAAAAACGCAATCGAGAGATTGCGTCTTTGTATATGGTGACCGCATTCTTGAATCTCCCTAACGATATCGAGGCGATGTGCCGGGGTTTCTTGCAACGGGTTATCGGCGAGGTTGATGCTGCCGGCGGATCGGTGCGCCTGATTGAATTACCAAATGAACATGCGCACGTCGTCGTGTCCGAGGGTGTTGCGCCGCAGGGCGATGAACTGACGTCCGGCACGATTTGCGCGCACACTGACTCGATTGTTTATCGCACTGATGCTTGCAGTGTGGCGACGTTTCGCATCATGACCCGCGATGAAAACCTGGGAGAGTTCGCGCTGCACTTTGACGCCGGGCGTGAGTTGCTGCCCAGTGAAACGCAACTGTTGGAAACCCTGGGTCAGCATCTGGGCGCCGCTCTGGATCACCGCCGCCTGGAGGCCAAAGCCCGGCAGTTAGCGGTGATCCGTGAACGCAGTCTGATGGCACAGGGATTGCACGACAGCATTGCGCAGGGCTTGAATTTTCTGAAGCTGCAATTGCAATTGCTCGAAGACGCCATGAAGCGCGCAGATTACGAAGACCTGCAGCAGATTGTGCCGTTGTTACGCACGGGAGTCGATGAAAGTTATCAGGATGTGCGAGAGCTCTTGGTGAACTTTCGTACCAAGCTCGACCAGGTCGAATTGTCGGTTGCCATCGAAGATACGGTCGAACGATTTAAACGGCAGACCGGCATTGTGATTGATCTGGATACGCAGTACAAAATGGGGCGCCCCTTATCGCCCGAGCAGCAGTTGCAGGTACTGTTCATTTTGCAGGAAGCCTTATCGAACGTGCGCAAACACGCTCAGGCGGATCATGTGCGCGTGACATTACGCAATGCCAATGATTTTGAAATGAAGATTGCCGACAATGGCATCGGCTTTCGCATGGATGACATTCGTCAAGGTGACGAAAATCACATTGGATTGAATATCATGCACGAGAGAGCTGCGCGATTGCATGCCGAGTTGGAGATGACATCCCAACCGGGAACAGGAACCACCGTGCGGCTGGTATTGCCGCATTCCGAACGTTCTGTGGTCTGAATTTGCGACATTATGACTATCCGTATTGTGTTGATCGACGATCACGCCCTGTTCCGATCGGGTGTACGGCTGCTGTTGCAGCGGCAACCCGATTTTGACGTCGTCGCAGAAGCGGCCGATGGTATCGAGGGGGTCAAGCGCGCCAAAGCGTTTCAGCCCAATGTGATTCTGCTGGATCTGAATATGCCAGGGCTGTCGGGTCTGGAAACGCTGAAGCTGCTGGTCCAGGACGTGCCAGATGCTGCCGTGCTGATATTGACCGTATCCGAAGAAGCCGACGAACTGGCGCAGGCGTTACGGGATGGGGCGCGTGGCTTTTTAATCAAGAATATCGATGCCACAACATTGGTGGCGGCCATTCGGCAGGCAGCCGGCGGTAAATTTTTTCATACGGGCGAAGCGCCCGGTGAACCGGACAAGGGGATTTCATGGCAGTAGCAGGTGACGCAAGCGAATTGGCCAAGGTGGTCGTACTGCTGGGCGCGGCAGTCGTGGCGGTACCTATTTTCAGGCGTTTGGGTTTAGGATCGGTCTTGGGCTATTTGGCGGCCGGCTTGGTGATCGGTCCGTTTGGCCTGGCGCTGTTTCGAGATCCTCATACGATATTGCATACGGCTGAATTAGGCGTGGTGATGTTCCTGTTCATCATCGGCCTGGAGATGCGTCCATCGCACTTGTGGGGACTGCGCAAGGAAATATTTGGTCTGGGCAGTTTGCAGGTGTTGATTTGCGGCGTGTTGTTGACAGGCGTAGGAGTAGCGTTCGGA
Organism: Bordetella muralis; assembly: GCF_054781015.1. NCBI lineage: Bacteria > Pseudomonadati > Pseudomonadota > Betaproteobacteria > Burkholderiales > Alcaligenaceae > Bordetella > Bordetella muralis. Next base: position 1,246,657 of record NZ_BAAGVF010000008.1, on the reverse strand, counting down.
TTCCCGCTCGCCGTGGCGTTCATCAGCGCCATGGGCTTTGTGCTGACCTCCACCGCCATCGTGATGCAATTGCTGGGCGAGCGTGGCGATATGGCAAAGCCTCGCGGGCAGAAAATGGTCTCGATCTTGTTATTGGAAGACTTGTTGATCGTGCCATTGCTGGCATTGGTCGCGTTTATTGCCCCCCCTGGCGCGCACCAAGAAGCCTTGACAACCGAATCGCGCTGGATCGGTGTCGGCATCGGTGTTGGCTCGGTCGCGGCATTGGTCGTCGCGGGCATATGGTTGTTGAACCCGCTGTTTCGCTTGCTGGCGCGTGCCAAAGCCCGCGAGGTCATGACGGCAGCGGCATTGCTGGTGGTGCTGGGCGCAGCATTGCTGATGCAATGGGGCGGCCTGTCCATGGCGATGGGGGCATTTCTCGCCGGCGTCTTGTTGTCGGAATCGACTTTCCGCCATCAGTTGGAAGCGGACATCGAGCCGTTTCGTGGCCTGTTGCTAGGTCTGTTTTTCCTGGGTGTGGGCATGTCGCTGGATCTCACGGTCGTAGCGCAGAATGCACCGCTGATCGTGGCCGGGGTACTGTCCATGATGCTGGTCAAAGCACTATGTATTTACGGGACGGCGCGATTGGCCAAAAGCTCCCGTGCAGAGGCTATCGATCGCGCAGTGTTGATGGCACAAGGGGGCGAATTTGCTTTTGTGTTGTTTGCCGCGGCATTGGCCAATGGTGTCATCGATCCCATCGTCAATGCCAACATGACGGCCATCGTCGTGCTGTCGATGGCGCTGACGCCGTTGGTTGTGTTGATCCATAAACGCTGGATGCCGCGTGCGAATCTATCAACTGACGATCTGGAGACTCCAGAAGACCAGATCGGCAATGCCCTTGTGATCGGCTTTGGTCGTGTGGGGCAAATTGCCAGTCAACATATGTTGGCGATGGGAGCTGAAATCACCATCATCGACAATGATCCCGAAATGATACGCAGCGCCGGAACGTTCGGATTCAAGGTGTACTACGGTGATGGCACGCGTACCGATGTATTGCATGCCGCCGGAGCAAAGAACGCACAGGCGATTTTGATCTGCGCCGACGGCAAAGACACGGTGACGCAAATGGTCGAACGCATCAAGGCCATGTGTCCGCATTCCGTAGTGCTGGCACGTGCTTTTGATCGTGAGCACGCATTGGATCTGCATAAAGTGGATGTGGATTTTCAGATCCGCGAAACGTTTGAGTCTGCAATGGTATTGGGCAGACAGGCTACGCAGGCCTTGGGTGCGACGCCTGAAGCAGCGGAAGAAATTGCGGATGAAATCCGCAAGCGCGATGCCGAGCGGTTTCAACTGGAAGTCAACGGCGGACTATTCGCAGGGCGTGCGCTGCTGCTGAACAATCAATCGAAAGAATCGACCCATTGAATGCGCTGACTATCTGATACGCGCCGGTTCAGCGTAATGCCAGCAATGCGATGATGACGATCGCCAGCATCAGGCTCAGGCCTTTCCAGAATGCGAGCGGATTGCGTTCAAGCAAAGGCACATACGTGTTGTCGATGCTGGCATGCGGGTGTTGCAAGGCATAGACGAACTCTGATAATTCCTGATAACGCGATGGTGGGTCGGGGTGGACTGCCTTGCTCAGGACGCGATCGACCCAGGTGGGAATGGCGCGTTGGTCGTTCAACGCAGAGTCATACCGCAGATAGCGCTGTGCCGCGCGTGTTCGGGTTTTAGCGACTTGTGTGCCGTAGGGTAGACGGCCCGTCAACATTTGATAGGTGATGACGCCCAGGGAATAAATGTCGGACACTGTAGAGCCCGATTCCCCTACAAAGTATTCTGGTGCAGTGTATTGGGCGGTACCCAATATATGCGGCGTGTCGTTGAGAGTGGCGATTTCCGCAATTCCGGCAACCCGCGTCGAACCGAAATCAATGATCCGGACGATACCCTGTTCGTCGATGAGTATGTTTTCAGGACGCAGATCCTGGTGCACCATTTCCTGCCGATGAAAGGCCTGCAAGCCTTTTGTGATCTGGTCGACGATGTGGATAACTTCCTCGAGTGCGGGTTCGGGATGTTTTTCCATCCATTGAGTCAATGTGATGCCGTGCAGATATTCACAGACGGTATAGAGGTATTGACGCGGGCGTGTTTGCGGCCAGGCTTTGACCACATGGCGGCTATCGATGCGCCGGGCGAGCCATTCCTCCATCAGCAGCCGTTCCAGGTAAACCGGATCGTGACGCAGGTCTAACGAGGGTATTTTGATAGCGACATGGCTTTCGGTATCGAGGTCTATGGCGTGATAGACGTGGCTGCGGCTGCTGGCATGCAGCTCGTCAATGATGCGAAAGCCTTCGAACAGCATGCCCGAGGTCAAGAGGGGAGGACAGGGCAAGCTCCTGGCCTGAGAAGCCATTTCGCTGGCATCGGCCGCAGGCAACGCATCTATCCGTACGATTTGCACCGTCAAGTTGTCCACACTGCCGCAGGCATAAGCGAGTTCCGCCAGCGCTTGAGCGGCCATTTCCAATGCATTGCCATGGGCCGTGACGGCGGTGATGATGTTGTCGCTGTGGATATGTTCGTAGACGCCATCTGTGGCCAGAACAAACACATCCCCTATTTCGAGACGCTGTGTGTGATAGTCGATCTCGACGTGCGGAGACATACCCAGCGCGCGGCTGAGATAGCTCTTATCGTGCGCGACCCAGAGTCGATGGTCTTCTGTGAGTTGTTCGACAACGCCATGGCGCAGGCGAAAAATACGCGCATCGCCGATATGGAACAGGTGGGCAGTTGTGGATTTCAGTATCAGTACGCTCATCGCACATACATAGCCGCGATCCTGGTCGTGGCGATGCTGACTTTGACGCGTCTGCGCATGCAGCCAAGCGTTCGATGCGTGCAGAACGCGCTCGGCGGACTTTTTGACAGACCAGGTTTCCGGCGTGCAGTAGTAGTCCTCTATAAAGCTGGCGACCGCGGTTTCGCTGGCGATATGACTGACATCGCTGCTGCTGATGCCGTCGGCCAGTGCAACGGCAATGCCCTTGGTGTGAAGCAAGGGCCGATCCGGAATACAGAGGCTGTGGAAATCCTGGTTGCCGGATTTGCGGCCACGATCCGAATATTGGCCTGTCGTCACCTGCAAGTGGGTGACGGCAGGACCTTTGCTCGCGCGATCCATGGACGGTGAGCCGAGATCTTTGACGATGACGCGATCATCGGTACTGCGTTCAACCAAAACGGCGTTTGGGGGCGGTTCTCATGTGGGTGGTGTATAGCGTCAGTCCCGTCAACGAAATACCGCCGACCAGGTTACCCAGCACCACCGGAATTTCGTTCCAGATCAGATAATCCATGACAGAGAAATTTCCGCCCAGGATCAAGGCCGATGGGAACAGGAACATGTTGACCACGGAGTGTTCGAAACCCATATAGAAAAACAGCATGATGGGCATCCACATGGCGATGACCTTGCCGCTGACGGTGGTAGAGATCATGGCGCCGACCACGCCGAGCGACACCATCCAGTTGCACAGAATTCCGCGGATGAAAATCGTCAACATCCCGGCCGCGCCGTATTCCTTGTAGCCCAGTGTGCGGTTTTCACCGATGTGCGAGATGACTTCACCGACCTTGCCGGCAGGAACGGAAAACCCATACGTAAAAATAATGGCCATGAGGACGGCGACGGTCAGTGCGCCGATAAAGTTGCCAATGAAGACGACACCCCAGTGTTTCAGGATGACGCCTGGGGTCACCCCGGGACGCTTTTCCAGCCAGGCCAGCGGGGTGAGCATGAAGACGCCCGTCAGCAGGTCGAATCCCATCAAGTACAACATGCAAAAGCCTACGGGAAACATGGCGGCTCCCAGCAGGGGGGAACCGGTCTGCACATTGATCGTCACGGCGAATACTGCAGCAATAGCGAGGATGGCGCCTGCCATGCAGGCACGGATCAATGCGTCGCGTGTTGCCATGTAGATCTTCGATTCGCCTGCATCCACCATCTTGGTGACGAATTCTGAAGGAGCCAGATAGGACATATTGATTTCCTGTAGCGGAAAAACGGATTCCGTCGTTTAAGAAGCATGCTCAGGCTGTAAAGGCCGCGGCGCTATTGCTTGGGATATGAACAAGCCGTGATGCCAAACCGTATTCGGCGTCAGAGATCAAGCAACAAGCGTGCCAGTGCGACGGAATCCATACCGGCTATCGAGGAACCAATGTCACAAAAGGTCTTGTGTGAAGGCATTCCTCAATGTGGTGCGCTGGACCGCGAATGGTGCATCACGGTGCACCGAGATGGGGCGCGCTCGGGACTGCACCCAGATGTGCGAGGAGGCTTCGCATCGGCGCGGACAATTCACGCCAATCCCGAAAGCACGCACACAGCTGCCGGTAGGCCCAGTCTTCGGCTAGCACGACGGTGCGATAGTCGTGTTTGCGCCGATAGCGTTGCGCAATCGGCTGCGGAACGATGCCCATGCCGACACCATGAGCCACCATCTCGCAGAGCCCCTCAAAGGTTTTCATACGGATCCGCAGGTTCAGGGGTTTACCCGCCGCCTGGGCGTATTCGTTGATGTGGTCTTGCAGTGCGTTGCCTGGAGCAAGTCCGACAAAAGATTCATTCAGGATGTCCGCCAGGCGAAAATGGCGATGGTGCGTCAGGCGATGTCCGGCAGGCATGATCAGAACGAGGTGATCCTTTGCGATGGGCTGCCGTTGCAGGCCGGGGGCGTCCACGGCGTCGGAGACGATGCCAGCCTCGGCGAGACCCGCAGTAATCGCGGTGATGATTTCGGTGCTGGTGCGTTCTTTCAGGTCGATATGCAATCGAGGACGTGCGGCGAGCCAGGGGGCGAGCCGTGGTGGCAGGAATTCGGTGAGAGCCGCCGTGTTGGCATAGAGATGCAAGGTGCCGCGCACGCCTGTGGAAAAGTCTTTCAGCTCGGTTTTGAGCAGGTTTTGTTGGCGCAGGATCAGGCGGGCGTGATGGGCCAGCGCTTCGCCCGCTTCGGTGGTGATGACACCGCGTGAATGGCGCTGCAGCAAGGGGACCTGCGCATCGGCCTCGATGTTGCGCAGCCGTTCACTGGCAGAGGCCAGCGCCAGATTGGCGTGTGCGGCGCCTCGGGTAATGCTGCCGGCCTCGACCACGCACAGGAATAAATGAAGATCCGCCAGATCGAGCCGCATAGTGTCTCCTGCTTTCTGCCTGCCTTCGGATAATCCGAAGGCAGGCACCCGAAAACCACATTGTGCCAAGCCACGAGTGAGGCTCCAATAGGGGCATGAACGAATCTGCAAACTTCTATTTATGGTTCACATTGACCTTTTTGGCAGCTGGGCTGGTCAAGGGTGTTACCGGCATGGGACTGCCTACCGTAGCGATGGGCTTGTTGGGCACCGTTATGCCGCCTGCCGCCGCCGCCGCGATATTGGTCATCCCGTCGTTTGTGACCAATGTCTGGCAACTATTGTCCGGTCCGGCAACGGCGCGCTTGCTACGCCGGTTATGGCCGATGATGCTGGCGATTGTGGCGGGGACGGTGGGCGGCGCTTCGCTCTTGGTGCGAGTCGACCCATTGTGGTCCGCGTTCTCTCTAGGTGTGGCGTTGATCGTCTATGCGTTATACGCCCTGCTCGGCCCTGCCCTGTCCGTCTCCGTGTGCGCCGAGTCCTGGTTGTCGCCCGTGATCGGCGTTGTAACGGGAGCGATTACCGGTGCTACCGGGGTGTTCGCCATGCCAGCGGTGCCCTATTTACAGGCACTGGGTTTGGATAAAGACGAATTGGTTCAGGCCCTGGGCCTGTCCTTTACCGTGTCCACCATTGCGTTGGCGGCTGGCCTGATGGTGCATGGCGCATTTCAGCTGAACCAACTCGGGGTCTCCGCGTTGGCAATCGTCCCGGCGTTGATAGGCATGTGGGCGGGGCAGAAAGTCCGGGCACGGATCAGTCCCAAGCGGTTTAAACAATGTTTTTTGGTGTTCCTGGCGGTACTGGGGTTTGAGTTGGCGTCGCGGCCGTTCTTTTGATCGGATCACGCGACTCGCTTTGGCGAGGTAGATGAAATCGGGCTCACTTCCCAATACAAAAACTGGAAAAAATCTCACCCAGCAAATCATCGCTGGTGAACCGCCCCGTAATACTGCTCAGGCTGTCATGCGCCAGTCGTAGCTCCTCGGCGAATAAATCCAATACGCGGTCATCCTGGGCTGCGTGCTCGGTGGCTGTGGTCAGGTGCTCGGCAGCGTCCTGTAATGCGCGTACGTGGCGTTCTCGGGCCAGCCAGGGGGATTCCGCGCCGGGGTTCCAGCCGGCCAAGGCCAGCAGCTTGTCGCGCAGCGTGTCCAGCCCTACCCCTTCGCGGGCAGAGATGCCGAGCTGCTGAGGGCCCGCCACGAAAGGCGTATCGAGCAGGTCTACCTTGTTGAATACGGTCAACAAGGGGGTGCGCTCCGGCAGACGGGCGATGATTTGCGCGTCGAGTTCATCGGCGGGCTGGGTGGCATCCTGCAAATGCAGGATGACGTCGGCGCGTTCGATTTCTTTCCAGGTGCGGGCGATGCCGATGCTCTCGACGGTGTCTTCGGTCTCGCGCAGGCCGGCCGTGTCGACGATGTGCAGGGGCACGCCGTCGATGTGGATTTCCTGCACGACCTTGTCGCGGGTGGTGCCCGCGATCGGCGTGACAATGGCGATGTCGTCACCGGCCAGCGCGTTTAACAAGCTGGACTTGCCCACATTGGGTTTGCCTGCCAGTACGACGTGCAGGCCTTCGCGCAGGATGACGCCCTGGCGTGCCTGGGCGATCAAGGTATCAAGGTCCGCGGCCAGTGCCTCCAGGGTGGGACGTGCCTGGTATTTCTCCAGAAAATCGATTTCCTCTTCGGGGAAGTCTAGCGTGGCTTCGACCAGCATGCGCAGGTGAATGATCCGATCCGATAGTGCATTGACCTGCGCCGAGAATTCCCCCGATAGCGATGCCATGGCGCCGCGCGCGGCGGCCACTGATGAGGCATCGATCAAATCGGCGACGGCCTCGGCCTGGGCCAGGTCCATGCGATCGTTCAGGAAGGCGCGGCGTGTGAATTCGCCGGGCTCGGCCAGACGTACGCCCATGTCCGCGCCCGCCTGCAGGCAGCGATCGAGGATGCGCCGCAATACGGCCGGCCCGCCGTGACCTTGCAGTTCCAGTACATCCTCGCCCGTGTAGGACTGCGGGGCGCGGAAATAGAGGGCAATGCCTTCGTCCAGGTGTTCGCCGTTTTCTGCGGTGAAGGGTAAATAATGGGCGTGACGCGGCGTGAGTTCGCGGTTGAGCAGGCGGCGCGCCAAGGCGGATAAATCGGGGCCGGAAACCCGGACAACGCCAATACCGCCGCGGCCCGGCGCGGTGGCGATGGCGGCGATGGGAACCTGTGTGGATAAGGACATGGGGCATTCATTGAAGACGGCAATAAGGGAATATAACTGTTGCGCACGCGCCTGTTTGCTGGTTAATGTGCCCCTGGCAGTCCAACCTACAGCACAGGCTAGGAGAGCACGATGGCGTCACATTGGTTACGTTTATTGGCGGGCGGGGCATTTACGGCTGCAATGGCATTGGGGGCGATGACTTCCGCTGTTGCGCGCGATCTGGTGGTGGCGCTCAAGACCGAGCCCAGCTCGATGGACCCGCAATACCATGCGTTGACGCCCAATACCCAGATATCGCAAACGTTGTTCGATCCCCTGGTGCGCTCGGATTCCAAGTTGCAGCCTATACCTGCGCTAGCGGAGTCCTGGACGGTGGACGGCAATGTGTGGACCTTCAAGCTGCGTCCGAATGTCAAGTTTTCGGATGGATCGCCCTTTACGGCCGATGATGTGGTGTTCAGCTATGACCGCATTCCCAAGGTACCGAATAGTCCTTCGCCTTTTACCTTGTATCTGGGTTCCGTCGCCAAAACAGAAGCCGTGGACCCGATGACGGTGCGTATTACGACCAAATCGCCCGCGCCAAATCTGCTGATCAACCTGGCACAGCTGCCGATTCTGTCCAAGACGGCGGCATCCGGTCCCGCGCCCGAAGGAAAAACCACAACAGAACTCAATAGCGGCAACGGGCTGGCAGGAACGGGGCCCTATAAGTTCGTGTCCTGGAAGCGCGGCGCGGAATTGGTCTTCGCACGCAATGAAAATTACTGGGGTCCGGCGCCAGCATGGGACCGGGTGATCTATCGCCCGATGTCCAATGCAGCGGGCCGGGTGGCGGCCTTGTTAGCCGGGGATGTGGACTTGATCGAAGATCCTCCAACGGATGATCTGGCCAATCTGAAAAAGAACAAGAAGCTGTACATCGAAGAAACGCCTTCGGTGCGTGTGATGTATGTGGCGATGGATCAATTCGCCGAACCCACGCCGGGCATTGCGGGCCTGCAGAAAAATCCGCTGAAAGACAAGCGCGTACGCGAGGCGCTGTCGCTGGCCATCAATCGCGATGCCATCGTCGATCGCGTGATGGGCGGCGTGGCCAAGGCCGCAGGCAATATGCTGCCCTATCCCATGTTCGGTTCGTCTAAAGAGCATGCCGAGGCGCCGAAGGCAGATGTGGAGAAGGCCAAGGCCTTGTTGAAAGAGGCCGGTTATCCCGATGGGTTTGCGATCACGTTGGGCGCGCCGTCGGGCCGTTATGTGAACGACTCCAAGGTAGCGCAAGCCGTGGCGTCCATGTGGTCGCGCATCGGTGTCAAAACCAACGTCGAGGCCCTGGCGCCCTCGGTGTTTTTCAAGAAGCGCGACAGCTATGAATTCAGTGCCTATCTGGCGGGCTGGTCGGTGACCAGCGGCGAGATGCTGAACCCCTTGGCCTCGTTGCTGATGACGCGCAATCCCGATGCGGGCGAGGGCACGACCAATCGTGGTCGCTACTCGAATCCGGAGATGGATAAATTGGCGCGTGAGGCCGCCGCAACGATGGATGACGCCAAGCGTTCGGCACTGCTACAACAGGCCAGCAATATGGCGATGGACGACTATGCCCTGCTGCCTTTGCACTTTGAGTTGTCTGTATGGGCGATGAAGGACGACGTCCGTTACGACGGCCGGCCGGATCAGACTACCTTGGTGCAATACGCGACCGTAAAGAAGTAGGCCAGGAGTCGCATCGACGTGCTGGCAACTATCATTCGCAGGCTGTTGCAGACGCTGATCGTGCTGCTGGTCATGTCGGCGTTGGTGTTCACCGGGATTTACCTGGTGGGCGATCCGATCTCGATGCTGGCCAGCCCCGAAGCGACCGATGTGCAGCGTGAGGCAATCCGCGTGTCGCTGGGCTTGGACAAGCCTTTGTGGATGCAGTATCTGGTGTTTATCGGCCATGCAGTACAGGGCAATTTCGGCAATAGCTTTTTGACGGGCGAGCCGGCGATGCGCTTGATTCTGGAGCGCATGCCGGCCACGCTGGAGCTGGCCTGTGTGGCCATGCTCATGTCTGTACTGATCGGCGTGCCATTAGGCATCATCGCAGGCCTGCGTCCCAAGGCGGTAGGCTCCCGGGCGATCATGACGGGCTCGGTGTTGGGGTTTTCTCTGCCCAATTTCTGGGTCGGCTTGATGTTGATCATGCTCTTTGCCGTCACGCTGGGGTGGTTGCCGGCGAGCGGACGGGGCGAAACGGTGTCGGTGTTGGGCGTGCCGTTGAGCGTGTTGACACTGGATGGATGGGCAAGCCTGATTTTGCCGGCGTCCACGATCGCCCTGGCCAAATGCGCCATGATCGTGCGCGTCACACGGGCAGCGACGCGCGAGGCGCTGCCCATGGATTACATCAAGTTTGCGCGTGCCAAGGGGCTCGCGGAAAAGCGCGTGTTGGGCGTGCATCTGCTCAAGAACATATTGATCCCGATCGTGACGGTAGCGGGCCTGGAGTTTGGCCAGGTCGTGGCGTTCGCTGTCGTGACAGAGACCGTGTTCTCGTGGCCGGGCATGGGCAAATTGCTGATTGATTCCATCATCAATCTGGATCGCCCCGTGGTGGTGGCCTATCTGATGTTGATCGTATTTTTCTTGGTGATCCTGAATCTGGTGGTGGACATTATCTATACCGTGCTGGATCCGCGCGTACGTCTGGAGCGCAGAACATGACGACACCGATGACTTCTGTGGATACGTCACCCCCCACGCCTGCTGCGCGAGTGGAAACGCCGCTGCGCCGGTTTTTGGTGGACTTCTGTGCCAGCAAACTGGCGTTGTTCGGCGTCGTGCTGCTGCTATTGACGGTAGGCGCAGCGATATTCGCGCCATGGATCGCACCGCAGAATCCTTTTGATATTGCCACCTTGGATATCCTCGATTCCAAATTGCCGCCCGGCAGTGTGAGTGGCGATGGCAGCATGACGTATTGGTTGGGAACGGACGGTCAGGCGCGGGATGTGTTCTCGGCGATTCTGTATGGTATGCGCACGAGCTTGATGGTCGGTTCGATTTCCGTGTTGGCGGCATTTGCGATCGGCGCTACGGTGGGATTGATCGCTGCGTATTTTGGCGGCCGCATCGATGCGTTTTTGATGCGGGCTGTGGATATCCAGTTGTCGTTTCCGGCGATTCTGGTGGCGTTGATTTTGCTGGCTATCCTGGGCAAGGGTGTGGATAAGGTCATCATTGCGCTGGTGGTGGTGCAGTGGGCCTACTTTGCGCGTGCAGCACGCGGAGCCGCGCTGGTCGAACGCGGCAAGGAATATGTCGAGGCCGCCCGTTGCATGTCGTTGGGTTGGGGGCGTGTGTTGTTTCGCCATGTACTGCCCAACTGCATGCCGCCGCTCATTGTGATTGCGACGATCGATCTGGCGCACGCCATTGCGCTGGAGGCGACGCTGTCGTTTCTAGGCGTAGGCGTCCCGGTGACGGAACCTTCGCTGGGGATGTTGATTTCCAATGGCTTCGAGTATTTGCTGTCGGGACTGTATTGGATTTCTTTCTTTCCCGGCATCGCCCTGGCCATTGCGATTATCGGCATCAATCTCGTGGGCGATCATCTGCGCGATGTATTGAATCCGCATAACGCGGCATGAGCAGTGGACGACTATGAGCTCTCAAACGACCGTTGATCATCGCGATAGTGCTTCCATAGCAGCCCCTGTGGGTGCTGCGAACCGTGGCGCCAGGACGGTATTGGATGTTCGCGGACTGAAAACGCATTTCTTTACCCGCGCGGGAGTGGTCAAGGCCGTCGACGGTGTGGATCTGTCGGTGGGGGCGGGCGAGATTCTGGGATTGGTTGGGGAATCCGGCTCGGGCAAGAGCATCACGGGTTTTTCCTTGTTGGGCTTGGTCGACGCGCCTGGCCGGGTCGTCGATGGCGAGATTCGTTTCAACGGCGAAGACTTGCGCCAGGTGTCGGCGCAACGCTGGCGGGAACTGCGCGGCAACGATATTGCGATGATCTTTCAAGATCCGATGATGACGTTGAATCCCGTATTGCGCGTGGATACGCAAATGATAGAAACCGTGCTGGCGCATCGCCGCGTCAGCCGTAATCAGGCACAGGCTCGTGCATTGGAGGTATTGACCAAAGTCGGCATTCCCTCGCCTCAGGAACGATTGCGTGCCTATCCTCATCAATTGTCGGGTGGCATGCGGCAGCGGGTGGCAATCGCGATCGCCTTGTTGAATGAGCCGCGCCTGATCATCGCAGACGAGCCTACGACCGCACTGGATGTGACGATTCAAGGGCAGATCCTCTACGAGATGCAGAAGTTGTGCCGTGAAACGGGAACCGGGCTGATCTGGATTACCCACGATCTGGCCGTCGTGGCGGGATTGGCAGACCGTGTGGCGGTCATGTATGCGGGCCGTGTCGTGGAAACCGGGACGACGCAAGCCGTGATCAGCCATGCCCTGCACCCCTATACGCATGGCTTGATTGCGTCCATCCCCACGCCGCACACGCGCGGCCAGCCCCTGGACCCGATACCTGGTATGACGCCCTCGTTATTGAATCTGCCGCAAGGCTGTGCCTTTCGCACGCGCTGTCATCGGGCGACTGACGCCTGTGCGCAGGCGCCCGCGGCGGTGGAACATCGGCCCAGCCATTGGGCCCGTTGCTGGCATGCAGGAGAACGCTAGTGCAGACTGTTGAATTCGCGGCGCCGGATTCCAGCGTCTCTGTCGCCACCGCCAAGCCTATTTTGTCGCTGCGGCAGGTTGAGCAGCACTTTATCCAGCCGGTCGATCTGGCCGGGCGTATTGCGAACTTGTTTGGTGCGGGCCTGAAAACGTTGGTGGTGCAGGCGGTCGCCGGCGTGGACCTGGATGTTTATCCCGGCGAAGTAATCGGCATTGTGGGAGAGTCGGGCTGCGGTAAATCGACGTTGGGCCGCATGGTGGCGGGAATTCTGCGGCCGACAGGGGGACAGATCGATTATCAGGGGTCCCCTGTGACGCAGATGTCGGCTGCGCAGCGGCGTGCGTACGAATTGAGCGTGCAGATGATTTTTCAGGATCCGTACGCCTCCTTGAATCCCCGTATGCGGGTAGTCGATATCATCGGCGAGGCGCCCGTGGCGCATGGCCTGATCCGCTCGGGCGAGAAGGCCAGCTACGTGGCGGGCCTGATGGGCCAGGTGGGGCTGGACCCGACTTATGCACAGCGTTATCCACACCAATTTTCCGGGGGGCAGCGCCAGCGTATAGGCATTGCCCGGGCGTTGGCGTTAAAGCCGTCTGTCATCGTGTGCGACGAGGCTGTGGCCGCCCTGGATGTGTCGATTCAGGCCCAGGTGTTGAACCTGTTCGCGCAATTGCGCCGCGAGCTGGATTTGACCTATCTGTTTATCAGCCATAATCTGAGTGTGGTGAGCCATATCTCGGATCGTGTCGCCATCATGTATCTGGGGCGTATCGTCGAGATTGCTTCGACCGACGCGGTGTTTTCCCGGGCGAATCACCCCTATACGCAGGCGTTGCTGAAAGAACTGCCGGATCTGCGGCCTGGCCGGCGCGATTACCGGCCGATCAAGGGAGAACTGCCCTCTCCGCTGGCGCCCCCGACGGGTTGTGCTTTTCATCCTCGGTGCCCGCACGCGATGCCACGCTGCAGTACGGAACGGCCGCTGTTGCGTGCGGTGGCGGCGGGTCATGCCAGCGCCTGCCATTTGAATGACGAGCCGACAGGCAAGGTGCCATCGGGATGAGGGCTGAACCCCGATCGCAGCATGCCCGCCGTGCTGAAAATTTGATATCGGACGCGGACTCCTACGGGATCTAACCCAATTTATTCTGTTTATCTTTTGCCATGAAAACTCTAGACGAAATCGAACGTGCCCATGCTGACCTGACCGCTTTGCGACGTGATATCCATGCGCATCCGGAATTGGCTTTCCAGGAAACGCGGACGTCGGCACTGGTTGCCGAGCGCTTGCGCAGCTTCGGGATAGAGGTGCATACGGGCTTGGGCAAGACGGGCCTGGTAGGCGTGCTGAAGTCCGGCAACAGCGGCAAGACCCTGGGGTTGCGCGCCGATATGGACGCCCTACCGATGCCGGAGCACAACCGCTTTGAGCATAAGTCGACGATCGCAGGCCGCATGCATGGCTGTGGTCACGATGGGCATACGACAATGCTGTTGGGGGCGGCGGAATATCTGTCCAAGCATCGTAATTTCGATGGCACGGTACATTTTATTTTTCAGCCGGCCGAAGAAGGCGGTAATGCGGGAGCGCGGGCCATGATGGAGGACGGTCTCTTTGACCGCTTTCCGTGTGACGCTGTGTTTGGTTTGCACAATATGCCGGGCATGCCGGTCAATCAGTTCGGTTTTCGCAGCGGGCCCGCCATGGCTTCCAGCAACCGCTGGGATATCACGATCCGTGGTGTGGGCGGCCACGCCGCGCAGCCGCATAGTGCGGTGGACCCCATCATCATCGCGGCCGATATGGTGCATGCCCTGCAGACCTTGATTTCGCGCAGCAAAGACCCTCTGGAATCGGCGGTACTGACGATCACGCAGATCCATGCAGGGGACGCCTATAACGTGATCCCGGGCGATGCGGTGTTGCGCGGTACGGTGCGCACCTATACCGTGGATGTGCTCGACAAAATCGAAGACGGTATGCGCCGCATCGCGACCACCCTGCCCCAGGTCTATGGCGCAACAGGTGAGCTGGATTTCGTGCGGGCGTATCCGCCCTTGGTGAACTGGGAAAAAGAAACGGCGTTTGCCGCCGAGCTCGCGCGCGAGGTGTTTGGCGACGAACACGTCAATTGCGATATTCCTGCGTTCATGGGCGCCGAGGACTTTTCCTTTTTTCTGGAAAAAGTGCCGGGCTGCTACCTGTTTCTAGGCAATGGCGATGGGGATCATCGGATCGCCAGCTATCACGGCATGGGCCCATGCCAGCTGCATAACCCGAACTATGACTTCAATGATGCGTTGCTGCCGGTCGGCGCAACGTATTGGGTCAAGCTGGTCGAGAAATTTTTGGCAAAGGCATAAGTTAATAACTTCAAACCCATATGAGAAAGTGATCTGATTAAAGTCCGATAACGTCGTTTGGGTTCGAATAAGCTTTTTGCATAATGGATCGCTCTGAATACCGGAGCAATCCATGTCTACACGTAGCAACGCGGCACGCCTTGATGAAGTCGACGACGCTGCGCAGGCATTCGAAGTGCGGCCTCTGCCGGGCGGGATCGGTGCGGAGATCGTCGGCATTGATCTGGGCCACACACTGAACGCCAGCGATTTTGCGCGTGTACATCGCGCGCATCTGGATCACCATCTGGTGGTGTTCCGCGATCAACGTATTACGCCCCAACAGCACATTGATTTCAGCCGCCGTTTCGGCAAGCTGATGATTCATGTGCTGCATCAGTTTCACTTGGCCGGCCATCCCGAGATCCTCATCGTCTCGAACATCGTCGAGGACGGCAAACCGGTGGGCTTGGGCGACGCGGGAAAATACTGGCATTCCGATATCTCGTACAAGCCGCTGCCGAGCCTGGGCTCGCTGCTGCATGCACAAGAGTTGCCGTCCGAAGGCGGCGATACGCTCTTTGCCGATATGCACGTGGCCTACGACACCTTGCCTGCGCACCTGCGCGAGGCCATCGACGGCCGTCAAGCCGTGCATTCGTATCTAGCCAAATATGGCCAGATGCAGAAAGAGGCGAATTGGCGGCCGACGCTCAGCCCCGAGCAACTCGCACAGGTCAAAGAGGTCGTGCATCCCGTTGTGCGTACGCATCCTGAAACGGGACGCAAAGCGCTATTCGTCAGCGAAGGCTTTACGACCCGCATCGAGGGGCTGCCCGAGGATGAAAGCCAACAGATCCTGGCAGAACTCTTTGCCCACAGCATCAAGCCCGAACATATTTATCGCCATCAGTGGCGCGAACATGATCTGGTGTTCTGGGATAACCGTTCGTTGATTCACCTGGCCGCAGGCACCCCGACACACCTGCGCCGCAAGCTCTACCGCACCACTATTGAAGGCGACACGCCGTTCTGACTATGGCCATGACTCAGATTCTTAAACAACGTGTGGGCCGCGCTGTGAGTGCAGGCTTGCTTGCCGTCGCGATCGCCATCATGGCGCTCGTTTCGCCCACTCCCGCGGTGGCGGAGGAAGGCCGCCTGCGGATTGCCGAGCAGTATGGCGTGGTGTATCTGCTGCTGAACGTCGCGCGTGACCAGCAACTGATCGAAAAGCACGGCAAGGCGGCCGGTGTAGACATTAAAGTCGATTGGGTCAAATTGTCGGGCGGATCGGCCGTCAACGATGCACTGCTCTCGGGCGGTGTGGACATCGCTGCGGCGGGTGTAGGTCCTCTGTTGACGATATGGGATCGTACGCATGGCCGTCAGAACGTCAAGGGTGTGGCGTCGCTGGGCAACTTCCCCTATTACCTGGTATCGAACAATCCGGCCGTCAAAACCATTGCCGACTTTACCGACAAGGACCGTATCGCGGTTCCCGCGGTGGGTGTGTCGGTCCAATCGCGCGTATTACAGTTGGCGTCGGCCAAGCAATGGGGCAATGACCAATACGCCAAGCTGGATGCGATCTCGGTCGCCGTGCCGCATCCCGATGCGACGGCAGCCATCATTTCCGGTGGCACGGAAATCTCGGCTCATTTTGGCAATCCGCCTTTTCAAGACCAGGAGCTGGCTGAAAACCCGAAGGCGCACATCGTGCTGAACTCGTATGAGGTATTGGGCGGTCCGGCGTCCTCGACGGTGTTGTTCGCGACAGAAAAATTTCGCAATGACAGCCCCAAGACGTATCGTGCCTTTTTGCAGGCGCTACAGGAGGCTGCGACGTATGTGACCGCCCATCCTCAAGAAGCGGCTGATACCTATATCCGGGTCACGGGCGCCAAGCTGGATCGCGATTTCCTGGTCAAGGTCATCACGAATCCTGACGTGAAATTCACGCTGCAGCCGAACAATACGCTGGGTCTGGCAAAGTTCATGCATCAGATCGGCGCGATCAAAAATGCGCCTGTGAGCTGGCGTGATTATTTCTTCGAAGATCCCGCCATTGGTGAGGGAAGCTAAATGTCTACCACCCCCGCTGCGTTGCTGCAGGTCCGTGAGCTGACCCTGGAATACAAGACACCGCAGCGCCGTGTGCGCGCTACGCACGAAGTCAGTTTCGATGTGCATGACGGTGATCGCTACATTCTGTTGGGCGCATCGGGGTGTGGCAAATCGACGTTGCTCAAGGCGATCGCAGGCTTTATACCACCTGCCGCGGGGCAGATATTGTTGGATGGCAAGGCGGTTTCTGGTCCGGGGCCTGATCGCATCGTTGTGTTTCAGGAGTTTGATCAATTACCGCCGTGGAAAACGGTATTGCATAACGTCGCGTTTCCACTGGTGGCGACGCGTAAACTGGGTCGTGCCGAGGCTCGCGAACGAGCCTTGCACTACCTGGACAAAGTCGGTTTGGCGGCGTTTGCCGATGCCTATCCGCATACGTTGTCGGGTGGGATGAAGCAGCGCGTGGCCATTGCACGTGCGCTGGCCATGCAGCCGCGTGTCCTGTTGATGGACGAACCCTTTGCGGCGCTCGATGCGTTGACGCGTCGCAAGATGCAAGAAGAGTTGCAAGGACTCTGGGAAGAAGCGAATTTCACGCTGCTGTTCGTGACCCACTCCATCGAGGAAGCACTGGTGCTGGGCAATCGCATATTGCTATTGTCACCGCACCCGGGACGCGTGCGCGCCGAATTGAATGCGCATCAATTTGCGTTGCATAGCCAAGGTTCAGCGGCATTTCAAACGGCCACGCGGCGTATTCACGATTTGCTGTTTGACATACCCTCGCATCAGCGTGCCGAGGAACAAGTACAGCGGCGTGCTGCTTGAACTGCGAGACCGCATCGACGGGTTGTTGTCCGTGAGCCGCCACACACCAGCGCTGATAAGGATCCGCGCTTTCTCTTATTGAATGAAAGGAATTTCCATGACGCATCGTGCGGATGGCGCCGTGGTGCGCCCGGAAGTTGAGTATGTGTTGCCCCCTTTGCCAGGGTTAACAGCAGAAGCTCCCCTCTCCTGGTACGAGCGACTGCGGCAACATGCCGCATTTCGCAAGACTCTTATCTTGTTGGCGCTGGCTCTGATATGGGAGGCCGCGGCGCGCTATACCGATAATGATCTGCTGTTGCCGGGCGCATGGCAGACGGCTCAGGCCTTTGCACAAGGGCTGATCAATGGCGAGCTGCCGGCCCGTGCATTTCAATCGCTGGCCGTGCTATTGAAGGGTTACGTGGCCGGCATCGTGTTGGCATTTCTCCTGACGACGTTGGCGGTGTCGACGCGTGTGGGGCGAGATCTCTTGTCGACGTTGACGGCCATGCTGAATCCTTTGCCTGCAATTGCCTTGTTGCCGTTGGCCCTGTTGTGGTTTGGCCTGGGCGAAGGCAGCCTGGTGTTCGTGCTGATTCATTCCGTGCTGTGGGCGCTGGCTTTGAATATCTATTCGGGATTCCAGGCGGTACCGGAGACGTTGCGCATGGCGGGGCGTAACTACGGTTTGAAGGGACCGGGTTATGTCTTGCGTATCTTGGTTCCTGCCGCGCTGCCGGCGATTCTGGCGGGATTGCGTATCGGTTGGGCCTTTGCCTGGCGCACGTTGATCGCGGCGGAATTGGTATTTGGCGCCTCCAGTGGTAAAGGCGGACTGGGCTGGTACATATTCCAAAACCGCAATGAGCTTTATACCGATCGAGTGTTCGCCGGCCTGGCAGCGGTGGTGCTGATCGGGTTGGCTGTGGAAAACCTCGTGTTCAATACATTGGAACGCGTCACCGTGCGGCGTTGGGGCATGCAACGCTAGATCCGTGTGCAAACGTCCCAGGCACGCGGTTTGCTGGGGGGCGGTCATGATTGAGCACAATACTGTCGCCGGGGTAAGCTGCCGTACCAACCCGGGAAAATGTCATGCAAGCACTACTGAAGCAGGAAAAGCTGCTGCTCCTGGCTGTCGCTGCCGCGGTGATCGCCTATACGGCAGGCGACCGTTTGACCTCGCATGGCACCGCCCCTGCCGCCGTCGCGACGGTGCTGTTGGTAATTGCCATCATTTGTGCGTCGCAGCGCGTGGCCTTTCATGCCGAGCAATTGGCGCATCGGCTCGGCGACCCATATGGGACCATGGTGCTGACACTGTCGGCCGTGCTGGTGGAGGTGGTCGTATTGGGCATCGTGATGTCGCACGATACCTCGCCCACCCTGGTGCGCGACACGATCTATGCTGCGGTCATGCTCGACATCAACGGCATCCTCGGCCTGGCGGCGCTGATGGGCGGCATCAAGCATGGCGAACAGTCGTACAACGACGACTCGGGCCGCGTCTATACGGTGATGATTCTCACGGCCATGGCGATTTCCATGATCATGCCCGAGTTCGTTCCGCGCGACCGGTGGCATGTTTATTCCGGCTTTACGATTTTCATCATGGTCATGCTGTATGCGGTGTTCCTGCGCATGCAGACAGGGCCGCACAGTTATTTTTTCAGTTATGCCTATCCCGAAAAGCGGCGCCGGCCGGCTGCGCCGCCTTCGCGTGGTCCCGATACGTTACGGTCGGTGGCGCTGCTGGTGGCAGGCGTGGTCATCATCGGCGCTCTGTCGGAGGTCATGGCCAAATCGCTGAATGTCGCGCTCGAACATGTCGATGTTCCGCCGGCGCTTCCTGCTCTCGTGGTGGCACTGATCTCGGCCAGCCCGGAAATTCTGACTGCCCTGCGAGCGGCATTGGCCAATCGCATGCAGTCTGTTGTGAATATCGCGCTGGGGGCTTCGTTATCCACAGTCATTCTTACTGTGCCCTTGATGGAAGCGCTGGCGCTGTATACCGGCCAGCCGTTCGAGATGGCCATGACGCCGATTCAGACCATGATGGTGCTCGTCACGCTGGTGGTGGCCGCTATCAACGTGAACGACGGACAGACCAATGCCATCGAGGGTATGACTCACTTCGCTTTGTTCGCGACGTTCTTGATGTTGTCCGCCTTGGGGTTGTAGCAGGCACTTTGGCGGACTCCGGCTTTCCGTCATTGCAAAGGAGCATGCCATGAACCAAAAGATCAACAAGGCTGAACACCGTGATACGCCGGCCGGCCATGCGGCCGAGAGCCGTGGGGCTCGAGCGCATGAACATTCCTCTCAATCGCGGATGGCCCGGCTATTCGATCATTTCGCCAGCGCCGTCGCTCGGGCGACGGGCTCGCCGATGGCCTTTGGCTGTGCCGTGTTGATCATTCTGCTATGGGCGCTGGCCGGCCCGTGGGCGGGGTTTTCCGAAGTATGGCAGTTGGTCGTCAACACGGGCACTACCATCATTACTTTTCTGATGGTTTTCTTGATCCAGCAAAATCAGAACAAGGACAGCCGTGCCTTGCACGTCAAATTGGATGAGTTGCTGATGACGTTGAAGGGAGCCAGTGATCAATTGGTCGATATCGAAGACATGGAAGAAGACGAAATCAACGAGATTGCCGAACGTTATCGCCGGCTGGCCCAGGCCGCGCGCAAGCTCAAGGATCCGGAATAACGCGGCCTCATAACAAAAGCCCCCGCGATGCCTGCCAGGCGCCGCGGGGGCTTTTTCCTAGGGGCGCCAGACCTTAGCGGCTGGCCGCCTCAGCGGCTTTGCGCTCGATCCCGCGCGTAATGGTCCACTGCTGAGCAATCGACAGCGTGTTGTTGACGCACCAGTACAACACCAGACCTGCCGGGAAGAAGAACATCATCCCGCCGAACACCAGAGGCATGATCATCATGACCTTGGCCTGGATGGGATCCGGCGGCGTGGGGTTCAGTTTGATCTGCAGGAACATGGTGGCCATCATCACGGCGGGCAGGATGAAGTACGGATCGCGAACCGACAGGTCATGCACCCACATGATCCAGGGCGCACCGCGCATTTCGACGCTGGCCAACAGCACCCAGTACAAGGCGATGAATACCGGGATCTGCACCAACATGGGCAGGCAGCCGCCCAGCGGGTTGATCTTTTCGGTGCGATACATCTCCATCATGGCCTGATTGAGTTTCTGGCGATCGTCGCCGTACTTTTCCTTCAGGGCCTGCAGACGGGGCGCGACTTGTTTCATCCGCGCCATCGAACGGTAGCTGGCGGCTGCCAGCGGGAAGAACACCGCTTTGATGATGACGGTCAGCGCAACAATGGCCCAGCCCCAGTTGCCCAGCAGGCCGTGCAGCCAGGTCAGCAACGAGAACAGCGGTTTGGCGATGATGCTCAACCAGCCATAGTCGACCACGGTATCGAGCCCGGGCGCCAGCGCGGCCATGGCTTTTTGGTCCTGAGGGCCGACCCACAGGTGCGAATCGACCTGGGTCGTCGCGCCGGGCTGGACCGTACCGACGGCTTCGATGCTGCGAGCCGCGTACAAATTAGGTTGGACCTGCAGCAGTTCGTTCGTACGGGCCTTGCCTTCCGGGGGAACCCAGGCGGTCGCAAAATAATGCTGAACAATCGCCAGCCAGCCGTTGTCGGCTTGCTTGATGTAGGAGCCCTTTTTTTTGGCGATGTCCGAGAACGTGACTTTCTGGAATTTTTCTTGCTCGGAGTAGACCGCGACGCCGGTGAACGTGTGATAGAAACTGGACGTATCGGCCGGATCATTGCCATCGCGCTCGAGCTGCAGGTACAGCGAAGGCGACAGCGCTTGGCCGGAGACGTTGTTCAGGGCATGCTGGACGTCGATGTCGTAGCGGCCGCGATGCAGCGTATAGGTCTTGGTGAGTTTCAGACCACCGGATTCCGCCTCGAAGGAGACCTTCAGGGTGTCGCCGGATAGCTCGCGTTCGCTCGAGGTCAAACGGAACGGTGTCTGGTGATTGGGGAAGCTTTCGCCATTAGGCGCACCCACCAGGCCGGATTGCACGACGTAGGTCAGCTCGGGAGAGCGATCCAGCAGTACGGTGGGCTTGTTAGGCTGGCCCGCGGTTGGGTATTTCAGCAGCTCGGCACGAACCAACTGGGCGCCTGCCGTATCGAAAGTCAGACGCAGCACGTCAGTCGTGATGACGACCTGCTCCGCGCGGGCGGGAGCCTGTGCGGGCGTGGCGCCAGGAACTGTGCTGGGCGCAGCGGCAGCAGGCGCGTTGGGCACCGACGGTGTCGCAGCCTGTCCGTTGGCGCCGGCTTGCGCGCCGTTGGTGGATGATTCTGCGCTGGAGGAAGCGGGAGGCGTCCCGAAAAGCGACGGTTTGCCGCTATGGACTTGCCAGTTGTTCCACAGAAGCAACAGCGAGAAGGAAAAAATCATCCACAGGATGGTTCGTCGGATATCCATGGTGCCTACGGTAGGTATGCGGGCCGGCCAAAATCGGAGCGGCAAACCCACAAGTTTAGCGTCAATTGGGATCAGTGCGGCGGTGATGCGCGCAACATGAGGCCCCATCGGGGTGATGCGAAGGCGGTACCGGGTCGTGGCCGCCTGGTGACCAGGGGTGGCAGCGGCCAATGCGACGCGCTGCTAACCATAGACCACGCCAGGCGCCATGTTGTTCAATCGCCTGGATCGCATAAGCAGAGCACGTCGGCGTGAACCGGCATTGCCGCCCCAGCCAGGGGCTGAGAAAAAAGCGGTAAAACCGGATAGGCGCAATGAGCAAGGCTTTGAGCATGGCATCATTCTCGTGGCTTGACTCGGCCAAAGTGAGCGTCCACTTCGGTGCGAGCCAGCCGTTTCAGTGCGGTCAGAGACATCGGTGCCACCTTGCTGTGCAAGCGCAACACGTAGTCCTGGGGGGGCAGTTGCAAACGGCGATGCCGGAAGGCCTCGCGGATGACCCGCTTGAGCGCGTTGCGCGTCGACGCATGCGCGGCGAAGCGTTTGGCGATGACCATGCCCAGACGTGCCTGAGCCGCCTGACCCGTGGGCAAGCCACTGGGCGCGGCGGCACTGAGAATGAAGAAAGCCCCTCGGGCCAGCCGTCGGCCTTTCAGGGCGACAGCAAACTCAGAGGGGCGATGCAGCCGCGCCTCTGGAGGAAGCGTGGCGCGCGGCATGAACAACCAGTGGTCGATGCGTGAAACGCAACAGACCCGGTGCTGACCTTAGACGGCCAGGCGCTTGCGGCCCTTGGCGCGGCGAGCGTTCAGCACGGCACGGCCGCCGCGGGTTTTCATGCGCACGCGAAAGCCGTGGGTACGCTTGCGGCGGGTAACTGAAGGTTGGTAGGTGCGTTTCATGGACGATCCACAAAAAGAACAAAAGTCAGAAGGGACCTGCCCGACGGGTTCCTGGCCAGTGCATAGTGCGTTGGCCTACATAATGGCTAAGGGGCGCGGGGCCTCTCAGGCGTAGTAAAAAGAACCTTCTGACAGACAGAATTCGGAAAAGCCCATCATTTCAGCAAGTTTTCTCTGCTTTGTCAAACAGTTACGGCAAGGGAACAGTGAAGAGACCAGAATAGCCTGTGGATAACCTGCCCCTAACCAAGGTAGAATCGAGGTTTGAATAAGAGCGACATGAAAGAATTCTGGCAGACCTGCGTCAGTCGTCTAGAGCAGGAACTCCCCCCTCAGCAAATCAGCGCCTGGATACGGCCGCTGGTACCGCTTGCGTACGACGAAACGCAGGCAGTGTTGCGCGTAGCCGCTCCCAACCGCTTCAAGCTGGATTGGGTGCGCAAGAACTTTTCTCACCAGATCGAGGCATTGGCGGCTGAATGGTTTCAGCGACCGGTACAGGTGGCGTTCGAGTTGCCCGCCAATGGCGCTGCAGCCCGTATTCCGACCGCTCCCCGGGCGCCGGTACCCGGCGCCGCACCGCCGGGTCCAGTCGCGGTCGGCGCCGCGATTGCCGCGGCGGCGCCGCCAGCCCCAGCGGCCGTTGCGCCTGTACCTGCCGCACCCGCAGTCAATGTGGCAGCGGCGATGCAGGCTGATGCCGCCGGTGTGGTGTACGAACGTTCGCGCCTGAACACCGATTTGACCTTTGAAAACTTCGTTACCGGCAAGGCCAACCAATTGGCTCGCGCGGCGGCGTTGCAGGTGGCTGAAAACCCCGGCATTTCCTATAACCCGCTGTTTTTGTACGGTGGCGTGGGTCTGGGCAAGACTCACCTCATTCACTCCATTGGTAACGCCATGGTGGCGGCGGGCACGGGTGTGCGCGTGCGCTATGTCCATGCGGACCAGTATGTGTCTGACGTGGTCAAGGCCTATCAGCGCAAGGCGTTTGACGACTTCAAACGCTATTACCACTCGCTGGACCTGCTGCTGATCGACGATATTCAGTTTTTCTCGGGCAAAAGCCGCACGCAGGAAGAATTCTTCTATGCGTTCGAGGCGATGGTGGCGCAGCGCAAGCAGATCATCATCACCAGCGATACCTACCCCAAGGAACTCGCTGGTATCGACAGCCGCTTGATTTCGCGTTTCGATTCCGGCCTGACGGTGGCGATCGAGCCGCCCGAGCTGGAAATGCGCGTGGCCATTCTGCTGCGCAAGGCCGAGTCCGAGGGCGTCCCGATGCCCGAAGAGGTCGCCTTCTTTATCGCCAAGCACCTGCGCAGCAACGTGCGCGAGCTCGAAGGCGCCTTGCGCAAGGTCCTGGCCTATGCCCGTTTTCACGGGCGCGATGTGGTGTCGGTCGATGTGTGCAAAGAAGCGCTCAAAGACCTGCTGTCTGTATCGAACGGCCAGATCACGGTGGAAAATATCCAGAAAACCGTGGCGGATTTCTACAAAATCAAGGTCGCCGACATGTATTCGAAACGGCGGCCGGCCAATATTGCTTTGCCGCGTCAGGTCGCGATGTACCTGGCCAAGGAGCTAACCCAAAAGAGCCTGCCCGAAATCGGCGATTTATTCGGCGGCCGCGATCACACGACCGTGCTGCACGCAGTACGCAAAATCTCTGATGCCCGCGCCAAGCAGGCAGAGCTGAACCATACCCTGCACGTGTTGGAACAAACTCTAAAAGGATGAACATGCAACTCGTACAAACCACGCGCGATGCATTGCTGAAACCGCTGTCGACAGTGGCGGGAATCGTCGAAAGACGCCATACCCTGCCCATCCTCGCGAACATCCTCATGCGCAAAGAAGGCAGCAAGGTTGCTTTCATTGCCACCGATCTTGAAGTGCAAATCACCACGCACGCGGATTTTGGTGTGGGACAGGACAACGAGTCCACGACGGTGGCCGCGCGCAAGCTGCTGGACATCTTGAAGGCGCTGCCCGATACGGGCGAGGTAAAACTGGCATTGGCCAGCAACAAGCTGTCGGTGCAATCGGCAAAAAGCCGCTTTGCGTTGCAAACCTTGGCCGCCAGCGAGTTTCCCACGGTGGCCCAACCCGAGAAATGGGACGTGTCGCTGACGCTGCCGCAACGCACCTTGCGTCATTTGCTGAACATGGTGCACTTTGCCATGGCGCAGCAGGACATCCGCTATTACCTGAACGGCATGCTGCTGGTATTCGAAGCCGGCTGCGTACGTGCAGTGGCCACCGATGGCCACCGTCTGGCGCATTGCGCGACAGAGGCTGAGGGCATTGCCCAGCGTCACGAAGTCATCGTGCCGCGCAAGACCGTGCTGGAGATGCAGCGCTTGCTCGAGGACTCGGACGAGCCCGTATCCATTGACGTCGCGCCGGGTCAGATTCGTTTCCGCTTTGGCGAAGTCGAACTCGTCTCCAAGCTCGTGGAAGGCAAGTTCCCCGATTTCACGCGCGTGATTCCTTCGAACTACACGCGTCAGTTCGTCATCAGCCGCGAGGCGCTGCAAGGCAGCTTGCAACGCGCAGCGATTTTGACGACGGACAAGTTCAAAGGTGTGCGCCTGCAGTTGGCGCAAAACCTGATGAAGATCTCTTCTTCCAATGCGGAACAAGAAGAAGCCCAGGAAGAACTCGACATCGATTACGGCCATGAGGCCTTGGATGTCGGCTTTAACGTCAGCTATCTGTTGGACGTGCTGTCCAACGTCAAGGCTGAAAATATTCAGTGGTCGGTGATGCCGGATGCCAATGCATCGGCATTGATTACCCTGCCCGATGACGACCAGTTCAAGTACGTCGTCATGCCCATGCGGATTTGATTTTCCTCGATGGGTCGATGTCGCGGGGGCGTGCATACTGCCGCCCACCGCGCTCTGGCCGCAAGGCCGTCTTTTGAAGTGTTAGCGATATAAACATGTCAGATCAGCAGAACAGCAATCCCGAGAACACCGGCTATGGCGCCGATTCGATCAAGATGCTCAAAGGGCTGGAGGCCGTACGCAAACGCCCGGGCATGTACATCGGCGATACCTCCGACGGTACGGGCTTGCACCATATGGTGTTCGAGGTGGTGGATAACGCCATCGACGAAGCCTTGGCCGGTCATTGCGATGACATCGTCGTCACCATCCATACGGATAACTCGATTTCGGTGACCGACAACGGTCGCGGTATTCCTACCGATATTCACAAGGACGACGAATTCGGCCGTAGCGCGGCAGAAATCGTCATGACCGAACTGCACGCAGGCGGTAAGTTCGACCAGAACTCATACAAGGTATCCGGCGGTCTGCACGGTGTGGGTGTGTCGTGCGTGAACGCATTGTCCGAATGGCTGCGATTGACCATTCGCCGCAATGGCCAAGTGCATCAGATGGAGTTTCGCCAAGGCGAACGCGTTGCCCCGTTGGCCGTGACTGGCACCACCGACAAGCGCGGTACCGAGGTTCGTTTCCTGGCCGATCCGATCATTTTCAACAACATCGAATACCACTACGAGATTCTGTCGAAGCGGTTGCGCGAGTTGTCGTTCCTGAATAACGGCGTGAAGATCCGCCTGGTGGATCAGCGTCAGGGCAAAGAAGAAAATTTCGCGTTTTCCGGCGGCGTGCGCGGGTTTGTGGAATACATCAACCGTTCCAAGACCGTGCTGCATCCGAACGTGTTTGCGGTGACGGCCGAGTCCAGTGCCGGTGGTGTACCGGTGGGCGTCGAAGTCGCCATGCAATGGAACGACTCGTACAGCGAAACCGTGCTGTGCTTTACCAATAACATTCCGCAGCGCGATGGCGGCACCCATATGACGGGGCTGCGCGCAGCGATGACGCGCATTATCAACAAGTACATTGCCGATAACGAACTGGCCAAAAAGGCCAAGGTCGAGACCTCGGGCGATGATATGCGCGAAGGCCTGGCCTGCGTGTTGTCGGTCAAGGTGCCCGAGCCCAAGTTCAGCAGCCAGACCAAAGACAAGCTCGTCTCCAGCGAAGTCCGCCCCGCTGTCGAAGAAGCCGTGGCCCGCACGCTGGAAAGCTGGTTGTTGGAAAATCCCAATGACGCGAAAGCCCTGTGCGGCAAGATCGTCGAGGCTGCGCGTGCCCGTGAGGCTGCTCGCAAAGCACGTGAAATGACACGTCGCAAGAGCGTGCTGGAGGGCGCAGGCCTGCCCGGCAAGCTCGCCGATTGCCAGGAAAAGGATCCTGCCTTGTGCGAGCTGTACATCGTCGAGGGTGATTCGGCAGGCGGCTCGGCCAAACAAGGGCGCGATCGTAAATTCCAGGCTATCTTGCCGCTGCGCGGCAAGGTGCTGAACGTAGAAAAGGCGCGCTTTGACCGGTTGATCGCCAGCGAACAGATCGCGACGTTGATTACCGCATTGGGCACCAGCATCGGGCCGGATTTCAATGCGGAAAAGCTGCGTTATCACCGTCTCATCATCATGACTGACGCGGACGTTGACGGTGCGCACATTCGTACGTTGTTGTTGACGCTTTTGTATCGTCAGATGCCCGAGCTCCTGGAGCGCGGCTA
This sequence comes from Bordetella muralis, assembly GCF_054781015.1. Taxonomy (NCBI): domain Bacteria; kingdom Pseudomonadati; phylum Pseudomonadota; class Betaproteobacteria; order Burkholderiales; family Alcaligenaceae; genus Bordetella; species Bordetella muralis. The sequence continues at coordinate 1,219,352 of NZ_BAAGVF010000008.1, read as the reverse complement.
TGTGTATATTGCCCAGCCGCCGCTCTACAAGGTCAAGGTCGGCCGCGAAGAACGCTATCTGAAAGACGATCAGGAAGAAGCGCAATTCATGTTGCAGCTGGCGTTGAAAGATGCACAATTGACGCCGTCACAAGGTGCAGCCCCGATTACCGGCGAGCCGTTGGCCGAGTTGGCACGTCAGTACGTCCTGGCCGATGCCGTGATTGCTCGCTTGTCGCGTTTGTTTGACGTGGATGCCTTGTCGGCAATGGCCGAAGGGGTAGAGATCGATTTGTCATCGGCAGAAACTGCAGCCGCGTCGGCAAAACAGTTGACCGAGGCGTTACGCGCTGCGGTCTCGGGAAATGGCGTGGAAGTCACTGCCGAGTTCGACGAGGCGCACGAGCAGCATCGCTTGATGGTACGCCGTATGCATCACGGTAATGTGCGGGTCAGCGTCATCGATGCCGACTTTGTACAAGGCGCTGACTACGCGGTGCTGGCCAAGTCGGCCAAGACGTTCCTGGGCTTGATCGGCGCGGGCGCTGTGGTGGCGCGTGGCGAGGGCGACAAGCGCAAAGAGCAGTTCGTATCGGATTTCCGCGAGGTCATGCAATGGCTGCGCAGCGAAGCCGAGCGCGGTATTTCGAAGCAGCGCTACAAAGGCCTGGGTGAAATGAACCCCGAGCAGTTGTGGGAAACCACGATGGATCCCAAGGTCCGTCGCTTGCTGCGTGTGAAGATCGAAGACGCGATTGCTGCCGATGAAGTGTTTACGACGTTGATGGGTGACGATGTTGAACCGCGCCGCGCGTTTATTGAAACGCATGCGTTGTCGGCGTCGAATATTGATGCGTGATGATGTCGATGCCGATGCTGCGGGAAATATAGTGTTCCCTCAGTGGCATGCGAGGTCGTGAAAAGAGCCGCCATGTGCGGCTCTTTTTTTAACCTCGGACGTCGGCATATCGCTGCAGATCTGCCGCTTGATCCCAGCGCCCAGACATCGCTTTATAGAGGGCAATACTCGAACGCACGGCATTGATCTGGCTTTCGGCCGCCATGTCTTGGGCGTCCAATTGTTCACGTTGGGCGTCGAGCACCTCGAACAAGCCTAATGTGCCGCTTTGGTACATGCGTTGAGCGAGATGCTCTGCCTTGTTGCGCTGCTGTACGGCGGCCTGCAGCGTTTGCAGTTCGTCTCTATTTCTATTCAAACGCACCAACGCGTTCTCCGTTTCCTCTAGAGCACCCAGCACGGTCTGTTGATAATTGGCCAGCGCCTCGGCAGCACCCGCCTCGCTGGCGGCAATGCGGGCGCGCACGCGGCCGATGTCGAGAAACGACCAATCTACGCCCAGAAAAACATTGCTCGTTTCTGTATTGGCATTGAACAGGTTATGGCCGCTCAAGGCGAAACTGCCTAATAGACCTCCCAGCGATAAACGCGGAAAGAGATCCGCGGTGGCAATGCCGATACGGGCGGTGGCTGCGTGCAACCGCGCTTCCGCTGCCGCAATATCGGGTCGACGGCGCAACAATTCTGCAGGTGTGCCTGGGTCCAACATGGGCGGTACTTGTGGCAGGGGCTGTACCGCGTCCAGCCGTGCAATGAGGCTCTCTGGGGGTTCACCCAACAGCACGGCGAGTCGGTGTTGCAGTACGGAGATCTGGGCCTGCAACGCGGGCAGGCGCGCCAGCGTGCTCTGTAACTGGGCCTGTGCCCGACTTTGGTCCAGGTCCGTGCCCATCCCGGCATGTAGCCGGCGTTCTACCAGACGTGCGGTATCGCGTTGGTTCTGCGCGTGCGACAGTGCGATCTGCGTGCGCAGTTGTGTGCCACGCAGCTGTGTATAAGTATCTGCGACTTGAGCGGCGATGATGACTTGCAGTGCGGCCAGGTCGGCTTGCGTCATCTGTTGCTGCGCCTGCTGTGCTTCTACCGTACGCCGCACGCGACCATAGAGGTCCAATTCCCAACTTGCCTGGATCTGGGCGTTGTAGCTGCGCGTAGAGCGCGGCTGGCCGGGACTCAGTTGATCTTGGCTGAGTTTTTGCTGAGCGGCTTCGCCGTTCATGGTCACGGTAGGAAAACGATCGAACTGCGTTTCGTTCAGTAGAGCATCGGCGCCCTGCAATCGAGCGTAGGCCGCATGCAAGTCGCGGTTGCCGTTCAAGGCCTGTTGTACGAGAGCGCTCAACTGCTTGTCGCCGAACTGAGTCCAGAAGCCTGTGTCACGCACATCGAAGACCGGCAAGCTCACGCTGCCAGATGGTTCGGCTTCGCCGGTCTCATAGCGTGCGAACTGCGTCGAGGTGGGTACGGAGGCTGCCGGGCTATGAAAGTCCGGGCCAACTGTGCAACCCGTTACGATGAGGCTGCACGCGACGGTCAGACTGCGCACCGTTAGAGACTTAGCCATGAGTGTGCTCCGGTGATTCTGGATGATGGCGTTGAATCGTCGCCGCCTGCATGGCTGTATTGTCCTGCGGCCTGAGCTGAGTGCCGCTGAGTTTGCGTAGCGTGACATAGAACACGGGGGTGAGAAACAGGCCGAAGAGCGTTACGCCCAGCATGCCGGAGAACACCGTGATGCCCGTCGCCGCGCGCACCTCGGCGCCTGCGCCCTGCCCGATCAGCAACGGTACTGCACCAGCGATAAAGGCAATCGAGGTCATGACGATGGGGCGCAGGCGCAAGCGGCAGGCAGTGCGGGCGGCGTCCCAGATACTGGCGCCCTGCATTTCCAGTTCACGCGCGAACTCCACGATCAAGATGGCGTTCTTGCACGCCAATCCCATGAGGACGACCAGACCGACTTGCACAAAGATGTTGTTGTCGCCGCCGGATAACCACACACCGAAAAGCGCTGCGCAGATGCACACAGGCACGATGAGTATGACAGCCAGCGGCATGGTCCAGCTCTCGTATAGTGCGGCGAGTACGAGAAAGACCAACATCACCGCCAGCGCGAAGACGACGGCTGCCGCATCGCTCTGTTCAACCTGTTGATAACTCATCTCTGTCCACGCCAGCTCAATGCCGCGCGGTAAGGTCCTCTGGGCAATGTCTTGCAGCTTGGCCAGGACTTCGGCCGAGGACAGGACCCGTGGATCGGCATCGCCTATCAGGTCCGCCGCAGGAAAGCCGTTGTATCGCATGACCGGATCGGGGCCGTAGGCGGGAACCACGGTCACCATGGACGCGATAGGCACCATTTGCCCGTCGCTGTTGCGCGTTTGCAGTTTCCCGATGTCTTCAGCGGTTTGCCGGTAGTCTGCGTCGGCTTGCAGCATCACGCGATAGACGCGCCCAAAAGCGTTGAAGTCGTTGACGTAGACAGACCCCAGATACGTCTGCAACGTTTGAAAGAGATCGTTGAGCGCGACACCTTGTGCTTTGGCTTTGGTGCGATCGACTTTGACTTCCAGTTGAGGGATGTTGGATTGATAGGCGCTGACGGGGTAGCTCATGCCGGGCGTCTTGACGATTTCAGCTTGAAAGGCGTTCATCGCTTGTTGTAACGCTGCATAGCCCAGGCCTGCCCGGTCTTCAAGGAACAGCGAGTAGCCTGAGCCGTTGCCCAGGCCTTGTATGGGAGGCGGCATGAGTGCGTACCCAAACCCTCCCTCCATTCCCGCCAACGCATGGTTGAGTTCTGCGCTGATTTCAGTGGCGTCGCGACCGCGCTCGCCGAATGGTTTGAGGCCGACATAGGCGCTGGTCAGATTCGGTGTGTTGGTGGCTTGCAAGGCGTTCAGGCCCGCGAATGCCGAGACGGATTGCACACCGTCTATCTGCAGTGCGCGACGTGTAAGTTCCTGCGTGACATCGTCGGTACGGCGCAGCGATGCGCCTTCGGGGAGCTTGGCGCCCGCAAACAGATAAAGCTTGTCCTGCATCGGGATGAATCCGCCCGGCACGCTATTAAAAAGTACCGCTGTGCCTGCGAGCAGCGCGAGGTATACGGCAAATACGAGCCCTCTTTTTTTGAACGAGCGGCCAACGGTATGCTCGTAGGCCTGGGCGCTGCGCTCAAACCCGCGATTGAAGCGTTTGAAGAACCAACCCAGGCTCCAGTCTATGGCGCGCGCCAACCCATCTTTGCGTGCGCCGTGGCCTTGCAGCAGCTTTGCCGCCAACGCCGGTGACAGCGTCAGAGAGTTGATGGCAGAGATCACGGTGGAGATGGCTATCGTGACCGCAAACTGCTTGTAGAACTGTCCGGTGATCCCATCCAGGAAAGCCATCGGCACAAACACGGCGCACAGCACCAACGCAATGGCGATGATGGGGCCGGACACCTCTTTCATTGCGAGGTGAGCGGCATCGCGCGGACTGTGGCCTTTTTCGATAAAGCGTTCTACGTTTTCCACGACGACGATGGCGTCGTCGACGACGATACCGATGGCCAGGACCAGGCCGAATAGGGTCAGGGTATTGATGGAATAGCCGAGCAGCAGCAGCCACGCGAATGTGCCTACGATGGATACTGGCACAGCCAGCAGCGGGATGATCGACGCGCGCCAGGTCTGTAAAAACACGATGACGACCAGCACGACCAGGATGACTGCCTCTATCAGGGTATGCTGAACGGCCGTGATGGATTCGCGTACGAATACGGTGGGGTCCCACAAGTATTCGAACGAGGTGGCCTGGGGCAGATCGCGGGATAAGCGATCCAGGGTCTGGTACACCTCCTCTGCCACCTTCAAGGCGTTGGCACCGGGCGTGAGGAATATGCCCAGTGCGGCCATATTCTGGCCATTCAATGAGGCCCGCAAGGTGTAGTCGCTGGCGCCCAGCTCGATGCGAGCCACATCTGACAGACGCACGACCTGGCCGTCTGCACCGGTTTTCAGAATGATGTCGCCAAATTCCTGTTCGGTTTTCAACCGGCCTTGCACGTTGATGGACAGGAGTTTGTCGGTGTCCTTGGTGCTAGGCTCTGCACCGAGTTGGCCGGCAGAGACTTGCACGTTCTGTTCGCGTACGGCAGCAATGACTTGGCTTGCCGTAAGTTGCCGGGCGGCGACTTTGTCGGGGTCCAGCCAGACGCGCATGGCATAGTCGCCTGATCCATAGACGCCGACATTGCCGACGCCCTGGATTCGAGCCAGTTCGTCTTTGACCTTGAGCGTGATGTAGTTGCGCAGGTACAGCGTGTCGAGACGGCCATCGGTAGAGGCTAATCCCACGTACATCAGCGGCGTCGCCGTTTGCTTTTGTGTCGTGATACCGAACTGGCGGACTTCTTCGGGCAGGCGGCTCTGTGCCTGGCTGACGCGGTTTTGTACGCGTACGGTGGCATCGTCCGGATCGGTGCCGGGACGGAAGGTGGAGACGACTTGCAGGGTGCCGTCGGACGCCGCGACGGACTTCATGTACATCAGCCCTTCTACACCGTTGATGGCTTCTTCTAATGGTACGGCGACGGATTCGGCGATTTCCTTGGGATTGGCGCCCGGATAGGTTGCGCGCACGACGACGCTGGGCGGGACGACTTCGGGATATTCGCCAGAGGGCAGCAACGGGATGGCAATCAAGCCCACGGCGAACATGATGATCGACAGCACAATGGCAAAAATCGGTCGATCAATAAAGAATTTTGAGAAATCCATGACGTCCTCGATTTATGGCCGATTTGCGGCAGCAGTTTTTTCTGAGGACGACGCCATGTGCAACTGCGCGACGGAGTCTCGTGTTTGATCTCGATCTGTCGAGGCGGGCTTTTCTGAGGCGTTGCCGTTTCTTGCGGTGGGCGCCAGTGGCATTCCCGGGTAGTAGATCCGCTGCATGCCCGCGACGACGACTTGGTCTCCCGGCTGCAGCCCTGATTCCACAACACGCCGGCCCTCGAACAGGCGGCCCAACTGCAGTTCGCGACGTTCCGCCCGGTTGCCTTGGCCCACTACGTAAGCGTACTTGCGGTCCTGGTCCGTCAGTACCGCTTTGTCGTCGATCAGTATGGCATTGAATTTGGCAGGGCTCTGCATCTGTACACGTGCAAACATGCCGGGGGTGAACAGGCCCTGCGAATTAGGAAGCGTGGCGCGCACGCGGAGGGTGCCGGTCTGTGGATCGAGGCGGTTGTCGGTGAAGCTCACCGTACCTTGGTGTGGAAAGCTGTCTTCGTTTGCCAGGCCGATCCGTACGAGGGTGGTGTTTGTGCCGCGGTCGTTGGCTGTGCGGGCAATCTGTTTATTGCGCAACAGGCTTTGTTCGTCCGCATCGAAATAAACATAAACGGGATCCTGTGACACCAGCGTCGTCAGAACGCTCGTATTGGCCTGCGCCAAATTGCCTGTCGTCAGCATCGCCCGTCCGGCCATACCGTCGATCGGCGCGCGTACCGCGGTGAAGTCCAGGTCCAGTTGCGCGCTCGCCAGGGCCGCCTCCGCCGCCTGCACGTTGGCGAGCGCTTGCGCCAACGTGCCCGCCCGGTTGTCCGCTTCTTCTGCCGAGATAGCCCGGTCCGGCAGCAGTGCTCGGGCACGCTTGTCCTGTGTCCGGGCCAAGGCCGCTGCCGCTCTGGCATGCTGCAATTGCGCCTGGGCGCTGGCAAGCGCGGCCTGATAGGGCCGTGCGTCGATCGTAAAGAGCACCTGTCCTTTGCGTACGGGATGCCCGTCCTGGAAATTCACGGCGTCAATGTAGCCGCTCACGCGTGGCCGGATTTCTACGCTTTCCTTGGCGGCAATACGGCCATTGAAGGTGTCCCATTGCTGGATTTGCCGTTGCTGCACAGGTTCGACGGTCACCTGGGCAGGGGGCGGTTCCGCGGCCTGTTCTTTGCCTCCAGCCTGTTCGCAGGCGGCCAGGCCCAATGATGCGGCCATGGTCATGGCCGCTATACCCAGTCGCATAACCCAGGGCTGGCTGATCGTCGATGTCATCGTCACATTCCAGGAATGAGCGTGGCCGCAATGGCCACACGGGGCGACGCGCCCCGATTTACTCGTTGAAGGAATATATTTTCAAAGTTAAAGTCAACTTTAAGTCAAGTGACAAAATGGAGTTTGCGACATGGACGAGCGGGATGATGCTTTGCTGCCAATAGGGTTTATCGCGCAACGCAGTGGGGTCAATGCCTCGGCCCTGCGCTATTACGAATCGCTCGGCCTGATCGAGTCCACCCGCAGCGGATCCGGTCATCGCCGCTATCGCCGGTCGACATTGCGGCGCGTGGCTTATATCGTGTTTGCCCAGCGATTGGGGTTTCAACTGGACGAAATCGCTGCCCAGCTGGACGGGCTGCCCAAACATCATGCCCCTACCGGGGAAGAATGGAGCCGTCTTTCGCCTGTCTGGATCGGCCGCGTGGACGAGCGTATACAGGAGCTCAAGCAATTGCGCCGCAACCTCGAGTCCTGCATAGGCTGCGGTTGCTTGTCGATGAAGGTCTGCAACGTGTTCAACCGCGCCGATAGTATTGGCCGCAAAGGGCCGGGTCCCAGATTGTGGCTGGGCGATCAGTTGACGCCTGAGGGGGATGAAACTTGACTATCGGTCGTGGCGTGTCCGCGTGCCATCAGGCGGGTGCCAGAGCGACGCAGCGCGTCGCACTGACGGACATGCATGCATGGCCGGCATCACTGGATGCTGGCACCTGTCTTGGCAATGAGCGCCCCCCATTTATGCTGTTCTTGTTGCACAAAGTCGTGGAATTTTGTTGAGCCCATTCCATAGAAAGGCTCACTGCCCGTCTCGACGAATTGCGCGACCAACTGTTTGTCGTCGAGCATTTGTCCGATCGCCTTTTCCAGGATCTTTACGATGTGCTCGGGCGTATTCTTGGGGGCAACGATACCGGACCATGAGTAGGACAAGCCATCGGGATAGCCTTGCTCCGCCATGGTGGGAACATCCGGCAGGATAGGCAGACGTTTCTCTGCCATCAACGTCACACCGTTGAGTGCGCCGCTCTTGATATGCGGCCCGACGACCGACGCATAATCAAACATCAGGTCAAGGCGGCCGCCCAGCAAGTCCTGGATGGCAGGCGAGCTGCCCTTGTAGGGCACATGAGTCATTTTGCTCTGCGTGATGTTGGCAAATAACTCGGCGGTGAGGTGTGTGCCCGTTCCCGCACCGGCGGATCCAAAGAACGTTTCTTCATTCGGCCGTTTGGTGTAGTTGATGACATCCTGCACCGTTTTCAGATTCGTCTTTGCGTTGGTCACCAAAATAAGCGGTGTGCGAAACATGCCGTGAATCATCTCGAAATCGCTCAGAGGATCGAATGGCAGCGATTTATAGAGAAACTTGTTCGCCGCCATCGTTCCTTGAGTGGCATACAGCAGCGTGTAGCCGTCGGGTTTGGCCTTTGCTGCGTATTCGCTGCCTATGTTTCCACCGGCGCCGGGCCGGTTTTCGACGATGACCGGCTGGCCCAGTAATTCCGAAAGCTTCTTTGCCCATATGCGCGAATTGTTGTCGGTGACGCCCCCTGGGGTGAACGGCACGATGAGGGTGATGGGACGCGACGGGTAGTCCGGCAATTGACGAGCGAATGCGGGCGCATTGCACATCGCTGCGCACGCTACCAGTACTGACCCAGCCTTTATCAAAGTGCGAATCATAGGGTTTGTCTCCATGTCGGTGGTGTTTTCAAATACGACTTATCGAAGTAGTATTCGGTATATCGTAGATTAATCCGAAGTTGATTCAATACTCGTTTCTACTTAAGGCACGCTCGATACGGCATGTGCAAGCGCCCGCGTGCTGGACTCAACGACGATTACCGAGAACGAACGGAGACTAGGTGATGAGCCAGATTGACCTGACGCCTGAGCAGCAGTCGTTGAAAGACAACATTCGCCGCTTCATGGTGAAAGAGGTCGTTCCATTGATCTCGTCGCACGAAAAGACCCGGACGTTCCCTTTTGAGCTCATGCCTCAATTGGCAGAGTTGGGATATCTCGGAGGCACGTTGCCCGAGAGCGAGGGGGGACACGGTATCGATATGCCCACGTGGGCCATGATGATGGAGGAACTGGGGTATCACTGGCTGTCGCTACGGACGATGGTCAACATCACCAATGGTTCGATCAAGCGTATTGCGACGCATGGCTCGCCCGCACAAAAGGAAAAGTATCTGAAGCCGGTTCTCGCCGGAAAGCTCAAGGTGTGCACGGGGCTGACCGAACCCGACACGGGCTCGAACATTGCAGGTATTCAGACTCGTGCGGATCTGGTGGATGGCCAATGGGTGCTCAACGGTCGCAAGCTGTGGATCACGAACGGATATAACGCCGATGTTGCGATGATCGTAGCCCGTACGTTCAGCCCTGATTGCGATGGAAAATTGTCCACGTTCATCGTCGAGCGCACCCACGCCAATTACGATGTGCGCAAGCTGGAAACCATGGTGTTGCGGTGTACGGGAACTGCAGAGCTGGGTTTTAACGATGTGCGCATTCCCAAGGAAAATCTCGTAGGCGCAGAGGGCTCGGCGCTCAGCGGTACGTTAAAAGGGCTGGACGCAGCGCGCTTGAACATTGCGATGGGCGCGGTGGGTGCGGCGCAGTCAGCCCTCGATCTGTCGACGGAGTATGTCAAGCAGCGCAAACAGTTCGGCAAACTGATCGGCAGTTTTCAATTGATTCAAAAACACATCGTCGATATGACCGTACGGGTCGAGGCAGCTCGCGCCCTCGGCATGCGCGCTGCACACGCGCTGGAGGCGGGAAAGGATGTACGCCAAGCCTGCTCGATCGCCAAGCTGTACGCGACAGAGGCTGCACATGAAGTGGCGAACATGGCTTTGCAAGTCCATGGAGGCCTCGGCTATTCGGAGGACTACCCTATCGAGCGAATTTTCCGCGACACGCGCGGCGGCATGATTCCCGAGGGCACGACAGAGATTCAGACGCTGATTGCCGGACGCGAGATTCTCGGCATCAATGCTATTGCCTGAGGCGAGAGAGGAGTCATTCATGAACGAACTGCATTACCTCTTCAATCCCCGTTCGATCGCCGTGATCGGCGCCTCAGACAAGCCTGCCTCCATTGGCGCACGGACACTGGAAAATCTGTTCGATCATTCGCGCTACGACGGCAGTATTTATCTGGTCAGCGCGACACGCAGCGAGCTGCGGGGCCAGCGTTGCTACGCGAGCATCGTCGATGTGCCGCAGACGCCTGATGTCGCTATTGTCGTGATCCCGGCGCAATCGGCAGTCCAGGTCTTGCAGGAATGTGCGGAGAAAGGCGTGAAGTTTGCTGTCGTCTTGAGCTCGGGCTTCGGCGAGGCGGGTGAGCAAGGACAACGCCTGGAAGCGCAGATCAAACAGATCTCCGCTCAGTCGGGCATGCGTATCTACGGCCCGAATTGTCCCGGTGCATGCAATATCAACGCCCGGCTGGGCATGACGTTTTCGCCCTCCTTTCCGCATGACCTTCGGCCCGGCCCGCTGGGTATCGCCACACAAGGCGGCGGACTCGGCCGCAATCTGATGCAGGCGATGGAGCGCGGCATCGGGGTGGCGCTATGGAGTTCGTCTGGCAACGAAGCGGATCTGCAAGTCGCGGATTTTATTGACTACATGGCGGATGCACCCGATATCAAGGTGATTCTCACGCTGGTCGAAGGCATCAAGGATGGAGCAAAGTTCGTCGCCGCGCTACAGAAGGCTGCACGAAATGGCAAACCGGTTGTTGCGCTGAAGGTCGGCCGATCCGAGTATGGGCAACGCGCTGCCGCATCGCATACTGCTTCCATCACGGGTGCCGCCGAGGTGAACTCGGCGGCGCTGAAGCAATTGGGCGTCATCGAGGTCGATGATATCGACGAGCTCATTGATGTGGGCTGGCTGCTCAACCGGCATATGCCGGATGGCCGCAGCGACATCGCGATTTATTGTTCTTCCGGGGGTGCAGCGGCGCTGACCGCGGATATCGTCGGGCAGCGCGGCGTACGTCTCACGGAATTTGCACCGGCAACAGTGGAACGACTGGCAGCGTTGCTGCCGGGGTATGCGGCAATCGGCAATCCGGTTGATACGACAACCGCCGTACTGTCTAACGAGCAATTGATGGACAGCACCTTGCTCGCGGTTTGTTCTGATCCGGGCGTGGCACTGGTATTGCTGCCGGTGACGATCGACTATGGCACGACGACGGAGAAGATGGCACAGGCGGTCAGCCGCGTACAGAAAGAAAGTCCCGTGCCGATCCTGCCGATCTGGATGTCGGACCGCAACGGCAAGGCGTTTTCTATGTACGCCGAAGACGGGATTGTGCCTGCCAAGAGCATAGGCAAGGCGGTCAAGGCGGTGCGCCGTTGGATGGATTATGGAAAATGGCGGACGCAGACGCACCCGCAGCATTGGAAACCGTGGCCGACGTTGGGCCGCGCTGCACCACAAGGCGCAACGCCATTGAGTCTCAGCGAGGGGAACGCCAAAAGCTGGCTGGCCGAAAATGGCCTGCCTGTGCCGCGCTCGGCGCTCGCAACGTCGGCGCAGGAAGCGGTGCGAGAAGCGGCGGCAATCGGCTTTCCTGTCGTTGCCAAGGTGTCCAGCGCGACGCTGACGCATAAGAGCGATATCGGGGGCGTGTTCGTGAATCTGCGCGACGCAGGCGCCGTCCACGAGGCCTGGAACACGATTATGGAAAACGTCCACCGGCATGCGCCAGGCGCAAAGGTAGACGGTTTACTGATCGAAGAGATGTTGCCGGCCGGCGGGGTCGAGGTGCTGATTGGCGTATCCCGTGATCCCGTCTTTGGTCATGTGATCACGTTTGGCTTGGGCGGCATCTATGTCGAGGTATTCAAAGACGTCACTCGTCGTTTGCTGCCCCTGCAACGCGAAGAGGCGACCGCGATGTTGGGAGAAATCCGCAGCAGTGCTTTGCTCGAGGGCGTGCGAGGCGGGCCGTCGGCGGATGTCGCAGCACTGATCGATGTGTTGATGAAAGTCTCGGATTTTGTCGGGCGTCATGCAGATGCCATCGATGAGATTGATCTGAATCCCGTTTGGGTCGGCCCTAAGGGCGAAGGAGCTTATGTACTCGATGCTGTCATCGTGGGGCGTCAGTCAGACGATGAGGCGGCGCGCAGATGATGCATTGGAACGCCACGGCGCTCGCGTCAGTGCCGGATCAGAAACCGTTGGCTGGGGTAAAGGTGCTCGATTTCAGCGAGCTCGTACCCGGCCCGTTCATGACGCAGAGTCTTGTGGAGATGGGTGCGGATGTCATAAAGATCGAACGCCCGCCGCATGGCGATAATCTGCGTGTCATGTCGCCGTCGCTGTTTGATGCCTTGAACCGCGGCAAGCGATCTATGCAGCTCAATTTGAAAGATGAGCATGATCGCGAGCAAGTGTTGCGTCTGCTCGACGGGGCTGATGTGCTGGTGGAAAACTATCGCCCCGGTGTCATGCAGAAGCTGGGTCTGGGGGCGGCGGACATGCTGGCGCGTCATCCAAGGCTCATTTATGTGTCCGTCAGCGGATATGGATCTGATGGTCCCTGGAGACAGCGCTCGGGCCACGATATGAACTATCTCGCGTCGGCCGGCATTGTGGCGCTGAGCATGACCGAGGCCAATCCTGCGCCCTTTATGGGTGTGCCCTACGCCGATGTCGGGGCGAGTGTCTATGCGCTGGCCGCACTGACTACGGCGCTGTTTCAACGCGAGCGCACGAATCGTGGCCAGCATCTGGATGTGTCGATGGCGGATTGCGCGGCGCATTGGTGCAATGTGCGTATCCCGGTCTTGAGAAATAGCGATCCTGACAACGCCCGGGCATCGATTTCGAAAATCCAGAAGCGGCCAGGTTACGGCGTTTTTCGCTGCAGCGACGATCAAGCCATCACGATTGCGGCGCTGGAAATGCATTTTTGGCAAGCGTTGGTCCGAACGTTGGATCTTGACGATTTTGCCGACGGTGTTTTCGAGAGTTATCCATACCGGGCGCAGCACACGGATGCCATCAACCGTGCGATTGGGCGAGCGATTGCTCGCTGGTCTTCGGCGGAGGCGATCGCGCGGCTGGAGGCGGCCGATGTGCCTGTCAGCCTGGTGGAAAGCCCCTTGATGTTGCACGAAAACGCGCAGTTCAAAGCGCGCGGACTTTTTGTCGACACGCCACGCGGACCGCTTGCCCGTTTTCCCGTTCGGCTTGCCGGCATGTAGCCAGGCCCTGATTCAACACTATCGATCGAAAGAAATCCATGAACGAGACTATCGATACCTCCGTCCAACCGGCCATGTTTGCGATAGGACATTGTGAGGCGTGCGGAACCTATACCTATCCGCCCCAGGCGTATGGGTGCCGGCAGTGTGGCGCCGCGCTGCTGCGTCCTGTCAGTCCGCCCGCGCCGGCCGTGCTGCGCAACTACGTCACGCTATATACGGCTCTGACGCCAGAACTGGATGTGCCATGCGTGATCGGCGAGGTCGAGTTGGCGCCGGGGGTTGTCGAAGAGGCTTTGATTCATGTCGCTGACGAATCTGAACTGTGTCTGGGACAGCAAATGGAGCCGCAGGCATACAAGGACAGCAAAGATCAATGGCGCTGGCGTTTCGTGCCGGTGGTCGGTGGTGTGGGAGACAAGGCATGAATGGCACGCTATTGAAGGAGCATCCCGTACATGTGGTCGGGATCGGCATGCACAAATATCAGTTTCCGACTGAGACACCCTATCCCGTGCTGGGTCTCACGGCCGTTCGAGAAGCGCTCGCCGATTCTGGCCTGAAGTTTTCCGATCTGGATGGCGCTGTCGTGGGGACTGCCGCGATCGGCATGGCGGCCGGGCGTGTCATGCTCAAGCACCTGGGCTCTACAGGGTTGGAAGTAGAACAAGTTGAGAATGCCTCGGCATCGGGTTCCACGGCTTTTCGCATCGCATGCTTGCAAGTGGCGTCCGGTGAAAAGGATCTGGTGCTGGCTGTCGGTGTTGATAAGTTCGGCGATGGCCGGCGCGCTGCCAATAAGGACGGACTGGTGCCGCTGAGTCCGACGGCTTCCATTCCGTTGGTCAAGTTCGCTTTGATGGTGCGTCGTTGCATGCAGACCTACGGACTGACTGCCGAGGATCTTGCTCGTGTCGCGGTCAAGAATCATCGCAATGCATCGCTCAATCCGTATGCGCAATTTCGCAAGGTACGCACGCTCGAACAGGTGATGAATTCGCCCAAGATCTGTGGTGACCTGACGTCGTTGCAGTGCACGCCGCGCGGGGAAGGTGCGGCAGCTGTCATTGTGGCTTCGCCCGTAGCTATCAAGCGGTACGGTTTGGACAAACAGCGAGCCATTCGTGTGCTCTCTTCGGTGTCCAATAGCGAAGGGCTTGCAAGCGGCGATGAGAACGGTACGCCGTCGGTGATTGACGTGGTTACCCGGTCCTCGCGAATGGCGCTCGAACAAGCGGGTATCGGCCCGAAAGATCTCGATGTGGTTGAGCTGCATGACGCATTCAGCGTCGAGGAACTGGTCTATAGCGAGGCCATCGGCGTGTGCGAGCCGGGCGAGGGTGCGCATTACCTGAACCGGGGAGCCTCGAGTATCGGCGGCGAGTGCGCGATCAATGCGTCGGGCGGACTGCTTGGCATGGGGCATCCGCTAGGTCCGACAGGCCTGGGCCAGATCGCCGAGATTACGCGCCAGATGCGAGCCGAGGCAACGGGCCGCCAGCATACGCAAGCACGCTTCGCAATGGCGCACATGGTGGGACTCGGCACGGTCGCCGTCGCGCATGTTCTGGCAAAACCTTGAGGGAGAAAAAATGAACTACGACACCCTGCAACTCGACATCAATGGCGCTATCGCCATCGTCACGCTCAATCGGCCCGAGCGGATGAATACGCTGGGCGGTTCGATGAAAGAAGATCTGCACCATGTGTTTACCGAACGCATTCGCAATGACGAGAGTATTCGTGCTGTGGTAATCATCGGAACGGGAGAGCGGGCATTTTGTGCCGGTGCCGACATCAAGGAGCGTGTCTCGCGTGCGTTAACACTGCCGGCCTATCATGCCGGGCAAAAGGCGACCCATCAGCTGTTCAGCGCGATTGAGGCGATCGAAGTTCCTGTTATTGCCGCGATCAATGGCGTTGCGCTTGGCGGTGGTCTGGAACTAGCGCTATGCGCTGATCTTCGGATTGCGGCGGAACATGCAAAGCTCGGATTACCCGAGGCCCGGCTAGGCGCCTTGCCCGCCGCCGGCGGCACCCAACGCCTGCCGCGCATGATCGGCACTGCCCTGGCCAAGCAATTGATGTTCACGTGCGAACACATCACAGCGGCACGAGCGCTGTCCATCGGCCTGGTCAATGAAGTGGTTCCTCTGACGGATCTGTTGCCAAGAGCGCTTGAGCTTGCCAACCAGATCTCCGCCAATGCGCCCTTGTCGATTCGCTTTATCAAGCAAGCCATCAATCAGGGCATGAGAGTCGATCTCGAGTCGGGACTGGAATATGAACGCTATGCCGCGGCAATCGTCGTGAGCAGCGAAGATAGGAAAGAAGGAATGAGGGCTTTTGTGGAAAAGCGTACGCCTCAATTTCAAGGCGTGTGATTTAGCCCTGCAGCTCTAACGAATTAAAACAGGTAGAGGTAAGCAGTATGGATTTGAAGATCAGCGATAAGGTTGCTTTCGTGACTGGCGGTGGGCAAGGCGTAGGCCGCCGCATCTGCCTGCAACTCGCCGAAGAGGGAGTGAAGGTCGCTGTCAACGACTTTTTTCCCGAGCGTGCCGATGCGGTTGTTGAAGAGATCCGCAATGCAGGCGGCACAGCAATAGCGGCGCCGGCGGACATCACCAATAATGCGGATATTGACGCTGCGTTCGACAAGGTCGTCTCCTTGCTTGGCCCCGTCGACATCCTCGTGAACAATGCCGGTGTGACGGTGGCACGCCGCACCAAGGGGGGAATAGCGCCGATGTTTCTCGAAACCACGGTGGCCGACTGGAAGGAGATCATCGATCTCAATATCTGGGGAATGTTGTATTGCGTTAATAAAGTGCTTCCGGGAATGAAGGCGCGCCGGTGGGGCAAGATCGTCAACATCATGAGCGAGGCGGGACGAGCGGGCGAAGCGCGCCTGGCTGTGTATTCCGGAGCAAAGGCTGCCATGCTCGGTTTTGCCAAAGCGATTGCCCAGGAACATGGCCGGGACTGTATTAACGTCAATACGATTGCGCTGGGCGCAGTGTCGCATGAGGGCATAAAGTCCGGCGCTCTGAGCCCGGAGGCAACTCCGGAAAATAATGAGCGATTAGGGAAAATGCTCAAGGCCTATCCGATCGCCACCGGATTGCAAAGATTGTGCAAACCCGAAGACATCGCACCTATGGTGTGTTTGCTCGCCTCGGATCGCGCAGCCTATGTGACGGGGCAGAGCATCGGAGTGAACGGCGGATTCGTCATGATTTGATTGTGCCGTGCTTATGTGGTCGACTCGGTTGTCCCGCTTGTTTGGCATCCGCCTGCCTATTTTTGCGGGCGGTTTAATGTGGCTTTCAGATGCCCGTTATGTAGCGGCGGTCGTACGTGCCGGAGGGATGGCGTTTATGACGCCTCGCTCTTTTGCCTGCGACGCGGAGTACGAGCGGCAATTGGCGTTGTGCTCACAACTCTGTGAAGGTCTGCCTTTCGGAATCAATCTGACCGCCAGTCAGAGGAGTGCCGCCAATGTGACGCTAAGGCGGCAGTTGGATATGGCACTGGATGCAGGCGTACGTCACTTCGAAACGGTCGGCTCCGCATGCCTGGAATGCTTTGATCGCATTCACGACGCGAACGGGGTACTCATTCATAAGGTCGGTTTTGCGGAGCATGCAGTCAAGGCCGAGCAGCATGGCGCCGACGCGGTTGCTATCGTCGGTATGGAGGCCGGGGGCCATCCGGGTATGCACGAGCAGTCGGCCTTTCTCTCGTGTGCTTATGCACTTGAGAAGCTCTCCGTTCCGCTTGCGCTGGGCGGAGGGGTCGGCCATGGCCGGCAGATCGCGGCATTATTGGCGCTGGGCTGCGAAGGCGTCGTGATAGGTACGCGCTTGCTGGCGTGCGACGAAATAAGCAGCCACGCAGCGGTGAAGGCGCGCATTATTCAGAGCGGTTCGTACGATAGCGTTCAAGTCCTTCGTGCGGTCAAGCACCCGTGGCGAGTGTTGCACAACGAGACAGCAAAACAGGTATTGTGTTTGGAAGCCCAGGGTGTGGCGGACTACGATGGGTTTGGCGAACTGATACGCGGCACCTTGGGAAAGACGGCAGCCTATGATGCCGGAGACCCTGATACGGGTCTATTGTCGCTGGGGCAGTCCGTCGGATTTGTCCGGCAGCGCGAACCTGTGGCCGCCGCCATTGCACAACTCGTACAAGAGACGGAACGACGCTGGCATGAGCAATTCTGTCAAAATAATGGCTGCCCTTAGCACTTATCCGGTTTTCCTATGCCAACATTTGTTACCGCCGCGGCGAGAGCGTTGACAATTTTCGAGATTTTTGCACATGAACGGCGGGAGCTATCTAACGCTGATGTGGCAAAGTTGCTTCAGATTGCGGAGAGCAGTGCGTCGGATCTGTTACATACTCTGGTAGAGACGGGCTATTTAATACGCACGGAGCGTTCACGGCGTTTTTATCCCTCGCCACGCTTCCATGCACTGGGATTGTCGATTTCAGAGAACGACCCCATTGCCCGCATGTGCAATGACGCGCTGGATTTATTGAGCGAGCGAACGGGAGAGACCGCGATTTCCGGCATTCTCGGCAGCCACCATGTGGAAATCACGGGTTTACGCCAGAGCCGGCATCATTTGCGGTATGTGTTCGACGTGGGGTCGCGTTTCGGCCTGCATGTGTCTGCGTTGGGCAAGGCATTGTTGGCCGAGCTGACAGACGAAGAAGCCCTGAAGTTATTGACGAAGAAACCGCTGAAACCACTAACGGCTCAGACGATAACCGACCCGAAGTTGCTACTGAAGGAAATCGCATCGGTAAGAAAAAGCGGCTACGCTCGCAGCGCTAACGAGGGCGTCGAAGACGTCGGAGCGTTAGCGATTGCGGGGCGTATCGGCGATCGGTTGACCGCGTTTTCAATTTCAGGCCCGCTCAATCGTTTCAAGCGCAATGAGAAGGAATACCAGAAGGTCTTGATGGGCCTGAAGTCCTCTATTTTTTGATCGCTTTAGCTCGCGCTGATTACTTCGCCTGCGTCAGCGTGTTGTAGCTGGTGATCAGGTTGCGATAGTCAGGGATGTGGTTCGAGAACAATTCTGCCAGGCCTTCGATGTCGTTGCGCCAGTCGCGATGCAGTTCGCATGCCGCGCCGAACCATGTCATCAACTGGGCACCCGCGGCGCTCATGCGGTCCCAGGCAGCGTCGCGCGTGAGCGGATTAAAGGTCCCGGAGGCATCGGTGATGACGAATACGTCGAAGCCTTCTTCCAGTGCTGACAGTGCAGGGAATGCGACGCAGACTTCGGTGACAACGCCAGCGATGATCAGCTGTTTTTTGCCGGTGGCCTTGATGGCTTTGACGAAGTCTTCGTTGTCCCAGGCGTTGATCTGACCGGGGCGAGCAATGTACGGGGCATCGGGGAACTGGGCTTTCAGTTCGGGGACGAGCGGGCCATTCGGGCCGGTTTCGAAGCTGGTGGTCAGAATGGTGGGCAGGTTGAAATACTTGGCCATGTCGGCCAGGGCCAGCACGTTGTTTTTGAATTTGTCGGGATCGATGTCGCGTACGAGGGACAGCAGGCCGGCTTGGTGGTCCACCAACAAGACGGCGGCGTTGTTTTTGTCCAGGCGGGTGTAGGGTTTGGTCATGATGATCTCCGATTGCACTCAGGCGGCGCCCGGGCGGGCAGGGTTAAATATGGCTCGCATGGGCGAGGTGGTGGGCGATGCGCGCTGTCGAATCGAGGACGGCGCGCATCGGGTCAAGTCAATGCGTCATTTGGCCAAAACGGCCGCGGTTGAAATCGTCGATGGCCTGACGGATTTCGGCGTCGCTATTCATGACGAAGGGACCGTAGCCCACGATGGGCTCGTCGATCGGTTCGCCGCTGAGCAGCAGCAGTGTGGCGTCGTTGTTGGCTTCGACCTGGACTTGGGTGCCGTCGCGCTCCAGATGGACCAGCTGCGCTTCGCGAACGATTTCTGCACCGTTGACCATCACTGTGCCGCGCAACACCACCAATGCCAGCGTGTGGCCTTCGGGGACGTCAAACGTCGCGACACCTTGCTGGTTCAGACGCACATCCCAGACATTCATGGGAGTGTGAGTCTGCGCCGGGCCGCGATGGCCGTCGAACTCGCCAGCGATGACACGGACCTGACCGGCACCGTCGGGCAGCGCTACCGAGGGAATGTCGCGATTCAACAGGGTTTGATAGCCTGGCGCGGACATTTTGTCGCGTGCCGGCAGATTGACCCAGAGTTGCACCATTTCCAGCGCGCCACCTTGGCGGGTGAACGCTTCGGAATGAAATTCCTCGTGCAGAATGCCGCCTGCCGCCGTCATCCATTGGACGTCGCCCGGGCCGATGTGGCCGCCGGCGCCGGTGGAGTCGCGATGGTCGACTTCGCCCTGGTACACGATGGTGACGGTTTCAAAGCCGCGATGCGGGTGCTGACCTACGCCACGGGGACGGGCGGCAGGCGCGAATTGCGCGGGCCCGGCGTAGTCCAGCAGCAGGAACGGGCTGAGGTGTTTGCCGTGGCTGTCGTAGCCGAACATCGAACGTACGGGAAAGCCGTCGCCAACCCAGTGGGGACGCGGTGCGCTATAGACGCCGAGGACTTTCTTCATCGTGTTTCTCCAGTGCTTGGCTGCAAGCAGATGTCGCAGCGCCATGGATAGAACTATAGATTCGGGACAATCGAGGCGGTAGTACGTAAAATTTGTTCTTAGTGTTCTATTTAAAGAACGATGATGGATGGCATCGGGTCATTCGACGATACCGCGCTGCGCATTGCATTGGGCCGCAGGGGATCGGACTGAGGAACGGGTGCCTGACAGATCAGGAGCCACTGTGCACGATTTGAACGATCTTTATTATTTTGTACAGGTGGTGGACCACGGGGGATTCGCACCCGCCGGGCGTGCGCTGGGCGTGCCCAAATCCAAACTCAGCCGGCGAATCGCTTTATTGGAAACCAGGCTGAATACGCGACTGTTGATGCGCACGACACGGCAGTTTGCGGTGACGGAGATCGGGCAGACCTTTTACGTGCATTGCAAGGCGATGTTGGTGGAAGCGGAGGCGGCCGAGGAAGCCATTGCGGTGACTCAGGCGGAACCGCGTGGGGTGGTGCGGGTGACGTGTCCCGTCGCGCTGCTGGACGCTCAGGTGGCCGAGATGCTGGCGGCGTTTATGGTGCAGTGCCCCCTGGTTGAGATTCACCTGGAAGAAACCAACCGCCGCGTGGACGTGGTGGCCGAAGGCATCGATGTGGCGATCCGGGTGCGGCCTCCGCCTCTGCAAGACAGTGATTTGATCATGCGGGTATTTACGGAACGTGGGCAGTGCCTGGTCGCGAGTCCGGCGTTGTTGGCGCGCGCCGGCAAGCCCGAGGTTCCTGCAGATCTGGGCAGCCTACCTAGTTTGGGTTTGGGTTTACCGCAGGGCGAGCATGTATGGAATTTGTTTGGACCGAATGGGGTGCATGCGGCGATCCGTCATCAGCCGAGGTTGATTACGCGTGGAATGTTAGCGCTGCGCGCCGCGGCCGTAGCGGGAGTGGGAATCGTGCAATTGCCCACCATGCTGCTGCGTGGGCAATTCGAGCGTGGTGAACTCGTGACGGTGTTGCCGGACTGGGCTCCGCGCCGCGAGATTGTGCATGCGGTATTTGCATCGCGGCGCGGGCAATTGCCTTCAGTGAGGGCGTTGATCGATTTTCTGGCCGATCAATTCGCCGCGTTGGAGGATGACTGATCAAGGGCTCGCGAGGTTGCGGGTAGGAAAGAGCGTCGATACTCGCAGATGCTGCGCCACGGTTTCCGGATCGGGCTGCGTCATATACGGTACGTTCCCGATCAGAGGGGCCGGCAGGCGGTGGGCCAGTGTCTGCACATTGGCCTCACTATGCTGCATGTCTGGATCGACGTGGTTGGCCACCCAGCCTGCCAGGCGCAGCCCGCGCGCCGCGATCGCCTCGGCGGTCAATAGGGCGTGGCTGATGCAGCCTAATCGCATACCGACCACCAGGATGACCGGCAAGCGTAATCGCTGCGCCAGATCGGCGGTATCCTGATGATCGTCCAATGGCACCCGGAAGCCCCCGACGCCTTCGACAACCACAGCATCTGCGTGGGCCGTGGCGATTTGGTAGGCGCGGTGTATGGTCTCCATGTCGAGTGTGACGCCGATAGCGGCAGCCGCGATATGCGGGGCTACGGCCTGGGGCAAAATGTACGGGCAACTCGCGGCGTCGGGCAGCGTCGCCGAGCTGGCGTGACGAAGTTGTTCTACGTCTTCGTTTTGCCACCGGCCTCCGATGTAATCGGCGCCGGCGGCCGTTATCTTTATGCCGGCGGCGCGCCATCCTTGCCGGGCAGCCGCGTGCAACAGTGCGCACGCAATCAGCGTTTTGCCTATTTCGGTGTCGGTCCCTGTGACGAAGACGTCTCCGGGGCGTGGATCATGGTGCATGGCTGGCCTCGCTGTCCAGGTGGTTCAGGGCGGCCGTCAACCGATCCACATCGGCGTCGGTATGTGCTGCCGATAGCGTGACGCGCAGACGAGCCGTTCCTGGGGGGACGGTGGGCGGCCGGATCGCGGGCACCCAGAGGGCCAGCCGTTCAAGTTCCGCAGTGGCATGCAGCGCCTGGGAATTTTCGCCCAGCACGATGGGCTGGATAGCGGTGGGCATGGGGTGATATTGCCAGCGATGCAGTTGAAGTCCGGATTGCAGACGTTGTGTCAGGGCGCGCAAGTGTGCGCGTCGTTGGCGGCCCTCTGCGCCTTCGATCAGGTCGATGCTGGTCAGTAACGCATGGGCCAGTGCGGGGGCTGCGGCGGTGCTGAAAATATAGGGGCGTGCGCGATTGACCAGCCAGTCGATAACGGTGCCATGGGCGGCCACGAATGCGCCGCTGACACCGGCCGCCTTGCCCAGCGTACCTACTACGATCAGATGCGGCGAACGCAAGTCGGCATGTTCCACGACACCCCGGCCATGTTCGCCCAATACTCCGAACCCATGTGCGTCGTCTATCACCAGCCAGGCATGATGGTGTTCGGCCAATTGCAGCAACTGGCGCAAGCGAGCGATGTCGCCGTCCATAGAGAATACGCCGTCGGTGACGATCAGCCGGGTCGACGCACGGCTTGCGGCCAGCAAACTGGCAAGCGCGTCTATATCGTTGTGGGGATAGATGTGGACGCGGGCACGCGACAGACGTGCGCCGTCGATCAGCGAAGCATGGTTGAGTGCGTCGGAATAAAGTTCGGCATCTTTGTCTGCCAGCGCGCCCAACACCGCCATGTTGGCCATGTAGCCAGTCGAAAAGTACAACGCGCGCGGCATTTCGATGTGCCCGGCCATCATGGCGGCCAGACGCTCTTCTAATTGCATGTGCGCGTGGCCGTGACCACTGATCAGGTGTGACGCGCCGCTGCCTGCGCCATAGCGTACTGCCCCCTCGGCGAGGGCAGCGATAATGGCGGGGTGCGTGGCTAGACCCAGGTAATCGTTGCTGCAAAAGGCCAGCATGTCTCGGCCGTCGACGCGCACGTGCGGGGTGCAGGGGGATTCGGTGGTTCGCCTATGCCGGCGTAGATGCAGGGCGTCCAGCGCTTGCAGGTTGGTATGCAGGGTATCGAGCAAACGCATGTCAGTGGTGCTCCAGCGCGTCGTCTAAAGCGGCCAATGTTTGCCGTGCAAGCCAAATGGCTGTGTCGTCATCCAAGACATAGGGCGGCATCAGATAAACGGTGTTGCCAATGGGGCGCAGCAACAGCCCGCGCGCCAGTGCGGCAGAGGCATAGCGTTGGCCGAAGCCGGCATCTGCCGCGACATCGAATGCCCAGATCATGCCCGTGCGCCGGATGTGGTGGACTGCCGCGTGTGCCTGCAACGGTGCCAGGGCGGCATCCAGTACCGCCGCGCGGTCACGGTTACGCGCCAGCACATCGTCGGTATCGAAGATTTCCAGTGTGGCCAGCGCAGCCCGGCACGCCATGGGGTTACCCGTGTAGGAATGCGAGTGCAGAAAGCCGCGGGCAATTTGGTCGTCGTAAAACGTTTCGTGGATGGCGTCTGTGCTCAACACCAGCGACAAAGGCAGCGTGCCGCCCGAGATGCCTTTGGACAATGTCATCAGGTCCGGCCAGATTTCCGCCTGCTCGCAGGCAAAGAAGGATCCCGTACGTCCACATCCGACGGCGATCTCGTCGGCAATCAGATGCACGCTGTATTGGTCGCATAACTCACGCACACGGCGCAGGTAGGCTGGATGGTGCATGGCCATGCCGGCAGCGCATTGCACCAGAGGTTCGACGATGATGGCGGCAATCTGTGCATGGCGCGTCTCAAGCAGAGTTTGCAGATCGGACGCGGCACGTTGCGCCACTGCCAGGGCGTCTTCGCCAGCTTGCGCGGTTCGCGCGTCGGGGGAGGCCACGACATGGGCGTGGCCGAGTAACGGTCCATAGGCATTCCGGAATACTGCGACATCGGTGACGCTGAGCGCACCGAGGGTTTCACCGTGGTAGCTGTGGCGTATGCAGACGAACTCACGCTTTTGATCGTGCCCAAGATTGCGCCAAGCGTGGAAGCTCATTTTCAAGGCGATTTCCACGGCGGATGCGCCGTCCGAGGCAAAGAAGCAATGGCCCAGTGCGCCGCCTGTCAGGATGGACAAACGTTCGGCCAGCTCGACGGCCGGGGCGTGAGTGCAACCCGCCAGCATGGCATGCGGCAGGCGGCTCAACTGATCGTTCAAGGCGGCATTGATACGCGTATTGGCATGGCCGAACAGATTCACCCACCAAGAGCTGATGCCATCCAGGTAACGCCGCCCGTCCATATCCACTAACCACGGGCCGGTGCCGTGAGACAGCGCCAGCAATGGCAAAGTGGCCTGGCGCTTCATCTGTGTGCACGGGTGCCATACATGGCGCAGGCTGCGCGCCCGCCATTCGGCGGACTGGGTAAGGTGCGTGCGATGGTGCATCCGCGACTCCATGGAAGGTGCCTCGCCGGGTCCGCGGGCAATAGGCGCACTGCGGTTGAATAGCCCGGTCAGGCCATTGAGGGGCGGATAGTAAGGAGTGCGCGCACGCGCTGGCAATCCTGCGAATTTATGAGTTTTAGGTGATATATGAGAGAAATAGGCGGCATTTGCCGGTGCGTTCGGAAGATCGCGCTGTCATCTGGTACCTATCTTTCGGGGCAGAACAAATGAAACAATTTGAAAATTCATCTGTTGATGCCACTGGCAATCAGGTCGCGGCGGAGCGTGCGAGCGGCAGGCACCGTGCGTGGCACTCGGGCATGGGGGCCACAAGCACCTACAGCATGGCGGCTGCTATGCGTTGGGCCTACAGTTGCTCGAAGCGTACGTAACGCTTGTCGGTGTATTCACGCTCGGTAATCAGCTCGCGCACGATCGCACCGGGCGGGCCGCGGCGCAGCCATTCCAGCATGTGATCGACCTGATCAGGGCTGCCTTGCACCATAGCTTGTACGGTGCCGTCTTCCATGTTTTGCACCCATCCGGTGACACCCAGCATATGGGCACGGCGCACGGTGGCGTGCCGGTAGCCCACGCCTTGTACGACGCCTTTGATGACAGCGTGTACGGTTTCGTGTTGAGGGACTTGCATGAGAATCCTTTGATACCTGATTGATCTGGCGCAGCGGCGCCTGGAGCGGCGCGTATACTTTCGGAGCCCTCTATTTTGCAATAGTGTCCTATGAGCCGGAACCTCGCCAAAATAACCTGCATCGAAGACCTGCGTGTATTGGCGCAGAAACGCGTGCCACGCATGTTCTATGACTACGCCGATTCGGGGGCATGGACCGAGAGCACGTATCGTGCCAACGAAAGTGATTTTCAAAAAATCAAGCTGCGTCAGCGGGTCGCCGTCAATATGGAAGGCCGCTCGTTGCGCACCACGATGGCAGGCGCCGATGCCATTATGCCGGTGGCGATCGCGCCGACGGGCTTGACGGGCATGCAGCACGCGGATGGCGAAATGCTGGCCGCGCAAGCAGCGGCTGAGTTCGGTGTGCCTTTTACGCTGTCGACGATGAGCATCTGCTCGCTCGAAGACGTGGCGCGCGCGACGGGCAAGCCATTCTGGTTTCAGCTGTATGTGATGCGTGATCGCGATTTTGTCGGGAACCTGATTGATCGTGCCAAGGCGGCAAATTGTTCGGCGCTGGTGTTGACGTTGGATCTGCAGATCATGGGGCAGCGCCACAAAGATATCCGCAATGGTCTGTCGACGCCGCCCAAGCCGACCTTGGCGAATCTGATCAACCTGGCGACCAAGCCGCGCTGGTGCCTGGGAATGCTGGGCACACCGCGCCGTACGTTCGGCAATATCGTCGGTCATGCGAAAGGCGTCGCCGATATGTCGTCGCTCGGGTCGTGGACCGCAGAGCAATTTGATCCTTGTTTGAGCTGGAACGATGTCGAGTGGATCAAGCAGCGCTGGGGTGGAAAATTGATCCTGAAAGGCATCCTGGACGTCGAGGATGCGCGTTTGGCTGTCGATAGCGGCGCTGACGCACTGATTGTCAGTAATCATGGCGGGCGTCAATTGGACGGCGCAATGTCGTCAATCGCGGCGCTGCCTGCCATTGCGGATGCGGTGGGATCACGGATCGAGGTGTGGATGGATGGTGGCATTCGATCGGGTCAGGATGTGCTGAAGGCCGTGTCCCTGGGCGCGCGCGGCACCATGATCGGACGCGCATTTTTGTATGGCTTGGGGGCATATGGAAAAGCGGGCGTGACCCGTGCCCTGGAAATCCTCTACAAGGAATTGGACGTGACGATGGCGCTGTGCGGGCGCAAGTCGCTGACGCCGGGCGATCGGGGCATGTTGCTGCCGGGGACTTTCCCCTCCTGACCTGCTTGGCGAGAGATGCTCGCAAGGCCGGGTGCAAGAGGCCTGCATTGGCTTGGGCAGGGTGAGTCATCGCAAAAGCGCAAAATCTGCAAATAGGCCCTCGTTACAGTGCAAGCACTGGAGAACGAATGAAAGCCAAAACCCGCATTCATTACGCCAACCGGCTGGACCCTGTGTTGCAATGGTTGGCGTCGCATCCTGACGCGACGCCGGACTTGTACCTGCTGGCCGATTTGGCATGCTTGTCGCCGTATCACTTTCATCGTGTCTATCGCGCGTTGATGGGTGAGACGGTGAACGCTACGATGTTGCGCTTGCGCATGCATCGTGCGTCGACGGATCTTGCGGGAGACCGGCCCATGCAGCAGGTGGCGCAACGTGCGGGATATACCTCGCAAGCGGCGTTCAACCGGGCTTTCGGGACCACCTTCGGCGTACCGCCGGGGCGTTACCGGCATGCGCGCTCCAGGCCCTTTAATCCTCAGGAGCTTGGCATGTATCCCACTACTATCGAAACTTTCGCGGGCGCATCGTTGGCAACGCTGGCGCATCACGGCGATTATCAACATATCGGCATGACGTTCGACCGCTTGTTCTTGTTGGCATCCGGTCGCGAATTGGTCGGGCCTGCGACACGGTCGTTTGGCGTGTATTTCGATGATCCGCAACAGGTGCCGGCTGATCAGTTGCGCTCGCTAGCGGGTTTTACGTTGCCCGATGGAGCGGCCGTGGATGCGGTGTTTGAACCATTTGCGTTGCCTGCCACGCGTTGCGCCGTATTGGAATATACGGGGCCGTACAGTGAGTTGGAGTCGGCGTATAACTGGTTATTCGGGCAATGGTTGCCGGCTAGCGGCTATGAAACGCGGGATTTTCCCATGTGGGAAGAATACGTCAATGATCCGAAGACGACCCCTGCTGCGGAACTAAAAACGCGTATTTATTTGCCGCTCATTTGAGTCGATGAACGGCCGGTCGGAGACAACGGTGCCTCGTTGAGCTTGATGGTGAAGCGCCCGTCGAGCATGGTCTGTTGACGGGCCTCTACGCGAGCGATCAGTGCGCTGGGGACTTTGTCTTTAAAGGTCCCTAGCGGCGCCAGCATCGCGCCCTGGTAGCGCATTTGCGAGTATTTGCCGTAATCGTCCGCCTTGAATGTGCCGCGCTTGACCATGGTCAACGCTCGCTCGATGGTCGGCGCCATATCCCATACCGCCGAAGAGATAACGGTATCGGGATACTGAGCTTGCATGTCGACGATATTGCTGATGATCAGCTTGCCACGTTGTTCGGCTGCCTCGGCAGCGCCGAAGTGCTCTGCGTAAAGGACGTCGGCCCCCTGGTCGATTTGGGAAAAGGCCGCTTGTTTGGCTTTGAGCGGATCAAAGCGCGAATGGATGAACGTGAGGAGAAATTTTGAGTCGGGATTGATTTCGCGTACGCCATCCATAAAGGCGTGCAATAAGCGGTTGGTGCCCGGGATGGGATCGCAGGCGATCAGGCCGATAGTGCCGGTTTGGCTCATGCCGCCGGCAATCATGCCGGCCAGATAGACGGGTTCCTGGATGTAGTTGTTGAAAACCGAAAGATTGGGTTGTTGCGGACGGTTTGTGGAGCCGACCAGGAACGCAATGGTTGGATAGTCTTTGGCAATCCGATAGACGCTGGACTCGCTGTCGAAAGCTTCGCCGATGATGAGTTGTACGCCCTGCTGGGCGTATTTGCGCATTGTCGCCTCGTAGTTTTCGGGAAGGATATTCTCCGAATAGAGGTAGTCGATCTCGCCGCGAGACCGGGCCAGCACCAGTGCTGTGTGTACGCGTGATACCCAAGGTTGCCCGATCGGGACAGTGTAGACGGCGGCGACTTTGATCTTGTCGCCGGATTGCGCGTGGAGTTTTCCTGCTATCAGGATAGCGCCCACCGCTGCGCCGAGCTGCAGCAGCGCGCGTCGTCGTGTTAGTTCGGTTGTTGGCAAAGAAGCACCAATAGTCATGGGTGAGGTTCCTGATCGCCCAGTAACATTGCGGCATAAGGCCGCGCCATGCGCACAAGTCGCGCAGTGCAACATGACGAGCTGGCGCTGTAGTGCGTCGTCACTGCGCGTAGCGATGATTATAGGCAGCTTGTGCCCCGTGTGAGGCCTGCATGGGTGCATAATTTCAGATTCCGCGCCCGTCCTGAAGCGGTGCGCAGCATTCACTGGAGAAACGCATGAGATTGTTGTTCCTTGGCGCTGGCGGTACGGGCGGCTATTTCGGCGGGCGGGCCGCGCAAGCGGGCGCCGATGTGACGTTTCTGGTACGAGAGGCGCGTGCCCAAAAGCTGCGGGCAGAGGGGTTGAGGATCGAAAGTCCGCGTGGCGATGCCGTCGTGCAGCCGCAGTTGGTCACGGCGGACGAATTGAAAGCGGCCTATGACGTGGTGGTGGTCAGCTGCAAGGCTTATGACCTGTCCAGTGCGATCGAGGCGATTCGTCCTGCGGTCGGGCCGGATACGGCGATTTTGCCGATCATGAACGGGGTGCTGCAATACGATGCCCTGGATGCGGCGTTTGGGGCATCGCGCGTATTGGGTGGGCTCTGTCAGATCAATGCGACGCTGGGGGCGGAGGGCCAGGTCAAGCATCTAGGTCAGCATGCGGTGTTTGTGTACGGCGAACGCGCCGGCGAGCCGCGCAGTGCGCGTTGTACTGCACTGGAGGCCGCATTGGCCGATGCAGCATTCACCAGCCGCCTGAGCACAGAGATTCAGCAGGACATCTGGGAAAAGTACGTGTTCCTGACCACCATGGCGTCGGCGACCTGCCTGATGCGCGGACCCATCGGACAGATCGCGTCGACGGATTCGGGAGAGGACATTCTGCGCAGCCTGCTCAGGGAATGCCAGCAGGTGGCAGCGGCGTCCGGGCATGCCGTGCGTGCCGAGGCGGACGAGTCGGCACTGAAGATCCTGACGGACCGCCAGTCGCCCATGACCGCGTCCATGTATCGCGATCTGAGCTTGAATGCGCCGGTCGAGGCCGATCACATTGTTGGCGATATGGTGCGGCGCGCCGGCGTATTGCAGCTGGATGTGCCGCATCTGCGAGTGGCTTATACCCATCTGCAGGTCTATCAGGCGCAGCGTGCAGCGAAAGAGTAGGCCGCGCAGGCCTGGGCGGTGTGGTGTGCGCAGACTGAGGTAACCGATGAAGACGATCTACCTGGCGGGCTTTGACGTGTTTCGTGCGGACTCGCTGGTTTACGGTGCATGGTTGAAACGGCAATGCCGCCGCTATGGCTTTGAGGGGCTGTATCCCCTGGACAACCAGGCGCCGGCCCATCTGTCGGGACGGGCTTTGGCGCAGTGGATCTACGAGGCCAATGTCGCGCTCATTCGTCAGGCCGATGCGGTGATGGCGAATCTGAATGCGTTTCGCGGCGCGGAGCCCGACTCGGGGACGGCGTTCGAGGTGGGCTATGCCTCGGCACTGGGCAAGCCGGTATGGGCCTATGTGGACGAGGCGGATTCGTTGGTGCAACGTCTGGCGGTCGCGCAACATGATGATCCGCCGCGTCATGTTGATGGCGAAGGCTATACCGTCGAGGACTTTGGCCTGAATCTTAATTTGATGCTGGCCTGCAGTGCGTCGGTGGTCGTAGGGGATGCGGCAGAGTGCCTGGCTCGTATGGCGCGGACGCTGCATCATGCGCAAGACGCCTGACGGATCAAGCCGCAGGCGTATCACGGTGTTTGAGGCCTGACGATCGTTAGACCGTCAGGCCCGTTACGTCGCCATCAGCGTTGGCATGAAGCACGCGGGGTCAGCGTCTGTCTGGCTCGTTTTAATTACGCGGCGACAGCATCTGGCGCTGTTGCGCCCGCTCGTTCTAATTGACGTCGATGATCGGCCAGCTCGGCAATGGTCAAGGCGACCAAGCCATGTTCCGCTGCATAGCGTGCGATAGCCGGGCCGCGCATCATGGTGCCGTCGGGATTCATCAGCTCGCACAATACGGCGGCTGGGCGCAGACCTGCCAGCACGGCGAGATCGACCGAGCCTTCGGTGTGGCCACGCCGCGTCAACACGCCACCCGGTTGCGCCCGCAAGGGAAACACATGGCCGGGGCTGACGATATCGTCGGCTTGGGCACTGGTGGCGATCGCGGCCCGGATCGTGGTGACGCGGTCGGCGGCGGAGACGCCGGTGGACACGCCGTTGCGGGCTTCGATAGACACCGTGAACGCGGTGCTGAAGCGGCTTTCGTTGCGTGCCACCATGGGGGGCAACTGCAACTGATCCAAGGTCTCATCGGTCAGGCACAGGCAGACGATACCGCTGCAGTCGCGGATCAGTTGTGCCATGACGGGGACGGTGAGCTTGTCGGCAGCGACGATCAGGTCGGCCTCGTTTTCGCGATCGAAATCGTCCATCAAGATGACGGGACGGCCCAGGCGCAGATGATGCAATGCCCGCGTCAGCCGGGTTTGGAACGGTTGCGCGTAGAGATCGGGCGGGGAATACGGTGAGGCTGGGATACCGGCGCTGTGGCTGGTGGGAATTGCGGTAGAAATAACGCTAGACATTGAAACGCTCTCGCAAAAAAGGTGGCGAAAAACGTTTCAGGGCACATGATAGCCATCTTTGCCCGTACAACAGCCAAGCAGCGCGCGACGGCCTATGGCCGAGACGGATTGCCCGCGATTGGGTGGGTTCAGCTGGCACATCTTCTCTCATCCGGACTGTAACCGTCGGCTCTGGAATCGCACCAGATCTGCTGACCCCGGCTGCCATGAGACAGACCGGGCGCTCGCGGGCTCGCCAATTGTGGCTTACCGCCGGTGGGGATTTTCGCCCCGCCCTGAAGACGTACTGCTATGCCGCAACACGCGGCACGAAGGACATTGTACGCCTAGTCCGAGGAGGCCTGATCTTTCAGGGCCTTCTTGTCTTTCTTGTTTTTCTTTTTCTTTGTCTTGACCGCCAGCATGGTGCCGCGGCAGGTCGGCGCGCCGCACAGGCAGAGATAAGCTGCTTTGAGCTTTTTGGTGATCTTGTCCTCGAGCACCAGGCCATAGTCGTAGAACAGTTCTTCGCCACGCGCAATATCGCGCAGTGCGGTGATGAAGACGCGCTTGCCGCCGGCGCTTTCCTGGGATTCGCAGTTGGGCTCGCAGGCATGGTTGATCCAGCGAGCATCATTACCGTTGTCGCCGCCGTCGATCACGCGGCCCGAGCTCAGCGAAAAGAAGAACGTGTGGAACGGATCGTCGGGGTTGGTGGGGTGACGGCGATCGGCTTCCTTGGCGCTGATGCGTGCGCCTTGGTATTCGATGATCTGGGTGCCGGCGGGGATCTTGCGGGCAGCAAAGACACCATTGCCGTGCAGCTTGGAGCGGCGCACGACGTGCCAGGGCTTGGGGGATTCTGCAGTGGTCATGAAGGCAAAGCCAGGTAGCGGGCCAGCGGGGATTATAGGTGCAATGGATGACAGTCCCTAAGCGATGCGTTTTGCCAGATCCGCGTGGCCCTTTTGGGTGGACAAGTGCATGGGGCAAGGCAACGCGTTCTGCGCGGTCGTCACGTGGTGATCTCCGTATTCAAGGGCAATTGCGTTTCCTTCAATCGGCGCAACACAAAACAGGACTTGCTATGGCGAATGCCCGGAATGCGATAAAGCTGTTCGCGCAATAGCCGTTCATAGTCGCGCGTGTCGCGCACGGCGATGCGGATGTAGTAGTCATAGTCGCCCGATACGAGAAAGGCCTCCAGGACCTCAGGAATCTGCGCCAGCGCGCGGCCAAATTCGTAAAGGGTTTCCTCGCTGTGGCTTTCCAGCGTGATGTGCACGATGACGGTATCCATGAAGCCCAGACTGGCAGGATCCAGATCCACCGTATAGCCGCGAATGACGCCCGCGGACTCCATGCGCTTGATGCGGTTCCAGCACGGCGTGGACGACAGGCCGACCTCGGCGCCGATCTCATTGAGACTGGCTCGGGCGTTTCGCTGTAAGGCCCTCAAAATGGCAAGATCAAATTTGTCTAGTTTCATTTTCTGGGTTTCCTTAAAAACAAAGATTAATTTACTGGAAAATCCCGGAATTTGGAGAAAATAAGAGAAATCTTCTGGGCAGAAAGGCATAAGATATCCACTATGAACGATCGACTCCACGCCAGCGCCCTCGCCGCCTTGAATTCCGACTCCCGCCCCGCCCGCAACGGGGCGCAAATTTTGCTCGACACGTTGATTGCGCGTGGTGTCGATACTGTGTTCGGTTATCCGGGGGGCGCCGTACTCCCGCTTTACGATGCGCTGTACGCCGAGCCGCGTTTGCGTCACGTGCTGGTGCGCCATGAGCAGGCGGCAGTCCACGCCGCTGAAGGCTATGCCCGCACCACCGGCCGGCCCGGCGTGGTATTTGTGACCTCGGGTCCGGGGATGGCGAACACGACATCCGGTTTGCTGGATGCCATGTGCGATTCGATTCCGGTGTTGTGCATCAGCGGCCAGGTGGCCACCACCGCGATTGGCACGGACGCTTTCCAGGAGTGCGATGCCATGGGGATTTCGCGCTCCGTCACCAAGTGGAATACCCAGATTCGCACCGTCGATAACGTGGCCGATGTGGTCGGGCGCGCCTTTGATCTGACGCGTCAGGGACGGCCGGGGCCTGTGCTCGTGGATTTTCCGAAAGACGTGCAGTTGACCCCGTTGTCGTCATCGCCCGAGACGGCAGAGCTCTCAGAAGGCTCGCGTGTCGCCGCATTGCGCGCGCGCCGGCAAGCGGGCAAAGCCCCATTGAAACTGCCGCAAACTGCAGTGCGCCGTGCTGCGGCCCTGATCGCACAGGCGCGTCGGCCCGTTTTTTATGGTGGTGGCGGCCTGATCAATTCCGGCCCGCAGGCCTGCCAGGCGTTCACCGATCTCGTGCGTCACACGGGGGCGCCCTGCACGCTGACATTGATGGGCCTGGGAGCGTTTCCCGCATCAGATCCTCAATTCGTGGGCATGCTGGGCATGCACGGCACGTTAGAGGCCAACATGGCCATGCATGAGGCCGACCTGGTGGTATGCATCGGTGCGCGCTTTGATGATCGCATCACCGGCAAACTCGCCGAATTTTGCCCCCATGCCCGCAAGATCCATATCGACATCGATCCTGCATCCATCAACAAGGTCGTGCGCGTCGATGTCGCTCTCGTTGGCGATTGCCTGCCTTTGATCGATGCACTGCGCAGTGCGCTGAACGAGCATCCCCTGCCGGCCGCGAGACTGGCCGACTGGTGGCGCCGGATCGACACATGGCGTGCGAAAGATTGCCTGGCCTACTCACCCACGCCGGAAGCGATCTTGCCGCAGCAGTTGATGCAGCAGTTGAACACTGCATTGGCCAGCCACGACGCGATCATTTCCACCGATGTAGGCCAGCACCAGATGTGGGCCGCGCAATATCTACGTTTCGATAAACCGAATCGTTGGTTGACCTCGGGCGGTGCGGGAACGATGGGCTATGGGCTGCCGGCTGCAATCGGCGCGCAAGTGGCACATCCCGATAAAACGGTGGTGTGTGTCAGTGGCGATGCTTCGGTGTTGATGAATATCCAGGAGTTATCCACTGCCATGCAGCATGACACGCCCGTCAAGGTCGTGCTGTGCAATAACGGCTATATGGGGATGGTGCGCCAATGGCAGGAATTGATTCACGGTGGACGTTATAGCCACAGCTACAACGCATCTCTGCCCGATTTCGTTGCAGTTGCCAAGGCGTTCGGCTGGGGAGCGGCACGGGTGGACGATCCGGCGCAGCTGGATGAGGCGTTGGCGCAATGCCTGGCGCATCCTGGGCCATATTTTCTGGACGTTGCGGTGGCTGCGCAGGAAAACTGTTTTCCCATGATGCCTGCTGGCGAGGGGCATCATCGGATGATGTTGGCTGAAGGGGTTTGGTACGAGGATGACAGCGTTTGATGGCGTGGGTCTTTCGCTGTTAACACGTCGCGGGCGGTTGCCATGGGCCACGCTGGCCTAGTCGCCGCGACTCGGCCCATGACCAGGGGCCTCGGCCCGCTTCGCGGGCTAAATCGCGGCTCAAAAGGCCAGCATGGCCCATGGCAACCGCCCGCGACTCACAGTCATGGCATGCCACCGCAGTCCCTCACCACAACTAGGCCGTCATTCAAAGCACGACCCACCGCATCAAAGCATCCGTAACCTGCAGACATTGCGAGCCGGTGTCCGTCGCGTATAGGCGCTGCCGGCCCGTAGAGCCCGCCGAACCTGCCTTGTCAGGCGGGGGGCAGTCGGCTGGGCATGTTTGAGTGGAGCGCAGCGGAGCGAGTTTGCCCAGCCGCCCCGCCTGGCAAGGCAGGTGAAGGGCAGTCTGGCCGCGCAGGCGGCCAGACTGGGCGATAGGGCCGGCAGCGCCTATACGCGACGGACGCCGGCGCCTAAAGAACTCAGTACGATGCGTTGACCCGCACTGACACCACCACCTATCAATCGTGCTTGATAGAAATCGTCTTCAACACCGTAAACCCGTAAAGCGCCTCAAAGCCCTTCTCACGCCCATGCCCGCTGGCTTTGACACCACCGAACGGCAGTTCGATCCCGCCCCCCGCCCCGTAGTTGTTGATAAAGACCTGCCCACTGCGCACCTTGCGAGCGATACGTAGCTGGCGCGCACCATCGCGAGTCCAGATACTGGCGGCCAGACCGTATTCCGTGGCGTTGGCAATACGCACTGCATCGGCCTCGTCATCGAACGGCATGGCGGCCAATACCGGACCGAAGACTTCCTCCTGTGCCAGACGATGATCGACCGGCACATCGCGCAGCAGCGTCGGAGCCTGGTAGTAGCCTTCAGCGGGCGCACCATCGGCAACTTTGCCCTGCGCAGCGGTAGCGATGCCGTCCTGCGCAGCAGCCTTGAGAAAGCCCTGCACGCGTTCCTGCTGCGTTTTGCGAATCAACGGACCGCAATCCAAGTCCATCGTCGCGGGCCCGGTACGCAGCGCCGAAAATGCCTGGGACAAGCGCTCGAGCACACGATCGTAGGCACTGCGTTCAATCAGCAGACGGCTGCCTGCCGAGCAGGTTTGCCCCGAGTTCTGCACGATGGCATTCACAGCCACCGGAATCAATGCGTCGATATCCGCGTCGCCGAACACGATCTGCGGTGACTTGCCGCCCAGCTCCAGCGTCACCGGCACATGGCGTTCCGCAGCGACCTGGGTGACCAGCACGCCGATGCGAGGCGAGCCCGTGAACGAGATGTGGTCAATGCCTGGGTGACGCGTCAACGCATCGCCTGCCTCATGACCATAGCCCGTGACGATATTGATCGCACCCGGCGGAAAGCCCACGTCGGCTGCCAGCTCAGCCAGGCGCAGCAGCGACAGGCACGCGTCTTCAGCGGGCTTGACGACGCAGGCATTGCCCGCTGCCAGCGCACCGCCCACGCTGCGGCCGAAAATCTGCAGCGGGTAGTTCCATGGCACCACGTGGCCAGTCACGCCATGCGGTTCGCGCAGCGTCAGTACGGTATAGCCGTTTTGATAGGGCAAGGTTTCACCGTGCAGCTTGTCTGCCGCACCGCCGTAGTACTCGAAATAGCGCGCCACGGCAGTGACGTCGGCGCGGGCTTGTTTGGTGGGCTTGCCGCAATCGCGCGATTCGATCTCGGTCAGTTCGTCGATGTGGTCGAGGATCTTCAGCGACAGTTTCAGCATCAGCCGGCCGCGTTCGGCCGCGGTGAGTTTGCCCCAGGCGCCTTCGTCGTAGGCCTTGCGCGCCGCGCGCACGGCGACGTCGATGTCGGCCGCATTGCCGCGCGGGATGGCGTCGTATTCCTGTCCCGTAGAGGGATCGATGACGGGAATGGTTTCGCCCGAGAGACCGGGTACGGAACGGTTATCAATGAAATGCTGCTTCATGCCTGAGAACCTCTAGTGTGTCGTTGCAGAAAATGCCGGCGGGTGGGTGCCGGGCAGCTAAAACAAAATGGATAAACCCCCGTCCACCGCCAGCACCTGGCCGTTGATGTACGAGGCGGCAGGCGATGCCAGGAATACGGCAGCGCCGGCGATTTCTTCGGGTTGGCCCCAACGTCCGGTCGGGTT
The DNA here is from genome assembly GCF_054781015.1 of Bordetella muralis. Lineage (NCBI taxonomy): Bacteria > Pseudomonadati > Pseudomonadota > Betaproteobacteria > Burkholderiales > Alcaligenaceae > Bordetella > Bordetella muralis. The sequence continues at coordinate 1,183,219 of NZ_BAAGVF010000008.1, read as the reverse complement.
GCGGGCGCAGATACGCTCGCTGATCGTGGGGTCCGCCACCATGGCGGCATTGGTTTCGGTGGCGAAGGTTCCGGGCGCGATGGCGTTGCTGGTGATGCCCATCGGACCGAATTCGACAGCCAGCGCGCGCATCATGCCGGTCAGCCCTTGCTTGGCCGCAGGATAGACGGCGTCTCCGGGACGTGCCAATTCGCCCGCCACCGATGTGATGGTGATGAGGCGGCCTGAACCTTGGCGCACCATGCGTTCGGCGGCGAGTTTGGCCAGCACCATGCCAGCGACCAGATCGGTATCGATCAATGCGCGGATTTCCGCTGCGGTAATGGCTTGCAGCGTTTTGCGGTTACGGGCGCCGACGTTGTTGACCAGGATGTCCAGGCGTCCATGTTCACGGTCGATGCGCTCGAATGCGCGGGCGACGGCTGCGTCGTCAGACACATCAAACGGCAGCGCCGATGCGGCCAGGCCTTGCTCGCGCAGCGTATGCGCTGCGGCCTCGGTGGCGTCGGCGCTACGGCCATTGATGAGGACATGCGCACCGCTACCGGCCATGGCGCGTGCCATGCACAGGCCCAGGCCACGCGCGGATCCCGTGATCAGGGCGACGTGGCCGGCCAGGGAAAAGCGTTGTAGATAAGCTTGGGAGGCAGTCGGGGTATTCATGGCTGGATATCAATCAATCGCGGAACTCGGGCGCCCAATGCAACAGTCTGCGCTCAATCCACGTCACAGCATAGACTAACGCAATACCGACGAGGGAAAGCAAGGTGACTGCGGCAAACATGTCGGTCGCGTTCAGCGTGGCCAAGGCGGTGACCATCAGATAGCCCATGCCCGTGGTGGATCCGACGAATTCGGCCAGTACGACGCCGATGAGCGCAAAGCTGATGGCGTTGGGCAGCGCGGCAAAGGTCCAGGCGGCGGCGGTGGGAACGCGGACGCGCCACAGGATCTGGCGCGGCGAACCGCCCAGCGTGCGGCAGAAATCGACGAGTTCGCGTTCGACGCTGCGCCCCCCTTTGTAGGTGTTGAAGAACACCAGAAAGAACACCACGAACCACGATGTCACGACTTTGGACGCCAGGCCCAATCCGAAAAACATGGTGATCAGGGGAACAAAGGCAATGCGCGGCATCGAGTTGAATGCCACGATAAACGGGTTGAACACATCCGCCAGCATGCGGCTGCGGCTGAGCACCATGCCGACGAGGAATCCGCTGCCCACACCGACGACGAGGCCTACCAGGGTGGCCTGCAGGGTCAGCCACAAGTGCGGCCAGACGGACCGGGGCCCCGGTTGCAGCCATTCCCACAATCGCACGGCGATGCGCGAGGGCTGACTGATGAAAAACGGGTCAAAGATGGTGTTCTGGGCGAACCAGGGGATACGGGTCAGGATTTCCCAGCCGCCGATGATGATGGCCAGGATCAGGATTTGCCACGCGGTAATGCGCAGCCGGCGGTGTACCTGAGCTCGCCGGTCTTCGCGCAGTTGGTCTTGCAGGGTGGAAACGTCGGAAGCAGTCATGGATATCAGAGCGGTCAGGCAGCCGTACGGAATTGCTCGCCCAGCACGCTCCAGAGGCTTTGCACGTGGGAGACGAACTGCGGGGTTTCACGCAACACAAAAACATCGCGCGGATGCGGAATCTGAATGCGTTCATCGAGCAGGACGTGGCTCGGCGGTCCCGACAGCACGATGACCCGATCCGAGAGTGTGATGGCTTCGTCGAGATCATGGGTGACCATGACGACGGTTTGGCCGAGCTTGCGCCAGATCTCGATGAGTTCGCGATGCAAGTGTGTTTTGGTATGCGTATCCAAGGCGCCGAAGGGCTCGTCGAGCAACAGGATACGGGGCTCGACGGCCAGGCTCATCAAGAGCGCGACGCGGCGGCGCATGCCGCCCGACAACTGGTGAGGATAGGCCTGAGCGAAAGCGCTGAGGTGGCCCAGTTCGAGCAGCCCGGCGACACGGCGATCGATCTCGGCCGCAGGCACGCCCAAAAATTTCAGGCCCAACGCGACGTTTTTGCGCACGTTGTACCAAGGCAGCAACGTGTCTTTCTGAAAGATGTAGCCCAGCGCTGGCGGTACTTGGCCATTGACGGGCGCCCCCGCTACGCGGATGGTGCCGGTCGTGGGCGGCAGGAAGCCCGCCATCATGTTCAGCAATGTGCTCTTGCCGCAACCGGAGGGTCCGACAATGGAAACAAATTCGCCTTCGGCAATGGACAGCGAGACGTTGCCTACGGCATGCACCGTGCCGCCGCGTGCCTGGTAGGCTTTACCGACGTTTATGAGTTCTATCATCCGCGGCTCCCGAGGACATCGCCGTGCAGGGTGCTGAAAAGCGGCATATCGCCGACGAGGTCCTCATACATGCGTTGAATATCCGGGGGCCTCATGGAACTTACGATGCTTTCCGGGCTTGCCGTACAAAGGACATGTCCACGCAGCTGGCGTAGGGGACTTTTTTCATTTCTTCGTTCGAGAATTGACGTCCGTCGCCCATGATGCCGGCCATCCGGTTGTAGGCGTCCTCGGTGATGAGGTTGTCTTTCAGGAAGACGGTTTCCTTGTAGATGCCCAGGGTTTTTTCGATAGCCGGACGGGGAAAGGCATGAAGGTAATCGTCGTAGATCGCGTCAGTCACGGCCTGTGCGCTGTTGGCGGTGATGAAGTCCTGCGCCTTGACCAGCGCCGTCACAAAGGCTTGTACGACTTCAGGGCGCTTTTGAATGGTGTCTTGCAGGGTCAGGGCAGCGATACCCGGGACGTCGCCCCCCATGAAGGCATTCCATGAGGCTTCGGTGGTGGCGTCGAAAATCGGTACGCCCCACCCTTCGGCTTGCGCCTGTTCCATCATGGACATGGTCGCCATGCTGGCCGATATCGAGCCGGTTTTCAGCGCGCCCAGCATGGTGGCCAGGTCCCCCAGGGGCCGAATGTCGACCTGGTCGGCGATGCCGGCCTGCTGCATCAGATAAACGGCCATGAGCCAGGTGCTGGATTGCGGTTGTGTTGCGCCAACGCGCTTGCCCGCCAGGTCTTTCAGGGTCTTGATTTTGCCGCTGTCGAAATCCTCGCGCCGTACGATGACATTGGCGTAGGTGAGTTTGCGGTCAAAGCCAAAGATCAGGCTGGCGGGCTTGCCGGCCAGTGTCAATGCCGGGGCGGCGGTCGCGGCCGTGGCGCCAAAGAGGATCTGCCCTGCCGCCAGCATTTGCATGGTCCGGGGACCGCTTTGCGAGTTCAGGTATTCGACATCCAGGCCGCCCTCGCCAAAATAGCCCTTCTTGAAGGCGACGTAAGCGGCGGCGAAGAAAGGATCAATGCTGCCCAGGCCAAACGCGGCCTTGCCGAGCGCAGCCCGGCTCAACGCCGGGGTGCCGAGCAGGCTCGTTCCCGCAAGCGCGGCGGAGCAGGCAAGAAAATGGCGGCGGGTGTAAGAACCCGATTTCAAGGGATAGCGCTGCATTGTCGTCCTGAAATGTTGTAGTGACACGGCTGTTTGAGGACAACGATACTGCAAATGTGCAAAGACCGTGGCGGACCACGGTCTTTGTCTGCCGGCGTACGGGCCATCCGGGTGTGGATAACTCGTGCGCCGTAAAAATGGCCGGCGGCGAACGACGCTGACTGAAGTGCGTCAATCGCTCCCGGGCCATAGGCTGGCGATCAGCTAGCGGTTTTCTTTACCGCTTTCTTTGCCGTGGCCTTTTTTGCTGCCGCTTTTTTGGGTGCAGCTTTCTTTGCGGCGGCTTTCGTGGCGGTTTTGGTCGCTGTCTTGCCGGCCGTTTTGCTCGCCGTTTTTGCCGGCGCGCGGCCGGGTTTGGCTGCGCGGGGCTCGAATTCAAAGCCGGTTTTGCCGTCGGGTTGGCGCACCAGGAACGCCTTGAATTTGCGGTTCGTGCGGCTGGAGACAAAGCCCTCGAGCAAATCGGTGCGGCCGTCGGTCAGCAGCTTGTGCATTTGATCCCGTGAGATCTCTTGCTGCAAGATGATTTTGCCCGAACGGAAATCGCAGGTCTTGTCGGGACCGACCGATTTCTCGCACACATAGCTCAGGCCATGCTCGAACACGCGCGAATTGCATTTGGGGCAGTTGCCGACCGGCGTATGGCCTGAGAAGTCGACGGCCTCGCTGTCTTCTTCGTCTTTTTGGCCAAAGTCGAATTCGAGTTTGTATTCGTCGCTGATACGCAGGATGGCGGCAAAGGGCCGGCCCATTTTGCTGATGAAACCCTGCAAGGGGCCGATCTCGCGTTTGGCGAGCAGTTCTTCGACCTCGGGTAACTCAAAGGTGCGGCCGCCGGGATGCTTGCCGATCGAGAATTCGCACTGAGTGCAAGCGTAACGGCGGTAGTTTTCCTTGACGACGCTGCCGCATTTCGGGCACGGGGTTTTCAGGGTGGCATAGTCGCCAGGCACCGTATCGCGCTCGTACTCTTTGGCACGCTTGACGATGATTTGGGTCATCTGCGCGATCTCGCGCATGAAGGCCTCGCGGCCCAATCCGCCCTGCTCGATCTGTTTGAGCTTGTGTTCCCATTCGCCGGTGAGTTCGGGCGAGGTCAATTCTGTGACGTCCAGTCCGGACAGCAACGTCATCAACTGGCGGGCCTTGGCGGTGGGCACCAGGTCGCGGCCCTCGCGGCGCAGGTAGCTTTCGCCCAACAGGCCTTCGATGATGCCTGCCCGCGTGGCCGGCGTGCCCAGGCCGCGCTCGGACATGGCTTCGCGCAGCTCTTCGTCGTCCACGAGTTTGCCGGCGCCTTCCATGGCGGACAGCAGCGTGGCTTCGTTGTAGCGGGCCGGCGGTTTAGTCGACAGACCGATTGCCTCGACGTCTTCGGTGCGGACGGTTTCGTTGTCGGCGACAGGGACCAGGTTGGCGTCTTCACCCTGGGCTTCTTTGCCATAGACAGCCAGCCAGCCCGGCGCGACCAGTACCTTGCCATCGGTCTTGAAGCGATGGCCCTGGACTTCGGTGATACGGGTGGTGACACGGTATTCGGCCGCGGGGAAAAACACCGCCAGGAAACGCTTGAGCACCAGATCGTACAGTTTGCCTTCGGCCTCGCTGAGATCGTGCGGGATCTGCAGTGTGGGGATGATGGCAAAGTGATCCGACACCTTTTTGTTGTCGAAGATACGGCGGTTGGGTTTGATCCAGTTTTGCGTGACCACGGTGTCGGCGTGGCGCGACAGCTGTCCCACGGCGTTGGAGCCGCCCTTGGCCAGCGCCTGCATGGTGTCGCGCACGGTGCCCAGGTAGTCTTCGGGCAGATAGCGCGAATCGGTACGCGGGTAGGTCAAGGCCTTGTGGCGTTCGTACAGCGTCTGGGCCAGCGCCAGGGTGGTCTTGGCAGAGAAACCGAAACGGCCGTTGGCCTCACGCTGCAACGACGTCAGGTCGTACAGGGCTGGCGACATCTGGGTCGAGGGCTTGGATTCCTCGGTGACGGTGCCAGGCTGTTCGCGGCAAGCCGCTACGACGCTCTGGGCGGCGGCCTGTGACCAGAGGCGCGATTCGCGTTTTTCGGGATCGCGTTCGTCTTTCTTGAAATCCGGATCGATCCAGCGGCCCTGGTAGAGCCCGGCAGCGGCGACAAAGGTGGCGTGGACTTCCCAGTAGTCGCGCGGCACGAAACTGCGGATGCGTTCCTCGCGCTCGGCCACGATGGCCAGCGTGGGGGTCTGCACACGGCCCACGGGGGTTTTGAAGAAGCCGCCGTCCTTGCTGTTGAAGGCCGTCATGGCGCGGGTGCCGTTGATGCCCACCAGCCAGTCAGCCTCGGCGCGCGAGCGCGCGGCAGCCTCCAGTGGCTTGAGCTGGGCGTCATCGCGCAGGTTCGAAAAGGCCTCGCGGATGGCAGCCTGGGTCATGGACTGCAGCCAGAGCCGTTTAATGGGCTTTTTGACCCCCGCGTACTGGATGATGTAGCGAAAGATGAGTTCGCCCTCACGTCCGGCGTCGCAGGCGTTGATGAGGCTGTCCACGTCTTTGCGCTTGGCCAGCTTGACCAGCAGTTTGAGGCGTTCGGCCGATTTCTTGTCGGCAGGGCCGAGTTCGAATTCAGGCGGAATGACGGGCAGGTGCGTGAAGCTCCATTTTCCCTTGACGGGATCATTGGGTGCGACCAAGCCCAGCAAATGTCCGATACTGGAAGCCAGTACGTAACGTTCGCTTTCAAAATAGTCACCCTCGCGCGCGAAGCCTCCGAGGGCGCGGGAGATATCAAGGGCGACCGAGGGTTTCTCGGCAATAATCAGCGTTTTGCTCATGGGTATCCATTGGCGGTAGACCCGCCGGTGTAGCGCGGATAATACGAGGGGAGATTCGCCGCATGCAAGTCAAGCCGGAAATTAAGGTGGGATCGGAATTGCACGCTTGGCGTCAATTTTTGTCTCGCGGCACCCTGTGGCTGGGCATTTGGCTGCTCGGGAGTGCGGTAATTTGCGGGGTGGCGGCCAATTGGGAGGCGCTGTCAAAAACCCAGCGTTTCGCGGGGGCGCAGGTCCTGTTGGCAGTCTGCGTGGTGGCGGCCGCCTGGCTCGGCTGGCGGCTGCGTGCGGCTGACGGCGCCCGCCGGTACGGGCCCGATGCCCTGCTGGCGCTTGCCGGGCTGCTGCTGGGTGCGCTGTTGGCCTTGCTGGGGCAGACGTATCAAACGGGGGCCGATACCTGGGAGCTTTTCGCCTGGTGGGGAATGCTGCTGCTGCCCTGGGCGCTGGTGGCCATGAGTCAGGCGGTATGGCTGCTGTGGCTGGTGGTCGTCAATATTGCCATGGTGCTCTACGTGCAAGAGGGCAGCATGTTTCTGTGGATTCTGGCGCCTGCTCAGCAGATGGTGGCAGTGGCGGTCGTGAATCTGCTGTTCCTGGCCGGCTGGGAGGCCGCCAGTTGGCGCTGGCGCGCCAGTACGGTACTGGGACCCAGGGTGCTCGTGGCATGGATTCTCAGCCTGCTCGGGATCGCGATGTTTTTTGATTACGCGCCGTTGTATGGGCTGGGGTCCAGCGCGGGGCTGCTCTGGATCCTGACGACGCTGGGGCTCGGCTACTACTACCAACATGTGCGCCGTGACCTGGTCATTCTGGCCCTGCTGGCAGCGGGTGTTATCGGGATGTCGCTACGGGTCGTCGGTGAGCTGCTGGTGGAGATCGCCAACGATTTCTGGGCGGCATTGCCCCTGGCGGCCCTGCTGATAGGCGAGGCCGTGATGGCGGCTGGATGGTTGCGCCGTCTGGCAGCACGGCCGGCACCCGTGTGGCCGCCGTCGGGGGCTGCGGTTGACGATGCTGTGTTACAAGGGCAGGCGGCGACCACGGCAAGTCATTCGCACGGCGTATCGGCGGGCGATACCGGGCAGACGGCCAGGGCATCACAGCTCGAGGCCGCCGGGCATGATGCGAGAGTGCTGGCAGATGACGCTCGCGCAACCAGTGCGCGGGTGCAGCCGGCCGGCATGCCCCATCAGGCGAATCCTCCCTGGTATGTGCAAGGACTGTTGGCCTTGAGCGCATGGCTGGCGACGCTGTTGCTGCTGTTGTTTGTGGTGGCCTCGGAGTTGATTGACTCCGGTACGGGCGCGAAGATTGCCGGGGTGGTGCTGTGTGCGCTGGCCGTGGGCGGGTTGCGTGTTCCGGCGGGGCTGTTCTGGCGGCAGTGTCTGACCGCGGTGGGATTTGCGGGCCAGCTGTTGGTGTTTTTCGGCCTGCTCTATCCTGACTCGTCTTCCTATTTTGATTCCGGCACGTGGTTCTATGTTCTAGTGCTGGGGGTTGTGGTGTATGCGTTGGGTGCCGAGACGCTGTTGCGCTTCTTGAGCGCGGGCATGATGGCCATGGCGCTGGCGGGATTGATCGTGCAGTATCTGGTGCCCGGGTTTATGCAGGCTGACGGGATGTGGGAATGGCTGGACTACGAGGCCATTGGCGCGACGAGGGTGTGGCTGCCCGTGGCAGTGGCTGGCGCCTGGACGGCGGCGATTGCGTTTTTCCTGAGCTACGCCCCTGCGCTGGGCCTGTTTCGCGGGCAGCCGGGCACGCTGCCAGGACCGGTTGATAGCAAAGGCGAAGCATCCGTTGGCGACGTCGTGCCCGGTGGGGATCCCGTTGCTTTCGACGCACCGGTGCATGCCAGGTTCGAGGCCTTGAAACCGTTGGCTTGGGCTTTCGCATTGGCAGTGCAGACCATGGTGTGGCTGGCGGGCGGCGTGTCATTGATGCGATGGCCCGCCTTGTGGCGTGCAGACGCGTTTGTGGCGCTGATCATGGTTCTGGGGGTACTGCTGCCGGTGGCGTGCGCGTGGGCGGTGCTGTGGCCGCGTCGCCGCGTGTTGACTTCGGGTGTGGTGTGGGGTGTGCCGCTGGGGCTGTTGGCGTTGGCGCTATTTTGGCTGCCCAGTCCGGGTGTGGCGTTCGCACTGGCCTGGATGTTGCTGGGCTTCGGGTTGCGTGAACCGCGCTTGACGATGGTGGGCGGTCTGAGCTTGCTGGTGTATCTGTTGGTGTACTACTACCAATTGGAAATCCCGCTGCTCGATAAGGCATTCTGGCTAGGCGGCGCTGCGTTGCTGTTATTCGTCCTGCGTGCGCTGGTGTATCTGGTGCCCCGCTGGATGAAGACGATCGAATTGCCTGAGGTGACCCTCCCTGCCCCTGTGACATCGGCATTGCGCTGGCGTACAGCGGTGGTGTTGGGCGGGCTGATCCTGGTGCTGGCGGTGGTTAACCACACGATCTGGCAACGAGAGACCCTGCTCACTCAGGGGCGAGTCGTCGTTCTTCAGTTGGCGCCAGTCGATCCGCGTTCGTTGATGCAGGGCGACTACATGGCGCTGAATTTTGCGGTAGGTGATCAGTTGCGGCCCAGTTTCGATCCCGATGGGGTCGCCAAGCGGCCTACCGATGGTTATGTGGTGTTAGTGCCGGACGGCGATGGCGTGGCGCAACGGGTTCGGACGCAAGCCGATGCACAACCGGTTGCGGGTAACGAAATTGCATTGCGCTATCGCATCCGCGATCGCGACGTGCGGATTGTCACGAACGCGTATTTCTTTCCGGAAGGCCAGGCCGATCGCTATGCGCGGGCGCGTTACGGTGAAATACGGGTGGGCGACGATGGGACGGGATTGTTGGTGCGCATGCTGGGCGAGGATCGTCAGCCGCTGTAGGGAAAGCGTCGGGCCCATTGCGGGATCGCTTGGGCGAGAAACATTTCCGGTGTGCTTGCGGCGATGGGGGCAAAGCCCAGCGCCTGCCAAGCCTGCGTCAGCATCGCCAAAGGCTGCGCCGTATCCAGCGGCGCGGCGCCATTCTGTTTGGACAATTTGAGGCCGCTGTCGGGGTCGGTGATCAACGGCACATGCATGACACGCGGAGGTACGGCACCCAACAGGCGGGCCAGGATGCGTTGACGGGCCGTGGAACTGAGCAGATCGGCGCCTCGCACGATATCGGTGATGCCTTGCTCGGCGTCGTCCACGACGACGGCCAATTGATATGCCCACAGGCCATCCGCTCGGCGCAGAACGAAATCGCCCACTGCCAGTGCGACATTTTGCTGCTGAGGGCCCAGCCAGCGGTCGATAAAGGTTTCGGTGCCTTCGGGTACACGGAGCCGCCAGGCACGCGCTTGGCGGCCTGGCGGCAGGCCATGACGGCAGGTTCCGGGATAGGGGCGTTCCCCGTCTAGCGCCGGCAAGGTCCCGCGCAACGCGGAGTCCGCGATTTCCCGGCGGGTGCAACCGCAACCGTAGACCAGTCCACGCGCTGCCAGCGCGTCAAAAGCCTGTTGATAAGTGTTGTTGCGTTGAGATTGCCACAGGATATCCCCATCCCAATGCAGGCCCATGGCGCGCAGCTGGCTCATGATGGTCTGCGCGGCGCCGGGGACGGTGCGAGGCGTGTCGACGTCTTCGATGCGCAGCAGCCAGCGCCCAGTCTGGGCGCGCGCGTCCAGCCAGCTGGCCAAGGCTGCGACTAGCGAGCCCAGGTGCAGAGGCCCGCTGGGGCTGGGGGCAAAGCGGCCGACGTAGCGCACGGCTCAGTGGAGCCGGCGTGCACCGTCGTCGTCGAGCAGCTCTTCCAGGACCAGGTTGTCGATGTCGGCTTCCTGGCTCCAGAGCACCATCAGCGCGATGATTTTGATCTTGGCCAGTGGTACCGGGGTTTCGGGGGCGGCCAGTGCACGGTCGATGACGATTTCGCGCAAGGGGGCGGGCAGGACGCCGGCTGATTCGAGAAAGGCGATGAAGCCGATGGACTCGGACCCCAGTTGCCGGTATTCGGAGTCAGCGTAGATGCGCGTGCCGGTGCTGGGCACCTGGGCCAGATCGACGCAGCGTTCGGTGGTTTCCGCCAGACCATATAGCCAACCCAGGGCGTCGTCTATGTCGTCGTGCTCGAAGCCGGCCGCAGCGAGGCGTTTGGCCAGGATGTCAGCCGCGGGACAGGCTTGCGGCGTGTAGTAGTTTTCGAACAAATAAACGAGGATATCGAACATATGGCGCAAAGTAGTGCCTGTTTGCCCAGTCGGCCCGCATATCGGCAAACCAGCAAACGTGAATTTAAATGTACGCTGAATTGTCATTGGGGGCAACTTGAGGGGTTCAGGGCGTTTTTTTATTGCCACGGTGGGGGAAAAAGGGTGCGCCGGCCGCGGGGTTTTTGAGACGCCGACGCGGGTCGTGGCACTTTGCACTATGGGAGGGTCACGTCACCGGTAGTACCTTGTCGGTTCTTTCGGCCTTTAGCTGCGCCAGTTGGCGGATGAATACCGGGATGCAGATAGCCAGGCCCACAATGCCGCTGGTAAAGCCCGGAATGATGGTCAGCAGCGCGCCGATAATGCATAACCAACGTTCCCACGATTTCATGCTGACCAGCATGTAGCGCGAAAAGGCGGCCGACAACAATACCAGGCCGATCATGCAGCCTATCAGCGTTTCCAGGAAGGCAAACCACGTGAAGCCTTGCACCGAGATCAGCAGCGACGGGGAAAAGACGAACACAAAGGGCACGATCAATTTGGTAATGCCCAACCTGAAGGCGGTGACGCTTGTTCGCAATGGATCGCTGCCCGCCATGCCCGCTGCGGCATAGGCGGCGAGTGCGACAGGCGGGGTGATGTCTGCCAGGATGCCGAAATAGAACACGAAGAAGTGCGCGGCAATCGGCTGAACGCCTAGTTGCACCAGGATGGGCGCGGCGATGGCGACCATGATGAGGTAGTTGGCGGTGGTGGGCACACCGCAACCCATCAGCACGCACACGATGCCGGTCATGACGAGGGCGGCCATCAGGGTCAGGGTTTGTGCCGACGCCAGGAATTCCGGAATGACGGAATGCAGACCGCCCGAGATGAACTGGGCTGCCGAGATCACGATGTACGACACCTTGAAGCCCACGCCCGTCAGGGTGACGACACCGATGACCAGTCCCACTGTGCCTGCGGCTGCACCGACTGCCAACGCGTATTTGGCGCCGGTTTCGAAGGAGTCGTACAGGTCGCGCCATTTCAGGCGTTGGAGCGGGTTGAGCAGGCCTACCAGGATGCATCCTGTGATGCCGGCGAACGCGGCCAGATAAGGGGTGCGGCCGCTGGCCAATACCGAGATCAGGGCAATGAGAGGCAGCAGGGTCGGCCAACGGCGCTTGAACGAGTCGCGCAGATTGGGCATTTCGTCCTCCCGCAAGCCGCGCAATCCCTCACGCTTTGCCTCGAAGTGCACCTGCATGAACATGCCAAAGAAATACAGAAAGGCCGGACAGATACCGGCCATGATGATCTGTTGATACGGGATGTCCAGAAATTCGATCATCAGGAAAGCCGCGGCTCCCATGATGGGTGGCGTGATCTGTCCGCCGGTGCTGGACGCGGCTTCGACGCCCGCAGCGAAGTGGCGCGGATAGCCGATACGGATCATGGCCGGGATGGTGAGCGATCCTACGGTGACGGCATTGGCGACCGATGAGCCCGACAGCATGCCGAACATGGCCGAGCCAAAGACGGAAACTTTGGCAGGACCTCCGGCATAACGGCCCGCGATGGCCGAGGCGACGTCCAGAAATAATTGCCCCAGGCCGATACGGCTGGCCAGCACACCGAACAGCACAAAGTGAAAGACGTAGGTGGCGACCACGCCTACGGCGACACCATAAATGCCCTGGCTGGTCAGGTACATGTGGTTGACGATCTGCGGCCAGGTATTGCCAGCGTGCTTGAGCAGGCCGGGAAACCAGGGTCCGAATGCAGCGTAGGCGAGAAACACCAGCGCGATGATGGGCAAGGGCCAGCCCATGGCGCGGCGCGTGCCCTCCAGCAGGCCGATGATCAAGACGGAACCCATGAATACATCCATCGGCAGCGGGTTGCCGACGCGGAACGCCAGGTCTTCGAAGATGTACGGGATGTACAGCACGCTGAGGGCCAGCACGATGGCGATGATCCAGTCGTACAACGGCACGCCGCCCGGCGATAGCAGCGTCGAACGGGGCTCGCGCTGATAATGCGATTTGCTGAAACCGAACACGAGGAAAATCAGGCTCAGCACAAAGGCCAGGTGCACACCGCGGTGCGTGGCCTCGCGCAACAGGCCAAATCCTGCCGTGTAATAGTGAAATATCGACAGCGATACGAGCAGGACCGACACGATCGCGGTGGCGGTTTTGGCCAGTGGCCGGAAGCGGATTTCGGAATCGAATTTTTCCGCGAGTTGCTGGGTTTTATCGTGATCGATTTCCATCGCCAGGCCTGTCAAAAGAAACGCAGCGCGCCGGGGTGCGTTCCGGCGCGCTGAGAGAGATACTGCAAGCGATACGGCTTACTTCAGCAGGCCGGCTTCTTTGTAGAATTTTTCGGCGCCCGGATGGAACGGGATGCCAGCGCCTTTGACGGCGTTTTCCTTGGTGATCAATTTGCCTTTGGCGTGACCGTTGTCGAGCACTTTACGGGTTTCCGCGCTGTAGAGGGCTTTGGTGATGTCGTAGATGGTCTCGTCGGACAGTTTGGCGGACGTCACCATTTGCGCATTGACGGAGATGGTCTTGATCTCGCCCACGCCTTGGTACATGCCGGCGGCGATGGTGTCGGGCGTGAAGAACTCTTGTTCGCTGCGCAGTTTGTCGATCTCGGGGCCGACCAGAGGGACGAGCTCGATGCCTGCGCCGCTGGAAGCCAGTTCCGCGATCGCACCGGCGGGTGCGCCACCTACAAAGAAGAATGCGTCCAGGCCTCCGTCACGGATCTTGTCGCCGGCTTGGTTCGGCTTCAGGTATTCGGCTTTGATGTCCTTGTCGGTCATCCCGTACGCCCCGAGAATCAGGCGAACGTCTACCAAGGTGCCCGAGCCGGGCTCGTCCATCGAGACACGCTTGCCGCGCAGATCGGCGACGGACTTGATGCCGGAGCCCTTGCGTGCCACGAGGTGGATGCTTTCGGGATAGAGGGTAGCGATCAAGCGCAGATTTTCGGCCTTGGGTTTGCCGTCGAACGTCCCTGTGCCGGTATAGGCCCAATAAGCGACGTCGGATTGCGTGAAGCCGGCTTCGAGCGAGCCGCCCAGGATGCCGTTGATGTTGGCGACTGAACCATTCGAGGCAACCGCCGTCGCGATGAGCTTGCCGGGTTGCGAAATCGCGTTGGCGATCATGCCGCCGACAGGATAGTAGGTTCCCGCAGTGCCGCCGGTACCGATGCGGAAAAATTGCTGTGCGTGCACAGTCCCGACACTGCCGGCAACGGCCAACGCGAGAGTCAGGGTCTTGATCCAGTTTTTCAACGACATGAAGCTTCTCCAGGTGCGGGTGTTTTCGATCCCCACGCGATTTTGTCACGGGGGTGATTCCAGGAGGCATAGGGTTTGCCTGGGGGATACACTATGTGCTTGTCCAGTACGCCAGATCCGATGGCGTGCATGTTCGTTCGAAAAGGAAACGCGCATCCATGGCCGCCATCCCTGCCGCCCCGATTTTGACGTTGCCGCCAGCCGCAGTGCCAGGCGATTTGCTCGCGCACGTCGACACGCCCAGCCTGGTGCTGGATCTGGATGCGTTCGAATCGAATCTGCGTGCGATGCAGGCCTGGGCGGATCGTCATGGCGTGAACCTGCGGCCGCACGGCAAGGCCCACAAATGCCCGGAGGTCGCGCGGCGTCAGATCGCATTGGGTGCGCGCGGGATCTGCTGCCAAAAGGTCAGCGAAGCACTGCCGTTTGTCGAGGCAGGTATTGACGACATCCATATCAGTAACGAGGTCGTGGGTCCGGCCAAGCTGGCCCTGCTGGCGCAATTGGCCCGTGTGGCGCGTGTCAGCGTATGCGTAGATGATGCAGGGAATTTGGCCGATATCTCGGCCGCCATGGTGCAGGCCCAGGCAGAGGTCGAGGTGTTGGTCGAGGTCGATGTCGGCCAAGGGCGTTGCGGCGTGTCGAATGCAGCCTTGGTGTTGGCACTGGCACAACAGGCTCAAACCCTGCCTGGCGTGAGTTTTGGCGGCCTGCAGGCCTATCATGGCTCGGTGCAGCACGTGCGTAGTCATGGCGAGCGGGCAGCGGTGGCGGCTCGGGCCGCACAGACTGCCGCAGACTATGCCAACCATCTGCGCGCGGCGGGCATCGCCTGTGATCGCATTACCGGTGCAGGGACCGGCAGCGCCGAGTTTGATGCCGCTTCGGGCGTCTACACCGAGTTGCAAGCGGGTTCGTACGCGTTCATGGACGGCGACTATGGTGCGAACGACTGGTCTGATGCGTTGGCTTTTCGCAACAGTCTGTTTTTGCTCACCACGGTGATGAGTATGCCCGCCGCCGACCGTGTGATCGTGGATGCGGGCCTGAAATCGACGACCGTGGAGTGTGGTTTGCCCCGGATCGCGGAATCAGTCGGGTTGCAATACACGGCCGCGAATGATGAGCACGGCGTGTTAAAGACGCTTCAGGCCGCATCGATCCCTCAGGGTCCAGGCGCCAAATCGGCCTCGGATGAGGCGTATTCCCAGGGGACAGGCGTGCGTCTGGGCGACACGCTCCGTCTGATCCCGTCTCACGTGGACCCGACATTCAATCTGCATGACCAGCTCGTGACCTACCGCAACGGCGTGGTCGAGGGCGTGTGGGATATCGCTGCCCGAGGGTTGAGCCGATAACGTACAGGCGGGGGGCACCGGCCCGTCTATGTCGATTGCCTGGCGCGTACTGCGCCAGCGGCAACAATACGGTGCTAAATTCTTCAATTCTTCCTTTTCTCTAGTTTTCCCATTCCGTAGGAACCGCCATGGAATTCAGCCAGTTCAACGTCAACGCCCTCATGGAGATCACCTCCCGCCCGGACCTCGTGTTCGTGCGCGGTCAGGGCTCGTGGCTGGAGGACCATACCGGCAAGCGATATCTGGACTTTATCCAGGGCTGGGCCGTCAATACCCTGGGTCACTGCGACCCGGCAATGAAAAAGGCGCTGCTGGATCAATCCGACAAGCTGATGAACCCCTCGCCGGCGTTCTACAACCAGCCGTCCATCGATCTGGCGCTGCGCCTGACTGGCGCGTCGTGTTTTGATCGCGTGTTCTTTGCCAACAGTGGCGCAGAGGCCAACGAAGGCGCCATCAAACTGGCGCGCAAGTGGGGCCGCGTGAATCGCAACGGCGCGTACAAGATCATCACGATGAACCATGGCTTTCATGGCCGTACGCTGGCGACGATGTCGGCCTCGGGCAAGCCCGGTTGGGACACGATGTTTGCGCCGCAGGTCGAGGGTTTCCCCAAGGCCGAACTCAACGACCTGGACTCGGTCCGTGCGCTGATCGATGACAAGACCGTGGCCATCATGCTCGAGCCGGTACAAGGCGAGGCAGGTGTCAACCCGGCGACACGCGAATTCATGCAAGGCCTGCGCAAGCTGGCTGACGAGCACAAGCTGCTGTTGATCGTCGACGAAGTGCAAACCGGCATGGGCCGTACGGGCTCGATGTTCGCGTATCAGCAATTCGACGTGGTGCCGGACATCATGACGCTGGCCAAGGGCATTGGCGGCGGCGTGCCGTTGGCCGCGTTGCTGGCTCGTGAAGAGGTCTGCGTGTTCTCGCACGGTGATCAAGGCGGCACCTACAACGGCAATCCTTTGATGGCTGCGGTAGGTGTTGCGGTATTCGATACCTTGGTGTCGCCGGGCTTCATGGAGTCGGTGCAGGCGCGCGCCAAGCAGCTGTCCGAAGGGCTCTTGGCGCTGTCGGCCAAATGGGGCATGAAAGGCGAGCGTGGCATGGGCCTGTTGCGCGCCTTGATGCTCGATCGTGATGACGGGCCTGCGATTGTCGACGCCGCTCGTGTCCTGGAGCCGCAAGGCATGCTGTTGAATGCGCCGCGCGCCAATCTGCTGCGCTTCATGCCGGCGTTGAACGTCAGCGAGCAAGATGTCGCGCAGATGCTGACCCTGCTGGACCAGGTGATTGCTTCGGTACGCAAGAACTAAACCGTACTATCACCAGAATGCAAAAGGGGCGCGTTTGCGCCCCTTTTGCATTGATGCTCCTGAATCGGTAGCGGCATTCAGAACGGCATTGGTTTTATAGCACCGCATCGGACGGGTCCAATTAGCCGTTTTGATCGTTCGTCGAATCCAACGCGGCGGCTTGATCACGTAAAACGAATTTCTGGACTTTGCCGGTTGCGGTTTTTGGCAGCTCGCAAAACACCACCGTGCGTGGCACTTTGAATCGTGCGAGATGTTCGCGGCAATAACGCAGTACATCGTCTTCCGTGCACATGGCTCCCGGTTTGAGCGTGACAAAGGCGCAGGGTGTTTCGCCCCAAGTCGTATCCGGCCTTGCCACTACTGCTGCTTCCAGGATGTCAGGATGCCGGTACAACACGCTCTCGACTTCCACCGTGGATATGTTCTCTCCGCCCGAGATGATGATGTCCTTGGCACGATCCTTGATCTCGATATAGCCGTCGGGGTGCATGACCCCGAGGTCGCCGGAGTGAAACCAACCGCCCGCAAAGGCCTGTGCGGTGGCATCGGGATTGCGCAGATAGCCTTTCATGAGCGTGTTGCCACGCAGCACGATTTCTCCCATGGTCTTGCCATCGGCGGGTACGGGGCGTAGCTCGTCGTCGACGACTTGTACATGTTCGACATTGAGTTTGCGCACGCCGATGCGTGCCTTGAGCGCGGCGCGTTCGGCCAGGGGCAGCTCATCCCATTCATCGTGCCAGGCACAACTGATGGACGGCCCGTAGGTTTCCGTGAGTCCATACAAATGCGTGACGCCGATGCCGAGCTGTTCCATGGATTCGATCACAGCGGCTGGCGGCGCGGCGCCACCGGTCAATACTTGTACGGGATGCGTGGCGCGATACTGGACTTGCTTGGGCGCATTGATCAGCATGCTCAGCACCACGGGAGCCGCGCAAAAGAAGCCGACATGATGACGCCGGATGGCCTCGAAAATCGCAGTGGGCTCGACGCGGCGCAGGCAGACGCTGGTACCCGCCAGCGCCGCGAGCGTCCACGGAAAGCACCATCCGTTGCAGTGGAACATGGGCAACGTCCACAGGTAGACGGCATGAGGTGGCATGCCGCAGGCCAGTACGTTGCCCGTGGCATTGAGATAGGCGCCGCGATGGTGATAGACCACCCCTTTGGGGTTGCCGGTGGTGCCGGACGTATAGTTCAGGCAGATGCTCTGCCATTCGTCGGCAGGCCATTCCCAAGCATGATCCGAGGGCTGTGCCGCCAACCAGGATTCGTACTCCGCGTCGCCCAATGTGCCGTGATCACCTTGGTACTCGCGGTCTTCGATGCGGACGGTGCGCGGTGGGATGGAGAGCCTGGAGAGCACGTCGCTTACGAGTTCTGCATATTCACTGTCGTACAGGAACACGGCGGCGCGGCCGTGTTCCAGAATGAACGCCAAGGTGGCGGCATCCAGCCGGGTATTCAAGGCATTGAGCACCGCACCGGCCATCGGCACGCCAAAATGCGCTTCGTACAGCGCGGGCGTGTTCGGCGCCAGGACGGCGACCACGTCACCGCGGCGAACGCCCCACGCCTGTAGCGCTGCCGCCATCTGTTGGCAGCGTTCTCGTGTGGTTTGCCAATCTTGACGGTAGTCGCCGTGCAGCAGCGCTGGTCTCTGTGGATAGACGTCCGCGGCCCACTGCAGAAAACCCAACGGGGTCAGTGCGACGTGATTGGCGGGATTGGGCGGCAAAGCATCATTCGGATCAGTCATCGCGGTCTCTTTTGATGCAGCGCAGACATTCAATGATGCGTCTCCTGCCATGTCCGCGCGACTCGGGTTTCTAGGACGAAAAACCTGCACGACCTATTTATACCTCGTGAGGTCCACGTAGTAATGGTAACCATGCATCGGGAACCTCCAATTCGAAACGTAATACTGCGCTGGCGAGCGCTTTACCGTAGTTGTCGATCGCCAGGCTGCGCGAGACGCCGCCGCCCAATGCACCCTCCAGCACAAAGTTCAATACGCCCAGGCCATCGACGTCGTAGCGATTGATGGCACCGCGCACCGCTGTATCGTTATAGATCGAGCGCATTGCGTCGACCGTCAGGGTTTGTTTTATCAGTGGATAAAACATGGGCTCGTAGGCGATGACGGCGATATTCGAGGTGTTGCCCTTGTCGCCCGAACGGGTGTGGGCGATACGCCGCAAGTTGACTCTCATGTTGTCTCCTTAGACGAATTCAATCGTGCAGTGAACCGAGTCGCGGGGCACCAGGGTGGACCACAGGCCGATGACTTCGCGTACGCGGTCTTGATGCGGTACGCGTTTGCCTGTCGATGCCAGACCGCACACCGCCATGCCGTCGACCTCGCGGCCGATTTTTTCTGCTTGTGCGCGAGATGCGCAACGCGCGGCGATGCGTACGGCGATTTCCGCCGGAACATGATCCTGAGACGGCGTCGCAGAGGCCGCACCATGCACTGCGTTCAACCCGATGAAATCAATGCGCAGATCGTCGGCTTGCAGATTGGCCATGTGCAAGCGCTCGCGCAAGATCGTATCGGCCAATTGGGCTTTTTCCAGGCATCCGGGACCTGCGAAAAAGAACATGTCCTCGCCGATATAACCTTCGGTGCATCCCACCGAGACCTTGAGGGTCGGGGTGCAGGGGCGTCCCGAAATTCCGCTTACCATGACGCGGTTTTCACCTGTTTGCTCCAATTGTGCGGTCGTGAAGTCCACCACCACATCGGGGGTGATATAGCGCGCCGGATCGTGCACCTCGTAGAACATCTGCTCTTTCACGGTACGCAGATCGATGCAGCCGCCCGTGCCGCTGACTTTTCCGATCTCGGCAGTACCGTCCGCTTCGATGTCTGCATAAGGAAACGCGAGATTCCAGGGCTCGGGCACATTTTTGTAGCCAGGGTCGCCAAAATAGCCGCCGGTGACTTGGGCGCCGCATTCGAGCAAATGGCCGATGCCGCTGCCCTGCCCCAATTTGTCCCAATCGTCATGGCGCCAACCGTAGTGATGCATCATGGGCGCGAGAAATAGCGATGGATCGGCAACCCGGCCGGTGATGACGATGTCGGCTCCTTGATCCAGTGCTTGCACGATGGCCTCGGCGCCTGCATAGGGTTCGGCCGAGATCAAGGTATCGCGCAGCGATGCAATCGGCGCGCCGCTTTCCATGATGGACAGGCCGCTGGCGGCGATGGTGGCACTGAGGTCCGTGGCCGTGATGGCGGCGACTTTGGCGTTTTTCCAGCCGACTTCCGCACACAACTCTGCGACGCGCCGGGCCGCCGCCTGGGGATTGATCCAGCCCTGGTTGGAGATAATGCGTGTACCGTTGGCCATGCAATGCGGCAGTACCGCACGCATGCGATCGTCCAGCCAGGTGTCATAACCGGGAAAGCCCGGGTCGCGGCGTTTGCGGACCTGAGCCGCAGAGACCGTGGCTTCGGCCATGGTTTCAAAGCACAGAAAATCCAACTCGCCGCGTTCGGCATTCCAGCGCGCGGGATCGATGCGATCGCCCCACCAGCCAGCGCCGGAGCCGATACGCAATTTGTTCGGGTTGCGGGTCATTTACCTCTCTCCTGATGAGTATGGCTATATGAGCGTTGTGGCGCGTGCCGCATCATTGCGGTTTGATTCCCGCGTTGCGGATGACTTGTTGCCATTTCTCCGTATCGGCGCGGATGATGTCGCTGAACGCCTGTGGCGTGCTGGCAACCGGGATGGCGCCCAGGGCCTCGATCTGGCGGCGTACGGCGGGTTCGGCCACGGCGTTGGCGACGGCCGAATAAATGCGGCTTACGACGGCATCGGGTGTCCCGGCAGGGGCGAGTAATCCAAACCATGCGTTTACTTCATAGCCGGGGAGCCCGGCCTCGGCAACCGTGGGCACATTGGGTAATAGCGGCACGCGCTCGGGAGTCGTCACTGCCAGGGCCTTTACCGTACCGGCCTGGATCTGCCCCATGGCCGAGGGCAAGTTGTCTATCATCATCTGCACCTGGCCGCCGAGCAGATCAGTCATCGCCGGGGCTGATCCCTTGTATGGCACGTGACGAATATCGACCTTGGCCATGCCGTTGAACAGCTCTCCGGACAGATGAGGCGAACCTCCCAGGCTTGTCGACGCAAAGTTCAATGCGCCTGGCGTGCGTCGTGCTCGTTCGAGCAATTCCGCGACGGTGGAGATGCCCAGCTTGGGACTGACCAACAAGACGTTCGGAGAGTTGGCAACCAATGTGACCGGCGCAAAATCCCGCGCCGAGTCGTAAGGCATCTGCGCATAAATGAATTGATTGGTGACTTGCGTGCCCAGTGTTCCCATTACCAATGTGTAGCCATCGGGCTGCGCACGTGCGACGGCTGCGGCGCCAATGCCGCCGCCTGCACCGGGACGGTTCTCGACAACCATGTTTTGGCCCAGACGATTGCCGGCTTCGCGGGCGACGAGGCGCGCCAGCAGATCGGTAGTGCCGCCCGGCGGAAACGGCACGACCAAGGTGATGGGACGTGTAGGCCAATCCGATGCTGCCTGGGCATGAACTGCCGTTGCAAAAGGTGTTGCCAGTATCAACACCATGGATAAGAGCAAACCGCGCATGGGTGTCTCCTGATAGTTGTGGTGCTTCAGGTTTCAGAGGCGTTTGACAGCTCGACTAACGCATCCAGTGCGATCGCGCCTTGACCTTGCGCGCACACCAGAACAGGGTTGATGTCGATCGAGGCAATTTTTCCGTTGGCAGCCAACGCGCACTGACCGAGCCGCACGGCCTGTTCGGCCAGCGCCGCCATATCCGCAGACGGGTCGCCGCGCACGCCTGCCAGCAGCGTGCCGATGCGCAGGCCCTGCAGTTTGCGGATGACGTCTGCGGTGTTAAAGGGCGGCAGCAGCAGGGCGACGTCCTGCATGGCTTCGACATATTTGCCGCCACTGCCGATCATGATCACGGGGCCAAAGACTGGATCATGCCGCATACCCAGCGCACATTCGTGCAGGCCGTCCTGCATGCGCGCGACGATCCATGTGGCGTCGTGGACGTTCAAGTCTTTCAGCGTTTGCGCTTGCCGACGCAGCGCCTCGCGCAGGTCGTGTTCGCTGTTCAGGCGCAACGTCACGAGGCCGTGTTCGGATTTGTGAGGTAACTGGGCCGAGCAGGCTTTCAATGCGACGGGCGCATTGATCGTGCGCCAGGCTGCCACGGCAGTGTCTGCATCGGTGCAACAGCGGTAGTCGGCCACGGTCAAGTCGTAGTCCGACAACAGTTCGAGGCTTTGAGATTCAGAAAGAAAGCGTGATGGCGATGACAATCCATCGAGCGAACCCGGTATGCCTTGTCTGGCGTCCTGGTGTGGCGCAGTGTCGCGCGTCTGCCATTGATGCAGGCGATACAAACTCGCCATGGCGTTGGCTGCCTGTTGTTCATCGGCGTAGACTGCGACGCCGCGTGCACGAAACGTGGCGGCTACGTTCTCTTGCCAGGCGACGACGGCGACCGGTTTGCCAGAGGCTGCGGCAAACTCTGCCGTGTCCGCCGCAAACGTCTCGACGTCATAGCCGCGCCCCGCGACCGGAATATCGATCAGAAACATATCGGCGGCCGGGTCGTCAGCGATGACGGGCAGGACCTGACCGAACAGACCATTGTTCGATAGCAGTGCCGCCGTGATGTCGATCGGGTTGGTCGTGGTCGCATAGCCCGGCAGGCGATCGGTCAATGCCTGCTGAGTACGATCGGCCAGCGGCGTAATCTGCAGACCGTGTTCGACAGCGGCATCCGATGCCAGCACGCAGCTCGCACCGGAATTGCTGACGGCGACGACTCGCGGGCCTCGAGGTAATGGGCCGCGCAATGACAACTCCGCCCACCGCACCAATTCATGTGGATCTCGGGCACGCAAGATACCGTGATGTTCGAAGTACGCATCCACCACGCGGTCTTCGCTCGCCATGGCGCCGGTATGCGACGCTGCCGCGCGTGCACCAGCCTCGGAACGGCCGGATTTGACGGCGATCAATGGGACGCCACGCTCGCGTGCGAGTGCGGCTGCTCGCGCCAGAACGTCTGCGTCTTGCAGGGATTCGAGATAGAGCAACACCATGCGTACCTGCGGGTCGCACAACACGGCGCAGGCCAGCTCCGATACGGTGACATCGGCTTCATTACCGGTGGCATGCATGTGACGTACACCGATACCGCGTTGGCGCAACAGCCCATATATCATCGCGCTCATTCCGCCGCTTTGGCTGATGACGGCGACCGGTCCATCGGCCGGTTCGACCTCCAGGAACATGGTTGAAAAGCAGGCGATCGCACCATTGCCAAAATTCGCAAGGCCTTGCGAGTTGGGACCGACGATGCGCATGCCCGCCGCGCGTGCGCGTGCGGTCATGGCATCCTGCAAGGCTTTTCCTGCGCTGCCTGTTTCAGAAAAGCCCGCCGAGATCACGATGGCTGTGGATACGCCAAGCTCCGCGCATTTATCCACAGCTTGTACGGCTTGTTCACCGGCTACTGCCACGATGGCCAGGTCGGGCGTCGTGGGCAGTGCATCCAGACTGGGCCAGGCGCGCTCGCCTTGCACCTCGGTGCGTTGCGGGTTGATGGGATATATCGTGCCCGCATAGCCATGCCGGCGCATGTAGAAAATGGGCCGTCCGCCGATTTTGTCGGGGTTGTCCGAGGCGCCCACGATGGCAATGGATGCTGGGTCAAGCAAGGTGTTCAGGTTGTCATGGCGAGAAGTAAAGCCCATGGAGATTCCTATGCCGGTGATGATATTCAGTTGACAGTGGCGCCCGACGTCTTGACGACGTCTGCCCATTTCTTGATTTCGTTGTCGACGAACTGTTGATAATCCGCCGGACTCATCCACTGCGCGTCGAACCCTTGTTGGGCAAATTGCTGCTGTAGCGCCTTGTCTGCCAGAACCTTTTGCAGTGTGGTGCTCAGCTTCTGCACGATCGCATCGGGAGTCCCTGCCGGTGCCATCAGGCCGTTCCACGCCGTCGCCTCGTACCCCGGTAATCCGGATTCTGCGACGGTAGGGATCTCTGGCGCTGCTGGCGATCGCGCCGCACTGGTCACCGCGAATGCTTGCAGCTTGCCGTCGCGCACATAGGGCATCGATGACAGCATGGTGTTGAACATGACATCGGTTTGACCTCCCATCACATCCGTCATGGCGGGCGCGCTGCCTCGGTACGGGACATGCACCATGCGCGTTCCCGCCATGGCGTTGAACAGCTCCGCGGCCAAGTGTGTCGACTGCCCGTTTCCAGACGAGGCAAAGGTCAATTTGCCCGGCGTGGATTTCGCCAGCGCGATCAGCTCACGGACGTTGTGCGCGGGCAGATCGGGGCGCGCCACGATGACCAGCGGACCTTGTGTCAGCAGTGACAGAGGAACGAAGCTCTTGCTGGTGTCATAGCTCAGGGTTTTGAACAGCGACATGTTGATGGCATGAGCCGTCGTGGCCAACAGCAGCGTATAACCATCGGGGGCGCTCCTGGCGACGAGCTCTGCACCGATGTTGCCGCCCGCGCCTGAGCGGTTGTCGATGATCACGGTTTGCTTGAGTTCGTCGCCCAGGCCTTTCGCCACCGACCGGGCCACGATATCGGTGGGCCCTCCTGGTGGATACGGCACGACCAAGGTAATCGGTTTGGCTGGCCAGTCAGTGGAGGCAGCATGGACAGAGATCGTCGCGGTGAATAGCGTCAACGCGGCGAATGCGCCACGCCATAGCGTTTTGATAGGCATGAGTGTCTCCTCCGTCCTCTCGGGACGTGTTGTGGATGCGGTTCATTTGGATGTGATGCCGTGGATACGGCCAGCATCACGGCGGGGAGCGGGCTTCGAACTTCAGTAGCAGGCGGCTGTTGATTTCTACGGCGTGTCCATGCACGTGCTGGCCGACGGTGATGGTGGCGTCTGCATGCCCCATCAGCGTGACATGTTCATGCAGTTTGACGAGCACCAACGTATAGGGTGTCAGCGCTTTCCATTGCGCATCCGGGGCACGATGTACCTCGCTGCGTGCGATGACGACGCCCTCGCCTGTGGCGCGTTGCCACGACAATGTGGTGCCGCCACAGGAGGCGCAGGCGTAGGGCCGCAGCGCCCACCATGTGCCGCAGTGGTCGCAACGTTGGATATCCAGAGGATGCTGTGTACTCACGTTGTGCCCTCCGCTTCCAGTACCAGGCTCACATGTGCAGAGAGCACGCCACCATCGGCATGGACCAGGGCTCGCCGCCGCGGGTCGATCTGGCGTTCGCCAGCGCGGCCGGCCAGTTGAGTCCAAGCCTCGACGATGTGTGCCAAGCCACCCGCCACGCCGGAATGGCCGAACGATAGCAATCCACCGTGCGTATTGAGAGGCAGTGCACCAGACGCTGCAAAATCTCCGCGACGCAGCCGGGTTCCTGCGCCGCCACGCGGCGCGTATCCCAGCTCTTCAAGCAACATGACCAGCGTAATCGTGAAAGAGTCATAGATCGCCAGATAATCGATGTGCCGTGACTCCAGCTTTGCCTCGGCCAGGGCTCTGGCGCAGGCACGCGCGGCACCCGTGTCCAGCACGTCGCGCATCGCTGACAAATGCTGATGACGGTGCGCCTGGCCATCGCCAACGACCTGGACCGGGCCTTCGTCGGCGCTGATCACCAGCGCTGCCGCCCCATCCGATATCGGGCAACAATCCAGCAGATTCAATGGTGTTGCGATCGGCTTGGACGCCAGCACTTGATCGACAGTGATAGGGTCGCGCAGATGGGCATGAGGATGGCCAGCGGCATGTTCGCGCATCAGCACCGCAAATTCCGCCAAGGTCTCGCGATCGAGTCCGGTCTGATGCATATAGGCCGAGGCCAGCAATGCGTAGTAGGCCGGCACGGATGCGCCATTGGGCACCTCGGTATCGGGCTCTCCGACCTGGGCCAAGGTCTGGATGGATGTATCCACGGCCTGGCCGGTCAATCGATTTTCACCAGCAACCACCAGAATGTGCCGGCAGGTGCCTGCGCGCAGGAGCGTACGCGCCAGCATGACCATGGCAGCCCCGGTGGCCCCGCCCATTTGCATGCCGTGCGCATAGTGGGGCTGCAAGCCCAGCTTTTCGCTCAGCAGATCGGCCAGCATCAAATGCGGAAAGGTCGTCGCGTAGCCGCACAATACGCCGTCGATGTCGCTGCGTTGCAGGCCCGATTGTGCCAAGGCCTGATTCGCAGCTTGCGCCATCAAATCCAGCGCACTGCTGCCCTCGTGCCGGCCGTAGCGCGTCGTCGCGGCGGCGTGGATATAGGCGTGGGGATAGCGGATATCACGCATGGGGCCACCACGAGCGTTCGATGTCGCGGGCCTCTTGCGAGAGGGCCTGGGCGAGTTCCGCTTCGCGAGACTCGATGCGTTCATTCAACGCCGCGATGCTGAGCGCGGCGATGGCGCGTCCGCTGGGGCCTCGCACGGCGACACCCAGGCCGCCCATTTTTTCTACCACTACATCCAGCAGCATGGCGTGTCCCAGACCTCGTGCACGTTGTGTTGCCGTGATCAAATCCGATTCCGGAAAACGGGGATACTTGGCGGTCAGGCGTTGCCGCACCATGGGCATGACCGCCTGCGTTTCGATCTCGCCCAGCGTTGACAGCAGCGCCAGACTGCCCGCCCCCACGCCTAGCGGGCGGCGGCTGCCCACCTGCAGATAGTTGGCGCGAATGGGGTAGTCGCCAAAGCACAGATCCACGCAAACCGACTCCCAGCCCATTGGCAACGACAGAATGACGGTGTCGCCAAAACGGCGCGCCAATCGGATCAGGGCTGGCCGTGCGAGGCCGCGCAGATCGAGGCCCTCCACCATTGCATGATGCATGGCATAGACCTGGGGGCCCAACATGTAGTGTTTGTTGACGGGGTCCCGTTCGACGAAGCCTTCCGCTTCCAGGTCCTTCAGGATACGTCGCGCCGTAGAGATATCCAGCGCGGCGCGTTGCGCGATATCGGTCAGCCGTTGGACATTGGGGTCCGACAGGCTGGCCAGTACTCGGCAGGTCTTTTGCGTGGCGGATAAGGCGTTGGCGTCTGGTGTGGACATGAATGTGGGGCAGCCCGATAGGGGAACACCGCCACAAGATAAGAACACCAGCCACGCCGGTAAAGTTGCATCGCAACAAATTTTCGTCCAGCGACAATCGAGGCCGCCCAGCTTCGCGGGCCAGGCCCCTGCCTCATAGAGACAGGGCCTGGCCTGTCAGAGGCGCTACGCGACGATAGCGACCAACTCGGCACCCTCGCCGACCTGGTCTCCGACGGCGTAAAACACCTCTTGCACTTCGCCGTCGCTCGGAGCCGAGATTGTGTGCTCCATCTTCATGGCTTCCATGACCAGCAAGGCTTGGCCTTTCGTCACTTTGTCGCCTGCCTGAACGGCAATCGAAATGATCTTGCCGGGCATGGGGGCTGTCAGCCCGCCTGCATGTTCGCCCTCGCCATCCTGGGCGTGGGCCAATGCATCATGCAGACCCAGTATCTGGGTGCGGCCCTCGCGAAACACATAAGCTTTATCACCGTGCAATACCACCGTGCCTGTGCTTTCGCGTCCGTCGAGTGTCACACGCAGACCGTAGGCCAGATTCGGGTTCGCTCCCGATTGGGCCCGCCAGGAAAAAGCCCACGATGTTTGATCGCTGCGTAATGTCCAGGTCCGTCCATCACGCGCGATCGTGACATCACGCAAGGTTTCATGATCGAGCCATTGCAGCGTTTGCTGATACTGTCCACCCAAACGCCATCCATCGCGCACGTCCCATGGATCTGTGGCTGACGCATGCGCTGAGGGCGTCGTGGCTGCAGAGCCTGGCAACAACGCACCGCCTGCGGGCGCCAAGCCCTGGCGGACCAGCACTGCTGCGGTGGCCAGCGCCACATCGGTGGCATCTGCCGCGGCCGGCGGCGGCAACAGTGTCTCGCGCTGACGCTCGATCAAGCCCGTATCCAGATCCGCCCCGGCAAAGGCCGCATCCTGCATTAGACGCGTCAGAAACGCTACATTGGTCTGCACGCCCACGGCATGCGTATGCGCCAACGCCTGAATCATGCGTGCGCGGGCCTGATCGCGGTCCGCACCGTGCACAATCAGTTTGGCGATCATCGGGTCGTAGTAGGGCGTGATGGTATCGCCCATCCGCACTCCGCCATCCACCCGCACATCGCCGTTGGAAAACGCCACATGAGGCGGCAGTTCCAGATAGGCCAGCGTACCGATCGAAGGCAAAAAGCCTTTATCGGGGTTCTCTGCATAAATGCGCGCTTCGATGGCATGGCCATGAATGTGCAGGTCTTCTTGTTTGGCAGGCAGAGGCTGGCCAGCGGCGACACGCAACTGCCACTCTACGAGATCGTGGCCAGTGATCATTTCCGTGACCGGATGCTCCACTTGCAGACGCGTATTCATTTCCATGAAATAAAAACGTCCGTCTGGCTCGGCGATGAATTCCACCGTCCCCGCACCGACATAGCCGACTGCGCGCGCGGCCGCGACGGCCGCTTCGCCCATGGCCTGCCGGCGCTCTGCCGTCATGCCGGGGGCGGGGGCTTCTTCGATGACTTTTTGATGGCGGCGTTGCACTGAGCAATCGCGTTCGAACAAGTACACGCAGTTGCCATGCGTATCGGCAAAGACCTGGATTTCGATGTGCCGCGGTTTCTGCAGATAGCGTTCAATCAGCACGCGATCATCGCCAAAACTCGATGCCGCTTCGCGCTGGCACGAGGCTAGCGCCTCGATAAAGGCACCGGAGGACTCGACTACGCGCATCCCCTTGCCACCACCGCCCGCGCTGGCTTTGATCAACACGGGATAGCCGATGGCATCGGCTTGTGACTGCAGAAACGCGGGATCCTGGTTATCGCCGTGATAGCCGGGCACCAGCGGCACCCCGGCTTTTTCCATCAAGGCCTTGGCGGCCGATTTGCTGCCCATGGCGGCGATGGCCGATGCAGGCGGCCCGACAAAGGCAATGCCCGCGTCTGTCGCAGCCTGAGCAAACGCCTCGTTCTCCGACAAAAATCCATAGCCCGGATGAATCGCCTGCGCACCCGTATCGCGCGCCGCTTGCAAAATAGCCTCTGCCCGCAAATAACTCGCACGCGGCTCAGCCCCCCCTATATGCACCGCGACATCGCAAGCCGCCACATGTCGCGCACCGGCGTCAGCATCGGAATACACCGCCACCGTCCGTATGCCCAGACGTCGCGCCGTCGCCGCAACACGGCAAGCAATCTCACCACGGTTAGCTATCAGCAGAGTATCGAACATGTTGTCTTCCACACAAAATTTTTTAACGGCGATGCCAATGAAGTGGTAAGAAAAGCCTTTCACAGCGCCGCACAAATGAGATATCACTACAGTCCATCACCGCTCCCCCACAATCGGGAAAGTCACAGATCCGGCTCCGCCGGTCTGTAGACTTTGCCCCCTTGAGGGGGCGCGCGAAGCGCGTAGGGGGTGGGTTCTACTCACATCCGGAATACGCCAAAGCGCGTGTCCTCGATAGGCGCATTCAACGCCGCCGATAACGCCAGGCCCAGCACACGGCGGGTATCGGCCGGCGCAATGATGCCGTCGTCCCACAGACGCGCGGTCGCGTAGTACGGATGCCCTTCGCGCTCGTACTGATCACGAATCGGCGCCTTGAAGGCTTCTTCGTCTTCTGCCGACCACTGCCCGCCTTTGGCCTGAATCCCATCGCGGCGTACCGTAGCCAGCACGCTCGCGGCCTGTTCGCCACCCATGACGGAAATGCGCGCATTGGGCCACATGAACAACATGCGTGGCGAATACGCGCGTCCGCACATGCCATAGTTGCCCGCGCCGAATGAGCCGCCGATCAACACCGTGAATTTAGGCACGTTGGCCGTCGCGACGGCGGTGACCATCTTGGCGCCATGCCGTGCAATCCCTTCGTTCTCGTATTTACGGCCCACCATGAATCCGGTGATGTTCTGCAAAAATACCAAGGGGATTTTGCGTTGCGCGCAGAGTTCAATAAAGTGAGCGCCCTTTTGCGCCGACTCTGAAAACAGGATGCCATTGTTGGCCACAATGCCTACCGGCATGCCATGAATATGCGCAAAGCCCGTCACCAAGGTTGTGCCGAAACGCGCCTTGAATTCGTCAAAATCCGAGCCGTCCACAATGCGTGCGATGATTTCACGCACATCGTAGGGCTTGCGGGTATCGGAGGGGATGATGCCGTTGAGTTCCGCCGGGTCATAGCGCGGCTCGCGTACGGGGGCCAGTGCCAGCGGCGTGGGCTTTTGACGATTGAGCCGCGACACGGCATTGCGCGCGAGCTGCAAGGCATGCAGATCGTTGACGGCCAGGTGATCGACGACGCCGGATAGCCGTGTATGCACGTCACCGCCACCGAGGTCTTCGGCGCTGACTTCTTCGCCTGTTGCTGCCTTGACCAGCGGCGGGCCGCCCAGAAAAATCGTGCCTTGGTTGCGCACGATGATGGATTCATCACTCATTGCAGGCACATAGGCGCCGCCCGCTGTGCAAGAACCCATCACGACAGCAATCTGCGCAATGCCTTGCGATGACATCACCGCCTGGTTGTAGAAAATACGGCCGAAGTGATCGCGATCGGGAAAAACCTCGTCCTGACGCGGTAAATTCGCCCCGCCCGAGTCCACCAGATATACACAAGGCAGACGATTCTGCGCCGCGATTTCTTGTGCACGCAGATGTTTTTTGACGGTCATGGGATAGTACGTCCCACCCTTTACCGTCGCGTCATTGCAGACGATGATGCACTCCGTATCGGCGATGCGGCCGATGCCGGTGATGACTCCCGCGCCAGGCGCCTCACCCTCGTACATGCCGTGCGCCGCCAGCGGCGACAGCTCTAGAAAGGCGCTGCCCGGGTCGATCAAGCGTTCGACACGCTCACGTGGCAGGAGCTTGCCGCGCGCAACGTGTTTGGCGCGCGCGGCTTCGTTGCCGCCCAACGCGGTCTGGGCCAGGTGTCCGGCCAGATCGTCCAGCAACGCCTGCATGGCGCGCGCATTGTCGGCGTAATCTTGTGAGCGTGGGTTGATGCGAGATTCGATAGTGGGCATAGCGGGCCGTTGTCGTGCAAAGTGATCGACAGGCACTGCGGATGCAGGCCATTGTGTTTATCAGAGGCTCTGGAACGTTCGACGTTTTGTACATGGAGCCGTCAACTTGCGTAAAGGTTGATACCTCAACGCTCGGATACCTGATCGAAATGCAGTGGTCTTGCTCAGGATTCGTCTGTCGCGGTGTGTCAGATCACATGAGTGATCCGACACACGCACAGACTCGTTAGATCATTTCAATGGCCATGGCTACGGCTTCGCCGCCGCCAATGCACAGCGTGGCCACGCCGCGCTTGCCGCCAGTTTTGCGCAAGGCGCCGATCAGCGTGGTGACCAGGCGGGCACCCGATGCGCCGATAGGATGGCCCAGCGCCGTTGCGCCACCGTGCACGTTGACTTTGTCGTGAGGCAGTTTGAAGTCGTTCATGGCAGCCATGGTGACGACGGCAAAAGCCTCGTTGATTTCATACAGATCAACGTCTTCGGCTTT
Organism: Bordetella muralis; assembly: GCF_054781015.1. Taxonomy (NCBI): domain Bacteria; kingdom Pseudomonadati; phylum Pseudomonadota; class Betaproteobacteria; order Burkholderiales; family Alcaligenaceae; genus Bordetella; species Bordetella muralis. Next base: position 1,152,104 of record NZ_BAAGVF010000008.1, on the reverse strand, counting down.
CCAACCCGTTTTGGTGAACAGGTTTTTCAGTGCACCGACGGGTGCGGTCGTGAACCAGTTCGGTTCTTGCGAATGCTGGCTGTGCGCCACGATACGGGCCAGCGGTTTTAGGCCGAGCTCTTCGGCGGTCGAGGCGCGCATGAGCACCATGGCGGCGGCGCCATCGGAAATCGACGACGAGTTGGCCGCGGTGACAGTGCCGTCTTTTTTGAAGGCGGGTTTCAGTGTCGGGATTTTCTCCGGCATGGCTTTGGTCGGGGCCTCGTCGGTGTCGATCACCGTATCGCCTTTGCGGCCGGCGACGGTGACGGGGGCGATTTCCCATTTAAAGCTGCCGTCTTCGCTGGCGGCACGCGCGCGGCGCAGCGACTCCAGTGAAAACGCATCCTGCTGTTCGCGCGTGAAGCTGTATTTCGCCGCGCAGTCCTCGGCAAAGACACCCATGGCCTTGCCGCGATCGTAGGCGTCTTCCAGGCCGTCCAAGGCCATGTGGTCATACACCGTGTTGTGGCCGTAGCGATAGCCTTGGCGGCCCTTGAGCAGCAAATACGGGGCATTGCTCATGCTTTCCTGGCCACCTGCGACGACGATTCGCGCCGAGCCGGCGGTGAGCAGATCATGGCCGAACATGGCGGCTTTCAGGCCCGAGCCGCAGACTTTATGGATGGTCGTGCATGCGACACCCAATGGCAGGCCGGCACCCAGCGCTGCCTGGCGCGCGGGAGCTTGGCCCTGGCCAGCTTGCAACACATTGCCCATGATGACTTCATCGACCTGGTCCGGTTTGACACCGGCGCGTTCGACGGCGGCTTTGATGGCGACGGAGCCGAGCTCGTGGGCGGCCAGGCCTGACAGGCTGCCCAGCATGCCGCCCATGGGGGTGCGAGCAACAGAAACGATAACGACGGGATCAGACATGATGGGCGCTCCTGAAAATCAGAGATAAATTAGATTGTTACGACGCGAAAACAGGCGGCGTTGCGCCAACGCGCAGCCGTCTGTCCTTATCGTAAGGGAAAAATTCTTCAATTTGACCTTGCGCAACATGGCTGCGGCAGGCCTGCCACCAGTCGGCTTGTAACAGCTCGGCGTGGTGCCGTAGAAAGGCTTTGCGTATGCGGGTATCCCCCAGCAAAAAGCGGTCGAATTCCTCGGGGAAAACATCATTGGGGCCGATGGCGTACCACGGTTCGCTGGCCATCTCGGCCTCTTCATTCGGCGCGGGCGGAATCCGGCGAAACTGCATCTCGGTCATGCGTTGGATTTCGTCGTAGTCGTAAAACACCACGCGACCTAGGCGAGTGACGCCGAAATTCTTGTACAGCATGTCGCCAGGGAAAATATTCGCGCTGGCCAACTGACGGATCGCGTCCCCATATTCGCGTATCGCATGATCCACCATCGGCTCGCTGGCATGTTGCAAATACAGATTCAGCGGTGTCATACGGCGTTCGATGTACACATGCCGGATGACGATCGAGTCGTGGTTTTCCTCGAGCAGGCTGGGAACACGTTGCCGCAGTTCGTCCAGCAAGGCCGATGAAAAACGCGCGCGCGGCAACGCGACTTGCGAGTATTCCCAGGTATCGGCCATGCGGCCGACACGGTCATGCAGTTTGACCATCTGGTATTTGCGCCGCACGGTGGCGTGATCGATGCCGTCCTTGTCGATGTGATCCTTGATCAGCTTGAACACATACGGATAGGACGGTAACGTGAACACGCACATCACCATGCCTTTGATGCCCGGCGCAATATCAAAGGCATCGCGCGAATGCGCCAGATGATGCAGGAAATCGCGATAGAACAGCGTCTTGCCCTGTTTTTGCAGGCCTATCATGGTGTAGAGCTCGGCCTTGGGTTTGCGCGGCAACAAGGTCGATAGAAAACTCACCACGGCGGCCGGCGTTTCCATGTCCACCAGGAAATAGGCGCGGGTAAAACTGAACAATGTGCTCAGATCGTCTGCACCCAGCAATAACGCATCCAGCTCGATCTGGCCCGCGGCGTTGCGCGTCAGCGCAATGGCAAAAGGCAGCAGGTTGCTCTGATTGATCAGGCGGCCGATGATGTAGGCGCCCTTGTTGCGAAAGAACAGCGTACCGAGTACCTGGATCTGGCAGTCTGGCGCGAGCCGCCGCCCCTGGTGTCGAGGCCATTGCGCACGCAACTGCCGCACGGCGGCACGTGCCAGCAAACGCGTATCGCGCGGCAGGTCTGCATACGGCGCGGCCAAGCCAAAATCAGCCACCATGCGGATCAGGCCGCTGCGCAACCCGTCGGACAAGGGGTAATAAACGCGGTACGACGGAATGCGGCTATCCAGATAGTCCGTCGCAATGGCTGGCCGGACAAACAGGAAATCGTTATGAAAATAGTCGCGATGCAGAATCCGGCACGATACCGAATTGAAAAACGTTTCCGCACATTCGGGTTGACGATGCTCTGACAACAATCCGACGAATTGCTGTTTGACGTCTTGCCAGAACGCCGTTTGCGCAGGTGTCAAGCTCGTTTCGCTATCTGATGCGGCCAAGCCGTGCAAAGTCCGTTGCAGCTGATTGGCGCACTCGCGCACGCGCATGTCGTAGTACTCGATGCGTTCGCGCGAGAGCTGCTGGATACCATGCCAATCGCCCGATTCAAACAAGGCCTTGGCACGTTGTGCGCTGTAGCGAAAGAGCGCGTAATGCCGGTCAAAACCTGCCAGGATCTGGCGGGCGACGTCCAGCGGCAATGGCGCAGGCGCGGCCACTGGCTCGATATGCTGAACGTCGCCGGTGTAGATCATGATGGCAACAGATCAGGCCGTTTCGGCAAACAGTTCACGGCCGATCAGCATGCGGCGGATTTCGCTGGTGCCCGCGCCGATTTCGTACAGCTTGGCATCGCGCCACAGACGGCCCGTAGGATATTCGTTGATGTAGCCATTGCCGCCCAGGATCTGTACGCTCTCGCCGGCCATCCAGGTGGCTTTTTCGGCGGTGTACAGGATGAGGGCCGCGCAGTCTTTGCGGACTTGCCGCACGTGCTCTGCGCCGAGTTGATCCAGGTTCTTGCCGACGGCGTAGCAAAACGCCCGGCTGGCCTGCAACGTGGTGTACAGGTCTGCGACCTTGCCCTGGATCAACTGAAACTCGCCAATGGCCTGGCCGAATTGCTTGCGGTCGTGGATGTACGGCACCACGACGTCCATCACCGCCTGCATGATGCCCAATGGCCCGCCGGACAGCACGGCACGTTCGTAGTCCAGACCGCTCATCAGGACTCGCACGCCCCCATTGACCTGGCCCAGGACGTTTTCCTCGGGGACCTCGCAATCCTGGAACACCAGCTCGCCCGTGTGGCTGCCGCGCATACCCAGTTTGTCCAGCTTTTGCGCGACCGAGAATCCTTTGAAGTTCTTTTCCACCAGAAAGGCCGTAATCCCGCGCTGGTGAGCCTCGGGATCGGTCTTGGCATAGACCACCAGGGTATCGGCGTCCGGACCGTTCGTGATCCACATCTTGGTGCCGTTCAGTACGTAGCGGTCGCCCTTTTTCTCGGCGCGCAGCTTCATGCTGACGACATCCGAGCCCGCGCCCGGTTCGCTCATCGCCAGCGCGCCCACGTGTTCGCCGGAAATGAGCTTGGGCAGGTAGCGGGCTTTCTGTTCTGCCGTGCCATTGCGGTGGATCTGGTTGACGCACAGATTGGAATGCGCGCCATACGACAGGCCGATCGAGGCGCTGGCGCGCGAAATTTCCTCCATGGCCACCATGTGCGCCAGGTAGCCCAGATTGGCACCGCCGTATTCCTCGCTGGCAGTCATGCCTAGCACCCCGAGCTCGCCGAATTTGCGCCACAGGTCCATCGGAAATTGATCGCTGCGATCGACTTCGGCCGCGCGCGGCGCGATTTCGGCCTGTGCAAAAGTCCGCACCGCGTCGCGCAGCATGTCCAGGTCTTCGCCCAGATTGAAGTTCAAGCCGGGAAGGTTCATCGCGATCTCCGTGAGAGTATGTGCTTACATTCGATGATGCTGCATGCATGAGTCCGTTTGCCAGATCCATCATGCTCCACCATGGGTGGCTAAGCAATGTAGAAGGCTTATATTACGTTTACGTAAACGTAAAGTAAAACGCGGGTTTACCCCTAATAAAAACGTGACGGCGGCTTGTCAGACCATGCCAGAATTTGCCTGGAACTTGTCTGACCAATCCATTGCTGGCCCGAGCGGGCCTCTGGAGGGACTGTCGTGATAGAACTCGCCGATCTGGACGAGATGATTGCCTTGCGGCGCGATATCCATGCGCATCCTGAGCTGGCCTACGACGAGCATCGTACGGCCGCCCTCGTGGCCGAGCGCCTGCGATCCTGGGGGATCGAAACCCATACCGGCATCGGGCGCACCGGGGTGGTGGGCGTGCTCAAGGCAGGGAGCGCAGCGCGAGCCATCTTGTTACGGGCGGACATGGATGCATTGCCCATCCAGGAAGCCAACACCTTTGACCATCGCTCGCGCCACGACGGCAAAATGCACGGCTGTGGCCACGATGGCCATACGGCCATGCTGCTGGCTGCGGCCCGCCATTTGAAGCAGGCAGGCGGCTTTGACGGCACCGTTTATGTCTGCTTTCAGCCCGCCGAGGAAAACGGCGGCGCGGGTGCCCGGGCCATGATCGAGGACGGCTTGTTCGAGCGGTTCCCGTGCGAAGCCGTATTCGGCATGCATAACTGGCCCGGGATGCCGGCGGGCAGTTTCGGCGTTTGCAGCGGCCCGATGATGGCGGCGGCGAATGCCTTCAAGATCACGGTGACTGGACGTGGCGGGCATGCCGCGGCCCCGCAGGACTGCGATGACCCTGTACCAGCGCTATTCGCGATCGGCCAGGCGCTGCAAACCATCTTGACGCGTAGCAAACGGCCGCTGGACGCCGCGGTCGTGTCCATCACGCAAGTGCAAGCGGGTGGCGAAGTGACCAACATCATTCCCGGCAGTGCGTGGCTGGGGGGCTCGGTGCGGGCCTACAGCGCGGGTGTCGTGGACTTGATCGAGCGCCGCATGAACGAGCTGGCCGAGCCGATTGCTGCCGCGCATGGCTGCCGGGCCGAGGTGTATTTCGAGCGTCGCTATCCCGCCTTGGTGAACACGGCTGACGAAACGGCGTTTTGCCTGGACGTCATGCGCGACGTAGTGGGTCCAGACCAATCGCGAGTAATCGAGCCCGTGATGGCATCCGAGGACTTTGCCTTCATGCTGCAGGCCAAGCCTGGCTGCTACGTGTTTCTGGGCAATGGGGACGGCGAGCATCGCCTGGCAGGCCACGGGCTGGGCCCGTGCATGCTGCACAACACTAGCTACGACTTTAACGACAATTTGATTCCTGTCGGCGCGTCCTATTGGATTCGTCTGGCGCAGCGTTACCTGGCTTGAGTGTTTTATGCCTCGCGGCCTCGCGAGGCACCTTCTTTTTCATTGGTGTTCATCGATTGCCATCTTGATGGCTTTTCCCCGGCATGAGCAGCGGGGATTCTCGGAGCGTTGAAATGATCAGAATGGCAGCACTTTCGAAGTTCACCCGCACGGTCGCAGTTATAGCCCTGGCGGCAGCGGCCACGGCCGCTCAGGCTCAGCCGGCGTGGCCCGGCAAAACATTGACGCTCGTCGTTCCCTATACCGCTGGCGGCACAAATGACACGCTAGGCCGCACGCTGGGCGACATTCTCCGTCAGGCCTATGGCACGGCGACCATCATCGAAAACAAGCCTGGCGCGGGGGGCAGCGTGGGTACCGAGACCGTCGCGCGAGCCACGCCTGACGGGACCACATTGCTGCTGGCATCGACCAGCCCGCTGACGATTTTTCCGAACCTGGTAAAGACCTCGTATGACCCGATGAAAGATCTCGTTCCGGTTGCCAGTGTGGCGGTCGGGCCGGTCGGCATCCTGGCGACGAAAGCGCTGCCCGTGAGCACGTTTGCCGAGTTGGTGGACTATGCCAAGCAGCACCCCGGCAAAGTCACGTTCGGCATTCCTGGCCTCGGTTCCGTCGCACATATTGGCATGGCAGCACTGAACAAGCAGGTGGGCATCGAGATGCTGCAGGTTCCGTATCGCGGCGGCAGCCAGGCTGTCTCGGATGGTCTAGGCGGCCAAGTCGATCTGTTGGTCGTCAACACGGACATCGTGCTGCCTCACGTCGCCGCTGGCACGCTCAAGCCCCTCGCGGTGATGGCGCCGCAACGGCTTGCACCGTGGCCCGATGTGCCGACCATGGCAGAGCTGAAGTTGCCGAACATCCGCTATTTCTCGAACTTTTCGCTGTTCGCGCCTGCCGGCGTGCCACCCGAAGTAATGAAAACAATGCGCGATGAAATAGCAAAGGCGCTCGCGAACCCGCAGTATCAACAGATGCTGGAGAAAAACTCCATGCAACCTGGAACGGGCATCGGCGACGATTTTGCGAAACAGGTTCGCACGGACTACGAGAACAATCAGCGCATCATTCGTGAAAGCAAGATTCAAGTGCAGTAGTTCTGTGTGACGAAAACAAGGGATTTCCTTTGGAGCATCTGATGACGCGTACGCTGGTCTTTTTGTTTGTACTGTTGACGACGGCCTTGAGTCCCGCACTATCCAATGCGGAATCCAACCCCGCGCTGGCGGGCCAGAGTGTGACCAAGGATATTGAGGGCGGCCGGCACACCAAGGAATACGCGCGCAATGGGACATTGATCTACGAGGTCATCGAGCGCGAGGTTTTGCAGGGAGGGACCAAGACGATTCAAGCCACTGAGCGCGAGTGGCTGGACAACGCAACCCCGGTACGTGAACAAGAATTTCTGGGTGGCAGAGAAATGAAGGCCACGTTCTGGTACATGAATGGCAAGGTCAAAGAAGCCCGTGTGGATCAATCGATTCATGATCCCAAGGGGGTGCCGGGCACTTACGTAGAGCGGTTTTCCGATCTCGGCGTCTTGCAATCGGCCGGCGTGTTTCAGGGGCAATTCCGTCACGTCGGCGTGCATCGCTACTATGACGAGGTTGGTAAATTAACCAGCGAAATCACCTACGGACGTGATGGTGCGAAGCTTTCCAGCAAGACATTCGATGCGAGTGGGGCACCCAAAGGCACTGCGCAGTATTACCCCGATGGATCGCGCAAGGCTCCGTAGCCGTACAGGATCGCTGTCGCGGTACGGGATGTCGCTGTGCGGCGCGGATTTTCTGCAGCAACAAAGCACAGCCGTCGAGACACAACGCCAACGCGTCGAACAGGATACGTCGTGACGCCCGCTATTCCGCGCGTGGGCCGATCACGATGAGGGCCATACCAGCCAGGCAGAGCCCGACACCGGCCCAGTCGGTCAGCGCGGGACGCACGCCGTCTACGGCCCATAGCCATATCAATGCCATGGTGACGTATACGCCGCCATAGGCCGCATACACCCGCCCCGACGCTGCGGGGTGCAACGTCAACAGCCAGACAAATAACGCGAGACTCAACGCCGCCGGCAACAATAGCCACGCGGAATGGCCCTGCTTTAACCAGAGATAGGGCAAATAGCAGCCGAGGATTTCGGCGAGCGCCGTCAAAACGTACAGGCCTAGTGTGGGCAGCAATGTCATCGTTTGTTCCGAGACGTCACGGCATTGATGCGGGAGGACAGTGGCACGGTCAAGGCTTTTGTGCCAGCAACATCTGACACTGCTGTTCCTGTTCCGCGATTTCAGAGAGCGTGTCTTCGATATCGCGGCGTTGTTGTTCCAGGGCCGCGCGATGCTTGGCCAGCACATCCAGATACTGCCGTAATTGCATCGCGTTGTCGCTCGGGCTGTCGTACATGTCGATCAACGCGCGGATTTCCGACAATTGCAGCCCGAGCCGTTTGCCGCGTAACGCGAGCTTCAGGCGAGTACGGTCGCGCGGGCTGTACACACGGTTGCGCCCATCGCGCGCAGGGCTGACGATGCCCTGGTCTTCGTAGAAGCGGATGGTGCGCGGTGTGATGTCGAACTCGCGCGAGAGCTCGGAAATCGTCCAGGTGGATGGCATGCGATGTTTGGCAGTTTACGTAAACGTAAATTATGATGGTCTGGAACAATCGTCAAGCTTATTTCTGACTGCCGACGCAGTCCGGCGGTTTAACCGAGAGCGAACAGATGAACCCGAACGAGCATCAACTGCAGTATCCCTGGGGAGATACACAGCCCGAGCCAGGCGTTGCGCTAGAGGTCGCGCCAGGCGTGAAGTGGATCCGCATGCCGCTGCCTTTTGCGCTGGATCACATCAATCTATGGTTGCTGCGCGACGAGATCGACGGACGCCAGGGCTGGACCATCGTCGACTGTGGTATCAGCCGTGACGAGGTGCGCACGCTGTGGGAACAGGTCTTTGCCCAGGAGCTGGACGGGCTGCCGGTGTTGCGCGTGCTCGTCACCCATATGCACCCCGATCACGTCGGGCTGGCCAATTGGTTGTGCGAGCGGTGGAATGCGCCGTTGTGGATGAGCATGACCGACTACATGGTGGCCGTGCTGTGGTCATCGCGTTCGACCGGCTCGGGCCCCAATGGCGAGGCGGCCGTGGCGCATTTCGCTCGCCATGGGATGACGGACCCTGATGCCCAGGAACAGATTCGCCGCCGCGCGGGCTATTACCCGGATCTGGTGCCGGCCATGCCGACGCGTTACACCCGCATGCTGCACGGCGATCAAGTCGCCATCGGCGGCCACGATTGGCGTGTCATCGTGGGCTATGGGCACGCGCCTGAGCATGTCTCGCTTTACAGCCCTGACTTGAACGTCGTGATCTCTGGCGATATGGTGCTGCCGCGCATTTCCACGAACGTCAGCGTATTCGATTACGAGCCGGACTCGGATCCTCTGCGCTTGTATCTGAATTCGCTGGATGGCTATGGCGATCTGCCGGCCGATGCCCTGGTATTGCCGTCGCATGGGCGCCCATTCAAGGGTCTGCACGAGCGTATCGCGCAGCAGCATCAGCACCACGCGGATCGGCTGGCAGAGGTGCTGCAGGCTTGCGTCGCGCCGCAATCCACTATGGATATCGTGCCTGTGCTGTTCAAGCGCAAGCTCGATCTGCATCAGCTGACTTTTGCCATGGGCGAGGCGCTCGCGCACCTGCATACTCTGTTTTTCGAGGGCAGGCTGACTCGCAAGACCGATGAAGACGGGATTGTGAGATTCACCGCACGCTGAACGCGAGCGCCAACCGAGCGTGAGTGTTAACGGCTGGCTGTGGCCAGCCGGATGGCCAGCCCGAGAAAAACAATACCCGTCACCCGGTTCAACCAGCGTGACGCGGTGGGCGAGCGTTGCAGCAGTTGCCCGAAAGCGCCCGAGAAAAAAGCGATAGCGCTGAATACCACTAGCGCGGCCAGCATGAACAGCACACCCAAGACAGCCGTTTGCAGGCCTACAGGACCGTACTCCGGTTTCGGCGAGGTGAATTGCGGCAAGAACGCAAAAAAGAACAGCAGCACTTTGGGATTGGTCAGACTCATGATGACGCCGCGCCGATAGAGCGCGCCCGGCGTCATCGCGGGCGGCCGCTCGGCGTTTGCCGCACCGCCACGCGCGCGTAGCGCCTGCCACGCCAAATAGGCCAGATAGGCTGCCCCAGCGAGTTTGAGGACGGTAAAAGCATGCGATGACGCCGCAAAAATCGCCGCCAGACCGGCGGCGACGGCGGCGGTATGGCCGAGTACGCCCGTGCATAACCCCAACACCACGCACATCCCCGCGGAACGGCCCCACAGGGCCGATTGCATCAAGACGAACAGATTGTCGGGGCCAGGCGTGAGAGCCAGCACAATCGCGATACCGAAAAAAGCAAGCAATGTGTCAAAGGGCAGCATGGCGCGGCGGCCGCAGATACGGCCAGAGGACAGTGGGCGTCGAAGGACTTCAAGGGTACAGCGCGCAGGCTTGGCGAGCAATTCATCAGGCGATGGAGGACACGATAAAACCGTAGCCGGCGAAGCGGGAGGCGCAGGAACCTTGCCGATGATGAAGCTTCCTGTGGTCCGCAACGTGACCCCCTAACGTTTACCGTGCCCATCTCGGCACGAATACCGCGAATCTCCTAATATCGAGGTTCTGACCGTTTTCTGTCCATCCTCATTGCATTCCTATGGCCAAAGATCCTGTCTCGCATATCGACACGCTGTTGCAGCATACCGGCACGGCGCCATTCAATCCGCAAACGGGGGCGGCGCCGGTCAACCTGCCGTCGATGCGAGCCAGCACCGTGCGCTTTCAGAATCTGGACGCGCTCGAGGCCACCCAGCGGCGCAAGGCGTCTGGCCAGCGCGCCGCGACCTATGGCCGCATGGGGATGGATACGCATGCCGCGCTCGAGCAGGTGTTCTGCGAACTCGAAGGCGGCACGCATGCCTATCTGGCGTCCTCGGGGATGTCGGGCATCACCTTGGTGATGCTGTCGCTGCTCTCCGCTGGCGACCATGCGCTGGTGGCCGACTGCGTCTATGGCCCGGTATATGAACTCGATGCGGCGTTACTCAAGCGCTTGAATATCGAGATCACCTATTTCTCGGCGGATGACGATCTGGAGTCCTTGGTGCGGCCGAACACCCGGCTGTTGTACGTCGAATCCCCGGGTTCGTTGCTGTTCCAGATGCTGGATATTCCCGCATTGGCGGCGTTTGCGCGCAGCCATGACCTCGTGCTGGCTTGCGACAACACGTGGGGATCGGGGTACATCTATCAGCCGTTGAAGTTGGGCGCGCACGTCTCGGTCGTGGCCGGCACGAAATACGTGGGCGGACACTCGGACCTGATGCTGGGCGCGGTCGTCACGAATGATGCCGAGGTTGCGCAGCGCCTGAATCGCACGCAGTACGCCATGGGATATTCGATCAGTGCCGACGATGCCTGGCTGGCGCTGCGCGGGGTGCGGACCCTGCCCATCCGTATGGCACAACACGCCAATCATGCACTGCAGGTATGCGAGTTTCTCGCGGGACGCCCAGAGGTCGCGCGCATTTATCACCCCGCCTGGCGGGACGACACGGGCCATGCGCTGTGGCAGCGCGACTGCACTGGTTCAAATGGCATGTTGGCTGTCGAGCTGCGCCTTTCTCCCGAAGCCTCGCGCCGTTTCGTGGACGCGTTGCAGCTGTTCGGCATCGGCTTTTCCTGGGGCGGCTTCGAAAGCCTGGTGCAGTGGGTGACGCGTGGCGAGCTTGCACGGCATCGCTATTGGACGGGCGGTGATCACGCATTGGTGCGGCTGCATATCGGGTTGGAAAACCCGGCAGATGTGATCGCCGATCTGTCGCAGGCGCTGGATCAGGCCAGCGGGTCACAACCACAGTAGAACTATTGAGTTTCAACGAAAAAAAGCCCCACGCTACGCGCAAGGGGCTTTTTGTTTTGGGCGGCCCGGCAACAAAAAACCGCCTGAATCACAGGCGGTTTGATCACGTGCTTACTTGCGCGCCATCGGGATCAAGCGATCGATTTCCTGGATCGCACCCTCGTAGCTGTTGCCCGCCAAGCTGGGCGAGGTGATGAACTTGCCGCCCACGCTGAACGTCGGCGTGCCGTCGATCTTGTATTCCTGAGCCAATTGATCGGCGCGTTGCACTTGGGTCTGCACGCTGAACGAATCGAAAATCGAATCGAACTGGGCACGATCGACACCCTGCTCGGCCGCCCAATCGCCCATGGCTTTCTTGTCGAACAGGCGCTTGCGCTCGACGTGCATGGCGGTGAACACCTTGGTGTGCAGGTCGGGGCGATTCAGCGTCTGCAGCGTGTAGTACAGCTGCTGCAACGGCTTCATGCTGGCGTTGAAAGCGATGGGAACTTGCTTGAGCACGACATCGTCCGGCTTGGTCTTGGCCCAGCTCTCGACCATGGGTTCCATCGTGGCGCAGTGCGGGCAGGTATAGGCAAAGAATTCCAGCACCTCGATTTTGCCCGGGGTGTCAGACGGCAGCGGCGGATTGACCGCTACATACTGCTGGTTGCTTTGTGCCTGGCTGGCGGGGGCGAACAAGGTGGTGGCAGCCAACGCGGCGGCGGCGGCAAAGCGGGTGAGCATGGAGAACTGCATCGTGCGTATTCCTGAGTAAATAGTTACTAGCTACGGTGACAGACTGATCGTACCCGAGATAAGTTCCGGGGGTTACCAGGTGCAACGGCCGTGGGCGGGTTCGACGGGTGGCGCCAGATGATGCGTCACCTGATGTTTCCTACTGCCGCACCACAGCCGTCTCGATCTTGTTTTCGCCCAAACGGCCTCGGGCGCGGTTCATATCGTCCAGCCGGGCAAAGGGACCGACTCGTACGCGGTTGATCTGTTTGCCATTGACCTCGGCACGCTGCACGGCGACGGGCAGGCCCAACAACAAGATGCGGGCTTTGACCGCCTCGGCGTCCGCTGCCCCCTGGTAGGCGCCGGCCTGCAGAAAATACTTGCCGCTGGATGTGGCTGCTGGGGGGGCTGCGGCAGGAGTTGCCGCCGGGCGTTTTTGCGTGGCGGCGGGGGCCGGTGCCGGTGCTGCAGCGGGCGCCTGGGCGCCGCTGGGCGGCAACGTCGCAATCAACGCGCCCAGTTCGTCTGACGGCTTGCTAGCGGGCGTGTCGGGCGTAGGCGTCGGGATAGCCGGCTGCAAATTGGGCAAAGGCGCGGGCGCCGTGGCCGTCGGGCCGCTGGGCGGTATGCCTGCGGCGCCATCGCGTCCATACAGTCCCAGATTCGGGTCCGGCGCCAGGCGAGGATCGGGCTGTTCGGTCCGGTCGGGATCGCGTGTGGCACGGTCTACAAAAGGCATCGGGGCCTTGGTGACGTAGAACGCCACGATGGCCGCGATGATGAGGCCGATGAGCAGTCCGGCCAGCGCACCGTACATGGTGCTGCCGCGTTGTTGGGGCTGACGGGAGGTTGATTTGCGTTTGGTTGCCATGAAACTGCTTACATTCGTTGCGGGGCCGATACGCCCAGCAGCGCCAGCCCGTTGGCCAGGACCTGCCGGGTGGTGGCGGCCAGGCGCAGACGGGCTAATTTGAGAGACTCATCGTCGACCAGGACACGTTCGGCGTTATACCAGGCGTGGAAGTCAGAGGCACAATCACGCAGCCAGAACGCGATGTGATGCGGCGAGAGCTCCTGCGCCGCGAGCGCCACGACCTGAGGGAGCCCAGCCAGACGTTGCATCAGGGCGAATTCCGAGGGCGCGGTCAGCAGCGCCACGTCGGCCTGCGCGATCTTGGCGTCGTCGGCGTCCGCATTTGCAATCATCGAGCAGATGCGGGCGTGGGCGTATTGGATGTAGTACACCGGGTTTTCGTCGCTCTTGGACAGTGCCAGATCGATATCGAAAACGAATTCGGTATCGGCGCGGCGCTGGATCAGGAAATAGCGAACGGCGTCGCGGCCCACCCAGTCGATCAGGTCGCGCAGGGTGACGTAGCTGCCGGCGCGCTTGGAGATCTTGACCTCTTCGCCGCCGCGCATGACCTTGACCATCTTGTGCAGCACATACGACGGGTAGTCTTTCGGGATGCCCTCTTCGAGGGCCTGCAGGCCGGCGCGCACGCGTGCTACCGTGCCGTGGTGGTCACTGCCCTGAATGTTGACGGCACGGTGAAAGCCGCGTTCCCATTTGGCCTTGTGGTAGGCCACGTCGGGGACGAAATACGTATAGCCGCCCTCGCTTTTGCGCATGACGCGGTCTTTGTCGTCGCCCGTACCCAGCTCGGTCGTGCGCAGCCACAGGGCGCCGCCTTCTTCGTAGGTATGGCCCTTGGCGATCAGGGCCTGGACGGTCTGTTCGACCCGGCCAGATGTATACAGCGAGCTTTCGAGATAGTAGTTGTCGAAAGCCAGGCCGAATGCCTGCAGGTCCAAATCCTGTTCGCGGCGCAGATACGCCACGGCGAATACGCGGATGTCGTCGAGGTTGTCGACGTTACCCGTGGCGGTGACTGCCTGGTCATCGGCGGTTACCGTTTTGCCGGCGACGAAATCCTGGGCAATCTCGACGATATAGTCGCCCTTGTAGCCATCGGCGGGATAATCCGGCGAGTCGGGGGCAATGCCGCGGGCGCGCGCCTGCACGCTGATGGCCAGGTTCTGGATCTGGTTGCCGGCGTCGTTGTAGTAGAACTCGCGCGTGACATCCAGGCCGGTGGCCTCATACAAGCGGCAAATGGCATCGCCCAGCGCTGCCTGGCGAGCGTGGCCCACGTGCAGCGGGCCGGTCGGGTTGGCCGAGACGAATTCGACCAGGACTTTTTCGCCATTGCGGGGCGCGCGGCCAAAGGCCTCGCCCTGCTCGGCTACCGCCTGGATCACGGCCTGTCGGGCGGCCGCAGTGATGCGGAAATTGATGAACCCGGGACCTGCGATCTCGGCGCTCTCGATGAGCGCCCGCGCCGGGGTCTCGGCCATCAGGGCATCGACGATCCCCTGAGCCAATTCGCGCGGATTACGGCGGGCGGGCTTGGCCAGTTGCATGGCGACATTGGTCGCGACATCGCCGTGCGCGGCGACTTTGGGACGCTCCAGCAGCACCTGGGCCTGGGCATCGGGCAGGCAGCGCGCGACAGCGGCCTGAATCAGCGAGATGAGTTGTTGTTGTTGCTCAGGGAGCATGAGAGAAATCAGAAGAAAGTTTTAAGTATCAGTGACGAGATGCCAGTCAACGGCAAGCCGGCTGCCCATGTCGGGCGTATCAAGAACCATGGCATTCACGGGAATTCCCTAGATCATAGCGTGATTTGGCCGGTTTTCTCTGTGTAACGGCAATGTAGCGGTTCATCTCAAGCTGTCGCCCGCATGAGGAAATCCGTACTATGTATCTTGCCAGTGGCAGTGTGCGCCACATTGCGGTAGTGTATGCAAATGTCCATTGTGGAAGTCCGCAACATGCTTATCAAATTTCACTCCAAAACCGTCGCTGAAGTCCTGATGTTGTCGCCCAATGCCGCGCCATTGTTGCGTGCCGCAGGCAAGTCGATAGGCGATCAGGTGCCCGAGCGTGGGGTCTTTACGGTCGAGCAGTTGCCCGCCGCCATTGCGGGTATCGAGGCCGCGATCAACGCCGAGGAACGCGGCCACCCGTCAAAAGCGAACGATGCTGACGAAGACGAGGAAAAATCCGTCCCCGCCATGGCTCAGCATGTGGAATTGCACCAGCGGGCGTATCCCCTCGTGGACATGATGCGCCGTTCGCTGGCGGATGGCGAGGATGTTACCTGGGAAGCCACCAAGGGTTGGTGAGGGACAGATGGAGGGCGCCATGCGCAGCGATGTGACAGTCATTTTCGATACTCGTCGTACGGTCAATCTTTCCGTCGATGTTGAGCCCTCTGCGCAAGCTGCCAGCGACGCGCGCGATTGGTTCGAGGCAGCCTGGGATACGCTCGGATGCGAACCGCTGCGCCCCAGTGGCAAGGTGCTGCTGCTCGACAAGATCATGGGCGTGGCCGATGCCCTGGGGTATGAAATCCTGACCTCCGACGCCAAGGAAAGCCAGGAATTCGCTCAGCATGCCGCGCTGGCCCTGGACAAGCCCCGCGTCATCGTGGACCTGCCGGGACTGTCGGTTGGCTATTAATCGTCTCGATAGCCGCGTTTCGCTTCGCTGCCGCGCTAACGGATTCCCGCTCGCATAAACGATTGCACGAATTGCCGCTGAAACAGCAGAAAAGCGATCAATAAAGGGGCGGCCGACAGCAAGGTCGCTGCCGTGATCACGGACCAGTCGATGCCCTGGTCCGTCGACGAAAACACCTGCAAACCGACCGTCAGAGGCCGTGACTCTACCGAATTGGTGATGATCAGCGGCCACAGAAAATTATTCCAATGGTGGCTGACCGATACCAGTCCGTACGCGACGTAAATCGGCTTGGCCAGCGGCACGTAGACTTTCATCAAGATCTGCAACGGACCCGCTCCCTCTACGCGTGCAGCCTCCTCCAGCTCTCGCGGTACGGTCTTGAACGTCTGCCGCAGCAAAAAGATGCCGAATGCCGACGCAAAATATGGCAAACCCACTGCGAAGACGGTATCGCGCACCCCCAACAGGCTCATGGAGCGGTAGTTTTCCACCAGCAATACATCGGGCATGATCATCAGTTGCAGCAGCACCAGCATGAATGCGACATCGCGACCGCGGAATTCAAAGCGTGCAAAGGCATAGCCCGCCAGTGTGGACAACACCAACTGTGCCGCCAACACCATCGTCACCAGTAGAAACGTATTCAGGAAATACCGTGGAAACGGCGCCGCGTGCCAGGCGCGGCTGAAGTTTTCCAGCGTCAACGGCGCCAGCAGATCGAAACGCGTGGCATAGGCCGGCGGATGAAACGCTGCCCAGACGGCATAGGCCAGCGGCAAGATCCACAGCAGGCCCAGCAGCCAGGCACCCAGAGTGTCGAGTTTGTGGGTCATTGGTAGTGCGTCTTTCTATCGAGCCAGCGGAACTTCACCAATGCGGTGATGGCCAGGATCAGCAACAACACGACGGTCAGCGTGGCGGCATACGAGGTGTCCCAGAAACTGAAACCCACCTGGTAGATGTAGTACAGCAACAAGGTACTGGCGTTATCGGGCCCGCCCCGTGTCATGACCACCACATGGTCCACCAGCCGGAATGCATTGATCAGCGCGTTGACCAGCACGAACAGCGTTGTGGGCATCAGCAATGGCCACAGCACGCGGCGGAAATATTGCCAACGTGATGCACCCTCCAACAGCGCCGCTTCGCGCAGCGACGGCGATACCGTCTGCAATGCAGCCAGATAAAAAATCATGAAAAAACCGGCTTCTTTCCAGATCGTCACGACCATCAACGCCGGCAGCGCGGTATCGCGGCTGCCCAGCCAGTTCGGACTGGGCATGCCGAACATCTGCAGCACCTGCGCGATCAGGCCATATTGCGGGGTATAGAAAAACAACCAGATATTGGCCACGGCCACCATCGGCAGGACCGTGGGCGTGAAATACGCCATGCGCAGAAAGCCGCGCCCTGCCAAATTGCGATTGACCCACAAGGCCATGATGAGCGCGATCGCGATCGATGTGGGAATCGTACCCAGGGCAAACCACAAGTTGTTCCATAGCGATTGCCAGAACACCGGATCATCGCGCATCAGCGTGTAGTTCTCGAGCCCCACGAAGCGCGCAGGACGGCTGCCTCGCGGGGTCGAGAAAAAGCTGTGCCACAACGTAGCCAGCGCAGGATAGTGCGTGAACGCGGCCAGCAATACGATCGCCGGCAGCAACAGCAGCCAACCGTAGACCGCTTGCATGGACTTGTTCATCGCACGGTGCCTTTACCGATAGCTGCGCAGCACGCGGTCGGCTTCGCGTTGCGCGTCGCCAAGTGCTTGCTCAGGGGTCTTGGAGCCCGTCAGCATGGCTTGCAGCGCATCGTTCAGGGTCTTGGTCACGCGCTGATTGTCGTGCGTGGAGAACTCCGCCACGCTGACATCCAACTGGTCACGCGCGACCGTCGCGGCTGGGACTTCCTCGGCGTATTTTTTCATCTTGTCGGTGGACCAGGCCGCAGGCGTGACGGCAACGTAGCCCGTTGCAATACTCCAGTCCGCAGCGCGTTCGGGCGTCGTGGCCCATTGCGCGAATTTCAGCGCCGCGGCCTGTTGCTCCGGCGTGCCGCTCTTGAACACATAGAAATTGCCGCCGCCCGTCGGGCTGCCGCCGCGTTTGGCCTTGGGCATCATGGCGACACCGAACGGAAAGCTGGCATTCTTGCGGATGTTGGTCAGATTGCCGGTGGTGGTCCAGACAATGGCGGCCTTCTTTTCCAGGAAATCCTTGGGCGTAGTGCCCCAATCGATCGTCCCACGCGGCATGACGCCGTGCTTGGCCGACAAATCATTCCAGAACGTGGCGGCTTCGATGGCGCCGGGTTTGTTCAGATAGACTTCGTTGCCTGCTTCGTTCATCAATATGGCATCGTTGGGCGTGGTCAATGCCTGGAACAGCCAATATGCAAAGGCACCCCCCGACGGGATTTCCAGGCCCCACTGCGTGACGTTGCCGGAGGCGTCTTTCTTGGTCAGCTTCTTGCTGTATTCAACCAACTCGTCCCAGGTCGCGGGCGCGCGTTCAGGATCCAGGCCGGCTTCTTTGAACAGATCCTTGTTGTAGTACATCACGATGGTCGAGCGCTGAAACGGTACGCCCCACACATGACCGCCGGTGCGGCTGTTCTGCATGAACGCATCATAAAAACTGCCCAGCCATTTTTTGTCGGCATCGGATTTCGCCAGGCCGTCGATAGGGACAATGGCGTCTTCATCGATCAGCGTAAACATGTCGGTCGATAACAGCACCGCCAGTTGCGGGGGCGTGCCGCCCTTGAGCGCCGTCAATGCCTTGGCGATCGAGTCTTGATACGAGCCCGCGTAGATAGGCTTGATGTCGATGTCGGGATTTTCTTTTTCGAATGCGGCCACCATGTCGTCGACGATTTTGGTGATCGGACCGCCGACGGCAACGGGGTAATAGAACTCGACTTCGACAGGTTTGGCCTGCGCGTAAATAGGCAGTGACAGAACGGCGCCAGCCAGACCGGCTGCAATGGCTTTGAGAGCGGTGCGTCGCATGATGGCTTTCCTAAAGGGATGGAGAGTCGGCGCCTGAGCGCCCAGAGGGGGTAATAGCGGCCGCATCGGCGGCGAAAAAATGCTGGTGCTCGGGTTGCCACGTCAGCTTCACCGCATCGCCAGCCGCAGCCCGTAAATGGCCTGGCGCACGTACGGCAATGCCGCTACAAGTACCGATCCGGCACACCACAATGGAATCTGCGCCAAAATATTCGACGCTTTCCACGACAGCAGGACGGCCATCGCCGTCAATCCGAATATGTTCCGGCCGAACGCCTAGACGCTTTGCTTGAACAGGGGCTGCGATGGCCGGCAGGCTTTCTGTGCCGGCGATGCCGAGGCCGTTGCCTTGTGTAGACAAGTCCATGAGGTTCATCGGCGGTGTGCCGATAAAACGCGCCGCAAACTCAGTGGCAGGCCGTGCATACAAGCCATCAGGCGTGTCGCGTTGCTCGATGCGTCCATCACGCAGCAACACGACCTGATCGGCCATGCTCATGGCCTCGGTCTGATCGTGCGTGACATACACCATGGTGATCCCGAGCGACTGTTGCAAGGCGCGGATCTCGCGCCGCATCTCATGGCGCAACTGTGCATCCAGATTCGAAAGCGGTTCGTCCATCAGGCATACCGGTGCCTCTGAAATGACTGCACGCCCTAATGCCACCCGTTGTTGTTGCCCGCCTGACAACTGCGAGGGCTTGCGATCCAGCAGGGCCGTCAAGCCCAGCAAATCCGCCACGCGCTTGAGCCGGCGAGGATAGTCGGCAGACGGTTCTTTGCGAACCTTCAGGCCAAACAAAATATTCTCGCGCACCGATAGGTGAGGAAACAACGCATACGACTGGAACACCATCGAGATGCGCCGTTGGGACGGCGGCAGATGCGTGACATCGCGATCCCCGATACGAATGTGGCCCGACGTCGGCGTGTCGAGTCCTGCGATCATGCGCAGCGTCGTCGATTTGCCGCAGCCTGATGGTCCCAGCAGCACCGTAAAACTCCCCGCAGGCGCAGTGAAGCTGACGCCCTGGATGGCAGCCGCATCGCCGTACTGTTTGGTCAGGTCTTCCAGGATGAGCGTGGACATAATGATCGTTGGGTGGAATCGGATATGCGTGCGGCGGTGTGAACCCCTGGGGGCGCGAACCTCCTATTCTGGGGGTAAATGAAATCCTTTTCATTCTGCGGTGCAAACATGACGTGGCCGTGTCAGGGCCACGCCTGCAGCACCAATTACTCATCGATCAGGACGCCGCCCTCTTCGTGAAACGGATAGGGGCCGGGATAGTCGCCGATGTAGGCATGGTGCGTGACCAGGACGCCGTTACGCCATTCATGTAAGTGAAAACCCGGTGGCTCCATGACAAAAGCAGAGGGGCCATCCGGCCGTAAATCCAGTGCGACTTGATGCGCCGGACTCGGGCAAGTCGAGGCAATAGTGCCGCCAAAACGCTGAAAAATGGTGCGGTGCAGATGGCCGCACAGAATGCGTTCCACATTGGGATGCGCGGCGACGATCTGTTCCAGCTCGGGCGCACCCGAGAGCAGGCCAATTGCATCCATGTGAGCAATGCCGGTAATGAACGGCGGGTGATGCATGGCAATCGCGGTGGGCCGGCCCGGTTGTTCCGCGAGGCGTTCACGCAGCCAATCCAGCCGCTGCGAGCACAATGTGCCGTGGCTTTGCATCGGCACGACCGTGTCCAGCATCAACAGGCGCAGAGGGTGATCCTCGACCGCGTATTGAACAAAGCCGTTTGCACCCTGCAGATAGGCGTGCGAGGGAAAGGCCGCCAATAATGCTTCGCGCGCATCGTGATTACCGGGCATCAAAAAATACGGCGCATGCAAAGCATCCAGCATATTTTTGAGATGGGCGTATTCCTGCGGCCGGCCAAAATCGGTGAGATCTCCACTGATGATGACCAGATCGGGCGCGGGATCGAGGCGGTTCAATGCTTCGATGGCAGGCGGCAGATATCGGTCGGTTTCGACCACGCGATAGGCTTTCTGGCCCGGCATGCGGATATGCAAATCAGTAATCTGTGCGATGAGCATGATGAGTGTATAGGTGAGAGTCGTTAAATATGGCCGGCAGCAGGCAACGCAATCGCGGACCTCGCCAGCACAATGCTGACGTGATCGCCTGCGGCATGTTGACTATGTGCGGGGGCAACCACCGGAAATCGCTGACCGTCGTCCAGGCCGATTTCGTAGCGGACTGAACTGCCGAGAAAGAAGCGGGCCAGCACACGGCCTGTCAATGCGCTGTCGTGAGGCGCCTCGAGTTGCGCCTCATGCGGACGAAACGCGACGGCATCATCACCGGCAATCAACCTGCCATCGTGCAGCCGCGCACGGACGCGGCACAAGGTGCCGAGAAACTCCGCGACGAAATCGCTGGCCGGCTCTTGATACAGGGTTTCTGCGGTGCCGACTTGTTCCAGATGCCCTGCAGACATGACGGCGATGCGGTCACCCAGCATCATCGCTTCGTCCTGGTCGTGCGTGACGATGACCGTGGTGATGCGTAATTCACGCAGCATCTGCGCCAACTCCACGCGCAGATGCTCACGCAGTTTGGCATCCAGTGCCGTCAGCGGCTCGTCAAGCAATAGCACACGCGGCTCGATAGCCAGGGCACGGGCCAGGGCCACGCGCTGACGCTGTCCACCGGACAACTGATCGATGCGCCGATCGGCATAGACCTCCAGGCGCACCAGCGCCAGCAGTTCGCGTGCGCGCCGTTCGCGCTCGCTCGCGTTGATATTGCGCACGCGCAGACCATACGCCACGTTCTGCACGACCGTCATGTTGGGAAACAAAGCATAGCTTTGGAACACTACGCCTACGCCTCTATCTTCTGGCGAGAGCTGTGATACCTCGTCATTGCCGAAACGAATAGACGCGCCGGCATCGGCCTGCTCCAGGCCACAGATCAGACGCAGCAGCGTCGTTTTTCCACAGCCTGATGGACCCAGTAATGCCAGCGTTTCGCCGCCCTGCACGTGCAGATCAATGGGATGCAGGGCGCGCGTTCCATCTGGCCAGGTCTTGGCGCAGCCGCCGAGCGTAATAGCGACAGGGTCGGTCATGATGAAGAAGTCCGGATAACAGGTGTGTGGGCGGGCCGATCGCCGCGCGCAGCCAGCCATTGCAGGCCTACCAGTAGCGGGATCAGCATCAACAGAAAGACCAGGGTATATGCCGATGCGATCTCCAATCGCATCGAGGCATAGCTGTCGGCCAGCCCGACAGGTAAAGTCTTGGTCAACGGCGTGTGCAGCAACCAGGTCAGATTGAATTCACCGATCGATAGCGTCAGCACGGTCAACGCGCCAGTGACGATGCCGGGCGCGGCATTGGGCACGACAATGTGCAAAAAACGCTGTATGCGTGTTGCGCCCAGCGTCGAGGCGGCCTCGTCCAGCGTTGCCAGGTCAGCGCCTTGCATGCTGGCGCGCGCGGCACGCACCATGAATGGCAGCGTGAACAACACATGTCCGATCACGATGAACCAGACGCTGCCGCGCAGCCCGCTGACGGTGCCCCACGATACGATCAGGGCCAGCGCCGAGGCCAGGCCCGGGACGGCAACGGGCAAGGTCAACAGTTCCTCCAGCGCGCGAGCCAGACGCCCGCGATGCAGCGTGAGCACCCACGCCGCAGGGACACCGACGAGCGTACAAATCGCCAGGGTTAACAACGCTACTGCGAACGAACGCCAGATGGTATCGGCGTAGAGTGCCCACACCTCGGCCACCCATCGCAGCGTCAGTCCGCTGGAAAGTCCGACAAAATAATTGTTGGTGAGACCCGCCAGGACGGACAGCACAACGGGGCCGATCAAGAACGCCGCGACCGCCAGCGTGACGGTCAGTCCCAAGCGCGTATCAAATTTGGAAGCATGCATCATGGACCTCATCACGCAGCCGCACCTGCGCGGGCTCCCGCCAGACTATGAGCGAGATACAGCACTGCCCACGTGGCCAGGCCCAGCACGATAGACAGTGCCGCGGCGACCGGGATGTTCGCGTAGTTGGTGAACTCGTTATAGATAGTGATGGGCAGCACGTCGATTTGTGTTGCCAATGTGAACGCCGTACCGAATGCGCCCATGCTGGTCGCAAAACTCATCGCACCTGCGCCGATCAAGGCAGGCGTCAATGCCGGTAATTCAATATCCATGAAGCGACGCCACGGGCTCGCGCCCAATGTCCGTGCGGCCTCGAGCAAGCTCTGATCAATTTGTTCGGCCGCCGCCGTCAGCACACCGACACAACGCGGCAGCGAAAAATACAGATAACCCAAAAACAGTCCGGCCATGCCATAGGCAAACACCACGGTATCACCGGTGAGCCATTTCGTGAGTGCGCCAATGATCCCCTGACGTCCCGCGAGCAAGATGATCAGGAACCCGACGACTACACCCGGAAAGGCCAATGGAAACATCAGCAAGGAAATCAGCAAGCGGCGTCCGGCAAAATGCCGATGGCGGGCCAGAAAGCGGCCCACCGGCAACGCCACCAGCAATGTGGCCAACGTCGCGGCCAGTGACAGCACGACGGTATTGAACAAACTGATCCAATACTGCGTGCCCGTCAGCACCGTCCAGTAGGCCGATTGCCCGTTGCGGCTTTCTGCGCCTGCCAGCGCCAGCCCTGCCATGGGCAACAGCCAGAATGCCAGAAACAGCGTGGCAGCAGGCGCCGCAAACCAAATCCATCCGCGACGTCCCATTTCAGTGCACTCCCAGGACAATGCCGACAAGCACGCAGAACATCAGTTCACCTCTTTGGCGTACCGCTGCGAAAACGCGCGCTGACCTTCGGCCATTTTGACGTAGTCCACCGTACCGGCGCGAGCATACTCTGCCTCAGGCAAGAATTTTTTCTGTGCTTCGGCCGACATGGCTTCCGGCCGCACGGGACGCAGGAACGCGTTGGCCCAGATGGCTTGGCCCGCATCCGACAACGTAAAGTCCAGCACTTTCTTGCCATTGTCGGCATGCGGTGCATTGGCCACCAGGCTCATAACGTAAGGCACGGCGATCGTGCCCTCGGCGGGGATCACGAATTCAACGTTGCTGTGGTCCTTATATTTGGCCCGATACGCATTGAAGTCGTAGTCGATCAAGATCGGAATTTCGCCCGACAAGACGCGCGCATACGCCGTTTGTTTAGGCACGATGGGTTGGTTGGCCTTCATGTCCTTGAACCACTTGAGGGCCGGGTCGAAGTTATCCGGCGTGCCTCCCAGCGCGCGGTTGATGGCGACGGCGCCGACATAGCCGACAAAGGCCGAGGCCGGATCCAGATAACCAACCATGCCCTTGTACTCAGGCTTGAGCAGATCGGCCCACGAACGCGGAACAGGCTTGCCATCGAGGGCGTCGACGTTGACCATCAGGCCCAACGTGCCCGAATGGATGGCGAACCACTTGCCATCAGGATCTTTCATGCCGGCGGGAATTTGATCCCAATGTTGCGGCTTGTAGTTTTGCACCAGTCCGTCCTGGGCAGCCTGGATACCAAACGTGACGCCGTAGTACACGACATCGGCCACGGGATTGCCTTTTTCCGCCGCGATGGAGGCTAGCGATTGTCCCGAGTTTTTGTTGTCTGCAGGTACGGTGATGCCGGTGGCTTTCTTGATGGCTTGGAGCTGTGTGCCCCAATCCGCCCACTCGGGTGGACAGTTGTAGCAGATTGCGTTTTGCGCGTAGGCCGATGCGCCTGTCAGAGAAAGCGCCAATGTGGCAGCGCGTAACACGCAATGGACGAGGGATTTCATGTCGAACGTTTCCTTGGCGAGGGGGGAAAAGAATGCGCCGCCACGCTTGCTGCAGCGCGGCGACGCTGCCCTTCATGAGGGCGTTTTGCTTCTTCAGACGGGTTGGTAATGCAGAGCGCAGTAGCCGTGCCGCCATCGGAAATACGGTGTGGCAGCCTGACTGATGAGGGTTTGTCTCCCTCCAGGCAGCCCAGTAATAAGGCGCACGCTGTCGCGCCAATTTCGCGGCTCGGTTGTGCCACCGTGGTCAGCGCCGGGACCATGAGTGCGCCAATGCTTGCACCGTCGAATCCGCAGACAGCAACGTCATCGGGTACGCGTATCCCCAGCGAAGCGAGTTGGGCAATGACGGAGACGGCCAGCAGATCGTTAGAGCAAAACAATGCACTGGGGGCATCTGGATGCGCCAGCATGTCACGCAGCATCGGCGCGCTGGACTCGGTGTGCGCAGGCATGACCCAGTGCGCAATCGGAGGCAAGCCTGCCGTTTTCGCACAGGCCTGCGCGCCTTGCAGGCGGCGTCGCGCGCGATCCGACGCCGTCAATGGGCCGCTGACAAAGGCAATGCGCCGATGGCCCAGTGCGCTCAGACGCGACACCATGTCATGTGCGGCGGCCTTGTTATCAACCGAGACAAAAGGGTGCGAGTTTGATTCGTTATAGGCCAGAATGTGCGGCATGCCTGCTTCATCCAACGCGCGCAAAGTCGCATTGCGCGAGGGATTTCCCACTGTCAGGATCAAGCCATCGATCTGATGATCGATCAAGGCTTGCACACATTCCGATTCCACCGACGGGTCGTAGCCCGTGATCCCCATCATGACGCTATAGCCCGCTTTGCGTGCGTATTGCTCGGCGCCTTCGAAACAATCTGCGAATACCGGATTGGCCAGCGTAGGCAGCAACAGACCGATGGTACGCGTGCGGCCGGCGCGCAAACTGCGGCCCACCCGGTTGGGGCGAAATCCGATGCGTTGCGCGACAGCGGCGATATGCGCACGCGTTTCGGGGCGCAGCAGCTCGGGTTGGTTGAAGGCGCGCGAAACCGTCGCAGGCGATACGCCGGCCTGCTTGGCGATCTCCAGTATCGACGGTCGGTGCGGTGTTTTTGCGGTCACGGCAGGCTCGGCAATGAAAACGATTTCATCTTAGGGGTAATACATGACAGCCAGATTTCACGAGATACGGTATCGTGCTTGTATGGCAGTGCCAATGAAAATCGGTGTTGCGATGCGGCACGAGTTCATGATCGTGACATTTTTTTGTCGTATGAACTTACAGAAAACCAATGTTGCCGCAACGCAATAAAGATGGTGCGCCTGTGCTACATCTGTAGGACGCAAAATTGAGGATCATCCCGGGGAAGGGGTATGGGTGTGCAGCAGAAAAAAACTATTGAACTGAATCGTCTGAGCGCAACGCGTGCGGCGCAGCTATTGGCACGTCGCGAATTGAGCGCCGAGCAATTGCTACGGGCGTGTTTTGCGCGCATCGAACAGCGTGAGGGCGTGGTGCGTGCATGGGCTGCCTTGGACAAGGAGCTCGCGCTGACGCGTGCCCGCGAGTTGGACCGGTCGAGCACGCAAGGGGTTTTGCATGGTTTGCCGATCGGTGTGAAAGACATCTTCGCGACCAGCGATTTGCCCACGCGCTATGGCTCGCCCATCTATGACGATCATCAGCCGTCTATGGACGCGGCAGCGGTCGCGTTGTGCCGCGAGGCGGGAGCCGTGGTAGCGGGCAAAACCGTAACGACGGAGTTCGCAACCTTTCAAGCGGGCCCCACACGTAATCCACACAATCCGGCTTACAGTCCAGGCGGTTCATCCAGCGGCTCTGCGGCTGCAGTGGCCGATCATATGGTGCCACTGGCGCTGGGCACTCAGACCGCCGGTTCGATCATTCGTCCTGCCGCCTATTGTGGCGTTGTCGGATACAAACCTTCCTTTGGCCGCATTCAACGCGCCGGTTTAAAGACAACCGCCGATTCATTGGACACCATTGGCGGCTTCGCACGCTCGGTTGACGATGTTGCATTGTTAGCCTCTGTGCTGATGCGTGATCCCGAGCTGCGCGAACTCGACTACGATGCCAAGCCTCGTATTGGCATGTATCGCACCTCGCAATGGCGGCATACGGATCATGCCACGCGCGATGCCTATGCACAGGCTGCGAGCGTGCTGTCGCGTGCGGGTGCGCAGATCGATGAGGTGGAGCTGCCACCGATACTGTGTTCCCTGGTGCAGGTGCACGCCGATATCATGGGCTTTGAGATGGCGCAGTCGTTGGCTTTCGAGCGCACGCGTCATCGAGCGAGTCTGAGCAGCTCGCTACAGGCTTTGCTGGATGCTGGATCCCAGATCACTGCAGAGGAGCATCGCGCGAATCTGGTCCGCGTCGAAGAAGGCCGCCAGCGTGCGCTGGATTGGTTTGAGCAGTACGACGTTATCTTGGCGCCCAGCGCCAGCGGCGAGGCTCCTTTTTTTGACCAGGGTACGGGCGATCCTTTGTTCTGCCGCGTGTGGACACTGTTCGGTGCACCTTGCGTGCATCTGCCGTTCTACACCGGTCCTCAGGGCCTGCCTGTGGGATTGCAGGTGGTGGGGCGCAGTGGCGACGACAGGCGTACGCTCGCCCTCGCCCGGTGGCTTTTGAATGTGCTGCGTCCCGATGACGTGGATTGATCAGCGCCATAGTATGGACCGACGGCATGACTGCATGCGCCGCGACTCCATGGTTGCCTCATAGAACACAAGCTAAAAGGCCTGAGTCCGATGCAGAATCGGACTCAGGCCTTTTCAATTCAGCCCGGCTTTTGGACTTCAACTTCCTTGTGGGCAGTTCAAGTAGACGGGCTTTTCATGGTTACCCAGGACTGCGGATCACGCAGCCTGGGCCGTCTCGCTTTCAGCTTGTTCGGCAGTAACGCGCGACAAATGACGGTTGACGGCGCCGAGCACGGCGCGGAACGAGGCGGTGACGATATCGCGGTCGATGCCGACGCCAAAGCCGGTTGCGGAGTCTCCGACGCGCAGCTCAACATAGCTGGCCGCGCGGGTATCTGTGCCCGTGCCGATGGCGTGCTCGTGGTAATCCATGATGCGCACGGGAATATCCAACGCGTTCACAAAGGCCGAGATGGCGCCATCGCCCGAGCCCGTGACGACGCGGCGTTCACCGTTGTAGTCCAGCTCGACCTGGATGTTGAATTGCTTGCCTTCACCGGCAGACGGATCGCCCTCGATGCGGTGGCGCACCAGCTTCCAGGGCGTATGTTGTTCCAGGTATTCGCTGCTGAAGATCGTGTGAACGTCATCCGCTGTGACTTCGCGGCCGGTTTCGTCGGTGACCCGTTGAATGGCGCGGCTGAATTCGATTTGCAGGCGGCGCGGCAAGACCAGGCCATGTTCTTGTTCGAGCAGGTACGAGACACCGCCCTTGCCCGATTGGCTGTTGACGCGGATGACGGCGTCGTAGCTGCGGCCGAGGTCGGCCGGGTCGATAGGCAAATAGGGGACTTCCCAAACGGCATCGGCCTGCTGTTGAGCAAAGCCCTTTTTGATGGCGTCCTGATGCGAGCCGGAAAAGGCCGTGAACACCAAATCGCCCGCATAAGGATGGCGCGGATGCACGGGCAACTGATTGCAGTACTCGGCACAACGGCGCACTTCGTCGATATCGGAAAAGTCCAGGCCCGGGTGCACGCCTTGGGTGTAGAGGTTCAGCGCGAGCGTGACCAGGTCGACGTTACCCGTACGTTCACCGCTGCCGAACAGGCAGCCCTCGATACGATCGGCGCCGGCCATCACGGCAAACTCGGCGGCAGCGACAGCAGTGCCGCGGTCATTATGCGGATGTACGCTGATGATGATGCTGTCACGGCGAGCGAGGTTCTTATGCATCCACTCGATCTGATCGGCATACAGATTCGGCGTGGTCGCCTCGATCGTTGCGGGCAGATTCAGCACCATTTTTTTCTGCGGCGTGGCGCCCCAGGTTTCGGCGACGGCATTGGAGACTTCGAGCGCGAATTCAGGTTCGGTGGTGCTGAAGACTTCGGGCGAGTATTCGTAGCGCCATTGCGTCTCCGGATACTTGGCCATGTGTTGCTTGATCAACTGCGTACCGGTGACGGCGATTTGCTTGATCTCGTCTTTGCTCATGTTGAAGACGATCTTGCGAAACGCCGGTGCGCACGCGTTGTACAGGTGCACCATCGCTTGCTTGGCGCCGGCTGCCGATTCGACCGTGCGGCTGATCAGGTCTTCGCGTGATTGGGTCAGAACGATGATGGTGACGTCATCGGGAATGCGTTTCTCGTCGATCAGCTTGCGTACGAAATCGAAATCCGTTTGCGAGGCGGACGGAAAACCGACTTCGATTTCCTTGAAGCCGATCTTGACCAGCTGTTCAAAGAAACGCAGCTTGCGTTCGATGCTCATCGGTTCGATCAGCGCCTGGTTGCCGTCGCGCAAGTCGGTGCTCATCCAGATGGGCGGCTGCGTGATGCGGCGGCTGGGCCAGGTGCGTTCGGAAAAGTCACGCGCGAACGGGGCAAACGGTACGTATTTGGTAGCGGGGTTGGCAAGCATCATTACACCTTGATCAGTAGTCCCGGGGGTGGCGGGATAAGTATTTCCGGGTTTTGTTACCGGCATGCTCTGTTCGGCTGGTCAGGGTTCTAGGCCTGGACCGTCAGTGGACCGTGGATGGGCCGACTGGAATCAATAAGTGAACAGAGAAACTTGTGGCGTACGAGGCTGCCGAGCTACCACAGGCGCGAGGCCCGGCAACCGATCGGTAGGTGTAGCGATAGCGCGATGAGGGAAATACGAGCGCGCAGGCCGGCACCCGGTGCGCTGAAGCGTCCGGAGGCAATCGCGAGGGGGATTCGGATATCGGCCATAAGACGATAGTCAAACACATTTTTGGCCAAGATGCAACGGACACGGGCGGGACGAGCGTAAAAAGCATCACACGGCGCTCGCCGCATGCTGTCCGCCTCACGGCAATAAGCCTTGCGGATTGGTCGGAAACAAAGCAGCAGGCGGGCGGATCTGCCCGGGAGGTACATTTTGGATGCCAAGTCGAAAAAAAATCGCCTCGAGAGGCGATTTTTTCAAAGACCGGAGTGGCGCTGCCTGCTACAGGTTGGGCTCGATGCGCCCTGAGGTTGGGCGTGTCTCGGTAGCGGCGGCTGGCGTCGTCAGGATGGCGGCCTGGGCGGGGGCCGGAGCCGGAGCCGCCGCAGGTGTGCTGCGAGCGGGTTGGGAGCGTGTCGCGGCAGCCGTCTGGCCATCAAGAATGTTGCCTTGCTCTCGGACCAAGTCGATTTTATCGATGCGGCCATGGCGCAACTCGATATGCGCCTGGCGCAAGTCGCCGAGCGTAAACGGCTCTTCGCGATTGCCCCAGACCCAGCGCAGAACATTGGTGACTTCGTCGCAGAGCTGCGAAGTCAAGGCGGACAGATCTCTCGGGGCGACCGGTTTGGCACGCGCGGCGTCAATGTCTGAGGTCACCCAGGCGCGTACTGCGAAAAATACAATCAGCGACCAGATGACCACGACACCCCACCATAGATAGGGGTTGACGCGCGTCAGGAGGTCGATCGCCTGCTGGCCAAAAGCCTGCAGGCCTTCAAAGCTCAGGCTGCGGCCGAAATCCAGCAACCACGAGGCGACTAATAGCCATATGATGGCGGCGATGACCAGCACCACCCCCCGGACTATGAGTCGAGGCAGCGCTAATTTCAGCAGCGTTTGGCCGATCAGTCGGCGATCTTGGCGTACGCGTTCGGGCGAGGCGGCATTCATCATGCAAAATATTGTACCTATGACTCGGCCCGCATTAGAACTTCGTACTGGTCAACATTTGACGTTGACCCCTCAACTGCAGCAATCTATCCGATTGTTGCAGCTTTCGACGCTGGACTTGCAGGCCGAAATCTCGCAGGCGCTGGCTGAGAACCCGATGCTGGAGCGCAGCGAAGAACAGGCGGAGGCCGAGCCAGACGCGCCGGCCGAACGCGAAACGTCGATGGACGACGAGTCATTACGCGATACGGAGCCCCGCACAGAGGAAATGCCCGGCTCGGGGGGCGTCTATCCCGATGACCGTTCCGACGGCCCGGATCGCGCATGCGTCGATACGTTACGTGAGCACTTACTTTCACAGTTGGGCCTGACCCGCGCGGGAACCCGTGATGCAGTATTGGTCGCGTTGCTGATTGATGAGCTGGATGAGAACGGTTATCTAGGGTCTTCGCTGGAGGAGATTCTCACGTGGATGCCCCTTGAGGCCGAGACGGACCTGGACGAGCTGAGGGCGGCGCTGACGTTACTGCAGTCATTCGACCCGCCCGGGATCGGTGCGAGGGATATGGCGGAATGTCTAGTGTTGCAATTACGCAACCCCGACGTGCAACATTTGCGCGAAGCCGCCGATCCGAAAGTGCTGGCCTGTGCACGTCGGCTATGTGCCGAGCATTTGCAGTTGTTGGCCACCGGCAATATGACGCGGCTGCGCGATGCCTTGCATTGCGATGAGGCGACGGCGCGCGCGGCGCAAACGCTGATTCGCAAACTGGACCCTCGCCCGGGCCGCGCCTGGACGGTGCCCGCGGCCGATTATGCGGTGCCGGACGTCATTGTGCGCAAGACCCGCCTGGGATGGCAGGTGGTGCTGAACACCGCGGCTGTCCCGCGTTTGCAGGTCAATGCACTGTACGCCCAATTGCTGGGCAATCAGCGTGAGGCCAGCCATGCGGGGCTGCATGCCCAGTTGCAGCAGGCGCGTTGGATGATCCGCAATGTGGAGCAGCGCTTTGACACCATCCTGCGTGTGGCGCAGGCCATCGTGGCGCATCAGACCGCTTTTTTCAGTGAGGGCCCCGCTGCCATGCGTCCGTTGATTCTGAAGGATATTGCTGCAGAGCTGGGATTGCACGAGTCCACCATTTCACGGGCGACGACGCAAAAATACATGTTGACGCCGTTCGGGACCTTGGAGCTGAAGCATTTCTTTGGAACGGGCGTGGCGACTGACGGTGGCGAGGTGGCCTCGGCCACGGCGGTACAAGCCGTGATCCGCCAAATGGTGGCCGACGAGGACCGCGGCAAGCCTTTATCCGATAGCCAATTGACAAAGCGCCTGGCCGATCAGGGCATCGTGATTGCCCGCCGCACGGTGGCCAAGTATCGCGAGGCCATGCGGATTGCCCCGGCCAGCCTGCGAAAGGCGCACGCGGCACGATAGATAGTTCGGGTGCTGCGGCGCTGTGCGTCTGTAGGGCGGTTTTTCTGCCAGAGTGAAATGGCGATAGTTTTGTCCCTATTTTTCAATGACTTGGAGGAAACGGATCGCCATTTGACCCGCTTGCTTTTGCGAGAATAAATCACGATAATTATTCTCATGTACATTTGCATATGTAATGCCGTCACTGAACGCCAAGTTCACGCCGCCGTCGATGCGGGCGCTACTACATTGTCCGATTTGCAGTTTGAATTGGGGGTAGCCTCGTGCTGTGGTTGCTGTGCAGAGATGGCTCAAGAATATCTGCCAGGTGGCCGCTGTTCCAGCGTGTGTCAGGGCAAGTCGATGGCTGTGGATCTCACGGCCTCTGCACCCATGGTCGACGCCCAGCCCGCTGCCAATAGTTTCCCGATCGCGCTGGTTGCAGCAGCCTGAGCCGGGGCATCGTTGCGCAGTCAGGCAGCGCGTGTATCGTGCCTGGTAGCGACGGCGCGCGGTCGCGTGCGTTGCAGTTCTCCAACATCACGCCTTGTCGAGATTTGAGTCGATTTGCCCCCGTACGGTGCTGATAATTCGACATTCGGCAGGCAATTTTCCCCGAGATTTTCCGTATTGGCCGGCCTCAATGGCAAGCCTGGCGTCACGCTATGTGCGGATAGTCCGAAACGCATACTCATTCTCATTGTGTTGTCGCTTTCAGATTGCGCTTGCAAAGCCATTTATCAAATGCAGCGCGGCTCTAGCCGTGACCCTGCCGGCGGTGTTAGCCTGCGATCGTTGCATACGCGATAAGGCGTACGCAGGGTCGCGGGCGCCGCGTCCCGGGATCGTAAGGAGTACACCATGAAAGGCGATAAAACCGTCATCCAGTTTCTGAACAAGCAACTGACCAATGAGCTGACGGCCATCAATCAATATTTCCTGCATGCCCGCATCTTGGGGCATTGGGGCCTGAAGAAGCTGGGCAAGCACGAGTACGAAGAATCGATTGGTGAGATGAAGCACGCCGATCGTTTGATCGAGCGTATCTTGATGTTGGACGGTCTGCCGAATTTGCAAGACCTGCACAAACTGCTGATCGGCGAAGACGTTCCCGAGTTGCTGGCCTGTGACCTGAAGGTCGAGCAAGGCGCGCAAGCCACGGTGAAAGAAGCCATCGCTTACTGTGAGTCAGTGCGTGATTACGTGTCCCGCGATCTGTTCCAGGCCATCCTGGACGATACCGAAGAACACATCGACTACCTGGAAACCCAGATCGAGTTGATCGACAAGGTCGGCCTGCAGAATTATCTGCAAAGCCAAATGGAAGTCGAAGGCTGATTGGTTGCAGGTGGCGTCGATGCGCTAACGCCCGCATTGCCGTTGTGTTGATGAGCCCGTACAGGCCTGCTGGTCTGTACGGGCTCAATGCATTTGAAGGTCAGCGGTGTATATCGCCGCTGCCTCATTGCCAATCAGTCTGTCAGTGGCCCCTATCGTTCAGGGTTTGACGATATGCCAGACGTCTTTGACGTTGTCGCCCGTCTTGTCGCCCGGGTTTTTGTCTTTCACGAACAGGTACAGGGGCTTTCCTTTGTAGGCCCATTGTTTGGAGCCATCGTCGCGGGTGATGATGCTCAGGTCGCCTTGCGCTTTCGCATCGGCGGCGGCCATCACCGGCGGCCATGCCTTGGCGCACTGGTCATAGCAGGCGCTCTTGCCGTTTGTGTCCTTGTCGAAGGTATAGAGCGTCATGCCGGCGTTGTCGACCAGCATGCCGTCCTGGGTCTTGACTGCCTGAGCGTGGGCGCCGACCGAAAACAGGGTGGCGCAGGAGACGAGCAGGGTTGCAGCGATTCGAGTGTGCATGGCGTGTCATCCAGTATGAGAAAAGGGGACTGCTTGCTATAGACGTCACTGATATCTACTTTATTCCACTTCCGATGAAAATAAGGATAAAAAAAGGCTACCTCGTTTGAGGCAGCCCTTTTTAGCGGAGGTGATACCAGTCGCCCGGTCGCCCGGCGGATGGTGCACCTGCCGTCCTGTGCCGGTGACCTATGCTCCGAGTCCTATTGACGTGCCGGACACTCGGCGATGGTGCCCCAGGCCCGATTCGGGCCACAGTACTTGTTGCGAGCGTTCCAGGAGCACGTGGGGCGTTGGAAGAAGCCCTCATTGGCGCATTGGGCCAGTTCTCGTTTCAGGGATTCCTGCCAGTTGCCCGCAGGAGCAGGCGTTGCTCCTCGAGGCGCGGCGCTTGGCGCAGTGTTCGCCGCGGTGATCGCATAACCGTCCTGATTGGCGGGCGGAGGCGTGGTGGTGGTGGGCGGCAAGGCCTGCAGATCCAGCGTGGTGACGTCAGAGGTGCCGGAAGGCAGCGGGACGTTGGATGCCGCTGCGAGGTGGCGGGCCTCGTCCATACTGATATTGTTACGCGAAATCTGAATCGACGGGTCCTTGGCCGTTTCGAACAAGGAAACCGTCGGTACGGCCCAGCTCTGGCCGTTGGGCTTGTCGGGCACGCCGAGGCTGCCGTCCACCCGAGGCTGGGGAGGCTGAGCGACATAGGGACGACCGTTGGCGTCCAGGATCGGCTCTTGAGACGCCAGGGCTTCCTGGCCCGGTGCGGCCGAGGCTTTGGGGGCGTGTGAAACCAGCCAATCACCCAGTTGGATTCCACCCCACGCCGCGACGCCCAGTGCCAGCAGAAGCGTCGCGAATAATACTCGCCAAGACATTGCTACCCTCATTTTTGCGGCGCCCTGTGCAGTTTACGCATGGCTGCCAAAAACCTGACCGCCGTGCTCACGCATGGCGTGGAATTTCACATCCGGATACAGGTCCTCAGCCACGCGCAGCTGCGCAGGCGAACCAATCAAAAAAGCCGCCGCATCAACGACATCATAGGCGATGTGCGCTGCGTTGGCATCCATGAACTTGCGCAGCGCGCGTGGGTTGTCCGACGTGATCCACCGAGCCATGGTGTAGCGCGACGGCAACATCCGGGCCTCGACACCGTATTCGGTCTTAAGGCGATGGGCGACGACCTCGAACTGCAGTTGACCGACTGCACCGAGCAGCAGCGTGCCGCCAGCCGCCTCGGGACGAAAGACTTGGATCGCGCCTTCTTCGCCCAACTGGGTCAGACCCACGCGCAACTGCTTGGTGCGTAAAGGATCTTTGACTTCCACGGCTTGAAAGAGTTCGGGCGCAAAGAACGGCAAGCCCGTAAAACGCAGGCTTTCGCCCTCGGTGAGCACATCACCCAGCTGCAATACGCCGTGGTTCGGAATACCGATGACGTCGCCGGCATAGGCCTCGTCGAGCAGCTCGCGGCGCTGAGACAGGAACGACACCACGTTATTGGGGCGCATTTCCTTGTTGGTGCGTGCGACTTTCAGGCGCATGCCCCGCTCAAAACGCCCCGAGCTGACGCGTACGAACGCCACGCGGTCACGGTGGGCGGGGTCCATGTTGGCCTGCACCTTGAACACGACGCCAGTGAATTTGGGCTCTTGAGGCTCGACCAGACGTTCCAGTGCCTGGCGTGCACCAGGCGCGGGGGCTTGTTCCACCAGCGCGTCCAGGACCTCTTGAACACCGAAGTTGTTGATGGCCGAGCCGAAAAATACCGGGGTCTGCTTGCCGGCCAGAAAGGCGTCGCGATCGAAGGCGGGAGCCGCCTCCTGGATGAGCTCGATTTCGCCGTTGGCCTGTTCGAAGGCCGAGCCGAAGCGTTTGGCGATTTCCGGGTTGGACAGGCCATTGATGATGTCGTCGTCGTCCGAGCGGCGTTCCTGGCCGGGACGGAAGACGCGCATGCGATCGCGGCGGATGTCGAATACCCCGCCAAAGGCCTTGCCCATGCCGACTGGCCAGGAGAACGGCACGGCGTCCATGCCCAGATGGCCCTCGATTTCGGAAAGCAGATCCAGGGGCTCGCGGACTTCGCGGTCCATCTTGTTGATGAACGTGATGATGGGGGTATTACGGGCACGGCATACCTGCAGCAACCGGATGGTTTGCGGCTCTACCCCGTTTGCGGCATCGATCACCATGAGCGCGGCGTCTACCGCCGTCAGCACCCGATAGGTGTCTTCGGAGAAGTCTTGGTGGCCGGGAGTGTCCAGCAGGTTGATGACGCAATCGCGGTATTCCATCTGCATCACGGACGATGCGACCGAAATCCCGCGCTGCTTTTCGATTTCCATCCAGTCCGACGAGGCGTGGCGCGAGGCCTTGCGCGCCTTGACGCTGCCGGCGATCTGAATCGCACCTGCGAACAGCAGGAGCTTTTCGGTCAGCGTGGTTTTGCCCGCGTCCGGGTGAGAGATGATGGCGAAGGTACGTCGCCGGGCGACTTCTTGGGAAATATTCATGGTTGATGCGATTTTACTGACGCGGATCGTACGCCGGTAACCGGCCCTGTTACATAGGCTTTGTTACGAGTGACGACGAAAAGTGGCCAGGAAGGCGCCCGCCAAGATGAACAGAGAGCCGAAGATGCGGTTCATCCAACGGATATGGCGGGCGCTGCGCAACAGGCGCAGCACCTTGGCGGCCAACAGGGTATAGACGCCCATGGCGACCAGGTCGGTGAATACCAGTGTGCCGGCCAGGGCCAGGTACTGGGGCGTCAGAGACGCTGCGGGGTTCACAAACTGGGGCACCACGGCCAGCAGGAAAACCGTGCCTTTGGGGTTCATCAGATTGACCAGGACGCCGCGCAGCACCAGATCGCGCACCGAAAAGTCGGCAGGGTTGCCGGCATCGACGGCGACGGGCGCCGCATCGGTACGAATCTGGCGTATGCCCAGATAGACCAGATAGGCCACCCCCAGGTATTTCACGATCGAGAATGCGAGCTCGGACGTGGCCAGTACCGCGCCCAGGCCCACCGCAACAATCACGAACTGCGCCATGATCCCGATGATCAAGCCCACCGTGTTCCAGTACCCGCGTTTAAAACCATACTTCAGGCCCGAGGTCATGGCCGAGATGGCGCCCGCGCCCGGCGAGAAGGAAATAGCCCATGAGGCCACAAAAAAGGTCAGCCAGGTCGAGAGCGTCATGATGGTTTACAGACAGAATGACACGGGTGAAAGGAACGAGGGATAGATATTACTTGCCCAACAACGCCGCGCGGGGAGCACCGGCAGAGCGATTGGCCCCTGCAGCGGGGCGACCAGCGCCTGCGGGACGGCCTGATGAACGGACGTTGCCCTCGGTGCTGCGGGGACCTTGCGATGACGGTCGGCTGTCTTGGCGATGGTTGCCGGCTGGGCGGTCGCCGCGGGCGGCGGCCGGTTGGCGCGGATTGCCTGCCTGACCTTGGCCCGCGGGGCGGCCTGCTCCCGCACCATGGCGAGGCGACTGCCCCGGGCGCGCTGCGCGGTGTTCCGCATTGTTGCCGCCATGGGACTCGCCGCTATTGCGCGCGGGACGAGACTCGCCATTGACGCTGCGAGCGTCGTTGGTGCGAGGGCTATTCGTACCGGCGCTGCGGCTGCCGCCCGGGCGTTGGCCGCCCTGACGGCGCGGCTGGCGCGAGTCTTCGTCGCGCTCTTGGCGCGCATAGGCTGCAGCGGTGCTGCCGGCGGACGGCGTCCAGCCTTCTACGGGCAGGCGCTCGATGGTTTTGCCGATGAGGCGTTCGATGCCTTTGAGCAGCTTGATTTCACTTTGGTCGACCAGCGAGACTGCCGCGCCTGTCGCCCCTGCCCGGCCCGTGCGGCCGATGCGGTGCACGTAGTCCTCGGGGACGTTGGGCAGTTCGAAGTTCACGACTTGCGGCAATTGATCGATATCCAGGCCGCGCGCGGCGATATCGGTGGCCACCAGGACGGCCACGTTGCCGTCTTTGAAGCCGGCCAGCGCGCGCGTGCGTGCCGCCTGGCTCTTGTTGCCGTGAATGGCGGCGGCGCTCAGGCCGTCTTTCACCAGTTTTTCGGCCAGCCGGTTCGCGCCGTGTTTGGTGCGCGTGAAGACCAGAACCTGATACCAGCCGCTTTCGCGGATGATGTGGCTGATGAGATCGCGTTTGTGGTGTTGTTCGACCACGTGCACGGTCTGCTTCACCAACTCGGTCGCGGTATTGCGCGGGGTGACGGAGACTTCGCCGGGATTGTTCAGTACGCCGCGGGCCAGGCCGCGGATCTCGTCCGAGAACGTTGCCGAGAACAGCAGGTTCTGGCGTTGCTTGGGTAGCAGTGCCAGGACTTTGCGGATGTCACGGATAAAGCCCATGTCCAGCATGCGGTCGGCTTCGTCCAGGACCAGAATCTCGACGCCGGACAGATCCACGGTTTTCTGGCCGCAGTGATCCAGCAGGCGGCCGGGCGTGGCCACCAGGATGTCCACGGGCTTTCTCAGCGCGCTGATTTGGGGATTGATGTTGACTCCGCCAAACATCACCATGGAGGTCAACGGCGTATGTTTGCCGTAGGTCTGCACGGATTCGGCGACCTGCGCGGTGAGTTCGCGCGTCGGGGTCAGAATCAGGCAGCGCGGTCGCCCTGGGCCTTTCAGGGCGGGTTTGTTTTGCATCAGCAGATGCAGGATGGGCAGCGTAAAGCCGGCGGTTTTGCCGGTGCCCGTCTGGGCAGCAGCGAGCAAATCGCCGCCTTTTAGTACCTGAGGAATGGCTTGCGCCTGAATCGGGGTGGGCGCGGTGTAGCCGGTTTCGGCAATGGCACGCAAAAGGGGATCGGCCAGCCCGAGGTCGGCAAAAGAAACAGTGGCAGTCAAAACAACTCCAGCAACAGCCAGTCGCTCTAGTTGAGAGACTCCAATCCAGGCGGTCGAGTGAGGAGATAAAGGAAAGGCCCGGCTCATGTCGGGCCTGGCGTGGCGGCCTAGCGCCAGCGAATGTGTGCTGATTGGCTAAGCACACGACGTGTATTGTAGCCCATGCCCGGGGGATTTCGCGTAACAAGAGATAGGGGGCGCGTTACATCGCGCGCTGGGCAAAGCAGGCTCAACCTGCTGTAATGTTCCTCTCTCTGTTGAAAGGATTGAGGATACGATGAACATTCCCCGTTGGCTGGGTCTTTCTTGGTTGGCGTTGATTGCCGCTTTGCTGTCGGGTTGCGGCTACAACAGCATTCAGGCGGCGGACGAGGAGGTCAGTGCCTCATGGTCCGAAGTGCTTAACCAATATCAACGGCGTGCGGACCTCGTGCCGCAGTTGGTGAAATCGGTCGATGCCTATATGACGCACGAGCGCGAGGTACTGACCCAGGTGACCGAGGCGCGCAGTAAAGTCGGCAGCTTGCAGATTTCTGCGGATCAACTGGACGACCCTGCTGCGCTGGAGCGTTTTCAACAGGCACAGGGTCAGTTGACGTCTGCATTGTCGCGCCTGATCGCGGTGTCGGAAAATTATCCGCAACTCAAGGCGGATGGCTTGTTTCGCGATCTGATGACGCAGCTCGAGGGCACGGAAAACCGCATTTCGGTTGCGCGCGGCCGGTATGTGAAATCGGTGCAGGCGTATAACGTGCTGGTGCGCCAGTTCCCTGCCGTGATTACCGCCAAGGTGTTCGGCTATGCGCCCAAGGCCAATTTCAGCGTGGAGAACGAGGCATCCATTTCGCAGGCGCCGAACATTCAATTCAGCAATCAGGCTCCGTCTTCTGCCCCGGCAACGACTGCGCCTGCTCCGGCTCAGTAAGCGGGTGATGGTAAATCGGGTGTTGTCGCGTATGGTCTGGCGCAAAGGTGAATCCTGGCTCCCCCGGGGGCTGACACTGGTGTTGTCCGGCATGCTGATTGGCATGCCGGTGAGTGCGCAGCTCGCGCCGGCCGCACAGCATGATGCTGTGCCTCCTGTCATACGGACGATTCCGCCGGTTTCGCCGGCAGCGCCTGGTACGGGAACGGTCCCCGCTGTTCCCCTGGCGCCCGCGCCAGAGACCCCGGCGTCGACGCCGTCGAGGGCGCCGACGGCCTTGCCAGCCGATGGCTCGACAGCGGATGCTCCCGTCGGCGTGCCGACATTGCAGGCGCGTGTCACAGATCTGACGGGCACGCTGGATACGGCACGTCGCCAAGGGCTGGAGCAGCGCCTGGCCGCATTGGAGCAACGCAAGGGTGCGCAGGTCGCCGTGTTGATTGTGCCGACGACGGCGCCGGACACGATCGAGCAATATGCCACGCGTGTGTTCGATGCCTGGAAACTGGGGCGCAAGGGCACAGACGATGGCGTGCTGCTGATCATGGCCAAGAATGACCGCACATTGCGTATCGAAGTCGGCTATGGCTTGGAAGGCGCCATTCCAGATGCGATTGCGGGCCGCATTATTCGCGAACAGATCGTGCCGAGGTTGCAGGCGGGTGATTATGCCGGGGGTATCGAGGCCGGCGTCGCGGCGATCGAGAAATTGGTCGATGGCGAGGCGTTGCCTGCTCCGTCCGCAAATCCCGACGAGTCCATGTTCAGCGGGTTCGGTGTATCGGAGCTGGACTTGGCGTTTGTGATCGGAATGATCGTCTTGTTCCTGGCAGGATCCACCCTGGTAGCAGGACTGGGAGCGGCAGTCGCCTCATGGTTCTTTTTTGGCACGTGGTGGGCTGCCGCCGCGGGCGGTGTGGCGGGCCTGTTGCTGAGCGGTGTGTTGGGGGTGTTGGGGGTCAAACGCCTATTTCGGGAATGGCTCGGCCGGGGTGGCGGTGGTGGTGGCGGCGGTTTTGGTGGTGGATTTGGCGGTGGCCGAGGGGGCCGCGGCGGGTTCGGAGGCGGAGGCGGATTTCGCGGAGGCTTCGGGGGCGGCGGTGGCCGCAGCGGAGGCGGCGGCGCGTCAGGGCGTTGGTAGTGCTGCTGCGTGAGGGGCGCTCTGTTGGGTTCTTAAGACGTCCCGGGTGCGTGCCGGCAGGAATGCAGTGTGGGAAGCGATCACGTTAGGCGGTGGTTGCTTCTATTTCCAGTGATTCCCGGGACATGGCTTGTAGTTGCGGCATCAGGTTCAATAGATGGCGGGAATATTCGTGCTGCGGGGTCTTGAATAGCGTTTCGGTGTCTGCGACCTCTAGCAGTTCTCCGTGACGCATGACGCCGACACGGTCGCACATCTGGCGGATGACGGGCAGGTCGTGACTGATGAACAGCATGGTCAGGCCCAGTTGTTCCTGCAGGTCTTTGAGCAGGTTCAGGATCTGCGCCTGGATGGATACGTCCAACGCTGACGTCGGCTCGTCGCAGATCAGAAAGCGGGGCCGTGTCGCCAACGCGCGCGCAATGCATATACGTTGGCGTTGCCCACCGGAAAACTCGTGCGGATAGCGTGGGGCCGCACTGGCGCCCAGTCCGACGACATCGAGCAGGTCGGACACAATGCTGCGGGTCTGGGCTTCGTTATCGGCCAATTTGTGAAATCGGATTGGCTCTGCAACGATGTCGAGTACGCGCATGCGTGGATTGAGAGACGAAAACGGATCCTGGAACACCATCTGGATCTGGCGTCGAAAAGCGTTCATGCGTTTTTCGTCTTTCAGTGTCGTGAGATTGGTGCCGTTGAAAATCACGGATCCGCCGCTGGGGGTATACAGTCCGCTGATCAGGCGCGCGACGGTCGACTTGCCTGAGCCCGATTCACCGACCAAGCCAAACACCTCGCCCTGTGCAATCGAAAAATTCACTTGTTTGACCGCATCCAGCGTGCGCCGATTGCGCGCCAGAAAGGCACTCTTGAGGACAAAGCGCATGCCGATGTCTTGCACCTGGACCAGCGGCCCATCGACGTGTTCGCCAAAGTCGCGGCGCTGGCCTAACCAGTGCGTGGCGATGTCCATTGGCTTGACTGGTGTTCTGACGTCCTCGATGTAGGTCACCAAGGGGAAGCGCCGCAGTTTGATATCGGGGCGTGGGACGGCTGAAATCAGGCTGCGTGTGTAGGGATGGTCGGGGTTGCCCAGGATTTTGGCAGTGGGGCCTTGTTCGACCAGCTTGCCGCGATAGAGCACCGCAACACGATCGGTGATGTCTGCGATCACACCCATGTCGTGCGTGATGATGATCATGCCGACCTGTTTTTCTTTACATAGCTTGCGCAGCAGATCGAGGATCTGGGCTTGAATCGATACGTCCAGCGCCGTGGTGGGCTCGTCGGCGATGATGATCTCGGGTTCGCAGCACAGGGCCAGCGCAATCACCACGCGTTGACGCATTCCTCCCGAGAATTGATGCGGATATTGTTTGACGCGCAGTTCTGGCTGATCAATGCCGACTTGCCTGAGCAGATCAACCGCACGTTGCTGTGCCTGGGCCTGGCTCAAGTCCAGATGCACCAGCATGGTTTCGACCAACTGGCTTTCTACGGTTTGCAGCGGGTCCAGCGATGTCAGCGGATCTTGAAAGATCATGCCGATGCGGCGCCCGCGCACTTTGCGTTTGTCGGATTCGGACAAGGTATCGATGCGCTGTCCATCCAGATGCACCTCGCCACCAGCGAGGCGCCCTGGATATTCCAACAAGCCGATCACGGCGTTGCCGATGGTGGATTTCCCCGCCCCGGACTCCCCGACCACACCGAGAATTTCGCCTCGATCCAACGAGAGCGATACGCCATCGACGGCGACCAGGGTGCCGCGTCGGCTGGCGAATTCTATGCGCATACGGGCGATATCAAGTAATGCCATGACAGTCCTTTAGCGCAATTTGGGATTGAGTGCGTCGCGTAGCCAATCGCCCAGCAAATTGACCGACAACACTAATGCGACGAGGGCAATGCCCGGGAAAATCGATATCCACCACATCCCGGAAAACAGATAACTGTTGCCGATGCGAATCAACGTGCCCAGCGATGGTGCGGTGGGTGGAACGCCCACGCCCAGGAATGACAGCGTGGCCTCGGTAATGATGGCAATGGCCAGGTGGATGGTCGCGATGACCAGCACCGGGCCCATGACATTGGGCAAGATATGCCGGCGCAAAATCGTCAACGGACCGATGCCTATCAGTTTGGCAGCCTGCACGTATTCCTTGTTGCGCTCGACCATGGTCGAGCCGCGCACCGTGCGTGCGTATTGCACCCAGCCCGAGATGCCGATGGCAAAGATCAACACATACAACGCCAATTGATCATGCATGTCGCGCGGCAACAGGCCGCGTGCCACGCCGTCGATCAATAGCGCAATCAAAATCGCGGGAAACGAGAGTTGTACGTCGGCGATACGCATGATGATGCTATCGACACGGCCGCCCACGTAACCGCTGATCAAGCCCAGCGAGACGCCCAGCACCATGGAAAACAGCACGGACGCAAAACCGACAAACAGGGATACGCGAGAGCCATACAGGATCGCTGACAAAATATCGCGGCCCTGATCATCGGTACCCAGTAGAAAGTCGGTCGTGCCGTCAGGATTCCACGCGGGCGGCGTGTTGGCATCCATGATATTCAACGATGCCAGATCGAAAGGATTGTGTGGCGCGATGAAAGGTGCGCATAGCGCACCGATCACGATGATCAGTGTGATGACGGCAGAAATGACGGCGCTGGGTGTACGTTTGAAGCTATACCAAAGGTCGCTGTCGGCCGCGCGTGCAAACAATGGGGCCAGGCGGGCAATCATGAGTGCTCCTTCACTTGCTTTGCACGCGCAGGCGCGGGTCGACGACGACATACAGAATGTCGACAATGAGATTGATCAGCACAAAAAAGAACGCAGTCAATACCAAGTAGGCTGCCATCACCGGAATATCGACCGTGCTGATGGCCTGAATGAACAGCAGCCCCATGCCGGGCCACTGGAAGACGGTTTCCGTAATGATGGCAAAGGCAATGATTGAGCCCAGCTGCAGGCCCGTGATGGTGATGACGGGAACCAGCGTGTTTTTTAATGCATGGCGGAAATTGATCAAGCGCTGCGGCAGGCCGCGCGCGCGGGCGAATTTGATGAAGTCCGCACGCAGGATCTCCAGCATCTCGGCGCGCACCAGACGCATGATCAGCGTCATTTGGAACAATGCCAGCGTGATCGCCGGCAGGATCAGTGCAGCCAGACCCGACGGCGTGAGCAGACCCGTCGTCCAGCCGCCGATCGCGATGACCTCGCCGCGGCCGAAGCTGGGCAGCCAACGCAACTGCACACTGAATACCAGAATGAGCAAAATGCCGATCAGAAAGGTCGGCAAGGAAATGCCCGCTAGCGATAAGGCCATGAAAGCCCGGGACAGTACGCCGTGGCGACGCAGCGCGGTGTAGATGCCCATGGGAATGCCAAAGGCCAAGGCCATCAACGCAGAGACAAAAGACAGTTCCAATGTGGCAGGCAGTCGCTGCTCGATGAGGTCGCTGACAGGCTGGCGCTGCCGATACGAGATGCCGAAATTTCCCTGCACAGCATTGCTCACAAAGCGCGCATACTGTACGACGAACGGATCGTTGAGTCCTAAACTCTCGCGCAGCTCGGCGCGTTGAGCCTCGGTGGTGTCTTGCCCTACCATGCTGACGATTGGGTCGCCAACATAGCGGAACATGGCAAATGCAATGAGCGCGACGGTCAGCATGACCAGGACCGATTGCAGCAGGCGTCGCCCGATAAAAGCCAGCATGAGCGGATTCCGTGAGGG
Source organism: Bordetella muralis (assembly GCF_054781015.1). NCBI lineage: Bacteria > Pseudomonadati > Pseudomonadota > Betaproteobacteria > Burkholderiales > Alcaligenaceae > Bordetella > Bordetella muralis. Next base: position 1,107,892 of record NZ_BAAGVF010000008.1, on the reverse strand, counting down.
GAAAATCAGATACGCGCGATGTGACGGATCGTGCGTATCGTGTTTTCGTGTGCGGCGTATCGCGCAGCAGGGACCGAGCCTGCCGCGCGAGACATGAATTCAGCGTGTCCCGCGCTGCGCGACGATGCGAGATGACCAGCGAGTCTTATCCTGCAAGTCTGCTCATCCTCGCGCAGCGGTTCGTCAAGGCATGACGACGTTGCGTAGATCCAATACGTCGTCGGCGCGCTGTACGACCTGGAGCGAGTCTTTGATGCCCCATGACATGGGTTGCTGATGTAAAGGCAGGTAGCCGTAGTCTTTGCGCACGATCTCAAAGGCTTCTTTGATCATGGCGTTGCGCTTGGCCTGATCGGTTTCTACACCGATCTTGTTGGTAAGCTCGTCGACTTTCGGATTGCAATAACCCCCCAGATTGAATTGCCCCGCCGCTGTCTTGCTGTCTCGGCACGATGCCAGGTTCAACAGCACGTTGTGGGCATCGGTCGAGCTTGGTGTCCAGCCGAGCATATACATGCTGGTGTCGTTGCCGGCCTGCAGCAGGATCTTGCCGAAATACTTGGACTTGGTTTGCGCAAGCAGATTGATCTTGATGCCGATGCGCGCCAGCATGCCGGCGACAGCCTGGCAGATTTTCTCGTCGTTGACGTAGCGATCGTTGGGGCAGTCCAGCGTGACGGTAAAGCCATCGGGATAGCCGGCATCGGCCAGCAGTTTCTTGGCGCGGGCGGGATCGGGTTTGTAGGGTTCGCCGTAGGAGGCATCGTAGCCGTTGACCGAGGTCGCGACTAACGAGCCCAAGGGTTTGGCGGCGCCGCGCATGATCTTCTGGTTGATGGCGTTGATGTCTACTGCCAGCACAACCGCCTCGCGCACGCGGGCGTCCTTGAAGGGGTTTTTCCCCTTGATGTTCGAGTACAGCAGTTCGTCGCGGTGTTGATCCATCCCGATGAACACGGTACGGGCCTCGGGTTCGGTCAGGGGCTTCACGCCGGGGGCGTCTTCCAGGCGTTTCCAATCCTGTACCGGCACGGGTTGCACGATGTCCATCTCGCCCGATATCAATGCCGCGACCCGTGTGGCTTCTTGAGTGATCGGTTGGAACACGACTTCGTCGATATTGGTCTTGATGTCTTTATTCCAATAGCCGTCAAAGCGTTTAAGCGTGGTTTTTACATCGGGCTGGCGCTCTACCAGGACAAATGGTCCCGTGCCATTGGCATGCAGGTTGGCATAGTTGCCCTGATTGTCGCCTTTGACGTTTGTGGCCTCGGTGGTCTTGTTTTTCTCCGACCATGATTTGCTCATGATGTAGAGAAAGGTCCATTCCCGCGGCAAAATCGGGTTCGGCGTGGGCGTGATGACCTCGATGGTGTGGTCATCGATTTTCTTGACCTCGGAAGCTTTGGCGCCATAGCCCTTCATGTCCGAGCCCGGCGTCATGCTGCGTTTCCACGAGAAAATCACATCGTCTGCGGTAAAGGGGGAGCCGTCATGAAATTTGACGCCTTTGCGCAGCTTGAACACCCATTTCGTCGGTTCGGTGTTTTCCCAGCTCTCTGCCAATAGCGGGACCAGCTTCATCTCGCCGTCGTAACCGGCGAGCGTTTCGTAGATGTTGCCTTGAAAGCCCAGTGTGAAGGTTTCATTCAACGCCATGGGATCCATGGAGGTGGCATCGCCTTGGTAGGCCCAATGCAGGGTCTTGGCGTGCGCGGTGCCCGCGACTGTCGCGGCGCAAATGGCTAGCGCCAACGCCGAACGCTTGATGAGAGGAGTGATACGCATAGCCCTTTGTGCTCCGTGTAATGCGCGGATTGCGCGACAGAAGTAACAGGGCCCCCGCCCCAATGGTATGTACAGGCCGGGGGCTCGGCGTATTGCTTACAACGATGCGAGGTCTCGTATGAGGCGACGCACGACGACGTGCGCATGAAGGCGCGCAGCGGCGGCGTTGATCACTGCATAGGACTTCGAATTCACGATAGACCTGACCTCGGGTGATTCGGTTGCTCGGCGTGGGATAAGTGCTGCCAAGGTACGTCGAATCTTATAGAGGCAGTGATTTAAGCGTCAACTGTTTTGGCTTGGGGTTAGTACTCGGTTGCGGGTAGTGAAAAACCCGGGTGTGACGGTGTGGATCACCGGCCGAGGGTGTCTTGGCCGTGCGGCGGAAAGCGCCGATACCGTCTGGCTCAGGATGCGCTGTCCTGCGTGGCCAACACGCGAGACAGGTCGGCGACGGCGCGTTTGCGGCGCTCGTCGTCGTCGTGGCCCTTGTTTAGTGCGGACCACTCGGGCCGGCTGCGGGCTTCTTTCAAGATATCGGGCAGGCGACCCGAACGCCACGTCTGGTCGGCGGGCCGATCCAGGTGTACCGGGTCGCGCGCGGCGTGGCCGCGACGTTCCAAGGCGCGAATCAATTGACGTTGTCGCAATGCCAATAAACGCAGTACCGCATCGTCGACGGTGATTTCACGATAGCCGCGCAGTTTGCCCATCAGCCGCCCGCCAAAGCGTTCGACGCCCTGCCAGAGGCCTCCTGCGGCGGCGCCAATCAGCATGCCGGTACCCAGGCTCAGGCCCGCGCTGAGCATATCGACGGCGGCGCCCGCCATGGCGCCAGCGGCCATGCCTGTGCCCAATTGAATCCCCATGTCTTTCAACGCCTGTGGATGAAACAAATCCATGCCCCAACGTGCATCCGTCAACGGCAGATCATCGTCGGCGTAGTCGTGGCGATGAAAGTTGTAAAGCGCGAGCAAGGCATCGACACAGGCCTGTTCGCGGCGGCGGACATGTTCGCGCAACGTCGCAGCGTGCGTGCGTAGCGCCTCGTCATCGGCCGGGCTGGCCATCCGTAGCGCGGCCACGTCTATCAGCAGGTCTGCCGCCAATTGCCACGCCGCCTGGCGGCGTTCGTCACGCTGGCGCGCCAGTGCATCGGAGAGAAGATGCAGCGTGGCGGCATGGCGGTCCAGCAAGACGGCCAATTTGCCATACAACTGCCGCTCGCCGTCCAGGGGCGGTGCGATCGTGTCGAACTCCAGTGCCGCATGCAAACCCAGACGCGCCATGGCGTCTCGCCATTCATCGGCGCGGTGCGCAGGTGCGTTGACGAAATTCAGCACCGGCAACAAGGGCCGGCCGCACGCCGCGAGCAAGGCCAATTCGTCTCGATGCTTGCTCAGCACGGGATCGCGCGCGTCGATCACGTACAAGGCCGCGTCGCAGTCCAGCATCTTGGTCAGTACGCGAGCTTCTTGTTCGTAGCGTCGATGCGCTTCGGGGGAATCCAGAAAACGGCGGATACGCGCAGGCCCATCGCGGCGACTATCCGGGTCGTCCAGTCTTTCCAGATATTCGAGCAAGGCGATGCTGTCTTCCATGCCTGGCGTGTCAAACCATTCCAGGGCAGGTTTGCCGTCCAATTGCAGACGCGCGCCTTCGACATGGCGCGTGGTGCCTGGACCGTCGGCCACGTCGCCGAAGTCACTGTTGCGCGTGAGCGTACGCAGCAAGGAGGTCTTGCCGGTATTGGTGTGTCCGACGACCGCGATTTTCAGCATCGGATCAGTCATCGCCAGTCTCCAGCCAGCGTAGCGGTTGATCGGAATTCTGCACAATGGCCGCCGGTGCCATGCCTGCTTCCGTGAGACGTTCGCGCCACGTTTGCGTGCGATGCGATGTCGACGACGGCTCGTCGTTTGTGTATAACCAGACGCGCGTTTGAGCGGCTTTATCGGTCAATGATGCGATCAAGCCCAGCGTGCCGCGATCAGGGGTTTGCCGCGCGTCGCAGGCGATCAGCAGACGCGGAGTGTGGCTTTGCGCCAGCGCGTCTTGCAAGCGATTGCGTTGTTCGCGCGAGTCCAGGTTGCCCGCGTTGTATATGCCGGCGGGGAGATCGCCCGGTGGCCAGGGGATATCGGAGGGCAGCTCCAGGCTGACCAGCAGGGGGTGGGTGCCCAATGCCTCCAGCGCGCCGGATTCGATGGTGCGCCCGGCGCCGATCTGCGGTTGATGTAGGGGATCCACGGGACGATCGATGCCGCTGGACTGTACTGCCGGCAACAACCGGTCGCGCAGCGTGGCGTAGCCCGGCAATGCGGGATCGATGTGTATGCGTCGTTGAGCGCGGATCGTCTGCATCAGGCAGAGCAGCCAAGCGATCAATCGGGGCAATACGCCATACACCACGATCACGCCGATGAGCCAGACGGACCATTGCGCCTGCGCCGTCGCAGGCAGGACCTGACTGTTGTCGCTGGCTCGCACGATATCGTCGGCCGGGACGGCAAACCCCAGTTGTGCCGGTAACCAGCCGAGCGCGCGCGTCAGGAAAACGAAGGTGTCCGGTTGCAATAGCGTCGTTGCCCAGACAAAACGATAGCTGGCGGTGGAGAGCATGATCAACAAGGTAATCAATGCCGCTGCCAAGCCCGCCAGCCAGAGTGTGTGGCTGATGGTGCCGAACAACCCGCGCAGGGCGCCCGCCCGCGCCTGCAGATTCATCAAGGCCTGGGGCACGAGCGCGGCATCCGGACCGCGCGCGAATTTGCGGGTGGCCCATAGCCATATGCGCCCCAGTCCCGTCGTGTGAGCGGGGCGCAGCAGGAACGAAAGCAGCCACAGCAAAAACGTCAACGCATGCAGGCCGAGCAGCGCGCCGACCGCCCACAGCACGTTTACCGGACGTGTCCCGTCGCCCAGTGCGCCCGCGGCCGAGCCTATCCCCGCCACGACGGCAATCAACAGCAATAGCAGCAAGCTGATGATCGCGCCTTGGCGCCAGCGCCCTATCAACTGGTCCAGTCCTTCGCGCCGGCCGAGCCATTGGGCTCGCACCAAAATCCGGTCTTCGAGGGCACCCGGTCCATTACGCGCCTGGCGTACGGCGTCGGCGTCTTCGAGCGGGCCCCAGTGTTCTTCGCGCAGGCGTATGGTCTCGGCCAGCCAGTGGGCTTGCCATGGCGGGTTGTCCTGGGGGGCCGTCGTGATGGCGGCGCGCGAAGTCATTAACGAGCGTTGGGAGCGTCGGTCGTGTCTGCTGTGCCAAACCAGTTTTGCAGCTTGACGCTGGCCTGTTGTTTGACGTCGTCGTTGATGTAGAACGCCACGGTCGCGAGCGCCGCCGTCATGACGCTCAGGTCATCGGTGTAACCCACCAGAGGCGCCAAGTCCGGAATGGCGTCCAGCGGCAGCACGAAATAACCCAGCGCGCCATAAATGACGCGGCGTGCCCACTTGGGCGTGTCGGGGCTCTTGACGGCGTAATACAGCCAAAGCGCTTTTTCCAGGGCCTGCTTGCCTGCCGCCGACGCATGGCGTGTCGCCTTGCGCCAGAAGCGCTGGTCGGAGTAGGCCTTTTCGTAGGTAGGGTTCGCAGTCGACATAGTGCAGTGGGCACGAGGCCCAGCGTTGATCAGGTGATGCCCCATTGTAGACCCCGAGCCGGGATTTCAGTGGCCCCCTCAGCGTTGTGAAATTCGGACAGAAAGGAGGTTGTTAAAAATAATATTTATTATTTGCATGTTGCTGCACTGCGTTTGGCCTAATTCGATCAATTAATTTTAATTAATGTTAATAAATTGATCGTGCCGCTGAGCGGGCCGTCACGCAATTATGCAGCGAGAGTCATTATGTTGAACAAAAATGGCTAGTCGCATGCACTGTCATGGCCGCTTTCGGCCAATCTCCGGCATCCGTTGCCGGCTCGATTTCTGGGCAGATCGGCCTGCAAACGTTCATCGAGCCGAGTTGCATGATCAGCAATGGGAGCAGCGGTGCCGAATCCACCGAACAATGGGCACGATTGATTTTGGTCGTGCCACGGATCTTTGCTCTGGCGCAGACGCAGTGAGTATGGTGGACGGGGTTATGTACTGTGTGGTGCCGGTGAAAGGAATCGAACCCTCGACCTTCTCATTACAAGTGAGCTGCTCTACCAACTGAGCTACACCGGCAGACGCACCGCCATGGAGGGCATGGGGGCGAAGGGTTTGCATTGTATAGGAAACTCAGGGCGGGCATGTGCCCGTCCTGGAGTTCCTTCGGCAAATCTGAGGCATTTACCGATGACGAACGGTCTTGCCGCCCTACTTGACGATGGTCAGCCGGGGGCGTTTGGGTTCGTCATCATCGCCGTCGCCATTGCTGTCATCGGCAGCCGGGGCGAGCTCGCCCGGTTCGACGTCTGCGGCATCGGCGGGTACGGCGGCATCATCTGCACTGGGAGCCTCGTAGGGCTGGACTTCGAAGCCCATGCCGGCACCTGTTTCACGCGCGTAGATCGCACTGACGGCAGCCACTGGTACCCAGACGTTTTCCGCGACGCCGCTGAAGCGGGCTTGGAATTCGATGAATTCGTTGCCCAATACCAGCTTGTTGGTAGCCAGCGTGCCCACGTTGAGCGTGATCTGGCCATCGCGGACGTGTGCCATGGGCACCCGGGTGTGCTCGTCGACTTGTACGGTGATGTACGGCGTATAGCCGTTGTCCGTGCACCATTCGTGCAAGGCGCGCAACAGATACGGTTTGGTGGAAGTTTCACCCATCGTACACAGCCCTCCGCTTAGCGACGCATCACTTTTTCAGAGGGCGTCAGCGCCTCGATGTACGCAGGACGCGAGAAGATGCGTTCGGCGTACTTTTGCAGCGGTGCGGCGTTCTTGGGCAGCTCGATGCCGTAGTGATCCAGGCGCCACAACAAGGGGGCGACTGCCACGTCCAGCATGGAGAACTCTTCACCCAGCATGTACTTGTTTTTCAACAGCAACGGAGCCAACTGAGCCAGACGGTCGCGGATGGCTTGACGAGCGGTGGCCAGTTTCTTTTCGTCGGGCTTGCTGCTGCGGTCTTCCAGGGTGGAGACGTGCACGAACAGCTCTTTTTCGAAGTTGTACAGGAACAGGCGGGTGCGCGCGCGCATGACCGGATCGGCCGGCATCAATTGCGGGTGAGGGAAACGCTCGTCGATGTATTCGTTGATGATGTTGGACTCGTACAGCACCAGGTCACGTTCGACCAGGATGGGTACCTGGCCGTACGGGTTCATGACGGCGATGTCTTCGGGTTTGTTGTACAGGTCGATGTCGCGGATTTCGAAATCCATTCCTTTTTCGAAGAGCACAAAGCGGCAGCGTTGCGAAAAAGGGCAGGTGGTTCCGGAATAGAGCACCATCATGGCGGTGAGTCCTTGTATGAAAAGCGAAAGGCCAGCGCCGCTAATCTAGCAAACGCTGGCCCCGATTACCAGGGTGGGGCGGGCGGACCGTAGCCCGATCGGGATTAGGTTGCCGGCCCCGAAGTGTATTGCATAGTCCAGCTGTCCGGTGGGGCGAACTTCAGCGAACGTGTTTCCAATAGGAAGCGTTCAGACGCCAAGCCACCAGCAGGAACAGGCCCAGGAACAACAGCACCCAGACCCCTAATTGCTTGCGGAACAACTGTTGGGGTTCGGCCATCCAGGACAAAAATGCGGTCAGATCGGCCACATCATTGTCGTAGCTGGCCACTTTGGCCGGGTCCAGAGCCTTGAACTTAGCCTCAAGTGTAGCGTGTCCGTGGAAATTCGCGACTGGCTCGGTCTTGACCTGGGCGTAACCCTGGCTGTCGTAGGTGGTGGTGACGCGTTCCCAGCCGCCGCCCGAAACCTCGTGCATCGCCACGGTGGTGAGCTCGCGCGGGCCTTGCAGTTCCCAGAGTACGTGCGGCATCCCTACGTTGGGAAAGACCAGGTTGTTCCAGCCGGTGGCCCGGGCGGTGTCCCGATAGAACGTGCGCAGATAGGTATAGATGTAATCGGCGCCGGTCGGGCCCGCGTTGACGGATTTGGCGCGGGCAATGACGGACAAGTCTGGCGGCGTGGTGCCGAACCATTTCTTGGCGTCCTGCGGCGTCATGGCGACATGCATCAGATCGCCGACTTTCTCGCCGGTAAATAGCAGGTTTTCTTTGATCTGCTCGTCGGTCAGTCCGATGTCCTGGAGCTTGTTGTAGCGCATGGAGGATGCGCTGTGACAGTTCAGACAGTAGTTGACGAACAGTTTGGCGCCGTTTTGCAGGGCGGCCACGTCGTTGACGCGGTTGGGGGCGGTTTCCAGGGGGTAGCCGCCCTCTGCGGCGTAGGCGCCAGCGCACGCGAACATGAACGCGACAGCACCAATCAGCTTCTTGATCATGGTCATTCCGTTTTCGGTTCGTGGGTCAATGGGCATGGAACGTCACGCGGTCGGGCACGGGCTTGAAAGTCCCTAACCGGCTCCAGACCGGCATCAGGAAGAAAAAGCCCAGATAGATCAGCGTGCCGATCTGCGACATGAGGTTGTACACGTCGTTGGGTGGTTGAGTACCCAGGAAGCCCAGCACCAGGAAATTGACAATGAAAATGCCGTAGAACCATTTATGCCACGTGGGGCGATAACGGATGGATTTGACCGGGGAATGGTCCAGCCACGGCAGGAAGAACAGGATGACCACCGCCCCGCCCATGGCGACCACGCCCCAGAATTTGGCGTCGATCGTGCGCAGCAGGACAGCGACGATGATCAGCACCGCGGGGATGGCGATGCGCAGGATGCCTTTCAGGCTGCTCTTGAACAACAACGCGATCGCGCCCAGGACAGCCGCGCCGGCCAGGATCCAGGTGAATTCGGCCGTGGTGGCGCGCAGCATCGAGTAGAACGGCGTGAAATACCACACTGGAGCGATGTGCGGCGGCGTCTTGAGCGGGTCGGCAGGGATGAAGTTGTTGTATTCCAGGAAATACCCGCCCATTTCAGGCGCAAAGAACACAATCGCTGCGAAGACGATCAGGAAGCCGGCGACCCCCATGATGTCGTGCACGGTGTAGAACGGATGGAATGGAATGCCGTCTTTCGGGCGGCCGTATTTGTCTTTGGGACCTTGCTTGATCTCGACGCCGTCGGGGTTGTTGGAGCCGACTTCGTGCAGCGCGACCAAGTGTGCAGCGACCAGACCGATCAGCACGAGCGGAATGGCGATGACGTGGAACGAGAAGAAGCGGTTCAGGGTGGCGTCGGACACGACGTAGTCGCCGCGGATCCAGATCGACAGTTCAGGCCCGATGAAAGGAATGGCCGAGAACAGGTTCACGATCACCTGGGCGCCCCAGTAGGACATCTGGCCCCAGGGCAGCAGGTAGCCGAAGAACGCCTCGCCCATCAGGCACAGGAAAATGGCGACGCCAAATATCCAGACCAGCTCGCGCGGCTTGCGATAGGACCCGTAGAAGAGCCCGCGCAACATGTGCAGGTAGACCACGACAAAGAACATCGAGGCCCCGGTGGAGTGCATGTAGCGCACCAGCCAGCCCCATGGAACCTCGCGCATGATGTATTCGACCGACTGGAACGCGCGTTCGGCGTCGGGCTTGTAGTGCATGACGAGGAAGATGCCGGTGACGATCTGGATGACCAGCACCAGCAGGGCCAGGGACCCGAAGAAATACCAGAAATTGAAGTTCTTGGGCGCGTAGTATTCGGAAAGATGCGCCTTCCAGGTTGAGGTTACCGGAAAGCGCCGGTCCAGCCAGCCCAGCAGCCCTGTTGTCTCGACGGTTTTTTCGCCAGCCATGAATGGCTCCTTCTATACGAGGCGTATTTTGCTAAGGTCGGGGTAAAGCCGCGCGCAGCGCGCGTCAGGCCTTGTTGTCTTCGTCAACCCCGACGATGATGCGGGTGTCGCTCAGGTATTGATATGGCGGAACTTCGAGGTTATCGGGCGCGGGTTTGTTTTTGTACACGCGACCGGCCAGATCGAAGGTCGAGCCGTGGCAGGGGCACAGAAAGCCGCCTTCCCAGGATGCGGGCAGGCCACCGCCGCCACCGGTTTCGAAGTGCGCAGTGGGGGAACAGCCCAGATGGGTACAGATGCCCACACAGACGAACAGATCGGGTTTGCGAGACCGGTCTTCGTTTTTGGCGTATTCCGGCGTGAAGCCTGGACGCTCGGAATTGGGGTCCGCGAGATACGGATCTTGTTTTTTGATGCCGGCGAGTTGGGCATCGCTGCGGCGCAGGATCCAGACCGGCTTGCCGCGCCATTCGACGGTGCGCATTTGACCGGGGGTCAGGTCGGCAACGTCGACTTCGACGGGGGCGCCCGCAGCGCGCGCTTTTTCGGATGGGGCAAAGGTACTAACTAATGGAATGGCGGTCGCTACACCGGCCACACCGCCCACCGCACAGGCCGTAGTGACCCAGAAGCGGCGAGAAGGATCTGGTGGCAGGTTGGGATCAACCGCACCATCTTCGTCATGCAACAGCGTATCCTGACTCATCTTCCCATCCTTATTGATGCGCCTGCATTACCTGTATAGCATCAGGATTCACGCACGCAGCACCTGTTGTGTGAAACATGTAACAGTGTCGCAACCGCTTATTATAGCGCCTGCCCAGTCACGGGCGAACGACCTAAGGAGCATTCATGAGCAAGACATCGGGTTTTCTCAAAGAGTTTCGCGATTTTGCGGTTAAAGGTAATGCAGTTGATCTGGCGATTGGTGTCATTATCGGTGCGGCGTTTGGCAAGATCGTGGACTCGATAGTGAAGGACTTGATCATGCCGTTGGTGAATTTCATCCTCGGCGGCTCGGTTGATTTTTCCAACAAGTTCCTCGTTTTGTCTATGCCCGAGGGCTACACGGGCCCCATGACCTATGCGGATTTGAGCAAGGCTGGCGCCAATGTGTTGGCTTGGGGCAACTTCTTGACGATCCTTATCAATTTCATTCTGTTAGCGTTTGTTGTTTTCATTATTGTCAAGATGATCAACACGGCGCGCCGCAAGGAAGAAGAAGCCCCTGCCGCGCCTGAAGCGCCTCCTGAGGATGTGGTGGTTCTGCGCGAAATCCGCGATTTGCTGAGGAAGTAGTCTCCGATGATGCTGCCCCACGGCGCACGACTGGGCTTGGTATGACGCATGCCCCTGGCTGGGATGGCCAGGGGCATGCGTCATCATCGGGGTTGTGGGCGTAGACCGTGGACCATCCGTCGAGGCTCGGTTGCCGCGATAGCCGTGGGCTGCGTGGGTTTATACGGGGTTGTCGATGTCGATGAATTCGACGCGAATGCCGAAGTGTTTTGCCACGGCTTCACCCAATGCCTGGGCACCATAGCGTTCTGTGGCGTGGTGGCCGGCGCCAATAAATCCTGTGCCGGTTTCGCGCGCCAAGTGGTAGGTAGGTTCTGAAGCCTCGCCCGTGATGTAGGCATCCGCGCCGGCATCGATGGCATCGGCCAACATGCTTTGTGCGCCGCCAGTGCACCACGCGATGCGGCGCAGCGGCCGGTCGGGATCGCCGATGAGCAGGGGCTGGCGCCCCAGGCGTTGTTGCACGCGTGTCGCCAATGCGCCCAGCGTGCTCAAGTCTGGCGCATTGCCGAGCCAGATCAGGTCACCGTGGCCACACGTAATGGGTGCCCCTGTGTCGTCGCGCTCGGGTGTCAATCCCAGTACACGCGCCAGTTGAGCGTTGTTGCCCCATTCAGGGTGAGCATCCAACGGCAAGTGGTACGCGAACAGATTGAGATCGTGCGCCAGCGTGAGTGCCAGGCGGGTGCGGCGAGGGCCGCGTACGCGGGGATCCTCATTTTTCCAGAACCAACCGTGGTGCACGAGTACGGCATCTGCGTTACGTTCGATGGCAGCGCGTATGAGCGCCTCGGAGGCGGTGACTCCGGTGATAATGTGGCCTACGCGCGGCTTGCCTTCGACTTGCAGGCCGTTGGGACAGTAATCTTTGAATCGCGGCGCTTGCAGCGTGGCGTCCAGCCAGGCCGCCAGTTCGCGGGTGTCGATCGTTTTCATTGCCCTACCTTGTCAGGATTATGCGTCGCTATTGGCTGATATTTGCTCAGGCCGTCACGGTGTGTCTGGCCATTTTATTCGTCGTGACTACGTTGCGGCCCGATTGGCTGCGTCTGTCGGCGCCTGCGCCCGCCTCCGATGCGGCCAGGCCAAGCGCGCCTGCCGCGCCCGTCAGCGGTGCAGGTGTACCGGCCGTCATTGAGCCTGGTGTCTCGTCATACTCCTACGCCGTGTCGCGCGCGACACCGGCTGTGGTGAACGTGTACACCAGCAAGCACGTGGATGTACCGGTCGTGCCGTTGCCCGAGGATCCGATTCTGCGCCAGTTGTTTGGCCAGGTGCCGGGCTTGAGCCGCCGCCAGGCGTCCACGAGTCTGGGATCCGGCGTGATTGTGAGCAGCGAAGGCTACGTGCTGACGAACTATCACGTAGTCGAGGCGGCCGACGCGATCGAAGTGGCGCTGGCCGATGGCCGTGCGGGAACCGCGAAGGTCGTGGGGGCCGACCCGGATACCGATCTGGCTGTGTTGAAACTGGCTGATAACTTGCGCCCGCTGCCGGTAGCGGTGTTGGCGACCGATCGCAGCCTGCATGTAGGCGACGTGGTGTTGGCGATTGGCAATCCGTTCGGGGTGGGGCAGACCACGACACAGGGGATTGTGTCGGCATTGGGCCGTAATGGCCTGGGCATCAATACGTACGAGAATTTCATCCAGACCGATGCTGCGATCAACCCTGGAAACTCAGGCGGTGCGCTGATCGATACACAAGGCAATCTGGTGGGGATCAATGCAGCGATTTATTCCGAGACGGGCGGCTCTCTGGGAATCGGATTTGCGATTCCTGTGGATACGGCGCGCAAGATCATGGAAGAAATCATCAAGACGGGAGCGGTACGGCGGGGGTGGCTGGGGATCGAGCCGCAAGACATCACTCCCGATCTGGCGCGCGCCTTCAGTCTGCCGGCCAATACCAAAGGTGTGGTGATTGCAGGCGTGATTCGTGATGGTCCTGCAGGCAAAAGTGGGCTGCGCGTCGGCGATATTGTGCAGACAGTGGATGATGCCGAGGTGCAGGATACGATGACGTTGCTGCGCTTGATCGCGGCATTGCCGCCGGGAGAAAAGGCTACGCTGGGTGTGATGCGCGGCGGCAAGTTGCGCGATATGTCGGTGACCATCGGGACGCGGCCGACACAGCCACGTTGAATCGGGAGAGCAGCGAGGCGGGCATTCCCGTGCGGCATACCGTGCGGCGCTAGAAACCGGATTGGTGTTCAGCAGACGCCTGGCGTGCCGAGCTGAGGCGCGAATGATACTGCCCCCAGAGGCTTGGATGTTGATCCAAGGTCTGGGGGCAGTGTTATTGGGGCGCCTGTGTACGGTTACCGTTGTTCTGTGAGGTTGCCTGTGTCGTCTGAACCGGTGTCTTTGCTGTTAGGTGTGACCATGCGCGCCACGATCAAGCCGACCTCGTACAACAAGCACAGCGGGACGGCCAGCATGAATTGGCTGACGACGTCGGGTGGTGTGACGACCGCAGCAATGACAAAGGCGCCGACGACAACGTAGCCGCGCGCGCTGCGCAGTTTGCTTAGTTCGACGATACCGGTCTTGACCAGTAAGACCACGGCGACCGGGACTTCGAACGTGATACCGAATGCCATGAACATCGTCATGACGAAGCTGAGATAGGCCTCGATATCCGGTGCTGGCGTGATGGATTGCGGGGCGAAGGTCGAAATGAAGTGAAAGACCGTGCGAAAGACAAAGAAATAGCAGAAGGCCATGCCCAGCATGAACAGCAACGTGCTGGATACGATGAGCGGCAAGGCCAGGCGCTTTTCGTGACGATACAGACCAGGCGCGACAAAGGCCCAGGCCTGGTACAGCACGACGGGCAACGAGATGACAAAGGCGGCCATCAAGGTGACCTTGACCGGCACCATGAATGGCGTGATGACGCCCGTGGCGATCATGCGTGTGCCTTCGGGCAGCGAAGCCAGCATGGGTTGGGCCAGGATGTCATAGATGACCGAGGCGCCCGGATAGAGAAACAAAATGATGAAGACACCGAGTACGGCGGCGGCAGCCTTCATGAGACGGCTACGTAGCTCGACCAGGTGCGAGATGAAGGTTTCTTGCGGCTGATCCTGGTCCAGCTCGTCGTGCTTGGTGGTCTGAGTCACGGCGTGGTCGAGGTTTTCGGTTGGGGGGGCGCCGCCGAGTCAGTAACGGCCGCGGTATCGTTAACGGACGCAGAAGCCGGCGATGCCGTTGGGGCGGGCGATTCCGCACCAACAGGGGTCGTTGCTGCGGTCGAGGCCTCTGCACGGGCAGTTGCCGTGCCGGTCGCGACAGGCGGGGTTGCATCCAGTGCAGGAGCGTCCGTGGCTGTCGAACGGTTATCGGCGCCCGCGGGGGCCTCGACTTCTTTTTTCAGATCCGAAATGCTTTGCGTGGCTTCGCGGGCTGTATCGTTCAGACCCGTACGCAGCGAGTTTTCGGTGTCTCGCAGCGACGTTTTCACGCTGCTTGCGGCATCGTCCATTTCGCTTTTGAACTTGCGCAGTTCATCGAGCTCGATCTCGCGTTGGATGTCGCTTTTGACGTCATTGACGTAACGTTGGGCACGGCCGAGCAAATGTCCGACGGTGCGTGCCACTTTGGGCAGCCGTTCCGGCCCGATGACAATCAGCGCAATGACGCCAATCACCATCAGCTCAGTGAAACTGACATCAAACATGCGACATCTGCTCGCTTAAACAAAGAGACAAGGACAACGCAGCAAGGCAACGTCTGACGACGTTGCCTGCGGGACGGTTAAACCCGAGCCACGTGGATTAGGAGTTGTTGGTCTTTTCTTTGGCCTGGACGTCGATGGTGTCGTCGGCGACTTTCTGCTGCGAGACCTGTTCGGGCTTGGTATCGCTGTTGGCTTCTTTCATGCCTTCCTTGAAGCCTTTGACGGCGCCGCCAAGATCTCCGCCGATATTGCGCAGTTTCTTGGTGCCGAATACGAGTGCCACGATGACCAGGACGATCAACCAATGCCAGATGCTAAAGCTACCCATGATGACGGTTCTCCGGGGTTATGCGTTGGGAGCCACGCGCCCTTTCCAGGGACGCTGACCGCCGATGATATGGAAATGCAAATGCGGTACTTCCTGGCCACCGTCGATGCCGGCGTTGGCAACGAGACGGAATCCCCCATCGGGGCCCGGTCGGCAGCCATTTTCCGCTGCTAGGCGGGATGCCAATACTGTCATTTTACCTAACCAGCCCGCATCGTCTGCGCCGACGTCCTGCAGCGAGACAATGTGTCGGCGCGGGATGAGCAGCAGATGGACGGGCGCGGCTGGGTTAATGTCGTGAAACGCAACGAATTCCTCGTCCTGGTGGACGATTTTCGAGGGAATTTCGCCGCGGGCGATTTTGCAGAAAATACAGTTGTCGCTCATGGTTGTTCCGTACTCAAGACGCGGGGCGCCGTGCTTTTTCTTCGAGACCCGAGAGGCCTTCCCGTCGTGCCAGCTCGGCCAACACGTCTTCGGGGCGCAGATTGTAGTGAGTCAACGTGACGAGACAATGAAACCACAGATCGGCGGTCTCGCTGATGATGCGGTCTGGCACGCCGTCTTTGGCCGCCATGACGAGTTCGGTGGCTTCTTCGCCGATTTTCTTCAAAAAGGCGTCGGGGCCTTTGGCCAGCAGTTTGGCGACATACGACGATTGCGGATCGCCGCCGTTTTCGGGGCGGCGGGTCTCCAGAGTGTCGGCGATACGCGCGAGCGTGTCGGCGCCGGATAAGGGCTGGCTCATTTGTAAATGTGTTCCGGGTCTTTCAGGACGGGGTCGACAGTCACCCAGGAGGCGCTGTCGGCCGGGCCCTCCAGGTGGCGGAAAAAGCAGCTGGCCCGACCAGTATGGCAGGCGATACCGCCCTCTTGGTGCACCTTGAGCAGGATGACATCGCCGTCGCAGTCCAGGCGCAAATCGTGCACGGTCTGTGTGTGGCCGGATTCTTCGCCCTTGCGCCAGAGGCGTTGGCGTGAACGAGACCAATAGACGGCGCGCCCCGTGGCGGCAGTTTCGGCCAGGGACTCGCGGTTCATCCAGGCCACCATCAGGATCTGGCCGTTTTCGGCGTCTTGAGCGATGGCGGGAATCAGGCCGTTGTCGTCAAAAACAACCTCGGCCATCCAGGCGGGATCGGTATTCATGGGTACAGTCTAATCTAGTCTGACGGCGATGCCTTGGTTGGCCATGAATGTCTTGCATTCGCGTACCGTGTGTTGACCAAAGTGGAAAATGCTGGCCGCGAGCACTGCACTGGCGCGCCCGGCGGTGACGCCGTCGGCCAAGTGCTGCAGGCTGCCTACGCCGCCTGAGGCAATCACCGGAACCGGCACGGCGTCCGAGACGGCGCGGGTCAGTTCGATATCAAAGCCCGATTTGGTGCCGTCGCGGTCCATACTGGTCAACAGGATTTCGCCCGCACCATAGGCCGCCATCTGGCTGGCCCATTGCACAGCGTCCAGCCCCGTCGATTTGCGTCCGCCGTGGGTAAAGACCTCCCAACGGGCTGGCTCGCCAGGCGCGGAGACCCGGCGGGCATCGATGGCGACCACGATGCATTGCGAGCCGTGGTAACTGGCAGCAGCACGCACCAATTCCGGGTTGGCGACGGCCGCGCTGTTGATGCTGATCTTGTCGGCGCCAGCATTGAGCAGGCGCTGCACGTCGGAGACCTGGCGTACGCCACCGCCAACGGTCAGGGGGATGAATACCTGCGAGGCGACCTGCTCGATGATCGGCAGAATCAGATCGCGATCATCGCTGGTGGCGGTGATGTCCAGGAACGTGAGCTCGTCGGCGCCCTGCTCGTCGTAACGGCGCGCGATTTCAACCGGGTCGCCGGCGTCGGTCAGGTTGACGAAGTTGACCCCTTTGACGACGCGTCCCGCCGTGACGTCCAGGCACGGAATGATGCGGCGGGTCAGCGCACCGGATGGTCCAGCGGTATTCGCGGACGTGGCCGGTGTTGCGGTTGTCGTGGCGGTGGGCGTGTTCATGGATTCAGTTCGTCGGCGCGAGCCTGGGCGGCCTGAAAGTCGAGCGTGCCTTCGTAGATGCTGCGGCCCAGAATGGCGCCCTCGACGCCTTCGTCTTCGACTGCGCACAGGGCCTCGATGTCTTTCATGTCGGCAATGCCGCCCGAGGCGAACACGGGAATGCGGACGTGCTGCGCGAGCTTGACTGTGGCATCAACGTTCACGCCCGAGAGCATGCCATCGCGGCTGATGTCGGTGTAAATGATCGATTCGCAACCGTAGTCTTCGAACTTTTTGGCCAAGTCCAGCACGTCGTGGCGGGTGAGTTTGCTCCAGCCGTCAGTGGCGATCTTGCCATCCCGGGCGTCCAGGCCCACGATGATTTTGCCGGGAAAGGCGCCGCAGGCGTCTTGCAGGAATCCCGGGTTTTTCACCGCAGCCGTGCCGATGATGACGTACGAGATGCCGGCATCCAGATAAGACTCGATGGTGTCGAGGTCACGGATACCGCCGCCGATTTGCACGGGAATTTCGTCGCCCACGGCCTCCAGAATGGCTTTGATGGGAGCGTCGTTCTTGGGCTTGCCGGCGACGGCGCCGTTCAGGTCGACCAAGTGCAGGCGGCGTGCGCCCAGGTCGAGCCAGTGCGAGGCCATGGCGGCGGGTTCTTCAGAGAATACCGTTACCTCGTCGAGGTCTCCCTGGCGTAGGCGTACGCAGCGCCCGTCTTTGAGATCGATGGCGGGGATCAGCAGCATGGTGAATAGCGAGCGTTGAAAAAGGTGGTTGAAAAAAGTCCGGCCCGAGGCTCGTACGGGAGTTATGGGTTCCAGTCTACAAAATTGCGATACAGGCGCAAACCGTGAGCCGCACTTTTCTCGGGGTGAAATTGCACCGCGAAAATGTTAGCGGCTGCGACAGCGCACGTAAACTTGCCGCCATAGTCGGTTTCCCCGATAGTCAGCGCGGGATCGGCAGGCGCGGCATAGTAGCTGTGCACAAAGTAAAAATGCGTGAGATCCGGAATCCCGTCCCACAAAGCATGGGAGCGCGTTTGTCGGACTTGGTTCCAGCCCATGTGAGGGACTTTCAGGCGTTCAGTGCCGGTGGATGGGGTGCCGTCCGCAAACTGGTCGCCCGAAAATCGGCGTACGGTGCCCGGGAACACGCCCAGGCACGGGGTGTTGCCCTCTTCGCTGCTTTCGAACAGCATCTGTTCGCCTACGCATACGCCCAGCAGCGGTTTGGCGCGAGCAGCGCGCACGACGGCGTCGCGCAGCCCCGATTCGTTCAGGGTGCGCATGCAGTCGGCCATGGCGCCCTGGCCGGGAAATACGACGCGATCGGCCGCATCAATATCGGCGGCACGGTTGCAGATGCGAATGTCGGCATCGGGCGCAGCGTAGCGCAGCGCGCGCGCCACGGAATGGAAATTGCCCATTCCATAATCGACGATGGCAATGGTGGTCACTGAATTCTGCCTGCGGGTGGTGGAGTTACAGCACGCCTTTGGTGGAGGGCACGACGTCGCCCATACGCGGATCGATTTCCAGCGCCATGCGCAGGGCACGCCCGAACGCCTTGAAGACGGTCTCGCATTGGTGATGGGCGTTGAAGCCGCGCAGGTTGTCGATGTGCAGCGTGGTCAACGCGTGATTGACGAAGCCCTGGAAAAATTCGCGGGTCAGGTCCACGTCGAAATTCCCGATGCGCGCACGCGTGAACGGGATGTGATATTCCAGGCCCGGCCGGCCGGAAAAGTCGATGACCACGCGCGACAGGGCCTCGTCCAGCGGCACGTAGGCATGTCCGTAGCGGCGCAGGCCGGCCTTGTTGCCGACGGCTTTGGCGACGGCCATACCCAAGGTGATGCCGACATCTTCGACGGTGTGGTGCGCATCGATGTGCAGATCCCCTTCGGCCTTGATGTCCAGGTCGATCAAGCCATGCCGGGCGATTTGATCCAGCATATGGTCCAGAAACGGTACGCCTGTGTCCAGGGTTTGCTTGCCGGTGCCGTCCAGATTGACGGACACGCGGATGCGCGTTTCGTTGGTGTTGCGGGTGATATCGGCGGTACGCATAAAAAGAGGGGCGAGCCTAATGGGAACGGAGAATGTCTTGTAGAGCGGATAGCAACGCGGTGTTTTCGGCGGGCGTGCCTATCGAGATTCGCAGGCAGTTGGCCAGCAACGGGTGCGCGCTGGAAACGTTCTTTACCAGTATTTTGCGCGTTTTCAGCGCAAGATGCACAGCGTTACCGTCGAACTCGCCGGAAAAGCGGGCAAGAATGAAGTTTCCGGCGCTCGGAAACACGGTGACGTCCGGCAAATCGGCCAGCGCGCGGGCCAGCGGCTCGCGATCGGCGCGCAACTGGGCTGCCTGCCGGTCGAGGACGGCTTTGTGGCGTAATACCACACGCAATGCGGCTTGCGTCAGCACGTTCAGGTTGTACGGCGGACGGACTTTGTCGAACTGTGCGATCCAGTCGGGATGGCCGGACAGGTAACCGAAGCGCAGACCCGCCAGGCCGATCTTGGAAACGGTGCGCAAGATCACGGCATGGGGCAGCGTAGGCAGACGCGTCATCCAAGTATGGTTGGCGAAGGGCTGATAGGCCTCGTCCAGGACCACCAACCCAGGCGCGGCATCGATGATGGCCTGCACGGCTTCGTCGGGCCACAGGCCGCCGGTGGGGTTATTCGGCAAGGCTAAAAAGACCACTTTGGGACGATCTTGGGCGATGGCCTGCAACATCGCGGGCAAATCCAGCTGCAGATCCGCAGTCAGTGGTACGCCGACGAAACGCGCGTGATCAAAACGCGCCGCCATGTCGAAATAGACAAACGATGGCCACGGCGACAGCACGGTGTCGCCGGGCTCGCAACAGGCTTGAACGATCAGGTGGATGAGTTCGTCGGAGCCGTTGCCAAACAACAATCCGGACTCGGCAGGAATGCCGAACGCCTGGCGTACGTCATGGGCGAGTTCGGTAGTGTCGCCCGCCGGATAACGATTGAGCGCCGTATCGTGGACGGCGCGAGCGATGTCGTCGCGTACGGCATCCGGCAACTCGTATGGGCATTCCATGGCGTCGAGCTTGATGCCGCCCGCGGCAGGCGGCACAGGATAGGCGCTCAACGCCCGGATATCCGCCCGAACCGTACCGGCGATGCGGTCGGCCGCGGTGCGCGGCGTCATGGTTTGTCCAGCCGGTATTGCGCGCTGGCTGCGTGGGCCTGCAGACCCTCGCCCAGCGCGAGTTCGGCGGCAATGCGGCCCAGTGTCTGAGCACCCTGATGAGATACCTGAATCAGGCTGGAGCGCTTTTGAAAGTCATACACGCCCAGCGGCGAGGAAAACCGGGCGGTGCGGGATGTGGGCAATACGTGGTTGGGGCCGGCGCAATAGTCGCCCAGCGATTCGGAGCTGAAACGGCCCATGAAGATGGCGCCAGCATGCCGGATGCGCGCGGTCCAGTGTTCGGGCTGCTCCGTCGAGATTTCCAAGTGCTCGGGAGCGATGTCGTTCGCGATGGCACAGGCTTCGTCCAGATCCCGCACCAAAATCAACGCGCCGCGATTGGCGAGGCTCACACGCAGAATGTCGGCGCGTGGCATGGTGGGCAGCAGACGCTCGATGGCGGCCTCGACCTCGTCGATGAAGGCAGCATCGGGGCACAAGAGAATGGATTGTGCCAATTCGTCGTGCTCGGCCTGCGAAAACAGGTCCATGGCGATCCAGTCGGCCGGGGTATTGCCGTCGCAGATGACCAGGATTTCGCTGGGGCCCGCGATCATGTCGATGCCCACGGTGCCGAATACGCGACGCTTGGCGGCCGCGACATAGGCGTTGCCCGGACCGACGATCTTGTCTACTGCCGGCACGGTCGCCGTGCCGTAGGCCAATGCACCGATCGCTTGGGCGCCGCCGATGGCGAATGCGCGGTCCACGCCGGCTATGGCGGCAGCGGCCAGGACGATCGGATTGCGTACGCCGTCAGGCGTGGGCGTGACCATGATCAACTCGGGGACGCCTGCCACTTTGGCGGGGATCGCATTCATCAGGACCGACGAGGGATAGGCAGCCTTGCCGCCCGGCACGTACAAGCCCACGCGGTCCAGCGGGGTGATCTGCTGGCCCAGCAAGGTGCCCTCGGCGTCGGTGTAGGTCCAGGTCTCGCCACGTTGGTGTTCGTGATAGGCGCGGACGCGATCGGCGGCGGTTTCCAACGCATTACGTTGCGCGGCGGGCAAAGCCGCCAAGGCGGCATGCCAGTCGGCCTTGGGAATTTCGAGAGCGTCGGCCGACGACACGGCAACGCGATCAAAGCGCTGGGTATATTCCAGCAGCGCCGTGTCACCGCGATGGCGTACATCCGCCAGAATGCCGGCCGCGGCGCGGTCGATGGATTCGTCTTCGGTGGCTTCGAAAGCCAGCAGTTTGGACAGCGCGGCAGCAAAATCCGGCTGACGGGAATCGAGGCGATTGATCAGGGCCATGGCGTCATGGTGAAGCAAAGAGACCCCCGGCGGCGTATATCAGCACGGCCACCGGAGCAGGTAAAGACATAGTGTAGCGGGCGCAGGCCGCGTCAGGCCGCGGCGCCGGCATTTGCCGCCCGTTGGAACGCGTCCAGCAGGGGTTGCAGCCGCGCGCCGCGCGTCTTGAGCGAGGCCTGGTTGACGATCAGGCGCGACGAGATAGCCATGATGTCTTCTACGGCGACCAGGTCATTGGCGCGCAGCGTGCCGCCCGAGGACACCAGGTCGACGATGCAGTCGGCCAGTCCGACCAGCGGGGCGAGCTCCATCGAGCCATACAGCTTGATGATGTCGACGTAGACGCCTTTGGCCGCAAAGTGCTCGCGTGCAGATTGCACGTATTTGGTGGCTACGCGCAGGCGTGCGCCTTGGTGGACAGCGGCTTCGTAGTCGAATCCGTTGCGCACCGCGACGCACAGCCGGCATTTGGCGATGTTCAGGTCGATGGGCTGATACAGGCCACCGGGCTGCTGGGCTGCGTGCTCGATCAGCACGTCTTTACCGGCGATGCCGAGATCGGCAGCGCCGTACTGGACGTACGTGGGAACGTCGGAGGCACGAACAATGATCAGGCGCAGGCCGGGGTCGCTGGTCGGCAGAATCAGCTTGCGCGAGCTCTCCGGGTTTTCGGGGACCTCAATACCGGCCTCAGCCAGCAGTGGCAGTGTTTCCTCGAAAATGCGGCCCTTGGATAACGCCAGGGTGATGGGAGCGTTGGCGACGGGGCTCATAGGGATTCCTTGCCGCTCAAGCGCTGAATGTCAGCGCCCAGCGCGCGTAGTTTGACTTCCATGCGGTCGTAGCCGCGATCCAGGTGGTAAATGCGGTCGATGGTGGTTTGCCCTTCGGCGGCCAGGCCGGCGATGACCAGGCTGGCCGAGGCGCGCAGATCGGTGGCCATGACGGTGGCGCCCGACAGGCGTTCAACGCCGCGCACCACCGCGGTGTGGCCATCGATGTCGATGTCCGCACCCATGCGGCGTAGCTCTTGCACGTGCATGTAGCGGTTTTCAAAGATGGTTTCTACGATCACCGAGGTGCCTTGCGCGATAGTGTCCAAGGCCATCAGCTGGGCTTGCATGTCGGTGGCAAAGCCCGGGTATTCGTGAGTGCGGAAGCCGACCGCGCGCGGCCGGCCTTGCATGGCGCCGCGAATCCAGTCCGGGCCGGTTTCCAGCGTAAGGCCGGCTTCGGTGAGTTTGTCCAAGGTCGCACCCATCATGTCCGGGGCGACGTTGCGCAGAACGATGTCGCCGCCCGCCGCACCCACGGCGCAGAGAAAGGTCCCGGCCTCGATCCGGTCGGGGCTGACACGATGCTCGGCGCCATGCAGGCTGTCCACGCCATCGATCACGATGCGGTCCGTGCCATGACCCTGGATACGCGCGCCCATTTTGATCAGCAGCTCGGCCAGATCGACGACTTCTGGTTCGCGGGCAGCATTTTCGAGAACGGTCTGGCCCTCGGCCAATACGGCGGCCATCAGCAGGTTTTCCGTGCCTGTGACGGTGACCATGTCTGTGAGAATGGAGGCGCCCTTTAGCCGTGCAGCTTTGGCGATGACGAAGCCGTGTTCGATGCGAATGTCGGCGCCCAATGCCGCCAGGCCCTTGATATGCTGGTCGACGGGGCGTTGCCCGATGCTACATCCGCCCGGCAGGCTGACGCGAGCCTCGCCGAAGCGGGCGAGCAGCGGCCCGAGCACCAGGATCGAGGCACGCATGGTCTTGACCAGATCGTAGGGAGCTTCCAGATTGTCGACCTGGTGGGCTTGCAAGGTCACGATGCCGTCGGCGCCGCGTTCTGCCTTGACCCCCATGCGGGCCAACAGGCGCAACATGGTGGACGTGTCATTCAGGGCTGGCACGTTGGCCAGAGAGACGGTGTCGGCAGTAAGCAGGCCTGCGCACAGAATAGGCAATGCCGCGTTCTTGGCGCCAGAAACGGTGACCTCGCCGCGCAGGGGCGCGCCGCCGGTGATACATAGCTTGTCCATCAGTTGCCCGCCTTGGTGTATTCGTCGGGAGTCAGGGTGCGCATGGATAGCGCGTGGATTTCGGCCTTCATGCGGTCGCCCAGTGCGGCGTAGACCAATTGATGGCGTGCGATCAAGCGTTTACCTTCGAATGCGGGGCTGACGATAACGGCGTCAAAATGGGAGCCGTCGCCCTGCACATCCAGATGATCGCAAGGCAGCCCGTCGGCGATATATTGGCGAACCTGCTCGGGGGTAGGCAGCATGGCGTCAATTCCTGAGTTTGTAACCGCTGGCCAGGAGCCGCAAGGCACAGATCACCAAGGCGGCGAAGACCCCTGTCACGACGGCCAGGCTGTGCCATGGCGAGACGTCCGATACGGAGAAGAACCCGTAGCGAAAGCCATCGATCGTATAAAAAATGGGGTTCCAGTGCGACACGGTTTGCCAGAACGGCGGCAGTGTGTGAATGGAGTAGAACACGCCGGACAGAAAGGTGGCCGGCATGATCAGAAAGTTTTGGAATACAGCGAGCTGGTCGAATTTTTCCGACCATAGACCGGCAATCAGGCCCAATGTGCCCATGATGCCGCAGGCCAGAATAGCGAATACGACGATCCAGCCTGGATGGGCCAAAGGCAACGATGTGAAGCAGATGGCCACCAGCCACACACAGGCACCCACCGCCAGGCCGCGCACAATCGCCGCCAGAAGATAGGCCGAGAAAATCTCGCGATGCGATAACGGAGGCAGGAGCACGAACACCAGGTTGCCGGTGATACGGCTCTGGATCAACGACGATGACGGATTCGCGAAAGCATTTTGCAGCATGCTCATCATCATCAGCCCCGGGATCAGGAACGCGGTGTACGGCACGGTGTTGTACACCATGACGCGCCCTTCCAGGACGTGGGCGAACACCAGCAGGTAGAGCAAGGCCGTGACAACGGGGGCGGCAATGGTCTGGAACGCCACTTTCCAGAAACGCAGGAGCTCCTTGCGCAACAGCGTAGGAAAGCCGGAGCCCGCATCCAGACGAGGCTGCACCAATGGTTGTTCGGTCGGGGTCAGCGGCGGGGTCACGAAAGGGCCTCTTCAGGTTCGAGTTCGGCCGACAACGGCGTGTCCTGGTGCATGATGCGCACAAAGGCGTCTTCGAGGTCCACACCGCCCACGCGCGCCAGCAAGGCCTGCGTGGTGTCCAGCGCCACGATGCGCCCGCCTTTCAGCATGGCGATACGGCCACACAAAGCCTCGGCTTCTTCGAGGTAGTGCGTGGTCAGCATGATGGTGTGGCCGGCTTTGTTCAGCCGCGAGATGAATTCCCACAGGGTGCGGCGCAGGTCGACATCCACGCCCGCGGTGGGCTCGTCCAGCACAATGACGGGCGGACGGTGCACCAGCGCCTGAGCGACCAGGACGCGTCGTTTCATACCGCCCGACAAGGCACGCATATTGCTGTCAGCCTTGTCTGCCAAGCCTAAATTGAACAGGATTTCGTCGATCCAGTCGTCGTTCTTGCGCAGGCCAAAATAGCCCGACTGGATGCGCAGCGTTTCGCGCACGGTGAAAAACGGGTCGTAGACCAATTCTTGCGGTACGACGCCCAGCGCGCGGCGGGCCATTTTATAGTCGGCGGAAACATCGTAGCCACAGACACTGGCACTGCCGCTGGAGGCACGCGCCAAGCCGGCCAGGATGGAAATCAAGGTGGTCTTGCCGGCTCCATTAGGCCCCAGCAAGCCAAAAAACTCGCCGGGCTCGATGCGCAGGCTGACATCGTTCAGGGCCTGAAATCCCTGGCCGGGGGTACGTCCAAGCCATTTTTTCCAACCCGCCTGGCGTGGTGGATAAATCTTGGATACGTGTTCTAGACTGACTGCTGACATGGCGACGGCGAAGGCCCAGGAAAGAGCGAATCGCCCATTATAAATGGCGGCCCCGCCGGGACGGCTTTGTCCCGGTTGCCGCCTGGGTTTATTGGTTGCGCTGGTTCAGCGCCTTGATCAATCCGTCAATGCCGGACTGCTCGATCTGTTGCGCGAATTGATTGCGGTAGTTCTGGATCAGCCAGATGCCTTCGACGTTCATGTCGTAGATTCGCCAGCCCTGCTTGGGGTCTTTTTCGAGTCGATAGTCAACACCGACGGGCTGGCCGTTTGCCTGCGTGATCAGGCTGCGCACGACCACATCGTCTGCGTTGGGATCATCCCGAAACGGCAGCAATTTAATGGACGTGTTTTGCGTCACACCGGTCAGGGCGCCGCTATAGGTGCGCACCAGGGTGCCGCGAAAAGCGTTGGCCAAGGCCGTTTGTTGCTCGGGCGTGGCTTGGCGCCAGTAACGGCCGGCAGACAACTGCGTGGTTCTACGGAAATTGACGTACGGCAGGATGTAGGTGTCGACGACCTGGTTGATGTGGGCGAGATCGCCGGATTTGACCTTGGAATCGGCCTTGAGCACGTCCAGCGCCTCATTGGCGGCGTCAAGCACGAACTTGTCGGGCGCGCCGTGGGCATCGGGCTTGGCGTGGGCCGCGGTAGCGGCCATCAGGCCGATGGCCGCAGCCAGGAATAGACGTTGCAGCAAGGAAAAAGCGGAAATTCGCATGAGAGCTCCTTTTGAGTGGGGCGTCTTGATTATTGGGTAGGCGTAGGCGCAGGGCCGGCAGGTTGAGCCGGCGTGGCGGCTGCATCGTCCTCGTCCTCGATGCTGTAATCCGGCAGATTACCCTCGCCCTCGGCGCTGCCTCGCACCATGGCGGCGCGGCGTTGCAGGTAGGCATCGCGAATGAAGCTGTAGGGGTCCAGCGCTACCCGGTCGACCGTATCGGTGGTGTCGAGCAGGCTCGCACGCGTGTCGACGAGATCCAGGCCCCACAGGCTGTTGCGGATCGGTACGTTCTCGATCGCGCCCGGGCTGCTGTAGGTGTAAAGACCGCCTTGCCAGTCGCCGATCAGGCCCACGCCGTCACGCACGCTGCTCGAGCCAAAGAACGGCAGCACCAAATAGGGACCTTGGCCAAGGCCCCATACGCCCAGCGTCGTGCCGAAGTCGTTGGGGATCTTGCGGGCGCCATTGGCCGAAGCGACGTCAAAGCAGCCGCCCACGCCCATGGTGGTGTTGAACAGGAATCGTCCGAGCGTGTTGACGAAATCGTGGCCGCGGCCCTGCAGGAAACTGTTGGTGGCTGACCAGAGATCGCCCACGTTACTGAACATGTTGTGGACGCAGCTACGTACCGGCTCGGGCGTGACATAGGTGTATGCCTGCGCGACGGGCTTGAACAGGGCCCGGTCCACAGTGTCATTGAACTTGTATACACCGCGGTTGAAGCCTTCCCAGGGATCGCGGGGATCCGGGTTGCCTGGAGCGGCGCAACCGGCG
The DNA here is from genome assembly GCF_054781015.1 of Bordetella muralis. Lineage (NCBI taxonomy): Bacteria > Pseudomonadati > Pseudomonadota > Betaproteobacteria > Burkholderiales > Alcaligenaceae > Bordetella > Bordetella muralis. The sequence goes on along the minus strand of NZ_BAAGVF010000008.1, from coordinate 1,081,101 downwards.
GTCAGTGCGCAGACGGCCAGGACAGAGGCAAATCGAGCGTAGGTGGGCATAGTCATGATGGGGTCAATGCCAAGCAAAGGTTCTGTTCTCAAGTAGCCTGCCGCAGCAGGCCGCGCAAGGGCGTTCGGTCAGCGTCAGGCGGTGCGGTATTTCAGTTCGCCGGCGGCGCACTGGGTGTTTCGCCGGATTTTTCCGAATTGGACCCTTGGTTTTGCGCGCTGTTGTAGAGGAATTGGCTAATCAGGTTTTCCAGGACAACGGCGCTTTGGGTATAGCGGATTTTGCCTCCATCGGCAAAATTTTGCTCGTCGCCACCGGCCGTCAGCCCTACGTACTGCTCGCCTAGCAGCCCCGAGGTCAAAATGGAGGCCGACGTGTCTTTGGGGAATTGATAGCCTTCTTCCAGGTTGAGCGCGACAACGGCCTTGAAAGAACGGTCGTCAAAGGTGATGCTGCTGACGCGCCCCACCACCACGCCGGCGCTTTTGACGGGCGCGCGGGCTTTCAGGCCGCCGATATTGTCAAAGTCGGCGGTCAGCGTGTATGTCGGCGCAAACGAGAAACTGCTGAGGTTGCCGGCACGCAAGGCCAGAAACACCAGGGCGGCTGCGCCGAGCAGCACGAAGAGCCCTACCCAAAAATCGGTTTTTTCGCGTGACATGATGCAAATCCGTATTAATTGCCAAACATCAGGGCGGTAAGCAGGAAATCCAGGCCCAGCACGGCGAGCGAGCCTACGACGACAGTGCGGGTGGTGGCTCGTGCCACGCCCTCGGGGGTGGCGCGGGCGTGCCAGCCCTCGTAGAGGGCGACGAGCGTGACCGTGACGCCGAACACAATGCTTTTCAGGACGCCATTGGCGACATCATCCCAGACGTCCACGCCATTTTGCATCTGCGACCAGAAAGCGCCGGCATCTACCCCGATGAGCAGTACGCCGACGACCCAGCCGCCCAGGATGCCCACCATGGAAAATACAGCGGCCAATACCGGCATGGCGATGATGCCGCCCCACAAACGCGGCACGAGCACCCGCCGCATCGGATCGACGGCCATGACTTCCATGGCCGAGAGCTGCTCCCCTGCCTTCATGAGGCCGATCTCGGCCGTCAGCGAGGTACCGGCACGGCCGGCAAACAGGAGCGCCGTCACCACAGGGCCCAACTCGCGAACCAGGGACAGAGCGACCAGCAGGCCGAGGGCTTCTTCGGAACCGTAGCGGTTCAGTGTGTAATAGCCCTGCAATCCCAGCACAAAGCCGACAAACAGGCCCGATACGACGATGATCAGCAGGGAATAGTTGCCGATGAAGTGCACTTGCTGGGAGACCAGCCGGGGACGCGACAAAGCGATGCCACTGCGCGCCAGGAGACTGTTTACAAAGCGGGTGAACCCGCCGACGCCGCTGATGCTGTCGCGCACCCAGCGGCCCAGGGTGCTGATCGCTCGAACTGGCCCGGTCATGATTTTCGGCCTCCGAGGGAAGATTGGGCTGCGTCGGCTTTGGGAGACGGGGTCGATTTCGCCCCAGCCCCGGAGGGGCCCGCCTGTTTGGCGAGCCAGGCCTGAAATGCCGGCGTGTCGGGATACTGAAAGGCGACAGGGCCGTCGGGCTCGCCGCCCAGGAATTGTTTGACGTAAGGGTCTTGCGATTCGGATAGGGATTGCGGTGACCCGGAGATAACCAAGCGGCCCTGGCCTACCAGGTAGACCTGATCGGCAATGGCAAAGGATTCCTGGACGTCATGGGTGATCAGCACCGATGCGCAGTGCAGCCGGTCAGACAGATCGCGGATCAGGCGGGCCGTGATGCCCATCGAGATCGGATCCAGCCCCGCGAAGGGTTCGTCGTACAGAATGAGTTCGGGCTCCAGCACCACGGCGCGAGCCAGCGCTACCCGCCGGGACATGCCACCAGAGATTTCCGCTACGCGCAGATGTGCCGCGGCACGCAGTCCGACGGCGTCGAGCTTGTCCAGGACGCGGGACACGATCTCTGCCTCTGGCAACTGGGTGTGCTCGCGCAGGGGAAAAGCGACATTTTCAAAGACATTCAGGTCTGTAAACAGCGCGCCTTGCTGAAAAAGCACACCCATGCGTTTGCGCAACGCCTGCAATTCATTATGATCGACGCGGCCTAGATCGGTGCCGAATGCGTGGACTTGGCCGCGCAAGGGCTGAAGCTGGCCTGTCGCAGCCCGCAACAACGTGGTTTTGCCGGAGCCGGAGCCGCCCATGATGGCTACAACCTGCCCGGGCTGGACTGTCATGGTGATGTCTTGCAGCACCGTGAATTCGCCATAGCCAAGCGCCACTGCGTCCAGTGACAAAACAGGGGGCGGGCTATCGGGCGTGTGATCGGGCATAGGCAACAGTGTGGGCCTGGACAGGTGAACAGTGTCCTACAAAGGGGACGACCATAGAGTTTTTGGCCGAACCGGTCAAGGCGTCGACCTCGGGTACTGTACCTGCCAGGCGACCGTGATTATTGCGGCGGCATGTTTCAGGCAGATGCTATTGTAACTTGCCGCCTCACGGTGATTGTCGCCGCAACCGTGCCGTTACTGCAGCGTAATGTTGCCTTTCTGGATCACTTCTGCCCATTTCCGGGTTTCGCTGGCGATGAATTTGGCGAAATCTTCCGGGGTGCCGCCTCCTGCCTGGCTACCCGTATCGGCAATGGCTCGTTGCACTTCCGGGTCTTGCAGGATGTTGTTCAGCTCCGCGTTCAGCTTGGCGATGATGGGGGCGGGCGTACCTGCCGGTGCGATGATCCCCTGCCAGTTATATGACTCGAACCCAGGCAATCCTGCCTCGGCCAGTGTGGGCACATCGGGCAGCACCGTCAGGCGTTTGGCGGACGTCACGGCAATAGGATGAACTTTTTTGCTCTGAATGGCGGGCAACGCTGCATATCCCATTTCAAACATCATCGAAATATGTCCACCCATCAGATCCGCAGACGCCGGGCTGCCGCCTTTATACGGCACATGGACGATATCGATGCCTGCCTGTTCGCGGAACATTTCGCCTGACAAGTGGTGCGCACCGCCTACGCCCGAGGAACCAAAGGTCAGTGTCCCCGGTTTTTGCTTGGCCAGAGCAATCAATTCCTGCAGGTTTTTGACCGGCAATGCATTCGTCACGCTCAGCACGAGAGGGCTGTTCTCGACCAGAATGATGGGCGCCAGGTCTTTGTCTGCTTTGTAGGGCATCTGCGCCATCAGACTGGGATTGACTGCCAGGGGAGCCAGATTGCCCGCGCCGATGGTGTAGCCATCGGGAGTCGCTTTGGCGACCAGGTTTGTGCCGATGACACCGCCCGCGCCCGCCTTGTTTTCGACAACGACGGTTTGCTTGAGCACATCGCCCAGCTTGCGTGCGATGAGACGCATACGAGTATCGGCAAAGCCGCCGGGCGCATAAGGCACGATGAAGGTAATCGGCTTGGACGGCCAATCACCGAGATCTTGGGCGCGGGCCTGCGACGCGCCGGCTACAGTGGCGATCGCCAACAGGCTGGCGAGCAAGGGACGTAAAGATTTCATGCGCGAGCTCCTCTTTCTTAGACGTAGCGCGGAGCCAACAATTATGACCGTTATGACCTCTTCGCGCCCGCTGCCGCGCTGGCGTTAAAAGCGATAACCGACCGCCAAGGTCGTGACCCACGGGTCAATGCGCGCCGTGCCGATGCGTTGGCCGTCGAGTTTTACCTTTGACGAGATGTCGATGTAACGGACATCCGCATTCATAAACCAGCGGTCGCTGAGTTTAATATCAACGCCAAGCTGTCCGGCGAATCCCCAGGAGTCGCTGAGCTTCAGGCTGGAGCCGGCGAGTGGGCCGCGTGTGTGCGTGTCAAAGAAATGGGTGTAGTTCAGCCCCACGCCGACGTAGGGTTGTACCGTGTGATCCGGCAGGAAATGCCATTGCACGCTGAGCGTGGGGGGCAGCTGTTTGGTTGTGCCGATTTTTCCCAACCCGGCGTCACCGGATACGTTGTGCTGAAAGGGCAACGCGCCCAGCAGTTCGATACCGATATGTCGAGTGGCCATATAGGTCACCGTGAAACTCGGCCGCACGCTGCTGCTGACATCGAGATCGACTGTGCCATCGAGCACGCTGCCATTGTTGGATTTCGGGCTGACCTGGGTGACGCCCAGTTTGAAAAGCCAATCGCCGGCTTCGTGGGCGTGGGCGGGGATGGCGCTCAGGCTGGTCAGGCAGAATGCGGCCGCCAAGGTACTGCGTAATGACATGACTTCTCCGTAAAGACCGAAAGCTATCGGCACGGAGATGGTGGCAGGGTCTATCGATATCCGGCTTGATCCATATCAAGCAGGGCAGCATTGCGCGAAAAACTCATGCAGCGCGTCAGGGCTAAGCGCCCTGTTCGATGACGCATCGCGCGGCGTCGAGAAAACGGCGGCCGAGCAGCGGCAACGGAGCGAGCGTGGAGTGGGTGGCCCAGATTTCCACATGAGCGTCTGGATGAATGGGCCGGATTGCCACGCGCTCAGCCAACTCCGGCGTGATGCACCAGCGATCTACGAGGGCCGGCCCCAAGCCCTGCAGTACGAAAGCACAGGCCGTGACTGGAGAATGGACTTCGACTGCAGCAGGACAGGGCTGCGTGTCACCAAAGAACGCGGTGAGTGCATGATCGAGGGGCGTTCCGGTGGGGTAACCTATCCACTGCGCAGAGCCGAAGTCGTCAGCGTGCACGATATCGTGGCTTGCCAACGGGTGACCTTTCGGCGCGATACAGACAATGGGCACGGTTCCCAGCCGCACGGAATTCAGATGGGGATGTTGAGGTGGGGACATGGATAGTCCGACATCGGCGCGTCCCGTCAGAAAGTAGCCCGCGAGTTCGTCAAAGGTAACGCTGCGGTAGTCGACTCGGCTACGTTCCGTACGCCCGCGCATGGCCAACAGCGTACGCGGCACCAGGCGCTGCCCGTAGCTGGCAGAGCACACGACGCGCAATACGCCGGCGCCTGCTTCGCCTAACGCAATCGCGAGATCGTTGACGCGCTGAATGCCGCCATAGACTTGCTCGACTTCCGCGTAGAGGCGCAGCGCTTCAGGCGTAGGCGTCAGCCGGCTTTTCGCACGCTCGAAAAGCGGATAGCCGAGGCGCGATTCCGTGAGCGACAGCACGCGGCTGACCGCGGGTTGCGAGACGTGCAGCAACCGGCCCGCTCCACTGATCGAACCCGCCATCATGATGGCGCGAAAGACTTCGATCTGGCGCAGATTCAGAGGCCTCGCGGCGGGGTGGGCTGGGGTGCCTGCTTCGGTGATCGCGTCGTCCTGCATCGCGGTTTTCCTGTCTGGGGCAATAACGGCGGATTATAGGTGTGGGACATTTTTCGATGAGTGCTCTGGCGGATGCCGGTGATAACCTGACTTGCAAGAAGACGCCGGGTCACTCCTCGTTTTCTTGCTCCCGCGGGCCTGGTTCGGTAACGCACGGTCCCGAGGAGTGCAGCAATGAAACCAAACCACATATATCCAGGGGAATTACATGTATCGAACTCTTGCCCGTTGTTTGAGCGCTCTAGCCGTTGCTTGCACGGCAACGGGCGCCGCCGTCAGTGCCCACGCCGCTTTTCCGGACAAGCCGATTACCTTCATCGTGCCCTCTGCCGCAGGGGGATCGCCCGACGTGTTATCGCGCTTGATCACAACGCAGATCGCCAAAGACTCTGGCGCGACGCTGGTGATCGAGAACCGTCCTGGTGCGGCGGGCAACATCGGCGTGTCGCAGATCAAGCGCGCAACGGCTGATGGCTACACCATCGGCTACGGCAATATCAACACCTTGGCCGTGAACCGCTCGCTATTCAAAAAGCTGCCTTACGATGTGGACAAGGATCTCGTCCCGGTAGGCCAGATGTTCAATATTTATAACGTGCTGATCGTGCCGGCCGATTCGCCGATCAAATCGGTGCAAGACCTGATCGACCGTGCCAAGGCCGAGCCGGGCCGCCTCTCGTATGGCGCCTCGGGTGTCGGCACCACGGGCCACATGGGTGGCGAGCTTTTTAAAAGCATGGCTAAAGTCGATGTCATGTTCATCCCCTATAACGGCGGACCGGCCGCGATGCAGGATTTGATGGGCGGACGGTTGGACTTTACCTTTGCGAATACGTCGGAGGCCGTACCGCTGATTCAAAGCGGCAAAGTGCGCGCCTTGGGCGTCAGCAGTCTCAAACGCCTGGCCTTGCTGCCCGATGTTCCGACACTGGACGAAAGCGGTCTGAAGGGCTACGAGACAATCGCCTGGGGAGGTGCGGTGGCGCCTGCAGGGACGCCGGCCGATATCATCAAAAAGCTCAACGCCGACTTGAACAAGGCGCTGGAAAATCCCGAGGTCCAAAAATCATTGGCAGCGCTCGGCGCCGATCCTGCTGGCGGCAGCCCCGAGGATTTCAAGCGGCTCATGGATGCGGAAACCGCTAAGTGGGGCAAACTGATCGAGAGCGCAGGCATCGAAAAGCTGGACTGACCAACACAACCCATCATCATTCTATGCAAGCTGATCTGATTATTACGAATGCCCTGCTGGTTGACGGCAGTGGCGCAGAACCGGTGCAGGGCGACCTGGCCATTAAAGGTGAGCGTATCGCCGCTCTGGGCGATTTCCCGCACCCGGCCGGCATTCCTGTTCTGGATGCCGCCGGGCGCGTGTTGGCGCCGGGTTTTATCGACTCGCATACGCATGATGATGGCTATCTGCTGGCACATCCGGAAATGACGCCGAAGGTGTCGCAGGGCGTCACGAGTGTGGTCACGGGTAACTGCGGCATCAGCCTGGCCCCGTTGACGCGTCAGGATGTGCCGCAACCGCTGGATCTGCTCGGCCCTGCCGAGTTCTTCCGTTTTTCTACCTTTGCGCAGTGGATAGAGGCTTTGCGCGAGGCGCCGGCCGCCACCAATGTGATTCCATTGGTGGGGCACACGACGCTGCGTGTGGCAGTGATGGGCGACGCGGTCGATCGCGCTGCCGACGCGGGTGAGCGCCAGGCCATGCGCGAGTTGCTGGCCGAGGCGTTGGCCGCAGGCGCTTTCGGGGTATCGACCGGGACGTTCTACCCCCCTGCCGCCGCGGCGCCCACCGACGAGATCATCGAGGTTTGCGCGCCGATGGCTGGACGTCATGCCATCTACGCGACGCATTTACGCGATGAGGCTGATCACGTCGTGCCGGCCATGGAGGAGGCGCTGGCCATTGGGCGTGCCGTCGATGCGCGGGTTGTGTTCTCGCATCACAAAGTGGCGGGCAGCCGCAATCATGGCCGCACCCGCGAAACGCTCGATATGATCAGCCGAGCCGCGGCGAGTCAGCCAGTCTGCCTGGATTGCCACCCGTACCCTGCGACGTCCACGATGCTGCGCCTGGACCGTGTGCGCATTGCCAGCCGCACCATGATCACGTGGTCCAAGGGATATCCGGCTGCCACGGGGCGTGATTACGCCGATGTGCAGGCCGAATTGGGCCTGGACGACGAAGCCATGCTGGCGCGGCTGGCGCCCGCGGGCGCGATCTATTTTTTGATGGACCCCAACGATGTGCGGCGTATTTTCGAGCACCCGCTCACCATGGTCGGATCCGATGGCCTGCCCTTTGATCCCCATCCGCATCCGCGTCAATGGGGCACCTTTCCCCAGGTGTTGCGCCGCTTAGTGCGCGAAGAAGGCGTGTTGACACTCACGGCGGCGATTCATCGCATGACAGGCTTGGCCGCAACGCAGTATGGCCTGTCGCAGCGAGGCCTGCTCCAGCCCGGTTATTATGCTGACTTGGTATTGCTGGATCCCGAACGCGTCACCGATCTGGCGACCTTTGAGAAACCTGTCCAGGTCAGCCAGGGCATTGACGGTGTCTGGGTCAACGGCCAATCTGTCTGGAACGGGGACCAAGCCAGCGGCGCACGGCCCGGCCAGGTATTGCGCCCCGGCATCGTCGGCATGAGCCCATAGGGGCAGCCGCAACAAGCAGGATTGGAATGTTGCGCCGTCGGGCGCTCGAACGTGCATGGAAACAAGACATATGTTGGGTGTATTGGGTGGAATGGGGCCGCTGGCAGGCGCAGCGTTCGCACTGCGATTGGCGGCGCTGACGCCGGTCGACAGGGATCAAGAACACATTCCCACCCTGTTGTTGAATGACCCGCGGATACCCGACCGCAGCGCAGCGCGGCTGGCTGGCGGCGAAGACCCGTTGCCAGCAATGCGCGCAGGCATTGAATTTCTGAATGCGTCGGGAGCGGACCTGATCGCCATTCCTTGCAATACGGCGCATCTCTGGTACGACGAACTGGCCCTGGCCTCGCAATGTCCCGTCCTGCATATCATCGAGGCCGTTGCCGACGATCTGCGCCGCCAAGGCGTGACGCGCGGCCGGATAGGATTGATGGGGACCTCGGCGACATTGGCATTGGGCCTGTATCAACGCACCCTGGAACAGCACGGCTACGAATGCATCGTGCCACAGGACGACGAGGTAGAGTCATTGTGCATGACATCTATCCGCGCGGTGAAAGCCAACCGGCTGGATGATTCCTTGGGGCCTGCAGTGGAGTGCGTGCAGCGGCTACGTGCACGTGGTGCTGATGCCGTGGTGTTGGGATGTACGGAGTTGCCGTTGGCCATTCCCCACGCGGTGCGGCCATCGTTGGGCGTGGTGACGACGGACTCGATCGACGCGCTTGCTCTGGCCGTGATTGAGCATTACCAGAAGGCCGGCAAACTCGCGACGCATCGCGTCTAGAAATAAAAAACGGCCCCCACGCTGCGCCTTTGGCTTGCTGCCCCCGGAGGGGGCGTTTTTGCCTTGGGACGGCCCGGCGGCAAAAAAGGCCCCCACGCTACGCCTTTGGCTTGCTGCCCCCCGAGGGGGCATTTTTGCCTTGGGACGGCCCGGCGGCAAAAAACGGCCAGTCCCCGCAGAAACTGGCCGTTTGATGGCATGACGGTGCTGATCAGCGTGGCAATTCGCTGGCGCCCATCAGATACTCATCCACTGAGCGAGCACATTGACGTCCTTCGCGGATGGCCCAGACCACCAGCGATTGGCCGCGACGCATGTCGCCAGCGGCAAAGACTTTATCGACATTGGTGCGATAGTCGTCAGTATTCGCGCGCACATTGCCACGTGCATCGCGATCCACGCCAAAGGCGTCCAGCACCTGCTGCACCGGCGAGACAAAGCCCATCGCCAATAGCACCAGGTCCGCCTGGATTTCGAATTCCGAGCCTTCGACCTCACGCATTTTCATCTGGCCGGTGGCTTCGTCCTTGAACCATTCGACACGTGCGCCGACCAGTTTTTCGACTTTACCGTTGCTGCCCTTGAGCAGCTTGGTCGTTACCGACCAGTCGCGCTCGCAACCCTCTTCGTGCGACGACGAGGTGCGCATCTTCAGGGGCCAGTACGGCCACACGAGCGGCTTGTTTTCCGACTCAGGCGGTTGGGGCATCAATTCGAATTGCGTGACCGAGGCTGCGCCATGGCGGTTGCTGGTGCCCACGCAATCCGAGCCCGTATCGCCGCCGCCGATCACGACGACGTGCTTGCCCTTGGCCAGCGTTTGTTTGGTCAGACGATCGCCTGCCACGGCCTTGTTCTGCTGACGCAGGAAGTCCATGGCGAAGTACACGCCTTCGAGCTCGCGGCCCGGCACAGGCAGATCGCGCGGCGTTTCCGAACCGCCCGTCATGACGACGGCATCGAATTCATCGGTCAACGATTTCGGGGTGCGCACGGTCAAGCCGTCGGCCACGGAATCGCTGGCGTTGCCCACATACGTGGACGGTGCGAACTCGACGCCTTCGGCTTCCATTTGCGAGATACGGCGGTCGATTTGCGATTTTTCCAACTTGAAGTCAGGGATGCCGTAGCGCAGCAGCCCGCCAATGCGGTCGCTTTTTTCGAACACAGTCACGGCGTGGCCCGCGCGCGCCAACTGTTGCGCGCATGCCAGGCCGGATGGGCCGGAGCCCACGACCGCGACTTTCTTGCCGGTCTTGCGAGCAGGGACTTGCGGCACAACCCAGCCTTCCGCCCAGCCCTTGTCGATGATGGCGTGCTCGATCGATTTGATGCCCACCGCATCGCTGTTGATGTTGAGGGTACAGGCCGCCTCGCACGGTGCCGGACAGATGCGGCCCGTGAACTCTGGAAAGTTGTTCGTCGAATGCAACACGTGCAGCGCGCGGCGCCATTCCTGACGGTAGACCAGGTCGTTCCAGTCAGGAATGATATTGTTGACCGGGCACCCGCTGTTGCAAAACGGGATGCCGCAGTCCATGCAGCGAGCTGCCTGTTGCTTGGACTGGTCATCGCTCAGGTGCAGGACGAATTCGCGCCAGTTCTTCAGGCGTTTTTGCGGAGCTTCAGAGGCTTCCTGCAGCCGCTGATATTCCATAAAGCCAGTGATTTTTCCCATGATTGGTCCTTAGGCCTTACGCAGCCAATTGTTCAGGATTGGCTGCACGCCACATTTCGCCCAATGCGCGGCGGTATTCCGTCGGCATCACTTTGATGAACTTGCCGCGCGAGGTTTCCCAGTCGCCCAGGATTTCGCGGGCGCGGAAGCTGCCGGTATAACGGAAGTGATCCTCGATCAGCTTGCGCAGAATCGCCTCGTCGGTGTCGCGTTCGCCACCGCGCTGAGCGCTGTGCCAGCAGGACTGATCGTTTTGCGCCAGCTGTTCCGCATGCGGCACGATGCCTTCCAGTTCGACCATCGACAGGTTGCAACGGTGTTTGAAGCTGCGGTCCGGATCCCAGACATAGGCCACGCCGCCCGACATCCCGGCCGCGAAGTTACGGCCGGTCTCACCCAGCACCACGACCGTACCACCGGTCATGTATTCGCAACCGTGGTCGCCGGTGCCTTCGACAACGGTCGCTGCACCCGAGTTGCGCACGGCAAAGCGCTCGCCTGCCACGCCATTAAAGAAAGCCTCGCCAGCCAGGGCGCCGTACAGCACCGTATTGCCCGCGATGATGTGATCCGGGCCAAAGCCACGGAAATCATTAGGCGAGCGCACGATGATGCGGCCACCCGAGAGGCCCTTGCCCACGTAGTCGTTGCCTTCGCCCACCAGGTCCAGCGTGATGCCATGCGCCAGGAACGCGCCAAAGCTCTGTCCTGCGGTGCCGTTGCACTGAATATGGATGGTGTCATCAGGCAGGCCATCGTGGCCATAGCGTGCCGCGACCGCGCCCGACAGCATGGCGCCGATCGTACGATTGCGGTTGCGCACCGGCGTGATGAACGAGACTTTCTCGCCGCGTTCGAGCGCAGGCTTGCTGCGTTCGATCAACAGGTGATCCAGCGCGCCGGCCAGGCCGTGGTCTTGTGCTTCGGTTTGGCGTTTTTCGGTATCGATCTGCGGTTGATAGAACACGCGGCCGAAATCCAGGCCTTGCGCTTTCCAGTGCTCGATGCCGGCACGCATGTCCAGCAGATCCGAACGGCCGATCAGGTCGTCGAATTTGCGGATACCCAACTGCGCCATGATTTCGCGGACTTCTTCGGCGATAAAGAAGAAGAAGTTCACGACGTGCTCGGGCTTGCCCTGGAACTTGCGGCGCAGGACCGGGTCTTGCGTGGCCACGCCTACCGGGCAGGTGTTCAGGTGGCACTTGCGCATCATGATGCAGCCTTCCACGACCAGCGGTGCGGTCGCAAAGCCGAATTCGTCGGCGCCCAGCAGCGCGCCGATGACAACGTCGCGGCCGGTCTTCATCTGGCCGTCGGCCTGCACGCGAATGCGGCTGCGCAGGCGGTTGAGCACCAGCGTTTGCTGCGTTTCGGCCAGGCCCAGTTCCCAGGGCGTGCCCACGTGCTTGATCGACGAGACGGGCGATGCGCCGGTACCGCCGTCATGGCCGGCGATCACGACGTGATCGGCTTTCGCCTTGGCCACACCCGCGGCCACAGTACCCACGCCCACTTCGGATACGAGCTTGACCGAGATCGAGGATTTGCTGTTGACGTTCTTCAGATCGTGAATCAGCTGAGCCAAGTCTTCGATCGAATAAATGTCGTGGTGCGGCGGGGGCGAAATCAGGCCGACGCCAGGCACCGAGTAACGCAGCTTGGCGATGTAGTCCGTGACCTTATGGCCGGGCAATTGGCCGCCCTCGCCGGGCTTGGCGCCCTGCGCCATCTTGATCTGGATCTGGTCGGCGCTGCTCAGGTATTCGGCGGTGACACCAAAACGGCCCGATGCAACCTGTTTGATGCGCGAACGCAGCGAGTCGCCGGCCTTCAGCGGGACATCGGCTTCGATGCGGTCGGTGCCCAGGACGGACGACAGCGTATCGCCGTCCTTGATGGTGCTCTTGCCATCGCGCATTTCGGCGCGATAACGCAATTCGTCTTCGCCACCTTCGCCCGTGTTCGATTTACCGCCGATGCGGTTCATCGCGACAGCCAGCACCGAGTGGGCTTCTGTAGAGATCGAGCCCAGCGACATCGCGCCCGTGGCAAAGCGTTTGACGATTTCCTTGGCAGGTTCGACGTCTTCCAGGGGAATCGCGCGCGAGGGATCAAAACGGAATTCGAACAAGCCGCGCAGCGTCATGTGACGGCGGGTCTGGTCGTTGATGATCTGCGCGTACTCCTTGTACGTGCGGTAGTTGTTGGCACGCGAAGCATGCTGCAGCTTGGCGATCGAGTCCGGCGTCCACATATGCTCTTCGCCGCGGATACGGAATGCGTACTCGCCGCCTGCATCCAGGTCGTTGGCCAATACGGGATCGCTGCTGAAGGCCGCGCGATGCTGGCGCAGAGCTTCTTCGGCGACCTCGAAAATGCCAATGCCTTCGACGTTCGATGCCGTACCCGTGAAGTACTTGTCCACCAGGCTGCGTTGCAGGCCGACGGCTTCGAAAATCTGCGCGCCGGTATAGGACATGTAGGTCGAGATGCCCATCTTGGACATGACCTTGTTCAGGCCCTTGCCGATGGCCTTGATGAAATTCTTGACCGCCTTTTCCGGATCGGCCATGCGTCCCAGCGATTCCAGCGCCAGATAGGGGTGGATCGCTTCGGCGCCGTAGCCGCCCAGCAGCGCGAAATGATGCACTTCGCGGGCCGAGCCTGTTTCCACGACCAGGCCGGTTGCCGTGCGCAGACCCGAACGGATCAGGTGCTGGTGGACTGCCGACGTGGCCAGCAACGCCGGGATGGCGACGCGCTCGCTGTCGACCAGGCGGTCAGACACGATCAGAATGTTGTAGCCGCTTTGTACGGCATCCACTGCACGAGCGCACAACGCGGCCACGCGGGCCTCGATGCCCTCGGAACCCCAGGCGGCCGGATAGGTGATATCCAACTCGTAGCTGCGGAATTTCTTGCCCGTGACTTGCTCGATGTCGCGGATCTGCGCCATGGCCGCGAAATCCAGCACCGGCTGCGAGACTTCCAGGCGCAGCGGCGGATTCACGTTGTTGATGTCCAGCAGGTTCGGCTTGGGACCGATGAACGACACCAGCGACATCACCATCTGTTCGCGGATGGGGTCGATGGGCGGATTGGTCACTTGCGCGAACAACTGGCGGAAATAGTTGTAGAACGGCTTGGCGCGGTTCGACAGCACGGCCAGCGGGGCGTCGTTACCCATCGAGCCGATGACTTCTTCGCCGGACGTGGCCATGGGTTCCAGAATGAACTTGTAGTCTTCCTGGGTCCAGCCAAATGCTTGTTGGCGATCGAGCAGCGAAATCGACGATTCGGGTGCTTGTGCCGCCTGGCGCGGCGTGGGCAGGGCTTCCAGCTTGAGCTGCAGGCGTTCGATCCATTGGCGATACGGGCGGCTGTTGGCCAGCTGCAGTTTGATTTCCGTATCGTCGATGATGCGGCCCTGTTCCAGATCGATCAGGAACATCTTGCCCGGCTGCAGGCGCCATTTTTTGACGATGCGATTTTCGGGAATCGACAGCGTGCCGGCTTCGGACGCCATGATGACCATATCGTCATCGGTAATCAGGTAGCGTGCAGGACGCAGGCCGTTGCGGTCCAACGTGGCGCCGATCTGGCGGCCGTCGGTGAACGCCACGGCCGCGGGGCCGTCCCACGGTTCCATCATGGCCGCGTGATATTCATAGAACGCGCGGCGGCTCGCGTCCATCTGCGTATGCTGTTCCCAAGCCTCGGGAATCATCATCATCATCGCGTGCGACAGCGAGTAGCCCGAATTCACGAGCAGTTCCAGGCAGTTGTCGAACGTCGCCGTATCGGACTGCCCTTCGTACACGATGGGGTAGAGTTTTTTCAGATCATCGCCCAGCACGGCCGACTGCATCATGCCTTCGCGAGCGCGCAGCCAGTTGAAGTTGCCCTTGACGGTGTTGATCTCACCATTGTGCGCAATCATGCGGTAGGGGTGAGCCAGCGGCCAGGCGGGGAACGTGTTGGTCGAGAAACGTTGATGCACCAGCGCCAGCGCCGACACCGTGCGCGGATCGGCCAGGTCGCGGTAGTAGCGGCCGACCTGATCGGCCAGCAACAAGCCTTTGTACACGACGGTGCGCACCGAGGCCGACGGCACGAAATATTCCTTGCCATGCGCCAGCTTCATTGCCTGGATGGCGTGGCTGGCGGTTTTGCGGATGACGTAGAGCTTGCGTTCCAGCGCGTCGGGTACCATCACGTCGGCGCCACGGCCGATGAACAGCTGGCGGATGACGGGTTCGACCGAACGCACGGTAGGCGACATCGGCATGTCGACGTCCACCGGCACATCGCGCCAGCCCAGCACAATCTGGCCCTCGGCGCGCACGGCGCGTTCGAGTTCCTGCTCACAGGCTAGTCGCGAAGCGGTTTCCTTGGGCAGGAACATCATGGCCACGCCATATTCGCCCGGTGCCGGCAGCGTGATGCCCTGTTGGCTCATCTCGTCGCGATAAAGCGCGTCGGGAATTTGAATCAGAATGCCGGCGCCATCGCCCATCAGCTTGTCGGCGCCGACGGCACCGCGGTGATCCAGGTTTTCCAGGATCTTCAGGCCTTGTTGAATGATGGCGTGGCTCTTGCGCCCTTTAATGTGTGCGACGAACCCGACGCCACAGGCATCGTGCTCGTGCTGAGGGCTGTACAGACCCTGTGCGGCGGGAATGCCGATGCGGGTTGCATCAATAGGCGTCGCCACCGGGCGACAGGAATCGGTTTGAGAATTCGAGGACATAGCGCGCTCCGCAGAGAACTGCGTCGGAATGTTGCAGTGCAAGGTCTCGACAATACTGCGGTACGGGTTAGGGCGCAACAAAAATAAATGTGGTACGTCCCTAATTTAAGCAGGGCACTGTTTTGGTGCCAATATATGGGGACATATTAAAATCATATAAAAATCAAATGCCTATGTATTCACGTTAATCTAGGTCAGAGGCAGGCACCTTCCAACAGGACAAAAACATGTTTATGTGTCCCTATTTTAGGGGGCGTTTTTGTTGTGAAATGGCGGCGCAGTTTTCAATCAATGCGCTCGCGGCGCCTCGTTGTCGCCACATGGTGCGGCGCATGACGTCATGTTGTGATGTGAGCCGGTGCGTTGGCGCCGAAGCCTATGAGGTTTTTGTTTCTACGGGCGTCTTGCGCGGTCGGCCCCGTCGGCCGGGGGCGACGCGGCGGCTGGCGGTATGCGTCAGGCTGGCAATGAAATCGGCGCCGCCCAGTGCCCACTGTCCGGACACTGCCTGGTCGATGCGCTGGCTTTCCTCACGCGACAAGCCCTCTTGCAGGCGCCGACGGTAATTCGCCTGGCGATCAAACGGCGTATTGCCGCAGGCCCAGTAGTCGGCATGATCAGACTGCCACGGCGACGGGGGCGTGGCCGCTGCCGTGTTGCCTGTGTGGCTGCCTGCCGATGACCAAGGCCAGGAATCGGGGTCGTGTGCGGCACCGCTGCGTACCGGGTAAGTCTCGAGCCAGACCAAGGCGGGCAGCACCCAGACACCCGGCTCCAGCAAGGCGGATCGATAACGCCCGGCAAAAACCCGCCCGCCGCGCAAGCGAGCCGCCAGATTGCGGCCCAGTGTCTGCATCAAGCGAGGCAAACCCTCCTCGTCACTGGGCGTCGCCAGTAGCAGGATGCGATCGTTGGCCAACACCCATCCGTGCACCGCAACGCGGTGCCGCTGAGCAGAATCGCCAAGCCAGGCGGCCAATTGGTTGAGCACTTCTTGGGGCGCCGGCTGCGAAGGCGCTGCCAGCGGCTGAACGAAGTTGGCCTGTACCAGTTGCGGTAACCCGGGGGCGTACAAACGGGGCAGTCGAGCCATAGCGTGTAGGGGCACCAAGCCAGAAAGAACGGTGGTGTTGACCACTATATATAAATAGTGCCACAGCCGTCGAGAGGGGATGGTACCCGTAGACAATTGTGTCTCTCTCTGTCAGCGCGGTCAGACACGCAGGTTAACATCGGTCGTATACGCAACCAGTAAGGAAAACCCTGCGCCATGGCAGACTTGGAATTGATCTCCCAGCACCGCTGTTTCGGTGGATGGCAACGTTATTACCGCCACGACTCGGTCCAGATCGGCTTGCCCATGAGATTCTCGGTGTATGTCCCCCCGCAGGTAGAACGGGGGCCAGTGCCGGTGCTGTTTTATCTGGCCGGGCTGACCTGCACCGAGGAAACCTTCATGATAAAGGGCGGCGCGCAACGTCTGGCTGCCGAATATGGCTTGATGCTGGTTGCCCCGGATACCAGCCCCCGCGGCGCTGGCGTCGCTGGCGAGGACCAGGATTGGGATTTCGGCACCGGAGCGGGCTTTTATCTCGACGCCACAGCGCAGCCCTGGAGCACCCATTATCGGATGGAAAGCTATGTGACCGACGAGCTATACGGCATCGTCACCCAGGATTTGCCCGGTGATGTCCAACGCGTAGGGATCTTTGGCCATTCCATGGGCGGGCATGGCGCGCTGGTGCTGGCATTGCGCCATCCTGACAAATTCCGTTCCGTCTCCGCCTTTGCGCCGATCGCGGCGCCGACCCGTTGTCCATGGGGTCAGAAGGCCTTTAACGGCTATTTGGGGCCCGATATGAACGCCTGGAGGGCCTACGATGCCAGCGAGCTCATGTCGCGCGCCCGGCAGCCGTTTCCGCACGGCATTCTGATTGATCAGGGTCTGGCCGATGGTTTTCTGGCCGAGCAACTGTATCCCGAGGTATTCGAGCAGGCCTGCCAACAGGCCGGCCAGCCGCTGACGTTGCGGCGTCATGCCGATTACGACCATGGGTACTATTTTATTTCTACCTTCATGCAGGATCACGTGCGGTTTCACGCTGATCAACATTGTTAACGGTACGCCAGCAAATCGAGCTATTGTTGACGGCGGCCGCCTTGCTGCCCGTTTAGCAGGGCCGCCCTCGCCCACAAACGTGAGGATTGCCTAGTGATCAATGGTTTTGCCCCCTTTGTCTGGATGGCCCTGGCGGCCTTGATTGTGTTGATACCGGGGATGGCCCTGTTATTCGGGCGTGGAGGGCCGCGCGATGCTTCCGGGCGCCGGGTATTCAGGCTGCGGCCGATACGGCGCTTGTTCGGTGTTCTGCTGATCGCCCTGGCAGGCGTATCGGCCATGCTGGCATTGACGCTGGTTCAGTTCGTCCGATTGACTACCGATGTGCCCGTTGCGACGGTAACCATGCATGAACAGACGCCGGGGCAGTTCCTGGTTACGACCGACCTCCCCGGCAAAGGCGAGCGTATTTATCCTCTTTCGGGGGATCAGTGGCAGATCGACGCCAAGGTTATACGCTGGCGTTTGCCTGCGTTGCTCGCAGGCGCGCCGCCCCTGTATGCGTTTGAACGCCTGTCCGGGCGTTATCGTGACGTTGAACAGGAGAAGACGGCGACGCGCAGCGTTCACGACTTGTCCGATTGGCCCGTGCCCGATCTGGCTCAGTTGAGAAAGGTGTTCCCGAACTGGCTGCCTTTTGTTGATGTTCAATATGGCAGTGCTGCCTATATGCCCATGCTCGACGGAGCGCGCTACCAGGTCTATATGGACCCCCGGGGTGGCGTCGTGATACGGCCCGACGGTCAGGCGACCGAGGATGCGCTGCGCCAAGCGGGTTGGTAACGCAGGTCAAGGCACCATTCAGAAAAAAAGGACCAATCCGGCCGCCTTGCCCGAGCGGTCAGCGCGACGCTTGGTGAACCTCGTGCGAGGCCTCGAGCACGTGCTCGCGCAGTTTTTGCGCGGCCGGTGATAACGGCCGGTTGCGCAAGGTCAACAGGAAGTACGGTGGCACGCGCATTTCGCCGCCTACCGGAAGCACGGCAAAGGCATTCCCCATGTCGTCCTGCGTGAGTAATTCGGCCACTTCTTCGGACAGGGCGACGATGGCATCGGTCGTACGCAGATAGGCAATGGTAAAGACCAGGGACGGCGAATTCATGATGTTGGCCGGCTCGGACAGGCCGAGTTGACCAAAACACTCGAGCACGGTTTCCCGGATCGGATTGCCGCGTGCCTGCATGATCCACTCATAGTCCGCCAACTCTGCCAGCGAGGCCGGGTGCTGATGTGCCAGGGGATGCGAGGCTCGTACCAGCAATACGATTTTTTCATCGCGCATGGGCTGCAGGTCGAATTCGCGGCTATCGAATTCTGACAGCAGCCGAGCCAACGCGAAATCCAGCTCGCCTTTGGCCAATTGCTGAACCAGCTCGCGCGAAGGTAATACCTCGACGGTGATTACTGCGCCGGGATTCGTCTGTTTGAAGGCACGGACGGCATTGACCAGGACGCCTGCGGCGGGACCGGTCACCGCCCCGATTTTCACTTCGCCGCCGCCGCCTGAGTGGTAGGTCTCGATGTCCTCTCGCAAGCTATGCAATTCGCGCAACAACGCGCGCACGCGCCGAATGACCAGCAGGCCGAGTTCGGTGGGCACCATGCCCTTGGCGTGTCGATGAAAAAGCGTCCCGCCGGCCGCGGCCTCGATGTCGGCCAGCATCCGGGATGCGGCCGGTTGCGACATGGCGATTTTCTGCGCGGCGAGTTGAAGCTGGTTCAGGTCGGCGATTGCCGCGAGTAATTGCATCTGCGCGGGTTTGAGCAGAAAGCGAGATCGCATATCTCATACCTTTATTGGTATGTAAAAGTCAAAAAATAGCATTTTACTGTTATGTTTTGGGCGGCGTAGCATGCATGCGCTACCCCTAGATCGAGGGGCTGCAGGCCCGGCGAGCACCAGCCCAGCCTGAGATCAAAGATCAAAGGAGACAAGACAATGTTCAAGAAAATTGTGACCGCCGTACTGGCGGCCGGGGCGGCGTGCGCGGTTTCGGTGGCCGCTGCCGAGACCGTTGGCATTGCGATGCCCACCAAGTCGTCTCCGCGCTGGATCGCGGACGGTAACGCGATGGTCAAACTGTTCCAGGAAGCGGGCTACGACACACAGTTGCAGTTTGCCGAGGATGACATTCCGAATCAGTTGGCCCAGATCGAAAACATGATCACGCGGGGGGTGGATGTGCTAGTCATCGCTGCCATCGATGGCAGTACGCTGACCAACACACTCGAGAACGCTGCGGCGGCCGACATCAAGGTCGTTGCCTATGATCGCCTGATCCGCGGCACCGAACATGTCGATTACTACGCCACGTTCGACAATTTCAAAGTGGGCGTAGAGCAAGCGCAGTCGCTGATCAGCGGGCTGAAGCAGCGCTTTGGCGGCGTCAAACCCTGGAACGTGGAGTTATTCGGCGGCAGTCCCGACGACAACAACGCCTATTTCTTCTACGACGGCGCCATGTCCGTGCTCAAGCCGTTGATTGATGCCGGTGACATCAAGATCGTGTCGGGTCAGACCGGCATGGACAGGGTGGGCACCCTGCGCTGGGATGGCGCCGCGGCCCAAGCCCGTATGGATAACCTGCTGTCCTCGAGCTATACCAAAGAGCGCCTGCACGGCGTGCTGTCGCCGTATGACGGCATGTCCATCGGCATTCTTTCGTCGCTCAAAGGCGTGGGATATGGCTCGGGCGGGCAGAGTATGCCCGTGGTTACCGGTCAAGACGCGGAGTTGCCGTCGATCAAATCCATTCTCGCCAACGAGCAGTATTCCACGATATTCAAGGACACCCGAGAGTTGGCACGCGTCACGGTAGGGATGGTCGACGCGATGCTCAAGGAAGGCAAACCGCAAGTCAACGACACCAAGACATACAACAATGGCGTGAAAGTCGTTCCCGCCTTCCTGCTGCAACCCACGGTGGTCAACGCAGACAATTGGGAGGCGGTGCTGGTCCAGTCGGGTTATTACCAGAAATCAGATATCCGGTAGGTCGCATCTATGGCCTATCTTCTGGAAATGCGCGCCATCACGAAGACCTTTCCAGGCGTGAAGGCGCTGAACCGGGTCGATCTGGCGGTCAGGCATAACGAGATTCACGCCATTTGTGGCGAGAACGGCGCAGGCAAGTCCACGCTGATGAAGGTATTGTCGGGCGTCTATGCTCACGGCAGCTACGACGGCGAGATCGCCTACGACGGCGAGGTTATGTGCTTTCGCTCCATCCGCGACAGCGAGGCGCACGGTATCGTCATCATCCACCAGGAACTTGCGCTGGTGCCGCAGTTGTCCATTGCCGAGAATATCTTTCTGGGCAATGAGCGTGCGTCAGGCGGCGTGGTGTCGTGGCACGAAACCTTTCGCCAGGCGGGAGAACTGCTGCGCAAGGTTGGTTTGACCGATGCGCCCGGCACGATGGTCGGAACGCTCGGAGTCGGCAAGCAACAGTTGGTCGAGATCGCCAAAGCGCTCTCCAAGAACGTGCGGCTGCTCATTCTGGACGAACCGACGGCAGCTTTGTCCGAAACGGACAGCCAGGCTTTGCTGGACTTGCTGCTGGAGTTGAAGGCACAGGGCGTGACGTCCATCATCATCAGCCACAAGCTCAACGAAGTGCGCCGCGTCGCCGATCGGGTCAGTGTGATACGTGACGGATCGACGGTCTCGACCTTGGATGCCGCGACCGAAGCTTTGTGCGAGGACCGCATCGTGCGCGACATGGTGGGACGGGACATGTCGCAGCGCTATCCGCCGCGCGAGCGCCGTGCCGGCGAGGCGGTGCTCGAGGTACGCGACTGGAACGTCTGGCATCCCGAGCAGGCAGGCCGGCAGATGATCAAGAATGTGTCCTTCACAGTGCGCGCCGGCGAAGTGGTGGGTATTGCCGGACTGATGGGAGCGGGCCGAACCGAACTTGCCATGTCGATCTTCGGGCGTGGATATGGCCGCCATATCTCCGGTCAGGTGCGAATGCGGGGAAAGCCAGTCGATGTGTCGGACGTACCCAGGGCCATCAAGGCCGGCCTGGCTTACGTCACCGAAGACCGCAAGTCGCTGGGTCTGCTTCTGGAGGACACGGTCTTGCGCAACATCACCCTGGCCAGCCTGGAGCGCGTCGCTCGCGCAGGGGTAATCGACCGTCGGCGCGAAATCGAGATATCGGAAAAATACCGAACGATCATGCGCATCCGCACGCCTTCGGTATTTCAGAAGGTCGCCAATCTGTCCGGCGGCAATCAGCAGAAGGTGGTCTTGTCCAAATGGCTTTTCACCGAACCGGACGCGCTGATTCTGGACGAACCCACGCGCGGCATCGATGTGGGCGCGAAATACGAAATATACGGAATCATCAACGAGTTGAGCGAACAGGGTAAAGCCGTGGTCATGATCTCTTCGGAACTGCCCGAGTTGCTGGGCATGTGTGACCGCATCTACGTGATGAACGAGGGCGCTTTCATCGGAGAACTCGACGCCGGGCAGGCAACCCAGGAACGCATCATGTCGCTCATCGTCAGCGACGAGGAGCAGAGCTTATGAATACCTCGACTTCCCTGTCAGCGCCGGGCGGCAACCGCAACAGCGTCGGCGCCTATTTTGCGAAGCATGTGCGCGAATACGGCTTGCTGATCGCCTTGGTCGCCATCCTGATCATGTTTCAGGTGCTGACCGACGGCACGCTGATGCGGCCGGTCAACATCACCAACCTGCTGCTGCAGAACAGCTACATCGTCATCATGGCCTTGGGCATGTTGATGGTGATCGTGTCGGGACACATCGATCTGTCGGTGGGGTCGGTGATGGGCTTTGTCGGCGCGCTGGCCGCCGTGCTGATTGTCCAACAGGATTGGCCCGTCTGGACAGCGGTGCCGGCATGCCTGCTGGCCGGCATGGCTATCGGTGCGGTCCAGGGATACTTCATTGCGTTCTGGAAGATCCCAGCCTTTATCGTGACATTGGCCGGCATGTTGATCTTCCGGGGGCTGTCACTGTGGCTGCTGCAAGGGCAATCGGTCGGCCCCTTTCCTCGCGACTTCCAACTGCTGTCCACCGGTTTCGTGCCGGACCTGTTCGGCGCGGGCAAGCCCAATGTCACCGCGCTGATAGTGGGAATCGTGGGTGTGGCGCTGCTGATGTACTCATCCTGTCGGGCGTGGTCGCGTAATCGCCGATATGGTATTGACGCAGAGCCGCTGGGGTTTTTCGTGGGACGCCTGGCCATCATCTCGGTGGCGATCCTGTTCTTCACATGGAAGCTCGCGGGTTTTCGCGGTTTGCCCAACGTGCTGCTCTCCATGGGAATACTGACTGCGATTTACGTCTTCATCACTGAGAAGACGACCCTGGGTCGACGCATTTATGCACTGGGCGGCAACGAGAAGGCCGCGCGTATCTCGGGCATCAAGACCGAACGATTGACCTTTCTCACGTTTGTGAACATGGGTTTCCTGGCGGCGTTGGCGGGACTGATCTTTGCCGCGCGCCTGAACACGGCCACACCCAAGGCCGGCTTCGGACTCGAACTGGATGTCATTGCCGCCGTGTTCATCGGTGGGGCCTCGGCCTCGGGCGGCACGGGCAAGATCATCGGCGCGGTGGTGGGGGCTTTCATCATGGGTGTCATGAACAACGGCATGTCTATTCTCGGCATCGGTATCGACTACCAGCAAGTCATCAAGGGATGCGCCCTGCTGGCCGCCGTTTTCTTCGATGTCTATAACCGACGCAGGCAAAGCTGATCCCGATCCGGATCAAATCACTATAAAGAAAGAAAGGGAGACCCTATGGCTTTTCAACCCGCGCCCTGGCCACGTTCGCTGCGCTCACAGCATTGGTATGGAGGCAATACGCGCGATGTCATCTATCACCGCGGCTGGCTCAAGAATCAGGGCCATCCACACGACTTGTTCGACGGCCGTCCGGTCATCGGCATCCTGAATACCTGGTCTGACCTGACGCCATGCAATGGGCACCTGCGCGAATTGGCCGAGAAGGTGAAGGCCGGCATCTGGGAGGCTGGCGGCTTTCCCGTCGAGGTACCAGTGTTCTCGGTTTCCGAGAACACCTACCGGCCGACCGCGATGCTGTATCGCAATCTGGCCGCACTGGCGGTCGAGGAGGCAATGCGCGGTCAGCCCATCGATGGTGCCGTACTGCTGGTCGGCTGCGACAAAACTACGCCGTCCTTGCTCATGGGAGCGGCGTCCACCGACTTGCCCTCCATCGTCGTGACCGGGGGGCCCATGCTCAACGGTTACTTTCAAGGTGAGCGCGTCGGATCCGGCACGCATTTGTGGCGATTTTCAGAGGCCGTCAAGGCTGGCGAAATGACGCAGGAGGACTTCCTCCAGGCAGAGCAGTCGATGTCGCGCTCTTCGGGCACCTGCAACACCATGGGTACGGCCTCGACCATGGCATCAATGGCCGAGGCGCTGGGCATGGCGCTGTCGGGCAATGCCGCGATCCCCGCGGTCGATAGCCGTCGGCGCGTGCTGGCGCAGTTATCGGGCCGGCGCATCGTGCAGATGGTCAAGGATGACCTCAAACCGTCGGACGTCATGACCCGGGCAGCTTTCGAGAACGCCATTCGCACCAATGCCGCGATAGGCGGTTCGACCAATGCCGTCATTCACCTGCTGGCCATCGCTGGCCGCATCGGGGTCGACTTGACGCTGGATGACTGGGATCGTTTCGGGCGGGACGTGCCCACAATCGTCAACCTGATGCCGTCGGGCGAGTACTTGATGGAGGAGTTCTTCTACGCGGGCGGATTGCCTGTCGTGCTCAAGCGTCTGGGCGAAGCCGGTCTGCTGCATAAAGACGTGTTGACGGTCTCTGGCGGCACGCTGTGGGACGAGGTCAAGGAAGTTCGCAACTGGAACGAGGAAGTGATTTTGCCTGAAGGCAGGGCGCTGGCGGCTTCGGGCGGCATCGTCGTGCTCAAGGGTAATCTGGCACCGAACGGGGCGGTGCTCAAGCCCTCGGCCGCCAGTCCCCACCTGATGACGCACCGAGGACGCGCGGTTGTCTTCGAAGACATCGACGATTACAAGGCGAAGATCAACGACGAGGCGCTGGATATCGACGAAACCTGCATCATGGTCCTGAAGAACTGTGGCCCCCGAGGCTATCCAGGCATGGCCGAAGTCGGCAACATGGGGTTACCCCCCAAGGTGTTGCGCAAGGGGATTACCGATATGGTGCGAATCTCGGATGCGCGCATGTCCGGGACGGCCTATGGCACAGTGATTCTGCACGCCGCGCCGGAGGCGGCAGCGGGCGGCCCGTTGGCGGTGGTGCGTACCGGAGACATGATCTCCTTGGACGTGCACGCTCGATCGCTGATCCTGGAGGTGTCGGACGTCGAACTGGCCGAGCGGCTGGCGACCTGGCGTCCAGTACATCAGCCTGTGTCCACCGGCTATATCTGGCTGCACCAACAGCATGTCGGCGGTGCCGATACTGGTGCCGACCTCGATTTTCTGAAAGGTTGCCGAGGCTCGGCGGTCGGCAAGGAGTCCCACTGATGAAAATCGCGCTCGTAGGTGTGGGAAAGATCGCCCAGGCCCAGCATGTGCCTGCTTTGCAGGCCTCGCCGCATTGGCGTCTGGCGGCGACGGTCTCGCAGGAGGGCAGTGTGAATGGCGTCAAGGCCTATACGGATTTCGACCGCTTCCTGGACGAAAATCCCGATATTCCCGTTGTGTCCTTGTGTGTGCCGCCCGCGGCGCGTTTCGACTATGCGTACCGGGCGTTGGAGGCAGGACGCCATATCATGCTCGAAAAACCGCCCGGTGCGACTCTGGCTGAAGTCGAGATCCTGTCCGCCCTGGCTCGACAGCGCGGGTTGACGATCTACACGACCTGGCATTCGCGCCTCGCTCACGCCGTCGCGCCAGCCAAGGTGTGGCTGGCTGGCAAGACCGTCAGCGCCGCGCGCATCGTCTGGAAGGAAGACGTGCGGCATTGGCATCCCGGCCAGATCTGGGTGTCGCAGCCTGGGGGGATGGGTGTGTTCGATACGGGTATCAATGCTTTCTCCATCCTCACCGAGATCCTGCCCGCGCCCGTGTATCTGCAGTCGGCCTCGCTTGAGGTGCCCGAGAACTGGCACGTGCCTATTGCTGCGCGCTTGCAGTTTTCCGGCAACGTGTACGCAGAGCTGGATTGGCGTCAGACAGGGCCGCAGACCTGGGATATGGAGATCGATACCGATCAGGGCAAGCTCGCCCTGCGCCTGGGCGGCAATGTGCTGGAGATCAACGGCAAAGCGGTCGCCGGGCAGGACAACATCGCGGGAGAGTACCCGGCACTGTATGCCCGCATGGCCGACCTGGTGGCCAACGGCGAATCCGAGGTCGACCTGATGCCTATGGTGCATGTGGCCGATGCGCTCAGCCTCGGCAGACGTACGGTGATTTCGCCCTTCGATTTGTCATTGTCTGCCAGCACAGCCGTGACCACGGGTCCAGCGGCATGAGCACGGTTTTCGACAGCCGTCCGTGCCATCTCGGCGAGGGCGCACTCTGGCATCCCCGACGCGAAATGCTGTTTTGGTTCGACATTCTGGACAACCGTCTGTTGGGGCGGGGAACGGATGGTATCTACGAGGCCGAGCTTTTCGAACGGCATTCAGCCGCTGCATGGATCGATGCCAGTCGGCTGCTGCTGGCCTCCGAGACCGGTCTGTGGTGCTTTGATCTGGATAGCCGGCAGCGTACTCTCGTGGCGGAAATCGAGGCGCAAGACGCCACGACACGTTCGAACGATGGCCGCGCCGACCCATGGGGCGGTTTCTGGATCGGCACCATGGGCAAGCAGGCCCAGCCTGGCGCTGGCGCCCTTTACCGTTTTTTCCAGGGCCGATTGGTGCGCATGAGGGCCGGGCTGACGATACCCAACGCGATCTGCTTTGCGCCGGATCGCAGCCGTGCGTATTTTGCCGACACGGCGATCCAGCGCGTGTGGCAGTGGACGCTGGATCCTGCGGGCTGGCCGCTAGGCGAACCGCAGGTGTTCATGGATTTTGCCGCGGCAGGGCTGTATCCCGATGGTGCAGTCACCGACGCAGACGGCGCGCTCTGGATCGCGCATTGGGGCGCGGGTTGCGTCGGCCATTATGACGCAGGGGGCGCTTGCCTCGCTCGCCGCGATCTGCCCTCGCCTCAGCCCACCTGCCCGGCATTCGGGGCCGGCCGCCTGTATGTGACTTCGGCGTGGGAAGGCATGCCGTCACAGGTGCGCGCGGCTCACCCGTTGGCCGGTCAGACCTTCGACCTGGGGCCGGTTGCGCGGGGACGCGACGAGCCCGCCTTTTCCCTGTGATTCTGTCCGTCCTGCTGCCTCG
The DNA here is from genome assembly GCF_054781015.1 of Bordetella muralis. Taxonomy (NCBI): domain Bacteria; kingdom Pseudomonadati; phylum Pseudomonadota; class Betaproteobacteria; order Burkholderiales; family Alcaligenaceae; genus Bordetella; species Bordetella muralis. The sequence continues at coordinate 1,054,425 of NZ_BAAGVF010000008.1, read as the reverse complement.
GCCGCCCTGGTGCATGACCCCGGAAGGCGTGACTCGGATTGAACTTTGATGCACTGCGGCAGTCGAATTAGCACTCGTATTAATAGAGTGCTAATATCAACTGATGCCCCTGTCAATTTCTATCTTGGAGGACGCAACCATGAAGCAACCCAGTAGTTCGTTGGCCCTGTCCGGCAACGCTCTGGCGCTGGCCGTTGCCAATCCGGGCTCACTAGGTACGATCGAAGCCTACATCTCGGCGGTCAATCACCTGCCGGTGTTGACTGCCGAGCGCGAAACCGAACTCGGCCGCCGTTTGCGCGACCAGGACGACATTCAGGCCGCCCGTGAGTTGGTGTTGTCGCACCTGCGCCTAGTGGTATCCGTTGCTCGCCAGTATCTAGGCTATGGCCTGCCCCATGCTGACCTCATCCAGGAAGGCAACGTCGGTCTGATGAAGGCCGTCAAGCGCTTTGACCCAGAACGTGGCGTGCGCTTGGTGTCGTTCGCCGTGCACTGGATCAAGGCCGAGATTCACGAGTTCATCATCCGCAATTGGCGCATGGTCAAGGTGGCCACCACCAAGGCCCAGCGCAAGCTGTTTTTCAATCTGCGCAGCATGCGTCCCGACGGTCATACACTCGACCCCGAGCAGGTCGATCGCATTGCCCAGGAACTGAACGTGCGCCGCGAGGACGTCAGCGAAATGGAGGTCCGCCTGTCGGGCCGCGACATGTCGCTGGAAAAACAGGACGACGAGGACGAGGCGTATGCGCCTATCTCGTATTTGTCCGACGAGGGCCATGCAGAGCCGACGCGCGTGCTTGATCGCCGTGAACACGATGAGCTGCAAGGCGAAGGCTTGGCGAACGCCTTGCAAGCCCTGGATGCACGCTCCCGCCGCATCATCGAGGCCCGCTGGCTCCAAGACGAAGGCGGAACCACGCTGCAAGAGCTGGCACAAGAGTTCGGCGTCTCCGCAGAGCGCATTCGCCAGATCGAATCTGCTGCACTAAAGAAAATGCGTGGCGCCTTGGCTGCCGCCTGATTCGCCCATTCTGTTGTACGCGAAAGCCCCGGCATAGCGATGCCGGGGCTTTCGCGTTTTGGGCAGGGTTATGGTTGAAACAAAATTTCCGTTATAGATACAATTTGATTCGATTTTCTGCTGCTGAAGACGGCTCGCACAGGAAACTTATTCGACGCCGCCGAGACTAAATACCTGTAGACCGCAATTGCCGCATCCCGGCGTGTAGTCTTGCATCCGTTTCGGCTTCTCCTCTTCCCCTCCCCTATGAAACGGATGCTTGCAGGGCACCTCGCATATCGGTGCCCTATTTTTTTGCCTGCAGCCAGGCGGCATCACTCAGGCGCCGTACGCCGGTCGCCAGCGATCCGTCACGGTACAGTTTCAGCCAGCGGTACCCCGGCGGGGAGTCGTCCAGCACGTGCTGGCCGTCGCGGATGCTGAACTGAAAGCACGTCGACGGGGTGGCCAGCAGGCGCATGTGGTGGCGGCGGCGGTCAAATGCCTGGTGGACATGGCCCCACAACAGCACCCGCGCGCGCGGCAGGTTGGCCAGACGCTGAAACAGCGCTTGCGCATTGTCCACCATCATCTTGTCGGGAAAGCTGCTGTCCATTTGTACCGGATTGTGGTGCAGCGCAACGAGTACGTGCCGATCGCCTGCCAAAGCCGATGCCTGTTCCAGCAGATCGAATTGTTCTTCACTGATATGGCCCGCGTTCGAGTCGGGTACCGTGGAATCCAACAAAATGATGCGCCAGGCGCCGATGTCCGTGACAGGCTGTGCCCAGAGTCCCATGGTTTCACGCAGGAGTCGCGGATCATCGTGATTGCCCGGCAGGCAGCGCACTGGCCAGTCAGTCTGCTCCAGCAGACTGCGCAGGCGTCGATAGGCCTGGACAGAGCTATCTTGCGACAGATCTCCGGTCGCCAGCAATAGATCGGGGCGATGCCCGTTGGCGCGAACCAAGTCCATCACCGCACGCAAACTGGCATCGGTGTTGACTTGGCACATGACGCTTTCTGGTTCAGCCATCAGATGTAAATCCGTCAGCTGCACCAGCAGTGTTGGCGCGTCGGCGCGGCCCGCGCTGGTAGTCGAACCCGGCAAGAGGCCTCCTGAATATCCAATAAAGCTCAGTACCATACCCAAAAAGCGTCCCCACTGGACCATTTGAACAGTCCCGACCCGTAACGAAACGTGCGCCGCAGCGGCATCTTCGCTGGAACGCCGTAAAAAAAGCTATCCTTGTTCTCTGTCTGATACGTTTGCGGCTTGTACACCCTTCATGGATATAGGTTTTATTGTTTTCGGTTTATCCGGCCTACTCACATTGGTGTGCTTCATGCCGCCCTTGGCCGGTCGCGTCAAGCTGCCCTATTCAGTCCTGTTGGCCATTGTGGGTTGCTTGCTGGGTATCGGACTGCACTTGCATGGTTGGGCTCCGCCCGTGCTGGGGGATCTGTTCGACACCATCGAACGTTTCGAGATTTCATCCGAAACCTTCTTGATGGTGTTCCTGCCGGTGCTGTTGTTTGAAACCGCCCTGGCCATGAATGTGCGTCGCTTGATGGACGATATCGGTCCTATTTTGATGATGGCCATCGTGGCGGTGGTGGTGTGTACCGTCGTGGTCGGTTTCACCGTCAATGCCGTGTCGTCGTATGGACTGGTGGCGTGTCTGCTGCTGGGGGCGATCGTGGCCACGACAGACCCGGTGGCGGTGGTGGGGATATTCCGCGAGGTCGGAGCTCCCAAGCGATTGACTACGCTCGTCGAGGGCGAAAGCCTGTTCAACGATGCCGCCTCGATTGCTTTGTATTCCGTGCTGCTCGCGGTGCTGGGCGGCACGGGCACGCTGTCGGTCAGCGGCATATTCACTGACTTCGTCGTGCACTTTATCGGCGGTGGATTGGCGGGTTATGTCATGGGCCGCGGGGCATGCTTTCTATTTGCCTGGCTGCGCGGGTTTCCTACCGCCGAGATCACGCTGACGCTGACCCTGGCATATCTGTCCTTTTTCATTTCCGAACATTATTTGGGCGTGTCTGGCGTGGTCGCCACTGTGATTGCAGGGCTGGTGGTGGGCTCGACGGGACGGACCCGCATGTCGCCCGTGACGTTCGAGCATCTGGCCAGTTCCTGGGAGCAGTTCGGATTCTGGGCGAACTCGCTGATCTTTATTTTTGCCGCGATGCTGGTCCCCAAACTGATGGCCGCGACCGATCTGCAAGAGCTGCTGCTGGTCGTAGTGGTCTTTGTGGTGACACTGCTGGCGCGCGGTATCGTCGTGTTCGGCCTGTTGCCGCTGCTCGGATTGACGCCGCTGGGCACCAAAGTCAGTACGCCCTACAAGCTTGTCATGATGTGGGGCGGCCTGCGGGGCGCCGTATCGTTGGCCTTGGCGCTGGCCGTGACGGAACAAGCGGCAGTACCTGAGGACGCGCGGCACTTTATCGCGGTTGTGACGACGGGCTTTGTACTGTCGACACTGTTTGTTAATGGCATGACCTTGCGTCCGTTGATTCGCATGCTGGGGCTGAACCAGCTATCGATGGTCGAACGCACGATCCGTAATCAGGCGCTGGTCGTCGCGCTCGAGGGTTTGCAGGACAAGGCCGACGACATCGCGAAAACAGACCATATCAGCCCCGAGGCCCGTGATCGTATTCACGCCGTGTTCGATGCGAGCCTGGCCAGTGTGCACGATGGTCAGGTGAGCCAGATGACCGATGAGCAACGCGTCGCGGTGGGGCTCGTCATCCTGGCGCAGCGCGAGCAGGAAATGTTCTTTGATATTCTGAAAGCGCAAATTGTGGATTGGCGCATGGCGGAATCCTTGCTGGCCCGGTCCGAACGCCTGGAAGACGCCATACGCACGGGGGGGGTGGAGGGCTTTGAACGCGGCATCGTAGCGGACGTGCGCTATTCGAGGGCGTTTCGCCTGGCTCTGCGCATGCATTACATGTTTGGCTTTCAAGGCTGGCTGGCCTATGAGCTGGGACAGCGCTTTGCCGGTCTATTGACCAAGCAATCCGTGGCTCAACGGCTGATTGTCTTTTCTCGAGAACAGATCGCGCCATTACTGGGCGAGACGGCTGCCCAGCAAATTGTGGCGGTACATCAACGGCGCTTGGATCTGATCGCCCATGCGTTGCAGGCGCTCAATCTGCAATACCCCTCATATGCTTTGTGGCTGCAAGAAAGCTATCTGGGGCGTACGGCGCGCGAGCTCGAACGCATCCGTTATCACGACATGCTGGAGCAATTCCTCATCAGTGGTGAAGTGTACGCAGATCTGATGAACCAGTTGAAGAGCCGCTGGCGTCACATTGACAAGCATCCCCCTCTGGATATGGAGCTCGGCGCTGCAGAGTTGATTACCCGGGTGCCTTTGTTCGAGGGCTTGAGTGCCGATTCATTGCGTGCCATCAGCCGGCTCCTGAAACCACGCCTGGCCTTGCCCGATCAACCCGTGTTGACGCGTGGTCGGCATGGACTGGAAATGTGTTTCGTAGCCTCTGGTGCGGTGTCTGTGCAGTTGCCTGACGGCACCGCGATCGAGTTGGGCAGCGGTGAGTTCTTCGGCGAGTTGGCGCTATTGGGCGAGCAACAAATCACGCCCGATGTCTATTCGTTGGGCTACAGCAAATTACTGATGCTGTCGCTGCGTGATTTTGAGGCCCTTTTGGCGCGGGACGTGAATTTGCGCGAACGAGTCCAGGTCGTGGCCAAACAGCGCTTGCGCGCTATCGAAGTCTGGCGGCAGTTTTCTCAGACTGGGACAACGTCGCCTTCGGCGACACCCGTCCCGCAAGTGACTGCACCGCCGCCCGAAACGCCTTCCGCTGCGCCCGCCGCAGCAGCGTCGTCGAATCTGGCGTCTGCGGCCGTATCCGGAGGCACCGCACCGTCAGAACCAGCGCCTGCGGCTGCCCCCGAGGTGGAGACGCCGGCGAGACCGCCATCGCCCCCTTCTGCTGCGCAAGAGGCGTGAGCGTCAGATTTCGCCGTGGGCGCGGCGCTGGGTGATGTCTTCGAGGATCACCAGTGCCGCTTCGACGGTGAATTCGCCATCGGCGATCTGACGCACGGCCTCGGCGACCGTGATGTGGGCGATTTCCATGACTTCGCCATCCTGGTTTGCCGGTTGTGTGTCAGCCGGCAGGACGCAGGTGCTGGTCAGCAGGTCCTCGACCTGATACCCCTCCGGCAATCGACGCTGCACGCGCAGTATCGTGCGCAGTGGCGTGCGTGTCGTCAGCGACGCGGGCGCGAGGCCGGCTTCTTCTGCGCATTCTCGCAACAACCCTTGTTCCAGATCTTCTTGTGTACTGACCAGGCCGCCTACCAAGGTGTCCCACATGCCGGGGTCCGTCGATTTGCTGAGTGCGCGTCGCGCTACCCACAGGCGGCCATCCGGGGTCCATGCGTTCAGGTGCACCGCGCGCGTCAATAGCCCGAGCGGACGCATGGCGGCGCGTTCGATGATGCCCAGGCATCCGTCAGGGCCGAGGACATCCATCAGCTCGTCACGCCACCCACGCAGGCAGTCCGCCTCGCGTAGTGTTTGCGCAACCTGAGCCAATAGTGCGTTCAGCTCAGGTCCGATGGCAAGCCCGGCACCGATGCGCAGCGCATCGGTCTCTACCTGTACTTTCGGCAGCCGCCTGAGCGCATCGCAGGCGGCGTGCGTCGCCCACCCGCAACACCGATCGGCGATGTATAGTGGCCGCGCCAACTCGGGGGGCGGCTCTTGTACACGTTGCGTGAATTGCGCGTACAGCGCGGCCATCCGGGCCGGTTCATGATGAAAAGAAGTCGTCAGCATGAGGGGATTTTAGTGCACCGCGAGCACCGCAGACGGGCCGATCTCGCACAGTTGTGTATGATGCTAGAGCGCTGGATAACATCGGCGGTGGTGCGTCCGCTATAATTCCGCGGTTCTTTGTGATTCGAGTGGGGTAAACCGGCTTCGAGTCTGTTTCGCACCTGCCGTCTTAAATAATTGCGTGGATTCCGCCCTCTCGCGGCTAAGCGGGCGCGGAAGAGCCCGCGACATGTTTCGGAGTAAGCATGAAGAAGTGGTGGAGAGGGATACTGGGCGCCTGTGTATTGCTGTTTAGCTGTGCCGTTGGTGCGCAGGTACAAGACATGCCCGGCGGCCCAAAAGTTGATCAGCTGAATCTGCACGAAGGCGTCACCCAGATAGCACAGGATGTCATGTGGCTGCATTGGCTGCTGCTGATAATCTGTGGTGTGATTTTCATTGGCGTCTTCGGCGTCATGTTCTACTCCATTTGGGCGCACCGAAAATCACGCGGCCATAAAGCCTCCACTTTCCATGAGCATCTGGGCGTCGAAGTCGCCTGGACGGTCATTCCCTTTTTCATCGTGATCGCCATGGCGCTGCCGGCTACCAAGACGGTCGTCGCCATGAAAGACACGTCCAGTCCCGATCTGACTGTCAAGGTTACGGGCTATCAATGGAAATGGGGCTACGAATACCTCGATGGGCCCGCCGCCGGCGTCAAGTTCCTGGCGACATTGTCCACGCCTCGTGCCCAGATCGAGGGTAAAGAGCCCAAGGGCCAGTACTATTTGATGGAGACCGACAACCATCTGGTGGTGCCGGTCGACAGAAAAATCCGCATCGTCCTGACGGCGGGCGATGTCATCCATTCCTGGATGGTCCCCGACTTTGGCGTCAAGCAGGACGCGATTCCCGGATTCCTGCGTGATACCTGGTTCCGTGCACAAAAAACCGGCATCTACCGAGGACAGTGTGCGGAGCTCTGTGGCAAAGACCACGCCTTCATGCCCATCGTGGTCGAGGTTCTGCCTCAGGCCGAGTACGACGCCTGGGCCGAAGACCAGAAAAAGAAAATGGCCGCCAACGCCGACGATCCCAACAAGGAATGGACCAAAGAAGAGCTCATCGCCCGCGGCGAGAAAGTCTATGGCGCGAACTGCGTGGCCTGTCACCAGGCCAACGGCAAGGGCGTACCCGGTTCGTTCCCTGCGCTTGACGGCGACAAGACGGTGCTGGGTCCCAAGGACGCTCAACTGCAGACGGTGCTGCACGGCCGTCCCGGTACCGCGATGGCGGCGTTTGCCGGTCAGCTGAATGACGTTGAAATCGCCGCCGTCATTACCTATACGCGCCACGCCTGGAGCAATGCGGGCAAGGGCGAAGACCCCGTGGTACAGCCCAAGGACTCGGTGGCCAAGCGCTAGTCGCCGGCCCCGGCCCTTGTTGTAGTCGCACCCGTTACGAGACACGACCGGCCCCGTCAAACGAGGCCGGCACATAGCAGGAAGGAGTCGATCATGAGCAGCGTCACTGTAGACCACGTGTCGCCAGGCCACGGACAGGGCCACGACCACGGCCACGATGACCATCACCACGCGATCCCTACGGGATGGCGCCGCTGGCTATTTGCGACCAACCACAAAGACATCGGGACGATGTATCTCATCTTCTCGTTTGTCATGCTGCTCGAGGGCGGCACGCTGGCGCTGTTGCTGCGCACCGAGCTCTTTGAGCCCGGGCTGCAGTTCTTTCAGCCGGAGCTGTTCAACCAGTTCACCACCATGCACGGCCTGATCATGGTGTTCGGCGCGATCATGCCGTCATTCGTGGGCTTTGCAAACTGGATGATTCCGATGCAGATCGGCGCGTCCGACATGGCTTTTGCCCGCATGAATAACTTCAGCTTCTGGCTGCTGCCCGTGGCTGCCATCATGCTGACGGCATCGTTCTTTGTGCCAGGCGGCGCGACGGCTGCCGGCTGGACGCTGTATGCTCCGCTGTCGGCCCAGATGGGCCCAGGCATGGACCTGGCTATTTTTGCCGTGCACATCATGGGCGCGTCGTCCATCATGGGTGCGATCAACGTCATCGTCACGATTTTGAACATGCGTGCACCGGGCATGACGCTGATGAAGATGCCCTTGTTCTGCTGGACCTGGCTGATCACGGCGTTCTTGCTGATTGCCGTGATGCCCGTGCTGGCAGCTGCCATCACCATGGTGCTGACCGATCGCCATTTTGGCACCGGCTTTTTCAACGCGGCCGCCGGCGGTGACCCGGTGCTTTATCAGCACGTGTTCTGGTTCTTCGGGCATCCCGAGGTCTACATCATGATCTTGCCGGCGTTCGGCATCGTGTCGGCCATCGTGCCCGCCTTTGCCCGCAAAAAGCTGTTCGGCTATGCTTCCATGGTGTATGCGACCTCGGCGATTGCGGTGCTGTCGTTCATCGTGTGGGCTCACCACATGTTTACCACCGGCATGCCCGTCACCGGCCAGTTGTATTTCATGTACGCCACCATGTTGATTTCCATCCCGACCGGGGTAAAGGTTTTCAACTGGATCGCGACCATGTGGCGCGGTTCGATGACCTTTGAAACCCCGATGCTGTTCGCGGTGGGCTTTATCTTTGTGTTCACCATGGGCGGCTTTACGGGCCTGATCCTGTCGGTCGCGCCCATCGATATCCAGGTGCACGATACCTACTACGTGGTGGCGCATTTCCATTACGTGCTGGTGGCTGGCTCGTTGTTCGCCCTGTTTGCAGGCGCCTATTACTGGGTACCCAAATGGACCGGCCGCATGTACAACGAAAAACTCGGCAAATGGCATTTCTGGTCGACGCTGATTTCGTTCAACGTGACGTTCTTCCCGATGCACTTCCTGGGTCTGGCCGGCATGCCGCGCCGCTATGCCGACTACGCCGCGCAGTTCACGACGTTCCACCAGATCGCCACCATCGGCGCATTCTGGTTCGGCCTGTCGCAACTGCTGTTCCTGTACACCATCCTGCGTTGTTACCGTGGCAAGGGCGAGGTCGCTGCCGCAAAACCCTGGGAAGGCGCCGAGGGCCTGGAATGGACCGTGCCATCGCCGGCCCCGTTCCATACCTTTGAAACGCCGCCCGAGGTCAAGTGAATCCGACTCGCAGGTTGTCATGACTCCAGAACAACGTCGTCGTAACCGGATTATCGGATTGGTCTTGCTGGCGCTGGTGGTGGCCATCTTTGCCTGGACCTTCTTTCGAGGTTCGGCGACGCTGGGTGGCGTAGCCGTGAAGTAGGTAACCATGACACACGACATCCGGAATGCCTCGCAACGCAAGCTGAATTTCCTGCAAACGCTGAAAGCGGTGTTGTGGGGCATGTTTGGCGTGCGGCGCGGGGCAGGCTACGAAGAGGATGCGGGCAAACTGAATCCCGTGCATCTGATCGTGGCCGGCGTGTTGGCTGGCGTGATTTTTGTGTTGGTGCTAGTCGCTATCGTGCGATGGGCCGTGGCTAGTTTGAGCTAAGGAGAAGACCATGAGTGCAAGCCACTCGGTTCAAGGAAAAGAGGCACCGTACTACTACGTACCGGCGGATTCTGCTCATCCCGTGCGCAGCGCTGTGGCTTTGCTGGCAACGGGGATAGGCGCGGCTGCCTGGGTCAACGATGTCAGTTGGGGAAAGTGGCTGGTCCTGGCCGGGATACTCAGTCTGATAGTCGTGTTGTATTTCTGGTTCGGCGACGCTATACACGAGTCCGAGACGGGAATGAACAGCAAGCGCATCGACCTGTCGTATCGCTGGGGCATGAGCTGGTTCATCTTTTCCGAGGTCATGTTCTTTGCGGGTTTTTTTGGCGCGCTCTGGTACGTGCGTACGATCACGACGCCCTGGCTGGGAGACCTGGACCACAAACTGATGCTTTGGCCGGATTTCCAGGCGGCATGGCCGAATTTCGGGCCGGCAGGCGTCGTCGAGCATTTCCAGACGGTCGGCCCGTTCTGGCTGCCCACCATCAACACCGCCTTGCTGTTGTCCTCGGGCGTGACGCTGACCATCGCGCACCATGCCTTGCGTGAGAACCATCGCGGTAAAACCATGTTCTGGTTGTTTGCGACCGTGGTGTTGGGCTTTGTGTTTGTGGCCTGTCAGGCTTATGAATACCATCACGCCATCACCGAACTGAATCTGAAATTCAACTCAGGCGTGTATGGGTCGCTGTTCTACATGTTGACTGGATTCCACGGCTTTCACGTCATTATGGGCGCGACCATGCTGACGGTGATCCTGATTCGTTTGATGCGCGGACACTTTACGGCCGACCATCATTTTGGTTTCGAGGGCGCAGCCTGGTATTGGCACTTTGTGGACGTGGTCTGGCTCGGCCTGTACCTGTTCGTGTATTGGTTCTAAATCGTCTGAGCGACCGCGAATGCCCCCGTCAGGGGGCATTCGCACACCAGCGATTGTGATTTGCTGCGAGGGAATGCACCGACGGCCGTATTGTGGCCGGCCAGCCACGCTGGCGCTCATCGATAACCGGTGCTTTCGATCCAGCCCATATGATGGGCGAACAAGACAAACAGAAATAGGGCGACCGACAGCCCGATACGTACGGTCAGTGCGTTGACGGTCCGATTGGTCGTGCCCTTGTCTTTCATCAAATAAATCAGCGCAGAGGCGAGACTGGCCAAAATACCGATGAATGCCAAGACGACAAATATGCGCATTTTGGCCTCCGGGTAAAACGGAATTATTGCAGACATGGCTCATTCAGTTCGGCGTATCTTTGCGGCTTTGGTATTGCTGGGCGTAGCCGTTGCAGTGCTGGCGTCACTGGGGGCGTGGCAACTGCGCCGTGCCGATGAACGGCGAGCCATTGCCGCCAGTATCGAGGCTGGACGGGCACAGCCGCCATTGGTATTGACCCCCGAGACGCAGTCCGATGTGCTGACTGCCTGGCGGCCGGCCCAGGCCACAGGGCAATGGCTGAATCAATACAGCGTCCTGCTGGATAACCGCAATCAGGACGGCAAGCCCGGCTATTGGCTGGCCACGCCGCTATTGCTGGACGCCGCGAGTCACCGGGCGGTGCTGGTTCTGCGAGGCTGGTTGCCGCGCTCGCTGTCCCCCCCGTCGTCTTCATCTCCGTCACCCAGGTCATCGGCGCCGCAATTACCCGACACGCCGGCCGGTGTGCAGTCCGTCATCGGCGAGCTGTCTGCGCGCGTGCCTCGTTTGTTCGAACTCTGGTCATTGGGCGGCGCGTCGCAGGGGCAGTTACCCGACGCGCTGCCTGCCGCGGACGGCCGTGTGCCTCAAGTCCAGAATCTGGAGTTGCCCGCCTATGCTCGAGCCACCGGTCTGAGCCTGCTGCCGGCCGTGCTGATGCAAACGCGTGGCGCGGATACACTGGTGCGCGATTGGCCCCAACCTTCGGTCGATTACAACCAGAATCGGGGTTATGCCTTGCAGTGGTTCTCGTTCGCTGCGATTGCGGCGGCTGCCTGGCTGGTGCTGGCATGGCGTGCCTTGCGCCGCCGGCGCGAACGCCAATTCGATGGTTCCCAGAACCCTTGAATGTGTCGCCGGTCTGATCATTCATTCTTGCACAGGAAAACGCGCGTGGCCCAAGTAACTCCTACTGCTCCTGCAAAAAAACGCTCGCTGATGCCGCTGGTATTGGTGTTCCTGTGCACCTTGGCACCGATTCTGGCGGCCTTTGTCATGTACAACAACCCGCAATGGTGGCCGGACGACTCCAGCAACTACGGCACCTTGATCGAGCCGCAGCGCCCCATGCCGAGCGCGAGCGAGCTGCAATTGACTACACTAGAGGGCAAGCCTTTCGATCTGCAAAGCTTGAAAGGCAAATGGTTGCTGCTCAGTGTGGGTGAAGCGGCCTGCCCGGAATCCTGCGCCCGCAAGCTCTTCATCACCCGTAATTCGCATGCCAGCCAGGGAAAAAACGTCGATCGTCTGGCGCGTGTCTGGTTCATCACTGACGACGGCGACGTCCCCGCCAAAGTGCTGGAGGCCTACCAAGGCACCATCATGGTCCGGGCGCGGCCCGAGCAATTGGCGCGTTTCCTGGTGGCGCGGGATGCGGGGGCGCCTACCACCCCCACCTCTGGCCAGCCGTCTGATTCACCTGTTCCATCGTTATCGAATTCCTCTTCATCCGGTCAATCCGCTTTATCCGCCCCTTCGGACCTATTGGGGCCCATCTGGGTCATTGATCCTCTGGGCAATCTCATGCTGCAGTTTCCCCCAGAGGCCGATGGCGTCAAGGTGCGCAAAGACATCAGCAAACTGATCTATAGCTCGCGCATTGGCTGACGGCCGGTCTTACTATGCAACACATCAAACAACGTTATCGCAAGCTGGTTTTCTTCACTTGGTTTCTGACGCTCGACCTGATCATGTTCGGTGCGTTTGTGCGCTTGACCGACTCCGGGCTCGGCTGCCCGGATTGGCCCGGCTGCTATGGCAAGGTGACGCCCCTGGGCGCCATGGGCGACATTCATCAGGCCACGCAATCCATGCCCTACGGGCCGGTCACGCTTTCCAAAGCGTGGATCGAGATGATTCACCGCTATGTCGGTGCGTTTCTGGGCATGTTGATCATTGCGATTGTGTTCATGGCTTGGCGTTATCGCCGCGAACTGGGGCGTTCTCCGGCGTTGGCGGTCGTGACGCTGGTTGCGGTGTGCGTGCAAGGGGCTTTTGGCGCCTGGACGGTGACGCACAAGCTCATGCCTGCCGTGGTGACCGCGCATTTGGTGCTGGGCCTGTCGCTGCTGGCGCTGATGACGTGGCTGTCGGCCCGCGAGCACCCGCATGCGCCGCTGCCGGCCACTGCCATCCGATGGCGTCCCTGGCTGATCGTGGGCGTTGCGCTGTTGGCCGTGCAAGTCGCCCTGGGGGGCTGGGTCAGTACGAACTATGCCGCCTTGGCATGTCTGGATTTTCCGACCTGCCACGGGCAATGGCTGCCGGATATGGATTTTCACGGTGGTTTTTCCATCATCCGGGGGCTAGGTGAATTGCCCTCTGGCGAGATGATTTCCCAGCATGCCCTGACGGCAATTCACTGGGTACATCGCAATTTTGCGTTTGTAGTGTTGATTTACCTGGGGATTTTGGCGTGGCGCCTGCGGGCGGAGCCCGGCCTGAGGGGGCCGGCCACCCTGACCTTGGCCCTGCTGGCGGCACAGTTGTGTACCGGTTTGACCACGATTTTCTTCCAGTGGCCCTTGCTGATTGCAGTGTTACATAATGGGGGCGCAGCCGGGCTGACCCTGGCCTGCGTGGTCATGTTGGTGCGTCTTTCCAACGCCGGGCGCCCTGCTCCGACCGCCTGATGGCCGTCAGCGTTTAAAATAGCCCCATTATGTCCAGTCTTGCCGCTCCTCAATCCGGCCTGCTACGCCAGTATCTCGTGCTGACCAAACCGCGCGTGACACAACTGGCGGTGTTCTGTGCCGTCATTGGTATGTTCCTGGCCGTGCCAGGCGTACCTGATCTCAACCATGTCGTTTTTGGCACGCTCGGTATTTGGCTCTTGGCCGCCGCGGCCTTTGCCATCAATTGCCTGATCGAACAGGAAGTCGATGCGCGCATGCTGCGCACGGCTCGCCGCGCTACGGCGCAGGGCACGATTTCGTCTGCCCAGGTCATCACGCTGTCGGGCTTGCTCGGCGGGGCAGGCATGCTGGTGCTGTATCACCTGGTCAACCCGCTGACCATGTGGCTGACGTTTGCCACATTTGTGGGTTACGCGATCATCTACACCATCATTCTCAAGCCGCGCACGCCGCAGAATATCGTCATCGGGGGGCTGTCGGGTGCGATGCCGCCGGCCCTGGGCTGGGCAGCAGTCGCGAATTCCGTGCCGGCCGAGGCATGGATACTGGTATTGATCATTTTCATCTGGACGCCGCCGCATTTCTGGGCGCTGGCCCTGTATCGCAGGCACGATTACGTCAAATCGGGCCTGCCCATGCTGCCGGTCACGCATGGGCAGAAATACACGCAGTTGCAGATCCTGCTGTATAGCCTCGTGTTGCTGGCCTCGACCACACTGCCCTATATCATCCGCATGAGCGGGTTATTCTATTTGGCATCGGCACTCGTGTTGGGCGCCGTGTTTGTCGCCTACGCCTGGCGGCTTTATCGTGAATACAGCGACGAGCTGGCGCGCCGGCTGTTCCGCTTTTCCATCCTGTATCTGTCGCTGTTGTTCGCCGCGTTGTTGGTGGACCACTGGGCCGGCATATTGCTTTGACCTGGGAGATCCCGTTTCATGTCCGTGTTTTCTACCCATCGCCGTGCCGTGCTGCGTGGCGCGGCTGCCCTTGTGCTGACGAGTGCTCTGGCCGCCTGCGGCGATCCTGCACCGAAATTCAAAGGTAACGACATCTCCGGTACGCAATTGGGTAAAGCGCTGGCATTGAATGACCATAACGGCCAGGCGCGCACGTTGCAGGATTTCGCCGGGAAAGTCGTCGTGGCATTTTTCGGCTTTACCCAATGCCCCGATGTTTGCCCCACGGCCTTGGCAGAGCTGTCGCAGGTCATGCAGAAACTGGGGCCCGATGCCGATCGCGTCCAGGTGTTGCTGATCAGTGTCGATCCCGAGCGCGATACGCCCGAGATCCTCAAGCAATACGTCACGACGTTCGACCCGCGTTTCCTGGGATTGACCGGCACGCCCGATCAAGTCAAAGCCACGGCCGCCTCGTTCAAGGCCTATTACGCCAAGGTCCCGACCGGGGACGGCAAGAACTACACCATGGATCACACTGCCGCGTTTTACCTGTTCGACGGTAAAGGCGAGTCGCGTGTGCTGGCCAACAGCACCATCGGCGTTGAGGCGATGGTGCACGATATCAAGCTATTGCTCGACTGATCATCGGCCTATTTGTCGATCCAGGGCGATTGCTGCCAGAGCTTGCGAAAATTGGCTTCGCCCACCTCCAGTTCCTTGGCGTAATCCGCTGGCGCCAAATAGCGCAGCGGGGCGAACATATCGCGCGCCTTGGCCTGAAACTCCGGATCTTGCATAGTCTTGTTCAAGGCATCGACCAGCTTGTCGCGCACATCCGCCGGCAGACCCTTGGGCGCGGCCAGGCCGCGTAATGAGGCCAGCTCGATATCGAAACCCTGTTCCTTAAAGGTGGGGATATCGGGCAGCGCTGATGAACGCGTCGAACCCATTTGCCCCAGGAAATGCAGCGGCGTGCCGCCTTTTTTGTATTGCAGAACTTCGCCGACGTTGATGGCGCCGATCATGATTTCGCCGCCTGCCACTGCGCCGCGCACTTCGCCCGCGCCCTTATAGGGCACATGAGTCAGCTTGGCGCCTGACGCGCGTGCGAATTGCAGCATCGCCAAATGGTCATCAGAGCCTGTGCCGGTCGTGCCGACGGTGGCCTTACCCGGTTTTTGCTTGGCATAGGCAGTCAGATCGGCCAAGGTTTTCACTTGATTGGTCTCGAGCACCGCGAAAGCCCCGGGATCATCGACAACGTTGCCAATCAGATCAAAGCTCTTCCAGGTGAATGAGGTTTCGCGCTCAATGGGGATCGTGAGCAGATTCGGGGTGTTGATGAAACCGATGGTGTAGCCATCCGGCTGCGCACGCGCGAGCTCCGCAAAACCGATGGCGCCGCCCGCACCAGGCCGGTTCAGCACCACAATGCGGCTGTCGCTACCCAAGTACTTCTGTAGAAACGGCGCCATCATGCGGGCGACCAAATCCGTCCCGCCGCCAGGGCCATACGACACGATGAAATTAATAGGGTGCGAGGGATAGTTAGCGGCCTGTGCCGTGCCTGTCAGGCCCATTACCGCGCCAAGGCAGGCTGCGCTCGCCGTCAAGCGAATGAAATGGCGCCGCAAGTTCAGAGTCTGCATAAGGTTGTCTCCTGGTGATGGCGGATGTCCCGCTCGTTTTCAGAAAGAATGCCGGCCAAGGCGCTCTAGAAACCGTGGCCAGACATCGGGGTTCAACAGACGTGGCGGCCGTTCGCCGCGCAGCATCATGATGAGTTGTTCTGCCGCGCCTCGCGCGACATTGCGCCGGGCTTCGTGGGTCACGCCCGCCGTATGAAAACTTCCTACGACGTTGTCATGCTGCAGCAGCGGGGCGTCGTTGCCCGGAGGCTCCTGATCCCAGACGTCCAGGCCAGCGCCCGCCAAGTGACCGCTGGTCAAGGCCGCATTGAGCGCGGCCTCATCGTGAATGCCGCCACGGGCCGTGGTGATAAATACCGATCCGCGCTTCATGGCGGAAAATTGATGCGTGCTGAACATCCCGCGTGTCTGAGCATTCAGCGGGCAATGCAGCGAGACGACATCCGCGGTGGCCAGCAACATGTCCAGATCCATCGGTTCGGCTCCGCGTTCGCGGATCGTCGTTGCATCCAGCAGCGGATCATAGGCGCACACACGCATGCCAAAACCCTGTGCGATCCGCACTACCCGGCGGCCAATTTCGCCGACGCCGATCAGGCCTATGCAGGTGCCTCGTATTTCATGGCCCATCAGCGATTCACGGCTGAAGCCGGTCGCAGTGCGGAGTTGCTGGTGAGACAGGACGATGCGTCGCTGTACGGCCAGCAGCAAGGCAAAGGTGTGTTCGGCAACCGAGTCCGCATTCATGCCCGCCTGGTTCACGACGGCTACGCCCGCCTCGGTGCACGCGGCCACGTCGATGGTGTCGTAGCCGGCTCCTGAGGACGAGACGCAAAGCAGCTCAGGGCAATTGCGCAGCAATTCGCGTGAGACAAACCATTCGTGCGGGAGCTCGTCCTTGGCCGCCGAAGCCAGATAGGCATGGGCCTGCTGCAGCTGGGCTAGCGTGTGATCCTTGTTGCCGCGGGCCGGCAATACCGATAGCGTGGCCGATTGCGCGACCAGTTCATCAAAAATCGGATTGACCCACAGGTCCAATCGGCAAACAAGAGGTGTCATTCTCAAACCGTCCTTTAACGTGCGGTGCGCGCTAAGCCGCCGCGCTCGGACAAGCAAGGGACAGTGCGCGGGGCCGGATGCCTACTCAGGCAGTCGCGGCGCGCAAGTCTCCATGATGTCGTTTCGAGGACTGTACGGAACTTATGTGGTGAAATAAAGCGAATATTTTTCCAAAAAATAAAACGCTTTTAGGAAACAAAGATTGGCGAGAAAGGCGTGCAAAGGCGCCGCGCGCATGCCGTCGACTCAGAGCATGCAGCTGGGCGCGTGAAAATCAATGGTCTCCACAGCCAGTTTGCGCATGCTTTCCAACATGGGCCGGGTATCGTCGCGCCGCCATTCAAAGCAATATTGCAGCGGCGTGAGTGGCGGAAACTCCGCCAGCAGCACCATTTCGCCGCGTTGACACAGCAACTGTGCCCAGGCGCTCGGCAAAAAGCCTACGCCCAATCCCTGGCGGATGATCCCCGCCACTGCGCCCCAGCTGTTGCACGACAGCGTACGTCCGGGAGCAAGCCGGTTGCTGGTCAGCCATTCGTCCAGGATACGGATGACGCCGGAGTTATGCGGCAGCGTCACCAGTGTCAGCTCGGACAGTTGTGCAGGTAGTGCCGGGCCGCGCCGGCCGAGCGCGCGAGGTGTGCCCACCCACGAGAATTCCACCTGCCCGATGGTGCTGGACGCAATGGCGGGTCGGGACGAGGGGCCGCCGATGATCGCGAAATCGAGCTCTCCTTCCTCCAGCTTGTCTTCTACCAGATGGCCGACATCGGCAAAGGGCTCGACCCGCAAATCGGGATGATCGCGCTGAATGGCCTCGATAAACTGCGGCATCCACGTCCACGAGGTCAATTCCCCCACGCCGAAACAGCAGCGCCCCGAGTAGTTCAGATGTGTGCCGGCTTGCTGCATGAACAGGTCCGCTCCCCGCAGCAACTCCTTCGCATGAGGCAGCAGGTGATCGCCCAACGGCGTCAGCGTTGCGGTGCGTGCGCTGCGATTAAAGAGTTGCGCGCCCAGCGACGTCTCCAGTTCGCCGATGCGTTTGGAGAGCGACGAGACGGAGATATTCAAACGGTTGGCGGCAATAGCGAAGTTCTTGCAGATTGCTGCCCAATAGAACGCTTCCAGTTGTTTGAGAGTCATATCTCGCCCGGCGGTGGGAAAAAAGCGAAATCAAATATATCAATAAATTCGCTTTTCTGAGATAAACCGTCGCGGACGCTACACCGGGCAATGCCCTTTTCACCCATGCGCTGCGCGCCACGCCTGGTACGCGGCCAGCGCCGCAGGCGTCAACTCGGCCGGCGTGATCTCGCGCTGATGTCCCATGATCATCAACGCGTAAGGCGTCGCCAGGGCGGCAGCCTCGGCACATAGGCGGGCCTCCTCGCCTTGCGAGGGCAGCCGGTTGCGCCAATAATTGATGGCCTGCTCGAGGTCGGGCAATGAGATGGGCGTATTCATGCTGGTATTGTCCCAGAACGACGCGTGAGAAGTCCGCCACGGTTTGCAAAGCGTCACGATAGCAACACGCCGATACTGCGGCCAGATGCTATATAACGGGCCGTGTTGTCGATGGAGGCACATTATGAATACCCAAGTTCCTACGCCGGGCGAAACGCCGCGTCGCCGTTTGCACCCGTTGGTAGCTACCGCCGCCGTGTCGGTCATCGTGTTGTCCACAGTCGCAGTGGCCTCTTTGCTGGGTTGGATTCCCACACCCGGGGCAGAGCCTACCGGCCAGACGCCTGTGCACGAAGCTCAAGTCCAGGCCGAGGCCGAGGCGCAGCAGGCCTCGGCTGACCCCGACGCTTCATCAGGCGTCGTAGGCGAAGGGGAGACTGCTCCCCCGGCCTCCCAGGCTGATGCTTCCGCGCAAGGCCGCACCAAAGCCCCATCGCCCGCGCCAGCCAAGTCCGCCAGCGTCTCAAAATCGTCTGCCTCTCAGACCTCGGCGGCCGGCAAATCGTCCGTGTCCTCTGCCACTTGCGCGAACTGTGGCGTGGTGGAGACCATACGGACCGTCCAGGTTCCCAAGAAAAACGAGGGCTATAACGTGGTGGGCACCGTCGCCGGCGGTGTCGTCGGAGGTGTAGTAGGCCATCAGTTCGGTGGGGGCAGCGGCAAAGACGCTCTGACCGTGCTGGGCGCCGTCGGTGGCGCTTTGGCAGGTCATGAAATCGAGCGTAATATCAGACAGCAACAGACCGTGACACACTACGAGCTGACGGTGCGCATGGATAATGGCAGCAAGCGTACGTTTCGCAGCTCGCAGCCGTTTGCCTATGCCTCCGGTGATCACGTCCGCGTCGAAAACGACCAACTGCTGCCACGCTAAGCATCGCCTCCTGGAGACTGCATGTCCAAGTCCAATACCAATCCCTTTGTTTTGCCTGGTTTAGGGCAGGACAACGACCTTTCGGGTAACCCGTTGCTGGCCAGCATGGAGATGATGCGCAAGGCATGGGCGGGACTGGCGGGCCCGGGGGGCTTGGCACAATCGTTGCCTATTGCCCCTCCGATGAATCTCGAGGAGCTCGAGCGCCGCATTGCCGAACTGCGTACCGTCGAAAGCTGGCTGCGCATGAACCTGTCAATGTTGAGCAGCGCCATCCAAGGCATGGAGGTTCAGCGTTCCACCATCACAACGTTGCGCTCCTTTGTGGCTGGCGCGACCGGGAATGGTCCATCTCCCCTGGAGATCGTGCTGGGACTGAAACCTGCTCAGGGTGCGGCTAAGCCTGCGCCGGCATCGACGGGGGCGTCCTCCCGTTCCGAACCCCGCCCGTCAACTGCCGAGGCACCGGCTTCCTCTGGCGATGAGGGACCGGCGCCATCCGTTGGTGCCGATACTGCCAGCATGGCCGATCAGATGAATCAGGCCTCGCAAGCATGGTGGAATCTGCTGCAGCAGCAATTCAACCAGATCGCGACAGCCACGGCCTCCAGCATGCCCGATCCCGCCGCCATGCAAGCGGCAGCTGAAGCGGCGACCGGGGCTCCTCCTGCGCAAGCGAACTCTGCACCAGCCGCTGCGCCTGCGGCTCCTCGCAAGCGTGCGCCGCGCAAAGCCGCGGCCAAACGTGCGCCCGCCGCACCGAAGTCATAACCTTTCCATTCAATCGCGCGGCGAGCCTGTTGCTTGTCGCCCTAAAGCTGTTTCCTGAATTCCTATGCTAAATGTCGTTATTCTTGCCGCCGGACTGGGTAAACGCATGCAGTCCGATCTGCCCAAAGTCTTGCACCCCCTCGCGGGCAAACCGATGCTCGAGCATGTGCTCGATAGCGCCAGCCAACTGAATCCCGGCCGCATTACGATCGTGGTCGGTCATGGCGCCGACCGTGTCCGTGGGGCATTCGACGGCCGCGCAGACCTCAGCTTTGCCTTGCAACAGCCGCAACAGGGCACAGGCCATGCCGTTCAGCAGGCAGTTCCGTTCCTGCAGGAAGACGGTAAAGACGATGTGACGCTGGTGCTATACGGCGATGTGCCGTTGGTGCAGCCCGACACACTGCGCCGCTTGCTTGACGCGCGCGGCGAGGGTGCTGCCGTCTTGACCGAGATTCTGGACGATGCGACGGGTTATGGCCGTATCGTGCGCAACGACCAGGGCCAGGTCACGCGCATCGTCGAACACAAGGACGCCAGCGAGGCTGAACGCGCCATTCGCGAGGTCAATACCGGCATTCTGGTAGCTCCCACGGCCAAGCTCAAGGACTGGCTCAGCCGTATCGACAACAACAACGCTCAGGGCGAGTACTACCTGACCGACGTGGTCGGCCTGGCTGTCGCCGATGGTGTGCCGGTGGGCGCTGCCCAGCCCGCTGCAGGTTGGGAAACGCTGGGTGTAAACAGTCGCGTGCAGCAAGCCGAGCTGGAGCGCCGTTACCAGCAAGAACAAGCCCGTCGTCTGCTCGAGGCGGGTGTGACGCTCGCTGACCCTGCACGTTTCGACGTGCGCGGTTCGCTGACCTGCGGACGCGACGTGGTCATCGATGTGGGCTGCGTATTCGAGGGCAAAGTCGAATTGGCCGATGGCGTGCGCGTCGGCCCGCATTGCGTATTGCGTGACGTTTCTGTGGGCGCCGGCACGCAGATCGAGGCATTCAGCCATATTCAGCAAGCCGTTGTCGGCAGCGACGCGCGTATCGGCCCCTATGCCCGGCTGCGTCCCGGCGCACAGTTGGGCGATCGCACTCATGTAGGCAACTTTGTCGAAATCAAAAACAGCGTGCTGGACGTGGACAGCAAAGCCAACCATTTGGCGTATATCGGTGACGCCGATATCGGCGCTCGCGTCAACGTTGGCGCAGGGGTCATCACCTGCAACTACGACGGTGCCAACAAGTTCCGCACGACCATCGAGGACGATGCTTTTATCGGTTCGGATAGCCAACTGGTTGCTCCGGTGCGCGTGGGCCGTGGCGCCACATTAGGCGCTGGCACCACGTTGACCACCGACGCACCCGCAGGGAAACTGACCATCTCGCCACGGGCGCGCCCGAGCACGATCGAGGGCTGGCAGCGCCCCCAGAAAAAGTCGTGAGCGCCGCAGCACCGGAGGAACCGGAACCTCGCGAAGAGCCTCGCCCTCGTCCTGCGTTGCCTGATGGCTTGCCGACACCGCGGCGATATTGGGCAGCCGCTACGGTCCTGACGGGCATCAGCCTGTCGGTGTTGGATACCTCCATCGCCAATGTGGCGCTGCCCACCATTTCCGTCGACCTGCAGGCGCAGCCCTCGCAGGCGGTGTGGGTGGTCAACGCCTACAACTTGGCAGTGGTGATGCTGTTGCTGCCGTTGTCCGCCTTATCCGAGCGCATCGGCTTTCGGCGCATGTTTTCGATCGGGTTGGCCTTGTTCACCGTCGCATCGTTATGCGGTGCGATCTCGACGTCGCTGTGGCAATTAACCGCTGCGCGTGTGGTGCAGGGCATCGGCGCAGCTTCGCTGATGTGCATGTTCGGCGGGTTGGTGCGCAATATCTATCCGCTGCACATGCTCGGTCGCGGTATCAGCATCAATGCGACCGCTGTGGCAGTCATGTCCGTGCTGGGGCCCACGATAGGCTCGGTCATCCTCGAGCTCGCACACTGGCGCTGGATCTTTGCCATTAATCTTCCCATCTGCATCGGCGTCATGTTTGGCCTGCGGCATCTACCCGAGGTACCTCGCAGCAACATTCGTCTCGATTGGCGCAGTGCCTTGCTATGCATGTTGACGCTCGGCGTCTTTATTTCCGGTGTGGACACGCTGGGCCAGAACGCCTGGCGCGGTGTGTTGCTCATCGCGGTAGCGGTTGTGGCGGGCTGCATATTGGTGCGTCGTGTGAGTCATCAACCTGCGCCCTTGGTGCCCATCGATCTGTTGCGGATTCGATCCGTTGCCTATGCGGTAGCGGCGTCGGCATGTACTTTTGCGGCCCAGATGGCCTCGTTTGTGTCATTGCCGTTTTATTTTCAACAGGTCCTGGGCCGACCCTATTTAGAGGTCGGCATGTTGATGGGGGCGTGGCCAGTCGGTACCGCCATCGTGGCGCCCTTGGCAGGCCGCATGTCCGATCGTTATTCCGCTGCGATGCTCAGTGGCGCGGGGGCCGCGGCCATGATGTTGGGACTGGCCACCCTGGCATTCTTGCCGCTCAGCGCGAGCAATACCTGGATCATGGTCGCGATGTTCATTACTGGCATGGGGTTCGGTTTTTTTCAGACCCCCAATAACCGGGCCATGTTGTCCTCGGCACCGCGGCAACGCAGCGGCGCTGCGGGCGGTATGCAGGCGACGACACGCGTATTTGGTCAGAGTTTCGGTACGGCATTGGTCGCTATCGCCTTTGGTATGGGTGGTGCTCACGGACCTTCTGTCGCCTTGATATTGGCAACGGTATGCGCGGCGTTGGCGATAGGCGTCAACACAGTGCGAGCCAACAAGCTTCGGACAGATTGAAATCCCGAAAGCATCCCTCGCATGTCGTGCTCCTATAATGCGCCGATATAGGCTTCCTTAGACGTTGCGCATGAAAATCCTGCAACTCAATTTTGAAAAAGGCTGGCGCGGCGGCGAACGTCAAACGCTCTATTGCATGCGCGCCTTTCGCGCCGCGGGCCACGACGTAGAGGTGCTGTGCCGTGCGGGCGCGCCGCTGCAGGCACGTGCTGCCGAAGACGGCTTCGTCGCCCATGGCGTACACAACGTATTTGCGCAACTCGCCTATTTGGCACGCGCCGGCCACCGCTACGACATCATCCATGCGCAAACGGCCAACACCGTGACCTGGGCGGTGCTGACCAAGGCCTTGCATCGTTGTCCCGTTGTGTTTTCCCGCCGCACCTCGTTCGAGGTCAAACCCAACGAAGAATGGAAAACCGGCGCCAAGTGGCGGCGTGTCGACTGTTTTGTCGCCATCAGCGAAATGGCCGCTGCCGAGCCGCGCCGTCTCGGTTTGCATCCCGTCATCATCCGCAGCGCGGTCGAGCCGCACACCATCGATACCGGCAACGTCGGGCGCTTGGTTGCCGAGCTGGGCCTGCAGGGCAAAAAGGTCTTGGCGACCTCAGCCGCGCTCATTCATGACAAAGATCCCATCACGCTGATCCGTGCGGTCGGCGAGTTGGCCCGCACGCGTAGCGACTTTGTTTTTGTGCACTTTGGCGCGGGAGGTGATCGCGAGGTGCAGGCCCGGGCAGAGGTTGAGGCACTCGGATTACAAGATATCTATCTCTTTGCCGGCTTTCGTAAAGGCATCGAAGACTACTACAGCATCTTTGACGTGTTTGTCATGAGCTCCCTCGAAGAGGCGCTGGGCAGCAGCGTGCTCGACGCCTTTCTGCAGCGTGTGCCTGTGGTCTCAACCGACGCCGGTGGCCTGAAAGAAAGCCTCGCAGATGGCCGTGGCGTGTTGTGCGCGGTGGGAGACATGCAAGGCATGGCGCAAGGCATGGCCCGTTGTCTGGATGATGCGGCCTTTCGCGCCGACTGCACCCAACGCGCCTACGATTATGTGCGCACCGAGCATGACGTCACCGAGATGGGACGGCGCTACCTCGCGCAGTTCAACAAACTGCTGGCCTCACGCCGAGTCTGATCGATGCTATGCATCGGGCACTTCGACTCGTGTTTCGAATTTTGCCCGATGCACTGAAAAAAACGTGCGCACGTTACGCACATTCGCTTGTGCCGTGAACGCCCGATGCACTAGCGCATGATAGGCGGGCATATCCCGCACTTGCACGATCACGACAAAATCCGGACCTGTCGATACCCGATAGCATTGCTGTACGGCCGGTTCATCCATCAGGCTGCGTTCAAACGCATTCAGACTTTCTGCCGCCTGCACATCCAGCGTGATCTCCACAATCGCCGTCAAACTGCTGCCCAGCTTTTCCGGCGCCAGGATGGCCACCTGCCGTGCGATCACTCCCGATTCCACCAATCGCCGCACCCGGCGCAGGCAGGTCGGTGGCGATGCATGCACCCGCGCCGCCAACTCCTGGTTCGTCAGCGCGCTGTCCTGCTGCAGCTGATTCAGGATGCGACGATCCAAATCATCCAATTCCAGCGGGAGGGGGTCATTGTCTTGCATTTTTATTTCATAAATATGGATTAAACGAAAATATATTTAATCACGTTTAAGTAAGAAAATAAGATTTCATAGGTAATCAAATAAGGAAATCAAATTTCACTCCATCCGGCGCACAATCTGCCCCATACCCAAATTATTGGAGATCCACCTTATGTGCGGCATCGTTGGCGCCGTCGCTCAACGCGACATTACCCCCATCCTGGTCGAGGGCCTGAAGCGGCTCGAATACCGTGGCTACGATTCCTGCGGCGTCGCGCTGTACATGGACGGACATCTGCGCCGTACGCGCAGCACGCAGCGCGTTGCTGAGCTGGGCGACCAGATCGCCCAGGACAAACTGTCCGGCTTCACCGGCATCGCACACACCCGCTGGGCCACCCATGGCGTGCCCGCCACGCATAACGCTCACCCGCACTTTTCCCATCTCGGCAACGATGAGCCGCGCATCGCACTCGTACACAACGGCATCATCGAAAACCACGATGAACTGCGCGCCGAGCTGCAGGCCGCTGGCTATGTTTTCGAAAGCCAGACCGACACCGAGGTCATCGCTCACCTGGTCAATCACCTGTACAACGGCGATCTGTTCGACAGCGTGCAGCAGGCTGTCCGCCGCCTTCAGGGCGCCTATGCGATCGCCGTGTTCTGCCGTGACGAACCGCACCGCGTGGTCGGCGCACGCCAGGGTTCGCCCTTGGTCGTTGGCGTAGGCCAGAACGAAAATTTCCTCGCCTCTGATGCCTTGGCGCTGGCCGGCACTACCGATCAGATCATCTATCTGGAAGACGGCGACGTCGTCGACCTGCAACTGTCGCGCGTCTGGATCACCGACACCGAAGGCAAGCCCGTAGAACGCAAAGTTCATACCGTGCAGGTACACACTGGCGCTGCCGAGCTCGGTCCCTATCGCCACTACATGCAAAAAGAGATCTTCGAACAGCCGCGCGCGGTGGGCGATACCTTGCAAGACATCGAGACCATCACGCCTGAGCTATTCGGCGACGAGGCGTACAAGGTTTTCAAAGACATCGATTCGCTGCTCATCCTGGCGTGCGGCACCAGCTACTACGCCGGCTTGACCGCCAAATACTGGATCGAATCCGTCGCAAAGATTCCCGTCGCCGTCGAGATCGCCAGCGAGTATCGCTATCGCGACAGCGTGCCCAACCCGCGTTCGCTGGTCGTCACCATCTCGCAATCCGGCGAGACCGCCGACACGCTGGCCGCGTTGAAACACGCCCGGTCGCTGGGCATGGAGCACACGCTGACCATTTGCAACGTGGCTACCAGTGCCATGGTGCGTGAATGCAAGCTGTCGTACATCACGCGTGCCGGTGTCGAGATCGGCGTCGCATCGACCAAGGCGTTCACTACACAATTGACCGCCTTGTTCCTGCTCACGCTGGCCCTGGCCCAGGTGCGCGGCACCCTGAATGCCGAGCAAGAAGCCGAGCATCTGAAGGCATTGCGCCACTTGCCTGTCGCAATCGGTTCAGTACTGGCGCTCGAGCCGCAGATCATGGCCTGGGCCGATCGCTTTGCGACCAAGGAAAACGCCTTGTTCCTCGGGCGCGGGATGCATTATCCGATCGCTTTGGAAGGCGCGCTGAAGCTGAAAGAAATCAGCTACATCCACGCCGAGGCTTATCCTGCTGGCGAACTCAAGCACGGCCCGCTGGCATTGGTCACCGAACACATGCCCGTCGTGACCATTGCCCCGCGCGATGCCTTGCTGGAAAAACTGAAATCCAACATGCAAGAAGTCCGCGCACGCGGCGGTGAGCTGTATGTGTTCGCCGATGCCGACAGCCGTATTGCCAACGCCGAAGGCATGCACGTGATCCGTATACCGGAACACTATGGCGTGTTGTCGCCGATCCTGCATACGATCCCGCTGCAGTTGCTGTCGTATCACACGGCATGCGCGCGTGGGACAGATGTGGATAAACCGCGCAACTTGGCCAAGAGTGTGACGGTGGAGTGACGAGCTGCTGCGTGAGCGATATCGACCTCAGTTGCAGTTTATCGGAACGGAAGCGACTCGCCGCTGTTGTCAGTGGGCTGTACGTAGTGCATCGAAAAACGCTTTCTTTCCGGTTTCGCCGGTTGCGAGTAGTGCGGCCACCGGTTCTCTTCGCTCCCCGGTCCGGTGGGCTCGCTCAAGTGCGCCCGCACGTGTGACGGCGACACGCTCGCTGCCGGCGGTGTGTTTCTTAACGCTGCCAGCGGCGACACTCAACTCAACCTCTGTGCGAGCCGAAGCCAGATCCTTCAAGGCGGCATCCCGCTTCATATTATTCGCATATATGGGCATTCCAATTCGGAATGAGCATGTGCACTTTTCATCTCCGTCTACCGATCTTCATGACATAGTGAAGGCTCATCAAAAAAGCAAAATCAGGTATCGGAGGAGAACACCATGAAGCTGTATCCCACCAGCCAGGCCACTCGTACGCAACGTCCATGGGCGAGCCTGGCAGCCGTATTTCTGAGTTTGGCGTGTTTCGGCCTTTCGCCTGTCGCGGCGGCCGCGCTATCAGAATGGCCGTCCAAGCCCGTACGCCTTGTGGTTCCCTACGCACCCGGCGGCATTGCCGATATCGCTGCGCGCTCGGCCGCGCAAAAGATGGCCGAGCAGACCGGCCAGCCTTTCGTCGTCGAGAACAAGCCTGGCGCTGATACGCGCATTGGTACGGAATATGTTGCCCGTGCCAAAGGGGATGCGTACGTCCTGTTGCTGGCCGGTGGCGGCTTTGCCGTCAACAATGCCTTGTTCGACAATCTGCCGTATGACACGGTCCGCGACTTTGTACCTGTCGGCCTGGTCGTGTCCAATCCTTTGCTGCTGGTGACGGCCGCCGACAAGCCCTATCAGAACGTTGGCGATCTGGTGCAGGCCGCCAAGAAGGGCGAGGTTATTACGCTGGCCTCCGGTGGACGTGGCACGCTCAGTCATATGTCCATGGAGCTGTTGGCGTCGTCGACTGGCGTGCCCATTACGCATGTGCCCTACAAGGGTGGTTCGGCGCATACTGCCGATGTGGTCAGCGGGCTAGTGTCGGGTATCTTCGAGAACCCCAGTTCGGCCTTACCGTTGGTGCGTTCGGGTAAGTACAAGCCCTTAGCCGTGACCGGTGCGCAGCGCAACTCGGCGTTGCCGGACGTGCCGACAGTGATGGAAAGTGGTGTAGAGGGCTTTGAAGTGATTAACTGGTTTGGCATGTTTGCACCGGCAGGCATCGAGCCGGCAACTACTCAGCAGATGGCGGCCGTGTTAGGGCGGGCGCTGCAGGATGAATCTTTGCGCAAGCGTTTTTCCAGCGAGGGGGTCACAGTCGGTGGCCCTCTCGGATCTCAGTTTGGCAGTTTTGTGGCTGACGAAACCAAGAAATGGGCCACCATCGTGGAAAGTAGGAATATTCGTGACAACCAATAGCATGTGCGTTTCTGCGGGTGGCCTTGATGCCGAACTGCATGCCTTTCTGCAAAAAGTAAGCAACCTGGACGCAAGTCTGATCGATAGCGGTCTGGATGATACGCAGCGTCGCCGGCACGTGAGTGAGCTAATTGCGCTGGCCTTACCGTCGCAGCCGGATACGGGCGTTGCCCGTCGCGACACCTATATTGGTGCGGCGGGCCGTGAGATTCCCGTGCGGCTGTATCTACCGCCAGGTGCGCAGGCCACTCGTCGTCGGCTGATGGTGTATTTTCATGGTGGCGGCTGGATGGTGGGCAGTGTGGCGACCCACGATGCGCTGTGTGCACAACTGGCCCTGGAAATGGGTTACGTCGTGGCGAGCGTGCATTACCGTCGCGCGCCGGAGAATCCCTTTCCGGCGCCGTTGGACGATGGCTGGGAGGCGGTGCGCTGGCTGTCAAAACATGGTGGATTGTTCGGCGCCGACCCGCAGGCGCCGCTGGCGCTTGGCGGTGATAGCGCCGGCGCGCACCTGGCTCTGGGCTGCGCCATGCAAGCCAGCTATCAGGGCGGTCCTGCCATTGATCGTTTGCTGCTGTTCTATCCGCCTGTGCACAGGCATGCGGATACGCCTAGTCTGCGCGAGTTCGACCGCGGCCCCGGATTGTCGGCCGCCACAATGCGCCACTTCTGGGATGCCTACATCGGTGATCCGCACAAACATGCGGACGATCCGCGCTTGCATCTCGATCTCTGGACGCGGCCGGCATCTCTGCCTCCGGCTGTCATCATGACCGCTGCCTGCGATATTCTGCGCGATGAAGGCGAAGCCTATGCGCACCGGCTTGCCGAAGGTGGGCTCAAAGTGGTTCTGCTGCGCGCGGCGGCTATGCCACATGGTTTTGCGCGTATGCTCACAGCTAGCGCCCAGGCTCGCGCGCACGTGAGGCAAGCGTGCGTCGAATTGCTAGCGCTGGTCTAGCCATACTGCTCAGATCGGTACACTAAGCACATTTTCGAGTCGCACAGTATCCCGAGAACGAGGTCGGGATACTGTGCTCACCGCCTTGCGTTGCTGGCGCTGTAGTGCACCCTCGTCGTCACGTTTTTTAGCCATTCGCTGGCTAACTCGTCAGCGCGCGCCTTAAGCCAATCTCCCACTTGGCGCAGCGCGCCGGCTGCGCCGCCGGAGCCATCTCGCAGTACCAAGTAGTAACCGCTGCTGCCCAACATCACTTCATCGAAAGGTGCAACCAGTTCGCCGTTGGCCAGCACCTTACGCACCAGCAGCCTGGGCACGATGCCGATACCCAGTTGCGCCTGAATGGCTTCGATCATTACCGAATAGTGGTCGTAGAACTGACCATCTTGGGTGGGCGTGAAACCGGCGTTCATCGCTAAAGCCCATTCCGACCATGCGGAGGGGTAGAGCGTGTGACTAAAGCGGCGCATATGCGCGAGATCGGCGGGCGTGCGCAGTGCCTGTCGCTCCAGCAGCGCGGGGCTGGCGACCACGCACATCTCGCGGCCGAACAGATAGCGCGCCCAAACGCCCTGACCGATGCCAGCGCCAAAACGGATCTCCGCATCCAGGTCCAAGCGGGGCGACCGAGCGCTCAATAGACGCGGCGTGAGCCGCAGGTCTATATCGGGGTGCTCGAGTTCAAAGCGCGGTAGTAATGCTATCAGCCAATATTGCAGCACGGCGGGCGGTGCCAGCAAGCTGATGACGGTCTGCTCAGTATGCGGTTGGGCGATGCGCTGCGCTGCGCGGGTGATCTGATCCAGCGGGGGTTCGATGGCTTCCAGGAACTGTTGGCCTGCTTCGGTAAGGGTTACGCCGCCCGAGCGGGTCAACAGTGGCACGCCCAGTTGTGACTCCAGCAGACCGATGTGTTTGCTCACCGCGCTTTGTGTGAGATGAACTGACTCTGCCGCGCGTGTGAAGCTGCCCAGGCGCGCAACCGCCACGAACACGTGTAGAGTGGTCAGAGAGAAAGACGGACGGTGACGGTTTGCAGGGTACATAGGCTAGGCATGAGAGCAGACGTCAACTATGCAGCCAATTTTCCAGCGTGAGGCCGGTAACGCGATCAAACTCACGCTGGTTGTCAGTGACTAGCGTTGCATCAATGCTGAGAGCTTGGGCGGCGATCCAGAGGTCATTGGCCCCGATGGGTGTGCCTTGTTTCTCCAAGGCAGCGCGGATTCTGCCGTAACAATCCGCCGTGATCTGATCCACCCCTACTTGGATAAAACGATGGACTAAAGAGTCCATCTTGGCGCGATTGCGTTCGACGAATTGGCTTTTCTCCGCCTCAAAATAAAGTTCACCCAGTACGACGGTGGAGAGCCGCAAGCTGTCTTCGGGAATCCGTTGCAACTGTTCGATGACAAGTGGGTTCCGCTTCAATGCGGCAATAAGGATATTGGTATCCAGCAGATAGAATTTGGCCATGCTTCAGTCGTCGAGCGAGATAACATCATCGGTCGGGAGGTCTGCCGGAGCCTGGAGGTCCTCCGATGCGTCGTCCCACAGGGGACGGAAGGCCTCTATGGCCATGCGTGGAGGCTGTGGCACGAGGCGTGCAATGATCTTGCCGTGCCTGGTGACAGCAATCTCTTCGCCAGCTTCGACCTCAGCGAGAAAGGTGGAGAATCTGGCCTTTGCTTCGACGACGGTGATGCTTTTCATGGTGGTCTCCTGATATAATGACCATATGGTCATTATATCTGCGATTTGGGTCGCCGCAAAGGTACTTCCCGATCAGCGAAATACATCCGAGAGGCATGGGATTCACTAGCCTGTCTCGCATGAATGGGGCTTCCGCGTGCTGCTTCAGGCGCATTGTCCGACAGCGATGGTTTTGTATGAGCCCCTGGACCTTAGAATGATCGGACGGATTGCATAGGCCCTCCATCAGGCACCTTCTGCACCGGGATTTCTGCCAGTTTGCTGACTGTGGAAGGCAAAATAATTGCCAACTGAATGGCGAAACCTACTAATGCAGCTATTACACATGCCGCGGGCCCATACCAAGCTGCAATGCCGGCTGCGATCAGCGCACCAATGGGGCGTGCGCCAAACGTGAATGTCGTTATTACGGCGGACACGCGGCCGATCAATGCTTGTGAAGTAACTGCTTGTCGCAGTGTCGCCGTGGTAGCCGCCCAAATAACCGGACCGAATCCGAAAAAGAAGAAGCTAGCCCAAATGGTTAGCTCTGTCGGCAGCCATACAGACGTAGCCATCAATGCGGCCCCAATGACTCCGCCCACCGGCCCCAAAACGACGAGATTGCCAAATGTCAGAATCCTGCCGAGTCGTGGTGTAACTAATGCGCCGCATATCATACCGATGCCATATACGGCCATGGCCGTTCCAACGGCAGCCGCGTCCATATTGAGGTGGGACGCAGCATAGGGCACAAACGATGCTTGCAGTATGAACCATGATGTATTGAACATGACGGCGGTGAATAGGACCGGTCGAAGGTGGATGTTCCCAAAAGTGAAAGTGAAACCTTCTTTCAATTCCAAATATAGATTTCGCTTTGAAGAGGAAGGTGTTGCTATTGGGATCCTGATGATCCAACCAATTGCGCTAAGCGATAAGATAAGTGCAATCGCATAGGATGGAGCTCCGCCGACAGCTGCGTAGATTAGCCCCGCTATACTCGGACCGGCTGTAAACGCCACACTCCTGGCCAACTCTAAGCGACTATTGGCGACAGCCAGATTTTGACGGGACACGAGCAAGGGAGTAGTTCCGGGGACGGTAACGTTGTAAGCGACAGTCCCCGCAGCGCCGATGAAACTCAATACTGCTAAAGAAATCATGTCCAGTGACTCATTGATCAACAGTACGAGGATGATCGCAAAGCAGGATGCCCGGAGCATCTCTGCATTCATCAACATGGAACGGCGAGGAAGTCGATCAGCTAAGATCCCTGAGGGAATTGCAAGTAATAAAAAAGGTGCGCTCTGCACCATTTGAAGAAAAGCTGTTTCGCTAGCTGTTGCAGAAAACAGATAGACAGCCACCATGGGGGCCGTTGCCAATCCGACCTGCTCCGCCGACTGCGCGCAAACATTGGAAAAAGCAAAGTGCCGAAATAGACGATGTCTGTGATCCATTACTTGTCTTGTTGGTGTGGTCGATATCGAGTGCAGCAGAAAAAAACGATGCACGCGACATGTTTTCACAGGGATTTTTATTAATCGCTCTGTTTTTTGCTATCGAACTTGAAAGTTAACTTGTATTGGAATGAGGCTAGATATGGGGCTCGTAGGCATCGCTCCGGGTTTTTACTGTCAAGAGGCTGCCTCAGTGGCGTGAGACGTTGCGTCAGCGGTTGAATTGCCCCGGCTTGTTCGAACCCGGGGCAATTCATTTCTTGTTAAAACACGTCTGCATCAGCAATTTAAAGATCCCATTGTGCGGTATAGGTAATAATCCAGCCTGCCTTTCGATAGCGTGGAGCAGTTCTTGAGCGAAAACAAAGTCCCTAAAAGAAGTATTCTTGCAGCAGTGATCGGCAATGCCCTGGAATGGTATGACTTCCTGGTCTTTGCCTTTATGACACCTATTGTTGCAAAGCTGTTTTTCCCCAGCAATCCAGCCAATCCCGACGACAGCATCAACCAGATTCTGCTGACGACGGCGGTATTTGGCGTCGGCTTTTTCATGAGGCCTGTCGGCGGCATCGTGCTGGGCATCTATGGCGACCGCAAGGGCAGAAAAGCGGCGATGGTTACCGTGACGGGATTGATGGCCGTGGCCATTGCCGTCATTACATTGGCGCCAACCTATGCTGCGGTCGGGATTCTCGCCCCGTTGTTGATCGTCATCGCCCGCTTGCTGCAAGGATTCGCAGCGGGCGGCGAGTTCGGCACCTCGACGGCCTTGCTGATTGAATTGGCGCCGCCTGGCAAGCGCGGCTTCTACGGCTCTTGGCAGATGACCGGACAGATGATTGCGCTGCTGCTTGGCGCTATGGTCGGGACGCTTATCACTGATATTTTTAGCCAAGAAGAGCTCATGGCGTGGGCCTGGCGTATCCCGTTTGCTTTTGGGCTTCTGATCGTTCCTGTCGCGATCTATATCCGCCGCCATGTCGACGAGCCGGAGACCTTCAAGCGTCTGGTGGCTGCCAAAGCCGCCGGCACCGTCAAAGAAATGGGCTTGATGGAGATGCTTCGCACCCATGCTCGCGAAACGCTGACAGGCATGGGACTGGTGGTGACTTGCACGGTTTCCATCTACATCACGTTCACCTACCTCATCACTTTTTCCACGGTCACGCTGAAACTTCCACTGCATGACACGTTCTTGGTTCAGATGGCAGGCGCCGCCCTCATGGTGGTGTTGATGCCGTTCATGGGGGCTTTGTCGGATCGCATAGGGCGGCGTCCGCTACTGATCACGTCGTTGCTCGGCTATCTGGTCATCCTCTATCCGCTTTATGCATGGTTGGTTGCAGAACCCAGCATCGGGAAACTGCTGACCGTTCAGCTAATCATCAGTTTGTTTGTTTCAGCGTTCTTTGGCGTTTTCTCGACGGTCATGGCAGAACTGTTCCCTGCCAACGTCCGTTCGGCCGGTATGTCCATGGCGTACAACATTGCGGTCATGGTCTTCGGCGGCTTTGCGCAATTCATTGTGACTTGGCTGATTCGCGCGACGGGTTCAGCCATGTCGCCTGCGTATTACGTGATGTTTGGTGTCGTACTCGGTGTGATTTCCGCTTTCATGATTAAAGAGCGGGCACACGAGACGCATATCGACAATCATTAAGAAAGGAGTTGTCTGACTCGATGCACCGCAAGCCCCGCCGGCTTCAGTGCGGGGTGGGGGCATCAGCAATCCCGCCGCGAGATAGTACGCAGTTGGCAACCGAAACCACTACAATCCTGCCATTGCCACCTCGAACGAGTTGCCATGATTGCCCTGTCTCGCAAATCCAGCAATTCTCGTCCAGGCCAGGGGCGGCCCGCTTCGAATCACGGAACCCACACCACCGTGCACACCTATGCGATGGTGGAGCGGTCAAACCATCTTGACTTCGATATTCGAGACCAGAGCCTGCGTGCGCCACTCACACAGCCGCACAAGCATGAGTATTTCCAGATCCAGGTAAACCTCGCTGGAGATTCACGGCACCACGTGGGCAGCATCACGCGGCCGTTCATCGCGCGAACGCTGAGCTTCGTGTTGCCGCATCGCATGCATGTGGTGCCGCATCCGCCCGGTGCGCGCTGGTTGGTGATCAACTTCAGCCAGCGCTTCTTGCGGCCAGATCTGGATGTGGATCCGTTGGACCTGGAAGATGTGCCACTCACTGTCGCGCCTGAGTTGGCTCCATTTCAGTTTCAGGAACATTTGGATTTCACATTCGACGAAGCCACCTTCAACGAGGTGCTCGGGCTCATCGCGATCATGCAACACGAGAACATCACGCGCCGCCTGGCGTCGCTCGCGCGCATCCGCGGCTGCCTGCTGCAATTGCTCGCACTGACATGCCAGCAGTGGGAAAGCGAACTGCGCGCTCTGGCCAACACACATGCCCAACAGAGCAGCCGCCGTGCTGCGTTAGCGCGCGTTCTGCGTTATCTGCGCGACGAGCTCGCGCAAGAGCCCACGCTAGCTGATGCTGCCCAGGCCGCGAGCCTGTCGCCGAACTATCTCGCTCACCTTATTAAAAAGGAAACTGGCAAGACATTCACCGACTTGCTCACCGAACGGCGATTGGCACTCGCACAGGAGCTTTTACTCACAACCAGTCAACGCATCAGTGAGGTTGCTCGGCGGTGCGGTTTCACTGACGAGGCCTATTTCGCGCGGCGCTTTCGCCAATGGTATGGAACGAGTCCTCGCGCATGGCGAGACGCACAGAGGCAAGCACTGGGTTAGTCGAGGTTATGTCCAAGTCTTGCGCGGAATTGTCCGGTTTTTGAACGGCACATGAATCTACACTCGGGACGATAACTATCACCTGAGGAGACTGCTACATGAATCGACGAGACGCCTTGATGATATCTACCGCATCCATTGGCGGTGTATTGACAGCAGGTTGCGCCAGCGTAGCCGCTACGTCTGCCCAGCGTACCCCCTTCACCGTACCGCAACCCTCCGTTCCGATCGCTGGCAGCGACGAAGTCTTCCCCGTTCATCGCATCTACTGCATAGGCCGCAACTACGCGGCGCATGCACGTGAAATGGGATCGGATCCTACGCGCGAACCGCCGTTCTTCTTTCAAAAGCCCAGTGACGCGGTGCAGGTCGTGCCGCCCGGCCAGACCGTGGATCATCCATACCCCAGCCTCACGCGCAACTATCACTACGAGGTGGAACTGGTGGCGGCACTGCAGAGTGGTGGCCGCAACATTCCTGTCGAGCAGGCGCTGCAGCATGTCTATGGCTATGCCGTTGGCTTGGATATGACCCGGCGAGATTTGCAGAGCGACATGAAGGACCAGAGGAAACCGTGGGAGATCGGCAAGTCCTTTGATCTATCAGCGCCCATCGGACCCATCCATCGCGTGGCACAAACCGGCCAACTTGAAAAGGGGGCGATCACGCTATCCGTAAATGGCGTAGTCAAGCAGAGCGCCAATCTTAATCAAATGATCTGGAGTGTGGCCGAGCAGATCAGCAAGCTGTCCGAAGCCGTCGAATTGAAGGCCGGAGACCTGATTTATTCGGGCACACCCGAAAACGTAGGTCCGGTCGTGCGCGGCGATGTCATGGTCGCGCATATTGATGGTCTGCCGGATATTTCGCTCAAGGTCGTCTGAATCAGTGGGCGCCGCAGCGTCAGGGTGAATACGGCGCAAGCATACGATAGCGGCTCTGCATTCCTCACAGCCGCTTACAGAGCCATGGCACTGGTGTGGTGAATATAATTTCCAGGTATGTTGCACACCGTCATGTGAACCTGTGCTGCCAGGCGCCCGCTGAATGCATCCCGGCGGGCTCCAGGGCATCGGGTGATCGTCTATTCACCATGGAGCCGAATCGTGTCAAAAATTGGTGTAAAGCTTCGCGAACTTCGTCGCCGGCGTGACCTGGGCGTACGCGAATTGGCCAGCCGCTCCGGCGTTTCGCATTCTTCGATCTCGTTGATAGAGCGAGACAAGATCAGTCCGTCCGTGGACACGTTGAGTGCCATTCTGGATGCGCTCGGAACGACGCTGGTGGGCTTCTTCTCCGAAATTCAAAGCATGACGGCCTATTCTCCCTTTTATCGAGCAGAAGACTTTGTCGAGATAGGAAAAGTGGGAAGGGTTTCGTATCGAATGCTGGGGATCAACCATCCCAATCGTGATCTCCTGATGCTGCATGAAACCTACGCCCCTGGCGGAGAGTCCGGCGATGCTTTTTCCCATTCGGCTCAAGAGGCTGGCGTGGTGACTCGAGGAGCGATCGAGCTGACCGTTGGCGAAGAAGTGCAAATCCTCCGCGTTGGCGATGGATACTATTTTGACAGCAGGCGGCCCCACCGATTCAGGAATGTGGACGAGGGCGAGAGCCAGATTGTCAGTGCGGTGACCCCGCCCACATACTAGCGATGTTTGGTGAATGACCACTCAACATGGTCGGCCATTCCCGCCGTCAAATTGCATGTGTGTGGTCGAAATACTTGACGATCCGTAGTTTCCCCAGCGACATCCCCTTGGCACTTTTCTATAGTGCACATTCCTGACAGTTCATTCTCCATGGCGAGTCTGGCCAGGAAAATACCTATAACTCGGCGGTGTCGTGCAGTCAGTCTGTCTCAACCGCCTTCTTGGGGAAAGCGCATGAGTATTCGTCCGTTTACTGCGGCTATTGCAATCGTGATGCTTGCTGCGCCATTGACGGCATCATTGGCCCAGGCTGATTTCCCGTCCAAGCCCATTCGACTCATCGTACCGTTTCCACCAGGAGGAACGACCGATGTGGTGGCACGCGCGGTGGCGGATCCGTTGGGGAAAATCCTGGGTCAACCCGTAGTGGTGGAGAACCGTAGCGGCGCGGCCGGCCGTATCGGCACGGAGTATGTGATCCGGGCGCCCGCGGATGGATACACGCTGGGCATTGCAACGGTCAGCTCGCACGCCGTCACCCCCGTTGTGTACAGCGATATCTCTTATAACGTTGAGCGCGACTTGGCGCCTATTACCCGCCTAGCCTCCGTCCCCAATGTGCTGACGGTAAGCAAGTCACTAAAGGTGGACGATCTCTCGAGCTTCATCAAGGCTGTCCAAGCCCATCCCGGGCGGTATACCTATGGCTCTGCGGGTTCTGGATCCGAGGCGAACATGATGGGAGAACTGTTCAAACTGACGACCAAAACAGACATGCTGCACGTCCCGTATAAAGGATCAGCGCCTGCGCTGCAGGATGCATTGGGCGGGCAGATTACAGCAGTCTTCGACAACCTGCCGTCCTCGTTGCCATACATCTTGAGTGGCGACCTGCAGGCGTTGGCGGTTGCCGCGCCTGAGCGAGTCTCCTCTATCCCCAATGTGCCGACTTTCAAGGAGGCGGGCGTTCCCGAGTTGAATGACGCCTCGTGGTTTGGTTTGGTCGCCCCTGCGGGAACCCCGCCGGAGATCGTAGAGCAGATCTATCAGGCCACGAAACAAGCGCTCGCCACGCAAGAGGTCAAGACACGTCTTGGCGGATTCTCTGCAGTTCCCGTGGGAAACCGGCCCGAAGCATTCGCTGCTCAATTAAAAGAGGAAATTGAGAAGCAACGAGCAACTGCCAAGCGCGCAAATATCGTCCTTCACTAATCATTTCATCGACCCATGAAACATCGCGCCTACCGCATTCTCGTCGCACAGCTTTTCCAGGAGACGCACGGCTTTACTCCCGTGTTGACGCCGATGTCTGCTTTTGAGTTCGAGCATGGGGCAGAAATGTTAAGCGCGAATCGCGATGCTGATTCCGTATTGGGTGGAATGTTGCGCGTCTTCGCCTCGAACCACTGTGAAGTGATTCCAACGCTGGCGGCTCGTGCGCGGCCGGGTGGGCGCGTGGAGGAAGACAGCTATCGATATATCAAGGAAGTCATTCTCGCCGGCGCAAAAAACAAGGGCTTCGATGCGATCGCATTATGTCTGCACGGTTGCACGCAAACAGAAAGTCTGGATAGTGCAGAGCTGGATCTCTTGAGCGCGTTGCGCGAGGTCGTGGGGCACGACATGCCTATTGTGGCAGGCTTCGATCTGCATGCGAACGCCATTCCTCAGATGTTGAGGCTCTTGACGTTTTGCTCAGCATATAAAACTAATCCCCACGGTGATGCAGGGGATACAGGCGAGCGCGTCGCGAAAGAATTGCTGAAAATTCTCGATGGCACATCAACGCCACGCGCCGCTTATGCACATGTGCCGATGCTGACCAGAGGAAACGATGAAACCACGCATGGTCCATTGGCTATCCTTCATCGGCAGGCCAGAGATTCTATTCTGGAAAATGTTGGCTTGATTGACGCATCCCTGTTCAATGTAAATCCGTTCATTGACGGTAAAGGGGTAGGGCAGAGTGTGCTCGTGTATGCTCAGCCGGGCAGTATCGATCAAGCTAGTACGCTAGCTCGGGATTTGGCCCAAGGTCTCTGGGACGCCAGAGACCTGTTTCAGCACACCTTGCCTGGGCTCGAAGAGGTTCTTCGGGCCCACGAGGGCAGTACTGAAAAGCTCACGCTAGGCGATTTCGGCGATCGCGTGCTGGCCGGCGCTCCAGGCGATAGCGTGTACCTCTTGGAAAGCGTGCTTGCTCATTCCAGAAAGCGGGTGGTTGCCGTAGTGACTGATCCCGTCGCCTACGAGGCGTGCGTTGGCTACGGCGAGGGTGCAGACGTGGAGATCTCAGTCGGAGGCCGTCTTTCGCCCGACTGCACGCCGATGATCGCTCGCGGACGAATCTCCAGACTGGGAGACGGGGCCTACCGCAATCGTGGCAAGTTCATGCGAGGGGCCACTATGCGGCTTGGGCCCTATGCCGTGCTGGAAAGCGACCGTTATCAGCTGCTCATTACGAGAGAGGCTGTGATGTCCCAGGACCCCGGCTGCTACCTGGACGTGGGAATAGATCTGGATTCGGCCGACGTCATCGTGACGAAATCCGGGTATCACTTCAAGCTTGCCTTCGACGTGTTCGGCCCATGCCTGTGTATCGAGACGCCGGGCTATAGCGGATTCCATCCGGAGCGGCTGCCATTCTCGTTGGCGCGACCTATTTATCCGGTAGACCCCATTTCTTTTGCACCTGAGGTCATGACCTGGACACCTCCGCAGCGCCCTTCCCATTGACTCAATCCCGGCTCCCTCACTGATGAAAAACCTGATCGGCGACGTATCCAGCAGCGCGCGCATCCTACCTGATCTCGACGGCGAGAAACTATTCATCTCCCGCGCAGAAGGGCCATACGTCTGGGACAAGGCCGGAAAACGCTATGTCGATACCGCGCTGGGCTTTGGCGCGATTCTGCTTGGGCATTCTCCCTCAACCGTTGTGGAGGCAGTATCCGCGGCACTGCATTCAGGCGCCGCCCCGTCATTTGCGCATACGCGTGAGCACCCCGCTGCGACCATGCTCGCCAATTACACAGGTGCCTTGAGTAAGGTGATGTTCACGAATTCGGGCAGCGAAGCGGTACACCTGGCCTGTCGCGCCGCTCGCGCCTATACGGGCAAGCCTGTCATCGCGAAGATGGCGGCGGGATTCGATGGCTGGTTTGACGAGATCACGCTGGCAAATGTCGGCACGCAGGAGGCGGTGTTTACGGCGGGACAGCGCCCCCTGACGGGCCGGACCACTGTGCTGCGATTCAACGACGAAGCCGATCTCGAGCAGCTCTTTCGTGAACGTCATGATATCGCCGCCATTCTGTACGAACCGATGTTGGCAAATGCGGGATGCATCCTGCCCAAGCCTGGATACCTTCAAAAGGTACAAGACGTCGCGCGAAAACACGGAGCGCTGTTGATCAGCGATGAGGTGCTCATGGGATTTCGCTTGCACGCGGGACTGACCTCCCATCTTTGGGGACTGGATCCCGATATTGCGACGGTCGGAAAAGCGATTGGCACCGGCGTACCAGTGGCTGGCGTCGTGGGTAAGCCGCATATTCTTGCTCCTTTTGAGGAGGGCAGAGTGGCAAGAGGTGGAACGTATAGTGGAAATCCTCTTGCATGCGCAGCGTTGATAGCCACCCTTTCCGCGCTTGGACAGAAAGACTACGTCGAACTCAATCGTCGTGGAGAAGGCCTGCGAACAGCGTTGGAGACTTCTTTTCGGGAGAAAGGAATCGACATTGGGACCTCTGGCTTCGGAACGGTTTTCAGCATCTGGCCTGGGCCGCGAGTCCCGGAAAACTATCAGCTGGCATCCACGACGGCAGACAGTCCCTTTTCGAACGGCCTTCATCTGGCATTACGCAGGCATGGGCTGCTGATGATGCCGTCGGCATACGGCCGCCTGTATCTCTCGTTTTCACACGACGATGCAGTCGTGGAGCAGATGCTGAAATCGTTCGAGAACGCCGCGGAGGAATTGAGCCAACAGATAAAATAATGAGGCAAAGCTCCCGTTAATTGGGTGCCAAAATACGCCAGAGCCCCGACCCGCGACCGCAGCCGCTCGAGCCAATTGTAGTAACCTCGTCTGCGGCGGCCGTCTGTCCGCCAGATCATATTCACCGTACGGAATTCAAAAGAAGCAGACAGTCTCGTCCACAACTCATCAAGGGGAAAACATGTTTCAACGCGTCTCCACATTTGCCGCTGCGGTAGCGCTGTCGGCGTGCGCAGGACTGGCTCACGCAGCGTATCCAGAGCAACCCATCACCGTTATTTCCCCTTTTCCGGCGGGCGGGGCTACCGACGTGCTCACTCGCATTCTGGCCAGCCGGATGAGTACAGCGCTGGACCAGAAAATCATCGTCGAGAACAAGGCAGGTGCTGGCACTACGATCGGCGCGTCCTATGTCGCGCGAGCGCAGCCCGATGGCTACACGCTGCTGATGGCCACCAATTCGACCTTGGTCACCAATCGCTATCTGTATAAATCATTGCCGTACGATCCTGATGCCTATGCTCCCATCGGCATGGTCGGAATCGGCCCAATGATTCTGCTATCCAACAAGAAAAACAATATTGCCAAAATCTCTGACATCGTGGCACAGGCAAAACAGCGTCCTGCTCAACTGACGTTTGCTTCTTTTGGGCCGGGAACGTCATCGCATCTGGCTGGCGAATTGTTCAGGCAAGAGGCGGGGGTTGATCTGTTGCACGTCCCGTTCAAGGGCGCGACACAAGCTCTGCCCGCCTTGATCAACGGCGATGTCGATGTGTTCTTCGACATGGTGGCCACGGGCATGCCTCAGGTTACGGCGGGCAAGCTGAACGTGCTGGGTATTACGAGCAAGAACCGCTTGTCCACCTTGCCGGATGTGCCGACGCTGGCGGAACAGGGCTATCCATCTTTCGACCTCAGTGCGTGGTTCAGCTTTGTCGCTCCACCCGGCACGCCTTCTGACGTGCTGACCACGTTGCAACAAGCATTGACCACGACACTGCAAGACCCAGTCGTACGCGAAAAAATGCTGGGCATGGGCATTGAGCCGCGTTCCGGAACGGCTGCCGAGCTCACCGAGCAGATTCGTGATGAGCAACCTATAGTGAAAAAACTAGTCAACCAAGCGAATCTGA
Source organism: Bordetella muralis (assembly GCF_054781015.1). NCBI lineage: Bacteria > Pseudomonadati > Pseudomonadota > Betaproteobacteria > Burkholderiales > Alcaligenaceae > Bordetella > Bordetella muralis. The sequence goes on along the minus strand of NZ_BAAGVF010000008.1, from coordinate 1,012,934 downwards.
CGCCGCAGTGAACATGCATCGCGCACGTGACATTTGATGGTCATACGGCGCGATGTCCTTCCTTCGCCGGCTGATCTATTGCCCGATATCCTGCCCGTATTCCTGAAGCTTGCGCACGGCGATCTCATGATGTAATCGTTCAACCATCATGCCATCCAGGCTGATCACCCCGGCATTTGCGTTCTCGGGCAGGTCGTAGGCTGCCACTATCTTTTTCCACCAGGCAATTTGCCCTTCGTTGGGGCTGAATGCCTTGTTTACCGTTTCGACCTGAGCGGGGTGGATAATGGTTTTTCCATTCATCCCCAGCGCGCGTGCGACTTCGCATTCTGCGCGTAGTGCGTCTGTGTTCTTGATATCGTTAAGCACGCCGTCGATGACCGCCATATCGAACGATTTTGCCACCAGCATGACGTGGCTAAACCAGGGCATCAGATTGCGGCGGTCTTTGCCGGGATCGATATCGCTGTCCTTGACGAGGTCATTGGTGCCGAGGACCAAGCATTCGAGGCCAGAATTTTTGCCTTGCTCTACGATGTGTTCCAGTCGAAGGATACCCAGCGGGTTCTCTACCATGCTCCATATCTTTGGCGCCCGACCTTTGCCTGCAGAGATTTCCACATACGTGTCATGTATATGCTGTGGCGTCGTGACTTTGGGCAAGAGCACCGCGTCAGGCATGATCTGGGCAACGGTGGCGAGATCGTCTTTCCAGTACTCCGTGTCATTGGCATTGACGCGTATGACCAGATACTTTCCCTGAAAACTGGCGCGCTCCTTTGTCAGAAACTCGGCGAGTCCGGATCTCGCATGTGCCTTCTGTTCCGGAAAAACACTGTCTTCCAGATCAAAGATGACTGCATCGACGTGCAGGGTTGCCGCCTTACGCATGGCCTTTTCGTTGATGGCGGGTACGTAAATAACGCTGCGTAGTTTTCTGTTCATATCGTTCAGGAAGGGTTTTTGGCTCGCTTGATAGTATGCCAGACGTGGTTTCGCTACCCTCGTTCTCGCTATGCCTCGACAGCGGGTTGAAAGTGCATTCCGGAGCAGCCCCTGGAGCTTTTTAGGCGCATGGATTAAAAAGGAAGAATCCCCTTTGGAGACGCCACCCATGAACCGCTCACTAACGTCCCTATCTCCCGAAACACAAGCTGATGCCGCTTGGCTTGCCCGAGTTCATCTTGCCGCAGCGAATCGGCTCGCCGTCCATGATCAATTGGAAGAAGGCATCGATAACCATTTCACCATGATGGTGCCCGGATATGAAGACCGCTACCTGGTGCTGCCATTCGGCCGCCATTGGTCGGAGGCTCGGGCCAGCGATCTCATCGTTTTCGACGAGCGCGGACAGGTGTTGGAAGGCGAAGGAGACTTGGAGCTGAGCGCATTCTGTATCCATGCACCGCTGCACCGGATCACCGGCGCCAAGGTCATCCTGCACACGCACCAAACCTGGGCGCTGGCACTGAACATGTTGGAGGACAACCGTCTACTGCCATGCAGCCAGACAGCGGCGTTTTTCACCAAAAACATTGCGTATGACGATGGCTACACGGGACTGGCAGATACCCTGAGCGAGGGAGAGCGCCTGGCTGCCCTGATTGGCGACAAGCAGGTGCTCTTTATGAAAAATCACGGTGTGCTGGTGGTCGGTGATACCGTAGCGCAGGCATACCGCCGTCTTTACAAGCTCGAGAGAGTCTGCAGGGCTCAGATACTGGCGATGTCGGCAGGCAGGCCCCTTTCGGTGCTGCCGGACGCGCTCGTCGACAGGGTGGACACCCCCAACCCTAAAGACAGCCACTCGCGCGCTGAACGTGAGAGGCTTTATTTCGAGGCCATGATGCGCGTGTTGGATCGGGTCATGCCTGGCTACGCCGAGTAAAGTCCCGGCTGCGCACGCTCATCCGCCACGGTGGCTCCGTGCTTTAGGCTGGTTTACGAAAGTCATTCTCGACCCAAGCCGTGGCTGTGCTCAGCGTGAATTTGTAGTTCGGCGCGACTGTCACTTCCGCAATGGTTTCGCCGTATTCATCCACGGCGCTGAGTACTGCAAACGGCTGATCTTCGTCCGGAACGATGTCCAGTTTGATCGTCAGTGTGACCTCCGGCGTTGTCACCCTGATGCTCTTGTGCAACTGCGCGTGCAGTTGTTGCTCGTGCCTGCGGATCACCTCGGATGCCGTCTTGACCAAGGTGCGAAAGGCGGTGGGGTCCAAGGGTTTAGGGTTCTTTTTGTCCCGTCCCATCGTCCAGGGACCCACCAGCGCCGGTTCGGACTCGCCCTCGCGGGTCATCTCGACGGCCCAGCCGTCGTCCTCCTCGTTTTTGATGACACGCGCCGTCCAGCCGTTGTCACGCCATAAGTGCGATTCGTGGATGCTGTCGTCTGTAGTGTCTACGCCCTCGTTCTCGAGGGCGGCCGTTTCGTAGAGTGTGGCCACAGTGGATGTTCCGTGTTGCGATGCCAGTCATCCAAAGTGGATACTGAAAATTCGTCTGCCATTATCGCAGAGTGGCCTCATCTCTCTCTTTGTTAGTTGACACAACGGAACCCAATAGCCGGGGCGCGCACGTTCGAATTTCCAGCTGTGCGCTGACGGACCGCACTGATCTCCTACAAGATTACAAGATAGATAATACGAATCAGTCGTATTAATAGTAAGATGGCGCCCTTGTGAAAATTCTCGGATTATGGAATGCGGCGCGTCATCCTTTCGGCATGTTTACTGAACACAGCAGTTCCCGTAGTGCTGGCTGACGAAGTCGGCGCGACTGGTTCCGTGGAGCTGGAGGCGGTCAGCGTCTACGGCGACACGGAGCGCGCCGACGGGCCGGTGATAGGCTATCGGGCCACCCGTTCCGCGAGCGCCACACGTACTGACGCGGCCCTGCATGAAGTGCCGCAATCGATTAGCGTGGTGCCGCGTGACGTGGTCCAGGACACCAATGCGACGCGCTTGGAGCAGGTGCTGGATTATGCAGGCGGCGTGGGCCGCGCAAACAACTTCGGCGGACAAGGGCTGACTACGGTGACTGTGCGTGGTTTCACCACCGGCGAGTACTACCGTAACGGCTTTCCGATCAATCGCGGCTATCCTAACGCGCCCGATTCCTACACCCTGGAACGCCTGGAGGTGATTCGCGGCCCGAACACGAGCCTGTATGGTCGTGGTGACCCTGGTGGTACGTTCAATGTGGTAACCAAGCAGCCAGAAGCCGAGTCGAGCGTGACGGTAGGCACGCAGTTCGACACGCATGGTATGCGCCGCGCCACGATTGACTCGACCGGCGCCCTTAACGAGGACGGCAGCCTGACCTACCGCGTCAACGCGCTCGCCGAGGGCGGCAATACCTTTCGCGACGACGTCAGCACCGAACGTTACGGCGTCTCGCCCGTTATCAGCTGGCAGCCAAATGCGGCCACCCGCATCACCCTCGAAGCCGAGATGATCCGTAACAACCATCCGCTGGACCGCGGCCTGACCCGCTATCCCAATCAAACTGGGCGCGCTTCGCGCGACACCAATGTCTGGGAGACCGGCACTGACAACAAGCTGCACAACGACAATAACGTGGTGCAGTTGCGCTTCGAACACGCACTTAATGATAATTGGAAGCTTGGCGGAGGCGCGCAATGGCTGGATGGCACGCTCAAGGGCAATGCCGTGGAGGCCAACGCGCTGCAGGCCGATGGCCGCACGCTAGGACGGAATTTCAACTACCGCAAGCTTGATTGGACTGATCGAGACCTCCAGCTCAACCTGACTGGAAACTTCAGCACGGGCAGGCTGCATCACACTCTGCTGGCCGGCGTAGAGCTCGAGGACTATGACTATCAGTCGATCATCCAGCGCTCTGCTGCCGGCGCCAACGCCTACCCTATCGACCTCTATGATCCGGTACTAGGCCAACCGCGTCCCGCGCTCACCCGCACCACCACGCATGACAAGGAAAATTTGAAGACCTGGGCCGCGTTCGTGCAAGACCAGGTGGCCATTACCGAGCGCTTCAAGCTGCTGGCGGGATTGCGGTTTGAGCGCTTCGAACACACTTACCGCGATCGCTTGCCCACTGGCAGCAGTTGGCAGACCACTGACTCGGCCATCACACCACGCCTGGGTGTTCTTTACGATCTGACCGACACGCTCGCCATATACGCGAACACCGCGCGTTCCTACAAGCCGAACACGGGTGCGGATCGGCAAGGTAATGGCTTTGACCCCGAGGAGGGAGAGTCGTTTGAGGTAGGCGCCAAATGGGAACTCCTCGATGGCCAACTAAGCCTGGATTTCGCGGCCTATCAGATCGACAAAACGAACGTGCTGACGGTCGATCCGGCTGACTCCACCTATCGAGTAGCGGCCGGCGAGGTTCGCAGCCGAGGTTTCGATCTCAACATAGCCGGAAACATTACCCGTGAATGGCGCATGATCGGCGGATACTCGTTCGTGGACGCCAAAGTCACCCGCGACAACACGCTGCCCAGGGGCACGCGGCTGGCCAATATCCCACGCAACTCGTTCAGCTGGCTCAACATGTACGAGTTTCACGAAGGACCCGCGCGAGGGCTAGGTCTGGGCGTCGGAGTGCGCTATGTGGACGATCGAGCCGGCCAGACTGCGGCATCGTCTTACACCATGGATTCCTATGTGGTGGTGGATCTCTACAGCTTCTACCAGGTTAACAAGAACCTGCGCGTGAACCTGGATGTGACCAACCTGTTCAATCGCAATTACGACGAGGGCGCTTTCAACAGCTATGTCTATCCAGGCGCGCCGCGTACCGCGCAATTGGGCATCAGCTATACCTACTGACACGCGGCAAGCCGAGCTCGCCGCGTGCTTTGCGTCTATGAATGCGTAATGTTCGTCCCCAACACTTTCATGCACTCGCGCATGAAAGCGGCCAGGCCCGTCCAGCCCTTGGCCGACACCATGGTGCCATCCACATAGGCTTCGTGTGGCTTCACGTCGATGTAAGTGCCTCCGGCCAGGATGACTTCGGGTTCGCAGGCACCGAGCGCGGCGACCTTCTTTCCGCGGATCACCCCTTCGACGGCGACGAGAATCTGCACCCCGTGGCATATGGTGAAGATCGGTTTTTTAGCCTCATGGAAGTGACGCACCATGGCCTGGATCCGCTTGTCCGTGCGGATGTATTCCGGACCGCGGCCGCCCGCGCAATATACCGCGTCATATTCTTCGACGTTCACCTCGGAGAACGTCTTGTTGATTTCGGCCAGATGGCCAAATCGCTCGATATAGGTTTGATGCCCCTCGAAATCGTGCAGTGAGGTCTGGATCATTTCGCCCGCTTTCTTGTCGGGGCAGATCACATGGACGGTATGGCCTACGGCCTCCATTCCTTGCTGGAACACATAGATTTCATATTCTTCGGTGAATTCACCGCAGAGCATCAGAATTTTCTTGCCACTCATTTGGTTCTCCTTTTGGCTGTTGTCACGACCGGATGGTGGTCCGGCCACCTGTCGTCAGAATGGGCTGTCAGGGAAATAGAACTGGTCGGCGTTCTCGGGGGTGATCAATGGCGCGTCGAGTTTGAAATTGCCACGCATCGGCGCTTGACCGCTGAGCTGGGCCGCCGTCATATAGATCGCCGATTTGATCATCGACGGCGGATAGGGGGTTGAGATGGGGGTGACCGGGTTCTTTGCCTTTACCAGTTCGATCACGTCCTTCATGCCGTTGCCGCCCAGCGCGTATTTGATCTCGGTACGACCGGATTGCTTGATTGCTTCCAGCACCCCCAGCAGCATGTCGTCGTCATTGGCCCAGACGGCGTCGATCTGGGGATACTTGGCCAGATAGTCCTGCATCAGCGTAAAGGCCTGATCCTGGTTCCAGTTGGCATACTGAATATCGAGTATCTTGATGTCTGTGCCCTTGATGACGTCGGTGAACCCCTTGATGCGTTCATCGTCAATGACGGTCGGAATGCCGCGCAGCACGACGATTTTTCCTTTCTTGCCCAACTTTTCCGCCAGCCACTTCGCCGTGTTCGCGCCGACGGCGATATTGTCACCCGCGACATATAGATCCTGAATCGTGGGATCCGTCAGGCCGCGATCCACGACTGCGATAAAGGCGCCACCTGCCTTGACCTGGGCGACAGGGCCGGTCAGCTCTTCTGAGGTGAACGGCAGGATGACCAACGCATCGAGGTTTCGGCCGGCGGATAGGTCTTCCAATGCCGACACCTGCGCAGTCGCCGAAGGCGATGTCTTTACCACGACGTCGATATTCGGAAATGCGGCTTTTATCTCTTTCGCAGCCTGTTCTGCGTGATAAACAACGCCTCCTGTCCAGCCATGGGTGGCCGCCGGGATGGAAACGGCGATGGTCTTTTTGCTTTGTGCCAAAGCACTGGTTGCGGTACATGCCATAAGGCTGACTGCCAGCATGGCGAGCGCACGCTTGGTCATGGATGTCATTTTGTCTCTCCTGATTATGGTTGTCATTTCATGTCTACTCTGAAGGCGTCCATCCTTCGTCGTGATGGTTATTTGATGAAGCGGTGGGCCAGCATGGCGAGGATGATGATTACGCCTTGTACGGCCGCGACGAGGTATTCCGAAACCATGTTGGATAGCACCATCAGATTGGCGATCATCTCCAGAATCAATGCACCGGCGACGGTTCCCCAGATTCGCGCCTTGCCTCCTCGAAGTAATGTGCCGCCGATCACAACGGCGGTGATGACCTGCAGTTCCCACAGTTGGCCTGTCGTCGGCGTCGCGGCGCCGAGTCGAGGGATGTAGCAGATCGCCGCAATGGCGACACATAGCCCCTGTATCACAAAGGCAATGGTGCGGACCTTCGTGACCGAAATGCCCGAAAAGCGAGCCACATCGGCATTTGAGCCGACGGCCATGCAACGGCGCCCGTATTTTGTCCGGTACAGAATGAAGGCCCCGACCAGGGCGACGATCAGTGTGATGGCCACTGGTATCGGAATGCCCAGCACATCGCCGAAATAGACGGGCCGGTAGGGTTCGCGTAGCGCCCGGGCCATCGGGATCGAACCACCATCGGACATCCACGTGATCAGGGCACGAAAGATTCCCATCGTGCCAAGCGTGGCGATAAAGGGTTCGATCTTGCCCACCGTCACGATCAGCCCATTGAGCAGCCCACAGGCCGCACCAACCAGGATCCCCACGACCGCACCGACAAAGATGGCGTTTGCTCCGATCGATGGCTCAAGCCGGTTCATCGTCAGAATCATGATGCCCGTCACGAATGCCATCATCGACCCGACCGACAAGTCGAGACAGCGAGACGAGATCACAAACGTGGCGCCCACTGCGATGATGGCAATGAACGCCGATCGCGTGACGACGTTCGCCATATTGGTGCCGGTCGCGAAGTTCGAGTTCAGCACCATGCCAGCCAACATCACCACGGCCAGCGCGATGAAGGGACCCATAGCGGCCCAGCGGATGCGCCGTGGCGCTTTAATGATCGCGATATGCGTCGTCGCGCTTGTCATTCTCGTCTCCTACCTTATTTATCGTTATGTGGTCTTGCAGATCTGTCTCGTACGCGTTCGCACTGGTGGCCGCATAGACGACGTTATGCTCGGTAATCTGGTCGCCAGTGAGTTCGGCGGCGATGCGTCCTCCACGCATCACCAGAACCCTGTCTGCCAGGCCGACAAGCTCCGGCAGCTCTGATGAGATCACGATGCAAGCTTTATTCGATCGAACCAGGTGATCGATGAAGTCGTAGATCTGGCTTTTGTTGCCGATGTCGATGCCGCGTGTCGGCTCATCGATGATGACAACGCAAGGGTCGGTCATCATCACCTTTGCCAGCAGCAGCTTTTGCTGGTTGCCTCCGGACAGTTGACCCGCATTCAAATGGACCGATCGGGCGCGAATGTCGTAGTCGCGAACGGCCTTATCCAGCGCAGCGGCCTCTTTGTCGCGATTCAGCGCAAGGCGCGGATGGATCCGGTCGAGCGCTTGTAAGGTCAGGTTCGGGGCCAGCGGCTCGTCCAGCAGAAGCCCCTTTCCCTTGCGGTCCTCGGTGAGATAAACCAGCCCCAGTTCTCGCCAGTCCTTGACAGAGCGGTGCTCCACCGCATTACCCGCCAGCTCGATTCGGGCCGCCTCGGCGGGCCGCAGGCCCATCAACCCTTCAAACAATTCGGTCCGGCCAGAACCGATCATGCCGCCGATACCCAGTACCTCGCCGCGACGAACCGCCAGGCTCGCTTGAACCGCGCCGTGATCGACCGATAGCTGTTCGACCGCCAGCAGTGGTGTGCCTGACGGCTGCGGGCGTTTAGGGGGATACAAGACGTCGAGTTGGCGACCGACCATGAGCTCGGCCATGCGGCGTTGCGACAGGTCAGCCGCCGGCCATGTGCCGATCATCTTTCCATCGCGCAGCACGGTGACGCGGTCGGCCAGTGCTTCGACCTCGTCCAGACGGTGCGAAATATATAGGACAGCGGCTCCTTGAGTCCGTAGCCCCCGGACGACTTCCAGCAATGCGGCGACTTCGTCGTTGGCCAGGACGGCGGTAGGCTCATCAAAAATCACGACCTTGCGTGGTTGCAGCAGAGCCCGGCCGATTTGTACCAACTGCCGCTGCGCCAACGGCAGGTCGCCCACATGGTCGCGCGGGTGGCAATGTGCGCCGATAGACGCCAGCACTTCGGCAGTGCGTCGGTCCATGTTTCGATCATCGATCAGGATGCCGCGCGACAGCTCTCGGCCAAGAAAGAGGTTCTCTGCAACCGTCAGATCCGGCGCCAGCAGGATTTCCTGATGCACTAGCACTACGCCCGCGGCCTCTGCTGCGGCAGCATCGGGGAAAACGATGGGCTGCCCCTGCATGAGCAGGTGACCCGCGGTGGGGCTCACGTAGCCGGCCAACAGCTTCATCAGCGTGGATTTCCCGGCGCCGTTTTCACCTATGACCGCGTGGACCTCGCCGGCGCGAATATCCAGCGTGACGTCGGACAGGACGGTGACCGGTCCATAGGCCTTCGTCAGCCCCTCCGCGGCAAGCGCTGCAGGGGTACGCGCTTTTACCGCCAACGGGATGGTGGCCGATAGCGATAGAGCGCCCACGGCATTCATTCGAAGGCCGCCATCAGCCGGTCACGTGAACACAGGATGTGTTCACGCATCGCCGTTTGCGCAGCGACCGCGTCCCCTGCTCGGAAGGCGGCCAGCAGCTTCTCATGTTCTTCCAGCGCCTCTTGGGTAACGCGGCTGTGGAACATCAGGCGAAACAGGTGCAGGTGGACATGCTGGTTGAAAAGCGTGGTGCGGATGACCTCGTTTCCCGCAATCCGCATGATCTCGTCGTGAAAGTGCGAGTCGATCCGAGCAAAGCGTGAATAACGGCTGGTCCGATCTATCGGCGTCCCGCCGTCCGCCATGTCGGCGGCAATGCTTTCAATATGGTCCAGTGCGGCGGGAGTCATATTGAGCGCCGCCAAACGTGCGCCTTCCGGCTCGACGAGCAAGCGAAAATTGAATAAATCCTCGAATTGCTTGCGGCCCAGTTGCGGAGCGGCGCTGTAGCCGATGAGGTGTGCCTTGTGGACCAACCCTTCGCGTTCCAGGCGCGAAAGGGCTTCCCGCACAGGTGTCTGTGAAACGTTCAGTTCTCGCGCGATCAAGTCGATGGGAATGCGGGCGCCAGGCGCGATGGCAAGCGACATCAGCCGTTCATTGATGGCGTCATAGACGTCATCGACCACGCTGGAGCGGCGTACGGATACACCGGTTTGAGTTTCTCGTTGTACAGCCATTTTGCTCGCGCACACCTTCTAAGTAGACCTTGACATGCTCAGATGGTGACAAATACCATATCGAATGTCAAATAAAATATCCTATAGGATATGATTTTAAGGCCCGGCACAACACCCGGATAGCGCGCAAACAGCGGCCAGCAGACAACGAACACAATGAGGGGACAGTGATGATGTATTTCGGTGCAATGAGATCGCCGGGCGAAGTGATATTTGGCTGCGGACAACGCAAGGCTCTGGGACTCGTGGCGAAACGGCTGGGGCAGCGGGCGCTGGTCGTCACAGACCAACGCCTCGCGGCGGATGCCGATTTCCAGGCCATGATGGTGGACTTGAAGACCAGCGGCCTGATCGTGCGAATCGAAAGCGGAACCTTGCCGGACGTGCCGGTCCGAGCTGCCGTCCTTGCTGCCGACGCGGCGCGCGAGTTTGCCGCCGACGTGGTGATAGGCGTCGGCGGAGGCTCTTGCCTGGACATGGCCAAATGCCTTGCATTGCTGCTGAGGCATGGCGGACAACCCCAGGATTACTACGGCGAACTGAAGGTGCCTGGCCCAATTCTGCCGGTGATCGCCATCCCGACGACTGCCGGAACCGGGTCAGAGGTCACCCCGGTCGCCGTCCTGTCAGATGACCAGCGCACACTCAAGGTGGGTATCTCCAGTCCGTATCTGATTCCCACGGTAGCGATCTGCGATCCTGAGTTGACGTTGACTTGTCCGTCGACGTTGACCGCTATCGCCGGCGCTGATGCGCTGACTCATGCGATCGAGGCTTTCACTGCCGCGCGTCGCGAGGTGGCTCCAGGCTTGACTCAGGAAAGGGTGTTCATCGGCAAAAATGCCATATCAGATCAGTTTGCGCTGACCGCGATCTCATTATTGTGGCAAGGACTCGAGACTGTTTGCGCCGATGGCGGCAACTTGGCCGCCAGGTCTCAAGTCATGCAGGGGGCGACGTTCGCGGGCCTGGCTTTTGGTGTCGCCGGAACGGCCGCAGCCCATGCCATTCAATATCCCGTTGGGGCCGTTACCCACACCGCGCACGGTGCAGGGGTAGCCTGCTTGATGCCTTGGGTGATGGAGTGGAATCGTCCGGTGATCGGCACCGAACTGGATCAAATGGCTGCCGTCATGAATCTGGCTGATGGTGCCGCTGTGATCCCCGCCGTCGCGGCGCTATTCGCCCGTATCGGGATTCCATCCACGCTAAGCCAGCTTGGATTGGCCGAAGACCAACTGGATTGGGTAGCGGATCAAGCGTGCGGCATCGAGCGGCTGATCCAGAACAACCCTCGTCCGCTTGATCGCAATAACATGCGAACGCTGATTGAGGCGTCTTATTTTGGTGTCGCCGATTTGATGCGGGACGCAAAGGCAGCATAGCAGGCGCGCTCAAATTCACGTAATCGCAGTATTTAACGGTGGACTTTCAACGATGGCCCAGGACCTTTATCGAAACCGTGACTTCATCCCGGACTTCGACGAGATCGTTGCCGAGACGGCTGCACGTTCTCGCGAGTTCGCGAGGGGTGTCGATATGCGGCTCGACGTGCCCTATGGTTCGAGCCCGCGCGAACGGATGGACATCATTCTTCCGCCTCGTATGGCAAAAGGTGCTCCGATCCATGTGTTCATTCACGGCGGCTACTGGCGCTCGGGCAGCAAAGAAGCTCACTGGCTGGTTGCTGCGCCGGTGCTGGCTGCGGGCGGTGTTGCCGTCCTTGTCACGTACGACCTCATGCCTGCCACGAGACTGGGCACCATCGTTTCCCAAGTTCGCGCGGCTGTCCGGCACGTAGTCAAGATGGCTGCCGATATTGGGGCGGATCCCACAAGGCTCACTGTCAGCGGCCATTCGGCAGGCGCACATTTGGCGAGTTACTTAGCTGCGCAGGGACCCGAGGAAGGTGCACCACCGGACTTGCCTGCGCTTGGCGGCCTGCTGCTCGTCAGCGGCATTTACGACCTGACCGATATTCCAGGCAGTTTCCTGAAGAACGAAGCGCAGATGACGCCGGCTGAGGCCGCGGCATGGTCGCCTCTGACCTCTTTTCAATTCCCCGGTCCTCGACGTATCGTGATGGTCAGTGAAACGGACACCGCTCCATTTCACTCTCAAGGCCGAGAGTTTGCCTCTTTGCTCGAGCGCACCACGCACGACGGGCAGTTCCGGACCGAAGCGGGGGCGAACCATCTCACGATTGTTCTGGCCTTGGGCGATCCCAAGAGCCCTGCAGGGCTTTGTCTCTCGGACTTGGTTAGCGGCTAAGGTCCTCCAGTCTGGTCAAGTGCGGCTATCCTCCAATGCTTGATCCCGAATTACGACAGTGATGCATACCTAACTCTTGCCTGGTGCTACGGGTTTCAATGGCACTGGCGGTCCGATCACTGGCGTATTCAACGGCGCAGCCGCTCCAATCAGGATAACTACCGAGTTGCCCCCGGGGTTCAGATCAGGATTTGGGTTCTGCTTCCAATTGTTCATTACCCACAAATTCCCCGATCTATCGATCTGGCCGCCGGTGATGCGTTCCAGTGCATCACTCGTATAGCCGGTCGCCGGCGAGATGGGATCGCCCACCTTTGCGCCTGGCCGGCATTTGCTCGTATCCGCGCCGCAGAATCGACTGATGCCTGTCAGCGCGGTTGTCGGTGTGGGTTCAACGCCGTCAGGTCCGAAATTGAACACCCACACCGTGTCATCGCCGTCCACCGAGATCCCCCATGGCACGGTGAGGCCGCCGCCGGTAAAAGGAGAGCCCGGATAAGGATCGTGGGTGCCCGTTTGATACATCGTGATGGAAGGGTTCGTCGCAGGACCTTCGCGCGCGCTGGCCGGGCAAGGTGCATCCAACCAATCCGAATTCGCGATCCAGACGTTTCCCTTGCTATCGGCGGCGTTTCCGATGGGATGATTAATCAGCGGGCGCGCAGGGTCAGCCTCGGCATTGGTCAGCGTCTTGAGGATGGTGCCATCCGGCGCAATCACCACCACCGTGTCGCCGCGGTTAGTGGTGACCCAGACGTTACCATCCAGGTCCACTACCGTGCCGAATGGCTTGAGCCGCGGCAGCCCCTCAGGGCCGAGCGGGCCCAGCGGGATATTGACAGCCTGCGCCGGGTCTCCGTTGGGAATCTTGGTGATCGAGTCGTTGCCGCAGTTGGCGACCCAGATGTTGCCTGCACGATCCGCCGATGTGCCTTGCGGCCACGATATCTTGCCCTGCGTGAATCCGGTGTTCGGGGAAATCGGGGTGCCATCGGGCTTGAATACCGAAACGCTGTTGTGAGGCGCCTCCGCCGGCGTGCCAATGCAGGGCGGATCCTGGAAACCGAAATTGCCCGTCCAGATGTTGCCGGCCAGATCGAGTGTGATGCCAAACCCCGCGCCGCTCAGGCCGCCACCAAAGTAAGGTGAGCCGGATATGACCTGCGCCGCGGGCGAGAACTTGATCAGTCGCAAACCCGCACACGCCGGTTGGCCAACATACTGTGGCTCGTAGTTGTCGTTTGCCCAGGCGTTACCCTCGGCATCAAACGCGATGTTGCCTACACCGTTGACGACATTGGTGGGGCTTTGCTCGCTGAAAAAGCCGCCAGTGACTTTCAGGAACAGCAGCCAGTTGTTAGGGCGTGAAGCGAGGCCCAGATAATTTGCCGGTGATGCTTTAGCCAGGTTGAACAAGGGATCGGTTGCATCATTCGGATATCCAGGGTACGAGGGATGCTTGACGATATTGGACAGCGCCTGCAATACGTTGACCGGCGCGCTACCGCCGGGTGGCGTTGCCGCGGCGAACAGCTTGGCGCAATTATCATGCTCTGCGGCGCAGGCTGCGACGACGTTGGCCAGCGAGTTGTATGTCGCCAATGTTGAAGTCTCATCACCGTTAGGCGACGAGGCAATCGCAGCGCCGACAGCGCCGGAAATGGGATCAACCAGATTCGTCGCCATCTGGGCCGCATTGCGCATTCCGATGGCGTCGCCCGCGATGCCCAATGCGCTGATGAATTGGGCAAACGCGTTGCCCGTGGCAACGGTTGTGTGGTCATTGATCACGATAGACGAACTCACCTCACCGTTATCACTGCCGATCGCACTGGCCAGCATCGAGGGACCTGACGTCGCTTCGACAAACAGGACGGCTTGCTGACTACGCTGCGCATCCGAAAGTGCATAATGAATGGTGAACGCACCGTCACTGTCTGTCGATCCCGAGCCCAGCGGAACCCGCGATCCGCCATCATCCGAAAAGCTGCCGTACAGCTCGACGCGATAATCCTCAACACCTGCCGAGCTGCTTTGAACGAGACCCGAGAGCTTCAGGTGTTTCTGGTTGGTAGAAGACGATCCTCCATCCGAGCACGCCCCCAGGATCAGCGCCATGCCGGCAGACAATGCGATGGATCGCCACATATTGCTCCGGCCTGGGGGTTGGACGCTCTTTGAATGTGCCATGTTCACCACCGTAGTTGGCTGACGCGTTTCGTGACGCGTGGATTAACGCGAGAAAACTACATGAACAACAGCGGCCGATCTAGCTTTTTTCGATGAAAGCGCGTATCCGTTCGACGAAAAGACAGAGACGTTTATGTGGGGGCAGATTTATTCATCATGCGCGCAGATAGAGAGACGTGTTTGTTTCTTGTCATTTGACCGTCATGTTTTTGTAATGCCAGTGGTATTGGCTAAGGCACGCAGTCCTGTGCGACAGGAGAACACTCACCAGCCCGTTCTCCACGCAAACTCAAGGCGAGGTATGACGATTCAGTTCAATGCCCAATTCGCTACCGAGCCAATTGATGAAGTAATGAAGCGGCCGTTTGATTGTCGCCGCCACGGGAAAGACCAGCGTGTGATTACACGTGTGAATATCGACCGATTTTCTGGTCAATGGCGCGACTAGTTTTCTTTCTGCGATCTCCCGTTGTGCAATCAGTGAAGACTCCAGGGCGACGCCCAGACCGTCTACTGCTGCACGGACACATAAGAAATTGCGATCAAAACTCAGGCCTTTGATTGCAGGCGCAGCAACGCCATTGTCCGAAAACCATTGCATCCAACGGACTTGACGGTTGTAGCTATCCAATAGCGGCAGCTTGAGCAGATCCGCAGGTTTCTTGATCCGGCGCGCCAATTCCGGCGAGCACAACGGAGTAATGATTTCATTGCCCAGGGGAAGTTCGCAAAGGCCATCTGCCGGCCGGTGATCAAACACAATGTCGGCGTCGAATTCATGGCGTTGAAATCGCAAATAGTCCGTGTCGGCCGACAAATGCAGCTCAATGCTCGGATGCCGTGAGACGAATGAAGACAAGCGCGGAGTCAACCATTGCGCGGCAAAGCTGGGGGCGCAATGCAAGCGCAGGCGCTCGGGCGTAGCGCCCGAGATCGCCTCGATTCCACGGCGCAAGTCATCGAATCCTCTCCCCACGTACAGCATCAAGGCTTCGCCATCCGGAGTCAGTTGGACGCTCCTTCCTTCGCGTTGAAACAAGCTCGTCCCCAACTGCGCCTCCAGTTTTCGAACCGCATGACTGACGGCACTGGGTGTCAGAAATAGCTCCGCGGCTGCTTTCGTGATCGAGCGGGTGCGTGCGGCGGCTTCGAAGCTGCGCAGCAATACGACCGGGATGTGGTTTGTCATAGTCAATATGTGAATTCAATTCAACTATTTATGTATATAACGCGTTTGTGAAAACGGCTTGGGTATCGCAGAATGAATTGAGCTGCTTATAGACAAGAAAAGGCGGTTCCCGGCAATGCCGGAGAAAAACAATAACCTACTTGGAGACAACAGAGACATGAATTCAATTTTCAGATGCTTGGCTATTGCCGTCGCCGTCATGGCGGCCGCGCCATCCGCCTTCGCGCAGACCAAGGCGCGCCTGGGTCATGTGTTCGCGCAAGGGTCGCCTGCCGACGTCGCCAGCCATAAATTCGCAGACTTGGTAAAGGAACGCACGAACGGCGAAGTGCAGATCACCATTTTCCCCAACAATCAATTAGGCGGCGATGAGGCCTTGGGTCGGGACCTGAGCCGTGGCTCGTTGGAGTTCGCCTTTCTCAATCCGGGATCGTTAGCGGGCTTGGATCCTCTGCTGGATTTTCACTATCTCCCTTATATCGCCAGCACGTTCGACCAAGTAGACAAACTTTTCTTCAACCCGGATGGCATCCTGCAAAAGACATTGAGCGCTGCACTTGTCAAACAGAACATGACACCACTCGCGTTCTTCGAGTTGGAGTTTCGTGCCGTGACCAACTCAAAGCGGCCCGTTGTGTCGCCTGCCGATCTGAAAGGGCTGAAGGTTCGCGTTCCAGGCTCGGCCTCGATACGCAGCTTCTTTGAGGCTGCGGGCACGCAGACGGTGACGATGCCATTCTCGAACTTGTTTGTCGCCCTGCAGCAAGGCACTGTGGATGGACAGGACAATGGCGCCACGATCACCTACAACTCACGGTTGTTTGAGGCACAGAAATACATGACGTTGACCAATCACGTTTACGCCATGGGCACCGTGACGGCCAGTCAGCGATTCTGGAAACGACTGACCGACAAGCAACGTGAAATCATTACCCAGGCGGCAATCGAGGCCGCCGCAGAAGAAGTCAAAAACAGCAGGGCGATGAACGGCGAATATCTCGAAAAAATCGCGGCGGCCGGGGTCAAAGTGACCCGCCTCAAACCTGAGGAAATGGCGAAATTCGTCAAGGTGGGTCAGATCGGTTGGGAACAACTGGCATCGACCTACGGCAAAGATCGGATTCAAGCGCTCAAAGACGAAATCGCGGCCGCCTCGCGTCCCTAGGAGGCCCCCTCATGTCTCACCATGATGTTGGCAGGGACGCAGGTGCCCTGGTGTCGCCGCGCCCGCTCAAGTCCTGCTTCCATAGCGCACTGGACAAGTTGATGCGATTCGAACTGATCGTGGCCAGAGTGGAAAGCAGGATTGCCATGGCCAGTTGGTTGGTGGCGACGCTATCCGTCCTGGCTTCACTGGTCATTCGCGCTTTTGCACTGCCCATCCCCGACACAGGCGAATGGGCGCTGGTTGCGATGTCGCCGCTGACATTTGTGGGTGCCGCCCTGTGTAGTCATCTGCACAAGCATTTGACGGCCGACATCGTCGAGATGTTGCCGCGCGGAACGCTGCTGCAGGTATTGGAGGCTGTGATCGCAATCCTGTTCATTATTTTCTCGGTGTTTCTTTCTGCCTTGGCGCTCGACCTGTTTGACTATGCCTTGTCCTCCAGTGAGCGGCTGACCGATTTGGGCACTCCGCTTGCCGTGCCGGTCGCGTTCATCTTGCTGGGCGCCCTTCTCATGGGTTTTCACGCCATTGTTGACCTGTTGCGGGCCTGTGCGGGCCGCTCACCTGGAGGGATCAATCCATGGTGATGATTTTCTTCCTGATGGGCGTCATATTGCTTGTCGGTGCGCCGCTGGCGGTGGGATTTGGCCTGCCTATTTTTTTCAGTCTCGATGCATTGGGTCTATCGATCACGAGCCTCAGCAATATCCCTTACGAGGAAATATCCGCCTTCTCGCTGATCGCCATACCCCTGTTCATGTTCACCGGCGGCCTGATGAGTGCCAGTGGAATGGCCAGGGAACTGATCGCGCTTTCGGATGTCGCCTTGGGTCGGATTCGCGGCGCGTTCGGTTATATCGCCATTGCCGCGTCAGCGCTCTTGGGGGCCATCACCGGATCTTCTGTTGCCACCGTGGCCGCTGTAGGCGGCATCGTGAGTCCGGAGATGATACGGCGAGGTTATCCCGCGGGTTACGTGGCCGCATTGACAGCGACAGCAGGTCTGTTGGGGGTCTTGTTGCCTCCCTCCATTCCGCTCATTCTGTATGGCGCGACCGTGGGCGTGTCTGTCTCGCAATTGTTCACGGCGACACTGCTGCCGGCCGCATTGATGGCGACACTCTTTCTGATCGTGCATGTGTTTCTATCACGCCGTCTCTTGCCCAACGGCGTGGAGCAGCGCACCTCAGAAAACAACGCTGCGCTTGACCATCAGGCTGTCATCCCGTTGCGGATAGCTGGTCGAGCGAGCTCGGTGCTGCTGTTGCCGTTCATTATCCTGGGCGGTATCTATGGCGGCATCATGACCCCGACCGAGGCGGCGGCGGTTGGCTGTCTCTATGCAGTAGTCGTCGTGGTTCTGCGCCGCATGGTCAGCCACAAAGTGATGGCCGGCGCATTGCGCGAGGCTGTCATCACTGGCGCGGGGATCTTGTTCGTCATTGCCTTGACCGGGGTTTTCAATCGCGCCATGGTGCTGAACCAAGTGCCCCAGGATTTGGCAATGTGGGTAGCTACGCATATTGATAGTCCGCTCATTTTTCTGCTCACCGTCAATGTCGTCCTGCTCGTGGTCGGGTCGTTTATGGAAACGAATGCCTCGATCTTGTTGATGGGGCCGCTACTGGCGCCCGCCGCCGCGCAATTCAATATCGACCCGGTCCATTTCGGCATCATCGTCGCAACCAATCTGGAGATCGGCCTGCTCACTCCTCCGATGGCGGCCAACCTCTATGTCGCGGCACGCGCGGCCAATGTGCCGATGCTGAAGATGCTGCGGTATCTCGCGTATTTCTTCACTGCAGCATTGGTCGGCCAGGCGCTGATCACCTATGTCCCCTTCTTCACCCTCTGGTTCCGGTAACTTTTCCCCGTAGTGAACTCACACATGAATGATGACAACGAAACATACCTGGGCGCTGCGCTGCCCAGGTTTTCCAAGGCTGCAGTCGTGCGAGCATTCGGCACACCGCTGGAAATCAAAGACGTGCCGATTCCGACGGAGGTCGAGCCTGGCGCGCTGATCGTCAAGACTTCTGCATGCTCGATATGTGGCACCGATGTGCATTTGGCGCGAGGCAATTTGGCGTTGAAAGTAGACCTCCCGGTTATTCTCGGACATGAAATGGTCGGCCGTGTGGTTGCTATCGGGCAAGGGGCCGAGCGAGATAGCGTCGGCCAACCCGTACGGATCGGTGACCGCATTTTATGGACGCACACCTCCTGCGGTTCCTGCTACTTCTGCACGGTCGCCAACCAGCCGACGCTCTGTGAAAACAGACGTGCCTATATGTACGAGAGCAGTGAAAAACCCCCGTATCTGCTGGGTGGCTTTTCAGAGTATGGCTATGTATTGCCTGAGTCCGGCCGTGTGCGCGTCCCTGACAATCTGGACGACGCCGTGGCGAGCTTGTGCAGTTGTGCCTTTCGATCGGTCATGAATGCGTTCGACAATCTGGGTCCGATCGATCCTTCAGAACATGTCGCTATTCAGGGTGCGGGACCGCTGGGGATTCTCGCCGCCGCGGTGGCACGTGTGGCTGGCGCGCGTACGGTCAGTGTGATTGGCGCGCCCGCCAGCCGCCTGCAGATGGCCAAGGATTTCGGCGCGACCCATACCTTCAACCTGGAAGGCTCTACTCACGAGGAGCGCGCGGAGCAACTTCGGGCAATGACAGGAGGCCGGGGCCCGGATATGGTGCTGGAGTTCACGGGGTTTCCAGGCGCGTTCAATGAGGGGCTGGACCTGGTTCGCAAGGGCGGGCGCTATCTCACCGTGGGCCAGCTTGGCGCTGGCTCGACGACGTTCAGCCCCTCTCTCATTGTCAAGAAGAACATTCGAGTCATCGGTTCCTTCTCGGGTGATGTAAAGTCATATTGGAAAGCCCTGCAGTTCGCGTCGGCGCATATCGATCACATTCCGTTCAGGAAAATGATCTCCGGTACTTACAGACTGGAGGACGTGAATGTGGCTCTGGAAAAGATGCACCGCCTGGAAGAAATCAAACCGCTGATCTTGATGGAATAAGGCGTACGTCGGTTGCCCGTTTGCCTTTTTTCACTCCAAAGGATGATCATGAAAACTTACAGCAATTTCATTGATGGCAAGGCTGTTGAACCCGTAGGCCAAACCTGGATGGACACGGTGAATCCCTATACCGGCGAGGTGTGGGCGCAGATTCCCCGCAGCGATCAACGCGATGTCGATCTGGCGGTCCAGGCTGCAAAGCGCGCCATGACAGAAGGCCCGTTTTCCAAGATGACGGCAACTCAGCGCGGCCAGATGATGTACCGTCTGGCACAGTTGATCGCCGACAATGCCAAGCGTCTGGCCGAAACCGAGGTACGCGATAACGGCAAGCTGATTGCCGAGATGCAAGGCCAGTTGAACTATGTCCCCGAGTGGTGGCGTTACTACGGCGGGCTCGCCGACAAGATCGAGGGCTCGGTCATGCCCATCGACAAGGCCGATCACTTCGCCTACACCACGCACGAGCCTGTTGGCGTCGTGGGTGCATTGACCGCGTGGAACTCGCCGCTGCTTTTCGTGGGCTGGAAATGCGCACCTGCCATTGCCGCGGGCTGCGCGGTCGTGATCAAACCCTCTGAATTTACTTCGGCATCCACGTTGGAATTTGCCGAGCTCACCAAACAAGCCGGTTTCCCCGACGGCGTATTCAATGTCGTGACAGGTTTAGGCCAGGAAACTGGCGCCGCGCTGGTAGAGCACCCCGACGTAGCCAAAATCACGTTCACGGGATCCGATGCAACGGGCCGCCTGATCTATGCACAGGCGGCCAAGACGATGAAGCGGATCACCTTGGAGTTGGGCGGAAAGTCGCCCAATATCGTGTTCACCGATTGTGACCTCGACAAAGCCGCCGCAGGCGTGATCTCGGGCATTTTCGCGGCCACCGGCCAGACGTGTATCGCAGGCTCGCGTCTGCTGGTACAGAACTCCATCAAGGATGAGTTCGTACAGCGCTTGATCAAACTAGGCACCACGGCCAAGAAAGGAAATCCCATGGAGGCCGACACCAACATCGGCCCGGTCACCACGCCGCCGCAGTATAAAAAAATCCTGGACTACATTGACATCGCCAAACGCGAAGGCGCCCGATGCGTCTTGGGTGGACAAGCAGCATCCAGCATGCCCGGCGGTCAATTCGTGGAGCCCACTATCTTTGTGGATGTGACGCCTGATATGCGCGTGGCACGCGAGGAAATTTTCGGTCCAGTGTTGGCGGTGATGGGATTTGACGATGAGGCAGAGGCTATCCGAATGGCCAACGATACGATCTATGGTCTAGGCGCCGGTGTCTGGACCGAAGACATCGGCCGGGCACACCGGGTCTCAAAGGCGTTGAAAGCCGGTACCGTGTGGGTCAACACCTATCGCGCAGTCAGCTACATGATGCCGTTCGGCGGAATGAAACAATCCGGGCTGGGCCGGGAAAGCGGCGTCGAGTCCATACGCCACTATCTGGAAACCAAGAGCACCTGGATATCCTACGCGCAAGGCGCTCCCGCCAATCCGTTTATCTTGCGCTGAGCGTGCCCTATCACCATATAAAACGTGGATAGGCGCAGAGGCACGTATTTCTAGGCGATCAAATGGCAATATAGACCGCTCCGCTCGCGGGGAGTACCCCAGCGAGCGGCCCCAGCACCGCGTCGATCCAGGTCGGCAGCAGCGCTGTGGTTTTTTCCCGATTACGGGAGCCTGGAGACAATAAAGGAAACCTCGTATTGATGGTTCGGATATTGGCTGTTCACCCAAGCCGCAAATTCCTCTTTCGTGACCCGATGATGGTAGGCGTTATGGAGCCACACCATGAATTCCTCTTGCTGTGCCTCCGTATCCAGCGGTAGGCGTTTGTATTTTGGGTCGGCCTTGACCTGAGTAACGAGCGTATCGAGCCAATTATTAAAAGGCTTATCCATCTCTGCGGCCACGACGCGGGGATCATTCTGGCTGCCGGTGGCGCAGCCTTGGAGCAACGGGACAGTCAGTGCAAATGCTGTTATGACAGCAGCGCTCACACGGCCAAATCGGGTCATCATGATTGGATTCCTTGTCAGTGGGTTTCAACGAAATACAGATAAGCCTTTGAAGAACACGCTTCCCTGCACGAGATCAGATCGATTCGGGCCTTATACCTTAACTTATACAAATGGCTATCGACAGATTGCCCCGCTTCACGTCAAACTACGGGGACCTGCCTGAATGGCTCACCGGAGGCCCTATGCCGCTGCAATTACGATCGCTTGTTCGACCCGACGCCACACTGGAGCTGTCGCTGGCCGATGTGCCGGTACCAACGCCTGCAACTGCCGATGAAGTGATCGTGCGCATGGAGGCTTCGCCCATGAATCCCTCGGACATAGGGGTGATGTTCACTGGCGCCGATATTGCCAAAGCCCGTCAGTCTGGCACCGGCGAGCGCCCGGTGATTACAGCTCCGTTGTCGGCCGCCGCGATGGCGGCGGCATCAGGGAGGGTCGGCCAGGCGATGCCCGTAGGCAACGAGGGGGCTGGTACGGTGGTCGCCGCAGGCGACTCCCCCACGGCCCAGGCCTTGCTGGGGAAAAAAGTCGCCATGATAGGCGGTGCAATGTATGCCGAGTATCGTGCACTGCCAGCCAAACAATGCCTGGTCTTGCCTGATGGCGCGACGGCAACTCAGGGTGCCTCGTGCTTCGTGAATCCCTTGACGGCGCTGGGCATGGTGGAAACCATGCGCATGGAAGGACATCGTGCACTTGTGCACACCGTTGGCGCGTCCAACCTGGGACAGATGCTTAACCGCATTTGTCTAAAGGACGGCATTCCGTTGGTGAACATTGTGCGTCGACCAGAACAGGCCGAACTGCTGACGAAACAGGGTGCCAAGCATGTGGTTGACAGCAGTGCCGAGGACTTCAATGCCAAGCTTGTCGAAGCTTGCTTGGTCACAGGAGCGACCATCGCGTTTGATGCGATTGGTGGCGGCCAGCTTGCCGGGCGACTCCTTTTTGCGATGGAAGCCGCATTGCTGCAGAGACCGGGCCACACCTACAACCGATATGGCACCGACGTTCATAAACAGGTCTACGTCTACGGCAGCCTGAACCGGTCACCCATCGAGATAGAGCGCAATTTCGGATCGGCATGGGCGGTAGGCGGATGGCTGCTTTTCCCCTTCCTGCAACGAGCAGGAGCCGAACGCGTCCAGCAACTGAAGCAACGCATCGTCGACGAACTGACCAGCACATTCGCCAGCCATTACACGCGGGAAATCACGCTGCCTGAGGTGTTGACGCTAGACGCCATCGCAAGCTACTCGCGTATGGCGACGGGAGAAAAGACACTGGTCCGCATCGCACCGGGTTGATTCGGGTCTTCTACCGGCAGGTTGACGCGGACATCGTTCGATCGGCATTCAGTCGATGATGATGCCCGCCTTGCGGACCACCGATCCCCATAGTTGGATTTGCTCCTTGATGAACGCGGAAAACGCCTCCGGACTATTGGACATGGGCTCCAGGCCTTCTGCGTGGAATTGTTTCAGCGTTTCCGGATCCGACAGCGCTTTGACAATGGCCGCGTTCAGTTTGTCGACGATGGGTTTTGGAGTCCCTGCTTTCGTCAGGATGCCATACCACTGATCCGCCTGGAATCCTTCCAGACCTTTGGTTTCGCTGATGGTCGGGACGTCCGGCAGCTGTGGCAAGCGTTTTGCCGAGGCAACGGCAATCGGACGCAAGCGTCCGGAAGAAAGGAAGGGGGCCAGCGGTGGATACCCTGTCAGCACGAGAGATGTCACTCCGCCAACCAGGTCGTTTAACGCCGGTGCGGTGCCTTTGTAGGGGATGTGCTGGATTTCCACATCGGCCCGTAGCGCAAAATATTCGGTAGCCAGATGCGCGGCGCTGCCGCTTCCGCCCGATGCATAGTCATAACCATTGGGCTTGGCCCGTACGGCCCGAATCAATTCATCTACGTTGTGCACATCCAGCTTGGCCGGATTCACCGCCAGGACGTTGGGTACTCCCGCAACGAGAGAAATCGGTGTGAAGTCTTCCACCGGATCATAGGGAAGACGTTTGTACAACGTCGCGTTGGCACCGAATGTCCCGATGGCCCCCATCAGCAGCGTATAGCCGTCAGCCGGCTGTGACTTCGCGTATTGCACGCCGACAATGCCGCCAGCACCGGGCCGATTTTCCACCACAATGGATTGGCCCAGGATCTCGCCCAGCTGTTTACCCATCACACGTGCAATGATGTCGGTGCTGCCGCCCGGCGTGAATGGTACGACTAGCGTGATCGGCCGTGAGGGGTATGTTTGCGCAGCTTGCGATGGAGCGGAACCAATCGCTGCAATCGTCATCAGCGATGCAAACACGAGCTTATGGAACATTTTTATCGTCTCCTCAGGGGTCGCGCGTCGTTTGTTTTGTATGAGTACGCGCCATATGGCGCGGTGCTGTGCGACGGTTGATTCTCAAGCTGCTGAACAATGGTTGACGGTCGCTCCGCTTTCCAGCATGGCTTCAATGTCCCGGTCGCTGACTCCGACGCTGCGCAGCAGTTCTACACTGTGTTGTCCGATCAGCGGAGCAGGCCATTTCAGTGATGGTTCGTAGCTGGAAAACTGGATGGGATTGCGTAGATTGATGATCTTTCCCTCGGTCGGATGGTCGATCGCTTGGAATAGTCCTGTATCGGCGAGATGCGGGTCCTCCAGCACAGAGTCCAGCGTGTGCAATGGCATTGCAGGGACATCGGCAGCCTCCAATATTTCCAGCCATTGCACGGTGGTGCGGCTCGCAAAGATCTCATTGCGGATACGGAACATCTCGCCAATGTTCTCGAAACGCGCGCGTTTTTCCGCAAAGCGTGGATCAGTACGTAGATCAGAGCGGCCCATCGCATCAAACATCGCGAACACCTGCTCGTCTGTATTGGCCGTCACACAGATATACCCATCTGCTGTGCGTATGGGGCGCGAGTTGGGATTGAGCAGACGCGAGTCCCCTGTTTCCCCCAATGGTGGATCAAAGGTCTTTAAAAACAAATGCTCGGCCAGGACGAATGCGGTCATGCTTTCGAACATGGGGACTTCGATGATTTGCGGGCCGCCGTGGCGCAGCCGCTGCACCACCGCCATCAGAATCGTGTTGGCGACCATGATGCCCACCGTGCGATCGGCGATCACCATGGGGACAAAGCGCGGCTCGCCGCCTCCTCCATTGTTGATCGCAGCCAGTCCGGATGCGCCCTGGATGATCGAATCATAGGCTGGCTTGTCCTTGTAGCGCCCGCCCTGTCCGAATCCCACGACGCTGCAGTAAATCAGGTCGGGTTTGAGCTCCAGCAGATCCTGTGCGGACAGTCCCAGGCGAGATGCCGCGGAGGGCCGCATGTTGTGTATCACGACGTCAGCTGTGGCGATGAGTTTCTTCAGCGCGTCTGCGGCGCCGGGTTTCTTTAGATCGAGCGCAATGCTTTTCTTGTTGCGGTTCAGATGCAGGTACTTCGCCGCCATGCCGGGCGTCGTGGACCTGCCGCCTATCCAGCGAGCCAGATCGCCTGTCGGATGCTCGATCTTGATGACTTCTGCACCAAAGTCCGCCAGGAACTGCGTGGCATAAGGACCCACTACGACTTGAGTCAGGTCGATGATGCGTAATCCTTCCAGAGGCGCTTTCGCCGCGTCGGATACATCTGGAGCGGATCTCATATGGCTCATGCCGCAACTCCCGTGGCCGAACCGCGCAGCGTCGTGACGCCGGCCTGTGACACAACGCGGAACTCAACTTCACCATCACGCTCGCCGGCGCGGCTTTCTACATGAAAAGTCTGTCCCTCGAACAGCGGCGCAACGTTGCGCGTCGTGATATGGGAAAACGACGTACCGTTCCAGGCCTGGTGCAGATGTTCCGTCGCACATAGCGCTGAGAGTCCGCCATTGACGACCAGACCGGGATAACCCTCCACCTGTGTGGCATAGGGGTAATCGTAGTGGATACGATGGCCGTTGAAACACAAAGCGCTATAGCGAAAAATCATCACAGTATCTGCGACGATGGGCTCTGATCGGTAGCGTGCTTCGAAAGTGTCCGCAGCGGGCGTTCTGGCTGCTCCTTGGTCTTTCTTGTTGGTGTTCTCACGGTACACAACATCCTGTTCCTCTATCACGCAGACACCTGCAGCGTTGCTGATCGTGTGCCGAACCGTGACAAAGACCAATTGCCCGGTGCTGCCTTGCTTCGGCGTGATCGAGGCAATGGTCGACACCCGCCGCAATTCATCTCCGATCAGAATGGGATTAACAAACTGGATGCGCTTGCCCGCAAACATCCGCTTGGGCAGCGGTACCGGTGGCAGAAAATCCCCGAGGGCTGGATGGCCGTCGTTTCCGATTTTGGATCGCGGTACGACTCGCGGAAAAAGCACGGAATA
Source organism: Bordetella muralis (assembly GCF_054781015.1). NCBI lineage: Bacteria > Pseudomonadati > Pseudomonadota > Betaproteobacteria > Burkholderiales > Alcaligenaceae > Bordetella > Bordetella muralis. The sequence continues at coordinate 986,873 of NZ_BAAGVF010000008.1, read as the reverse complement.
CCACATCTGCGGAAATTCGACACCGCGTTCGCACCTCACGTCGCGGGTGGACTCCAATGTCGCCGACAACCGTTCGGTCAATTGCGGAGTCACGATATCGGTGGTTTCTTCGCTGCGATTTATCCAGGATTGCAGGGCTTGGAGCGCTTCAGGGGTCGTCTCAGAGGTCACGTTTCTTCGTTGGAATGGTTGCCTATGCGTTCATCCTAGTTCCTCGCAGGATTTCCAAGAAGTGATAGATTGTGGATGTCAATTCCAAATTGGAATACATTCTTCTACGGTCAATCAATGGCCTCAGGCCTGGCGTGGCCGAAAGTAGCCGGCGTCGGAAACCACGAAAGGAGACAGTGTGAACCTGCAACAGATACGCGCGTTCTGCGCGCTCGTGGAAAACGACATGAATGTCTCACGCACCGCGTTGGCGCTATACACCAGCCAGTCGGCCGTCAGCAAACAGATCGCCCAGCTAGAGGAACGACTCGGTACCGCGCTGTTGATTCGTTCCAAGAGTCGTATTCTGGCGCTGACCGAGGTGGGGGACCAGGTCTTGCGATGCATGCGCACGATGATGGCAGCGACCGAAGACATCTCCAACATCGTCGCAGACCAGCAGCTCGAGGCCCAGGGGCGTCTGGCTATCGCGACGACGCATACTCATGCACGCTATGCGCTGCAGGACATCGTGCCGGAATTTTGCAGGCGCAATCCCAGCGTGGCGTTGCGCCTGATTCAGGCGACACCTCTGGAGATCGCCGATCTCGTCGTCACGGGCAAAGTAGACATTGGCTTGTCCACGGTGCCACCCGTCCTGCCGCCGTCTCTGGCGGCAATCCCGTGCTACGAACTCAATCATGTGCTGGTCAGCAAACGAGGTCATCCTGTTCTCAAGGACAAGCCACTGACACTGGAGAGCATCGCGTGTTACCCGCTGATCACGTACAGCGAACAACACGCCATCGGCCGGCATATCACCCAGGCGTTCGACGCCGCAGGGTTGACTCCCAAAATCGCAGTACAAGGCACGGACGTCGAGATCATGAAGCACTACGCGGCGTCCGGCGTAGGACTGGCCATCATTCCCGTGATTGCGTTTTCTCAGTCTGCCGATAGAGGGCTGCAGGCTCAATCCGTCGATCATCTATTTCCGATCAGTATTGTCCACGTCCTGGCCCGGCGCGGCGCCTATTGGCCGCGTCATTTATACGACTTCCTGGGAAAGCTTGCGCCGGACCTTACGCCTGGTGCGTTAGAGGAGGCGCTGATCGGCTGAGCCGCTATTCAAGCGTTCGGCTGGCGCTCCGGACGCGGCTGCAGCAAATAGCTCATCACCATCTCGCACACGTGCTGCAGGCGAGCCTCCACGCGTTCTTGTGCACCGAGATCCACGCCCAGCACAAACGACAAGGTATACCGGTTCGATATCGAATAGGACCCCAGGCCTGATATCGATACATAGAGGTCGACCCAATCCGCGTCGGCACGAAATACGCCTTGTTTCTTGCCTCGTTCCAGAATCTCTGCCAGCGCGCTCTTGAGCGGATTGAACATCGCCGGAATCACTTTGGATTTCCGGATGTGCTCGGCCTTGTGCAGGTTTTCCGTACTCAACAGTTGAATGAATTCTGGATGCTCAATGAAATGCCGAATCGTCTGCATCACCAAGGTTCGCATGTCTTCGACAGGGTTCTCGCCCAGCAGGCCGAACTGATTCTGCCGTTCTCTCATGGCGGAGTATGCCCGTTCCATGACCTCGATAAAGAGCGCTTCTTTACTTTCGAAGTAATGGTAGACGAGGTTCTTGCTGATTTTGCTGCGTGCCACGATGCTGTCAACGCGTGCACCGTCATAGCCTTTAGAGGCAAACTCACGAGCGGCCATCTGGAGGATTTTTTCCCGCGTGGCCGTCGCGTCACGGGGCTTTGATTTTCCGCTGGGTTTCGTGGTGGGCATGGGTCCTGTCTGTCTCATTAGCGGTTCTGCCGCGCGTCGTTGTTGTGATGCATCGGCTAACTAGTTGGTTAGTCTACACCGGATCGGTTGATCCGAAACGATGCTGAAAATTCAATCCCTGCAATACGTTAGGCTACGTGAAAACCCGAATTGGCGCGCCCATTTTTCACGCTTATTGTACTGACTAGTTAGTTAGTAAATGAGCTCGATCGCGGCCCTGAAGCCCATACAGCCCGGCACAGCAGCGGCTACGTCCCCTTTTCCTTGGAGTTGCACAATGCAAGTAGGAACCAGTGCAGGCGCCCGTGTCGGGTGCGATATCGGCGGGACTTTTACGGACATCGTCCTGTCATTACCGAATGGACAGCTCTTTGTGAACAAGACGTCCACAACGCCCCACGATCTCGGGGAAGCCATCGTCACCGGCCTGGGCGCATTGATTAAGCAGTCAGGTATCGAGCCGGGCGACATCACGGAGATCGTCCATGGCACCACCACTGCGTCCAATACAATTCTTCAAAAGGTCGGCGCCCGTACCGGCGTGCTGACCACCGCGGGATTCCGAGACGTGCTCGAAATCGGCCGTATTCGTACGCCTACGATGTTCGACCTTGGGTGGCAAAAGCCGCAGCCATTAGCCGCCCGTCGCTACCGTCGAGGCATCAATGAAAGAATGGATGCGCGCGGAAATGTCGTAGCTCCCCTGAATGCCGATGAGGTCCTGTCCGTTGCCCGCGATCTGATCGACGAAGGCGTGGAGGCGTTGGCGATCTGCTTCTTGAACAGCTATATCAATCCGGCTCACGAACTTGAGGCCAAGGCATTGCTGGAGCGTGAATTTCCTCACCTGCTGGTTACGGCGTCGTGCGATGTGCTACCGGAAATCAAGGAGTACGAGCGCACGAGCACTACCGTGGTAAATGCCTACATTCTGCCGGCCATGCGCACGTATCTGCGCCGGTTGAAAGACGATCTTGGGCGTATGGGAGTCAAAGCGTCATTGCAGGTGATGGCCTCCAATGGGGGAATGATGGGCGTCGATAGCGCCAGTGAAAAGCCCGTTTTCGCCGTGGCTTCAGGGCCTGCGGGAGGCGTGGCAGGCGCTGCCCAGATAGGCGCGCTAGGCGATGGCAAGGATCTCATCGTTTTTGATATGGGCGGCACTACCGCGAAAGCCTCCATCATCATGGGCGGTGTACCTTCATTAACCAACGAATACGAATTCCGCGACGGAATCAGCGCGCCGAGCCGCTTTGTCAAGGGCGGTGGCTATGTACTCAAGGTCCCCGCTATTGACATCGCGGAAGTCGGAGCTGGTGGCGGCTCCCTGGCCGGTATCGACGCTGGCGGTCTGTTGTGTGTCGGGCCCGAATCTGCTGGCGCGAATCCTGGGCCGGCGTGCTATGGCCGTGGCAACGAACGTCCTACTGTGACGGACGCGAACATGGCATTAGGTTTCCTGAACCCCACGGCGCTGGCCGGAGGCAGTCTGAAGGTCCATCCCGAGAAATCGCAGCATGCCATTGCGATGCATATCGGCGAGCCATTGGGGCTGGATATGCTGGCAGCCGCACACGGTATCCGTCATGTAGCCAATGTGAGTATGGCGCGTGCGCTGCGTGCGGTGACTGTCGAGCGCGGCCGCGATCCGCGCGATATGACGATGATCGCATTTGGTGGCGGCGGCCCACTGCATGCCGTCGATGTTGCCAAATTGCTGGGCATCAAACGGGTGATTGCGCCTGTGATGGCTGGCGTATTCTGCTCGGCAGGTATGCTGGGGGCAGATGCGGAGCACAACTTCGTCAAAGCGGTACTGCGTCCGCTTGCCAACTGCGATAAGGAAACGATCAACGCTGCAATCGCTGAACTGCGCATGCAAGGTTTATCCGTCCTGGCACAGGAAGGTTATTCCAAAGATGCCGTTGAGATGGCAGTCAGTTTGGATCTACGTTATCTGGGCCAGAGTTCCGAGCTGACTATTGCATTACGCCAGCCAGCGACTTCGGTAATTGACGATGCAGTCATTATTCATCTCATCGAAGATTTCGGTGATCAATATCGGCAGACCTTCGGTTACGTCAATGACGAACCTCTGGAACTTGTGAATATCAGGCTAAGCGCCTACGGCCGTAGTGATCAACGACTGAAATTCAATGATATTCGCGTTGACGCAAGCGCGCTGCAGGGCGTATCGGGCACACGCCAGGTTAGTTTCGAGCGCGATCAGCCTCCGTACGAGACGCGTCTGGTACCTCGATCGGCCATTCAAGATGAACCGTGGCATGGCCCGCTCATCATCGAGTCATATGACACTACGATTGTCGTGCCGCCTGGCGCCTCGGCCCATGCAGACAAGATCGGCAACATCATCATCGATATCGCCCAGGAGCAAGCATGAGTACGCAATTCGATCCCGTTACCTTTGCCGTTGTCAAAAATGCGATGGATTCCATCGTCGACGAAATCGCATACACCGTCATCCGCACGGCGCGATCGGAAATCGTCAAAGACGTGATGGACTACTCGGCGGCCATATGCGATCGCCATGGCCGCATGGTCGCGCAGGCAAAAACCATTGCTTTGCATCTAGGCGCTATTCCGGAGGCCATGGCGGCGCTGCAGCAGCGTTATGGCAATACACTGCAGCCCGGAGACGCCGTGATCGTGAACGATCCCTATGAGGGAGGAATGCATCTCCCGGATATCTTCATGTTCGTTCCCTTCTTCTACCGAGGCGAGATAGAAGGATACTGCGTTGTCATCTGCCATCACACCGATGTGGGCGGACGTGTCCCCGGATCAAATGCCAGCGATTCGACCGAGATCTATCAGGAGGGCCTGCGCATTCCGGTGCTAAAGCTCTACGAGGCCGGCAAGGTCAATGAAACGCTGGAACGCATCATTGCGCAAAACGTTCGTGTCCCTGATCGTGTCCTCGGCGACTTGAAGGCTCAATACGCGGCCACGCAAATCGGGGTGCGAGAATTGACGGCCCTATTTGATCGCTATGGCAGAGACGATTCGCGCGCCTACCTGAACGAACTGTTGGACTATGCGGAACGCCTGACGCGTGAAGAAATCAGAAGGTGGCCCAAAGGGACATTCCATTTCGTTGACTACATTGATGACGACGGCCTGTCGCCAGACCCTATTCGTATCGAGGTGGCACTGACAGTACACGAAGACCGTGTGTCGGCGGACTACACCGGATCTTCGCCGCAGGTCCGTGCAGCGATCAATTCCACGTTGTCATATACAAAGTCATGCACCTATTTGAGCGTGCGCTGTGCACTGCTGGGAGACGTTCCAAACAACGCAGGTGTATTCCGCTGCATTGATGTCCATGTACCCGAAGGCTCAGTATTGAATCCGCTGCCTCCGAGCGCCGTGGCGGCCCGCGCGTTAACAGGTTATCGCGTGTTTGACGCCATGCTCGGTGCGCTCGCCCAGGTCGTACCGCATCGGATCCCGGCCGCGGGCGAGGGCGGCAACACCGTAGTATGTCTTTCTGGGAAAAGCGACGAAGGCAAGCCGTACATTATTGTCGACATGATCTGCGGTGCATGGGGTGGCCGTCCTGCCAGCGACGGAATTGAAGCCATTACCAATGCTTCACAGAATCTTTCGAATACTCCCGTAGAAACCTTGGAGGCTCAACATCCCGTGCGGGTCGAAGCCTACGAGCTGGTGGAGGACTCTTGTGGCGCCGGCCAATATCGCGGTGGGCTAGGTATCCGCCGCAGTTATCGTGTGCTGGCACCAGATGCGCTGTTGCAGCTTCGTGCCGATCGCATGAAATTCTCGCCTTATGGCTTGGCGGGCGGTACGCCAGCAAGCCCTGCTCGCAATGTGCTGCAGCATGGAGATGAACTGACGGAGTTGCCCAGCAAAGTCGGCATGACGATTGCACGCAATGATGTGGTGACGCATATTCAACCCGGAGGCGGGGGCTTTGGCGATCCTATGGAGCGTGACTGGGATCGCATCCGTGAAGACGTGTGGAACCACAAGCTGACCGCAAAGTACGTCCTTCAGCATTACAAGGTCGTGGTAGATCCTCATACCGGTGCAGTGGATCACACGGCCAGCGAAGCGCTGCGCCGCAATGCCATGGCGCAGGCTGCATAGCGAGCCGTTCAGGAAAAGCCCGAATCTCTGTCTGACGTCACCTACACATGCCTCACGAGGATTAAAAAATGCGTTCGTCTTTTCTGAACCGGATCCACCATACCGTTCTGGCGGCAACGATGTTGTTCGCTTTCACCGCAACGAGTGTCCATGCGGAAAGCGAAAAACTGCGAGTGCGAATGGATTTTTCCGCGTGGGGTATGCATGCGGCCATGCATCTGGCGCTACAAAAGGGTTGGTTTAAAGATGCCGGCCTCGATGTGGAAATCCAAGACGGCACCGGCACGATCAACACACTGCAACTGGTTGCCGTCGGCCAGATGGATATCGGTCAAGTGCAATTGGGCACGATGGCCATCGCCAAAGAGAATGGATTGGATCTCATCTCTATCGCCGGCTTTGCCCGGAAGGGCGACCTGGCCGTGCTGGTGGACGAAAAGCTGGACGTCAAATCTCCCGCCGATTTGATCGGCAAGAAGCTCGTTTGCTTCACTACGAGTCCTTGGGCTCCTTTTATCGATCCCTATTTCAAGGCCAGTGACGTACCGAAGTCGAAGACCAATGTCGTGATGGTCGCGCCCAGTGCCATGATTTCCACCTACGCTTCCGGGAATAGCGACGGGTTCCTGTCGCAGGCCCCTTTTGGCCAGCCGATGGTGGCCAAGGTACGGCCGGCCAAGACACTGCTGCTGGCCGATAGCGGGATCAACTTTCCCAGTTACGGCCTGGTGACGACACCGAAGGCGTTGGCTGAACGTGGGGACGCGATCAAGAAGTTCACGCAAATCCAAGTCAAGGCATGGGAATACATCTATGCGGGTCATGAAGACGAGGCGGTTGCTGCCATCGTCGCCCAGCGGCCGAATGCAAAGCTCGATCCGGAGATTTTGCGTGGACAGATCGCAGCGTACCGGGAGTTCTTTGAAAGCCCTTCACAAAAAGGCGCGCCCTTCGGGGCTCAGAATGATGCTGACTGGGTCGCGGCGATTCAGTCCATGGAACAGGTGGGGGCCATCAAGCCGGGCCATAAGCCGTCCGATTATTACACCAACGCGATGTTGGCAAACTGACGAGACAGGGGCGAACATGTCGGCATTCTTAGAGATAGGTCAGCTCAACAAAATCTACCGCTCTCAGCGCGATCCGCTCTACGCGCTCAAGGACGTGAGCCTCGATATCGAACAGGGCGAGTTTGTGAGCATTGTCGGGCCGAGCGGCTGTGGCAAAAGCACCTTGTTGAAATGCGTGGCGGGGTTAGAACCTATCTCGAGCGGACATCTTGCGCTGCAGGGGGATCCGATCGTCTGTCCGCCGTCGAACATGGGAGTCGTTTTTCAGCGTGACCTGCTTTTGGATTGGCGCACCATTCTCGACAATGTGCTGATCTCTGCCGAATTTCATAATCTGAACCGAAAGGACTACGAAGAAAGAGCCCGCGCGGTGTTGAACCTGTTCGGACTTGGCGCCTTTGCCGATCGATTTCCGTGGGAACTGTCGGGCGGCATGCGACAACGTGCCTCGATCTGCCGTGCGTTGCTGGTCGATCCTCAGTTGCTGCTGATGGACGAACCCTTTGGGGCGCTCGATCCTTTTACGCGGGACGAACTGAATGAAGAGCTCCAGCGTACCTGGATGGATACCGGCAAGACGGTGCTCTTTATCACGCACTCGATTTCCGAGGCGGTCTACTTGAGCGATCGCGTCGTCGTGATGTCGCGCAATCCCGGTGGTGTAGCAGCCGTCATTCCTATTGAGCTCGATAGACCACGCGGTTTGGCCATTCGTGAAACAAAGGCCTTTGCCGACTACGTGTCACAGATCCGCGGGATCTTCCGCGAACTCGGAATCTACAAGGGGTAAGCGATGAAAGGCTTATGGAAACGCGCCGAAGAGAGTCGGCTGGCTATGTTGACGATGCTCGTTATTCTCGTGTTGTGGGAAGGTGGCGTCAGATGGTTTGCCGTCAGGGAATTCCTGCTGCCGGCACCCAGCAAGATCTTTGCCGAGTTCATGGCGCAGCCAGGGTTTCTATTAATGCAGACCCTGGATACCTTGCAGACTACGATGGCGGGCTTTGTTCTGGCCGTCGTGCTCGGCGTTGGGGCGGCTATTGGTATTGTCTATTCTCGTTTCCTTGACCGTACTTTGTATTCCTTGATGGTTGCGCTGAACGCTGTGCCGAAAGTCGCACTCGCGCCGTTGTTCGTCATCTGGCTCGGCACAGGTTCTGCCCCAAAGATCGCAATTGCCATGCTGATCGCTATTTTCCCGATTTTGATCGATACGGTACTGGGCTTGAAATCCATCGATCCAGAAATGCTCAACATGGCACGTGCAAATCAAGCCTCTCGCAGCAAAGTGCTGTGGAAGATCCGTTTTCCGAACGCATTGCCCAGCATCTTTGCCGGTATGAAGGTCGGTATTTCTTTTGCCCTGGTCGGTACGATTGTGGGCGAGTTTGTCGCCGGCGGCAGTGGATTGGGCTATGTCATCCTCGTCGCCCAGGGCAGCTTTGACACGCCGACAGTCTTTGTGGCGTTGGCGCTGCTTTGCATACTCGGTGTGATCTTGTTCAAAGGGCTGGAGATCGTCGAAGAACATCTATTGCCTTGGCATGCTTCTCAACGTGGAAAGCCAATTGCCGAGTCGCCGTCAGCCGCACAACAGGAAAAGCAGATGCCTCTGTTGGCAGAGGCGAAACGCTAACAACGTCCTGAGGTTTTGGGATGCTGACCGGTCAGCGGCTGCGTTGCATGACGCCTGGCACTGACTGGCTACTACAACGGGGGCAGTTTCGCCGTGAGCTCGCTTTTGATGACCTTTCCGCCTGAATTGCGAGGCAACTCGTCCAACTGGAAGATCTCGCGTGGAATTTTATAAGGTGCGAGCGTAGCTTTGCACATTCTCTTGAGCGCCTCCTCATCGAGAGCATGTCCTTGGCGCAATGTGACAAAGGCAGCGACTTCTTCGTTGAACTCACGCGATGGCCAGCCGACTACGGCGACTTCAGCAATCGATTCATGGGCTGACAAGATAGTTTCGATTTCCAGGGGATAGATGTTGACTCCGCCGCGGATGATCATGTCTTTGGATCGGCCTTTCAGCGTCAGGTATCCATCGGCATCCAGGCTGCCCAGATCTCCTGGATAGAACCATCCTTGATAAAAGGCTTCCGCGCTGGCCTCCGGGTCGTTGTAGAACCCGTTGGCAACGGCAGGCCCGCGATATCGAATTCGTCCTGTTTCTCCGCGGGATACCGGATGATGACTGTCGTCTACGACTTGAACCTCGACGCCATAGACTGGCCGGCCGACGGATGCTCCATGTTCAGTCTGATCGGCGGGCGGCAGTACGGTAATGCCGCCGCCTTCGGTGGAACTGTAGTATTCAAGAAAGTTCGGGCATATGTCTTCTTTGATGCGCTTGCGTTCCTCCGCTGTCAAGGCCGAGCCGGATGAGATCAGTGTGGTGAGGGCCTTCATCGAAGTCAGCTTCTCAGGCTCGGTGTTCATCATTCTGCGCAGCAGCGTTGGTACCAGAAAGAGAATCGTGCCCTGTGTGCGCGCAATCTCGATGGCCAAGTCTTCTGGAGCATAAGGAGGAGGAAATAGAACCAGCTTTCCTCCCGCATGCAGCGTGGACATGGCGAATGCCCTGCCACCTCCGAAATAGAGGGGCGTCGCATTGACGTAGACTTCCCGGCTGCCAAAGCCCAGATCCACCCAGTGTGTCCAGAATCGTGCTTGAAACTGGCTATGCGTCAGCATGGGACCTTTGGGGCGTCCCGTCGTCCCCGACGACAATGACATGACAACGCCCCGATTGCCATCGGGAAAGACACGATCGATCGATGTTCCGATGATTTTCTTATTCCAGCCTGCATCCGCTGCAATGCATGCCGCCCCAGGAATGTCGCCGCCCGGCTCCACCATGATCAACGTCGGCTGGAAGTGCTTCGCAACGCGCAGCTTTTCAAACTCTTTCCAACGGCAATCCATGGGCAGAATCACTGCACCCGCACGCGCGATGGCATAGAGCATCAATACATGCTCTATCCCGTCCTTTAGCGCTACCGCGACAATATTGCCGTTGCGTATTCCCATGTCCTGCAACATCGCTGCGCGCTGTAAGACGGCCTGATTCAATTCGGCGTACGTCAACGATTCATCGCCATGCACGAGCGCGACGCTGGAGGGCCGCATCTGTGCATGCAGGGACAACATGTCTGCAATATTAGGAACGCTCACCGTGCGGCCCCTTCATTCAACTTGTACACACGTATGGCGTTGTCGCGCAGCAGCTTTCGTTTGGACTCAGGGCGCAGGTCCAGGGCCTCTATCTCGTCACGCGTACGTTCGAAATCCAGGATCGGAAAATCCGTGCCGAACAGCACTTTGTTGCTGCCGTACGTATTGATGTAGTGGACGAACGAATCCGGCCAGTACTTGGGTGCATGTGCATCGCAACCGATGTATACGTTAGGATGCTTCCATGCCATGGCGATCATTTCATCTGTCCATGGGATGCCTACATGGATGCCGATCAGTTTCAACTCGGGAAAGTCGCAAGCAACCGCATCCAGCGTGATCGGTTTACCCACGCTGCGCAGGCGATAGTTCGGGTCATAAAGCATGGATTGCCCCACCTGCAGTTGAATGGGAATATCCAGCTCTACGCACTTGGCATAAAAGGGATACCACTTGGCGTGATCCGGGGCGAGTTCAAACCAATGCGGATAGCCGTGTGCGCCGATGAATCCATAGTCCCGAACCGCTGCCTCCAACTGGCGGACGCCATCCATGCCTTCTGTGGGATCGATGCCGGCCAGACCTAGAAAACGATCGGGATGCAGATTGATGGCTTCGGCCACCATCTCGTAAGGAATGTGGTAGCTGGCGCGATGCCCTTTGGTGCCGACTTTGCTGGCAATCAGAAAGGCTCGCTCAATGCCCGCGGCATCCATGCGCCGCAGCATTTCATCATGAGTGATCCCACGCAATGTGTGATCCTGCACTTTCATTTTCCCGCCGAAAAACGCGTCCCGATTGGGTCGCAGCTCATAAGTCTCGGGAGTCCAGATGTTGACCACCGCGTCTATGGCCAGCATGTCGTACTTGCTCATGGTTTGGTCCTTAATCGAATGGGGCGAATCGCGCCCGTTTACCTGCACAGATCGCGGGCGATCAGCATGCGTTGTATTTCCGACGAGCCTTCGCCAATGCGATAGTGGCGTACGTCCCGATAAAAGCGTTCTACGGGTTCATTGCGTATGAGGCCAGCGCCGCCGTGAATCTGTATTGCCCGGTCTGCAACCCGTCCGACCATCTCGGAACAATAGAGCTTGACCACACTCGGCGCCGTACCGACATCCTCGCCGGCATCGATACGGCGCAGCGTGTCATAGGCCAGTGCGCGGGCCGCGGCCAGTTCCGTAGCGGAGTCGGCCAACATCCATTGAATGGCTTGGCGCTCGGATAGGGGCTTGCCAAACGTGCTGCGGTTTTTTGCATAGCCGATAGACAGTTCCAACAGTTTGTCGGCAGTGCCCAGGCATGAGCACGCCACGCCCATGCGGCCACTGGTGAGCGATCCCATGGCTATGGGGAATCCTTGTCCCACCTGGCCCAGCACCGCGGTATCAGGAACGAAACAGTCGTCGAAGTGCAGCTCGGCAAGCTGCATGGGATCCGATCCTATGGTCTTGTCGATGCGGCTGATGGTCATGCCCGGTGTGTCTTTGTCTACCAGGAACGCTGTCATTCTCTCGCCAGCGCGTTTGGCGGCATCGGTGACGGCAATGACCATGATGACGCGGGCATAATGCGCACCGCTGATGTATTGCTTCGTACCCGTGATACGCCAGCCGCCCTCGCAACGCTGTGCCCGTGTGCGCAATGCTGCAGCGTCAGAGCCCGCGTCGGGCTCTGTCAGGGCGAATGACGCCGTCCATTCGCCATTGGCCAATTTGGGCAGATAGGTGAGTTTTTGCGCCGAGGTGCCATGTCGAACCAGCGCAATAGGGGTCAGTCCGCTGGATGCATCCAGCATCAATGTAAAAACCCGGTGCGAGCGTCCCATCTCCTCGATCGCCAGGCAATACGTCGACAGATCCGTCTCTGCACCGCCGTACTCGGCAGGCAGGCGCATGCCCAGATAGCCCTGCGCGGCGATCAACTCGCGAGTGCCGGACGGAACTTCACCGGTTGAGTCAATGCGCGCCGCGATAGGGTCCAAGCGTTCTGTGACGAATTTTCGCAGTGCAGGCCGGAGTTCGGCCAGCGCGCTATTTATTTCGAGGTGCATAGGCCTTCCGATTTATCCATTGATATTTATTCGTATAGTGAATAGGCTATTCGCTTAATGAATCTATTGTTTGGCTTATGCGAGCGCCAGTCAATGGCTCAGGCGATAATTCGCCGTCGATTTGGGGAAAACACTAGTGAAAGAAGATCGGATGTTCGTGACCGCGCTGCATCGGGGCCTCGAGGTTTTGCGCTGCTTTACTCCCGACACCCCCGAGCTGGGCACTAGCGAGATTGCGCGTATGACCGGGTTGCCGCAACCTACGGTGTGGCGGCTTTGCTATACCTTGTCTCAATCGGGATACTTGATTCCCGGCCGCAACGCCGATCGGCTGCGTGTCGGGCCTGGTGTGCTGACGTTGGGACACGCATCCATCACCCATGCGGGTGTCGCGGAATTTGCGTATCCGCTGATGAAAGTCGTGGCCGAAAAGTTTGAAGCTTCGGTATCCTTGGCCGAACCTGATCGGCACAATATGGTGATCGTGCAGCGCGCCGAAAGCCCCGCCATCTTGAAGCTGATCCTGCATGTAGGATCACAGCTGGAGATGGTCAACTCGTCGTTGGGATGGGCTTATCTGGCCGCATTGCCCGACGCAGAACGGACATCTCTATTGACGGCAATCAAGCAACAGCTGGGCAAAGCGTGGAAAGTGCATGCCACTGCCGTAGAAGAAGCGATCGCGCATTACAACGAGCACGGGTTTGTGTTCAACCTGAGACATTCGCATCGTGACGTCAACGCGATCGGAGTGCCGGTCATTTCTCCGGACGGGCGCCGTATCCTGGCACTGACATGCGGGGGTAATAGTTCGTATATGACTAAAGAGCGTCTCGCGGGACCCATCGCGGCAGCGCTTAAAGAATTAGCCCGGCAGATCGCTCCGGCATTGGCGGGCGAGCATGTGGCCCGTCACCGAAACGTGGCGTTCTAGTCTTTACGCGTTAACGAGCATTGACGGCCTTTTGGCATCTGCATAGACTGATTTATGCTGCGAATAGGTTATTTGCATAGCGAATTATTCGATATTGCTGTTGTGCGAACGGAAAAGGGGTTTTCATGGTCGCTATCAGTTGGGCGGTTATTCGTTTTAAAGCAGGTGCTATTGCGTTGACGGCTTTCCTCGGTGTGACTCTGGGCTCTTATGCGGGTCCAGCGGTATCGGCCCAATCTGGTGTATATCCATCCAAAGCCATAACAGTAATTAATCCCTGGACAGCAGGCGGGGCGTCTGACGCCATTGCCCGGCCGCTTCTTCAAAGGATGAGCGACGTCATTGGTCAGTCCGTGATTCTGGAGAACATGCCTGGCGCTAACGGGACCATTGGCGCTGCCAAGGCAGCGCGCGCAAATCCGGACGGCTACACCTTGTTCCTGGCGCATGTCGGTCCAATGTCGATCAGTCCGGCATTGCAGGAGCTCCCCTATAACCCGACTCGTGATTTCGAACCGATCACGCAGATCGTTTCGAGTCCGATCGTCCTGGTGTCCCGGCCCGATCTGAAATTCACATCAGTGAATGATCTATTGAATTACGCGCGTACGCATCCCGGAAAGTTATCTTATGGCTCGGTGGGGGTGGGCAGCACCACGCATCTGGCTGGCGAGATGCTGGCTCAGCTGGGAAAGGTCTCGCTACTGCACGTCCCATACAAAGGCGATAGTCAAATCAGTACTGATTTGATCGGTGGTCAGATCGAATTTGCGTTCATCAATATTGCTGCCGCGATGAGTTTGATGAAAGACGGTCGCGTGACAGGGCTGGCGATTACCACGCTGAAGCGCTCATCAGTGTTGCCCGAGCTGCCGACGGTTGCGGAAACCTTGCCGGGATTCGAGGTCAACTCCTGGTACGGAATGGTTGCTCCCAAAGGAACGCCCAAGCCTATCATCGACAAGCTATATACCACCCTGCATGGCATCCTGATGGAGCCGGAAACAAAATCACGGCTGCAGAGCATGGGACTCGAGGCCGAAGGCACAACCCCTGACGACTATGCGTCCAAAATCAAACAAGACAGCGAACGTTGGGCAAAACTGGTCAAATCAGTCGGGGTATCGTTGAAGTGACATGTGATGCGTTGGCCCGTGTATTAAGGGGTTTCGTTACGTTGCCGGATTGCCAAGTGCACTATCGCACGGCATCCCCGGCTTTGCCGGAGCGAGACGGTATATCTCCCATCCCACTGGTAATGCTGCATGCGTCACCGGGATCCGCAAAACTGCTCGAGCCGTTGATTGCCCGTCTGGGCAATAGCCGAGCGGTGTATGCACCTGACACCTTGGGCAATGGAGACTCATCCGCCCCTGTCAGCGATAAAGCGGACATCCGCTACTTTGCACAAGTGCATGTGCAGGCCATCGATCAGCTAGGGATAGAGCGCTTTGATTTATACGGCAGCCACACCGGTGCAAACATTGCGTGCGAAATTGCCATTGCCCATCCCGGCAGAGTCAGAAAGCTGATCCTGGACGGTGTCTCGCAATACACCGATGACGAGCGTGATGACATGCTCAAGCATTACGCGCCTGGTGTTGCCATAGACATGAATGGCAGCCAACTGGCATGGATATATCAGTTTGTCCGGGACGTGTATTTATTCTGGCCTTGGTATAAGCGCGATGCGGCCCATCGGCGGTCTATAGGTCTGCCCAGTGCCGACGAGCTGCATGACAAGGCAGTAGAAGTCATCAAGGCAACGCGGACATATCACATTCCCTATCGCGCAGCGATCGGCTATGACAAGACCTCTCGTTTGCCTTTGGTGCGCGTGCCCACATTGCTGGCGTGTGCGCAGACGGATATGTTCCTGGAGTACTTCGATCGGATATGCCGCTTGATGCCTGAGGCTCAACCCTTGATAACCGCGGGCACCGGGAACGCCGAAGCGCTGGAGAATACGGTTGCCCAATATCTCGCGTTCCTGGATGCGCAGGACGAAAATACCTATCTGACCTAACTCTTCACGCAGCTTGATCTGAGATGCTGACCGATCAGCGCCTCCTCATCCGACCCTGTTCCCGCCATTCGCCCATTCACTCCACACGGCAGATGGAGGCACCGATTGGCTATCCAGCGAAAAATGTGCCTGCAAATGTTTGACGAGAATATTGAGAAACGCCGTGGCTTTGGCCGAGATCACGCGGCTTTCAAACAGCGCATACAGCATGGCAGATGACAATTCCCAATCAGGCAACACCCGTTCCAGCCGGTAATTCTGGAGTAATTGGTTGCCAGAAAAGGGGTAGGGAACGGGAGTGATGCCTAGGTCTCTGCCGGCGAGCTGTAGATTCAAAAGGATCTGGTTGCTGGAAAATTTCGGGCTGAGCCGAATCGTCTCGACTTCTGTTCCTCTTCTGAGCTCCCAAGTGTCCGTTCCATGCATGCAAATATGCGCATGATGCTGAAGCTCGGCAGGCGACTCAGGATATCCCGTCCGTTGCAGATAATCATGCGACGCCACCAGGATGAGACGAAAATTCACGAGTGGCTTTTGAATAAGAGGAGAGTCCTCCTGGCGCCCTCCCCGGATGTATAAATCCATACCGGAAAGGTCGTTGATTCTTGTTGAACTGCTGAGATCGAAATCGCAGCTGATTTTTGGAAAGCGCTGGTGCAGCTCTTCTGAGACGCCTGGCAACAAAGGCGCCAGTCCGGGCATGATCGAGACCCGCAATTTTCCCTCAGGCGACTCAAGGTATGTCTTGACGTTCTCGTGCGCGTTCAGAATGCCTTCGATTTGGGAGACGCACTCCTCAAAGTAGCGCGTGCCCAAGTCGGTTAATGAAACCTTGCGTGTCGTGCGTAGGAACAGCGCATATCCGAGATTTTTTTCGAGCTCGGATATGCGCCTCGAAAGTGTAGCGACTGGCATATCCAATGCCGCCGCGGTGGCGCTGAAGCTCCCGCGCTTTGCGACTTCGACAAAGTACCAGATGTCGTTTAGAGAAATGCCTTTTTCCATTGAAGATCGCTTTTATCAGAGCACAAGCTATTGCACGGGTGACTTACCTGATTTCCTCGATACCGTTTTGCAGTGCTTTCAGCCAATACGCTACTGCGACAGCGCCACCATCCGGAATGCCGACGGCCCGCTCTCCCAAGTAACTGGCACGGCCTAGACGAGGTTGCATATGGGCAGTGTCCGCTGCGGCTTTCTCGGCTGCTTGCACAGCCTGGCGAAACGCGTCCCTGCCTGGAGCGCCTGCCGCCAACGCCGAATGCCATGCATTGTTGGCCGCCGTGAGGGCGTCGACCATCGTGCGATCTCCCGCTTTAGCGCCTCCCATCTCCATCACGGCAGCTACCGCGGCGGCAAAGGCTTTCTGCCATTGCGCCGGCGATGGCTCGGCCAGGTCCCCCAGTTCGCGACTGGCGCGTAGTAACCCTACGGCGTAGAACGGGCCGGAACTGCCCGCGATCGCTCTGCGCATCGCTTGCGCCGCCGAGGCAAAGAATTGACCGGGTGTGTGAAAAGCCTCAGGAGCCAAGTCGAGTATGGCCTGGCCGCCGCGTGCCATGCTGGCGCCCAAGTCGCCGTCACCGGCTTTGGCGTCAAGCTCCCCGAGTTCGGTTTCGGCAGCGATCAACGCATGCGCGACGCCCTTTGCTGCTCGCTCCAGCGCTGCTACCAACGGGCCGGCAGGCATGGACGCGAGATTTGCTTCGAGGCCGCTCGGCACAGGCACAGTCGTACGCTCTTCATTGATCCGGCCGGAGTGTGTCCATGCCGGAGCGCCGCAAGGCGCATCCAGCAGTTCGAGCAGCTCGTCATCCACAGGCAATACCGACAACGAACATCCGGGCATTTCCAGTGCGGTCATGTAGTTGCCCACCCACGCGCGCGTGGGTGTCAGGCCTTTGGCGCGTAAGGTGGCCAGCGCGTGGCGCGCGATAATCTGCAGTTCTATGGGCGGCGTACCTCCCAAGCCGTTGACCAGCAAAGCGACTCGACTGGCATCGTCAGGTATCTCTGCCAATATCTGCGCCAGGATATCGTCCACTATCGCATCTGCGGGTTTCATGTCGACGCGGCGTACCCCCTTCTCGCCGTGAATACCCAGACCGTACTCGATCTCGGTATCGCCTAGTGAAAAGCTGGGCGTACCAGCAGAAGGTACCGTGCAGGCACCCAGGCCAACGCCCATGGAGCCCACAGCCGCTGCGGCGCGTGCGGCGATGGCCGCCACTTTTTCCAAGGGCCAGCCTTTAGCTGCGGCTGCTCCGGCGATCTTGTGCACGAATACAGTTCCAGCAATACCGCGACGGCGATCGGTCGGAACCATGTCGCGCAACGATACGTCATCGGCCACCAGGACGACTTCGACCGGAATGCCTTTTTCTCGCGCGAGTTCAGCGGCCAAACCAAAGTTCAGCCTGTCGCCGGTATAGTTTTTAACGACCAGCAAGGCACCAGCGGGACCTGCGACGGAGACAATCGCCGCCAGTACCGCATCCACGCTCGGAGAGGTGAATACGTCACCCGCAATCGCCGCGGTGAGCATGCCTATGCCCACATATCCGGCATGAGCAGGCTCGTGGCCACTGCCGCCACCAGAGAGCACCGCCACCGAGCGAGCCGCAAGACCAGGCAAATCACGCTGTACGACGATGTTCTCGCCTTCGATCAGTGCGAGATGGTCTGTCGTATCAACTAATCCCTCGAGGGCTTCTCGTACGATGTGGCGAGGATTGTTGATCAGCTTTTTCATCCATTGCTCCGAGAGTCTGTGTATTCACACAGGGGGAAGACGGGGTCGGCCGTCAGCCTCAGGGCAGCGCCTATCTGACGGTCTAGTGGAATATTATGCTTGTTCTGCATGAGAATGCAGAACGACGGCAGGGAACAGTGCCGTTACGCAATGCTTCAGCGCTACCAGCTGTGGCGTGCGTCTTCGGGGAACGTTCCGTCTTTGACTGCGCGGACATAAGCAGAAAACGCCGCGTGGACGCTGTCTGCGTCGTCCATAAAGTTGCGGACAAATTTTGGCATGCGCCCGATATTGATCCCCAGCATGTCATGCATTACCAGCACCTGGCCTGCCGTGCCTGATCCTGCGCCGATGCCGATCGTCGCGCAGGTCTGCATCTGGCTGGTGAGATCTGCGGCGAGTTTTGCCGGAATCATTTCCAGCACCAACAACGATGCGCCAGCGGCTTCCAACGCTTTCGCGTCACGCACCAGCTTCGCTGCACCATCGTCGTCCTTGCCTTGCACACGAAAACCGCCCAACGCCGATACGGTTTGAGGCGTCAGCCCCAGATGCCCGCACACCGGTATGCCGCGCTCGACAAGAAACTGAACCACCTCGGTCGTCCAGCCCCCGCCTTCGAGTTTGATCATCTGCGCGCCGGCTTCCATGAGGCATACGGATGATGCCATCGCCTGATCTCGTGACTGATGATACGAACCGAAGGGGAGATCGGCTACGAGTAGTGCGGCGCCATCGGCTTTTTCCAGGCCCTTAGCCACACAGCGAGTGTGATACGCCATCTCATCGAGCGAGACACCCACGGTGCTGTTTTTTCCCTGGCAGACCATGCCCAGCGAGTCGCCCACCAGTATGCAATCGACGCCAGCCGCATCTTCGATGGCAGCAAAGGTCGCGTCATAGGCCGTCAGCATGGCGATTTTCTCGCCCTGCCGGCGCATGTCGGCAAGCCGTACCGTCGTTACCTTCTTTCGCTTTGCTATGTCGGCGGAACGGCTCTGCATCCCATAGGGAGCGGCTGTCTCTGTTCCTGCTGCCGGAGTCTCTTTCTGATCTGATGTCGTCATTGCGCGTGGAGTGATGGTAAGGACTCTGAGAAACTCCAGTGTGCCATAGGCCGGCCTCCCCCCGCGCTGATTCCCCTGTTATCAGAACCGGTAGCCGACTCCCAGGCTGCCGAAAACATTGGTCTTGCGTTCGGTCAGCGGGCTATCGCGCGCATCGCCCAGTACGGTACTGACCCCTAATGTGCTCATTACCGTCCAGTCCTTTGTCAACTGGTAGGTCCAGTTGGCGAACAGCGCTGCATTCTTGAAACCGGACGAAGCTGAGTAGGGAGACAGGTGTTCCCGGCTGCGCGCTGCGTCGGATGTGCTGACGCCATACCAGGTCTGCATGTCGCTGCTATTGGCCCATTGCGTACTGACGCCCAAGCGCAATTGCTGCCGTTCGGTTTGCACCACCGCATAGGAAGTGCGTAGTTCCAACGTGCCGCCGTAACCGGATTTTGCAGCTTGGCGATAGGCAGCGCCGAGCGAGTAGCGGCCCGGTGTCCATTCCACAAAGGCGCCGTATACGCCGTGGAAATCGATATCGTCCAGACCGCGGGTGCGATCCGAATCATCCGAGTCCCGGCCCAGGCCCAGGCCGACGAACACCCCGCCTTCCAGGTCGGGGGCGAGTTCATAGCTCAGCCCCAGCGCGGGCAGGCCTGCCCGCGGCGTGATGAAAAAATGGCCGGACCGGTAGTTGATCAGCGGCGTGGGGACGGCTCGATACTCGTCAGAGCCGGCGTAGACGGGCCTCACGCCCACTCCTATACCGATCAGATTCGTGCCCTCCGCGATGGCTGGGCCTGCTGCTGCGGCCAGGGCTATGGCGACTGCACCGCGTGTCATCGTGATTGCTTTCATTCTATTTCCCTGGATCCAAGTTCATCGGCTGCCTGACAGGCGACCGAATTTCAGCCGCTATACTGCCTCGACAGTTTTAGGAATTCTTTAAGCCTCGTATGGGTCTTAAACCGGATTTAATCCGTTGGCGTAACAATGTCGCGCGATGACGAGGACGGATCCAATGCGCACACTATTAGTCGAGGACGACGCCATGCTGGCCGAGGCGCTCCAGCTGGCGCTGCGCCGTGAAGGTGCGAGCGTCGATATTGCGGCCGATGCAAGGTTGGCGCAGACGGCGCTGGTCGACCACGACTACGAGTTGATATTGCTGGACCTGGGCTTGCCTGGCGGGTCTGGCATGGGGATCCTGGCCCAACTACGAGCGCGTTATGACACGACGCCAGTGATTATCATGACGGCGAGAGATCGCCTGAGCGAGCGGATTGCAGGGCTCGATGCGGGCGCCGACGACTATTTGGTCAAGCCGTTCCAGATCGACGAATTGCTGGCACGTGCCCGCGCGACCGTCCGGCGCAGCAAGGGGCGCGTCGCTCCTGTCCTGGTGGCAGGCAACGTGACCGTGGACCCGGCTAACCAGACGGTCCTGCTTGCAGGCGATCCCGTTGCGCTCAGCTTGCTGGAATACCGCACCTTGCTTGCATTGGTAGAGCGGGGTGGCCGGGCTGTCTCTCGCACCGCGCTCGAAAGCGCCGTCTACGGTGACAGCGGCGCCACAGGAAGCAACACTGTGGCGGTTTATATTCACCAGCTACGTCGCAAGCTGGGTGACGATTTGATTGAAACGGTACATGGCTACGGTTACCGTGTAAAAGGGATGTAGCTCATGATCCGTACTCCTTCGCATCGATCGCTACGATGGCGTTTGCTGGCTGGCATGCTCGTGACGGTGATGGTGGCGTGGCTGATCCTGCTCATCTGGTACCAGCGTGATCAGACGCGCGAGCGCACGGGAGATTGGGATCTTAGTCTGGAGCGTGCGGGACAGATTGCCTTGCGGACTCTGCCTCAGGGATTGGAAGCCATTGCATTGCCGCGAGGCTATCAACTGGCGACTCAAGCCGTACCGCACGATAACGAGGCAGAGCTGGTGCTGCAGGTCTACTCGCTCGTCAATGGCCGGTTGCTGCTGCGTTCTCCGAAAGCCCCTGCAGAGCCCCTCACGACTTCAGGTCAGGATGGATTCGCCACCAGTATGGCTGGCGGGGAGGAGTGGCGTACTTATACCATTTCTGATGAAGATGGCCGCATTCAAGTTCAAGTCGGAAAGGCGTTACAAGACCTGAAGCAGGAATTGCATCACAAGATGGGCAATGCGCTGATTTTCATGGCCGCGCTGTTTTTTCCGCTGGCGGCGGTAGCGTGGGCAGTCACCTACACTACCTTCCGGCCCGTTCTGCGCTTGTCGACACTGTTACGCCGCCGTCACCCTCTTGACCTTGATCCCTTGGCCACCCAGGATCTGCCTGACGAGATCAAGCCCTTAGTCGAATCTTTCAATCAGCAATTGGCCAGAGTCGAGGCAGCAGTAGAGAACGAGCGCCGTTTTCTGCAGGATGCCGCCCATGAGCTGCGCACACCTTTGGCAGTGCTGTCGTTGCAGGCCGACAATGCGTTGCGCAGTCAGGATATCGACGAAGTTCATCATTCTGTTCGGCAGATACATCAGGCTACGCAGCGCAGTGCACGTATTTCCGAGCAATTGCTGGACATGGCGATATTGGAATCAACGGGGCTGCAGGAAGCCGCCGCGCGCATTGATCTAGGCGCTGTCGCGCGTGCCGTCGTCCAGGATTATCGACAGCGAGCACAGGCGCGCGACCAGAATCTCACCGAGGATATCGAGTCCTGCTTTGTGCACGGACACGTAGATAGCCTCGGTATCCTGTTGCGTAACCTGCTGGATAATGCCACACGTTATAGCGGACATGGCAGCAATATTCGCATCGCATGCCGGTCACAGGATGCCGATGGAAGTGTTCGATTGTCCGTGCAGGATGATGGCCCCGGTGTGCCAAAAGAATATCGTGAACGCATTCTGGATCGATTCTTTCGGATGCCTGAGGCGCAGGGGCATGGCAGTGGCATCGGCCTGTCGCTGGTCGAGCGCATTGCGCGCTTGCATGATGCGAGTATTGAGATTGGCGCGAGCCCGGATGAGAGAGGCCTGCGTATTACGTTGCGCTTTCCCGCCGCGCCGTAATGGTCTTGGCTTGTCTACGTGATTTATCTAGGCACAACCCGTCAATAAAAGGGCCGGCGCAACAGCGGTGCGCCGGCCTTTTGTTTACCCGCATTGGCAGTGCTATCTGCTAGGCGGTCTGCAACTGCTCAGAGTTGCCCTTGGGTTTCTTTTTCCAGCGTCGCAGGAATGCCCAGACCTGGACCAGGATCAGCAGTGCGCTGGCGCCGATGAACCAGGCGCTGATGGGATGCTCGACGAACACCGCCATATCACCTCGAGACAGCAGCAGTGCACGCCGGAAGTTTTCTTCGACCATCGGTCCCAGCACGAAACCGAGCAAAATAGGCGCAACGGAAAACTCCAGCGTCATCAAGAGCGCACCGATCAGGCCGAATGCCAGGACTTCCCAGATCTGAAACAGGTTGTTCTGCGTACTGAACACCCCGACCGCGATAAAAAAGAGTGCCGATGGAAAGAGATAACGGTACGGCACTTGAAGAAGCTTTACCCACACGCCAATGAGCGGAACGTTTAATACCATGAGCAATACGTTGCCCACCCAGAAGCTCGCGATCAGCCCCCAGAAAATATCCGGATGCTCGGTGATGAGTTGCGGACCGGGCTGGATCCCTTGAATGAGCAAGGCACCGAGGATCAGTGCCATCACGGCATCACCCGGGATACCGAGGCTCATCGTCGGAATGAAGTCCACCTGTGTCTTGGAATGAGATGAGGCTTCGGGCGAGGCTACGCCCGCGATCATGCCGGTTCCGAATTTCTCCGGTGTTTTGGAAAGCTTGCGTTCCAACGCATATGAGATGAACGTCGTGATCGTCGGGCCTGTGCCGGGCATGGCGCCAAACAGTGTGCCGACCAGTGTGCCACGGACCATGGGCATGAAGGCTGTTTTCATTTCCGCTTTGGATGGGCGCATATCGCGCAGCTTCAGCTTGGCGCCACTGCCGATGATGCTCATGCGGTTGACGCTCATGAGGAAATCGGCAACCCCGAACAAGCCCATCGAAATGGCCACTAACTCTAAGCCATCTGACAGATCCAGCAAGCCAAAAGAAAGACGGATGGTGCCGGTGTTCACGTCCGTTCCGACCACGCCGCACAGCAAGCCAAAGAGCGTCATCGCTACGCCCTTGAGCGCCGATCCGCGCGACATGGTGGCGCCTGCCAACAAACCGAGCAACATGATCGAGAAAATCTCGGTAGGCCCGAATTTGAAGGCCACCTCAACCAATAGCGGCGAGGCAAAGATCATGACGATAATGCCCACTGACGCAGCAAAGAACGAGCAGATCATCGTGATACCCAATGCTGTTCCGCCTTTGCCCTGTTTGGTCAGCGGATAGCCATCCAGGCAGGTCACCGCGTGAGGCGGATGCGACGGTAGATTCAGCAGAATCGCGCCGATTGCGCCGCCATATTGCGAACCATAGAAGATCCCTGCCAACATGAGAATGGCCGGGACCGGCGACATGACATAGGTCAGCGGCAACAGGATCGAAATGGCCGACAGTGCGCCCATTCCAGGCAATACGCCGATGAGGTTGCCCACCAGCACGCCAAAGAACGACCAAGCGAGGTTATGCCACTGAAAGGCAACGCTAAAGCCGTACCAAAGGTCCATTAAAGATTGTGAAATCATGGCGCATCAACCCCAACGAAAGAGGGGAAGCTGCAGTTGCAACGCCCACCAGAACACGACAATTGCGATCAATGACATCAGTACCGACAGTACGAGGGCTTGTTTGACAGTATTCTTGCGATCGCCCAACGCAGAGATGAATACGATGGCGAACGTGGCGGGCAGCAGGCCGCCGTATTCTCCCAATAGCAAAAACGCCAAGATGCCGAGCACGATGCAGACGCCACCGCGCAGATCCGGCAGCCCATGTCCGTGTCCTTCGCCAGGCACACTTTCACTGGGTTGGCCCGAGCGCGCGGAAAGCGCGATGAGCAGCCCCGTGATAGCCAACAAACCTCCCAAGGCCGCGGGGAAAAATCCCGGCCCCATATGGCTGAGAGACCCGACGTGATAATCGGTCCCTGCGTATATCGCTCCTAATCCGACTAGCACCATCAAGGCGCCGCCGTAATAGTCTTTTCTATTTACTGCCTTCTGCACGCTATCCTCCAGAAAACCGCGTCGTATTGGCCTCGACGCTGCGTTCGATTCGAACGCAGCTTGGGTTTTAATGACGGTTCGGCGCACAGATTACGGAGGCAAGCTGTTGATCCGCTTTCTGTGCGCTGTCGGTTTCCTGAATTCCAGGGTATTCCCTGAGGGATTGCAGGGTCAGGCTGGCTGGCAGCGGCTGATCAACCGTCTGCTGACTTGACAGCCGACAGCATGTATCCCAGGCCACGCACAGTGACGATGCACACATCGCTGCCGGCCAGTTTCTTGCGCAGGCGGTGCAAAATCACTTCGATGGCATCAGGGCTGGCATCGCTGTCGTGAGAAAAGACTTTCTCGAATAGCTGATTTTTCTCGACCGGATATCCGACGCGTATCAAGAGCGCGGCCAGGGTAGCGTGTTCTCGCGGAGTGAGCATCAGCATTGAGCCATCCAGCGTAAAGAGATGGCTTTCGCTGTCGTAGCTGAGCGAACCGCACTGCAGCCTCGGGTGATCGCGGCCCCGGCTGCGCCGTACCAGTGCGGTCAAGCGGGCCTCCAGTTCTTCGAGGGCAAAAGGCTTTGTCAGGAAATCGTCAGCGCCCATATTCAAGCCGCGTACTCGATCTTGCAGTGACCCTTGCGCGGTCAACACCAATACGGGCGTACGGTCATCACGCTCACGCATGTCGCGCAGCACGTGGAGTCCGTGCTTGTCAGGCAAACGTAAGTCCAGAACAACTGCATCGTAGTCACTGCCCACCATATAGCCTTCGGCATTACGGGCATCGGCGGCGTGATCAGAAACAAAACCACTCTGTGCGAGAGCGCGACGCAGCCAGAGGGCCATGTCGACTTCATCTTCAACTAGCAAAATGCGCATGGTATTCAGAATCACCAAGCAGGTATTAAGCATGACACCGTCACCATAGAACGGGGCATTGTCATGTGTCCACGGGAGTCGCGAGCCCTGTGAGCAGCGCAGACTGTATGGCTAAACCTGGAGGTGTGTCAAACGCCGGTCTGCTTTATTTGCCTGCTTGCGTCGCATTGCCGCGCCGCTCTCGCGGCAGGCAAACCAGAACGAGCAGCGAACATGCGCCGGCACAAATGAACGCATAGTCATAGCGCCCGCTGACGGCAACAAATGCCGCAAAAAGCGTGGGCGCCACCATGTTCATCAAGTTCACTAGAATGCTGGAGCCGGCTGACGTTTCCGAGATCATCTGTGGTGGTGAGCGCCGTGCGACTTCGGCGATTTGTACGCCATTCCAACTGGCCGCCGAGCATCCTGCGACAAACGCCAGGGCAATCACAGACCAGAGCGGCCAGTCAGCACTGGTCAATCCCAGCAGTGCAGTGGTCACTGCAGAAAAAACCGCCGCAATCGTCAAGGTGATATTGGCCGAGCGCAAATAATCCGATAGCCAGCCCAGTACGATGCGGCCGATGACGCCGCCCGCCTGCATGATGGCAAAGACCATTCCGGCCAAGGCTAGTGGATAGCCGAGCTGGTCTACAAGATAAATGACGGTGAACGTGAACCAACAGCTCTGAGCGATGGCAAACAGGCTGCCCACAACGGATATTTTCATCAGGCCGCTGTTGTGCCGTAAAGAGGCCAGCGGCACAGTGAGTGTGCGTAGGGACGCCAGTGTCGGGAAATGAAAAAAGTGATCCTTCTTGTCCGGTGTCTCGTCCAGACTGGCGCTCAAACGCCAGGTCATCATGGTCGGCAGCAATACGATGAGCGCGCAAAAGAAGAGAGCAATGCGCCAGCCCGTCAGCACGACCAGCAGTGGAACGAGCAGACCCGCGATCACACCGCCCAGAGGGACGCCCGCCTGTTTGATGGAGAACATCAAGTTGCGTTTGCCGGGAGGAGAATACTTTTGCAGGACTTCGCTGCCTGCGGGATTGGCCGCGCCGCCGCTCAATCCCATGAACAAACATGCTATCAGCGCAATGGCAAGACTAGGTATCAATAGCCATGCCATACACGCGGCCCCGATCAACAAAGTCAATTGCAGCGTACGCATGCCGCCGATTTGCTTGAGCATGGCGGAGCCCGCGACCAGGATCATCAAGCCACCCAGGGAATTGCTGGCAGTCAGATAACCGATTGTGCTGCCGCTCCAGCCAAAGTCCTCGGACATGGCCGGGGCCAGGATGGGAATGAGCCGATTTAAAAACGCCGAGATGGTTTGTAGCGTGAAAATTGCCACGATGGGCATTAGCCATGTCGGTGCTGCTCGATTCATTGCGTCTACTGAGTTGTTTTTCTGAAGCTGTGGCAAAGCGAGCATAGTCGCCGCCATCGGCGGAATGCCTTCTCCTTCCCCTTGATGATACTCCCACTCGCAGGCGGCTGCAGGTGCGGCGTATATGGACGCGTCTGTGCAGCCGTTTGCGATGATCCGCTCCCGGCGTTGATTTACTCCAGATCGGGATGTCTATCTGTCAGCCGTTGGCGCCGCGCTTTCAGCGTTTCGATCTGCTGCTCCAGGACTTCGATTTCTGCGTCGACGTCTTGCACCGTTTGCTCGATATGATCGAGTGCTTGTTGCAACAGGGCTTTGGCTTCGCGCCGATTGGATGCGTTGGGTGTGTCGCCGCGCAATGGCCGGTTGGCCGTCTCTGGCAGATAGAGCGAGGTGATCAAACCGATCACCGAGGCAATCATCAGATAGACCGCCGGCACCATGAGGTTGCCCGTTGTCTCTACCAGCCAGGCTGCGGCGGTCGGCGTCAAGCCAGCAATGATGATCGCGATGTTGAACGAACTGGCCAACGCGCTATAGCGGATACGGGTGGGAAATAGCGCCGGCAAGGTCGATGCCATCACGCCAATCAAGCAGTTGAGAAATATCGCGATCAACAGCAGGCCGAGGAAAATCAGGCCGATGTTATCGCTGCCAATGAGATGGAAGGCCGGCAGCGCAATCACAAACAGGCCCAGGCTGCCAACGAGCAAAAATGGTTTACGGCCTATCTTGTCACTGAAAAAACCCACGACAGGCTGCACGAACAGCATCCCTATCATGACCACGACGATGATGAGTACGCCATGGTCCTCGGAGTAGCCGAGGCTGCTGGACAAATAGGTCGGCATATAGGTCAGCAGCATGTAATAGGTGATGTTGGTGACCAGCACCATGCCGATGCAGACCAGCAGTGCCTTACGGTATTTGGAGAAGATTTCGCGAAAAGAGATGGTCGGCTTTTCTTTCAGTGCCTCGCGGTCTTCTTGCTCCATTTTTTCCAGTTGCTGGGTGAACGCGGGCGTTTCTTCTGCGGCGTGGCGCAGATAAAGGCCAAGCAGTCCCAAAGGACCTGCGATGAAGAAAGGCACGCGCCAGCCCCATTCCAGGAACGTTTCGTCGCCCAGGATCGTCTGCAGCAACACAACGAGGCCAGCACCTAATACAAAGCCCGCGATCGAACCAAAGTCCAGCCAACTGCCAAGGAATCCGCGTCGCCGGTCCGGCGCATATTCGGCCACAAAGACTGCAGCGCCTGTGTATTCGCCACCGACGGAAAACCCCTGAGCGAGCTTGCACAGCAGCAGCAGGATGGGTGCCCACAGGCCGATGCTCGCATAGGATGGGATCAATCCAATGCAGAACGTGCTGATCGCCATGATGATGATGGTGAGCGAGAGCACTTTTTGCCGCCCGAATCGGTCTCCCATCACGCCGAAGAAAACGCCGCCTAAAGGCCGCACCAGAAATGGCACGGAAAACGTGCCAAGCGCAGCGATGGTCTGTACCGCGGGGGATGCGTCGGGAAAAAATACTTTGCCCAATGCAAAGGCGACAAAACCATAGACGCCAAAATCGAACCACTCCATGGCATTGCCCAGAGCAGCGGCCGTGACGGCCTTTTTAAGCTTGCTATCGTCGATGACGGTGATGTCGTCAATCTGAAGAGGCCGGACTTCTGGTGACGCAGGAACGGATTGAGTCATGTCTGCTTCCTGTAGCTGGCTAGGAATAGCGATGTATGCGTGCTTGCCTTACTCAACGTAAAAATTCTACTTCTGATCCTGTGTCATGAGCGGAGAATTCGCGCTATTGCGTTCTTTTCAGCCAACCCGGCTCGATAATTGGCTGGCGGCGCGCCGTACCGCTGTCACATGAGCTGGGTTGTAGCGATGGACAGGAACGGTCAGTGTCACGGCGGCAGCGAGGGTGCCTGCCGCTGAAAACACAGGGGCGGATATGCCCGCGACCTCGGAGAGGCGATCGCCTATCGCGGCAAAATAGCCGTCGCTGCGGATCTTTCGGTACAGCTCCTGGTCCGGGCCGGGGGCGTTACCGAGAATGTCGTCGAAGGCAGTCAGGATACGGCCGCCACTGCCTCGATCCAGAGGCAGCAAATCGCCCGCCCGAATGTGATCCCGCACAGGGTGGGGAGAGTCAACGCGATACAGGCATAACCGTGCATCGCCTTGACGCACGTGGTAGGCAGCGCTTTCCCCTGTGGTGGCGACTAACTCGCGCAGCACCGGGATGACAACACGCTCCAGTGAGAAAGATGCCGAGTAGATACCGTGCAATCTCGCGACCTCGGGGCCGAGGGCGTACCGTCCGTCTTCGAGGCGTTGAATCCATTGCGCGTGTTCCAGCGATGCCAAGAGCCTCAATACCGTGCTTTTGTATAGCCTGGTCCGTTCTGCGAGCTCACGCAGGGATAACGCATGGTCGCTGCTGGTGAACACCGACATCAGGCTGAGCGCACGATCAACCGCAGCGACACCGCCTTGGGCTGCATCGGCGTCAGCGATGGATTCCGTCACAGCTTTGCGGGGCATTTTGTGTTCCGTCAATTCAGAGTTCGAGGATTCTATCTTATAGAACGTCTGGGATCTTTGTTCGAATTTATCAGCGCCCGTATGGGGCTCACCCCGGGAAAATCGGGGCGGTTGACACGGGGCGAGGCTTGTATTTTAATTTCATACAAGAGAATGATGTTCTATCATTTAGAATTTTACAAGAGAGACGTATATGCCGAGTCTGCCCCCTCAGCCCGAGGTCTTGATTAGCGAAGTCGGCCCGCGTGATGGATTGCAGTCAGTCAAGGCCACCATGCCGACGGCAGACAAGTTCAAGTGGATCGATGCGTTGGTGGCGGCTGGCATTCGGGAAATCGAGGTGGCTTCGTTTGTGCCTACCCGTTTGCTGCCTCAAATGGCGGACGCAGCAGAGGTCGTGACGTATGCGACCAGGGCGCACCCGGGTGTCACCATCATGGCGTTGGTGCCGAACCTGCGCGGCGCACAAGCCGCGTTGGAAGCAGGCGTGCACAAGCTGACCATGCCCGTATCGGCGAGCCATGCCCACTCGCTCGCGAATGTGCGCAAGACACCGCAGGAAATGGTGCAAGAGGTGCAAGCCATCGCACGTTTGCGCGATGAGCTCGCGCCGTCCGTCAAACTCGAGGCCGGCATATCCACCGCGTTCGGATGCACATTGCAGGGTGAAGTGCCCGAGGATGATGTCATCAAGCTCGCGGTCATGTGTGTACAGGCTGGTGCGGATGAATCGGGCTTGTCGGACACGGTGGGTTATGCGAATCCCGCACAAGTACGCCGCCTGTTTCGGCGGTTGCGGCAAGAGTTGGGCGAGCACGCTGGCGCTGCACACATGCACAACACTCGGGGACTGGGTTTGGCTAATTGCCTCGCGGCATGGGACGAGGGCGTGCGCACGTTCGATAGCTCATTGGGTGGACTGGGCGGTTGTCCTTATGCGCCAGGCGCCTCTGGCAATGTGGTGACCGAAGATCTCGTCTTCATGTTTGAAGCAATGGGTGTGCCCACCGGCGTCGATATCGAAAAGCTCGTCGCTGCACGTGCGCCGCTCGCTGCAGGGCTACCGGGCGAGGCGTTGTATGGAATGACGCCGGACGCGGGCTTGCCGAAAGGCTTTGCTCAACACGCCTAGCATCGGCGGGATTTCCAGGCCCTTTTTCTCAACATAGGTTGCAAACCCATGTCTAACAACACCGCGTCCCGTCTTCCGTACGAAGGCATCCGCGTTATCGAATTCACCCATATGGTCATGGGGCCCACCTGCGGTATGTTGCTGGCGGATCTCGGGGCGGAGGTGATCAAGGTCGAACCGCTGGGCGGCGATTCCACGCGCAGGCTACTGGGATCGGGCGCAGGTTTCTTTCCGATGTTCAATCGGAACAAGAAAAGCATTGTGCTGGATCTCAAACAGCCTGAAGGCATAGAGGCCGCATTGCGCTTGATCGATTCTGCCGACATCGTCAGCGAGAACTTCAAGTCAGGCGTCATGGAGAAGCTCGGCTTGGGATATGCCGCGCTCAAAGCACGAAACCCCAAAATCATTTACGTCAGTCATAAAGGCTTTTTGCCCGGCCCCTATGAGCATCGCACGGCCTTGGACGAGGTCGTGCAGATGATGGGGGGGCTGGCTTATATGACAGGGCGTTCGGGCGACCCATTGCGTGCCGGCACGAGCGTCAACGACATCATGGGCGGCATGTTTGGCGCGATGGGCGCCATGGCGGCACTGGCTCAGCGCGCAGTCACGGGCGAGGGCATGGAGGTGCAGACCTCGCTATTCGAGAACAACGTCTTTCTCGTCGGACAGCACATGATGCAGTACGCCGTGACCGGCCGTGCAGCAGCACCCATGCCCAGCCGGATTTCGGCGTGGGCTATCTACGACGTGTTCACCGTCAAGAACGGCGAGCAGATTTTTCTCGCCGTGGTCAGCGACAAGCAATGGGAAATATTCTGCCGGGCCTTTGGCCTATCCGAATGGTTTGCGGACCCGCGGCTCAAGACAAACAATGATCGCGTGCAGGCCAGGGACTGGCTGATGCCCATGCTGCGGGCCCATCTCGCGGATACGCCTGCGGCGGAATTGGCCGCGGTATTTGAAAAAGAGGGCTTGCCATACGCGCCGATCACCCGCCCGGAGCAATTGTTTGATGATCCTCATCTGTTGGCGACCGGGGGGCTGGCTCCAATCATGTTACCTGGCGGGAAACCCTCGCACGTCCCGCTGACGCCGATGGCATTCAATGGTGTACAGCCGCCGTTGCGTACGCAACCGCCTGAGGTCGGGGAACATACCGACCCGCTATTGCGCGAAGCCGGATATTCCGACGAAGAGATTCAAAGTTTGAAGGCCAGGAATATCACTGAAGGATGCCATCCGCAGTGAGCTGCAGGGCCATTTACAAAAGCGCTTGCACAAGCGTTGAATAAAGAGACAGGAAAATGAATTATCGCTTGAAAACTTCGATCACCTGCCGCCGAGCATTGTCACGCGGATTGTTTGTGTTATCGCTTGGTCTGTTGTTCGGTCATGCCCATGCGGCCGATAGCGCGGTGGATTGGCCATCGGTACCGGTTCGGCTTGTTGTGCCCTATGCTCCCGGAGGAACTACTGACTATGCCGCCAGACAAGTCGCGCAGAAACTATCCGAAGCTACGGGAAAGACTTTCATCGTCGAAAACAAATCCGGCGCATCCGGCACTATTGCTACTCAGGATGTAGTTCGCTCCAAGCCGGATGGGAGTTCTTTTTTGGTGACCGATACGACGTATGCCATGTTGCCGTTGTCGTTTGCGAAACTGCCGTGGGACTACGAGCACGATTTGATTCACGTGGCTGAGATCATCGAGACCCCGCTGGTATTGGTTGTCCCAGAAAAATCGCCGTTCAGGACTCTGGCGGATCTGATCGCACATGCGAAGAAAAACCCGGGCGCGCTGAATTTCGGCTCGGGCGGGCCAGCGAGTTCCACGCATCTTGCTGCCGAGATGTTTGCTTCGGAAGCCAGTATCAAGATGTCCCATATCCCGTACCGTGGCGCTGGTGCTGCCTTGGCCGATGTGATGGCTGGTCAGATTGACCTCCTGGTGACGGCTGCGCCAACCGCTATTCCGCCGGTGCAGGGCGGGCGCGTGCGGGCGCTCGCGGTCAGTGGCGATCAGCGTCTGGAGTCTTTGCCGGAGGTCCCGACATTCGCGCAAGCGGGACTGCCTTCGTATCAGGTCATCAATTGGTTTGGCTTGGCCGCGCCAAAGGGTACCCCCGAGCCGATCATCGAGAAAATGAACAGCCTGGTTAATGAGGTAATGGGCGATGCGAAGATGCAGCAATTGATGGCTCGGCAGGGAGCCGGACACCGCTCGGTGGCGGTCAAGCCATTCGGCGAGTATGTTCAGCAGCAAGTGACTTTCTGGACAGACATCGGACGGCGTGTCGGCATCAAACCCGAGTGAGGAACCGGCCATGTGGAATCTGTCTTTTTCGCCGCCGATTGTCATTGAAGCCAACGTCATCGCCTCCATGCCTCGGGAATTGCGTTTGCCGCGCCGCAGTGCGTGGGCGGACGCGAACAAGGCCGGACATATTGTCGACTGCTTTCTGGAGGGGCCTGTCTTTGACAAGACGGGAGCGTTGTATGTGACCGATATCCCTCATGGCCGCATATTCCGGGTTGACGGCGCGGATAGCTGGCATCTCGTTGCCGAAACCGACGGATGGCCGAATGGCCTGGCGCTGCATGACGACGGCAGCCTGTGGGTGGCAGACTATCGCAGAGGAATTCTGCGTTGCGATCCCGCGACCGGATCTGTCACGACAGTGCTGGGCCACCGCAATAGCGAGTCGTTCAAGGGCGTCAACGACCTGGTGTTTGATCGCGAGGGACGACTGTACTTCACTGATCAAGGACAGACCGGTTTGCATGACCCCCAAGGTCGAGTCTATCGATACGACGAGCGTAGTGGACGGCTGGACCTCCTGCTCAGTAATGCGCCCAGCCCTAACGGCATCGCATTGGACGCCGCACAAAAAGTGTTGTTCGTCGCCGTGACGCGCGCCAATCAGGTGTGGCGGGCTCCGATTCTGGATGACGGTTCGATCAGCAAAATGGGTGCTTTCCAGACATTCTTCGGCACCAGCGGACCGGACGGACTGGCGACATTGCCGAGCGGCGAATTGCTGGTTGCACATGCGAGTCTAGGCGGTGTGTTTGTCCTGAACTCGCGTGGCGAGATTACGCATTATCTGAAAAGCCCGATCGATGGCAGCACCGTGACTAACGTTGCCGTGTGCCCCGGCGGCAAGCGCGTGGTGTTCACGGAGTCTGCCTCGGGGTCGATTCTGCAGGCTGAGTTGTCATAGGAGCAACATCGTCGCTCCTTCTTTCCCATTACGACTGCCCGAGCAGTGAGGAAAGCAACCGCCGGGTCACAGGCTCGGCTCGCCGCGCAGGGTCAAAAGTCAATCTTGCGGCGTTTGGGAGACTAAGGTGCAAACCGCGTAAATACATAGTCTCGATCCTTGGCGGCCCGTGCCTCGTGGCAGGCGAAGCAGGTCTGATGTTGCGCGGCATCTGTTGGAACGCCTCCGATGAAACGTCCAAATCCCCAACCGCCCGTCGATGCATAGCGTTTCGAGTCTTTCACCATGATCTGAACCGTCGTCGCCTGACCTGGTACAGTGGCTGAGGCAAACTCGGGAGATTGCTTGCGTTTGTAGGCGAGCTTGACCAATATCGAACCGTCGGGAAACGGCCCCTTCAGGTCTTGAATGGCTTTGACTGCTGCCGGGTTGCCCAGCACGACACGTAGCTCATCCAGTGGCGCGGCCTCCTCTGCGGGGGCGATGAGTTGCCAATTACGATAGCCCTCTGGAATAGACACACCGAAGATCGGTGAAACGGCTTGTGTCGTGAGCTCCGCCGCCGATGCAGAGCCTGCAGCGGCACACAGCATGAGTGCGGCCGACAAGAACATCCGTGCACGATGAACGCGTTGCATGTCGTGATCCTTGCTCCAGGTGTTTTACAGACGGGTGACGTCGATGATCGCTTGGGCAAAGTCTTTAGGAGCCTCTTGGGGCAGGTTGTGCCCAATGCCGCCATTGACGTTGCGATGCTGGTATTTGCCGGTGAATTTTTTCGCATAGGCTGCCGGCTGGGGATGCGGCGCGCCGTTGGCGTCACCTTCCATCGTGACTGATGGGATGGTGATGACCGGTCCTTTTGCGAGTTGCTGTTCCAGGTCGTCGTAGCGCGATTCGCCTTGTGCCAGACCCAGGCGCCAGCGATAGTTATGAATCACGATCGCAACGTGATCAGGATTCTGGAAAGATTGGGCAGTACGGTTAAAAGTCGCGTCGTCGAAATTCCAATGAGGCGAAGCGAGTTTCCAGATGAGCTTGTTGAACGAATCACGGTTTGCATCGTAGCCGGCCTGGCCACGCTCGGTGGCAAAGTAGAACTGATACCACCACGCCAATTCTGCTTCGGGGGGCAGGGGCGCTTTGTTGGCAGCCTGACTGCCGATCAGATAGCCGCTGACCGACACCATGCCGGTGAATCGCTTCGGCCAAAGCGCCGCCATGATGTTGACGGTGCGCGCACCCCAGTCGAATCCGCCCAGGACGGCGGTCTCGATTTTCAACGCATCCAGCAATCCGATCAGATCCATCGCGAACACCGCTTGCTGGCCATTGCGGACAGTATCCGCCGACAGGAACGTGGTCGAACCCGAGCCGCGCAGGTAGGGCACGATGACGCGATAGCCTGCAGCCACGAGCCGAGGGGTGACTTCGGCAAAGCTATAAATGTCGTAGGGCCAGCCATGCACCAAGAGGGCGACAGGACCATTGCGCGGACCTGCATCCACGTACCCGATATTCAGGGGACCTACCTGGATCTGCTTGATCTCGTCGAACTTTGCAAACGGTTGACTCGCGGCTGCGCCGGCTTTGGCGATCGATGTTTGTGCGTGGGCCAGACCGCTCATGGTCAATTCCATGAGGCCCAGACCGGCCACGGTGGTCTGGATCAGGCGACGGCGGCGGGTATTGATGGGTTCCGACATGACTTTCACTCCTCAAAAGTTGGTAGGAGTATTGAAAGCCTTGGTTGTATCTGCCTTGTGTCGCGTCCGAACAGGCTGAGAGACGTTGAGTATCTGTGTAGAGAAACAGATACAGTGTGGTACATAGCCGCTGAATGAACCGCCCTCAGATGGAGTCCTAGCCATTCAGAGGAAAGCGCGTATTCTCAAATATCGACGGTGGCGCGGACATGGACCGCAGCCGGGGTGGCGGCCCATGTCCCTTCATACTGACCGATCCGTCTTATTTTTTCATGGCCTCGTCGGCGCATTGCGCATCGAGATGTCCACCGGGCGCGCCAGCTACGCCAATAGCGCCGATGACTTCATCGCCTTGCTTGAGCGGCACGCCACCGCCCAATAACAAGAATCCCGGAATGTCTTTCAGGTTGGCCGCGCCCGGGTTCTTCTGTGAGTTTTCCATCATGGCCAGCGTGGGCTGCTTGGCCGATGCCGATGTGAACGCTTTGGCGCGGCTCGCATCGATCGTGTGCGGACCGGCTTTGTCGGCGCGCGCAAAGGCTTGCAATTGGCCGCTGCCATCGACGACGGCGGCGCTCACGGCGTAACCTTTGGCCTGGCAGACGGCAACGGTGTCGGCGGCGAGTTTCTGGGCATCTGCCAGCGCGAGCTTGTGTGTGGTGACGACGGCGGCATTGGCGGCTTGGGACAGGGCTGCGAGGCAGAGCAGGGCGAGGGTTTTGCGGATCATGGTGGAGTCCTTGGTCTGTGTAGTTACGACAAGGACATTGTATTGAGATACGCTGTGCGCCGATATGCGCACGAACACGCTCCAGTCTCCGTAGCGCTACGGAGACTCAGGCGAGCAAAGCGGCATACTGGCGTATCAATTGCGCCAGAGATTGCGCTTCGAGTTTGGTGAAGACATTCGCTCGATAGGTCTCTACGGTGCGGGGCGACAGGCCCAGTTCGCGCGCGATCTGTTTATTGCTGATCCCTTCGACGACACGCCGCAGGACTTCTTCTTCGCGACCCGATAATGTGCCCAGGCGCTCCGTAGCCTCGAGCGTGGCTGCAAGTTTTTCACGGCTGGCGATGTGCTGACGTACAGCAGCCTGTACCGCATCCAGAAACACATCGTCGTCCACCGGCTTTTGCAGGAATTCGACGGCGCCGGTTTTGAATGCACGCCGGCACAGATCGACGTTGGCATGGCCCGTCAGAATGATAGTCGGCAGATCAGAGTGTGCGACGACTTGTTCGAGCACCTGCAGGCCGCTGATGCTGGGCATACGGATATCGAGGACCAGACAGCCGATTGCGTATTGGTGCCCCTGCGCTAGAAAGGCTTGTGGATCGCCAAACCCTTCGCTGCGCAGCCCGACACTCGAGAGCAGCATCGACAGGCCATCGCGTACGGCCTCGTCATCATCCACGATGTATACGAGCGGTGATTGATTCGAGTAGTCGTCCATGGCGTAGTTGCTAGGCTACCTTAGCAGTGAGCTTCGTGTTTCTGAGGCGAGCCAGAAACGCCCGAATCCTGGCGTTCAGAGTACAGTGGCAGTGACAGTGTCGCACAGACGCCGCCCTCTGCGTGGTTCTCAATATGCAGATGCGCGTCCATGGTGCCGGCCAGGGTCTCGCAAAGTGTCAGGCCGAGTCCCATGCCTTGTGCCCGCGTGGTGTAGAACGGATCGAAGATCTTCGGCAGCTTGTCGGCGGGGATTCCAGGACCGTTGTCGCGCACGATGAATTCGTAGCGTGACTCGTGCACACGACCGCGGATATCCAGCACGCGGGGGCCCGCGTGCGTAGCGAGCGCATCCGCGGCATTCTGTACCAGATTGTGCAGAATCTGCTCCAGCGCGACGCGGTCACCCAGCGCGCGTGCACCCGGGGCGTCGTTGGTCCAGCTGATTCGTATCCCGGCTCGCGCCAGTTCGCTTTCACGTAAGAAACGCAGCGACGCGATCAGGTCATCAGGGCTCAGCGCCGAACGTTGAGCGGGTTCTCCACGCGCCATCAAGGCGCGCAGACGTTCGAGTATCTCGGCTGCCCGACGTGCCTGACCGGCTGTCGCCTGCAGGGCTCGGCGCACCTGAGGCTGCTCGTCGGGATCTTCGAGCAAGCGTTGTGCAGCACCGGTTTGCGCCAGGATAGCCGTCAATGGCTGGTTGAGTTCATGAGCTATTCCCGCCGCCATTTCTCCGAGGGTGTTTAGCCGCCCGATTGCGGCCAAGCGCGACTGCTCCCGTTCACGCAAGGCGTAGGCTCGCGCACGTTGCCACAATGTCCAACCGGCAACCAGCGCGGCGCTGGTCAAGGCCCAGGCCAGCCAGGCCATCCACGGCCAAGACGCCGGCGTTAGAATCTGCAAGGTATGCAAGGTAAACGGCTGGCTCGCTGCACCTAGCGGCTTGCTGCGCTGGAGTACCAGACCCATTGGATGCTGCGGTGACGCTGAACCCAGCAGATCGAGTTGCCCGGAAGGTAACGATAAGCTGACGGCACTGAGCGTAAGAGGGATGTCTTCGCGCCCTAGCAATCTCTGTGCACTGAGCAGGATACTCCAACCCGAGGGGTCGACGAGCCAATAAGAGGTGGCCGCATTTCCCGGTAACACGACGGGGTGATCGACCTGACGGGCTTGTGCCAAGGCGCCCGTCATTCCATTCGGCGACGGGGAACTGCCACGCCATGTGTCCTCGTTTAGCCGTCCGATTGCCTCCAACTGCGGCAACGCCGGTTGCAGGCTGGGGAACAGGCGTTCAGGAGCGGGAGGATGCGATAGCGCGGCCAAGGTCGCGAGCACGGCCTCATGCTGCACGGCCTTTTGGCTGAGCATGCGGTGCACGATGCTCGTATCCTGGACGAACCGATCGCGCTGGCTGGCGTAGTCTTGCAAACCAATGCCGACGACGCCGAAAACGAGGAGCAGCAGCCATATCAGGATTGGCCGCATGAGAGATCGGGGCATAGTGCACAGCATTATGGCACTGGATTGCGGGTCTTACACTCCGTAGTGCTACGGAATGGCGGCGTCTCGACTAAGATGCTGTCCACGCATTCATCAGCAGGAGTCCCGTGATGACCCGTCATATTTCCCCGGTGCCGTTAGCCAAAGCGTCGCGCCTGCTCCATCATGGTCCTACGGTCCTCGTATCGGCCCGCCATGAGGGGGTGAGCAATGTCATGGCGGTAGGCTGGGCATGCGCATTGGATTTTGCCCCGCCCAAACTTACTGTGGTCCTGGACAAGATCACCAAAACGCGCCAGTTGGTCGAGCAAAGCGGGATGTTTGTGGTTCAGGTGCCGACGGTGGCGCAGTTGCGCCTGACTCATGAGGTCGGCAATCGGAGTCTGACCAACGATCCCGACAAACTGGCCGAGATCGGCGTAGAACTGTTTCGTATGGACGGCTATGGCGATTTGCCTTTCGTGCAGAGTTGCTCGGCATGGATGGCGTGCAAGCTCATTGCCGAACCACATAATCAGCAGACCTACGATCTGTTCATCGGCGAGATTGTGGGCGCCTGGGCGGATGAGCGCGTATTCAAGGATGGCCATTGGCATTTTGAATCTGCAGATCCTGCATGGCGCAGTTTGCACTACATCGCGGGCGGGCAGTTCTATGCCACAGGGGAGTCCATGGTCTACGAAGAGGAGTCCTGATCGCTGTGGAGAATTATGTCTACGTGCTGGCCGTTGCGCTGATTGCCGGTGCGTTCAGCGGCGTGGTGGGCACGGGATCGTCTCTCATGCTGTTGCCGGTATTGGTGCAGTCGTATGGACCCAAGGCCGCCATGCCGATCATGGCGATGGCAGCCATCATGGGCAATCTGTCGCGTGTCATGGTCTGGTTCAAGCAGATCGACTGGCGGGCAACGTTCGCCTATGGTCTGCCCGGTATTCCCGCTGCCGCCTTGGGCGCGCATACGCTGTTAGCCCTGCCGGCGTGGGTGATCGACGCGACCCTCGGGTTTTTCTTCTGGTGCATGATCCCGATTCGGCACAAGCTGCGGCAATTGCAGTACCAAATGTCGTTGTTTCAGTTGGGGGTATGCGGTGTCGTCATCGGATTTTTGACAGGACTGGTGCTTTCTACCGGGCCCTTGAGTATCCCGGCATTCACTGCTTACGGGCTTAGCGGCGGGGCATTTCTGGGAACGGATGGCGCCACATCGGTGCTGTTGTATGTCAGCAAAGTCAGCACCTTTTTTGCTCAGGATGCGTTGTCGATGCAGACGGCCCTGCAGGGTTTGTTGGTCGGCGCCGGCATCATGCTCGGCACTTTTGCCAGCAAACCGCTGGTGCTACGACTCTCGTCAAACGTCTTTGCTTTGATGGTCGATATGTTGCTTTTCGTCTCCGGAGCTGCGTTGCTCTACAGTGCGTGGTCGCATGGGTGACACCATGCGACCACGCAGGTGCGTCAGAGGGAAAGGCCCCGGAACGCAGGCTAGTCAAAGGAATGCCGTTGTCTGACGTCCGGGGCATTACTGGTGTCAGTCCGTGGACAACACGCCACGGCGCACTTGGTCCCGTTCAATGGATTCGAACAGCGCTTTGAAGTTGCCTTCGCCGAAACCGCTGTCACCCTTGCGCTGGATGAATTCAAAAAACACCGGGCCCAGCAGCGTCTCGGAGAAAATCTGGAGCAGCAAACGGCGTTCTCCGCCGTCGGATGTCCCATCCAGCAGGATGCCGCGCGATTGCAGCTCGGCGGTGGGTTCGCCGTGCGCAGGTAGACGGCCTTCCAGCATCTCGTAGTACGTCTCGGGCGGTGCGGTCATGAACCGTGTGCCATGAGCTTTCAGTGCGTCCCAGGTCTTGAGCAGATCGTCGGTCAGAAAGGCAACGTGCTGGATGCCCTCTCCGTTGAACTGCATCAAGAATTCTTCGATCTGGCCGGCGCCTTTGGAGGACTCTTCGTTCAGGGGGATGCGGATCATGCCATCGGGCGCCGTCATGGCTTTTGAGGTCAGGCCGGTATATTCGCCCTTGATGTCGAAGTAACGGATCTCGCGGAAATTGAAGAGTTTTTCGTAGAAATCGGCCCAATACGCCATGCGGCCACGATAAACGTTGTGGGTCAGATGGTCGATGATCTTCAGGCCGGCGCCCACAGGGTGGCGGTCTACGCCATCGATGAACACAAAATCGATGTCGTAAATCGACGAGCCTTCTTCGAAACGGTCGATCAAGTAGAGAGGCGCGCCACCAATGCCCTTGATGGCAGGCAGGCGCAGTTCCATGAAACCGGTATGGATCTCGACAGGTTGCGCACCGAGTTCCAGGGCGCGCTTGTGAGCCTCTTGCGCGTTGCGCACGCGAAACGCCAGGCCGCATACAGAGGGGCCGTGCTCGGCTGCGAAGTAGGCCGCGGGGCTGTGAGGCTCGTTATTGACGATGGCGTTGATGTCGCCTTGGCGAAACAGAGAGACTGCTTTGGAACGGTGGTTCGCGACTTTGGTGAACCCCATGCTTTCGAGCACGGGCTCGATGACGTTGGGCGTGGGCGAGGCGAACTCAATGAACTCAAAACCCATGAGTCCCATGGGATTGTCGAAAAGGTCTGCCATTTTCTGGCTCCTGAATGTGCGAATGGTGAATGTGAAGCTTGCGATGCAGCCAATTCACATTGGGGGCGCACAGGGACGGCCCCGCACGCTGCGTGCCAGGTAGTCGCCAATCAGGAGTTGAAAACCCAGAATTTTCATAATGATAGGGTCAGACGGGATTGTCGCAGAGTTTCCTTGTTCGCGAACGGAAGAAACGCTGCTCTTCAAGAGCATGGCATGCGTGATCCCGCGGCGTCAAGCGAACTCACCTGTTCAGGTGTTTACTATCTCGATCTGACTATACTCCACCTGCGTTATCTCTACTATCAGGTAGCGCTTCTGTGCCTTGCCATGTGCCTGATTCGGCTTCAGATCTTTCAGCTCTATTACTTATCTAAGAAAATTTCCAGTCCATGACTAGCAGCAATCCCCAACCTCAAGCCGTTACCTGTCCGCTCACCCGTAGTGCGATTTTCCTTGTTGCGACGCTGGGCGAGGACAGCCAAGCCGACAAGATTCGTGCCTTGTGCGGAAATCTCGCCGCGTTGGTACGTTCCGTAGGCAAGCGTGTCCCAGATGGCAAGCTGTCCTGTGTGCTGGGATTCAGCGCGCATGCCTGGGACACCTTGTTTGGTCATCCGCGTCCAGCACAGCTGCATCCATTTCGTGAGTTTCAGGCCGACAATCGCCATGCGCCCGCGACACCGGGGGATCTGCTGTTTCATATTCGTGCCGAGCAGATGGATTTATGCTTCGAACTGGAGACGCAGATTCTCAATCAGTTAGGCGCTGCGGTGACCGTGGTGGATGAAGTGCAAGGCTTTCGCTATTTCGATATGCGCAGCATGGTGGGCTTTGTGGACGGCACCGAAAATCCGGAAGGGCAGGACGCCGTGGATTTCGCTTTGATCGGCGATGAGGATCCCGAGTTTGCCAATGGCAGCTATGTCCTCGTGCAGAAATACCTGCATGACATGGCGGGCTGGAATGCACTGCCTGTGGAGACTCAGGAACGCATCATCGGGCGCACCAAGCTATCGGATATCGAGTTGGACGACTCGGTCAAGCCCTCGTCGTCTCATAGTTCGCTGACCACGCTGACCGAGAACGGCGAAGAAGTCAAAATCCTGCGCGAAAACATGCCGTTCGGGCGGCCTGGCGCAGGCGAGTTCGGCACTTATTTTATTGGGTATGCCAAGTCGCCAGCCCCTATTGAGCAAATGCTGGAGAACATGATTGTCGGCCGGCCCGCGGGCAATTACGACCGTCTGCTGGACTTCAGCCGCGCGGTCACGGGCGGGTTGTTCTTTGTGCCTTCGGCAGCATTGTTGGAGGAATTGGAAGAGCGGCAAAAATAAAGGAGACGAACGGTCGTCTCCCTTATGACTGAGCCCGTCGTTATTGACGGGGTTGGTATTTGCGCGTGTCGCTGTTACTTCACTGGATATACCAAGTCATCCGTTAACAGTGCCACGCAACACGCAGCCGAAGCCTGTACGGCCCGCGCGGGATCTGTCGCCATAGCCAACGCTTGTGCGGCAGCTTGTGCCTGCTCGGCGCCGTGGTGGCTTTGCACCCAATTTACCAACAGCGTCGACAACGGCAGGTGCTCGTTGAGCGCCTGCGGCGCCAGACGCTCAACGGCTTGTTGTGCAGCGTCGCTTCCAGTGATGGCGGCAAGTGCATCCGAGCAGCCCTCGGAAAACACGACCTCGTACAGTGCGTCTATGTGCGCCTGCATGCGCGAGGTGTGGACTTGCAGTCCCTCTGCACTG
Organism: Bordetella muralis; assembly: GCF_054781015.1. Lineage (NCBI taxonomy): Bacteria > Pseudomonadati > Pseudomonadota > Betaproteobacteria > Burkholderiales > Alcaligenaceae > Bordetella > Bordetella muralis. Next base: position 944,353 of record NZ_BAAGVF010000008.1, on the reverse strand, counting down.
TGCCGCAATGCGGCCGCAGCGGCATAGACGTGACGCCATAGCGGTGCCCACGTGGAAAGCTCAGCCTGCCATTCTCCCATGGCCCGTTCATGAGCCTGCGGCATTGCCGAAAGCAGATTCGCAGCGAGGCCTGGCACGGGCTGTGTCTGTGCCACGGCCTGCATGCAATAGACCGCATTGCGTTTATGCGGCATAGCGCTGGAGGTTCTGCCGCGAGGCGCTTCGGTCAACTCTCCGACCTCGAACTGCGACATCAACGACCAGTCTTTCGCGAGCTTTGCCAGGCTGCCTGCGCAGACAGCCGCTTCCATGGCGAGCCGCATCCACGTATCGCGCTGGGTGTGCCAACTATGGCCGCAAGCCGTCAAACCGAGTTCGGCGGCAAGCGCACGTTCTACACGCTGGCCTTGCTCGCCTAACGTAGCGCGATTGCCGACAGCTCCACCTAGTTGCACACACAGCGCGTGCTCGGACAGGGCGCGTAGTTGTTTGATGCTGCGCTGTATGGCACCGGCGGATTGTGCACATTTCAATCCGAAGCTGGTGACCTGAGCAGGTTGCAGCAGGCTGCGCGCCAGAATCGGCGTGTGCGCATGCGTGCGAGCCAAAGTGCACAAGGCAGTATGTAAGCCGGTCAATTCTTGCAGCAGCGCTGCCAACGCCATCTTGGTCAATAGGGCATGTGCCGTGTCGACGGCATCCTGAGTCGTTGTGCCCCAATGCAAATAGGGCAAAGCATCCTTTGCATGCTGCGCCAGGAATGTCCGTAGCGGATCTACCAATCCTATGCCCAGTGCGCCCGTCCGCTGCGCGCGCTCGATAAAGGCTGAGCGCTCCAGTTCGACGTTGGCGCATGCGTGAGAAATGGCCGCTGCCGCGCTGAGGGGAATGAGCCCGCAAGCCGCTTGCGCGTTGGCCAGCCCCGATTCAAAACGTAGCAGCGCATCGAACCATTGTGTATCAGTAAACAGTGCGGCGCCGCCGTTCGGGGTCAGGCTTTCGTCGATCAGGGATGCCATCATGGCAGGCTGACCCGCGGTCATACGGTGGCGCCAGAGGCGGTCACGACTTTGCCCCATTTGCGGCTTTCTTCCTGGATTCTTGCGTTGTATTCCTTTGCATTGCCCAGCAGCGGCTCGGCGCCTTCGACTTCGAGTTTGGATTGGAACCCGGGCTCGGCGGCGACCTTCAGGATTTCCGCTTCCAGCTGGCGTACCGTCTCGGCCGGTATGGTTTTAGGAGCCAATATCCCGTAGGTCAGGGTGCTGTCGAAGTCCTTCAGCGCCGGGACACCCGATTCAGCCATGGTTGGAACATCGGGCAGCAGTGCCATGCGTTTGGTGCTAGTGATGGCCAGGGCGCGTAGCTTTCCCGATTTGATCATGGGCATGGCGGCCGGAATGACGCTGAAGCTGAAGTCCACCAGACCTGCTGCCACGTCCGCAACTGCTGGCGCTGTGCCTTTGTAGGGAACATGCACGGCTTGCGCGCCCAGCGTCTGCAGGAACATTTCGCCAGTCAGATGGCCCCCTGTGCCGTTGCCGCTGGAGGCATAATCCATATCGGAGTCTTTGTTCGACAGCGCCTCGGCCAATTGCGCGACGCTATGAATAGGAGAACTGGCCGGTACCACCAGCAACAGCGCCGAGGAGGCAAACATCGCGACCGGCTGCAAATCGGTCGACGCATTAAACTTCAGGTTCTTGTACAGCGCCGGGTTGATAGAGATCGTGCCGGTGTGGCCGAGCAAAAAGGTATTACTTTGGGCAGACGCACGCACGACCTGCTCGGTACCCACGTTTCCGCCGGCGCCGGGTTTGTTTTCGACGATCACATCGCGTTTGAATGTCTCGGTCAGGCCATGCGCCAACTGGCGCGCCAGTACATCGTTCCCGCCGCCAGGAGAAAAGGGGACAATGATGCGCATGACTGGCGTGTTCTGGGCCCAGGCGGGCGTCAAGGATATGGCCGCCAGCCCCAGCGCCGTTGCCAGCGCGCGGCGGCGAGAGGGGGAACGCAGGATGGGCGAATGCATGGTGTCTCCTGGATTGGAATAATTGGATTCACTGGTATTGTCGCTGTTGCGGGCCATCTGAATACAGTACGTATTGCTTTCATCAATTAAAAGAAAATGCAGGCTCATGGATATCCGTTACCTACATAATTTTCTGAAAGTCGTCGACTTGGGCTCCATGTCCGAAGCGGCTCGTCAGCTGGATGTGAGCCCGGCTGCGATTGCACAACAGATGCGCACGCTTGAACGCGAGCTGGGCGCGTCGCTGCTGGTGCGGCAAGGCCGCAGCGTGCAACCGACTGCTGCCGGGCAACGCCTGCTGGAGCGAGGCCGCATCCTGGTGCAGGATGCCGATGCCTTGCGGGATTGGGTTGCCACCGACGAGGACGAGGGCGAGTTGCGGCTGGGCACGGTCAATACGGCATTACATAGTTTTTTACCGGATATCCTGCAGTCCTTTGCCAAGCATTACCCAGGTGTGCGCATTGCACTGCGCAGCGCGATTACGCCTGCCTTGTATGGGGCGCTGACGCAATTCGAGCTCGACGCGGCCTTGTGTTTGAAGCTGCCTTTTGAGCTGCCCAAGACGGTGTGCTGGGCATCTCTGCGTCAAGAACCGTTGGTTGTGTTGGCGCACGCGCACGATGCACAACGCGATCCGTTGGAATTACTGCGTACCCAGCCGTTGGTGCGTTACGACCGGCAATTGGCGGGGGGAAGTTTGGCTGATCGCTATTTACAGGCCCAACGAATACAGCCGCATGAGCGGGTGGAGCTGAACTCCATCATGGCCATCGCGCTATTGGTGCAACGCGGACTGGGGGTGGGCTTGGTGCCTGATATCGGCCGGGGTCTGGAGGGGCCGGACCTGTGCAAATTGGCCGTGCCGGCGGTATCGGTACCTGAGGACGGGGCGCCGTTGCCCGCGCGTGAGCTGGGGTTGTTATGGCGTCATCAATCCCCACGGGGACATTGGGTGCAGACGCTGTTGCGGTGTGCGCGGGAAGTGATTGAGGCTTGATGCGTTAATTGATTCAGACGATTCTCCAACGATAGTCTTGCCTACTGGTAAGTCATCGCAAAAAAAGCGTGCCGAGATAACCCGGCGCGCTTTATTAGTGCAGCGTCAGCGTGTGTTAACGAACTGGCTGCGGCTTTGCACCCACTTCCTCACGCACCTTGGCCACTTGATCAGCCGTCACAGCAGGCGCTTTATTGCCCCAGCTGGAACGTACAAAGGTGAGCACCGATGCCACTTCTTTGTCGGTCAAGCGCCAATCAAAGGCCGGCATGCCGTACTGCGTTGGCGCAGCTGTCGTACCCGGCAATTGCGCACCTTTGAGCACGATGTGGATCAGGGAGGTTGGATCGTCCGAATTCACGGTCGAGCTCAACGCCAATTGCGGGAAGGTCTGCTCATAGCCTTTGCCGGTCGTGCGGTGGCAGGCTGCGCAGTTGTTCAGGAAGTCCAGCGCGCCTTCGCTGTTGGCTTTGCCTGAACGGAACGCCACTGAGGCCGCTTCGTCATAGGCCAAGGGCTGCGTCGCATCCTTGTTCACCGGCGAGAGCGTCTTCAGGTAGGCCGCAATGGCATTCAGATCCGCATCGTTTAGATGCTGGGTACTGTCGGCTACGACTTGCGACATGCCGCCAAACGTCGCGGAGTGCTGGTTCATGCCCCCCTTGAGAAAGGCCACGATGTCTTCTTTGGACCAACCGCCCAGACCGTCCGTGGCGTCGCCACGCAGGTTCTTGGCCAGCCAGCCCTCGACGACGCCACCTGACAGAAACTCTGTTCCGTCGGCATCAGTGAGCGCTTTTTCCTGCAACGCTACGCCACGCGGCGTGTGACAGGTGCTGCAGTGGCCCAGGCCTTCGACCAGATACTTGCCGCGCAGGACTTCAGCTTGCCCTGCATCGGCAGGAGCCGTTGCAGGTGCAGCGGCAGCCTCGACGGCATCCGGCGAGAACATCCAGCGCCAGATGCCCAGGGGCCAGCGCATGGACAGCGGCCAGACGATGTCGGTGTCTTTGTTGGCTTGGTTGACGGGCTCTACGCCATGCATGAAATAGGCGTAGAGGGCCTTGACATCATCAGGCGAGACTTTTGCGTAGGCGGTGTAAGGCATGGCCGGATACAGTGAGTGGCCATCTTTGGCGACGCCATGGCGCACTGCCTGGTCGAAATCTTCCAGCGTGTACTCGCCGATACCGGTTTCCTTGTCGGGCGTGATGTTGGTGGAGTAGATCATCCCCAACGGCGAGTCGATGCCCAAGCCGCCTGCAAAGGGTTTACCGCCCTGTGCCGTGTGGCAGGCAATACAGTCGCCTGCGCGCGACAGGTATTCACCTTGCTTGATGAGCTGTTGATCCGCTGTATCGGCGGCCCATGCAGAACTGGCTGTCAGCGCGAGCAGGGCGGCGAGGGTGTGTTTAAGTATGTTCATCTTCACCGTCCTCTTATGCCTGCACCAAGGGGCGGCCCTGGTTCTTCATGTACTGTTCGCGGATGGCCTTGAGGGACCAGTAGGCCAGTGCGCCGACCAGGCCGGTGGGGTTGTAGCCCATGTTGTAGGGAAAGGTGCTTGCGCCCATGACGAACAGGTTGGGCACATCCCAGCTTTGCAGATAGCGGTTGAGCACGCTGTCCTGCGGGCTGGTGCCCATGATGGTGCCACCGGTCAAGTGAGTACTTTGATACACGCGCGTATCCCAGTGCGAACCGGGTTTGCGCACGTTGACCACGTACTTCTCCGGATTCATGGCCTTGGCGACCTTTTCGACCTGGCTGCCGACATAGTCGAGCATCTTGTACTCGTTGTCGTGCCAATCGAAGGTCATGCGCAGCAGCGGCAGGCCATGCGAATCTTTGTAGGTCGGGTCCAACGACATATAGGCGTCGCGGTAAGGCATCACCGAACCGGACATGCCGATGTTGAAGGAACGCTGATAGGCATCTGCCATGCCTGCTTTCCAGCCCGAACCCCACGTGGGCGAGCCCGGCAGGGGCGATGCTTGTTTGATGGGGCGTCCGCCGGTGGTGGCTTGGCGGACAACCGCGCCGCCGATAAAACCCAGCGGTGCGTGATCGAATTGATCGGCATTCAGATCATCAAAGGCCCATGCGCTGGCGCCTGCGCCTTCGAATGGGTTGAAGTAATTCCCTTTGGGCATGATGATGCGAACGCCGCCGTTCATTTGATAGGCGAGGTTCTTGCCTACGACGCCTTCGCCCGTTGCAGGGTCGTAAGGGGTACCGATACCCGATAGCAGCATCAATCGCGTGTTGTGCGTCTGGAACGCGCACAGAATGACCAGATCGGCGGGCTGTTCGACTTCGCGGCCTTGTGCATCCACATAGGTGACGCCGGTAGCCATCTTGCCGGATTTGTCTACGTTGACCTTGGTCACATACGCATTCGTGCGCAATTCAAAGTTGGATTTTTTCAGCAGTACCGGCAGGATCGTCGTCTGGGGCGATGCCTTCGAGTACATGAAGCAGCCGTAGTTTTCGCAGAAACCGCAGAAATTACAAGGCCCCAGGCGCACGCCGTACGGGTTGGTATAGGGACCGGACGCGTTGGAGGCAGGGGCAGCAAAGGGATGGTAACCGACGTCGCGTGCGGCTTTTTCAAAAAGCGATTGCGCGTAGGTCTGCTGCAGCGGCGGCAGCGGGAATTCATCCGTGCGCGGGCCTTCCAGCGGATTGCCGCTCTCCTGAATTTTGCCGTTGATGTTGCCGGCCTTGCCCGAGGTGCCGCAGACCTTTTCGAAGAAGTCGTAGTGTGGCTCCAGGTCGTCGTACGTGACGCCGTGGTCTTGCAGCGTCATGTCTTTCGGGATGAAGTCTTTACCGTAGCGTTCTTCGGTGCGCGTGCGCAGAACGAGCTCTTCCGGCAGGTTGCGGTAGTGCATACCGTTCCAGTGGAAACCTGCGCCGCCCACGCCATTGCCCAACAGGAACGAGCCGTGTTGACGATAGGGCACTGCGGTTTCGCCCAGACTGTGGCGGACCGTCACAGTCTCCTTGGACAGATCCTGGAATAGCTTGCCGCGTACTGAATACGCCAGTTCGTCCAGGACTTTTGGATACTCTGCGTCGTTGGGCGTGTCCTGCATGGGGCCGCGTTCCAACGCCAGCACTTTCAAACCGTCATTAGTGAGCTCTTGGCCCATGATGGCGCCTGTCCAGCCGAAACCGACCAACACCACGTCTACTTTTTCTTTCTTGATTGATGCCATGGTGCTCAAGCCTTTTCGCCAGAGATAGAAACAGGGCCGTACGGATACTTCACATTGCCCTGGGCAGGCCAGTCCATGAATTCACCGCGTGCACCGGGGAAACCGATCATCTTCCAGCCCACCATGCCCTTGTTGCCGCCATATTGCGGATCGGCGAAAAAGCCTTCTTTGGTGTTGGCCCACAAGAAGCTGAAGAACGTCTTGGCCGGGACTTTTTCAAACTTGATCTTGCCGGTTTCCAGGTCCTTGAGGACTTGTTCCTGTGTGCTCTTGTCCAGGCCGGCGTAGGCTTTGCCGAATTGTTTTTGGCAATACTCATTACAGGATGCGATGCCGTGGCGGTACATGTCGCGCGGCGGCACATTCAGCTGGTAGCCGTAAGTGGGGTCCACATCGGGATGAAACGGACCTTGCATGTACCAGAGTTTGCCGTGACCGAAGGGAGTTTCCATCTGTCGGTCGATGAATTCGGGGACTCCCGCAGCAATAGCGCCGGGACCGAGATCATCTGCCGGGATCAGGTGATCGACTGCGGCGTTGATGAATGCCCACTCGTCTTGAGTGAAATAGGTAGGGCTGTATGCTTTTTTCGCCGAGCCGCTTTCGGCTTCGCTGGCCTGCGCCGTTTGCGTGACGGCGACAGTGGTGGCCAAGGTGGATGCGGGAACAAGCGCGATAGCCTGCTGCAGGAAACGTCTGCGAGGCCGGATTTCTTCTGTCATTGGGACTCTCCGAGGTTTACATCTGCTGTCTCGATCAGGCGGAGAACATGCATTCTTGAAAACACGGCTACGAGCTTGAGACAGCATCAGCGATGGCAGATGACCATTCCTCTGTTTGGTAGTAGAGGACACTGATCTTTGCATTATGCGCCCTCAGTGCAACTTTAAATTGCAATCCTGAGTCGATAACTCGGATTTCAGGACTTCGTAAAGTTATCTCTGTAAATTCAGAGAAACCCGATATTGTTTGGCGTTTTTTTAACCGCGATTCTTCTGCGCGGTGAGCGTTTCCACTTCTATATATATGGCCACACACGTGGCTCGAAATTCAATAACGAATGACGTGGAACTATAGTCGGCGCTTCGTCACCTATACGGACATTAATCACAACGGCCACATTTTCGATAGACACGTGCATTGAGGCGATACGCGTCAATGCATGATGGTGTGCTATCGGAATGTGCAATGCATCGGGTCGCATGCGTGCTCGGGCATCACAAGGAAAAAAATGTTCCGTAAGATCAGATTCATCAGCATTGCTGCGTTCGCTTCCGTCTTGGCCGCCGGTTGTGCGACTGAGCGTTCACAAGCTGTCGTCGTCCCAACGGTCACTTCTGCCGGAACCCCATATCAGGGCGTGCGCAATCCGATCTCGGTCGGCAAATTCGATAATCGCAGCGATTATTTGCGTGGTGTGTTTTCGGATGGCGTGGATCGTCTCGGCGGTCAGGCCAAGACGATTTTGATCAGTCATTTGCAGCAGACGGGACGGTTCCAGGTGATGGATCGCGAAAATCTCAGCGAAATCACACAAGAGGCCGCGTTCAACAAGCAAGCGAACCGTATCAAGGGTGCGCGTTATGTGGTCACTGGCGATGTGACTGCATTTGGCCGGAAGGTGATCGGCGATCATCAGTTCTTTGGCATCCTCGGGCGTGGTAAAGAGCAGGTGGCCTATGCCAAAGTCGATCTCAATGTGGTGGATGTCACGACATCGGAGGTCGTCTATTCCGCCGCCGGCGCAGGCGAGTATCGCTTGTCGAATCGCGAAATCATCGGCTTTGGCGGCACCGCCGGCTACGACTCCACCCTCAACGGAAAAGTCCTCGATCTGGCCATACGAGAGGCCGTCAACAAACTCGTGTCCGGCATTGAGCAAGGGGCGTGGCAGCCCTCTAAACACTGATCGTCGAGGCAATCATGCTGAATCAATTGAGCAGGGTTTGGTGTCACGCCCCGGGATCGGTACGTCTATTGCAGATAAGCGTTCGCCTCTCGGCTGCCTGTGTAGCGGCTGGGGTGTTGGCGGCATGTGTGCAAGCTCCCAAGCACATGTACAACTGGAAAAGCTATCAGCCCGCCGTGTACGCCTATCTGAATGATGACGGCGTGGACTACGCTGCCCAGGCCCAAGATATGGAGCTGAACGTCGAGACGGCTCGCTCATCGAATACGGCGTTGCCTCCGGGCTTCCGTGCTCACCTGGGCTTGCTGTATCTAAAACTCGGTGAGGACAGCAAGGCGGTGGAACAGCTCCAAGGAGAAAAACTTGCGTTTCCTGAGTCGACCTCGTTTATGGATTTTCTGATGAAGAACCTGTCACCGGCCTCGGCAGTGCCACAGACGGATGAGTCCGGGTCAAACGACACAGACCCGAACGGCGGAACGTCAGAACTGAAAAACCTCAAAAAAGAAGGAGCCTGACGATGATGACAGGTCTATTGCGCGGGCTTGCCTGCGGGATGGCTTTGATGCTTTCGGCTTGTGCCGCGCCACAGAGCAATGTGGACTACGCGGCATTTCGCGAAAGCAAGCCAGCGTCGATCCTGGTTTTGCCCGTGCTGAATATGTCAGTCGAACCTGCCGCATCTGCTGCCGTGTTGGCACAGGCGACGTTTCCACTGGCAGAGTCTGGTTATTACGTGGTGCCCGTCGCCGTGATGGAGGAAACGTTCAGACAGAATGGCGTGGCTACTGCCGACGATATACACGGGTTACCGGCGGACAAGCTCAGGGATATATTCGGCGCCGACGCCGCGTTGTATATGACAGTCAAGCAATATGGATCCAGCTACCAGGTGTTGGCCAGCACGACCACTGTCGAATTGGACGCAACGTTGATTGATTTGCGTAGCGGGACAAAATTGTGGCAGGGGTCCAGGACGCTCGTGCACAGCAATAACAATAGCGGTGGCGGAATAATCGGCATGTTGGTACAGGCCGTCGTCGATCAGGTCGTCAACACACTATCCGATCGCAGCTATGACGTTGCCGGGATGGCAGACAATCAACTGCTTAGTGCAGGCCAACCCGGTGGCATGCTGTATGGTCCCCGATCGCCACATTATGAGATGCAATAAAAGCAATGTCATCGAACGGCGATGAGTACAGTGCCGGGGGGCTCGGACTGATTTCCAGCCGTTCTGCTGAATAGGAGCGATGTCAGCGTAATATTCCGATTGGATACATCTACCCAGTCCCTTTCGGATGGATTGCTACTGATATGCACCGTTTTTCGTTCGTGCTCGAAGCCAGGCGCTGGCGTGGCCTGATGCGTGTTTTTTTTGGAGCCGCCCTGCTGATCTCTGCGGCAGGATGCGCCACTCAAGGCTTTAAATCCACTCCGCGCAGTACCAGTGACGTAAATGCTGATCTTCTGCGGATGCTGCCGACTCAACTATCTGACCGCGCAGGTTGGGCGCGGGATATCGCCGTTTCCTTTACTGCGCAAGGGCTGGATTCGAGCCCGGAGAATCTGTGCGCCGTTGTGGCAGTGACGGCGCAGGAATCGACATTTCAGGCTGATCCCGCGGTGCCAGACCTGCCTAATATCGCCAAGCGGGAAATCGAGCGCCGCACCCAAGCCATGCATCTGCCCGATTTTCTGGTCAACGCGGCATTAGGGCTGAAATCCCCAACAGGAAAAACGTACAAACAGCGCCTCGATACGGTACGCACTGAAAAACAACTGAGCGAAATCTTTGATGATTTCATAGGCATGGTTCCGATGGGGCGCCAATTGTTTGGCGGCCTGAATCCTGTACACACGGGCGGGCCCATGCAGGTGAGTATCGAATTTGCACAGACGCACGCGCAGGACTACCCCTACACCGTTGAGCACTCAATTCGAAACGAGGTATTTACTCGGCGGGGCGGAATGTACTTCGGGATTGCGCATTTGTTAGGATATCCCGCGCATTACGACTCGGTGCTGTATCGCTTTGCCGATTTCAATGCGGGCTGGTATGCCAGTCGAAACGCGGCTTTTCAGGCAGCGGTGGGCCGCTTGTCAGGTATCGACCTGGCGTTGGATGGCGATCTGTTGATACACGGCGCGATCGATCCTGGTCAAACCGAGCGCGCGGTACGCGCGATCAGACGCCAATTGGATATTAACGAAACTCGGATTCGCCCTGAACTCGAAAAGGGAGACACCCTCGAGTTCGAGGAAACCGATCTCTACGAACGGGTATTCGAGTTGGCGGACCGGGATGCTGGGAAACCGTTGCCACGCGCGGTGTTGCCCGGCATCAAATTGGAAAGCCCCAAGATCACTCGAAACTTGACCACCGCCTGGTTCGCCAATCGTGTTTACGACCGTTGGAAGCAATGCATGTCCCGCGCCGGGCGTTCATAGCAGAAGCGTTCAGCTATCGCGCTGCGACCATCGTTTGCCCCGGCGGCAGTTGGCCATCATGCGGCCGCAGGCGCAATCGCGAGCGGGCTCAGTTCATCGGCCTGGCTGGCATAAATGGATAGCGCGGTCTGGCCGTTCCACCAATATACGCGCGCTACGGGAACGAGGCGCGCGATCTCTACAGCCTGGGCAAGCTCGCTTTCGATGTAGTGTGTGTGATAGCCCGCCATGAGCGCCTGGGCCTTGTGCTGTGCGGTCTGTTCGGGGCGATATCGGGTCTCGTCACGCATGGCGAGCGGGCCATGAAAACCATGGCGATCCAGCCATCCTTGGGTACGTGCGCGGTCTTTTTCGGGGCGCCCCGTGATGATCGGGAGGTGGCGTAAATCCCGCCCCGGCAGGATCGCGCTGGGCGCGAGTGCGTCGCGCTGCGATAGTGCGCCTGCGAGATCGGATTCGTATACATGAGCGGGAACGTCTGGCAACAGGATGCCATCGAGATCGATAGCCCAGGACGCATAAGCATCGGCGGCCCGATCAGGCAGGTTTCCAGTGGCGCCATACGCGGGCGTGATGGATTCGCGTTCCCAGGGAAACCACGCGCGAAAACCGTCGGGGATCTTGAAACCGAAATCGGGCCGTATCCGCGATTGCTCGTCGTGAGCGAGCGTGAAGACATGCAATTGGTATCCGGCGCTCGACAGAAAATCGATACTGTCCGACAGTGTGGTGCCACGTCCGGCGATGTCTTCGATCAGCAGCACATGAGCGCCGGCGGGTGGAGTCTGCGACGTGAACCAGGAAACGTCGCGCGTTCGGCGATCGTATGAGAGCGCGTACATGGGCAGATCCAATGCGGTGCTGGCCACGAGTGCGGGCGCCAAGCCACCTCGTGCGATCGCCACGATCGCGTCGAAGGCCATGTTGCGCCATTGCGGGATATACGCAGCGACAGCCTGTTCGACACGGGCATAGTCGTAGGGGAACACGGCGGGGGAAGTAGACATGGCAGATCAGGTGACAAAGGAGCGCTTGGAAATTTTGCCACAAACCTGAATGGGGAGGGTATGCTGCGCCGCTGCGCCATACCGGCGAGGTGTGTGGTTACACATGCCGCGCAGGGATACCATGCAACCGGTATCCTGCCACCTCAAATCAACGCTTGGCGAGCTGCCTGGAGGCGGTGCAGCGTGATTTTCCGAACCTCGGCTTTGCTGATCTCGATATGGGATTTCAGCATGCGTATGGCTTCGTCGGTTCTGCGCGCGAGGATGGCGCGAAGAATGGCGCCGTGTTCCTGATAAGTCGCGTCGACGCGATAGTCCTTGGTGAAATCCAGTTGGCGAATGATGCGGATTTTTTCGGTGACGTCGCGGTGGATATTGGCCATCTCCGGATTGCCGGCCGCGGCAACCAAAGAACAATGAAAGGCTTCGTCCCGTTCGGCGACCTGCTTGCCGTTACGCAAGCGCTCATCGGGCGGCACCAGCCAGAATTGCTTGAGCGCGGAGAGTTCGCCGTTGCTGCCCATGTCCTGCAGACCGCACAGACGCGTGACAGCGGCTTGCTCAAGCACGATGCGCACATCGTACAGCGCTTCGAAGCGCTCGAAATCAAACGGATGTACGCGCCAGCCGCTGCGTTGGCGCAGCAGGACGAAGCCTTCGCGTTCGAGCCGATAAAGCGCTTGCCGCACGGGGGTCCGGCTGACGCCGAGACGTGCAACCAGATCACTTTCCGTGAATTCATCCCCGGGCAAAAGACGGAACTCGAAGATATCGCGCTTGATGAGTTCGTAGGCTTGCCCGGCGAGTGTGATGCCGGAAGGGTTGCCAGCAGCGGCATGGGAAAGCGTGGTCAGGCTCAGTCGCATATCAGGGGGCCACATACTGGATTTCGCCGTCGACGGTATTGCCGTCTTCTGCCGCGATGGCTGGGACGGCTTCGGTATCAATGACCAGCAGCATATCGCCGCTATTGACGGGCTTGCCTTGTGTGCAACGTATGGCGGTGACCGTGCCGTTGAACGCCGCCTTGATCGATAGCTCCATTTTCATGGCCTCGACGATGACGAGTGTGTCACCGGCCTCTACGTATTGACCCACACTGACGGGGATTTTCCACACGTTGCCGCACAGATCGGCCGAGACGGCGCGTTCGGTATCAGACAGCGCCAGAGCGGCGTCGTCCGTGACCTCGTGTTCGACGGTGATGGACTCTTCTGCTTGCCAGAGTGCGACTTCAGATTCAAATGCTGCCTGCTGTGTCGCTTTAAAGGCCTTGATGTCGGCCGCATGTTCAGCCAGAAAGCGCTGATGTGCGGCGAAATCGAAATCCTCTTCCTCGATGCGCAGTGTGGCGCGGCCCTCGCGGAAGTCCTCGCGTAGCACGGTTAGCTCGTCCTCGGAAACCGGATAAAAGCGCACTTGATCGAAGAATCGCAACAACCACGGCTCACCATTCTGGAATACGGGGTTTTTCAGGAATTTGTTCCAGATAGGTAGTGTGCGACCGACGAGTTGATAACCACCGGGGGAATCCATGCCGTAGATGCACATGTACACGCCACCGATGCCTACGGTGCCTTCGGCGGTAAAGGTGCGGGCCGGGTTGTATTTCGAAGTCAATAGACGGTGCCGCGGATCGATGGGCACTGCGCAGGGGGCGCCCAAGTAGACATCGCCCAAGCCCAGGATGAGGTAGCTGGCGTCGAAGACTATACGGCGTACGTCCTCGCGTGAGTCCAGCCCGTTGATACGTTGAATGAAGTCCACATTGTTTGGCAGCCACGGTGCATTGGCGCGTACCGTTTCTTGATAGCGCTGCACGGCGCCCAAGGTGGCGCTGTCCTCGAAGGCCATCGGCAGATAGACCACACGTGTCGGGATCTTCAGGGTAGAGACATCGGGCAGCGTGTCTTCGATCCGCAGCAGCCGCTCGATCAATGCCTGTTGGCTGATCAGGTGGCTGTCGTACCGGATTTGCAGCGAGCGCACGCCGGGCGAAAACTCCAGGATCCCTGTAACGGGGGTTTCGGTGAGAGCCTGCATCAACAGGTGCACGCGCATGCGCAGCGCCAGATCCAGAATGTTGTCGCCGTATTCCAGCAACAGATAGCTGTCGCCGGCTTGCCGATAAGTGATGAGCGGCCGGGAGTCGTTGGCGGGCAACCGAACCAGAATGGGCGACGAATCGCCTGGCAAATCTGGTGATGACGAGGATGTCAAAGCCGTCGTCATTGGGTGCGCTGCCGATGGCGATGCCGATTGACGGCTCTCGCTAATGAGTGGGGCGGCGGGTGTGCTGGCTGCCAACGTTGCGATCGCAGTCTCTTGCTGCGCCTGTAACGCCAGAGCATCCTCGATCGTCAATGGGGTGAAGCGAATGCGATCACCCGGGCGGACTTGACCGACCTTCCATAGCTCGGCTTTGGCAATGGTGACAGGACACACGAATCCTCCGAGGCTGGGGCCATCGCGGGTCAGAATGACAGGACTGTCTCCGGTGAAGTTGACGCTGCCAATCGCGTATTCACAATCGTGAATGTTGGAGGGGTGCAGGCCGGCTTCGCCCCCGTCTTGCCGGGTCCAAGCGGGCTTTGGGCCGAGCAGGCGTACGCCGAGTCGATTGGAGTTGTAGTGCACCTCCCAATCGGCGGCAAAGAGTTCCGTTATGGATTCTGGGGTAAAGAAATCCGGGGCGCCATGTGGTCCGAGCAGTACACCGATTTGCCATTGCGAGGGATAGTCAGGGATCAGCGCCGGATCAAGCGCAGACGGCGTTGCGTTGGGCGCTGGCGTCAGGCTGGCAGGCAGTTCCGGCTGGGCTATGGGCAACATGTCTCCCACGCGCAGGCAACGGCCCGCGTGACCGCCAAACTGGCCTAGCGCAAAGGTGGAGCGGCTGCCCAGATAGGAAGGCACGTCCAAACCATTGCGGACGGCCAGATAGCTGCGGCAACCAGAAAGCGCGCGGCCCGTGACGAGGACCTGGCCCGCGCGTACATGCAGCGGTTGCCACATGGCGGCAGGCTGATCATCCAGCCATGCATCCATCTTTGCGCCGGTCAGCGCGATGACCGCATCGGTGTGAAATTTCAGACTGGGGCCGATCAGCGTGCATTCCAGGCCCGCCGCCTCGGGAGCGTTACCGACGATGCGGTTGGCCAACTGGAATGCGTAGTCGTCCATCGGGCCGGAGGGGGGTACACCTATATTCCAGTAACCCATCCGTCCAGGATAGTCCTGGACGCTGGTATAGGTGCCGGCTTCCAGGATCTCGATGGCGGCGGGTTGAAAATCAAAGTTATCTAAGAATCGCGTGGAGAGCGCACCCGTTTCAAAACGGGGGTCTGCCGCGATTTGACGCAGAAACTCCAGGTTCGTGGCGATGCCATGCAATTGCGTATTCGCAAGCGCATCGCGCAGTTTTCCGAGTGCCTCGATGCGATTGGCGCCATGCACGATCAGCTTGGCCAGCATGGGATCATAGAAAGACGCGACCTCTGTACCCGTTTCCACCCAGCCATCCACGCGCGCCCCATCCGGAAATGAGACATGCGTCAGTACTCCCGGCGACGGTTGGAAATCACGAACGGGATCCTCGGCGTAGAGGCGGACCTCGATCGCGGCGCCTGAGGGCGGGCGTTGCAAGGCCACCCAATCCAACGTATCTCCTGCCGCGACGCGCAGCATGCATTCGATCAGGTCCAGGCCCGTGACGGCCTCGGTGACCGGATGTTCGACCTGCAGGCGAGTGTTGACCTCCAGAAAGTAGAACGCATCACGGGCACTGTCGTAAATGAATTCGACCGTACCGGCGGAACGATAGGACACTGATTCGCCCAGCATGACGGCTGCACGCAACAAGGCCTCTCGCGTGGCCGAGGGCAGACCTGGCGCAGGTGTTTCTTCGATGACCTTTTGGTTGCGGCGTTGGATGGAGCAATCACGCTCGCCGAGGGCTACGACCCTGCCAAGACCATCCCCGAAGATCTGGACTTCGATGTGGCGTGCCTGGTCGACATAGCGTTCCAGAAAGGCGCCGCTATCGCGAAAAAAAGTCTGCCCCTGATGCTGTACCGCGCTATAGGCGGTGGCCAATTCGTCGGCGTTGGCGCAACGTGACAGGCCGATGCCGCCACCGCCGGCGGTGCTCTTCAGCATGACGGGATAACCGATATCCTCTGCTTTGGCCAAGGCTTCGGTGACATCACTCAGCAGCCCCGTGCCTGGTGTCATGGGGACGCGGGCGGCCGCGGCGAGTTCGCGCGCGCGGTGTTTCAATCCGAACTCGCGCAATTGTGTTGCCGTCGGGCCGATGAATGCGATGCCGGCGGTGTCGCACGCCTCAGCGAACTCTGCGCTCTCGGAAAGGAACCCATAGCCCGGAAAGATGGCTTGTGCACCGGTGGTTTGCGCTGCCTCCAGAATACGGTCGATACGCAGATAACTATCGGAGGCCTTATCCCCGCCTAGTGCGATGGCGACATCGGCATCGCGGACATGGGCAGCATTGCGATCCGCGTCAGAGTAAACGGCAACGCTTTTGATGCCCAAACGCTTCAGTGTGCGGATGGCCCGTACGGCGATCTCGCCGCGGTTAGCAATGAGTACAGTATGGAACATATTGGTTTTTCCCCTTGGAGTACTGCTGAGCGATGGGCCTTCGCACCCGTCGACGCCGCGATGCGCGTTTTACTGCGTGGCGGTGTTTTTCAGATGATCCAGATAGGCGCGCCAACCTCCGAACTCGGTGATATCGCGCGCGCCGGCGATGCCGCATGGCTCGCAGATGAACCCTTTGACGAGACGTCCGTCTGCGAGCTCGAGCGTGCCTATGCCTAGCGGTGCCGGGATTTCCGCCACGAACTCACCAAATGCCGTGTGTGATAGTTCCCAGATTTCCAGAGCAATAGCGGCGCCGTCGCTGACGCGCGCCATGCCGGGCTTGGCTGGCGTGCTGTTGGCCAGGGCATAGAGGCGGTATGTGGGGGCGCTGTGTGTGGCCTCGACAAATCGTGCGTGACGTGAGGTCAGTTGATGATTCAGCGGCATGCCACGTAGATGCGCGCCGACGACAGCCACCGTTACTGTCTGAGGCGCGCCGGTAGGGGCGCTGGCCGCGGCCGGCGCGTCTTTCGATTTGAACCGTCCGGTCGCGCCCAGGGTGCCAGACTGCCTGTATTCCCAGCGACGGCCCAGCTCGGCGAGGATGCGATCCTGCCAAGCCAGTCCGATCAATGTGATGCCGCATGGCAAACCGTCTGCGCGCAACCCTGCGGGCACTGCCAGCGCGGACAGATCTGCCAGATTGGTGAAATTGGTATAAGTCCCCAGCCGGGTGTTCAACGCAATCGGGTCCTCGCGCAGTTGTGCGATGGTATAGATGGAAGGAGCCGTAGGCACGACCAACGCGTCGAAGCCGGACAAAGCTTGCTGAATCACGCGTGTCAACGCCGCGCGGCGGTATTCGGCTTCGAACGTGTCGACTGCGCTGTAACGGGCGGCTTGTCCGATAATGCTGCGTACAACGGGGTCGATCTCGTCGGGCGCGCGTTCGTATAGTTCGCGTATGGCGGCGTAGCGCTCGGCGACCCAAGGACCTTGGTATAGCAGTTCGGCCAGTTCCCGAAAGGCGGAATAGTCGATAGGTTCCAGTGTGGCGCCCATGTCGCGCAGCGCCTGCAACGCCTCTTCATAAGCGGTCTGCGCGTGAGCATCACCATAGAACTCGAGCTGGGCGGGTATGGCGAGCCGTGGTTGGCGTGCCAGATGGGCTGGCATGGCCGGCGCAGGGCGCGAGTACGGATCCTGCGTATCGTAGCCACCGGCGATGGTCGCGATGCTGTCCGCGTCGTCCACGGTCAGAGCGAAGATCGACACGCAGTCCAGCGTGCGGCAAGCCGGTACGACGCCGCGTGTGCTGAACCAGCCTTTTGTGGGCTTGAGGCCGACGATGTTGTTAAAGCCCGCCGGAACGCGGCCGGACCCTGCTGTGTCAGTGCCGAGCGAGAAAACCGCCAGACCGCGCGCGACGACACTGGCCGAGCCTGAACTGGAACCGCCGCTGACATAGGCCGCATCAAACGTGTTTGGCACAGCGCCATGTGGTGAGCGTGTGCCGACCAGTCCTGTCGCGAATTGATCGAGGTTTGTTTTGCCGATCAGAATAGCGCCGGCGGCGCGTAAGCGCCGCACGATCTCGGCGTCTTCCGAGGCAGTGTAGGCATAGGCGGGGCAGGCGGCAGTGGTGGGCCAACCCGCGGCATCGATATTGTCTTTGATGGCAAACGGCACACCATAGAGCGGCAGGCGAGTCAGATCTCCGTTGACTGCCGCCAGTCGCTGGGCGAGCGCATCCAGCTGGGTATTCAGTCGAACGCTGTCGGCGCAGCAAATCCAGGCAGGGTCGGCTGGATCAAGATCCGCGATGAGTTTGTCCAGCAGTTCAGCGGGTCGAGCGCCATGTATGCGATAGGCGGCTTGCCATTCGGCCAGTGTCCAGCCTTTAGGTTGATCGATGACAGCGTTGGGGTCCATCCCGGAATCCTCGTGGGTATACAAGTACTTCACATCAAGCAATCAACGTGCCAGTTATCGAGAATCGGTTGTAGAGCCAATAGTGGCGCGGGTTCTGGTCGATTGAGCTGGTGCGAGGGGATTGGGGCAACAAGAATTGCCTGGTGCATGACATCGGTGCGAACGCACTCTTATCGCGCATCGATGCACCGTTGTTGCGCATTTTTATGTGTTCGTGCATTTCGGAATGGGCACTGCCAGATCGCGGTGACTACGTTGATCTACAGGTCATATGGCTCGACGGCCTGATGGCTGCATCGTTGGGCTGCCTCCGCAGTACACCCCCTCATTTGAATTGGCATAGGAATTGCTTGAGTCACGATGCGCTTATTGCCAAGGCGAACGTTCTTTCGAGAATTCGCCGCGAAGCTGACTGCAAGCCGAGGGCGAGGTGTGAGGGTTTTGTTCGTTGCACAGGCAGATTACGCCGGCTAGTCCGGTTTAAAGAAAAGGATCCGAACGATGAAACGCAGACTTGTACTGAAGCAATTGACCGCTGCCAGCGTGTTGGCCATGACTGGCTGGATGCCCTCGGTGTGGGCCGCGGACACGATAAAAGTAGGCATCTTGCATTCCCTGTCCGGCACCATGGCGATTTCCGAGACGTCGTTGAAAGACGTCGCCTTGATGGCTATTGAAGAAATCAATGCGCAGGGCGGTGTATTGGGTAAAAAGCTGGAGCCCGTGGTGGTGGACCCTGCTTCGAACTGGCCGCTGTTTGCTGAAAAGGCGCGTCAGTTGCTCACGCAAGACAAGGTCGCTGCGGTGTTCGGATGCTGGACATCGGTGTCGCGCAAATCCGTATTGCCGGTGTTCAAGGAGCTGAATGGCTTGCTGTTCTACCCCGTGCAATACGAAGGCGAGGAACTGGAAAAGAACGTGTTCTATACCGGTGCCGCGCCCAACCAGCAAGCCATTCCTGCCGTGGAATATCTGATGAGCGAAGACGGCGGCGGCGCCAAGCGCTTTGTGCTGCTGGGCACGGATTATGTCTATCCGCGCACGACCAACAAAATCCTGCGCGCGTTTCTGCATTCCAAAGGTGTGAAGGATGAAGATATCCAAGAGGTCTACACGCCATTTGGGCATTCCGATTATCAAACCATTGTGGCGGACATCAAGCGTTTCTCGACAGGGGGGCGCACTGCAGTGGTGTCGACCATTAACGGAGACTCCAATGTCCCGTTCTATAAAGAATTGGGTAATGCCGGCCTGAAGGCGACTGATGTGCCTGTCGTCGCGTTCTCGGTAGGCGAAGAGGAGCTGCGTGGTGTCGATACCAAACCGTTGGTCGGGCACTTGGCCGCGTGGAATTATTTCGAGTCCATCAAGAATCCGGTCAATGCCAGTTTCATCGAAAAATGGAAGGCCTACGCCAAAGCGAAGAATCTGCCCAATGCCAATACCGTCGTGACCAATGATCCGATGGAGGCCACGTATATCGGCATCCATATGTGGAAACAGGCGGTGGAGAAGGCAGGAACAATCGATGTGGATCCTGTGATCAACGCCATGGCGGGTCAGACCTTTGATGCGCCGGACGGCTTCAAGATTGAAATGGACAAGACCAATCATCATCTGCACAAACCGGTTTATATCGGCGAGATCAAGGCTGATGGTCAGTTCAACATCGTCTGGAAGAGTAAAGGCCCCATCCGCGCACAACCGTGGAGCCCCTACATCCCCGGCAACGAAGGCAAGCAGAATCTGTGAGCCGACGGGGATAAACGATGAGATGCAGCGCGCTTTTTATACGGTTCCTGCTCAGTCTGGTTCTGGTCTGGATGTCGGGCTCGTGGATTCCGGCTGCCGGTGCAACTGGGCTGGGCCCGGCGCTGCTTGCGCCCTTGGCCGGCGATGAAACCGATGCCAAGCTGGAGGCTATCGCACGTCTCGGGACTGAGCCATCGCCCCAGGCCGCTGTGGTGCTCGATGCGTTGGCGAATGATCGCTTGTATGTCACCCCCGAGGCGCAGTTTCTGGTCGAAACCTCTTCGGGGGCCGTTGACGCGGCAACGGGGGCGTCGGTTTCCGTCATGCCGGCGCAGGCCGAGACGGTGTCCGTGAATAATCGCCTGCGTCGTGCGATTGCAGCGGCTTTGTCAGCGGCGCGCTTGCATGCACCGGATCCTGCGCAGCGGTTGGCCGCGGCTCGGGGTCTGCAACGTGGCGCGGATGTGGCAGTCCTGCCCACGTTGGAAAAAGCGCTGGCCGATGAGCAAAACGCAGAGGTGAAAGAGGCCTTGGCGATTGCGGTAGCCGCACTGCATTTGAAGAGCGATACCGCAGCGCTGCGCATTCAGGCGGCCGAGACATTGGGTAATACCGGTAATGCAGCATTCCGACCAGCACTGCAGGCCGTGTTGCAACGGGATGCGCAGGGCGTGTATGCCGAGCCCGATACTGAGGTACGAGCGGCTGCGACAACGGCTTTGCATCGTATCGAACGCCATCTCTCGATGCTGGAGTGGATCGGGAATCTGTTCTATGGCGTGAGCTTGGGCAGTGTGTTGTTGCTCGCTGCGTTGGGATTGGCCATTACGTTCGGCCTGATGGGCGTCATCAATATGGCCCATGGCGAACTGTTGATGATAGGTGCATACGTCACGTATGCCGTGCAGGCATTGTTTCGTTCCTGGTTTCCACAATGGCTCGACGCCTATGTGATTGCGGCGATGCCTGTGGCCTTTGTGGTGACCGCGTTAGTGGGGATGGCGCTGGAACGCACAGTGATACGGTGGTTGTATGGCCGGCCGTTGGAGACCTTGTTGGCGACGTGGGGCATCAGCTTGATGTTGATGCAGGCAGTTCGTACGCTGTTTGGTGCGCAGAATGTCGAGGTCAGCAATCCGTCATGGATGAGCGGCGGCGTGACAGTGCTGGGCGGTCTGGTGTTGTCCTATAACCGTATCGCCATCATCGTTTTTGCGATTCTGGTCGTGGCGTTTGTCTGGGCCTTGTTGAATCACACGCGACTGGGCTTGTTTGTGCGAGCCATCACCCAGAATCGCCGCATGGCGGATTGTGTCGGCGTGCCTACAGGGCGCGTGGATATGTTGGCGTTTGGCCTGGGGGCAGGAATCGCGGGGCTGGCCGGTGTTGCCTTGTCTCAACTGGGTAACGTGGGACCGGATCTGGGACGTGGCTATATCGTCGATTCCTTCATGGTGGTGGTGTTGGGCGGCGTGGGTCAATTGGCCGGCACAGTGGTGGCCGCCTTGGGACTGGGAGCCGTCACGAAATTCCTCGAGCCTTATTCCGGTGCGGTCATGGCCAAGATTGTGATTCTGGTACTGATTGTGCTGTTCGTGCAGAAACGTCCGCAAGGTTTGTTTGCACCGCGAGGCAGGAGCGCAGATTGACTATTGACTTTACTGAGCCAGGCAGAGGCGCACCATGACTCACGCATCGGAGCAAAGGATGAATTCTGCAAGTTCGAGAGCCGGCGAGTTATACACGGCCGCGTTGCGCCGACCGCTGTTCAGTCCCAAGGCGTGGATCGCGTTGGCGGTGGTCACCATGGTGCTGGCGCTATTGCCGTTACTGAACCTGATGTTTCCGGCGGGACATGCGCTGCATGTTTCGGCATACGCCGTGGCGTTGCTGGGAAAGTTCATGTGCTATGCCTTGGCGGCGTTGGCATTGGATCTGGTGTGGGGCTATGCCGGAATTCTGTCATTAGGGCATGGATTGTTTTTTGCGCTAGGCGGTTATGCGCATGGCATGTATTTGATGCGCGCCATAGGTCAGGATGGGGTCTATCAGAGCAACGTGCCTGACTTCATGGTGTTCCTGAACTGGAAGGACTATCCCTGGTACTGGGCGTTTACCGAGCATTTCTGGTATGCCATGTTGCTGGTGGTGCTGGTGCCGGGCGGGCTCGCATTTTTGTTCGGCTATTTCGCGTTTCGGTCGCGCATCAAGGGCGTTTACTTTTCCATCATCACCCAGGCGCTGACTTTTGCTGCCATGTTGCTGTTCTTTCGCAACGATACGGGGTTTGGCGGGAATAACGGTTTTACCGATTTCAAACGGATCCTCGGTTTCGATATCACAGCGCCGGGTACGAGGGCCACCTTGTATTGGGTGACGTTGGCTGTGCTGCTGGGAGCGTTGGTATTGGCGCGCGCCGTGACCCAATCCAAATTGGGCCGGGTACTGACAGCGGTGCGCGATGCGGAAAGCCGTGTGCGGTTCATTGGTTACGAGCCGTTGGGGTTCAAGCTGTTTGTCTGGACTTTGTCGGCGGTGATGTGCGGGATCGCCGGTGCGTTGTATGTGCCGCAGGTGGGCATCATCAACCCCGGTGAGATGTCGACCGAGAACTCGATCGAGATGGTGATCTGGGTGGCAACGGGAGGACGCGGCACGCTGATTGGCCCGATCATCGGGGCCGGCACGGTCAATGGTTTGAAGACCTGGTTTACCAGCGTGTTTCCGGAGTTCTGGTTGTACGCCTTGGGATTGATCTTTGTGTTGGTGACACTGTTTTTGCCGCACGGGATCGTAGGGTTGGCGCGTCGCTGGATGACACGCCGTCAGGAGCGTGCGATATGAGTGCTGAGTGGCGGGCATTGCATCAAGTCGATGCAGAGGGGCTGAACGATGACGGAGGCCCCAGCGGGCAGGCATCGTATGGGCGAGTCAATCCCAGGGGGGTCGATACTACGCACGGTGCGATCTTGTATCTGGATGGCATCACGGTCAGCTTTGATGGGTTCAAGGCATTGAATGACCTGACGTTGGATATCGGCGTGGGAGAGTTGCGTTGCATCATCGGTCCTAACGGGGCCGGCAAAACCACCATGATGGACGTCATCACGGGCAAGACGCGTCCCACCGCCGGATCTGCATTCTTCGGCCAGAACATCGATCTGACGACGCTGAACGAAGCACAGATTGCCCATGCAGGGATCGGCCGCAAGTTTCAGCGGCCTACGGTTTTCGAGCAACACACGGTGCTCGAGAACCTCGAGCTGGCGATGAAAACGGATAAGCGAGTACGTCCGACATTATTTTCCCGGTTGACGTCGGAACAAGTCGACCGTATCGCGCAGACCTTGGCGCTGATTCGGTTGACGGATGAGGCGTATCGCGTGGCAGGCCTGTTGTCGCATGGACAAAAGCAGTGGCTGGAAATCGGCATGTTATTGATGCAAGAGCCGCAGTTGTTGCTTCTGGATGAACCGGTCGCCGGCATGACCGACGCGGAAACTGAACGTACAGCGGAGTTGCTGCACGAATTGCGCGGCCATCATTCTTTGATGGTCGTCGAGCACGATATGGATTTCGTTTCGAGAATCGCCGATGGGGGCAAGGTGACCGTGCTGCATGAGGGGGCAGTGCTGGCCGAAGGAACGATGGCGCAGGTGCAAGCGGATGCGCGGGTTATTGAGGTGTATCTAGGGCGCTGATTTCCTGCGGGCCTTACGCCGCTATTGCCATCACCAGTCCTATTGCCATCGCCGAATGCGCCGTGGTTAACCACAGGAATCCCCGAAAGGAAGCCAAATGTTGGAAGTTCAAGCCGTTGATCAATACTATGGTGGCAGCCATACGCTGCGCCAGGTGTCACTGTCCTTACAACAGGGCGAATGTCTGGGCCTCTTGGGACGCAACGGTGTAGGCAAGACGACCTTGCTCAAATGCCTCATGGGGGTGTTGCCCATCGCTGGAGGCAAAGTCATGTTCGACGGGCAGGATATTTCCCGTTTATCTCCGCACAAACGGGCGGCGCTGGGAATCGCGTATGTGCCGCAGGGCCGCGATGTGTTTGCACGGTTGACGGTCGAGGAAAACATCATCATGGGGATGGCTCGCTTTCCGGGAGCCCGGGCGCGCCGTGTCAAAGAAGAGGTATTCGAACTCTTTCCCGTGCTGAAGTCCATGCTGGGCCGCCGGGGTGGAGATCTGTCCGGAGGACAACAGCAGCAATTGGCCATCGCCCGTGCCCTGGTGGCCGAACCCCGGTTGATTATTCTGGACGAGCCTACCGAGGGAATTCAGCCGTCCATTATCAAAGACATCGGCCGAGTGATCCGGTTACTGCGCGAGCGCGGCAATATCGGTATCTTGCTGTGCGAGCAATATTTCGATTTCGCGCGCGAATTGTCCGACCATTTCGTCGTGTTATCCCGCGGCGAGGTCGTCGCGCACGGGCCGCGCAGCGAGATGGATAGCGAAGACGTACGGCGGCATTTGTCGGTATAACGGGGCTGAGTGCCGAGAGGCGAGCAGGCTCAGATTCAAATGCATAAGCCTGTTACATCGTTTCTTGGTACCCTTCAGGGCGGGGATTTTTTTTAGCCACTTATTCCGATACTTTGTCAGTGTTTGCCACTTTCACTTCTTCCGTCTCGTACACGGTCTCCAACCGTGATTGGGCAATGCCCGCCTGGCACCGTGTTTGTCTGGTGCTGTGTCTTTGTTTGGTCATGGTGTTGGCGGGGTGTAGCAGTACGGGTTCCGGCAAGGTCGAACCTGGGTATTACCGCGTACAGGCCGGCGACACGCTGAATAAGATCGCTCGCCAGCACAATACCAGTGTATCGGCGTTGATGCGGCTGAATAATCTGTCCAACCCCGATCGCATCAGCAAGGGTCAGTTGTTGCGTGTGGATGGCGCTGGCAGCAGTACTGCGACGGGCAGCGCGAGTGAGTCGACCGGTAGCCGCACCAGTGGCACCCGTGCCCCGGCGGCTTCATCGTCGTCGTCTGCGGCGGTGGTGCGGGGATTGAAACTGGTATGGCCCGCCGAGGGAACGCTGACGCAACGGTATAACGGCAGCTCGTCCAAGGGGCTGACGATCGTCAACAAGGCCGGTACGCCGGTCAAGGCCGCGACGGCCGGAAGCGTGGTCTACGCAGGTAACCGCTTGCGCGGTTATGGCAATCTCGTGATCGTGCAGCACTCGGGTGATTTCTTGAGTATTTATGCCCACAACGGCAAGCTGCTGGTCAAAGAGGGACAAAAGGTTTCCCAGGGACAACAGATCGCCGAGATGGGTAGTACGGACCGTAAAGGGCCTGGCCTTTATTTTGAGCTGCGGCATCGGGGCCAGCCGGTTGATCCGTCGGCCGCATTGCCGCAGCGGTGATCATCTGCCGGTGACGGTTTTTCCTGCTGTATAGCGTTCCACAATAGCTCAAGCATGAGCAGGCGAAACCGTGTGCGGTTTCGTGGCAGTTAACAGGCTTCAAACGGTCTGAAAAAGTCTGCACTCCTGGATTAAGCCGTGCGTTTAGATTACGTGGAGATCATGATTATCACCATGTGCTTTTCACTTATGTGCTTTTTGCCAAGGAGATCTCATGCACACCGCAGTTGAATCTATCGTCATTCAAGACCGTCAGCCTCGTTGGCCGCAACTGTTGGAGGGTTTGGCTGCCCAGGGTTGGGCGGTCCGCGCCTGCCAGACGACGAATGCTTTGGCAGATCTGGTCGACGTTCGCGTGCCCCAGGTGTTGATTCTCGAAAACGGGGAAAGTGACTTGCGTACCGCTGTAGGTATTGCGCGTTATGCCGCTCCCAATGCGGCACTGATCGTGTTGGTCGATGATGCCGACGTGGACGCACGCATTGTTGCTTTGGACGCGGGCGCCGATGCTTGCTGCCTGCTGATGTCGACCGACGTGCGCGAACTCTGCGCCCTGGGGCGCTCCTTAAGCCGGTTGCGTACGCTTTCGCCCGATCGTTCTGCCCGAGAGATGCCGTTATGGCGGTTGACGCATTCCGGACGCGTACTGGCGGGGCCGCGTGGTCAGCACCTGCCGTTGACATTCACCGAAAGCGCGTTTTTCCTGCGCCTGCTGTCCTCGCCAGGGCATCGGTTGCCGCGCGAGCGTCTGGTCGCCACGTCGGTAGCTGCAGGGCCACGCAGCCGTCACTCGGCGCGCAGTGTAGACGTCATGGTGTCGCGTCTAC
This sequence comes from Bordetella muralis, assembly GCF_054781015.1. Classification (NCBI taxonomy): domain Bacteria; kingdom Pseudomonadati; phylum Pseudomonadota; class Betaproteobacteria; order Burkholderiales; family Alcaligenaceae; genus Bordetella; species Bordetella muralis. The sequence continues at coordinate 918,233 of NZ_BAAGVF010000008.1, read as the reverse complement.
GAGCCAAAGCGGAACGGCTGGGCGTCGGGCTGCCGCTACTGGCCGTACGGCAGTGGGGCTACATTTTCCTGGCTGATGCGGTGCCCGACGGAGGTGCCTTTGAAGAAACGCCAAAGGCATCACCGGCTAGCTATGTCAACTAAGTAATGACCAGATTATCGCGATGCATTAATTCTGGGTCGCTCATGCTGCCCAGAATTGATGCAATCCGAGATGACGGCTGACGCAAGATGCGGCGGGTGTCAGTCGACGAGTAATTGATCAAGCCGCGCGCGCACTCGGTGCCTTGCGCGTCCAGGCACGCCACCACGTCGCCCCGTTCGAATTCGCCTTGTACGTCAACGACCCCGATCGAAAGCAGGCTCTTGCCGTCGTGGAGCAGTGCTCTGACTGCTCCCTCGTCCAGAATGACCTGTCCGCGCAAGCGCAGGTGGTCTGCCAGCCATTGTTTGCGGGCCGACCAGACGGGCAATACGGCGCGTAGTTCGGTGCCGATACACTCGCCTTGTGCCAGGCGCGTCAGTACGTCGCGTTCTCGGCCAGAGGCGATGACTGTGTGTGCCCCACTGTGGGCCGCCCGTTTGGCGGCCAGGATCTTGGTGAGCATGCCGCCCGTACCGATACCCGAACCGGCGCCCCCGGCCATGGCTTCTAACGCAAGATCGCCGGCCTGTGCATGTGAGATAAAGACCGCATTGGGATTCTTGCGCGGATCAGAATCATAAAGACCGCGCTGATCAGTCAGGATGACCAGCGTGTCCGCTTCGATCAAGTTGGTGACCAACGCCCCCAGGGTATCGTTGTCGCCCAAGCGGATTTCATCGGTGACGACCGTGTCATTTTCATTGACGATTGGCACCACGCCCATGCGCAACAGGGAAAATAGCGTGCTGCGTGCATTCAAATAGCGGCGGCGATCGGCCAGATCCTCGTGGGTGAGCAGAATCTGCGCGGTACGAAGGCCATGCTCTGCGAATGCTGCCTCGTACGCCTGACACAGCCCCATCTGGCCCACGGCTGCTGCCGCCTGGAGTTCATGCATGACGGAGGGGCGCTTGCGCCAGCCCAGCCGGGCCATGCCTTCGGCAATGGCGCCGCTCGATACCAGAATGACTTGCTTGCCTTGCTGGCGCAGCGTGGCAATTTGAGCCGCCCAGTGCGCGACGGCGATGCGGTCCAGCCCTCGGCCCTCGTTGGTGACCAGAGAGGATCCGACTTTGGCGACCAAACGGGTGGCCGAAGCAACAACAGAAACAGCAGTGTGATCAGCAGTCATGGCAATGACCGAAGTGTCGCGATGATGAGAGTGGTGGCCGCACATAGGTCATGTGCGGCGGCCGGCGGAAAACGAAAATGCGATTATGGCTTATTCGTCACCGCTACGCGGCGTCTGAGTGATAGACGCGTCACTGCGTGTGGCATCAAAACGAGGGTCTTCGGCGACGTAGGTGCCGTCCGCCTGATCCTGGGCGATATGATCTTTGCGCTGTTCGGCATCCAGGTAGTCCTGGAGCGCCCAGATCAAATCCTGGGTGCCATCGCCGCTGAGGCCCGAAATGGCGTAAACCGGACCTTGCCAGCCGAACTTCTCGATAAAGCGTTCGCGTGCGGACTCGGGGTCGGTGACAACGTCCAGCTTGTTCAGCACCAGCCAGCGCGGTTTGTTGGCCAATTCCGGGTCGTAACGGCGCAATTCCTCGACAATGGCGCGAGCGTCGGTCACGGCCTGGTCGATAGGATCCACGTCGGGATCGACAGGGGAAATGTCGACCAGATGCAGCAGTACTCGCGTGCGAGCCAGGTGGCGCAGGAACAAATGTCCCAGGCCTGCACCCTCGGAGGCACCCTCGATCAAGCCAGGAATGTCTGCCACGACAAAACTGCGCGACGGCGAGGTGCGCACTACGCCCAGATTGGGGTGCAGCGTCGTGAACGGATAGTCGGCGACTTTGGGGCGCGCATTGGAGATGCGGCTGATCAGCGTCGATTTGCCGGCATTGGGCAGCCCGAGCAGGCCTACGTCGGCCAGGACTTTCAGTTCCAGGCGCAGGCGGCGTTGCTCGCCTTCTTTGCCGGGCGTCCATTGGCGTGGTGCGCGGTTGACACTGGATTTGAAATGGATATTACCCATGCCGCCTTGGCCACCCGCAGCCAGCGTGACCTTTTGGTCATGACGGCTGAGGTCGAACAAGAGCTCGCCGGTATCGGCGTCATGGATGACAGTGCCCACGGGCACGCGTAGCGTGATATCGGGAGCGGCGGCGCCGTATTGATCCGAGCCGCGGCCGTTTTCACCGTTTTTGCCACGATGCAAGCGGGCGTAGCGGAAATCGATCAGCGTGTTGATGTTGCGATCCGCTACGGCAAAAATGCTGCCGCCACGTCCGCCATCGCCGCCGTCGGGACCGCCCTTGGGGATAAATTTTTCGCGGCGAAAGCTCGCCACGCCATTCCCGCCTTTGCCGGCGATGACTTCGATGGTGGCTTCGTCTACGAATTTCATAAGTAATTTCTGCCTGAAGCAAAAAAGCCCTGCCGCGTGCGACAGGGCTTTTGCCGTTTATAAAACGGTTGCCGTTATCCGGTAACCGTTATTCGGCCGCCACAACCGACACGGTCTGCTTGTTCAATGCGCCTTTGAAGCCGAATTGAACCTTGCCGTCGATCAGCGCGAACAAGGTGTGATCCTTGCCGATGCCGACGTTGGTGCCGGGGTGGAAACGGGTGCCGCGCTGGCGCACGATGATCGAGCCAGCCGGGATGAGTTGGCCGCCAAATGCCTTGACGCCCAGTCGCTTCGATTCTGAGTCGCGACCGTTTCGCGTAGAGCCGCCGCCCTTTTTCTGTGCCATTTTTGATTAGCTCCTGCTATTCAATAACCGAGTCGTATCGTTAGGCCGTGATGGCTTCGATGCGGATTTCGGTGTAGTTCTGACGGTGGCCCTGGTGCTTCTGATAGTGCTTGCGACGGCGCATCTTGAAGATCTTGACCTTGTCGTGCCGGCCATGCGCAAGAACCGTTGCCTTGACCACGGCGCCAGCGACGATCGGAGTACCAACTTTCAGTTGGTCGCCTTCGCCCACCGACAGGACCTGGTCCAGGGTGATTTCTTGCCCAATGTCAGCCGGTATCTGTTCTACCTTGAGTTTTTCGCCAGCGGCAACACGATACTGCTTGCCACCGGTTTTTACGACCGCGTACATGGGGTATTCCTTAAAAATAGGGATTTCGGTATTGACCGAACCAAAGATTCTAACGCGGGGTTGTGGAAAAGTCAAAATTTCCTTATGGGGCAGGTGCTTAGGCGCATTGGGGTGGCCGGTTCAAGGGGGCAGTTCGGGGCTGGGGGGCATTTGGTCTGTCGCCGGTCAGTCTATCGAGTGATACCTCGTATAATTTGCGAGGCCCCGACAGCAGCGCGATTGCCTGCGTTGATACATCACAGAGCCTCGGGTCGGCTCTCCTTAATACCTGCCGGATACGTTTTGAATCTCCCTGAGCTGATCGCCCCTATTTCCGATGATATGAAGGCCGTCGACGCGGTTATCCGTGGACGCTTGGACTCGGAGGTCGTACTGATCCGGACGATTGCCGACTACATCATCGGCGCGGGCGGCAAACGCATGCGGCCGGCCATGGTGCTGATGATGGCGCGGGCGCTGGGTTATCAGGGTGACCATCACCATCTGTTGGCGGCCGTGGTCGAGTTCATTCACACGGCGACGTTATTGCACGACGATGTGGTCGATGAGTCTGATTTGCGCCGGGGCCGAGAGACGGCGAATGCCATGTTCGGCAATGCGGCCAGCGTTTTGGTGGGCGATTATCTGTACTCGCGCTCGTTCGAGATGATGGTCGAGGCGGGCTCGATGCGCATCATGCAGATATTGTCCGAGGCGACCACTGTGATCGCCGAGGGCGAGGTGTTGCAATTGCTCAACGTCCATGACCCCGATGTCTCGCAGGAGCGCTATTTGCAGGTCGTGCGTTACAAGACCGCAAAGCTGTTCGAGGCGGCTGCCCAAGTGGGCGCTGTGTTGGCAGGGGCGACGGCCGAACAGGAGGCCGCCGCGGCTGCCTACGGTCGCCATATCGGCACCGCGTTCCAATTGGTGGACGACGTGCTGGACTACAGCGGTGACGCACAGGCCCTGGGTAAAAACGTCGGAGACGACTTGCGCGAGGGCAAACCTACACTGCCGTTGATCTGGGTGATGGAGCAGGGCACGCCCGCGCAGCGCGAACTGATTCGTAACGCGATCCAGACGGGTGATGCGGACTTTGCGGCGGTGGCCGAGGCCATCCGGGCGACAGGCGCGCTGGAACAGGCACAGCAGGCCGCTTTGGCCGAGGCCGATATCGCCCGGCGGGCACTGGATATCCTGCCGATTTCCGTTTATCAGAAATCCCTGTTAGAATTCTGCGCTTTCGCGGTCAATCGAGATCGTTGAAGAAAACGCTGCATAAGCGAATCGGGGCGTAGCTCAGCCTGGTAGAGTACTGCGTTCGGGACGCAGGAGTCGGAGGTTCGAATCCTCTCGCCCCGACCACTGATTGGTGGTCGAATTTTTACAGGTGTGTCCGACACCTGTAGCAAGAGCCGGCACTGTGGATACAGTGTCCGGCTTTTTTTGTTTCGGGCTGCCCCAGCTCTGGAAAGATTTCTGAGCAGTGTGGCTGTCGCTTATGCTTTGATGAGGTCCGCAGCGACGGTTTGGATGATTCCTTGGGCCAAGCCTACCCCTGCTCCCAGCAAAAAGCATCCGGCCATGCCCGCAGACGTCCTGTCTTGCGCGTTAGGTCCTGGACCATCCCAGAGTGAATGCGTCGCAAATCTGCTGATGAGCATGGCGCTGGCGGCGCCCATTTTCGTTTCATGGCCAGGGCCGCCCCACCGTTGCAGTGTGCGTATGGCTGCCAGGTAGCCGATAACCGAATTGACGGTTCCAAACGCGCGTACGCTTGCGCCGACTGTGTCAAATCCGCCCGAAACAAGTTGAAGGTCTGAAGACGATAATTCACGCATGGTATTTTCAGTGAGCAGGGTATGGGTAGCGGTGGCTGACAAAACAGAAACGCCGGAGGTCAGTTTTGCCGCATGGCGTCAGAAATGGCGGTTTTGACGATGTCTTCGAATAAACCGACGCTTGCACCGCAAAGCAAGTTCGTTGCCAAGCCTGAACCCATGCGGTCGTCAACAGGGAGGCTTTGGTCGTCCCACATTGAATGACTGACGAAGCCACCGATAACGTTCGCGCCCGTGACTCCCTCTACGGTCCCAGAAACATTGAATCCCGCGACCCGCTTTATCTGTACGGCGAGCATATACCCCACTGTCGAAGTGACGGCTCCCAGCGCATGCATTGTCGCACTGTTGGGAACGAACCCGCCGCAAGCTGATTGAAGGTCCAAAGAGGACAATTCTTTCATGATGTTTTTTCGTGAAAAGGTTACCGTGCGATGACGGAGGCATATGAGGAGAAATCGATTCTTCTCAATGATGTTCAGGGGAATGGCGTGGATGAGCCCCTTCGGCAACGCCCATGCCAACGCCCCAGAGAAAACTGACAACCATTCCTATATATACGCGGTCCCTGTGGTGATAAACCGGATCATTCCATCGTGAAAGGGCTATGGTTCCGCCGCCAAACGCTGCGAGGGATGCGCCTGTCTGAGTTCTTCCGTCGACGAGGCCCAACGTCTGCATGACGTTTGTCGAAAAGTCATAGCCTGCCAGTGAACTGACCATATCTATAACGGATATGACGTTGTTGTCGAAGCGTATGCCGCCAGCGATGCATGGCAGCTCCGAGCATGACAGTTCGCGCATGGCATCCTTGTTTGTGATGGTAAATGTGCTGCGTAAATGAATGATGCAAGAAAGAAGAGACCAAGCTATCAAGGAACGCTCAACAGCTAGTCCAGCCGGCACAGTCGTAGCTATTGGAGGGAGGGGGCCGCTGGCCAAGATCTACTAATAGGGCAATGGTGGTGGCGATTTCCAACGTCACAATGGCCGCCTTTAATGTTCGGCGCATGAGCGGGTTTTCTATGTCTTCTATCGCCCCGAAGAAAGGCTCAACGAACTGAATGCTGTCGTAATCATATTGGTGGCGGGATTCGGCTGATCTCATCACAACGTTGTGCCCCCGCAGCGTACGCACAGCGAAAAGCCAAGCGTCGTCAGTGCGTCGCTCGCTGAATCCGCCTGAGATCCCTGCAAGGTCATGCCGCGATAGTGTTTGCATGGTGACAAGTGCGATGCCAAATAACGAACGGGTGAAATATCATGAGTCATGGACTGTCAATATGGATTGGGGGCAGCGTATCTAGTGCAACGGCGACGCGAAACTGCGCTGCGAGTAACTCGTAGTGCACGTCGATGGCGGCTTGTTGAACGCCGGCGAATTCGTCTTGAGCCTTGAGGAGCTCGACGGCGGTACCTACGCCTTGTCGATAGCGGATCTGAGCACTGCGGTAGGCTTGTTCTGCACTGGTTTCTGCGTCTTTGAGCAGGGCGGCTTTTTGGGCGGCGCTGGTCATGTGATTGAAATCCGTGAGGAGCTTCAGTTCTTCTTCGAGCCAGACGGCACGCTCGGTTTCGCGGGCTGCCCGGCTTCGAGCTCGAGCAGCATCGGTTGCGTAGCGGGTAGCGAGGCCGTCGAAAATGGGAATATGCACGGTAAGGCCGACGGACCAGCTGTTGACGTTTTCTCTGGCGACGGCGTTGGCTGGAGGGGTGATGCCGAGGTGGCGATCGGCTTGCAAGCTGATCTTGGGCAGGTGCTGGGCTGCAATGGCTTGGGTTTCTGCCTCGGAAGCCAGTGTATTGGCGCGTGCGGCAGCGAGTCGCGGATGATTGCGAATGGCGGAGGTGATGTGTTCGTTGACGGTGGAGCGAGTCACTGCGGGCGCTTCGGCGGCAATTGCTGTGGCCGCGTTATTCGTGGCAGCGAGACTGAGGTGAGTCTGGCTGGGTAGACCTATCGCGGTGATGAGAGCGATCTTGGTGATCTCGGCTGCCGTGGCTTTGGTCTCGCTGTCGACGAGGTGGCGTTGCCACGCGACTTTAGCGAGAAGCTCGTCGGCAATGGAGCCGACACCGCCCTCACGCAGGCGTTGCGTGGCATGGAAATTTTTCTCGGCGCGCGCGGCGGCTTCGCGGGCAGCCGTGGCGCTGGCTGTAGCGCTGCGGGCTTTGTAATAGCTGTCGGCAACGGTGATGGTCCGATCGCGATTGACGAGCACTTTGTTGTACAAGGCGGCACTCAGTTTGGCATGCGCATTGTCGTATTGCGCGCGGCGCTGTCCCGAGTCGAACAGCAGCCAGTTGAGTCCGAGACGGGCATTGCCGCTGTATGCATAGAGATCATAGTTGCGCACGGGGTGAGCAGGATACTTGACGTGTTTTCCGATACGGCTGGCGTCGGCATCGGCATTCAACGTGGGCAGATACTTGGCGCGCGCGGCATCCAGGTTGGCGACGTTCTCTTCGATTGCGATGGTGGCCTGGTGCACGTCGGGCGTTCTGCAAAGCGCAACTTGGACCGCGTCGCGCAGGCTCAGCCCCATCAATGTAGGAGGCATTTCACAGACGTCGGGAGCAAGGTTGAGCTCGAGCGGCGGCGGTAGATCGAGCGACCTCCCGGTTGCAGTGGCTGAGTCCGCCCCCATCATCAGGCCGGCAGCCAGAAGAAGTACATGCGACGCCTGCATCGTGCGCTTCAGGAGGCTAACCATGATGTGGCACGGACGGGATATGCTCATGGATTCTCCCGTGCCTGAGCACCAGCACGCGCTCTGCCGAGGCGATGGTCTGGGGCCTGTGGGCGACGACAATGCGGGTGATATTGAGCGTTTTCAGCATATGAACGACGCGTGCTTCGACCGCGAGATCGAGATGGCATGTGGCCTCATCCAGAATGAGAATCTTGGGACGATGGTAAAGAGCACGCGCAATCAATAGCCGCTGTTTCTGGCCGCCGGAAAGCACCGTTCCCATGTCACCCACCAGCGTGTGATAACCCATGGGCAGTGCAGCAATTTCGTCATGGATGGCAGCATGTCTGCAACAGGTTTCAATCCAATCACGATCTACGTTTTGGTCAAAGAAGCTGACGTTGTCAGCAATGGAACCCGCAAACAAAACATCGTCCTGAAGTACTGAGGCCGAGATCGATCGTATGCCGCGTGCCCCTAGCACGGGATAGGGAATGCCGCCGATCGTCGCTTCGCCTTGCGTGGGTTGCAGAATGCCCAGCATGAGCTTCAGCAACGTTGATTTTCCAGCACCCGTGGTACCGACGATGGCGACCGACTGCCCTTCTGCGATCTCGAATGAGGCCTGATCCAGCACCATGGGATCCGCGTCGCCATAGCGGAAACTGACATTGGAGAATGCCAACGTGCCAGAGATCCGGTCTACGGGACGTTGTGAATCGCGCCCGGGGGCTTCGGGAGAGGTGAGTACGATGTCGGATAGCCGTTCGCCCTGAATGCGCAACATGCGTAATTCGAATAGGTTGTCGATCAACGCACCCACTCGTTGGTTGAATTGCGACTTATAGGCGAGAAAGGCCATCAGCATACCCACACTGAAGCCACAGGAGATAACGAGGTGAGCGCCTGCCCATAGGATGATCAGCCCTTCGAGGCCGAAGATGACAGCGTTGAATTGTTCGAAGACGAGCTTGAGTTTTTGGATCTTGATGCCGGCATTGAATTGATCTACGAGCAAGGTTTGCCAGGCGGCGCAGCGATCCTGGGTTTTTTGAAAGACCTGTAAAGTGCGTATACCGCGCAGCGTTTCGAGAAAGTGAGATTGCGTTTGTGCGCCCTTGATGATGGCATCGTGCGAACGCGCTTTTAGCGGCGGATACGACACGACCCGAATGATGCCGTACAGTACCATCGCCACGATCGCAATGAGGGACAGCTGCCAGCTGTAAAGCCACATCAGTATCAAGGTGATGATCGTCATCAGCCCATCGAGTATGCCCGCGATCAAGGAGGCATTGAGCGTCTGCTGGATGGTGTCTATCGAGCCAAATCGAGACACGATATCGCCGATATGGCGCCGCTCAAAGAACGCGGTAGGCAGTTTGACCAAATGCGCAAACAGATTGCTCTTGCTCTGAAATGACAGGCTGGTGCTCAATTGCATGCCGACGTAAGCGCGCAACGTGGAAACGGCTGTTTGCATGATCAGCAGCAAGGCAAACCCGATCAGCAGTGTTGTCAAAAGATCCGTGTCGGCGGAAACAATGACATCGTCTATCACCCATTGTGTGAGCACAGGTGTTGCCAGCGATAGCATTTCCAGCACTAACGCCAGGATGATGATTTGGAGCAGCGCGCGCTTGAGCCCAAAGACGGTCCCTACCAGTTTGCGCAACGGCAGGGGGGGCTGAGGTGGCGATATCTGAAAATTTTGCGCAGGCCAGAGCTCAAGTGCGACACCCGTAAAGGCCTCGTTGAGTTCAGTATGGGAGATCTTTCGCCGCCCCGTAGAGGGGTCATGAATGACCGCAGTCCGACCGTTTGTCGAGCAAAGCACGACAAAGTGATTGAATCGCCAATGCAGAATGCAAGGCGTGCGCAGCTTCGCCAAGTCGTTGAGTTCGAGGGTGACGGCACGGTACTGCAGGCCCAGCTGCTCGCACATATTGGTGACCTGCAGGAGGGTCACGCCCTTTAGTGAGATCGGGAATCGCTGCCGTAGTTGATGAACAGTGAGCGGTTGGCCGTAGTAGCTTGCTACCATGGCAATGCAGGCGTTGGCGCATTCTGCGGCTTCGGCTTGCAGGATGACAGGCACCGTGGAACGTCCTGACATCAGACGTTTGAGGTCTGCCAGTGTGAACGCACTCATTACGATACCTTTCCGGTGATGCTGTACAGCGGCTCTAGGACCCATTCGTAGATGGCGCGAGTTTCACGCAAGATGTCGACTTCCAGCGCCATGCCCGTGGCTAACGGTCGTGCATCGCCATAAGCGAGGATGTGTTGCGCATCCAGGCGGAGCGCGGCGCGGTAGTACAAGTCTTGTGCCGTGTTTTGATCCAGGCCAGGAATGGCGCCGGAGATGTTCACGATTTCTGCTGCAGGCACGGCGGCGGTTGAAATAGAGATGACTTTGGCGCCGTGCATGCCGAATTTCTGATAGGGATAGGATGCATAGCGAATCAGCGCCCGATCGCCCACACGTGTGAAACCGATGTCTTTGTTTTTGATATAGATGTCCGCAATCAACTCGGTGTGCTGGGGAACCAGACTGAGTAGGGCCTTGTTCGGTTCGGCGTGCTGTCCGATCTCGGCAAGGAGACTGCTGACCTGGCCGGTTTCAGGGGCGAGTATGACGAGATGGCGTTTGGCTTCGCTTTCGGCGAGGTCTTGCGTGATGGCGAGAATCTCGCGTTCGATTTGCGTGGCGGCTGCCTGTTGTCTTAACGGCAGCGTGCGTTGTTCGCTTTCGTGTCTGGTCAGTTCTTTGACGGTTTCCGCGCGTTGTTGGGTCAGATCGGCAAGCCTGGTCTGTTGTTCTAGGTAGATGGCTTGTTTTTCCTGGAGTTGATCACGCGAGACGTAGCTTTCGGACGACAGCATTTCGTATCGATGCGAGCTGTCTTGCGCGAGGGCCACGCGCTTGCGTTGCAGCCAGATCTGTTTGTCGATGCGATCCAGCGTTTGCGAGAGCGTGGCGATGGTGTGAGCCAGCGTAGCGGATTCCTCTCGGTGGATGGTGTCGAGCTTGTCCCGCTCGTGTTGCAGGAGATCGAGGCGGCGCTGCATGCGGCTGCTGATGGTTTCCTGCGTGGCGGTGCCGGTTTGGGTGTAGCGTTCGCTGGAGATGGTAAGTAATTGGTCGCCCTTGTGGACCACCGCGCCTTCGGCGACGTGCTTGGCGATGATGACCCCCGTCTGGGGAGCGTAGACTTTGACCAAGCCGTTAGCGGGGATGAGCTGTCCGTAGACTTTGACACGTTTGGTATAGGAACCAAAGCAGAAGAACAGCACCAGGCTCAAGCCGAATATCGCAAATAGGCCGACCAATAGCGAAGTAGATAGCGGCCGCAAGGCAATGACGGTTCCCAGCGGATGCGATGTGGTGGCGTCGAGCGCGGCTTTGCGAAACATGGCGATAAAGAGTTGATGACGTTGATCGGGGTGGCGCTGTCAGAGACTGCAGGAGTCTCATCCGCATGGAGCGGGCGACGTGCGCCGCGCAGCCGTACGCCGCGCACGACATCGAAGCGTGTGCATGCGTCAACAGAAAGCGCGGGAAATTGAGCCGACACGCATCCTGCAGGCCATTCTAGAGAGACGGCTGCAGGACGAAATGACAATGAGAAGTTTGAGCAGCGATATCAGACGATTCCGATAAGGAAATCGTCATGATGGCGTGTGCGATGGCACGACAGTGCGAGACATAAGAATCTCGACACTGTCGTTGCAAAGAACGCTACGGCAAGTAGCAGTTGGGAAGGCTCAGGCTTCAGTGGGAACGCAATAGCGTTCTTCGCGGTAGGCCCAGCTGGGCCAGAGGGCGTGCGCCAGGGCTTCTTCGGCGAGTGCGGCGTTGGTGTCCGTCGGGGTAAAGGTCTCTGGCACGCCATAGCGGAATTGCACAGGGGCCTTGCCCGGCAGGAGCACCAGCAGATCGTCGCCCTTTAGATAACCGTAGTGGTTTTCATATTGCATGATGGCGCGATTCGGCGCGCTGCGCGTCAGGTCATGGCCGAGCATCGGGTGCGTGCAGGCGACGCCAGCGAGTGACAGCAGCGTGGGCGGCAGATCGATCTGGCTGATGATGCCCTCGTCGCGCCGCGCCTCGATGCCACCTCCCAGAATGACGGCGGGGATATGAAAGTGGCGTACGGGCACCAGGGTGTCACCAAACACGCGCGAGTCGTGATCGGCGACCACCAGGAAAATAGTGTTGTCCCAGTAGGGGGCTTGGCGTGCGCGTTCGAAGAACTGTCCTATCGCCCAATCCGCGTAGCGCACGGTGTTTTCAACGGTGGCAGGGTTGCCATCGACTGTGATGCGCCCGGCAGGATATTCCCATGGGGAGTGGTTGGATACGCTGAATGCCAGCGTGAACGACGGCTGGTTATTGTCGGTGTCGGCGCGTAGTCGCGCATCTAACTGGGTGAACATGTCTTCGTCTGATGCTCCCCATGTGCCGACGAATGCGGGGTTCTTGAAGTCAGGGAGGTCAATGATTTCGTCAAAGCCATTTCCCAGGAAAAAGCCCTTCATGTTGTCGAAGTGCGACTCGCCGCCGTAGATGAAACGAGAGTGATAGCCGTGGCGGCCCAGCACGTCGGCCAAGGTAAAGAATCCGCGTTGCGCGGCCGGCAGTTTCAGGACGGCCTGCGCCGGGGTGGGAAGAAAGCCCGCCGTGACAGCCTCGAGGCCGCGTACTGATCGCGTGCCGGTGGCATAGGTGCGCGTGAAGGCCCAGCCTTCGCGTGCCAGCGCGTCCAGATGCGGTGTGAGATCTTTGTCGCCGCCCAATGCAGCGCTGTACTGGGCTCCCAGGCTTTCTTCGAGAATGATGACGATATTGGCAGGACGGGCGCGTGTGTGTGTAGGGGTTTGCAGGTGTACGCTGGGGTGCGTTTGCAGCGCCGGGGGATGGGGCAGCCCTGCGCTGGATAGGACAATTTCTTGCATGCGCTCGCCCGGCATTCGTCCGTAGACGGCCGCCGCGGATTTTTCGTGTTTCATGCTGTAGATGGCATAGAGCACGTTATAGAGCGAGTTCAAAGCCAGCGTATTGAGCAGGCCGTCGTTGCTGTACGCCACGGTCGAAGGATTGATCGGCCGGTGTCCCAGGGTGCCTCGTATGGCGAGAATGACGGCAGCGAGGATGACCAGGCTGCCCAGCGCCATTTGCCACCAGGACCAGCGGGCTTCGACTTGAGGATCGCCGAACAGGGCATGGCCAATGGCCAGTAGCACGATGACTGCGACCAATGCGCCTGCCAGCTCCAGTTTGTAGCCGCGCCACAGCATGCCGGAGACCTCTCGCGGATGCTTCAGGTATTCCACGAAAAGGCGATTGGGGCGCGTGTCGTATTCCATGATGAAGGCCGGCGTGGCGACCTCCAGAAAGCCCAGCAGGATCCAGCATACCTGGAGCCAGATCCCCGTTGCGGTCGCAGCGGCCGGCAAGTGGGCGAATAACGGCGAAAGCACCGCAGGCAGCGCGACCAGGACGGCGATCTGATTCGTGTCGATGCGTAGCCCGCCCAGTAGCAAGGGGCGCAAGCCGCCGGCCTTGGTGACGCGGCGCCATTGCCAGGCAGCCAACGCCAACCGGCTGACAACGAGCAGCACGAAGGCGGCGATGATGAATAGAAGAGTGGAATGTCGCATGAGAGATTCCGCTGCCTGCGGCACTGATAGTCAGGCGCCGCAGGCGTGCGGCAAGGGTATCAGGAGCTCGTACCGGCGGGTAGATTGGCGCGGACCAGGCGGCCGGCAATGGATTCGCGCATAGGAATATCGGGCAGCGTGTCGCCAGGGCCGTACCAATGAGCCTCCGCGATTTCGTCTTCTTGTACTCGGATCTCGCCCTCTACATATTCGGCGGTGAAGGCAATCATCAGGGAATGGGGGAAGGGCCAAGATTGGCTGCCGAAGTAGCGCAGGTCGGTCACTCGAAGGCCGACCTCTTCGTAGACTTCACGATGGATGGCGTCCTCGATGCTTTCTCCTGCCTCGACAAAGCCTGCCAATGCGGTGTGGCGCGCCGTCGCATAGGTCGCGTGGCGTGCCAGCAGGATGCTGTCGCCCTTGCGCACCAGCACCATCATGGCGGGGGAAATGCGAGGATACGCAGACATCCCACAAGAAGGGCAGCGCATGCAGAGCTCGTGCCCGACCGGCTGCATCGGGGTTGCGCAGACACCGCAATACCGGTGGGTGCGCGCCCATTCTGCAATCTGGAAGGCGCGGCCGGCCAGTGCGGTGCGATCGCCCAATTCGCTGAATAGCGCACGCAGCTTGAGGAAAGCGTAGCCAGCAGGCGGCTCGGTCGTCAGCGGGACGTGGGTGGTGCGGATGTGCGGGTTGTCCAGCCACACTTGCTGCAAGCGTTCGGGTTGCAGGCTGAGTGCAGCGCAGACCGCGGCATCAGGGAGTTCAAGGCCGGTCTCTTGGACTAAAAGTTCGTTGCCTCGGAAAATGAAATTCAAGATGCTTCCTTGACGCCCACAGGCGATTTTGCAGCCGCTACTGTACTGCGGGAATGGGTCCCAAGGAAGCGCCGGGCCGCCCCAAGGTTCCTTGGCCCCTGGGGGAGGGGTGAGCGACGCCCTGGCCTGCTCGGCGTTCAGGCGGCATTTCCTCGCTGAGTCAGGCGGGCGATCGCGATGTCCAGTGGCCAGGCCAGGGTTTCGACCAAGTCCGCGACGGCTTCGATGTCATCCAGCGCGACGTGTGGCAAGGGATGTTCGCTCGAGTCCGTATCGCTGGCGATGGCGCCGATACTTGGGTCGTCAGGGTAGAGCCAGGGCTTGTTGTTCAACCGGCGGTGGACTTCGATCTTGATGTGTGCGTTGCGCTTGAATCCCTCGACGAGAATGAAGTCGACGGCACTCATGGCGCTGAGCAACTCCCCCAACTCGGGTTCGGGTGCACCACGCAGCTCATGCATCAGCGCCCAGCGGGCGGACGAGGCGACCAGGACTTCCGTTGCACCGGATGCGCGGTGCAGAAACGAGTCCTTGCCAGGGGTGTCGATGTCGAACGCGTGGTGGGCATGTTTGACCGTAGAGACGCTATGGCCCCGGGCTTTCAAGCAGGGGATCAGTTTGGTCAGTAACGAGGTCTTGCCCGCACCGCTCCATCCGGCAAAACCGATAATTCTTGTCATTTGGGGATTCGTCACAGGGAATCAGGTCTGGAAACGGCTTAAATCAGGCCGTCAAAGGGCAGCACGTCGACGAGATCGCCGGCAGCGACGTTGCCTTGGTCGTGGTGCAATACCATCAGACCGTTGGCCTCGCTCATACTGCGCAAAATGCCCGAGCCTTGGGAACCGGTGACGCTGGCTTGCCACCCGCCGCCCGCCGCCGGGGTCACGATGGCGCGTTGATATTCCGTGCGGCCCGGTTTTTTCCGAATGGGTTGTGCGGCCGTGCAGCGCAGCAAGGGGAGCGTATTCGATGTGGCGCCCGACATGGTCAACAACGCATCACGCACCAGGGCGTAGAACGTCACCATGACGGCAACCGGATTCCCCGGCAAACCAAACAGAATGGCGTCGCCGTGGTCGGCGCGGATACGGCCGATGGCCATGGGCCGGCCCGGACGCATGGCGATCCGCCAGAACAGCACATCGCCCAGTTCGGCCATGACGGTCTTGGTGTGGTCGGCTTCGCCGACGCTGACGCCGCCCGAGGTGATGACGGCATCCGCGTTGGCGGCCGCGGCGCTGAAGGCGGCCGCGAGCGCCCGCGGGTCATCGCGTACGACGCCCAGATCCAGGATCTCGACGCCTAGCCGCTGCAACATGCTCCACAAGGTATAGCGGTTGCTGTCGTATACGCAGCCTTCGTCCAGCGTTTCGCCAATAGAGCGTAATTCGTTGCCGGTAGAGAAAAAGGCGACGCGCAGCCGTCTTTGTACCGGGACTTCAGCTTGGCCCAATGAGGCCAGCAGGCCAATGTCGGCGGGACGTAGTACGCGGCCGGCCGTCAGCGCGCTGTCGCCGATGGCCAGGTCTTCGCCGGCCAAGCGCCGGTTGTCTCCAGCGCGCAAGACATTTGCGGGAACGATGATCCGATCGCCATCCTGCTTGACGAATTCCTGAGGGACGACGGTGTCCAGACCGGCGGGCATGACGGCGCCGGTCATGATGCGTACGCACTGGCCTGCGCCGACGGAGCGGCCGGAGGGGTCTCCTGCCAGCAGGGCGCCGGTCACTTGCAACACCGTGTCAGTATCGTCTGTCAACTCGCTGCCGGCGAATGCGTAGCCATCCATGGCCGAATTGTCGTGCGCCGGAACATTCAGATGCGACACGATATCGCGTGCCAGCACGCGTCCCAGCGCCGAACGCAACGGCAGCATTTCCACCGTGTTCAGGCGCGGCACCAGTTGGTCAATAAAGGCGCGGGCCTGCGGAATCGGCAGGGCATTGGGGTCGTAGCCGCTGATACAGGAAACGATGGAGGCCAGACTGGGGGGCAGGGGACGAGTCATCAGGACAGTTGTTGCAATTCGGCCAGAGTGTTGGCACCGGCAAAGGCCTGCGCATCTTCGAAGGTTACGTCGATGCAGCGGTGTTGAGCCGTCCAGACGTCGATTTTGCGCTGGCCGCTATGTAAAAACTCCAGCAAACTGGATAGCAGCGACGTTTTCATCAGGCAGAAAACGGGCTGGGTACGTAACTTGCCATCTTGTTGCGTGGCGGCCATGGCGATGTCGGCGTCTTGTTCGGTGAGCGCTTGGGCCAGACGTTGCACCAGATCGAGCGGAAACCGGGGACAGTCGCACGGCACCGTGACCAGGTAAGAGGTTTCGCAGCGCTCCAGTCCGGCAGCCAATCCCGCCAGGGGGCCGGCAAAGTCCGGCAGGTTGTCTGGCCAGACGGCGACCCCCATGGCCTCGTAGGCGCCCAGATTGCGGTTGGCGTTGATCATGGTGTCGCCGACCTGAGGTGCGAGACGCATCAACGCATGCAAGGCCATGGGCATGCCTTGGTAGTTCTGCAGTCCTTTGTCTACGCCGCCCATGCGGCTGCCCCTTCCACCCGCGAGGATGAGGCCCGTAATATCGTTAGTATGGATCATGGCACGCGATAAAACGCGCCGCGCATAGCGCCGCGCAATGGCGGCCAGTATAGACCAGCCTCATTGCGCGGGCCGAACAGGCGCTAGACCCAACTGCCGCTCTGCTAACATGCCCGAAGGTAGCCGCCTAGCCGCTTTGGCGCGAAATCGCTCCCGCCGGGGGCAGCAAACCAAAGGCGCGGCCTTCGTCGTCTTTATTAACGACTCCTTTCTCTTTCGCTGATTTCAGAGACAGACCCTTCATGGTCACTTCCGATACTTTGCTTCAGGCCCTGCAGGCCGTCATTGATCCCAACACGGGCAAGCCCTTGGCCGACGCCAAGGCGGTGAAAAACCTTCAGATTGATGGCGCCGATGTGGCGTTCGATGTGGAACTGGGTTATCCGGCCAAGAGCCAGGTCCCGGCGTTACGCAGCGCATTGATTGCGGCAGCGAAATCGCTGCCGGGTGTGGGCAATGTGTCCATCAATCTGCGTTCAGTGATTGTGGCGCATGCAGCACAGCGCGGGGTGGCATTGCTGCCCAACATCAAAAACGTCATTGCGGTGGCGTCAGGCAAAGGCGGCGTGGGCAAGAGCACCACGGCCGTGAATCTGGCGCTGGCGCTGGCGGCCGAAGGCGCCCGGGTCGGGATTCTGGATGCGGATATCTATGGCCCCAGCCAATCCATGATGATGGGCATCAACGCGCGCCCGCAGAGCGAAGACGGCAACACGATGGAGCCCCTGGAAAACTACGGGGTGCAGGTGATGTCTATCGGCTTTTTGGTCGATGCCGACGAGGCCATGATCTGGCGTGGCCCGATGGCGGTGCAGGCATTGGAGCAATTATTGCGCCAGACAAACTGGAAAGATCTGGATTATCTGGTGGTGGACATGCCACCGGGCACGGGTGACATTCACCTGTCGCTGAGCCAGAAAGTCCCGGTGACCGGTGCTGTCATCGTCACGACGCCTCAGGACATTGCCTTGCTGGATGCGCGCAAGGGCGTCAAAATGTTCGAAAAGGTCGGGGTGCCGATCCTGGGCGTGATCGAAAACATGGCGGTTCACGTCTGTAGCCAGTGCGGCCATGCCGAACATATTTTCGGGTCGGGTGGAGGCCAGAAGATGGCGGCCGATTATCAGTTACCGTATTTGGGCGCCTTGCCCTTGGACATCAATATCCGTCTGCAGGCCGACGGGGGCCAGCCTTCTGTGATCGCGGATCCGGATGGCGAGGTCGCGGGTTTGTACAAGTCCGTTGCGCGCCACGTGGCGGTGTCGGTGGCTGGCATGGCCAAAGACCATTCTTCGAAGCTGTCGGCGATTTCGGTCAGTCGAGCGAAGTAGGTAAAGCGTCATGAGCGATTCCTTGCCTCTCAGTCTGGATGTAGCGGTGGTGATGCGCAAGGAGCGCATCATCGGCCCCATGAGCCGCTGGCAGGAATGGCGCTGGGTGCTGGATGATGTGGTCGTCAACGAAACGGCATTCGGGCCGACGGCACGTCTTTTATATAAGGACGATACCCAAGAGCGCTGGCTGCACCCCGGATATACGGTGCGCTTGTTCAAAGACGACGCCGAAGGCTATGTGTTGAACGCAACGACGGCGGCGCCATGCTGGTTTGTGCTGTGGCGTATGCATGACGCCGAAGATGGCGGCGAGCCCCAGGCCCGGCCCGAAATTGTGACGCTGAGCTACCACGATGCGGGCCGCTGGCTGGATGCTCAGGAAACGGTGGAGCAGGTGCCCGCGCCGCCGTCGGTGGTGCAATGGATGAATGCCTTTATTGCCGCGCATTATGTGCCCGAACCTAAACGGCGCAAGCGTCCGGCTAGTTTCCAATCACTGCAGGACCGTTTTGGTAACCCTGCTTCGGTGTCGACGCTAAAGAAGTTCCGCGGTGAGGGTTCGTCATGACGACGGACGATCGAAGCGGTTTTCTGCATCGCTGGTCCAGACGCAAGATCGAGGCCCGCGAGGGAGGAACCCCGGACGAGGACCCCCAGCAGCACGCGCCTGCGGCGCAAGCTGCTGAGGGTGAGGTTGCGGCAAAGGATCCCGCTAGCGGCGAATTTTCGCAGCGGACATCTGCGGCCTCGCCTGCAGAGGCCGTGTCGGAAACGGGCAACCGTGACGCCGGGAGCGAGGAGCCGCCGTTGACGCTGCAGGACGTGCAGGCACTGACCCGGGATTCGGATTTTGCACCATTCATGACGCGGCAGGTCGCGCCTGAGGTCAAAAACGCCGCTTTGAAAAAACTGTTTTCCGATCCTCATTACAACGTGATGGACGGCCTGGACATCTATATCGATGACTATTCGAACCTGGAGCCGTTGCCGGCGCCCATGTTGCGGCGCTTGGTGAGTGCGCAGGCGCTGAAGATGTTTGAAGCCGCCGTGGAGGATAGCGAAAGCCCCATCGCCGAGGGCGGGGAGGCAGACCCGAATGCGGCGGACAGTGAGCCCAGGCACGCAACGGGTCAGGCCGAGACGGAGGATGAGCGCGAGGCAGAGCGTGGAGAGGTGGCATCTGAAGCAGACCCAGCAGCACAGGCAACGGCCGAATCAATTCGAGCCGTCAAATCATCGACGTCATGACATGAATGCGTCTCGGTTCTTTTTCCGCATCGCGTCAGCGTAAACTCCTGTCGTTGGACCTTTTATTTTCTTGCGCTCATGACGACTTTAATCTGTGACTGCAACCGCACTATGCCGCTGGCTCCCGACGAGTTGAGCCGCGCGTTGGGCGAGCCTTTGGCTCCCCATTCGTTGCTGTGCCGCAGTCAAGCGGGCGATTTCCAGCAAGCGATCCGCGGCTCGGATCAGGTCGTGGTGGCCTGTACGCAGGAAACACGGCTGTTTGGCGAACTCGGGCGTCGCACCGAAGGCGCGATCGCGCCGGTGCGCTTTGTGAATATTCGTGAGACAGGTGGTTGGAGCCGGGATGCCAGTCAGGCCATGCCTAAATTGGCCGCTTTGCTCGCCGCGGCACATCTGCCTGAACCGGATCCGGTGGCGACGGTAACGTATCGCAGCGCGGGTCGCTTGTTGATCATAGGGCCGCTGGACCGTGCCGAGCAGGCGGCGGCGCTGCTGGACGATGTGCTGGAAGTCACCTTGTTTGCGGATGGCCACGGCCATGCAGGCGGTACGCAGGCACGTCAATACCCTGTGCTCGCGGGCAAGCTCGATCGTTTGCAGGGCAGGTTGGGGGCGTTTGAGCTGTCCTGGTCACAGCACAATCCGATTGATCTGGATCTGTGCACGCGCTGCAATGCGTGTGTGGCGGCCTGTCCCGAAGGGGCGATCGGCCTGGATTACCAGGTGGATCTGACACGTTGCACCGGGCATCGAAGCTGTACGGCGTCCTGTACGGTGGCGGGCGCGATTGATTTCCAGCGTCCGCCCAGGCAACTGACGGAAACCTTCGATCTGGTGCTGGATCTCGGAACGACGCCGCAGTATCACCGTCATGAGCCGCCACAGGGGTACTTCACCTGGCCCGACAATGCGCCGGGGACATTGCTGAAACTGCGCGAGATGGTGGGCGAGTTCGAAAAGCCAAAATTTTTCGACTACAAACAATCTCTGTGCGCGCATAGCCGTAACGAAACGGTAGGCTGCCGGGCGTGTGTGGATGTTTGCTCCGCAGAGGCGATCAGCAGCGACAAGCATCACCAACGGATCGTGGTAGATCCGCATTTATGCGTAGGATGTGGCGCCTGTACGACCGCGTGCCCGAGCGGAGCGCTGTCCTACACGTATCCGCGCAATCCCCATCAAGGACTGAAACTGCGCACGCTCTTGGGGACGTATGCCCAGGCTGGTGGACGCCATGCCGTACTGCTGTTGCATAGTCAGCAAGCCGGCCAGCAACTGGTCGAGGCGCTGGGCCGCGCGGCGCAGTTGAGGCAGGCGCAGGGCGTGCCTGCCAATGTGATTCCGGTTTCGCTGTGGCATACCGCTGGCGTGGGAGCGGACCTCTGGTTGTCGGCTGTTGCGTTTGGCGCGACCCAGGTGGCGGTATTGCTGACAGGCGAAGAGGCGCCGCAGTATCAAGCGGCCCTGAAGGCCCAGATGGATATCGCGCAGCGCATCCTGAATGGCTTGGGTTATGCGGGACAGCATTTGCATTTGCTGCAGGCGACAGACGTCGGGGCGCTGGACGGCGCTCTGCAGGAAGTGGCGAGCCGGCGGCCCACCGCGCCTGCCGAACCCGCCCGTTTTGCAGTGGCACCGGAAAAAAGGACGACGCTCAGTCTCGCGCTGGATCATTTGGTGGCCTTGGCTCCCGAGCCTTTACCCGAGGCGATCGATTTGCCGGGTGGAGTACCGGGCAGCGGGTCGCCGTTCGGTGCGATCACGGTCAGCGCCGATGCCTGTACGCTGTGCATGAGTTGTGTGAGCGCCTGCCCGGCCAACGCACTAAAAGACAACTCGCAGCTCCCGCAGCTGCGTTTCATCGAAAAAAATTGCGTACAGTGCGGCCTGTGCGAGCAGACCTGCCCCGAAGACGCGATTCAGCTGGTCCCACGGCTATTGCTGTCCGAGCGCCGCAAGGAGGCCGTGGTTCTGCATGAGGCCCAGCCATTCCATTGCGTTCGGTGCAACAAGGCCTTTGGTACGCAAAAGGGCGTGGAAACCATGTTGCAGCGTCTGGGCGGACACGCGATGTTCCAGGGTGCGGCGCTTGAGCGCTTGAAAATGTGCGGCGACTGCCGTGTTATCGATATGTATTCGTCTCCCAACGAGATCCGCATTACTGATCTATGACGATTATTCCTCCTACCGCCACCGAACTTGCCAGCCATGACGAAGACTTTGCGCGGGCAGAGATCTATAGCCTGCTGGCGCATTTGTTCTATGCGCCGCCTGCGCCAGAGCTACTGGCACAGTTGCGGGAGGCCGATGACGACGATTCGGATAGCGTGCTGGCGCCTTCGTGGAACGCCTTGCTCGCTTGCGCGCGCGAGCTGGACGTGACCGCCATACAGGCCGAGCACGATACGTTGTTCGGGGGGGTCGGCAAGCCGGACGTTTATTTGTTCGGATCGCATTACCTCGCGGGTTTCCTCAATGAGAAGCCTTTGGTCCGCTTGCGCGATGACCTGGCTGCGTTGGGGCTCACGCGTGATCCTGCCATGCCGGAAACCGAAGATCACATCGCCTATTTGTGCGAAGTCATGCGTTTCCTGATCACGGGCGCGAATGCGGACACGTCGAATCTGGCTCGGCAGCGGGATTTTTTTTCGGCGCACATCCGCCCGTGGGCAGACGATTTGTGCGCTGCAATCATGCAGCAACCGGCTGCACGATTTTATGCGCGCTTGGCTGAATTTTTCCGGGATTTCAACAACATAGAAGCACAGGGCTTCGACATGTTGCCTTAGCTTGGGCGAATTGCGGTCGGGAAGGCAGCTTTGACGTTGCGTGACCAATAGCCATACTCATGAAAGGGAATTGGCCCTTTGTCTGTTATCGCGGTACAGTATGCAAAGAGTTTCATATCTAGTAGCCCCGGAGGGGATCGACATGTCACAAAAGAATCCTCGACTTTCGCGCAGGATGTTCTTGGCCGGTGCAGCCACAGCGGGAGCTGCGGCTGCTGGTGCGGCCGTACTGCCTGAAAACCGCCAGACTGCTCAGACCCAGGCGGACGCCAAGCCGGCGCCCAAGAATGGGGGCGGCTACCACGTGAGCGAACACGTCAAGCGCTATTACAAGACCACCCTCGTGTGACGGAGTCCGGCATGTTGCTGACTAAGAAAACCGCTGCCGCGCGCGATAGCGCGGCGGAATCCAATTTTGTGCAAAGCCTGCGTCGGGGCCTGTCTCAGGCTTTGCCTACCATGGATCGCCGCACGTTTCTGCGTCGTTCAGGTATAGGCGTCGGCGCCGGGTTGGCCGCTGCGCCCCTGGCGCTGGTGAGGCAAGCGGATGCCGCCGAAACCAAAGAGGTCTTGACCGGCAAAACCAAAACGTCCGTGCGCCGTACGGTCTGTTCGCACTGTTCGGTCGGCTGTGCGGTCGACGCCGTTGTGGAAAACGGCGTCTGGGTGCGGCAAGAGCCCGTGTTCGATTCGCCCATCAATTTGGGGGCGCACTGTGCAAAAGGCGCCGCCCTGCGCGAGCACGGCCATGGCGAGCACCGTCTGCGTTATCCGATGAAGCTGGTCAACGGCAAGTACCAGCGCATCAGCTGGGACACGGCGCTGACCGAAATCTCCGAGCAGCTACTGAAGCTGCGCAAGGACAGCGGGCCGGATTCCATCTACTGGATCGGCTCGTCCAAGCATAACAACGAGCAATCGTATTTGTTGCGCAAGTTTGTCAGCTATTTTGGCAGCAACAATTGCGATCACCAGGCGCGTATCTGCCATTCCACGACGGTTGCCGGTGTGGCCAATACGTGGGGCTACGGCGCCATGACCAACTCGTACAACGACATGCAGAATGCCAAGGTCGCTTTGTACATTGGGTCGAATGCGGCCGAAGCGCACCCCGTATCGATGCTGCACATGCTGCACGCGAAAGAAACCGGTTGCAAAATGATTGTGGTGGATCCGCGTTTTACACGGACTGCCGCCAAGGCCGATCAACACATTCGCATCCGGTCGGGTACGGACGTGGCGTTTTTGTTCGGCCTGCTGTATCACATCTTCAAGAATGGCTGGGAAGACCAGGCCTACATCGATGCGCGTGTCTACGGCATGGATCAGGTCAAAGCCGATGTGTTGGCAAAATGGACACCGGACAAGGTTCAGGATGTATGCGGTGTCGACGAAGCCACGATGTATGGCGTGGCCAAGCTGATGCACGAGAACCGGCCCGGCACGTTGGTGTGGTGTATGGGGCAGACTCAGCACTCCATCGGTAACGCCATGGTGCGCGCGTCCTGTATTGTTCAGTTGGCGTTGGGAAATATCGGCAGATCGGGTGGCGGAGCCAACATTTTCCGCGGCCACGATAACGTGCAAGGCGCCACGGATGTGGGCCCCAACCCGGATTCACTGCCGGGATACTACGGCTTGACCGAAGGCTCGTGGAAACACTTCGCCAACGCATGGGGTGTAGATTACGAGTGGATCAAGAGCCGGTACGCCTCGCCCGAGTTGATGACCAAACCGGGCATCACGGTGTCGCGTTGGATCGACGGCGTGCTGGAGAATCCCGAGGTACTGGATCAACCCACAAATCTCAAGGCCGTCATCTATTGGGGCCACGCTCCCAACTCGCAGACGCGTGGGCTGGAAATGAAGCGGGCCATGGACAAGCTCGATCTGCTGGTCGTCGTGGATCCTTATCCGTCGGCGACAGCGGCCATGGCGGCCATGCCTGGCAAACCCGAAGAGCTCAATCCGAATCGCGCGGTTTATTTGTTGCCGGCTGCGACGCAGTTCGAGACCAGCGGTTCCTGTACGGCCTCGAACCGCTCACTGCAATGGCGCGAAAAGGTCATTGAGCCGCTGTGGGAAAGCCGCAGCGATCACATGATCATGTATCAGCTCGCCGAAAAGCTGGGTTTTGGCAAAGAGTTCGTCAAGAACTACGCGCTGCAAAAAGTCAAAGGCATGGACGAGCCGGTGATCGAGGACGTCCTGCGCGAGATCAATCGCTGTTGCTGGACAATCGGGTACACCGGCCAGAGTCCCGAGCGCTTGAAAGCGCATATGCGCAATATGCACGTGTTCGATGTGAAGACGCTGCGTGCCAAAGGCGGCAAGGACGCCGAAACGGGCTATGACCTGACGGGCGATTATTTTGGCCTGCCGTGGCCCTGTTGGGGCACCCCCGAGATGAAGCACCCGGGGACCGCGAACCTGTACGACACCAGCCTGAACGTGATGCAGGGCGGCGGGAATTTCCGTGCGAATTTCGGTGTCGAGCGTGATGGCGTCAGCCTGTTGGCCGAAGACGGCTCGCATTCGAAAGACGCAGATCTGACGACAGGTTATCCCGAGTTCGATCATGTGCTGCTCAAGAAACTGGGTTGGTGGAGCGAGCTGACCGATGCGGAAAAGACCGCGGCCGAAGGTAAAAACTGGAAAACAGACCCTTCTGGCGGGATCATCCGTGTGGTGATGAAGAACCATAGCTGCTATCCGTTTGGCAACGCCAAGGCCCGTGCCGTGGTGTGGAATTTCCCGGATCCTGTCCCGCAGCATCGCGAGCCTATCTATGGCACGCGCCCGGATCTGGTCGCGAAATATCCCTCGCACAACGA
The DNA here is from genome assembly GCF_054781015.1 of Bordetella muralis. Taxonomy (NCBI): domain Bacteria; kingdom Pseudomonadati; phylum Pseudomonadota; class Betaproteobacteria; order Burkholderiales; family Alcaligenaceae; genus Bordetella; species Bordetella muralis. Next base: position 893,219 of record NZ_BAAGVF010000008.1, on the reverse strand, counting down.
CCTGAAGACATTCTGGCGCGTGCCGACGTTGTACACGTCGCTGCAGCAAAAGAACGTCGCGGACAAGCTGTACGAAAAATTCCCGATTATTTTGACCTCGGGCCGCTTGGTCGAGTACGAGGGCGGGGGCGAAGAGACGCGTTCCAACCCCTGGCTGGCTGAGTTGCAGCAGGAAGCTTTCGTCGAAATCAATCCAAAAGCGGCCGCCGATCGCGGCATTCAGAATGGCGATCGGGTATGGGTGCATACCCCCACGGGTGCGCGCCTGAACGTCCAGGCGTTGGTCACACCGCGGGTGGGTCCCGACACGGCGTTTATGCCATTTCACTTTTCGGGTCATTGGCAAGGGCAGGACATGTTGGCCAGCTATCCGGAAGGCGCAGCGCCGATTGTGCGCGGCGAAGCCGTCAACACGGGCACCACGTACGGATATGACTCCGTCACGATGATGCAGGAAACCAAAACCACGATCTGCAATATCGCAAAGGCTTGAGGAGAGCGTTATGGCGAGAATGAAATTCGTCTGTGATGCAGAGCGTTGTATCGAATGCAATAGCTGCGTCACGGCCTGTAAGAACGAACACGAAATCCCGTGGGGCGTTAACCGCCGCCGCGTGGTGACCTTGAACGATGGCGTGCCCGGTGAGAAGTCCATCTCGGTTGCCTGTATGCACTGCAGTGATGCGCCGTGCATGGCGGTCTGTCCGGTGAATTGCTTTTATCGCACCGAAGAAGGTGTGGTCTTGCATAACAAGGACACCTGTATCGGTTGCGGTTATTGCTCGTATGCCTGTCCGTTCGGCGCGCCGCAATTCCCGTCCGAAGGGGCCTTTGGCGTGCGTGGCAAGATGGACAAGTGCACGTTCTGCGCGGGCGGACCCGAAGAGCACGGCAGTGCCGCCGAGTTCGAAAAGTATGGCCGCAACCGTCTGGCCGAGGGCAAACTGCCCGCGTGCGCCGAGATGTGTTCCACCAAGGCCCTGTTGGGCGGCGACGGCAACGTGGTGGCGGATATTTTCCGCACGCGCGTGTTGCATCGTGGCAAGGGCGCCGAGGTCTGGGGCTGGGGGACGGCCTATGGCTCGCAACAGGCTGGTCAACCGCCTGCACAATCGCAGCCGGCCACGGACACAAAGGGTAAATCATGAGCGCACGTTTTGCCTTGGCCGTGATGGGTATCCTGATGCTGGCGGCCTGTACAGAGACGCCGCAGGAAATGCATTCCAATGGTTATCATGGCGTCCCCGAGTATGAGGGCACCGGCAGTAATTTTGTGGCGCCGGGCTGGACGCAAGGTGACAAGACCAGTTGGACCAGCGAGATGACCGCACGAACCCAGCGCGGACAGAACGAGTACAACAAACTTAACTGACCGGAGATCGCCATGTTACGGTCATTTTCCCAAGGTAAGAAACGCCTCCTGGGGGCTTGGGGAGCGCTGTGCGCGGCGATGCTGACGACAGTCGTATTGCTTGCACCTGCGGCAGCTCAGCAAGCCGCCCCGGCCGGCGGCGGGCTGGGTGGTATCCAGAGCGCCAATATTTTTGAGGTCAAGCCCGATGCCAATGAGCAGCCGGGCTATGCCGAGCAAACCAATGCCGAGCGCGCCAAAGTACAACCTGGCAATAACGCGCCCATGTGGCGCCAGGTCAATTCCGGCGAGCCTGGATACAGCAGTTTGCCGCATAGCCAGGCGCCCGAAGCCGGCGTGCTGATTCAGCGTTTTGTGCAGTATCCAGGGTCGCAATACACCACGGCTGGCGAGGCCTGGCGTCAGGTGCGGAACAACTGGCTGATCCCCTATGGCGGCGCATTGTTGCTGATTGCATTTGTGGCGATCGCGCTGTTCTATCTGGCCAAAGGGCCGATCAAGGTCCACGGCGCGGAAACGGGCCGCAAGATCGAGCGTTTCACGTATTTCGAGCGCGCCGCACATTGGGTTAATGCGACCGCGTTTGTCATCCTGGCCTTGTCCGGCATCGTGATGGCGTTTGGCAAGTTCTTCATGTTGCCGTGGATGGGAGCTGCCATCTTTGGCAAGCTGACCTGGTTCTTGAAAACCGCGCACAATTTCGTCGGCCCCGTGTTTGCCGTGTCTCTGATCGTCGTGTTGCTGACCTTTGCCAAGGACAACCTCTGGCGCCGTTACGACTGGACGTGGCTGCGCAAGGGCGGCGGTTTATTGCGGCCTCAGCATGTATCGTCGGGACGTTTTAACGCCGGTGAAAAGCTCATGTTCTGGGGCGGCATGCTGTTCCTGGGCATGGTGGTGGTGGTGTCTGGCCTGTTTCTGGATCATGTCGTGCCCGGGCTGGCGTATACGCGTGGCAATATGCAGATTGCCCATATGATTCACGGGGTGTCGGTTATCCTCATGATGTGCATGCTGTTGGGGCACATCTATCTGGGTACGATCGGTATGAAAGGCGCATATAAGGCCATGAAGACCGGGTACGTCGACGAAACGTGGGCGCGTGAACACCATGACCTCTGGTACGACGATATCAAGGCAGGCAAGATCCCGGCGCAGCGCACCGCCGATCGGGCGTCGAAAGGACGCAGCCACGCCATGGTACGGCCGACGTCTGGGTCACATTGAACAAGCGAGAGCTTGCGCAGAAAAGTTTTGCGCAAGCCGGTCCGAGCCATGCGTGACATGGAAAGAGAGGACGGATGAAGACGAGATTCGCAGTATGGTCATTGGTGCTGGGGGCGTTGAGTACTCAAGCCGCATGGGCGGCAATGAGTGCCCAAGACGAGGCCAAGGCCGCTGAAGCCAAAGCCAAGGCCGCCTGGAGCACCAAGGTGGCCGCCTATCAATTGTGTGCGGCGCAGGACAAGGTCGCAGAGCAATATCGTGCGCGCATGAAGGCGGCCGGCAAAGACGCGCCCGAGCCTGTGGCCACACCTGCCTGTTCAGATCCGGGGCCGTTTGCGTATGTACCTGCGCAACCGCCGCAGGCCCGAGAAGGCTCCGGGGCGCACTCGCCCGCAGAAACGGCATCGCAGCCTCCCAGTTCCGCCCAGCCCGACAATGCCGGCAAGCCGCTAGCTAAGTGAGCGTAGCACCGTTGTTGCCCCGACTGACTCAGGCAAGTGCGCCGTTGACCCGTGAGGTAACGGTCGTAAACGAGTTTGGCGCTGCCGAGACGGTGTCCATTCCGGCAGAGCGGCCTTTGACGATTTATGTCGATCGGCGCGAGATTGTGACCCTGATGACGCTGGGCGCCATGCCCGAGCTATTGGTGCTGGGGTACTTGCGTAATCAACGCTTGATCCGCGAGGCCAGCGACGTACTGTCCATCATGGTCGATTGGGAAGTCAATGCCGCGGCGGTTGAAACGCGCCACGGCATTACGGATATCGATGCCCGGACTGCGCAGCGTGTGGTGACGACCGGCTGCGGGCAGGGCAGTGTATTCGGCGGCCTGATGGAGGAGTTGGATCACATCCAATTGGCCGAGCATGCGCAGGTGACACAGACCGAGTTATATGGCCTGCTCAATGCCATTCGTCTGCAGGAAACAACCTATAAATCGGCAGGCTCAGTGCATGGCTGCGCATTGTTTCGTGGCGCCGAGATGCTGATGTTTGTCGAGGACGTGGGACGTCATAACGCCATCGATACCTTGGCCGGCTGGATGTGGATGCAGCCCCCGTCCGAGCAGCGGGGCGACGACAAGATCTTTTACACGACGGGGCGGTTGACCAGTGAAATGATCATGAAATCCGCGCAGATGGGCGTGCCAGTCGTGGTGTCGCGCAGCGGTATGACCCAGATGGGATACGAAATCGCGCGGGATCTGGGATTGTGCGCCATTGGCCGCGCCATCAATCGGCGTTTTGTTTGTTATACCGCGCCTGAACGTTTGGTGTTGCAGCCGGAACTGGCGGCGTCGCGTACGGCTAGCGATAGCCTGAGCGCTGCAGGCCGATCCTGATTGCCAGCGCGACGCTTTTGTCGGCGTCTCAGAAAAACAAAGGTGTGCGTCAACTCACCTTGCGCGCAGCGCGTTTTGTTGGACGAGCTTGCCGGTGTGTTTTTTGGGTATTGAATGTCCACCATGGCAATACCCGTTTCATCGAGAGTACTTGGCCGCTTTGCAACGGCCCGTAGCCTGGCATCGAGGACAGCGCGGCTTGCCATTGCGGGCTGCGCAGAATGGCAAGCAGAGCCTGCGTAGAGGGCTGATCCAGGGTTGATTTGAGGCAGACCAGGAAATAATTTTCCTGCACCAGCGGAACGTAATCCAATGCATGTCCGGGTATGGCGGGCTCTATGCCGAGGCCGGCATCTGCATAGCCGCTCGCAACGGCGTGAGCGACTGCGCTGTGCGAGGGCTCCGTGCGTTCGTATCCATTGATTGCCGCTGCCGGGATGTCTGCCTGTTCCAGCAGCTCGTCAAACAGGACGCGGGTGCCGGTACCGAGGGCGCGATTCACATAGCGTACGTCGGAGCGGCGCAGATCGGCCAGGGCGCTGATGCGTTTGGGATTGCCGCGCGCGACGATCAGCCCCTGGCTGCGTTGGGCAAAACCGATAATCTTGTGCAGTCCGGGCTTGAGCAGAGGCTTGTAGATGCGTTCGGTCAGCGAGCCTGGCACGGGATCCTGCCGGGTATGAAAGCCCGCAATGACGCAACGACCTTCGTTGAGCCCGCGGATCGCATCGACGCTGCCGGTATAGCTGATATCCAGATAGAGTTTGTCGCTGGCAACGGCGTGCTCGCGCAACGCGCCCAAGGCATCGTCATGACTGGCGTACAACGGGACAACGTGAGCTGCATCGTCAAACGCCATGGCGAAGGCGCGCTCGAGATCGGCGCGCAGCGCGTTGATCTGTGGGGCCAGCCGGGCTTGCGCCTGGCGTTCGGCCCACAGCAGTTTTTCGCCGAATTCGTTCAGCCGCGCGGGCTGCCCCTTGTCCCAGACGATCAGGGTGCGGCCCAGAATCTGTTCCCATCGTTTGAGCTCGCCCCATACGTGGCGGTACGACAACCCTAGCGCTTTGGCGGCACCTGAGATTGAGCCGTGCTCGCGCACGGCGAACAGCAAGTCCATCAGCGCGTTGCCGATGACGGACGGGGCCGCCGACGTGGCGCCCAATTGGTAGGAAAGGTCGATACGATGCACGGCGGAAGTATGCCCTAAATGCGTGTTGGGGGCGGTCCTCTGCAGATAGTAAGCCATGCCTATGCAAAAGTATTCATATGGTGAGCGGCGTTCCGGTGAGATACCCTCAGCACATTGCGCAGCGGACGAGTGTGTATTCGTTCTGATGGCACGGGGCTGAATGCGCGGTTCGGCTCGGTAGGCCTCGTGCCGCGCGCTCGTAAATCCAGATAGAAAAATGACATTCCGCTCTCTGCTCGCCTTCCATGAACACCGTATCTGAAAGCGTATTGACAGCTTTTGAGCTGATCATGTCGGCAGACCCGGTGTTGCTGTCCATCGTGTTGCGTTCGCTCGCTGTGAGCGCCTGTGCCTGTGTGCTGGCGTGCGCGGTAGGGATGGTGGCCGGCGCATGGCTGGCGGTCGCACGGTTTCGCGGCCACGGGTTCGTGCTGGTGCTGTTGAATACCTCGCTGGCATTACCGTCCGTGGTGGTTGGGTTGGTGGTGTATTTGCTGCTGTCACATTCCGGTCCTTTGGGATTTCTGGGCTGGTTGTTTTCGTTTCAAGCCATGGTGCTGGCGCAAGCAGTGCTGGTTTGCCCCGTTGTGACGGCGCTTGTGCGCCAAACGATTTCCGATGCAGAGCGGCTCCACGGAGAGCAGTTGCGATCGCTACGCGCGCGCGAGTGGCTGCGCGGCTTGTTGCTGGCCTGGGATGAGCGTTTCGCACTGTTGACGATTGTGATTACAGGGTTTGGCCGGGCGATCTCCGAAGTCGGTGCGGTGATGGTGGTGGGCGGAAATATCGAGGGCTATACACGCGTGATGACCACTGCGATTGCGTTGGAAACCAGCAAGGGCGATTTACCGTTGGCACTGGCATTGGGATTGTTGCTGTTGTGCGTGGTGTTGCTGTTGAATATGTTGGCTGCGGTCGTGCGGCGTTGGCGCGAGCGGCGTGACGCGGGCCTATCCGGTTTGTTTGGCCGCGCGGGGGCGGGCACATGACGCGCACATCCTCTTTCGAGACCCTGTTTGATCTGCGGGATGTTGACGTGGATTTCGGCAGCGTGCAGGCCCTGCGTGCGGTGTCCTTGACGATACGACCGGGTGAATGCGTGGCGTTGGTGGGTGCGAACGGCAGCGGCAAGAGCACGCTGCTGCGCGTGTTGCATTGCCTGCTGCAACCCTCGCGCGGCCAGGCTTCATGTGTGGCGCGCAAGTACCAGGCCATGCTGTTTCAGCAGCCGTATATGTTGCGCATGTCGGTGCTGAACAATGTGGCTTTGGGGCTTTGGTTGCGCGGCATGCGTTGGCGCGATGCGCGCGCGCAGGCTGGACCTGCATTGGCCAGAGTCGGTATGGAGGATCTTGCGGCACGCAGTGCCAAGGCCCTGTCCGGCGGACAGCAGCAACGATTGGCGATGGCGCGCGCCTGGGCCCTGAAGCCGGATGTGTTGTTGCTGGATGAGCCAACGGCCAGCCTGGATCCTCATGCCAAGCGTGAGGTCGAGCAGATGATGCACGACTTCGTGCAACCGGAGATGGCGCCCGATGAGGCACTTGATGCGCCAGACGAACTGCCACGCCGGCCTGCGATGGTGTTCAGCAGCCACAACCTGGGCCAGGTCAAACGGCTGGCGCAACGCGTGATTTATCTAGAACGCGGGCGGGTGGTGGTCGATTTGCCCGTTGACGATTTTTTTCACGGCTCGCTGCCCGAAGCGGCCAGTTTGTTCCTAAAAGGAGAACGCCTCTCATGACTCTCTCGACTCTTTTGCGACGCGCCGCAATGCCGGCTTTGCTCGTCGCAGCCACGTGGGCAGCGCCGGCGGTCCAGGCAGAAACCATTGTCATGGCGTCGACGACCTCCACAGAGCAGTCTGGCCTGTTCGCGCATTTGTTGCCTGCTTTTAAAAAGGCCAGCGGCATCGACATCAAAGTCGTTGCGCAGGGGACCGGGCAGGCATTGGATACCGCGCGTCGTGGTGACGCCGATGTCTTGTTCGTGCACGATCAAGTTGCCGAAGAAAAGTTCGTGGCCGAGGGCTACGCCACCAAGCGCTATCCCGTCATGTACAACGATTTCGTCCTGATTGGTCCGGCTGACGATCCGGCAGGAATCAAGGGCAACGATATCGTTCAGGCCTTGAGCACGCTGGCCAAGGACAATGCGTCTTTTGTGTCGCGCGGCGACAAGAGCGGCACGCATGCCGCCGAGCTGCGGTTCTGGAAAACCGCAGGCGTCGAGGACATGGGCAAGGGTTATAAAGCCTGTGGTTGCGGCATGGGACCGGCGTTGAATATGGCCTCATCGATGGGCGCTTATGTTTTGTCGGATCGTGGCACGTGGCTCAGCTTCAAGAACCCCGGCGGCCTGAAAATCCTGGTCGAAGGCGACAAGCGATTATTCAATCAGTATGGCGTGATGGTGGTCAATCCTGCCAAATTCCCGCACGTCAAAGCCAAGGACGCCCAACAGTTCGTGGATTGGGTGACTTCGCCAGCCGGGCAGGACACGATTGCCAGCTACAAAGTCAACGGGCAGCAGTTGTTTTTCCCGAACGCGGAAAAATAATGCCCGACCCGACGTCAGTCAAATCAGGCTCGGTGAATTCGAGCCTGTTCTTTTTGCCGTTTATTCCTTGGCGCTTTGCACCACCATGTCCAACACGTACACATAGCGCGATGCGTCGGCAGGCACGGGAGAGCGTTCATAGCGTTTTACGCGCAGTACGTTTCGTACGCCCGGTTGATGGGTATAGCCTTCGATTTCGCTGTAAAAAGCCTGCCATTCGCCTTGGCCGGTCTGGATGCCATTGGCATCGTATTGCACCTCGCGCACCTGCAGGCATTGCATATTCGGAATACCGGGGTGCGAGCAACGCATACGCTGCGAGGCGATTTCCAGGAATTGCGTTTCGCCTGTGCCACCATAGCGGGTCTCATCGGTGGGGGTGCCCGTCAGCGTCCATTGCGCGCCATCGGCAAAGCCCAGCGTCAATAACGGCCCCGTCGGACTCTGCGTGATCTGCCAAGTGGACGCTTGCGGCAAACGTTGGCCAAAGGCATGTTCGTATTGCATGAGTGCATTGTCGTTGCAGGCCATCATCGTGCCGACAGCGCCTGAGATTTTGATTTTGTTCGCATCCAGGCTATAGCCTGCGCCTAGCCGGTTGCACAGGCCGGACACGGATAGGCGTTGATCCTTGAAACTCAGACGCAAAGGCGCGCCATCGCGCGTTTGGGGCGGCGCCCATTCGGTTTGTGCGGCGCCGTTGGCATCACGGGCTGCGGTCAAGTCCCAGTGATAGGCCGAGAGCGTCGATGCGGCGGTGTCTGCGCCCGTCGTGGACGCACCGATGGTAGACGTTGTGTTCGTATTCATCGCGCAGGCACTCAGTACGCTGACCGTGGCAGCAAGTAATAAACGAGAAAGCAAAGTGTTCAACGGCATGGCGCGTGGTCCTGATAAAGCTAGTTCAAGGCTCGATTATGGACTGAATTGATGCGGAGGGCTGTCATTGACAGGAATGCCGTGTGAAGAAGCGCTACGTCGCGGCGATTTGTGTAATACGCAGGTGATTTATGTAACGTTCACCTTGTTTGCCAGACGCCAGAGCTGCCACGACGATGACTGTCAACCAAATGCGTGTCGATCATTCCCGTGGCTTCCATCAATGCATGCATGGTGGTCGGCCCGACAAAAGCAAAACCGCGCTTGCGCAGGGCTTTGCTCAGTGCAGTGGACGCCTCCGACACGGTAGGGATTTCTGCCAGCGTACGGGGGGAGGGAGTTTCTGCCGGTTGAAATGACCAGATGAAATCCACCAGTCCGCCGTCGGCTCGCAGTGCGATCGTTGCCGCGGCGTTGTTGATAGTAGCCAGGATTTTCGCCCGGTTGCGTACGATGCCGCTATCGGCCATCAGGCGTTCGACGTCTTTTTCACTGAACGTCGAGACGGCATCGGGATCGAACTGGCGAAACGCAGCACGAAACGCCTCGCGTTTGCGCAGGATCGTCGCCCACGACAAACCGGATTGAAAACACTCCAGGCTCAACCGTTCGAACAAACCGTGCTCGTCGCGTACCGGCATACCCCACTCGGTATCGTAGTACTGGCGCATTAAAGGATCTTGCGCGGCCCAGGGTGGGCGCGCCAAGCCGTCTTCACCGATGATGACGCCGGTGGGTGAGTTCATCTGTTGCTCCGGAAAACTGCGGCATGCATGCTGAAAAAAAGGCAGCGGCCATGCTGCCTACGGAATAATAAAACGTCTATGCGGCTGTGGCGCTGTGTTCGAGGCCCAGCAGCAGTTCCTTCGCGGGCAATCCGCCGGCAAACCCGGTGAGTGCGCCGGACGCGCCGACGACACGATGACAAGGTGCGACGATCGAGATCGGATTGCGTCCGTTGGCCGCTCCAACGGCACGCACAGCCTTGGGCCGACCGATCTGCGTCGCGATGTCGCGATAGCTGCGTGTCTGGCCGTATGGAATGGTCAGTAGCGCGGCCCAGACTTGCTTCTGAAACTCGGTGCCGGCGAAATCCAACGGCAGTTCAAAGCGTTCGCGTCGTCCCGCGAAATATTCTGTCAATTGCTGCTCGGTCTTTAACAGAATGGGGTGCTGGGTGTTCTCTTGCATAGGCCCCAGGCGTACGCGGCCTGGCCGGTCATTTTCCCACAAGATGGCAGCCAGGCTGGCATCCTTGGCGACGAGCGTCAATCGGCCCACGGGAGAGGCGATGGTCTTGTAGGCATAGGACATGATGGTTCCTTTCACGGATGGAGCGGATCTAGATTAGCGGTGAGGCACTTTGTGCCGGATGCAGAGCATCGTCCTGCTGTATCACCATGTCTGTAGTCTACGGATCGCGCCCGAGCGGTGCACTCGTATTCTTGCCGTTGAACTTGGTTTTTATGGACTCCGCCGGCCGGGAGAGCGAGGCGTCATTGCGTTTTATACAAGAAAATCATGGAAATAAATAATTCTCATTTATAAAATGGGGATTCTTTGTCGAATCAGCCGGAGACGGGAATGGACAGCGTGATCAATACGGTCGAGGCTCTGGAGTCTCAGGTGGGGGCGCGTGCAGATGCTGTGGACCTGAAGGTGATTGACCATCTGGATGTCCACGCGCAGCGTTGGCTGGCCGTTTCGCCGTTGGTATTCGCGGGGTTCAGCGACACACAGCAGATCGAGGTGACGGTGGCTGGCGGCCGTCCGGGTTTTGTATCGGCATCGGGTGCGGGCCTGTTGCGTATTCCGCGCGCGGCACTGGATGAGCCGCATTATGCCCAGGTGGGGCGCGGGGCTGGGTTGCTGTTCTTGATTCCAGGCTTGGGTGAGACCTTGCGGGTGAATGGCGCGGTGGAGGCGGTGTCCGGCGATGATGTGGTGATTGCAGTGCATGAATGCTATGCCCATTGCGCAAAGGCGTTGCTGCGATCGGCATTCTGGTCGTCAGACGAACCGCGTGCGCGAACGGGTCTCGACGATCTGCCAGGTTTGCTGGCGGTGTGCCGCTTTATGGCCCTGGCGACAGCCGATGCCGAATTGCGCACTGATTTGAGTCCCAAGGGTGATCCCGCGGGCCAGTTGATGCAGGGGGACTCAACGCAGCTTTGTTTTGCCGATCGTCCCGGAAATCGCCGTACGGACAGCATGCGCAATATGCTGGTGCGGCCGCAGGCAGCCATCATGCTGCTGGCGCCTGGGGCTGCCCAGGTCGCCGTGGTGAGAGGACGTGCGCACATGACGGCTGACGAAATATGGAGACAAAAGTTCGAAGTGCAGGGCAAGGTTCCAAAGGTCGTGACCGTATTGGAGTCACCACACGTCGTATTGCGAGAGAGTGCTGCGTTGTTGCGGGCAAGGCCTTGGATGACTGCGTCGGCGCCACGGGACATTGATCCTGCTGCAGTTTTTGCTGCGCACGTCAAACTGAATAAGACTCGTGGCTTGGGCGCAGCGATCGCGCGCGGGATGGTGTCTATTCCTGGGCTGATGCGTAAAGGGCTGGAGCAGGATTACAAACGGAATATGTACTGATTTGCACTCGGCTATACGTAGAACCCGCAGTGTGATAATTGCGAATATCGTGGGGTGACGATGATGTGTACGCTTGTTTTTTTGCATGCGTATACAGGAGTCCCTCTTGCGTGAAATATTGGATTGCGCCGTTCTGATGACCCCCGGCCATGAGGGCTGGGTACGGGAATGGGTTGATAGCCATCACGGGCAATTCGGCCGTTTGCGTCTGTACGTTCTGGATGTCGCCAGCCTGACTGCCGGGGCGCCTGCCGACCCGCAATGGCTGTCGCGGGCTCACTTGGCATTGCGGCGCTTTGATGGCTGTATATTGCCTGTGGCGGCCGAGTCGCTGTCATGGGTGCGCACCGTGTTGGCCAATGCCGAGGCGGGATTGCGCATTCCGCTGGTCGCCGTCGTTTTCGATATCACTGCGCCAGGGATGTTGGACTTGCTGTCGCTGGGTGTCGCCGATTTTGTGCGGGCACCAGTCTGCCCCGATGAGTTGCGCGCGCGTCTGGTGCATTGGCGCCGCCAGGCACGGCCCCATGGGCTGAGCGAGGCTGCGACGGCGCTATCGTTGACATCGTCGCCGGCTCCTGTGACGGAGGGGGACCAGACCTTTCGGCCTCGCAACAGACGTCCCGGCGGGTCCATACAGGAGCCTTTGCGCGTCTACGGCGGTCTGCCTGGCAGCAAACACCTGTCATCCAGAAAGAAATCGCCTCGGCCTGCCACCGAAAACGATGTCTTTGACATCGGAGCGATCGACCAGCCGTTCCGTCAAGCCAAGGCCAGGATGGTCGAGGATTTCGAGTGCGCCTATTTACGCCATGCTTTGTCCCGCCATTCGGGCAACGTTGCTCAGGCTGCGCGGGCGTCCAGCAAGCACAGGCGCGCGTTCTGGGCGCTGATGCGCAAGCATCGCATTGATGCCGCCCATTATCGCGATAACGCTTCTCTGGCTGAGCCGCCGGCCTGATTCGGGCACGGCGTACGGCGGCATGCCGGCGCAGATCGGGCAGGTGGCCGCGCGGTACGCGCCTAGGCAGTAAAATCACGGCTTCCGAAATCCAAGGATAGCTGTGTCCGCTGCTCCCCTGAAGAACGATGTGTTTCTGCGCGCCCTGTTGCGCCAGCCCGTCCCTTATACCCCCGTTTGGCTGATGCGCCAGGCGGGGCGCTATCTGCCCGAGTACAACGCGACACGTGCGCGGGCGGGCTCGTTCATGGGGCTGGCACAAAATCCCGATTACGCTGCAGAGGTTACGCTGCAACCCCTGGCACGTTACGACCTGGATGCGGCCATTCTGTTTTCCGACATCCTGACGGTGCCGCACGCCATGGGCTTGGGGCTGGATTTCGCCCCGGGCGAGGGGCCGCGTTTTGCGCGGCCGCTGCGCACCGAAAGCGATGTGGCGCAGCTCGCTGTGCCCGATATGGACTCTTTGCGTTACGTTTTCGACGCGGTGACGGTCATCCGCCGAGAGCTGGCTGGCAGAGTTCCCCTGATCGGTTTTGCAGGCAGTCCCTGGACCATCGCCTGTTACATGGTCGAGGGGCGTGGCAGTGCTGACTATCGCCTGATCAAGACCCTGCTGTATTCGCGCCCGGATCTGCTGCATCGCATCCTGGATATCAATGCTCAAGCGACCCAGCAATACCTGAACGCCCAAATCCAGGCGGGGGCGCAGGCCGTTATGTTGTTCGACAGCTGGGGGGGAGTGTTGGCCGATGGCTTGTTCCAGCAGTTTTCGCTGGCTTATACCCGCAAGGTCGTATCTGGCTTGATCCGTCAGCATGAGGGACGCCAAGTGCCCGTCATCGTCTTTACCAAGGGTGGCGGGTTGTGGCTCGAAGATATCGCCGCCTGCGGCTGTGATGCCGTGGGGCTCGACTGGACGGTGAACCTGGGACGAGCTCGCCAGCGTCTCGGCGATGCCGTTGCCCTGCAGGGTAACCTCGATCCGATGACGTTGTTCGGTGGCAGCGAAGCCATCCGGGCCGAAGTCCGCCGCACCGTGGACGCTTTTGGCCCTGTCGGGGCGGGGGGGCATGTCTTTAACCTGGGGCATGGCATCTCGCAGCATACGCCGCCCGAGGCGGTCACCGATCTGGTGGACGAGGTGCACGCCTACAGCCGGTCGTTTCACGCCTGAGTAAGTGTCCGCTAGCGCGCTAAAGGCCTAGTCTGTGTGCCGCTTGCTGAGACTTGTGCACAGCAGCGAAAACACCTCGGGCAACACCCAAAAATTAGGACAAATTCTGGGATATTTTTATAAGTCATTGAATTTAAAATAAAAATACAATGTCAATAGTTTGGAGGCATTTATTTTTATATTAAGCGTCTTGACAGGAAATCAGGTTATTGAATGTTTTTCCCCAAAGTTATCCACAGGTTGTGTCGTCGGGGATATTTCACACAGATTTGACAGCCTGTTAGCTCAAAAATCGAGAATTCACTTTAAGTTGTCCACGTCAATCGCCATGCATTCGATATCCGCCGCCCATGTCTGACGCACCCGATGGCCTCCGTCCCGGCGAGGGGTTCTGGGCGCGGGTGGCACTGGATGTCCCACTGCCGGGGCCTTTTGACTATCGCGTTCAGGCCGCTGTGCCGGTCGGCGCGCGGGTCATTGTGCCGTTTGGCCGTCGCAAACTGGTGGGTGTCGTTGTAGATAACCCCGCCGAGCCGTCAATAGATCCAGCTCAGGTGCGCGAGGTAGAGCAAGTCCTCGAGGACTTACCTCCGTTGCCTGCCGACTGGCTGCGTTTGGCGCGGTTTGCGGCCGATTACTACCAGCGGCCGCTAGGCGAAGTCATGCTGCCGGCCATGCCGCCGCCATTGCGCAAGCCCTCGGCTTACCAAGGCAAACGATCCGGACAAGGCCCGGTGGCGCGTTTGGACGCACGCAAGGCCAAGCGCGTTGCCGCCGCGGCCACGCCGGATCAGGCGCCGGTACTGAATGAGGACCAGCAGGCGGCGGTAGATACCGTTGCGGCGCTAGAAGGGTTCAAGCCCGTTTTGCTGCACGGAGTAACCGGCAGCGGCAAGACCGAGGTCTATCTGCATATTGCCGAACGCGTGCTGGCGGCGGGGCGCCAGGTCCTGTTGCTGGTGCCCGAAATCAATTTGACGCCGCAGCTCGAGGCGGCGGTGCGGGCGCGATTGGAGTCGGTGCTGGGGGTCGACGGCTTGGCCGTGATGCATAGCGGATTGTCAGACGGCGAACGCGTGCAGGCCTGGGCTCGTGCGCAGCGCGGCCAGGCGCGCATGTTGTTGGGCACGCGGATGGCGATTTTTGCGCCGTTGACCGAGTTGGGTTTGATTGTGGTCGACGAAGAGCACGACGCCTCGTACAAGCAGCAGGATGGCCTGCGTTATTCGGCTCGCGATCTGGCGGTATGGCGGGCGCGCGATCAAAATGTCCCGGTGGTGTTGGGATCTGCCACACCGTCACTCGAGAGCTGGTACCACGCCGGGCGCAACCACTATTTGCGTCTGACGCTGCCGGGCCGTGCGCGGGCGAGCAGCTTGCCGGCGATTCGTTTGATAGACACTCGCCGTCTGGCAATGCGTCAGGGGATGTCGCCACAATTGATCGATGCGATCAGTCAGCGGCTCGAGCGTGGCGAGCAGTCTCTGGTGTTCCTGAACCGTCGCGGTTATGCACCCGTGTTGCATTGCGCCTCTTGTGCCTGGGTCAGCCATTGCCCTCGCTGCTCGGCCTTTACCGTGTTGCATCGAGCGGCAGGCCGCGGCAATCGATTGCATTGCCACCACTGCGGTTATCAGGCGCCCGTACCACGGGCGTGTCCGGAATGCGGCGATCAGGATCTGGAACCCATGGGACGCGGAACGCAGCGCGTCGAAGAACATCTCGCGGAGCTATTTCCCCAGGCGCGGATTTCGCGTATCGATGCGGACAGCACGCGGCGCAAAGGCAGTGCGCAAGCCTTGTTCGCTGCCGTACATGCGGGCGAAGTCGATATCCTGGTGGGCACCCAGATGGTGGCCAAGGGACACGATTTTGCGCGATTGGGTCTGGTGGGCGTGTTGAATGCGGATTCGATGTTGTTTGCTCACGATTTTCGGGCGCCTGAGCGGTTGTTTGCTCAACTGATGCAGGTCGCGGGCCGCGCCGGCCGCCATGCCAATGGGGGCGAGGTCTTGATTCAGACCGGCTATCCCGAGCAGTCCATATACCAGGCCCTGCTGCGTCACGATTATGCGGGCTTTGCTCGCCACGCTCTCGAGGAACGCGAGACGACAGGGCTGCCGCCGTTTGCGTATCAGGCATTGTTGACGGCGGAGGCGCGCGAGTTGGCGCAGGCACTGGCGTTTCTGCAGGAGGCTCGTGATGTTGCCGAGCAGGGCGGTTTCTCGGGCGTGTCATCGTTGACGCTGTACGATCCAGTACCGCTGCGGGTAGTGCGTGTAGCCAATGTCGAGCGTGCGCAGTTGTTGCTGGAAAGCACCAGCCGGCCAGCGTTACAGGCGTTTTTGACGGAGTGGTCGGCACATCTGCCGGCGCTCGCGTCACAATCGCGTGTCCGTTGGCAGTTGGAAGTCGACCCTCTAGAGATTTGATTTTCGTTTTATATGTCCGATAGCGCACCCATAGGCCATGGTCTGAATCCCGCTCAGAAAGAGGCGGTGTTGTACCTGGACGGGCCATGTCTGGTCCTGGCGGGCGCGGGCAGCGGCAAGACGCGCGTGATCACCCAGAAAATCGCGTATTTGTTGCGCGAGTGCGGCTATATGGGCCGCAACGTTGTGGCATTGACATTCACGAACAAGGCCGCGCGCGAAATGGACGAGCGGCTGCGCTCCTTGGTCGATCGGAAGCTGGCCAAAGGCCTCACCATCAGTACGTTCCATTCGCTGGGCGTCAAGATGCTGCGCGAGGAGGCCCGCCATGCGGGACTCAAACCCCAGTTTTCGATACTGGATGCGGACGATGCCATGGCCATCATCCAGGAACTGCTGGTCACCACGGATCGTGGCCGTCTACGCACCGTGCAGTCGACGATTTCGTTGTGGAAAAACGCCTTGCTCAGTCCGGATGATGCCGCACGCGTCGCTGCGACGCCAGCTGAGTCAGAGGCTGCGACGGTATATCGCCATTATGCGGCGACCTTGGCGGCCTATCAGGCAGTGGATTTCGACGACCTGATTCGTATCCCCGCGCAATTGCTCGATAGCAACGAAGAGGTCCGCACGCGTTGGCAAAATCGCGTGCGCTATTTGCTCGTCGACGAATACCAGGATACCAACGCCTGCCAGTATCGCCTCGTGCAGTTGCTGTGTGGCGACCGGGCGATGTTTACCGCCGTGGGTGACGACGATCAGGCCATTTACGCGTGGCGCGGCGCCACCATGGAGAATCTGGCCAAGCTCACGACTGATTACCCGCAACTCAAGCTCATCAAGCTCGAGCAAAACTATCGTTCGGTACAGCGTATTTTGGCCGCGGCCAATACGGTGATCGAAAAAAACCCAAAACTGTTCGAGAAAAAACTCTGGTCAGATCTGGGTGTCGGCGAGCCGATCGTGGTGTCGCCCATGGATAACGATGAACACGAGGCGCAATCGATCGCGATGAAAATCTCGGCGTCGCGTTTTGAGCGTCAGGCGCAATGGAAAGATTTCGCGATCCTGTACCGGGGAAATCATCAATCGCGTATTTTGGAACAAGCGCTGCGCAATCTGAAAATCCCGTACACGATAGCAGGCGGGCAGAGCTTTTTTGACAAGGCCGAAATTCGCGACATCCTGGCGTATCTGCGGTTGGTCGCCAACGACGATGACGATCCTGCTTTCATCCGGGCTGCGACCACTCCCAAGCGCGGCATTGGACAGGCAACGTTGCAAGTCCTGGGCCAATACGCCGCACAGCGTGAGGTTTCTCTGCTGGCCGCTGCGGCCGAGTCAGGGTTGGAGAGTCTGCTGCAACCCCGTCAGTTGGAGTCTCTGCGAACCTTTGCGGAATATATCCGGCGTCTGCAATGGCGTGCGGGGCGCGGGCGCACGGACGGCACGGGCTCTCCTGAGCCTGCCGGCGCGATTCTGGACGACATGCTGGGGGCGATTCAATACGAACGCCATCTGTACGACACGCTGGAAGAAAAACCTGCGCAGACGCGCTGGGAAAACGTGTTGGAACTCACCGGTTGGCTGAAACGCAAAGCCGAGGAAGACGGCATGTCGCTGTTCGATCTGGTGCAGCACGTCGCCTTGATCACCATGCTGGAGCGCGGCGAGGAAGAAGAGCCCGACGCTGTCAAAATGTCGACGCTGCACGCGTCCAAGGGATTGGAGTATCCCCACGTTTATCTGGCGGGTGTGGAAGAAGGGCTGTTGCCTCACCTGGGTAAAGACGACGAGGACGGTGACCCCGCACGCGCTGCGGAAAACCTGGCCACACGGATCCAGGAAGAGCGTCGCTTGATGTACGTGGGAATCACGCGGGCCCAGCGCAGTCTGCATCTGAGCTGGTGCAAAAAACGTCGTCGTGCACGTGAGGATCTCATTCGCGAGCCCTCGCGCTTTATCGAGGAAATGGGGCTGGGCGACGTGCGCGTCGAAGAAGACGACGCGACACGTGCGATGAGCCCTAAAGAGCGATTGGGAATGCTGAAGGCGCTACTGAAAAAGTGAGCGCCGCGTAAAACCAGGAAAACCTGGGCGACTACTCCAACACTCGGCCTTTAGTTTCGGGCAACAGCAACGCGGTCAAGATCACGATGGCATAGGCACCTGTAGCAAAGGCGCCGATAGCCCAGGCCAGACCATGACTCTGGCTGAGAAAGCCCACCAGACTGGGAAACAGTGCGCCGATGCCCCGGCCAAAGTTGTACGCAAACCCTTGGCCCGACGCACGCACCTCTGATGGAAATAGCTCCGTCAGATAGGCCCCAATGCCGCTGAAAATACCCGAGGCGGCGAACCCCAGCGGAAAGCCCAGTATCAGCATCTGCGTATTGGTGAGCGGAACCAAGGTGTACACATAAACGCTCAGGGCTGATAACACCGAAAAAATCAGCAGATTGGCACGGCGGCCGAGTCTATCCGCCATATAGGCGCCCACGATGTAGCCGGCAAACGACCCGACAATGATCACCATCAGATAGCCGCCGGTATTCAAGACCGATAGGTGGCGTTCGGTTTTCAAAAAGGTCGGTAACCATGTCGTAATAGCGTAATAGCCGCCTTGCACGCCGGTGCACAGGATCGCGGTCACGACGGTCGTCTTGAGCAGGCCGGGCGAGAAAATGGCCCAGAATGAGGGACGCTCGCCGGACGCTTGCTTTTTGGCTTGCGTACGCTGAAAGACCTCGGGCTCAGGCACGTGTTTGCGGATATACAGCACCAGAAAAGCCGGCAACACGCCGATCCAGAACAAAGAGCGCCATGCCCATTCCGGCGGCAAAATCGAAAATGCCAAGGTGTATAGAATCGCTGCGGTTCCCCAACCCACCGCCCAACCGCTTTGCACAGTACCTACGGCTTTGCCACGGTGTTGGGCGCGGACAATTTCACCCATCAATACCGAGCCTACGGCCCATTCGCCGCCAAAGCCCAGCCCCTGCAAGGCACGCAGGATGAAGAGCTGTTCGAAGTTTTGCGCAAAGCCGATCGCAACCGTGCACACCGAGAACCATAGAATCGTGATCTGCAGTACACGCACGCGACCGTAACGGTCAGCCAATATTCCCGCCAACCACCCGCCCACTGCGGAGAACAGCAGCGTGACCGTACCGAGCATCCCTGCTTGACCTTTATCTATGCCCCACAGCTGAATCAGGGTAGAGATGACAAACGTAAAGACCATGAAGTCCAGCGCATCGATGGCCCATCCACCGAATGCGCCGATAAAGGTCCGGCGCTCTGTTTGATTTAGCTCTCTATACCATTGCATGGTTGCCTCTTAGAGGGAAGGGAAGCCGTAAAGGTTTTGAGGATTCGTGACCAGGATGCGATGCCGCGTTTGCGCGTCGGGTGCCCAGTCCGCGAGTTGATTGCGCAGCTTGCCCGTGTTGACCATGGGAGAGGTATGCACGTGCAGCCAATCACTGCCCCAGACCATGCGATCGGGGGCGGCAGCGATCAAGGCCTGGGCCCAGGGGATTACGTCGGTGTAGTGATCGAACTGATCGCTGATGCGGTATGAGCCCGATAGTTTTACCCACCAGCCGTGATCCTGCACCATGTGCAGCAGAGCCTGGAATCCCGGGCTTTGCAACCCCTCGGCGACGGGCATATGTCCCATGTGGTCCACGACGCCGGGCACCGGTAGCTTGCGCATGCGCGGCAGCAGTTCAGGCAGTTGGCGTGCGTCCATCAGGAATTGCATGTGCCAGCCCAGGTCCTTGATACGGTCCGCCAGCGTTTCCATCGCATCAAATCCGATGCCGCCGCCAAACAGCACGTTGATGCGCAGACCGCGTACGCCAGCCTCGTGCATGTCTTGCAGTTCGCGATCGGTGATCGTCGGGGCGACAACGCCGATGCCACGCAAACGATCCGGATTGCGGCGCAGGACTTCCAGCATGTAGCGGTTGTCTGTACCGTACACACTGATTTGCACCAATACCCCGCGCGACATGCCGTTGGTGTCCAGCATGGCCAAATAAGCGCTTTCTGTTGCCGGGTGCGGCGTATAGGTGCGCTCTGGCACCATGGGGTACGCTACCGCATCGTCAGCGACGACATGCGCGTGCGTATCGCAGGCGCCGGGCGGGATGTCGAACCGTGCAGGCTCTTGTTCAGACAGGGGTAGAGGTGGCAAGCAGAACGGCACCTCTTGTTCGGGGTGCGCAGTGGGGCTAGGCATACAACGTGTCTCCGGAAGTGGTGCTTGCGATATACCGGCGCTGCCGGATCACGCAAGCATCCGCACTACCGCGTCACGCCAGTTGACGCAGCAGCAATTCCCAGAATTTTACGCGCGTCTGCAGCGTTGAGATCAAGATGTACTCATCCAGCGTGTGGGCCCCGTTGCCGTCGGCGCCCAGACCGTCCAGCGTAGGCACGCCCATCGCAGAGGTGAAATTGGCATCGCTGCCGCCGCCTGTCATGGGTGCTTCTGCCAACTCAAAGCCGGCCTCGCGGGCGTAGCCTTGTGCCATTTCCAGCAAGGCGACGGCAGCATCGCTGCGCACCATGGGCGGGCGGTTCAGTTCGACATCAATGTCCAGTTCCACATCGGGGCCGACCGCGCACAGATTGCGCATGCGCCGCAGGACGTCTTCGGCGGCGCCCATATCGGGCACGCGGAAATCCACGACGCAGCGGCATTGTGCGGGCACGGTGTTGGTCACCGTGCCGCCGGCGATAGTGCCCACGCTGACCGTGACGCCGCGTTCGTAGTCGGTCATCGCTTCCAGAGCCAACACCTGGTGCGCCATTTCGCGAATCGCGCTGCGGCCCTTTTCATGTTGCATGCCCGCGTGGGCGGGGCGTCCCTTGACGTTCAGTCGCAGCATGCCGGTGCCTTTGCGCGCCGTCACGCAACCGCCTCC
Source organism: Bordetella muralis (assembly GCF_054781015.1). Taxonomy (NCBI): domain Bacteria; kingdom Pseudomonadati; phylum Pseudomonadota; class Betaproteobacteria; order Burkholderiales; family Alcaligenaceae; genus Bordetella; species Bordetella muralis. The sequence continues at coordinate 872,546 of NZ_BAAGVF010000008.1, read as the reverse complement.
GTTGGGGCGGGCAGGCTCGCACACCAGACCATATTTGGCATTAGCGGCATAGCGCTCAATCGACGCACGCGAGGCGTGGCTGCCGGTTTCCTCGTCGGGCACCATCAGAAAATCCACGGGCAATTGTGTCGAGCCCGGTTTCACCAAATTCGATAAAGCCGCCAGCGCCAGATAAATGCCTCCCTTCATGTCATAGCTGCCGGGGCCATATAGACGGTCGCCTTCGATACGGCAAGGATTCTCTTGCAGTGTGCCGATCGGATGTACCGTATCCAGGTGGGCCAATACCAGAATGCCTTTACGGGTATCACCCGCCGCGCGGTTCGTGGCATACAGCAAGGGGCCGGTATCAGCGCCCAGCGACGTCAATTCCACTGCCAAACCGGCAGCGCGGGCCTGAGCCTCGACCAAGGCCGCCATCTTGGTCACGCCCTCGGGCGAGTTCGAGGGCGACTCGCAGCGCACCCACGATTGGATGCCGGCGACCAGGGCTTCAGTAGATGGGAGGGCGGACATATCGGTATTCCAGATAAATGATGAACAATACGAAACTCAAGCCACGTGCTGGCCGGCCAGTTTGGCCAGCTCTGCTTCGCTGGGCAGCTTGCCTTCGAACCACAGGCTGGCGCAGGCGGCCGACATGGCCCGGCCGTCGTGGCCTATGCCGGAGACGACTTGCAGGGTCCAGTTAAATGGCACACCGCGACGTGCGGCCTCGCGTTGACCCGCCTCGAAATAGTGATGCGCGCGGGCAAAACGATGCGGTCCCTGACGTAACGCAGGCGGTTCCGATGGCAGGTTGGGGTCGTTGGTGCTGATGTCTTGATCGCCCGCCAGGATCGTCATCGGATAGGCCAGCAGACGCACCAGGTGATCTTCGGTCAGGCCTACGCCGTCCAGCCCCTCGGGAAAGCGATGCTCGAACGTGGGCAGGGTGTACCAGCCGGGATTGCCGGCGGTGACTGCGCAGAATGGCGCGTGGGATTGGCTGCTCATCAGACGATGTACAAACTGGCCCCCGGCCGAATGACCGAATAAATGGGCTTGCTCCACCTCGGTGATGCCGGCGGCACGCAGATCGGCAAAGATCTTGCCGATCAATGCGTAGGTCCAGCCATCGACATGGCGCGGATTGCCGCCAGGGCTGAATACGCGGCCATTGTTGTAGCTCTCCACGCCGGGCCAGATATCGTTGGAAAACGTCGGCGCCACAATCAGAACATTGTGTTTGTCGGCCGCAGGGATCCAGAAATCACGATAATCATCGCCATTGCGCAGCACGCCATGCTGCACGATTACGACGGGCCGATCGGGCGTATAGCCATAGGGCCGATAGGTTTGCAATGTGAATGGCCGATCGGCATTGCGATCGTCATCGACATAGACAAAGGCATTGCGGCCGGCATGACCGAGTTCCAGCCCAATACGATCAACGTTGGTGAGTTCTGCTTTCATGATGCGGCTCAGGTGTTCAGATGGCAGGCCGACCAATGGCCTGGTGCGATTTCTTTGAGTTCGGGGACGGCTTCGCGGCAGCGTGCTGTGGCATGCGGGCAGCGCGGGTGAAAAGTACAGCCCGATGGGGGATTCAATGGCGAGGGGATTTCGCCCTGAATCGGCGTGAATTTGCGGCCGCGGCGACCGACGTCGGGTACCTCGGCCAACAGCGCTTGGGTATACGGATGGTTCGCACGCGCAAAGATCTCGGATGCGGGGGCGCGTTCGACAATCTTGCCCAAATACATGATGGCGACGCGGTCCGAGATGTGTTTGACCACGCCCAAATCATGGCTGATGAACAGATAGGTAAAACTGTGCTGTTCACGCAGGTCCATGAACAGATTGATGACTTGCGCTTGAATCGACACGTCCAGCGCAGCAACCGGCTCGTCGCACACCAGGAACTTGGGCGACACCATCAGTGCGCGTGCGATCCCGACACGCTGGCGCTGTCCACCGGAAATCTGATGGGGAAAACGGTCGCGATATTCGCGATCCAGACCGACTTCAGACAAGGCACGGTCAATGCGTTCGGGAATGTCGGTGGCCGGCGCAAGCTTGTGCACTTTCAACGCCTCGCCCAAAATCTGGCGCAGGCGCTGACGCGGATTCAGTGAGGCTTGCGGGTCCTGGAAAATCATCTGCACGCCTAGCGTATAGGCCAGGCGCTCGGCGCCACGCAGCGTGGCCGCGGACTGACCTTGGTACAGCAATTCTCCTTCCGTTTGCCGATGCAACCCGGCTACGACCCGGCCCAGCGTGGATTTGCCACAGCCAGACTCTCCGACCAGGCCAAGCACCTCGCCGCGCTGGATCGACAGGTCCACGCCGTTGACGGCATGAACGGTGCGGCGATCAATGGGTTTGCCGGCCAGCGCGAGGATGCGCTGGGCCAGATCGGGATGTTGCTCGAAACGCTTATGAACGTTGCGTAGCTCGATAACAGGCGTGTCTTGCGGGGTCATGCGGAAGCGGTCTCGAGGGCAATCGGAGCGTAGCAGCGGTAGCTGCGCGAACCTTCTTGCAGGATGGAAGGAGCTTGTTCAGCGCAACGCGTCACAGCGCGTGTGCAACGCGGACGGAACGCACAGCCTACGGGCCTGCCCGCGAGGCTGGGCGCCATGCCGTCGATCTGATGCAACCGTTCGCCTGGCGCAGTATTCGCCGGCATGGAATCAAGCAGCCCTTTGGTATAGGGGTGACGCGGCGCGTCCAACACCTGATTGACCGGACCCGCCTCGACGATGCGGCCTGCGTACATCACGGCTACGTGATCGGCCAACTCGGCGACCACGCCCAGATCGTGAGTAATCCAGATCAGCGCGGTATCGTGCTGGCGACAGATTTCCTGCATGCGATACAGGATTTGCCCCTGAATGGTCACGTCCAGCGCGGTAGTCGGTTCGTCGCAAATAATGAGATCGGGGCGATTCAACATGGCGATGGCAATCGCCACGCGCTGACGCATGCCACCGGAAAATTCGTGCGGATAGCTGTCCAGACGTTTTTCAGGCGAAGGAATACCCACCATTTCCAGGGCTTCGCGGCAGCGTTCGCGCGCCTGGGCCATGGGCACGTTTTCGTGCGTCAGGATGGCTTCCATCATTTGTTCGCCAACGCGCAAGACCGGGTTCAGCGTCATCAACGGATCTTGAAAGATCATCGCGATGCGGTTGCCGCGCAGGCGTCGCATGCTTTCTTCGTCGAGTGTGCGCAGGTCTTGGCCTTGGAACAGAATCTCGCCCGAGACGACTTCCCCTGGGGGATCAATCAGACCCAGCAAGGAAAATCCCGTGACGGATTTACCAGAGCCGGATTCGCCGACCAGGCCCAGAATCTCGCCGCGGCGCACGGTCAGGTCTACACCATCGACGGCCGGCCACGCGCCAGCTTCGGTATGAAATGCAGTGCGCAGGCCGCGCACCTGTAAGATGATGTCGTTCATTATCGGCGCGGGTCCAGGGCTTCGCGCAGGCGGTCGCCCACGATGTTGATGGTCAGGATCAGCAGCAATAGCGCGACCCCCGGGAACATGCTGATCCAGTAGTCGCCCGACAGCAGATATTGAAAGCCGTTGGCGATCAGCAGGCCCAGCGAAGGTTCGGTGATCGGCACCCCGACACCCAGGAACGACAAGGTGGCCTCCAGCGCGATCGCGGTGGCGATTTGAATGGTGGCGAACACCATCACCGGCCCGATACAGTTCGGCAGCAGATGGAAAACCATGATGCGCCATGCAGGAAAGCCCAGGTTCGCGGCTGCCTCGACGTATTCCTTGCGCCGTTCCTGCAATGCGCGGCCGCGCATGATGCGGGCGTAGTGCGCCCACTGCACGACGACCAAAGCCAGGATGACCTTGTCGACGCCGCGGCCCATCATCGCCAGCAATACCAGGGCGACCAGAATCGTGGGAAACCCCAGGATAAAGTCGACGATCCGCATGATCAATGTGTCGACAAAACCGCCAACGTAGGCAGCGATCAATCCGGCCATGCTGCCGATGGCCGTGGACAGCGCGACGGCCGACAAGCCCACCATCAGGCTGATGCGTAGACCATACAGGATGGCGCTCAACATATCGCGCCCCTGATCGTCAGTGCCCAGCAAATAAACCATGCCGTCCATCGAGGTCGAGCGCGGTGCGAGTCGGCCGTCCAGCAGATTCAGATTGGCCAGATCGTAGGGGTTTTGCGGCGCAAAATAGGGTGCCGCCAGCACCACGACCATCAGGATGGCCAGCGCAATGACTGAGCCTGTGACGGTGGGGCGGTCACGCAGTTTTTTCAGAATGGCGGCGCGGCGCGGCGTGTCTTCCAGTGGCTGGATAGTGCGCATGCGGGCGTTTTGAGTAGGATGAGCCATAGCGTTAATGCGAAGGAGCAACGAGTTGCACACGCGGATCGAGCGCGGCGTACAAGATATCGACAACAAAATTGACGATCACAAAGATCAGCGTGACCAGCATCACATAGGCCACGACAACAGGGCGATCCAATTGGTAGACGCTATCGATCAGGAGCTTGCCCATGCCGGGCCAGGCGAACACGGTTTCGGTAATCGTGGAGTAGGCGATCAGACTGCCAAACTCCATCCCGACCACGGTCACCACAGGGATCAGGATATTGCGCAGAATGTGCCGGCGCACGATGCGCCCAGGCTTCACGCCTTTGGCGCGCGCGAATTTTACGTATTCCTGGGTTTGCGCCTCGGCGACCCCTGTGGCCGTCAGGCGTAATACCAAGGCGATATTGGCCAGCGCCAGGTTGATGGCGGGCATGATCACATGCGACCAGCCATCGGCGGTCAATATCGACAGCGGGACGCCCAGCACGCTGACCGTGTCGCCGCGTCCGGACGCCGGCAGCCAGCCTAGCCAGACGGCAAACAGCAGGATCAGCATCATCCCCTGCCAGAAGTTGGGCAGTGAAAAGCCCAGCACCGACGTGGCCATGATGCCGCGTCCCAACGGCCGATCGCGGTACAGCCCGGCGACCAGGCCCAGCGGGATGCCGATGATACAGGTCAGGGTAATGGCGACCACCACCAATTCGAATGTGGCCGGCATGCGCTGCACGATCAGCTCGATCGCGGGGATTCCGTGCACGAAAGATGTGCCCAGGTCACCGTGCAGCGCACGTTCCAGAAAGGTGAAGTATTGCTGCCAGATGGGCTGATCGAGCCCCAGGCGGGCGATGGTGGCGGCGCGTGCCTCCACCGTGGCTTCGGGGCTGACCAGCAACTCGATCGGATCCCCCACGGCATACACCGCGAAAAACACCACGACCGAGACGGCCAGCAGGACAAACAGGCTTTGAATCAACCTGCGTAGGGTAAACAGAACCACGTTAGGCGTTCCTTACGACTTGCAAAAAAAGTCCTCATGCCGAGCCATCGATTGGCTTGCTTCATGAGGTACGGCGCGACGAGAGAAATGTCTCTCGCTGCGCCGTGGGCTCACCGCGCCAGAGGGGCGTTGTTACAAGCGACCTTATGGGACGGATTTCACTGACGAAGCGAGAGTGTACTGGTCTGCGCGTCCTTCGTAGGTCAACCCCTTGCGAAATGCCCAGATGCTGCTCTCGAAATGCAGGGGAATACTGGGTAAATCGGCGAGTGTCATCGTCAAGGCCTGCTGCAACAGTTTGGCACGTTGCGCGTCATCTACCGTGGTGACTGCCTGGCGGAATATTTGATCCAACTCCGGATTCGAGTAGCGGCCGTAGTTGCTGGTACCCATGCCCAACTCGGGCGCGAACGAGGTCACCCAGTACTGCAGAAAGGACGAGGCTTCACCGGTTTCCGATGACCAGCCCCCCATCGAAAAACTGAATTCCCGCTTGGCGCGTTTCGGGAAATATACCGAACGGGTCATGGCGTCGACATGTGTCTTGATACCAATGCGTGACAGATATTGCGCCACGGCTTGGGTGATCTGGCCGTCGTTGATGTAGCGATCATTGGTCGATGACAACGTCAGTTCGAAACCGTTGGGATATCCTGCTTCGGCCAGCAGTTTTTTCGCCCCCTCGGGATCGTAAGTCAACTGTGGAGGGTTGGGCAGCGTTCCAAACATCCCGTCAGGCAAGAACTGATTGGCGGGCATGGCCATTCCATCCATGATCCGGTCGACAATGGTCTTGCGGTCGATCGCCATGCTGATAGCCCGTCGCACGCGGACGTCTTGCAGGGGATTTTTGCCGTTATCGGCTTTCACGAGAGGGCTGTTTTCGCGGCCGACATCCGCCTGGAAATACACCACGCGCACCGAGGGTGTGACGACATAGCCAAAGCCCGGCGTATTCTTGATGCGTTGTACGTCACGGGCAGCAGGGCTTTCGACGACATCGAAATCGCCGGCCAACAAGCCCGTCAAGCGAGGGCCGGCATTCGGTACGGGCACGAACTTCACGTCGCGCCACTCGGGTTTTTGGCCCCAATAATCCTCGTTGCGTTCGAGTTCGATCCCGCTGCCTTTCACGTACGATTTGAGCTTGTACGGGCCTGTGCCAATGGCATGTTTGCCATTATTGAAATCTGCGACTCTGGGCCAGCCACCGTTGACACCGCATTTTTTTTCCAGATCGAACGTGATGGGGCCGTGTTCGGCGATGCCATTCCAAATGATGCCCATCCGCGTGAGATCGTTGGGCAACAGAGGGTACGGTTTTCGCGTTTTGACGATCAGCGTATGAGCATCCGGCGCCTGAACATCGGCGAATTTCTGCACCACGGCTTCATACGAGCCTGCGATGGACTCTTCGTTATTCATGGCGCGGCAGAACGTGAAAATCACATCCTGCGGCGTCAGCGGCTGACCGTTCGAAAACTTGACGCCTTTCTGCAGCTTGAATTCCCAGGTCGTGTCGTCCAGCGTTTTCCAGGATGCAGCCAAACCCGGGATCAAGCTCATCTTGGCATCCTGAGCCACCAAGGTCTCGAAAATCTGCGACGCCATGGCATTGTTCGGCGTGGCTTGGTGATAGTGCGGATCCACGGCGGTCGGCTCCGAGGCCAACGCGATGGTCAGTGTTTGGGCGTGAGCGCCGGCAGCCATGCCGAGCAGCGCAGTCAGAGTAGCCAAGCGAAGAAGAGAGACGGTCATAGTGTGTTCTCTGAGGCGGGGTTCTTGGGCGAATGCGAAGCGGGCGATACAGGGGTCAGGCTTAGGCACGGCGGCTACCCAGGAACCGGAGATATAAACGGGGGAATACCAGGGCGAGCACAATTCGCAGGCTCATGTATCGAGTCGCTCGTGTAAAAGCCATGCGCTTGTGCCGGACACAATGGCCGGTTTCGTGCCAGGATCACCAATTTCCCCCTGGGAAAGGCCGCTGGCCTGAGGCTCTTGCGGCGCTGATTCTTATCGTGGGGCTGATTCTAGGAGCCTGTCAGCTTTCTCGACAATTAGAATATTTGCCATGGCATTTGCTTTTTTAGCAAAGCTCTCGGGAGAATGCAGTCGTTAGTGACCCTGTGATCCCGACCCTTGAACAGAGGTTAAGCAGTCATGCATGGCATCGCATTGAAGTACTTTGTGGAAGTCGCCCAGGCCGGCAGTCTGAGTGGCGCCTCCAAGCAATTGCACGTGGCGGTATCGGCCATCAGCCGCCAAATCGCCAGCTTGGAGGAAGAGGTTGGTTCGCCGTTATTCGACCGGGCGCCTCGTGGCATGGTCTTGAGCGAGGCCGGCCGGCTGTTGCTGGCCCATGCACGCCGCACGCAACTCGAGGCGGACGAAGTGCTGCGGCAGATCGCTGGGCTGCAAAGCGCGCCGCATGACGAAATTCGGGTCGGGGCATCAGAGGGGCCTGCGCAAGGGTTTCTACCTGTCGCAATGGTCGATTTTCGAAAGCAATATCCGCGCACGCGCTTCGCGTTGCATGTTTTGACCCCGCCTGAGGCGATGCGCGCCATTGGCAACGGTGATATCGACGTTTCGGTGTCTTTCAACGTCGAGCCTGCCCAGGGGGTGAAAGTGCTGCATTCGTGGCGTGCGCCCGTTTACGCCGTCATGGCTGCGAGCCATCCATTGGCGGGCCGCAGCCAGTTGGATCTGGAGGAGGTGTTGGCCTATCCCTTGGCGTTGACTGACGACAAAAGCACCGCCCGGCGCCTATTGAACCGGACATGTGCTCTAGAGGCCGTGCCATTGCACGCAGCCCTGGTATCGAACTACTCACCGGCACTGCATGGTTTCGTGCGGCATTCCAACGCCGTGATGTTTGCTGGATATATCTCTGTGGCGTGGCGATTGGTTCAGGACGGCCTGGTTGCACTCCCGGTCGTCAGTGCCGAGCTGCAATCGCGTAATTTGCAGATCCAGACCATGGAGGGCCGTTTGCTGCCGATCGGGGTGACGCGTTTCATTGAGCACCTGAAGGCGCGTATCGATGCTCTGGAGTCGACGCTGGAGGGGGCATCGGGACGCTGACGCGGCGGTGCTGCCCCCAGGGCATTTCGTCTCGGGGACTCCCGGCGAAAAATGCCCCACGCTGCGCTTGCGGCTTGTTCCCTCCCGAGGGGGCGTTGTATCTTGGGGACGGCCCAGCGACAAAAAACCCCTCAAAACTGGATCTGAATCCCATTTTGAGGGGTGGATGCACGATTGCTCGCGCACTCGGTCGCGTCATGCAACCAACTCAGGCTTACTTGCCCTTTGCCGAATGCACCGACATGGCCAGCGTGTACTGATCGCGGCGGCCTTCATAGCTCAGGCCTTTGCGGAATGCCCAGATGCTGCTTTCAAAGTGCAGCGGGATCAGCGGCAGCGTGTCCAGTGCGATTTGCGTGGATTGCTGCAGCAGTTGCTTGCGCTTTTCCGGGTCGATGGTGACGATAGCCTGCTCATAGACCTTGTCGAAATCGGGATTCGAATAGCCACCGTAGTTGCTGGTGCCCAGGCTGCGGTTCGAGTCCAGCGACGCAACCCACAATTGGAACAGCGCCGAGGCCTCGCCCGTTTCCGCCGGCCAGCCGCCCATCGCAAAACTGAACTCACGCTTGGCGCGTTTGGGGAAATAAATCGAAGCCGTCATTGCATCGACATGGACCTTGATTCCGATGCGCGACAGGTACTGGGCCACGGCTTGCGTGACCTGAGCATCATTCACATAACGGTTGTTCGTGGATGACAGTGTCAGTTCAAAACCATTCGGGTAGCCGGCTTCCGCCAGGAGCTTCTTGGCGCCTTCCGGGTCGTACTTGATTTCGGGGGCTTTGGGCAGGGCGCCAAACATGCCATCAGGCATGAATTGGTACGCCGGGGTGGCCAGCCCGTCCATGATGCGCTGATTGATGGTCTTGCGGTCGATCGCCATATTGATCGCCTGGCGCACGCGCAGATCTTGCAGCGGGTTCTTGCCATCGGCGCTCTTGACGAAGGGGCTCGGGTTGCGGCCGACATCCGGTTGGAAAAACACCAGGCGCGTCGATGGGGTAGCGATAAAGCCAAAATTGCTGTTGTCTTTCAAACGGGGCAGATCTCGTGCCGCCGGGTTTTCGATGACATCGAAATCACCCGAGAGCAAACCGGTCAGGCGTGGACCGGCGTTCGGCACGGGCACGAACTTCACCGTCTTCCATTCGGGCTTCGTGCCCCAATAGTTTTCGTTGCGTTCCAGCTCGATCCCGGTGCCTTTGACGTACGACTTCAAGGTGTACGGCCCGGTGCCAATGGCGTCTTTGCCATTATTGAAATCTGCCACCGTCGGCCACGGACCGGTCACGCCGCAGCCTTCCTTCGGCGCGAATTTCAGCGGGCCGTGTTCTACGATGCCGTTCCAGATGATCGGCAGTTGCCGGGCCAATTCGGCCGGCATCAGGGGAAAGGGCTCCGCCGTCTTCAGAATGACGGTGTGCTCGTCGGGCGTCTGTACGTCCGTCAGCAGCTTGGTGACCGTCATGTACGACTGCGAGATGTTGGTCTCGTTATTGAGCGTGCGGCAGACTGAGAAAAGCACGTCTTGCGATGTAAACGGCTGGCCATTCGAGAACTTCACGCCTTCGCGCAGCTTCAGTTCCCAGGTCAGGTCGTCCAGGTTCTTCCACGACGTCGCCAGGCCAGGGATGAGCTCCATGTCGGCATTGCGATTGATCAGCGAGTCATAGACGTGCGCGGCGAACGCATCGTTCTGGGTCTGCTTATGATAGTGAGGATCGGCAGAGGTGGGCTCGGACGACAAGGCGATCGTCAGGGACTGGGCCAGGACAGTCGGCGCGACAGCAAGGCTGGCGCTCGCGGCCAGCAAGGCCAGGGAAGTACGCAATTTCATTGGGGCTCCGAATCGGCAAATGACTGCGCCACGATCAGCAGGGGGCCGAAAGTCGTAATCAATCATTGCAAGGGGGCGATTATCGGAAGCGATTTCGTGCGTTGTCAATGCGCACAGTCCGCTATTGCCGGACCGGATTTCCGCGCTCGCGACCCAAAAGCCCCGTGCTGCGCCTTTGGTGCTGTCCGCCGAGGGGAGTCTTGTTTTGGGCGCCCCGGCAACAAAATATAAAGGCGCCGCGCCCCGCTTCGGGGTGCGGCGCCTTGGAGCGCATCGTGTGATACCGCGGAGATTGCCGGGCTGCTACCGGGCTGCCTCAGTGCAAAGAACAGTGTTCAGCGGACTGCATCGCCACATCATCATGGCACGCGTGCGAAAGTCTTTGCGAGGCAACGGGCAAAGCCAGCGGATATCACGGCAAACGAGCAAAACCTTGCCGCCGGCCTCCTTTCAGAGGTGGGCGGCAAGTTGCCCGCGGATTACCACTGCGAGCCGGTGTAGTGGGCGCTGGCGGCACGGGCGCGGTTCATGGCGTCGTGGACTTCAGCGACGTAGTCGGCAAAGGCGCCGGCAGCGCGGGCGATCGCAGCACCAGCTTGCTTGAGCAGGGCTTGCGGTTGGATGTTCTGTTGGCTTTCCATTGCGCCACGGAGCAGGTCGCGCTCGAGGGCATCGGTCAGGCGGGCATTTTGGTTCAGGGTCAGTTCAGTCATGGTATTTCTCCAGTCCGTTTCGTCATGGGGTAAACCATTATAGGGATAACCCTAAGTGCAATGCAACATAAACCTGTGGATAAGTTGTAACTCCCTCTAACCGTGGTGGTTTCGCAACTGCCGGGCTGCGTCTGCCAGTTCTCCCGCTGTCAGTCCTATGGGGCCGAGCCCGCCGGAGACCAGTGCGTCGGCCGCGGCCCCATGCAGCCAGACCGCGCCCGGGATTGCCTGATCCAACATGATGCCCTGCGCAATCAGGCTGCCCATCATGCCCGCCAGGACGTCTCCCGTCCCTGCCGTTGCCAAGCCTGGATTACCGCTGCGATTGATCCAGCACCGGCCGTCCGGCCGGCAAACAAGCGTGCCGGCCCCTTTGAGGACGACCCACGCTTGATGCCGTTGCGCCAAGGCCCGAGCCGCATGCTGACGATTTGCTTGAATTTCCCGGCTGGTGCAATTCAGCAGCCGGGCGGCCTCGGCGGGGTGGGGAGTCAAGATCACCGTGCCGGGGCCCCACGGAGGTAATAACCCTCCTGCCAGGAGATTGAGCCCGTCGGCGTCCAACACCAGGGGAGTATTGCTGCGCAGCGCGAACAACCTGTTGAGGGTGTTCAACGCCTGGGTACCTGTTCCGAGGCCGCAGCCGGCTACCCAGGCGTCCACCGGAAGACCGGCCTGGAAGAGCGAGGCTGCATCGCGCAGCATCAACTCCGGCTGCAGCAAATCGCACGGGATCGGGCAATCTGCTTGAGCAAATCCGATCAATACCTTGCCAGCTCCGGTTTTCAGTGCCGAGCGTCCGGCCAGTAACGCCGCCCCCACCATACCCGGGCCGCCCCCGATGATCGCCACCGTGCCAAATGTGCCTTTGTGAGCGTCGGTAGGGCGCGCCGCAAACAAGGAGGGCAAATCCTCGGGGCGGATCGGCGTAGGCTCCCCCTCGGCCGCAGGCAGAGGGGACGCAAGCGGAGAGATATTGGTCTGGTGGTCGGGCATGGTCAGGCGGCATCCGCTAGGTTGAACTCCCGCTTGCTGCCCGAAAGCAGCGGCAGGCGACTATCCACTATAGTGCCCGGAAAGCATTCACATCGCACGGAGGAGACCATGTCCGATACATCGCTTGCGCATTACGCGCGTTACCAATCCCTGAAACTGCGCCGCCATCCGCAGGGTGTCCTGGAAATCATCATGGGCGCCCGAGGCGGCGTGCCGGGGAAGCTGTCGACGGCCGATGAGCACCTGCATCGAGAGTTGGCCGATATCTGGCGCGACGTGGATACGGATCCGGACACCCGGGTCGTGGTGCTACGCGGCGAAGGAAAGGGCTTTTCTGGCGGCGGGGATCTGGAATTGGTCGAGCAGATGGCCGACGATTTTCAGGTGCGGTCCCGCGTCTGGCGCGAGGCGCGCGATCTGGTCTACAACGTGATCAACTGCAACAAGCCCATCGTATCTGCCATGCACGGCGCGGCCGTGGGCGCGGGCTTGGTCGCAGGGCTGCTGGCCGATATTTCCATCGCCGCTCGTGACGCCCGCATCATTGACGGACACACCCGGCTCGGGGTGGCCGCCGGCGATCATGCCGCCATCGTCTGGCCGCTGCTATGCGGCATGGCCAAGTCCAAATACTATTTATTATTGTGCGAAACCGTCAGCGGCGAGGAGGCCGAACGCATCGGTCTTGTCTCGCTCTGTGTGGACGAGGCAGAGCTTATCGCCAAGGCTTTCGAGGTCGCAGGCAAATTGGCCAATGGCTCCCAAACCGCCATCCGCTGGACCAAATATGCGCTGAACAACTGGCTGCGCATGGCGGGGCCCAGTTTCGACGCCTCGCTGGCATTGGAATTCATGGGCTTTGCCGGGCCAGACGTTCGTGAGGGAATACAGTCCTTGCGCGAGCGCCGCCCGCCGAATTTCAGCCCGGACGCGCCGTTCTGAGCGGCGCAGGCAGGGACGCAACCAAGGCGCGCCGATCAGCGTTTATTCAAAAAGCGCGCGAAAGCATCTTGCGCCTCTTGGGTCTTCAGGCGTGCCCGAAACTGCGTCGCTTCAAATTCCAGCGCTTCCAGAATGGCCGCGCGATCGGCGCGCTTGAGCATGCTCTTGGTCAGGCGCAGCGCTTCGCGCGGTTGCTCAGCCAGCGCCGCCGCGACTTGTTTTGCCGCGGCCAATGCCTCGCCCGGCTCGGTGACCGCGGTGGCCAACCCGGCATCCTGCGCCTCGTCGGCGCTGAATGCTTTGCCCTGCAGCAGCCATTGCGCGGCCTTGCGCGCGCCAGCCAGGCGCGGCAGCAACAGACTGGAAGCGCCCTCTGGGCACAGGCCGAGCGCGACAAAAGGAATCCGCAGGGTGGCATTGCGGGCCACATAGACAAAATCGCAATGTTGCAGCAGCGTCACGCCGATCCCGATGGCATAACCCTCCACCGCCGCGATGACCGGCACATCCGTGGCGATCAGGGCTCGCAGAAAAGTCATCCCGGCACTATCGCCTTCGGGGCGGTCTGCCTGAAAATCATGCAAATCATTGCCGGCGGTGAAATGTTCGCCCGTCCCCGACAGGATGACGGCGGACAGACTCGGATCCTCGGAGGCTTGACGCAATTGCGCCGCCAACGCGTGGTAAGTCGCGATATCCAGCGCATTCCGGCGCTCCGGCCGGTTGATCGTCAGTTGCAGCACAGCGCCGTCGCGTTGGACAATCAGACTTTCTGGCATGGTGTCCGTCCTCCGTTACTCAACCAGCCAAGGTCTTGCCCGCCAAACGGCGCTGACTTTGCTGGTATTCCTGTCGCAGCGTGGCTACGATCTCGGCCGCTGGACGCACGCTCTCGATGCCGCCCACTCCTTGCCCCGCGCCCCAAATATCTTTCCAAGGCTTGACCCGCGTCGTTCCAAAATTGGACGCGCCGGCATCGGGGGTGGGCAGGTTGGCAGGATCCAATCCTGCTGCCGCAATACTGGCCTTCAGATAGTTGCCGGGTATGCCGGTAAAGAACGGCGTATACAAAATATCCGAAGCACTGGCATCCACAATGGCCTGTTTATACGCCTCCGAGGCGTTGGCCTCCGCGCTCGCGATAAATCGCGTCCCCATATAGGCAAAATCAGCCCCCATTGCCAGCGCGCCCAATATTCCTGCACCCGAGGTGATCGCGCCTGACAAAATAACCGGGCCGTCATAAATACGCCGCACCTCGGACAACAGGGCAAACGGGCTGAGCGTGCCTGCATGGCCGCCTGCTCCCGCGCACACCAGAATCAGGCCGTCGACCCCGGCCTCCAGCGCTTTCTCGGCATGGCGCAGCGTCGTCACATCATGGAAAACCTTTCCTCCCCATGCATGAATCCCCGCGACCAGATCTCCGGGCGCACGCAGGCTGGTGATGATAAAGGGCACGCGATGTTTGCCGCAGCTCTGCAGATCGTGTTCCAACCTGTCGTTGGACTGATGAATGATCTGATTCACCGCAAACGGCGCAACCACCGCCGATGGATTGGCCTGGCGATGATCGGCCAGCCCGGCCTGCACTTCGGACAGCCAGTCATCCAACAGGGTCTGGGGGCGGGCGTTCAGTGCGGGAAAGGATCCCATCACGCCGCTCGTGCACTGCGCCACCACCAATTTGGGATTCGACACAATAAACATGGGCGAGCAGATGACCGGCAACGTCATCTGCGCATAGAGCTGATTGACCAGAGAATTGGGCTGGGCTTCGTCGCGTGCGTTCATGAGGATGAAACGTAGTAGTTGAAAGAGGGTAGAACACCTGCCTATAATTACCTACCGGCTGTCCGGTAATTAATTGTCTTTCATTTAACGGCATGCGCCGCAGGCCTGTCAATGCAGGTTTATCGGTGTAGCCGGCCGTGTCAAATTCAGGTCGTCATGTCCACTAGCCCGCTTGCCGCAAAACGCCCCCGTGCGGGCCGGCCGCCCACGATAGCCGCTCCTCGGGAACGCATTCTGGAAGAGGCCGCTCGGCTATTCGCCCGTTGCGGCTACGAAAGCAGCTCGATTGCCGATCTGGCCGCCGCTATCGGCGTGTCCAAGGCGGCCATTTATCACTACTACACCACCAAGCAAGACATCTACGACGCCATCATTCTGGATGTACTGGCCGGCCTGACTGCCACCGTGTCGCAGGCAGTTTCCCAGGCCACGGCAGCGCCGGAGCGTCTGCGCCAGTTCATGGTGGCTCACGCCCGTTATTTTGAAAACCATCACGCCCAGTTTGTCACCATGCTGATTGGCTATTCCGGTATGGCCATCACTGAGCGCGAGGATGCTGCGCGCCTGCGCGATGGGTACGAACGGCTGCTGCGCCAGATCATCTCCGATGGCATAGCCCGTGGCGAATTCCGTTCTTTAGACGTCGCTGCGACCGGCCGTGCCGTGCTCTCCATGCTGAATTGGATGGCGCGCTGGTATCAGCCCGGCGGTGCGCAGACTGCCGAGGCGATCGTCGCCGGCTATTTCGATTTGTTGAGTGGGGGGCTGAATGCGTAACGAACGCCGCCCTCGTGCCCAGCAGACGACTTTTTCTTCCTTATTCCTTTTGCATTAACAGACCTCATCATGGCTCTTGATACTGAAACCCTGAACTTGTTGCTGGACGCGGTCCGCCGCTTTGTGACCGATCGGCTCGTCCCCGCCGAAGACGCGTTGGCGCATAGTGGCGAGATACCCGACGATATCGTCGCGGAGATGCGCGATCTGGGTTTGTTTGGCTTGTCCATCGCTCCCGAATATGGCGGCCTGGGTCTGACCATGGAAGAAGAAGTCCGCGTCGTATTCGAGCTCGGCCAGACGTCGCCCGCTTTTCGCTCACTGGCCGGCACCAATATCGGTATCGGCTCACAATCTATCGTCCTGGCCGGTACCGACGAGCAGCGCAGCCATTACTTGCCCAAGCTGGCCAGCGGCGAATTGATCGGCTCTTTTGCGCTGACCGAACCCGATGCAGGCTCTGACGCGATATCGTTGCGCACGACTGCCGTGCGCGATGGCGATTACTACATCTTGAATGGCACCAAGCGCTTCATTACCAATGCCCCCATCGCCGGTCTGTTTTCCGTGATGGCCCGCACTGCGCCCGAGCGCAAGGCCTCATCTATCTCTTGCTTTCTGGTGGATGCCGGCACCCCGGGCGTGACCTTGGGCAAGCCCGACAAAAAAATGGGCCAGGCCGGCGCGTTGACCTGCGATGTGATCTTCGATAATTGCCGTGTTCCTGCCTCGACCTTGTTGGGAGGCGAGGAGGGCAATGGTTTCCGCACCGCGATGCGTGTGCTCGATAAAGGCCGCCTGCATATATCAGCGCTGTGCGTCGGTATCGCCGAACGTTTGATCCGCGATGCCGTCCAATATGCGACGCAGCGCAAGCAGTTCGGCCAGCCCATTTCCGAGTTCCAACTCATCCAGGCCATGATTGCCGACAGTCAGGCCGAGCTGTACGCCGCACGCTGCATGGTCTTGGACGCCGCACGCAAGCGCGACCGCGGCGAGAACACCACGCTGGAGGCCGCATGCTGCAAGCTCTACGTCACCGAAATGGTCGGCCGCGTGGCTGACCGCGCGGTACAGATCCACGGCGGCGCGGGTTATATCTCCGAATACGCCGTCGAACGTTTCTATCGTGACGTGCGTCTGTTCCGTATTTTTGAAGGCACATCGCAAATCCAGCAGTTGGTCATTGCGCGCGAAACGATCAAGGCATACTCGTAATGCGATGGCGCGATGCATGCGCTAGCGCGCTGTGTGTCTATATGCAGCATCAGACACGCTGCGCATCTGACAGCAGCTAAGCGTGCCCCATGCATCCGTACTGGACTGCGCTTCATGTGCGAAATACGCACAAGAACGTTCGCAAAACAGAATACGCCTGGACCGCGGCAGGGGCTAATATCCAAAGGCTTTACCCTCCGACCGCTTGATCACGCAGCTACTGCATTTACCTATCGCTCACATGTCACAACGACCCGCTCCCCTGACCGGCATTCGCGTTCTGGATCTGACCCGCGTTCTGGCCGGCCCCTGGTGCACTCAGAATCTCGCCGATCTGGGCGCCGAAGTCATCAAAATCGAACGTCCGGGCTCGGGTGACGATACCCGTGCCTGGGGCCCTCCTTATCTGAAAGACGCAGACGGTGCGGACACCACCGAGGCCGCCTACTACCTGAGCGCCAATCGCAACAAGTATTCGGTGGCGCTGGATATCGCCTCGCCGCGCGGCGCCGAACTCGTGCGCCAACTGGCTCGCCAGAGCGACATCCTGGTCGAAAACTTCAAGGTCGGCGGCCTGCGTAAGTATGGTCTGGACTACGAGACCCTGAAAGCTGAGAATCCCGCGTTGATCTACTGCTCGATTACCGGCTTTGGCCAGACCGGCCCCTACGCCAGCCGCCCGGGCTATGACTTCATGATTCAGGGCATGGGCGGCTTGATGAGCATCACCGGTGAGCGCGATGATCTGCCCGGCGGCGGTCCGCAGAAAGCCGGTGTCGCCGTTGCCGATTTAATGACCGGCATGTATTCCACCGTCGGCATTCTGGCTGCTTTGCATGAGCGTAGCCGCAGTGGCTTGGGCCAGCACATCGACATGGCACTGCTGGATTGCCAAGTCGCCATGATGGCTAATCAAAACCTGAACTTCATGACCTCGGGCAAGGCCCCGCAACGTGCCGGCAACGCGCATCAGAACCTGGTGCCTTATCAGGTCTTCGCCGCGGCCGATGGCCATTTGATTGTGGCGGTGGGCAACGATAGCCAGTTCCGCAACTATTGCCGCGTCATTGGCACCCCCGAGTTGGCCGAGGATCCGCGCTTTGCCACCAATCCGCAGCGCGTGAAAAATCGCGAAGCTCTGGTGCCGTTGCTCAGCGAGCGTATGGCAACAGGCAAACGCGACCATTGGCTGGCCGAGCTGGAGTCCGCCGGCGTTCCTGCAGGTCCGATCAACACCCTGGATCAGGTGTACGAGGATCCTCATGTGCAAGCCCGCCAAATGCGGCGCGAGTTGCCCCATCCCACGGCTGGCGTGGCCCCTATTGCCGCCAGCCCGTTGAAATTTTCGGATAGCCCGGTGCAATACCGTCGCCCCGCCCCCTTGCTGGGTGAGCACACTGAGCAAGTGCTGTCAGAGCGGCTGGGCCTGTCCGAAGCAGAAATCCAGGCACTGAAAACATAGGAGTAGACACGATGACAACTGATATTCAAACCATCGCCGTGGTTGGCGCGGGCGCCATGGGCCGAGGTATTGCGCAAATCGCTGCGCAGGCAGGCGTGCTAGTTCGTCTGTACGACACGAGCGCAGATGCCGTGGCCGCCGCGCGTGAGTCCCTGCGTCAGTTGTGGGACAAGCTCGTGCAAAAGGGCAAGCTCAGTCCCGAGCAGGCCGAAGCGGCATTGGCGCGCGTCGTGGCCGCCGCCAGCTTGCAAGATCTGGCAGACACGCAACTCGTCATCGAGGCCATCGTCGAGCGCTTGGATATCAAGCGTGATCTGTTCTCTCAACTCGAAGCCATCGTCAGCGCAGACTGCATCCTGGCCTCCAATACTTCGTCGTTGTCGATCACTGCGATTGCCGCGGCGTGCAAGCATCCCGAACGCGTAGCAGGCTTTCATTTCTTCAACCCCGTCGCATTGATGAAGGTCGTCGAAGTCATCGACGGCCTGCGCAGCGATCCGGCTGCGGGCGATGCCCTGGCCGCCTTGGCGCGCCGCATGGGCCATACGCCTGTGCGTGCCAAAGACATGCCCGGCTTTATCGTCAACCATGCAGGCCGCGGGATGAACATCGAGGGTTTGCGCGTCGCACAGGAAAACGTCGCGTCCTTTGCGCAGATCGACGCCATCATGCGCGAACAGGCGGGCTTCCGGATGGGGCCCTTTGAGCTGATGGATCTCACTGCCCTGGACGTCTCGCATCCGGTGATGGAATCCATCTATCGCCAGTTCTTTGATGAGCCGCGCTTCCGGCCGTCGCCCATTACCACCGTGCGATTGGCAGGCGGCCTTATCGGCCGCAAAGCCGGCGAAGGCTTTTACGCCTATCCAGACGGTCAAAAGCAAGTTCCTGCCGAGCCACCCGTGCCGGCGGCCCAGGCGGGTCTGCAAGTCTGGATCAGCCCCGAGCATTCCGAGGGGTACGCACGCGCCCGTGCCTTGTTGCAAAGCCTGAACGCCAATATCGTCGAATCCGCCGAGCCACCCGCTCAGGCTCTGATCATCGTGACGCCGTTCGGCGAAGACGTCTCCACCAGCGTTTACCAACAGCAATTGGACTCGACCCGTACCGTAGGCCTGGACACGCTGCATCCCTTGGAAAGCGGCAAACGCCGTACGCTGATGCTTTCGCCAGCCACCCAGGCGAATTGGCGTGATGCTGCGCATGCCTTGCTGGCCGGCGATGGGGCGCCCGTCAGCGTCATTCAAGACTCCCCGGGATTCGTCGCGCAACGCATCGTGGCCGCTATTGTGAACGTGGCTGCCGAGATTGCCCAACAAGGCATTGCGACACCGGCCGATATCGATCGTGCCGTGACGTTGGGTCTGGGTTATCCGGCCGGCCCGCTTGCCATGGGCGATGCCTTGGGCGGCGAGCGCATTCTGGAAATCCTGCGTAGCCTGCAGCGCGTCACGGGCGACATGCGGTACCGTCCCAGCCTGTGGCTGCAGCGCCGCGTGCAATTAGGGTTGCCGTTGCTCGCCGAAGCAACCGCCTAACTCACTGTGTCACTGCGAAGCGAGGCATCTCTACGAGGCGCCTCGCTGTCT
The DNA here is from genome assembly GCF_054781015.1 of Bordetella muralis. NCBI lineage: Bacteria > Pseudomonadati > Pseudomonadota > Betaproteobacteria > Burkholderiales > Alcaligenaceae > Bordetella > Bordetella muralis. The sequence goes on along the minus strand of NZ_BAAGVF010000008.1, from coordinate 852,784 downwards.
CGTCCCGAACCGGCTGACTCTCGATGGCATGAGAGCGAGCGTGCCAGCCTTCGATGCTGCTTATTTGCTTCTATTTAGCAGCATTCACCATGTATTCGACCGCGGCGCGGATATCGTCTTCAGAGGCATTTGCCGCTCCGCCCTTTGGAGGCATGGCGCCCTTGCCCTGCATGGCGACCTTTACCATCGCGTCGACGCCTGTCTTGATATAAGGCTCCCAGGCCGCTTTGTCGCCGAACTTGGGTGCACCAGCGATCCCAGCGCTATGACAGGCGAAACAGGTGCTTTTATAGAGCTTTTCCCCTGCCGGATTGACGGCGGCTTGTGCCTGCTGAGGGGCAGGCGCGGCAGCAGCGGCGGGCGCCGGGGGCGGGGCAGAGGTATTACTGGCCGCAGGGGCCGGGCTCGGTGCAGCTGCGGCAGGAGCAGCCGGAGCTGCAGCTGCGGGCGCAGCAGGCTGCGAGCCTGCTGCCGATGTACCCGCTTGCTCAGGCGCCGCCGGCTCGTCAAGCGAGGCGCCGGATTGGTTTGCCATGTACACCACGGCGCGAGCCACTTCGTAATCGCTTAACGCAGGGTTGCCGCCTTTTGCGGGCATGGCGCCTTTGCCATGCAGCGCGACGTTCAGCATGCTGTCGTAGCCGCTCTGGATAAAAGGCGCCCAGGCCGCTTTATCCCCGAGTTTTGGCGCGCCAGCTACACCCGCGGTGTGACAGGCCGTACAGACAGCTTGAAAGACCTGCTCTCCGGTTTTGAAAACCTTGGGCGCATTGGCGTCGACCAGCTCGAAACCTGATACCGGGGCAATGCGCTTATTAATGGACTCTGTAGTTAATGTGTCAGAGCCCGCACCCACCTTAGTGCCCGATGTGACCATATTCACGAGCAAAATAATGATGAGGATGGGGAGGACAAAAGCCAGCACGACCGTGACGATCAGCTGTTTGGGGGTCTTGATGGGCGAGGCGTGTTCTTCGTTGTGTTCCTGCTCGTTGCTCATAACCTATATCCTGCAAATCGGGTACCGGGGCGCCTAATGGCGGCAACAGACGACGAATCAACTACTACGCAAGGAGTGGTCGCAAAGCAAGACCCACCCCGCATGCAAACATCCGATTATATAACGCATGTGAGGCAAAAACAGGGACGGCAGGACATTCCTCATGCCGCATCGCCGCAAGAAGCAAAAACTTAGGTACAATACCGCCTCTTTGCGCCCGTAGTTCAATGGATAGAATGAGAGTTTCCGAAGCTCTTGATACAGGTTCGATTCCTGTCGGGCGCGCCATAGAATCAATGGCTTGGATTGCATTTGTGTCCGCGTCGTGCCCAAAGCGCCGTGTTGTTTGCGCGTAACGCTCGACGAGCCCTTCGCATCTTGTCTGGACGATTTCAGTCCTCTTCCTCGCAACGGCCAGCGCTCACAGCGCGATCACTCAACCGTACTGGCCCAAGCTCTCGGGCGTACGTCGGGCTCTCGCAGAGGCGCGAATCTACATATATGTACTCCTGGCAAAGATGCCAGCGTGTATGGCCAGCGCAGTGAGTTCTGCCTCTGCAGGCCATGGCAAAGCAGATAAATTCCTAATTTTGTCCGCTTCTTTTTCGATACTTTTCGCGAAACCAGCCAGTGCCGATAGGGATTTGGTCCCTGGGCGTTGCTGGGCTTCTAGAGCTCCTCTGGGCAGATCAATGCCGTTGCGCTGCGCGCGCACAATGAGTTCACGGAACTCTTCCTGTATGTGCTGTGGCACCGCGTATTTCTTTATCGACGCGTTGCGTGGCTTGATCGTGGGGACGCTGTCTATGTCAATGCTGCTCGGCTTTTCATGACGTTGTTCAGGCTCACTAGAGAAGCGAAAGTCATCGATAGATGAGATCTTCATGGAAAATCCTCACTGTCACGGCTCGCGCCTGACATTCATGCCGCTCATGTAATTGAGCTATTTTTCAAATTCTTTGATGAACTCGGCGGCTTTATTCCGCAGCAAGCCGTACTCACTTAACTGGGGCTTGGCCGGTGAGGCTCGCCACTCCATCTCTTTTTTTTCCGCCTCTGCGTGAATTTTTTTGGCCACGTTGACGAGATCAGAGACGTGCTTGCTCCCCGAACGGCCTTCAGCTTTAACGAAAGTTTCGGATAGCCCTAGTCCTGAGCTTTTGGCACCCCAGATCAGTTCGTTGTACCTATCGCGGACCTGCGGAGGCAGGCCAGCTGTCACCTTGGGGGTTCCGCGTGGTTTTGCTAGGTGCGCCGCATTTGCCCTGATCTCATCGGGATTCTCGGTGCGCTTCTCAGGCAGTACGCTCAGCAGCGTGCTGACAGCGGCGTTCCCGACAGCGATCAGATTCGACGTCACAGTGTTGAACAACGAGGCCGGCAGCATGATGACAGACCAACCAAACGAGCTTAAGCGCGAAGCGAAGCCCGCTTTGTGATTTGACAAATTGTCTTGAGCGTCACAGGCTTGCTTACTATCCCCGTTACTGATGGAGTGTCCGGATAATGGACCCATTGCGCCTACCAGGTCGTTCATGGTGCTATCGCTGTGGATCGTAGCGCTGTCCGATGACGCTTGTGCCATGTCAACGGGTGCCTCTCGAACGAGAGAGCGCATAGTGCTTTGCCCAGGATCGGTGTTCATTCTCGTCGTCATGAAGGCTATTCCTTGTTAAGGCCTATGGGAAAACGCCAAGCGTTGTTCCAGTCCGGTCGGAGGCCCGACCCGATCCAGTTCGCCGTTGGCATACCGCCGCCAGAATGTGGCCGTTTGAGTAAAGGCACCGACTACGTTGGCTAGTGAATGCGCATCCAGTAGAACCAATGGAACGCGTAGCGACATGGCCAAGGTCTCGCCGCTCATTCCCAACGTGGCGCCGCCGGTAGCTGCCCACAGATAGTTGGCCTCCATAGCGACTTGCAGGATCTCGGCCCTACGCTCGGCCGAGATTTCGACCAACGCAGAAAACAGAACGACGTCTCCCGTTCGATCGTCTCCCTCATAAAACAGGCTGATGGTGATGCCATCGACAATGAGTTCTTTCGTTTTGAGAAATTGCTCTGTCGATGGCAATCCAATTTCGTCAGCGAATGCGGTCAACAACGCTACGTAACGGGAAGCCATGGCACAGTCCTTTCTACGTGAAGCAAGGCTGACGTCTTAGATTCCGGCAGGGAATACCGAGGTCGAGAGTGTGTCGTTCTGAATGCCAGTAGGTATGACCGCGACCGGTTTATCAGGCGCCGCAGCGAACGGATTGATTCTGTTCCACAGTCCTGCCACAAAACCGCCATCGGTCGCAGCCACCTTGACTGCAGGGCTCATCAACGCAGTTGCGAAACTGCCTGCTGCCATGATCTGCTCGCCAATCGTTTGAACCCGCGCCCCTACAACCGCGGCGCCTGTTTGTGCCGCGCTGGTCGCGTAATCCAGGGCAGTATTGCCCACATATTGCACGCCGCTTACGGTGCGCTCGGCCGCGTACTGAGCCGTGACCGGCACGCTATTGAGCGCGATTCGATGAGCTGAGAATCCGCCGTGGAGCTCATTCTGATTGACATCAAGCAGATTGGCTAAGGCCTTATATTCCGGGTTTTGGGGATGCTTGAAATCGCCCCCATCGATATAGGGACGCAGATGCTGGAGCGCAATCTTAACCGCCAATTTTGGGATAGCCCGTCGAACCCAGGATGCCTCCTTCTTTTCGGTTTGCTGCTCGCCCTGCACTGGCGGTTTCTTCAGATCATTTGCCGTCGCTGTCTCTGTTCTTTGCGTGACCTGTTCCGGTTTTGCTTCCGGGATTCTTAGCGCCGCATTTTGATTGTTTGGATTCTCATTGGCCCATTGCGCTGCATACTCGTTTGCCGCCTGCTGCGCTCTCAATGCTACTGCGTCGCGTTCGGCTTTTTTTGCCGCCCGCTCCACAGCCTTTTTCTCCATGTGCTCCAGGTTTCTTTCAACCACGTTCTCCAGCAACGCCGCCAGGCGATCCCAATCATTTAAAGCTACATAGGTGCCGATGGTGTTCTGCGCGGGCAGCTGAGTCGTTTCGGACAGGATGCTGGCCAAGGACTTCCTGATCCCAAAATCTGCCGCCGGCAGGGCCTGCAACAAGACATCCACGGCCTCCCTGATACGCGCAGCGTTTCTCTTGTCCATGTCTGTCACGAGCAAGACCCCGATTGCCTGGTTCATTGCTTTGAATTTTGTAGCTTGCTCATAGGCCTTTTTCGCGTCCTTCACCGCCATTTGCGCGCTCGTCTCGAGCTCTACAAAATCGCTGATACCGGCTGCCTCTTCCGATGATTCAGTCGGCCGAACTTTGCTCTGAGCGACATGCGATATTGGTGCGCTGCTCAGTGCACCTTTGTTCTCGTCGATACCATCATCCGATGCGTCGACCAACAAAAAATCAGCTATCTCTTTGTCCACGTCGCTTTGCGCGGCGGACTCGGGCTCTTGCATCTGCAGGGCGGGCACGGGCGATTGCGCCTGTACGGGAAATGTGGCGTTCTCTTTCTCAAGTGCTTTTTGAGCCTCCTCCAGTACGTTTTTCGCGTCGCTGTGAGCTTTCGCAGCAAATGCCGTGGTCAAATCGGCGACGTTACGCAGGAACGGCTCGTTGATCAGTGGCTTGGTCGGCGTGTAGTTGTTCAACGCTTCTATGCAGTTCTCAGGGTTAACCAGATACGCGTGTAGGCATCCAGCTGCAAGCGTCAATTCGGGTTTCGCGTGGAACTTCTCGTCTTGGTGAAATGCCGGATTCTGCAAAATTGCCCGATCGACCAGGGCCCGTATGAAACCAGTTCCCGCACCAACGCCCGCGAGGATCAATTGGCTACGGTAAGTGTCCGATTCCTCTGGGACGACGGCATTCTTGATTTTTTCGCTGAGCGAATCCCAGCCGTGATTTTGTGCATAGACGCCCAGGAACTGGTGAATAGCTTGTTTGCCGATGTAGTCGTTAAGCAGCGTCTGCGCAAGATTAATAGCGGGTTCTTTGGCGCTATCAGGAATATTGCCGGCAGCAGTTTGCTTCTTCAAGGTGTGCGTCAGCAACTCTTTGACGCTGGCAGAAAACTGCTCGTCATCGGCGCCGCGCAAAATCTGATCGGCATATTCGATCAGCTCGGCGCCGGTGATGCCCGCAATGGACTCCGCATACTTGTCGACGGCTTTATGGGCGCTGGCGATACCTAACCCCAGTCCGATCGCCTGGTGCAGAACGGCTTCGGCAAGCGTGTTGCGAGTGACTCGGCCGCCGGTGAGGCGCGAGGTCAGGTCATTCAGGTTGTCTGAATAGTTCAGAGCACCGAACGCAGCGGTGTGCACCGCCAGCGAGATGGATTGGTAGACAGGGATGTGCATAATAATTAGCCGAAAAAAGTAGTTAGAACCCCGGCAGCGTCACGATAGGCTGAACAGTCATCGGCGACCGCGATTAAACGTATGTGCAATCAAGGCGCGCGAGCGAGAAGAGCTTATGCATGGACGGGCAGGGACTGGGCGACGTTGACCGCGGCCTGTACGACTTTTTGCTCCCAGTCTTCGATCAGATGGGGCAAATAGGCGCTCCAGCGGCCGGCCTGATTGACGAGGGCTTCCAGTTGTGCGATCGCCGCGGGGCTATCGAGATCGGATAGCGAAATGGTCTTGAACAGAATCACCTGATCCTGCTGCGGCTCAAAGCCAAACATGCAGCCGTCTGTTGCCGCACCGAACATATGAGCTTGCAACAGCATGGCGAAGAACGCATCCCGATGTGTCGCGGGTGCGTTGCTGAGCATGCAATAGGCGTGCGTGATGCCCTTACTCTTGTCGTGATGGATGTTCTCCCGCAACTTGCTGTCCATATCCATAAAGGCCGTGGCGAGCCGGCCCACTTCGTCTCTGTGCAGATCTGGAAGGGTTGCGATGTGACGAGGTACGCTGCTCTCTGCCTGCACTGCTTGATCGGGGAGCTGCCGCGCATATGATGTCAGCCTCTTTAGGGGCTGTACGATGCGCGCGGCGAAGAACCATGCGCTCATTAATGCAACCAACAACATGGCGCCAAAGATCAGGGCCTGGCTGCGTAGCAGTTTTCGGGCTGGCGCGGTCAAGTCTTTTTCCGGAACCGCCGCCACAATCGTCCAACGCAGTGGCGCGTAGTGTGCACTGTCAATGGTCCAAAGATCCCGAGAACCTTCCACCTGCAGGCCGTGGAGATTTGCGCGAGCGGGACCGTCCAGACGTTGGCGCAATGTCTGGTCATCGTCGAAGCGGCTATCGAGAAAGCCGCTATGCGCATCTGGTGGGGCGACTACGAAGCGTCCATCGTCGGCAACAATGAACACAAAGCCGGAACGCGCCAGTTTCAACGACAATAACGTTGTCCGCACGGCGTTCTCCATTTGCGTGCGGTATTCCTCGATCTGATTGATGACATCTGCCGCACTGTCACTGACGGCCAAAACCCAGTTCCACGGACCAAAGTAATCGAAGTAGGCGTAGCGCGAGTTGTCGTCGTCGCCAATCATCAGTCCGTCAAGATCTGGTTGAACATGGCCAGCAGGCTGAGTGGAGGTCGGCCTGCGATAGATCCCGAAGCTATAACCGGAATCGTAGCTTTCTTCGAGCGCGAACTGTGCCAGCGGCCGATTTTTGTAGTCATTGATCGACGAGAGGTCACGGCCCCTCATCGGAGGGTAGCCGCTGGCCAGCACGATGTATCGAGTATCAAAGACAAAGGCATAGCGATCGCCGTCGAAGTGCAATTGGTTGATCCATTCACGTGCCAGGTCCTGGGCCATCGCTTCTGTGACCACGCCGTCGTCGGCTAGATCGGCATAGGATTCCAGCGTAGCCTCGATGAGTTTTCCGGTTTGCATGAGCTGGCGTCTGCCATTGCGCACGATCGACACTTTGTTATTGAGCATGGCGCCCCAACGCGCCGCTGCGTCATGACGGATCAGGTCCAGCACGTTGTTGATGGCGTGCTGCTCGCTCGCCATGACCGTATCGGTCACGTTGCGCTGCGATGTCAGCATCACCACAATGGCGACCGCGACCAGCATCGTCGTCACCAGCGCGAAGATTTTGCTATGTAGCGATTGGAATGACATGAATCGGTACGTTAGGGGTCAAGCGGGTGAACAGGGGGAGAGCTCATGCGACGGGAACGGGCGGTCAGCGGCAATACGAGATTTCGGTTGCGCAATGACGCTGAGTAACATCAGCGAACGATTAGTTCCATGCGAAGAGACATCAAAAATGATGGCTCATTGTTTACCCCTTGGGACTGTTCGTCAGATCTGCCAGCAGTGTCAGGCAGTTTCGTTGACGGCGGCGCACATAAGACATGCCTGATAAATAATGGCGCATGAGACGCAAACCATGTCCGCCTAAATGGGCTTCGTCCAGCGATGCGGCCAACGATGGCGTGATGGATTGAGTGGGATCGTAGGGGCGACCGTTGTCGATGATTTCAAGGCGGACCTGCGTGCACGTCGACGTGCATCGCAAGCAAATGGTGCGTGGTGTTGAATCGCCATCCGTGCGATGATTGTCATTGATATGATCAGCGGACTGAAACGCATAGGAAACTATGTTTGTTAATGCTTCGTCGAGACTGAGTGTCAAGGCAAATGCAACTGCTGACGGCCAATGTTCACGACGGCAGATGGTCTCCAGCCACTGCGTGGCTGACTTCACGGTGTTTCGATCAGGAACGAGGTCCAGCGTATCGGTCTGCGGAGGCATGTTGACGTATCTTCCGTCCCATGAATGATTGGTGGGCTTGCATTTAATGCGCATCTACGAGGCAATGAAATGGCGCTTGCAATCGACAGAATCGAAGACACCGTAGTGATATCTGCCGAGGGGCAGATCAATAGCGGCAATGCGTCGGCCATCGAGGCAGAGTTGTTATCACAGGTAGATAAAGGCGAACATCGGATCGTATTGGACCTGGCTATGCTCAGCTACATTTCCAGCGCGGGACTACGCGTGGTGTTGTTGTTAGCCAAGCGGCTCAAGCAGGTCAACGGAAAGTTGGTCTTGTGTGCACTGCAATCGCGGGTGCGTGAGGTGTTTGATATCAGCGGGTTTCTGGCCATCCTGACGGTGGTGGACACACGTGAACAAGCAATACGGACCGCCACCACCGCAGATTGAGTTTGTCCGGTAGCCCCATCACTCGATTGATGAACAGGCTGGCCAGGTGCCGAGGCTTGGACTTGTCTCTGTATAGGGAGTCATGCAAAAGCAGGCTCGGCAGCGGCGCCAGGCGAAGATGGTGCTGATAATTCAATGGCTGTTGTTCCCTCGATCAGGGATTTCCAGCGCAGCGCGATATCTACAAAGGCGCCGATCATGTCGGCAAAGCCTTTGGCGTGGCACAAGGGTAATGGCGTCCGGCCCGCGAGCAAGACTGATCCTGTCCCATGCTGTAAGCCCAAGGTGCAACCGCCCGTCCCTGCCCATAGTGCATTGGCTTGCAGCATGAGGACATGAAGCGATTCACTGCAGGCCGGGACGCCGAGATTCGTGCAGAACACGATATCACCGATATCCTCATCACCCTCTGGCATCAGGCTGACAGTGATGCCATTGACTACGATTTCTTGTGCTGCCAGCAGTAACTGCACCGGCTCCAGGCCCAGGATGGCGGCGTAGTTGCTGAGTAGATGTTCGTAGCGTGACATGGGCGATCTCGGATGAGGGGGAAGAGTGAGAGAAGCTCGGTCGTTCGGTAATGACGGCAAACGTAGGTAACGCCCAGCGGGTTCCTGGTTCCAATGCTGCGCTATTGACCGGAATGGCTGGCTTGTTAATGGAAGGCTGTCTGCCGGTCCTCAGCGTGTACGGGACAGTAGTGATTGGCTTGGCCGCTGGTTGTACTGTCAGTGTTCATTTATTAAAGGGTTTACCCTTATAAACAAGGGGTATTAAACAGGGTTATATATAGAATTGTTTTTTTTATGTATTTTTTGGTTGAGCCAGCCTGGAGCAAAATGAAGATCGCGTTAATTGGTTGTGGTGAGGTGGGGCACTGCTATGCCCAGGCTTGGTTAGCTGCGGGGCACCAGATCGCCGCCGTGTGCGAATTGCGGCACGATGCCGACATGCAGGCCAGGGTGCAAAGCTACGGAGCGACGCTGCACGCGACGCCGGGGGCCTGGTTGGCCGACGCGGATCTCGTGGTGTCGGCCGTGTTTGGCTACGCTGCCCAAGCAGTGGCCGCTCAGGCGTTGCCGTACTTGCGCAGTGACGCATTGTTTGCCGATTTCACGACGGCGAGCGCTGCCGACATGCGCGCGGCTGCGGCGGTCGCCGCCACACATGGCGTGCCGTTTGCAGACGTGGCGATCATGGGGGCGATTGCCCTGCTCGGGGCGCGCACTCCGCTGCTGACTGCCGGAACGGGGGCCGCTGCGGTGGTCGAGTTCGCCCAGGCCTGCGATATTCCCGCGCAAGCGATCGATGGACAGGCCGGTGATGCGGTGCAGTTGAAGCTTTTGCGCAGCATCATGACCAAGGGCATGGAAAGCCTGGCGGTCGAGTGTCTGGTCGCTGCGGAGAAACTTGGTTTGCGCAATGCCTTGTATGACGTGCTGGGCGATATTGACCGTACGCCACTGACAACATTCGTCGATTCTTTTGTGCGCTCTCACGTGCTGCACGCGCCGCGCCGCTTGGCAGAGGTGCGAGAGGCGCGCGAGCAATTGGTCGAAGCGGGCTTGCAGCCTTTGGTGCTCGATGGCGTTGAGCGCTTATTCGCGCGTACGACGCAAGGGATCAACGACGCCCGCGCAGCGCGAGGTGGCGCGCCGTTGGAATTACCCGATACTGTGCAGGCCCGCCTGGAATGGTTGACGCCATTGGCCCAGAAAAAGTGATTTTTACCGCCGCGCCTTGGTGTAGCATGCGCGGCGCATTGGATGTTCACGTCAACGCCGCGCCAAGTAAAACAGATACCGAGCAACGCAACGCTACGACTGTGCAAAGAAAATGATGCGCCAGGCAAACGCCGTGTTGACGTGGCTATGCTTACGATAGAAAGAGGAAGACAATGAAAGTCGTGAAAAAAATGATGGCAGCCGCCGTGCTGGTATCGTGCTCGGCCGCCGCTCTGGCAGCCGATATGGCGGGTTCGCCTATTACGTTTATTTCACCGTTTCCACCGGGCGGTGGTACCGACACGCTGACCCGTATGATGGCAACGGCTATCGGCCAGGATCAGGGTTGGAACATCGTCGTCGAGAACAAGCCGGGGGCGGGTGGTAATCTGGCGTTGGACGCCACAGCACGTGCAAAGCCAGACGGCCACACGCTGGTCATGGCGCAGACCGACAACATCGTGCTCAATCCGTGGCTATATAAAAAGCTGAGCTACGACACCTTCAAGGATTTCAAGCCGGTCGGATTGGTCGCCTCGTCTCCCAGCGTGTTTGTGGTGCTGCCCGACTCTCCCTATAAAACCCTGGATGATGTGGTGAAAGCTGCCAAGGCCAAGCCGGGCGAGGTGTCTCTGGGCATCCCCGGCATCGGCGGCAGCGGAGATTTGATTGGTTATCTATGGCGCAGCGCCGCCGGTATGGAGCTCATGCATGTGCCATATCGTGGCTGGTCGCAGGCCTTTCCCGATTTGATGAGCGGCCGTATCGTGCTGTACACCGGATCCGTCGCGTCGCTGTTGCCGCAGATCAGCAGCGGTAAGGTCCGTGCGCTGGCTGTGGTCGCCGATGAGCGTTCGCCGGCACTGCCCGACGTGCCGACCTTCGTGGAAAGCGGGTTCAAGACCATTAACCAGACGATTTGGTGGGGTTTGATGGCGCCGGGTCAAACGCCCGACGACGTCATTGCTACCCTGAACGGTGCGGTCAATCAGGCGTTGGGCAAACCCGAGCTGGTCAAGAAACTGGAGCAGGCTGGTTATAGTGTCATGAAAGGCACGCCCGAGGACCTGGCGAAACGCCATCGTATCGATCACGATGTCTTTGGCAAAGTGGTGCAGCAAGCCGGTATCCCGCAGCAATAAAGATATTCGTCCTTTTTTTGGAGCGCTTTCATGATCGGTTTTGAAATTCTTTCCCGCAAGCGCGCCGTCAGCGCCGAACTCGTCGAGAAATTTCGCAAGTTGCCGGTGGCAAACATCAGCGACTGCATGTCGCGCATGGCTGCGGGTGGCGCACGCCTGCGACCCATGCATGATGGTACGTTGCTGGCCGGCCCCGCCCTGACGGTGCGCACGCGCCCGGGTGACAATCTGATGGTGCACAAGGCGTTGGGTCTGGCTCAGCCTGGCGATGTGATTGTGGTCGATGCCGGCGGCGATCTGACCAACGCCATTATCGGTGAAATCATGACGTCGTATGCCGAGTCGCGTGGTATCGCAGGCATCATCATCAACGGTGCCATTCGTGACTCCGGTGCGATCCGTCGCAGTGCCTTTCCGGTATATGCCGCGGGCGTGACGCATCGCGGCCCGTACAAGGATGGACCGGGCGTGCTCAACGGCACGGTCGCGCTCGATGGAATGACGATCGAGCCGGGCGATCTGATTCTGGGTGACGAGGATGGTCTGCTGTGCATTCCGTTCGATCAAGCCGAGGAAATCTACCAAAAGGCCTCTGCCAAGCACGCAGCAGAAGAAGTCACATTGGCGGAGATCTCTGCGGGTAAGCTGGATACGTCCTGGGTCGATGCACGCTTGCAGGAATTGGGCTGCGCGCTGCCTGCTCAGAAATAAGCAGACAGGCACCACGTCCGTCCGACGGTCCCAAGGTCTGCTAGCCGGGCTTTGGGGCCGTTTTGCGTTGATTACGGAACAGACGATGCGTGGCTGCCAAGTGCAGCCGCATGGCGCTTTCCGCATAGTCCGCGTCGCGCGCGCGTATGGCGGCGATGATCTGGTTGTGCTGTTCCACGCTGCTCAACATATCGTCTCGGCTGTAGAAATAGAACGATCCGATGATGATGGGCATGTCCAGCAGGTTTTCGACCAAAGTACGCACGCGAGCGGATTGCGCAGCGGCCAGCAAGGCGTGATGAAAGCGGTTGTTGTAGTGCTGTACTTGCGCGACGTGATCTTCGTCCTGGGACTGCACTGCGTGCAGCATGCTGGCGTTGATGCTCGTCAGTTCGTCGATCTGCTCGGCACTGGCGCGTATGGCCGCCGAGCGTGCGGCATAGGGCTCTAGCAGCAGGCGCAATTCGAAAGCCTCAGTGATGTCGCGATCGAGCCAGCCCAGGACGACGGCGCCACGGCGTTCCTCGCGAGTGACCAAGCCGTCATTGACCAATCGTTCGATCGCGTTGCGCACTGGCGTGCGACTAACGTCGAGTTCGCTGGCGATATGTTCCTCGCGCAAACGCTCGCCCGGCAAAAATGCGCCGGACATCAATCGGCGGCGAAGCTCTGCATAGACCAGATCGCTGGCGCTAGGCATGTTCGAAGTCTCTGGCAGAGGAAGAGATAGTCATGATGGTTGTGTTGCCGTCGCGGCCTGCTCGCGTTTCGAGATGTGTGGTTATGGTGATTATGACGTGCTCGTGCAGGCAAGAAAAGAGGAGTTCGCTCTCGGGGGTATCAAGAGATGGGCGAAAATCCGGCGCTGACACATCGATACTAGAGGCGTAGAAAAAAATACGCTGAACGACCCCTGGTTTCAGGGCCGTTCAGCGTGAAGTGATACGGTGTTTACGGGAGTTCTACAACATTGGTCAGCAACATCCCGCTCACACCACACGCTGCCTGAAGTCCGGGTGTTCCCAATTTTCCAGCCGCTCCAGTTGTTGCTGTTCGTTTTGAGCGAGTCTGGCGTGACGCGTGAGTTCAGCGATGACAGACGCATGCGCGGTGGCCAACTCCTCTTTTGACATGTTCTGATAGTCACTGGCCGCGAGTATTGAGTGATCCGCGTGGTGTACTCGGCGCGGGGTCTGCATGCGATTGGCGATATGGTCGTCGTCTCGCAAGGGGATGATTGCAGGCTGAATGCCGAACGTGGCCGGGGCGTTCACCAAGCGCATGCGTAGCACGAAGCCCCCTGTTTTTTCGTCTACGGTGCGCTCGAACTGTACGCCACGGCTGCCGCGTGGAAAGCCCGCATAATAATCATGCAACTGAAAGAGGCCTGGTTCCAGGGTGCCGTGCTGTTCTGTGGCATCGACCATACTGACGGTATAAGCCGTCGGCGCCTGCATCAGGAATTGATAAAAATGACCCTGAGGATCGTCGATCGATAAGCTATTGTCTGGCAACCGGCGCACGGTTGGAGCAGCTGCGTCGCGAGCGATGTCTTTAGGATGGTCTGCTGCGGCATCGAGATACCATGCCAAGGCACGCGTGGTCGTTAGATTCGAGGTGACTGTCTTCGGACCGCTGGCGCCTGAGAATACGACAGACCCAGGCGTGGGATCGTCGCTGATGACCAGCGCACGAGCGATGTTCTGGCCTATATGAAGCTGGTTACGAACCTCAGCCTGCGGTGGCGCAAAACCGCAAGCTTCGCGGTATTGATTCTGCGAGTTGCGATAGCTGACATTGACGATACTGGCACCCTCGCTGGGCACGGAGAGAGTCTGGATCAGGGATCTCCCTTCTCCATTTTGATAGGCGATCTCTGCCCGGTACGCGGTATAGCGGTCTAATAGAGCGCCGGGGATTGCGATGACGCGATGGATCGTTTGACTCGCACTGGACAGGCCGTATCCGATGGCGTTGGAAAGGCTGGCGTTGACGGTGGTAAAGAGCTCTTGAAATGCCTGTTGTGCGCTGGCGAGCGTGGACAGAGATTGCTGGCGTTGTGCGCCATCGCCCATGTTCACGGAGTCCATGCAGCGGCCGGCGGCATTGGCGTATGGGGTGGTTACCGGTACAGCCGAAGCCCGATGCATGGCCGCGGTGAGCGTCTCGAGTCTGGTTTCAAGCGCTTGAACGCGTTGTCGGCGTTCCGCTGCTACGGTGACAATACGGTCCATCGCATTCTTGCGCATGGCTTCGTGTTGGACAAGCGGTTGGAGTTTGCGTTGGCGCTCTTCGACTGCCTGCATGGCGTCGCGAATGGCCAGGTTGACGGCATTTTGGCGTGCCTGGTCGGGAAGGTCGCGCACGGTAGTCAGGCCTAGGTAGCCGCCGCCGAGCAGGGCAGCCGCCTGTGCAAACAAATTCCCCGTCAGACCGGCAACATAGGGCAGGCCCGCCGCGACGGCGCCCCGGCCCATGGCGGAGGTCGCAGCGGCGGCGGCGCCTCTCAACGAATAGCCCCAAGACCGAGCATACTCGCTATTGGTTTGCTCGCGTGCCGGCTGCAAAGAGGAAGGCATGACGGGCTGATGGCGAGGATCTTGGCTTCGCAGTTCCCCGTCGAGCTCGCGCAGCACGCGATCGATTTCGTTGAGCAGCGTTTGGATTTCGGCACAGTTGCGTTCATAGAGCGACGGGCGCGGCGCGGGGACGGCTGACACAGTGGATAGCGTTGCGCCTTCCTGGATGGCGTCCGGGCCGGTTGAGAATAACCATTGAGCCCCATGAACGACCTGCAACGGAAGTGCGGCGAGACCGCTAAATAGAGCGGAAATCCCATTTGATGCTTTGGACGCCTCTGGCACGGAGACCGTGGTCGTGCCGGCGATCATGCTCGAACCCACCGCCTGCGCGGGTGGATGATTTTTGGCGGCGGCTGGGGTTGAGGGCTGATCAAAAGGATCGTGGCCGTTCAGATCGAATACGTTTTCCCCCAGATTGAAATCCGGGAGCCAGCTTTGAATGGGGAAGGACATGTATGCCTCGCTCGTGACAGAGAGAATCCGTGATCGGGATATCGAGGAGCTCGGCCCGAGCCGGTGAAGAATGCAATCCTTGGTAACTGTCAGCGAGCGTTTGGTTCCAGCCGCTAGCCGGCTAAGACAACGCGCTCAATATTTCTGAGGCACTTTCGCGCAAATGCCAATCCGCATAGGCTTCGCTGCTCAGTTGGCTGGAGAGTTCTGCGGCGCAATGTTGCAGGACTTCTACCTGATGTCTGCGAGGCGGATTCGGAATATTTTGGATCGAGCCTACGATGGACAGCGCTCCTGCCAGCTGATCGCCATTACGAAATATTGGCACGGCGATGGTGTTGACGCCGATCATCATTTCTCCGTCGCAGACCTCGTAGTACTGGCGTCGGATCAATTCCAGGCGCTGGCGGATCTGCGCTGGATCCGTGAGCGACCGGTCCGTTTCCGGGGGGAGCGATTCAGCAAGGCGGGCTTCTATGAGCGCGGGGGCCTGAAAGGCCAGGGTGAGCCGCCCCAGGGCCGAGCAGTGAGGCAGTGGCCGGTTGCCCGGCTTGACGCTGATCAAAATCCGGCCATAGATGTTTTCGACGGTGGCGATCACCATGGGGGTGCCATTGATAGGCACGGCCAGCACGGCGGTTTCTTTTAATTCATCTCGTATACGCACCATATAGGGCTCGGCCCGCGCTCTCAGGTCGAACTGGTTGCCGGCGGCTTCGCCCAGCTGGAATACGCGCCAACCCAAATGATAGCGATCTGTGGCGCGCTCCTGTTCGATCAATCCCATTTCTTTCAGGGTTGATAGATGGCGGTGAATACGGGGCTTTGTTTCGCTAAGGGCGTCTGCGAGTTCTGTGACGCCCATGGGCCGCTGTTGAGCAGCGAGCTCATCCAGGATACGTACGGCGACTTTTACGGCTTCGACGGAATTTGGGTTTTTTTCGATCATGTGGCGGTCTGAGCCGGGACTTAGCAGAGGATAGCGAGAATTTTGACGCATTTGCGCTCCGGAAGGGGGATCAGGCTGCAAGGCACCGTTTTGTTATGAACAGCGATATTTAATTTCTTCTAGCGTAACCGTAATCGCTTTGTTATGCTTGTTGAAATTAAATTTCGCTTGTCGTTATAGCTGGGTGAGATGGGCCAGGACGGGCGAGAAGCGTTTCAAGGGGGCGCAGCGCGTGTCTATGCGTATTGATTGCGATCTGCTGACGGGATACTTGGGCAGCGGCAAAACCACTTTGCTCAATGCATGGTTGCGCTCTCCGCTATCGGCTGGCACGGCGGTGGTGGTCAATGAGGTCGGCGAGATCGGGATTGACCAACTGGTGCTGGCGCAAGTGACCGATAACGTCATGTTGCTGGAGTCGGGATGCCTGTGCTGCACCCTGAGCGGCTCATTGAGAGAGACCTTGCTGGATGTGTGCGCTACTGCACGCGCACACGGCGCGCCGTTGCGCCGTATCGTGGTGGAGACCACCGGGTTGGCGGAGCCGCTGCCGATTTTGCATTCACTGCTGGGCGACAAGATTCTGACTGAAATCATTCGTCTGAATCAGGTGGTAGTGACGGTGGATGGGCAGCAAGGGTTGCGGCAGTTGGCGACTCAGCCGGAGTCAGTACGGCAGCTCGCTGCTGCCGAGTGCGTGGTGATCACCAAAGGCGATTTGGCGCCTGAGCAGGACATTCGTGAGCTGCGTGCGCTGATCCATCAGTTGAATACGACTGCAGTGGTACGAGACGCGGCGGGGGGCAGCCTGGCGGAAGAGATCTTTACCGCATCGGCGGGTAGCCTCCAGCGTGAAGCTGTGCTGACCGCCATCGCCGGAGAGCGAACGGAACATCCGTCGCAGCACTGCGATCATCACGGTGAACATCGGCATGGCTCGGAGCACGACGGTGCGCATCATCATGGCGACGATCACGAGCACAGTCGCTGTCAGGACGAGGCTACGCACCATATTGATGATGCAGCGGCACCGCTGTTTCATTCTCGCGTTTCCACGCTCGGATTTCATATCGATCATCCGATCGCATGGCCGGGACTGGCGGCCTGGTGGCATTTGGTTTCGAGTCACTATGGCGATCAGCTATTGCGCAGCAAAGGCTTGCTGCGCATGCAGGATACGGCCAGACCCTTTGTATTCATGCAGACCGTTGGCAAGGTTTTTCATACGCCGGACGTTTTGCAGGCATGGCCCGATGCGGATCAGCGTTCGCGCGTGGTGTGCATCGGTGTCGATCTGGAGCGTGCCTGGCTGGCGCAAAGTCTTTCCGCGCTGCTGATCGATGAGCCTGGGCTTTTGCCCAGCTCGCTGGCTGAACTTTCTCACTTTGTTCCCTCTCATTCGGAGTAACTGATGTCCCATGATTTCGTCTTGCGGGGTGGCATCGTCGTCGATGCGCAGCATGGCGAGCGTCCCTTGGACCTGTTGATTCAAGGCGGCCGTATTGCTGCACATCTGGTACCGGGCACTCCGGTCGGATCGGGCGTGCCAAAAGTTTCCGCACAGGGCCTGCATGTTTTCCCTGGATTGATCGATGCACATATCCATTTCGGCTTTGGCGAAAAAATCACCGAGTACGAGACCGAGACGATTTATGCCGCGCAGGGCGGGTTTACGACTGTCTTGGGATATTTTCTGAACAACGAGGATTACACGGACGTTTTTCGGCGCGAACAGGAATACGCCCGTACCCGTGCTCACGTTGATTATGGATTTCATTTCAGTGTCGCCAACGAAATGCATGTGCGGGAGCTGGCGGAGTATGTAGGCAAGTATGGTGTGACGTCGTTCAAGTACTTCATGAATTTCAAGGGCGAGGAGGGACGTTACCTCGGCTTGGATGGCACGGATGACGGCTATTTCTATGATCTGTTGGCGCAGGCCGCGCGATTGGGTGATGTCAAGGTCGTGTGTCATACCGAGAACATCGAGATTGTGAATCGCCTGCGTAAACGGTTTCAGGCCGAAGGGCGCGACACGTTGAAGGATTGGTCAGCCTCGAAGCCCGCGTTTACCGAGGCGGAAAACTGCGTGCGGGCGATGATGTTTGCCGAGCATCTGAACGCTCGTATCTACATTCCCCATTTGAGTACGCGTATGGCGTTGGACGAGGTGCGCAAGTGGCGGCAGCGCTATGAGCACGTTTATGTCGAGACGTGCCCACACTATCTGACACATGATGAAAATGCCGATATCGGGCCGGTGGGCAAGGCGAATCCACCGTTTCGCTCGAGTGATGATGTGCAGGCGATGTGGGAAGGGCTGAATGACGGCAGCATTGATGTGGTGGCGTCCGATCATGTGCCGCGTAAGAAATCGACCAAGGAGCGGCCGCTCTGGTTGGCATCGCAGGGATTCCCCGGAACGGCCACGATTCTGCCAGTGCTGTTATCTGAGGGTTACCACAAGGGTCGGCTCAGCCTGGCGCGTATTGCAGCGGTGCTGACACAGCGTCCCGCCGAGATTTTCAACCTGGATCCGGACAAAGGATCGCTGCAGATTGGCGCGCATGCGGATCTGACCTTGGTCGATCTGAACAAGGTTCGTACGGTCAGGGCGCAAGAGCTGGGATCCTACTCGGATTACAGCCTGTATGACGGCTGGGAACTGAAGGGATGGCCCGTGCGCACGATCGTACGTGGCGAGACGGTGATGCAAGACGGGAAAATTCTCGGAAAACCGGGCTACGGCCAGTATCTGAAGCGCAAACTGACATCGACGCAAGGGAATTCGCAATGAAGCCGTGGGACAACATTATCAGTGACGAAGAGCAGCGTGCCTATCGCGCCGCGGGTTTCGGGCGGCCGTCTGGCATCGGCGTGCGCCCCGCGTTGTTGATTATCGACGTGCAGTACCGCACTGTGGGGACAACGCCGCAGCCTTTCTGGGAAGCGATCAAGGAATTCCCTACGAGCTGTGGCGATGTGGGGTGGAAAGCGGTCGCGAATATTCAAAAGCTGCTGGCGGTATTCCGGGAAAAAAAATGGCCCGTTCTGTATCCACACGTCGCGCCGAAGAAGGCTACGGATGGTGGACGCCTGGCCGAGAAAGTCCCCGCGATCATGAATATTCCGGCGCATGGATATGAGTTCGTGAAAGAGGTGGCGCCGCGCGAGGGCGATGTGTTGTTGCCCAAAAAACATCCTAGCGCTTTCTTTGGTACGGCATTGGCCAGTCATCTGATCGATCTGCAGGCCGATACCTTGATCGTGACGGGTTGCACGACCAGCGGCTGCGTGCGAGGCAGTGTGGTGGATGCGTTTTCGTTGAATTTCAAAGTGATCGTTCCTGAGGATGCGGTGTATGACCGCAGTCAGGTGTCACATGCCGTGAATCTGTTTGATATGTCTGAAAAGTACGCCGATGTCGGTACGACCGCAGCGGTCATGGAAAAGCTGAACACAATCGGCGGTTGAACCGCCTGCACTCTCCCAAGGGGAATGACATGAGATACGCACGCAGGAAGATCGTTGCAGGACTTGCCTTGACCGCGACATGTTTGGGTTGGGTCGGTATGGGTTGGGCGCAAGCGGCAAGTAAAGAACCATTGAAATTCGGCTTGGCGATGCCGTTGACTGGCTCGCAAGCCCTGTTTGGTGCGGATCAAGCCAAGGCTGCGCAATGGGCTGTGCAGGACATCAATGCCAAGGGCGGCGTGGACGGTCATCCCCTCGAGATGATCTTGCTGGATACTCAGGCTGATCCCAGATTGGGCATCAACGCGGTGAACCGTCTGGTGAATGTAGACAAGGTGCCTGTGTTTGGCACGGCATGGAGCGCCGTTGTCAAAGCCGTCGCGCCGATTGCCAATCGCAGCGAGGTGCTGGCGTTGAGCGTCGGGGCGAATTCGCCGGAGATCGCCAAGCTGGGCGACTATCTTTATACGACCTATCCGCTGGCTGATGTGGATGTGGTCGCGCAGGCTCGCTATGCACGCGAAACGCTTAAAAAAGAACGCGCCGCGGTGCTGTACATTCACAACGATAGCGGGGTCGAGGGCGCGAAAATCTATCGCGATGCCTTTGAATCGCTCGGTGGAAAAGTTGTTGCATACGAGGCCTATGACGCGCAATCGACAGACTATACCGGTGCCTTGCTGAAGGTCAGGACCTCTAATCCGGACATCATCCATATCCAGGGCCTGGTCTCGGATCTGCCGCAGGTGATTGCGCAAATTCGCCAGTTGGGGATCAAACAGCCCATCTCGACGTACTCGGCTGGCTATAACCCCAAAGTCATCCAGCAGTTGGGTGCCGCTGCGGAGGGGTTGATGGTATCTGCTCTTGCGCCGTCTGCGGAACAGAATCCGCGCATTGCCGAGTTTGTCGAGCGTTGGCAGAAAACAGAGGGGCGCATTCCCAATGGCCTGCCTTATACCCAATATCTGTATGACATGCCGTACTTGATCGCCGATCTGTACGGGCATCTGCTCAAAAGCGGCAAGCCGTTGACGGGCGCCAATATGCGGCAAGCGTTGGTGGAGGTCGCGAATTTTGACTTGCCCATGACCGGAAAGCTGCAGGTCAGCGCCGATCATAGAGTGAAGAAGCCCGTTTATCTATTCGAAGTCAAGAACGGTGCGTTCACGCCATTGGCGACTGTCGAGTAAGCGGATAGCAACTGCGTGGATAAAAAAAGGCGGCGCGGGCCGCCTTGCTAGGAGCAGGAATGCTGGACTTCCAGACCTTATTGCAGATTTTCTGGACCGGCCTGGCCAATTCGACCTATGCGGTGCTGCTGGCGGCGGCTTTTGCATTGGTGTTGAAAGTGGTGAAGGTATGGAACTTCGCCCAAGCCGGCATGATGGGGATCGCGTACTACACGATGTATTGGGCCATTCAGAAACTGGGATGGCCAGCCTATGCCGCGCTGGCGCTAGGCGCCGGCGCGGCGATTGTCGCCGCCCTGGCAATGGAGATATTCGGGCTGCAGACTTTTCGACGTCGTCATTCGCCGCCATTGACGTTCTTTATTTTTACTTTGGTGATCTCGGAACTGGTGCAGTATGTGTTGGCGATGATCGCCGGTACGGAGCCGGTGTCGCTCGCCGCGAGCATCATGTCGACGTCTTATATTGTAGGAGGTGTGGTCGTCAGCGAATGGGATTTGAAGGCCATTGCGGCGACAGTGGTTTTGATGTCGATGCTGTTCTTCATCATGAGACGGACTCGCCACGGTCAGTACATGATCGCAGCGGCAGACAATCCGCATCTGAGCCGTCTCTATGGGGTCAATGTGCGTAAGGTCTATGCGTTGACCTTTGTGATAGCCGCTATCTTGATCGCCGCCGGGATGTACTTGTTTGGTACGCGAGCCTCTATGGTGCCCAATACGCCTCTGGAGATGATGTTGTTCGCGGTGATCGCTGCATTGTTGGGCGGCATGGGAAATGTATTCGGTGCTGCGATTGCCGCGGTATTTCTAGGCCTGCTGCGTGCGTTCAGCATTCTGGTCATTCCGTCGGCGTGGCAGAGCTTGATCTTGTACGCGCTGCTTTTCATCACCATTCTGTTTTTCCCGAAGGGAGTGCAGTTGGCAGGCTTGATGCGCAAAAGGCCGGTGGCCAAGTCCACAGCGTCTGGCGCCTGAGACACGGATCGGAGTCATACATGGAATACGTTGCGTCGCTTTTGGTTCTGATCGGGCTGTATATCGTTCTGGCATCCAGCTTTAATCTGATCATCGGTTTCGGCGGGTTGATCAGCATTGCGCATCCGATTTTTTTTGCGTTGGGTGCCTACACAGTCGGGGTGCTGAGCACGCAGTTCGGTTTGCACCCCGTATTGAGCATTGCCGCGGGATTCGTTGTGGCGATGTTGGCCTCGTTCATGTTGTCGTTGCCTTCGTTGCGCATATCAGGAGACTATTTACTGATTACCAGCATCGGATTTCAGCTGGGGTTGTTGGAAATTATCAAGAACCTGGATTTTGTCGGGGGTGCCAGCGGGCTTGGAGGGATTCCCAATATCGTGCAGGAGAATCGCAGCCTGGTGTTTGCGGCCATTGCGTTGGGGATTTCGGTGGTAGTGGTATTGGCCTTGCGAGCGTTGGTGCGCGGCCCATATGGCAGAGCGATTCAAGCGATGCGCGATGATGAGTTGGCATTCCTGGCGTTGGGCCGCAATGCCATGAATATCAAGATCGCCATTTTCGCGGTGGGTTCCGGAATCGCGGGAGTCGCAGGTGGGCTCTACGCCTACTACTACCAATACCTGACGCCGGATCAGTTTCAGATTCTGCAATCGGCCATGATTCTGACGATGGTGGTGGTGGGCGGTATGGGCTCGGTGTATGGGCCGGTGGTTGGGGCTGTGCTGCTGCTCTTGCTGCCCGAGGCGATCACGTTCCTGAATTTGCCATCCGCCATCATGGGGCCGTTGCAAGGGGTGATCTTTACTTCGTTGGTGATTCTGTTCCTGTTCCTGCGGCCACAGGGGTTGGTGCCTGCGAGCAAACGTCTTTCAGCCGAGGGCAGCCATGAGTAATGTGCTCAATTTGAATGGAGTATGCAAGCGCTTCGGTGGCGTGGTGGTGGCGGACCACATCACGCTGGAACTGAAAGCGGGCGAGATCCTGGGTTTGATCGGGCCGAACGGAGCAGGAAAGACCTCACTCTTTAATCTGATTTCCGGAGTGTTTCCGGCCGACAGCGGCTCGATGATGCTGGCAGGAAAATCTTTGTCAGGGTTGCCTTTGTATGCGCGGGCGCGGGCCGGCGTGGCCAGAACATGGCAGCACATGCGCTTGTTTGGTTCGTTGAGCGTTCTGGAGAACCTGTTGGTTGCGCCCACGGATTATCCAGGAGAGTCGTTGTGGCGTTTGCTCACGGCAGGGCCTTCGGTACGGCGTGCCGAGCAGCAGGCGAAAGAGCGTGCCATGCACATCCTGCAGCGGATGAAGCTATCAGCCATGGCCGACACGAACGTCAATGACATCACGTTCGGTCAGCAAAAGCTCGTGGGATTGGCGCGCGCATTGATGAGCCAGGGACCTTTGTTGCTGCTCGATGAGCCGATGGCTGGTGTGGAAGGCGCCGCCTACGAGACGATGCGCGAGATTGTGCGTGAGGAAGCCGCCTCGGGACGGGCGGTGTGTGTGGTGGAACACAACGTCTCGTTCATCAAGGATCTCTGCAATAGCGCCGTATTCATGGCACAGGGCAAGATCCTGGAGCGTGGTGATGTGGCGTCCTTGCTTGAGAGCAAGACATTGGCCGAACTGTACTTCGGCCAATGAGGGCCGCGCTTGGGGATATCGAATGCTGGAATTGAAAGATCTGAACGTGCACTACGGCAAACTGCATGTGCTGCACGACCTGAGTATTCAGGTGCCGGAAGGTCAGCGCGTCGGCATTTTTGGGCACAACGGCGCAGGCAAGACGACGTTGTTGCGTGCCTGCATGGGCGACCTGGAATATATGCAGGGAAATGTGCAATACCGTGGCAACGCGATCCGCGCCAATGAAGTGCATGTGAATGTCAACTATGGCATGGCCTTCGTTCCGCAGGGGCACAATGTATTCCGCGATCTGCAGGTGCAGCAGAATCTGAAGATCGCAGGGATGCGACATGAGCCGGCCGCGCGCAAACAGGCATTTGATGAAGTGTATGCACTGTTTCCATTGCTGGCGGAGCGTAGCGAGCAGGTCGCAGGTTCGTTGAGCGGCGGACAGCAGCAAATGCTGGCGCTCGGTATGGCGCTGATGACGCAACCGTCGATCTTGTTGCTGGATGAACCCACGATTGGCCTGGCACCAGTGATTGTGCGGGATGTGTTGGCCAGCGTCAGCGAAATCAACCGCAGCCGCAAGACAACCATCGTCATTGTCGAGCAGAATGTTCAAGCGACCTTGCAGAACGTTGATCGAGCCATCGTGATCAAGTCCGGCCGGATTATTTACGATGGAAAAAGCGCTGATTTATTGAGTCAGGAGAGCTTGTGGGATCTGTTCTGAATCCAACAGTCACCGATGCACGGCAACAGGCGGCAGACGCGTTTGACGGATGTGTGAGACGTATCGTCGCGACCGAGTGGCGAGATTTATCCGACACGGTGCGCCAACGCGCAGCCATGATCGTTGCGGATAACGTCGCGGCAGCATTCAGCGCGCTAGATGAGCCGCAGGTCGAAAAGTCTCGCAATGCTGTTCTGGCGCGGGAGCAAGGCGGCCCTGCGTCCCTCCTCGCGCCGCAGGGCACGCGCATCAGTGTCCATGCGGCCGCCACGCAGAATGCGTTGGCGATGGGTTGGAACGAATTGGACGAGGGCTATCGCAAGGCGGTGTGCCATGGCGGCTTGTACGTGCTGCCCGCGTTGATGGCCGTTGCCGAACAAGAGCGAGCGCCCGCGCAGGATGTGTTGCGGGCGTTGATACTGGGGTATGAGCTGGTGACGCGCGTCGCGCGAGCATGGAGCTTTGTGCCGATGCGCATTCACCCGCACGCGTTGCTGGCGCCGGTCGGGGCTGCAGCGGGTATTGCCATACTGCGGCGCTTGCCTGCCGACGACGTGCTCAGCGCGGTAGCAGGCGCCTGCACTATGGGAATGGTCGGGCCTTTCAATCAGGCGCTACAGGGTGTGTTGGTGAGAAATACTTGGGCGGCACACGGGGCTGCCATGGGTGTCCTGGCGGTGGAGCAGGCCCAGGCCGGCATTGGCGGATGGGCGTCGACGCCATATGACGTCTACGTTACCGCGTTGGGCGGCAGCACAAATGTGCCGGCTCTGACGGATGAGGATGAATGGGCGGTAGCGTCCGGCTACCAAAAGATCAACGCCTGCTGTCAGTATGCGCACTCGGCGGTCGAGGCAGTGCAAGCGCTGCTGGAGCGTGATGTCTCGTTGTTGGGCGGGGAGCAGATCAGCGAGATTCGGGTGCATGCACATCCCTTGGCTTATCCGCTGGATAACCGTTCGCCCAGCACGACATTGGGGGCCAAATTTTCTGTGCCGCATGCCGTGGCTGCGGCGTTGGTGCATGGACATGGCGGGGCACAGGCCTTTGACAATGCATCGTTGTCTGATCCTCGCGTTGCGCGGTTGCGTAGCAAGGTGGTCCTGGAGCCGTTTGCGGATGTACGGCCCTGGCCACTGGATCGCCCAGCGACCGTGACCCTGACGACGCCTGATGGGCAAGTGACGGAAACATGCTGGAGCGCGCGCGGAGGTCCAGACCGTCCGTTGGCACAACAGGATGTCTGGGAAAAAATCCGCTCGCTATGTGATCGCCACACGCCCCAGGCGATGTCGACGCTGCAAGCGTTGGTGAGTCAGGCCGGTGGGGCTGCTAGCGCGTCCGCAGGCATGCTGGATTTGCAGTGTTCATGGAACGATTGGATGCGGGCTTTGACGGCAGCGTAGCTGCGGCCCTCTGATTCGCGTTGCACACGCGGCGCACACAGGCGGGCGCGTATCGATAAGCCGTACCGGTGATGACCGAAAATTTAGAGGAAGAACCAGGTGATTCACGCTGTCATTGAAAAATCTCATCCCGGTCTGGAATGGGATATGGAAGTCGATGTATTGGTGGTCGGTGCCGGTGGATGCGGCTTGGCGGCGGCCATCGCCGCGCATGACGCAGGCGCGAGCGTGGCCATTCTGGAAAAACGTGAAAGGCCGGGTGGCAATTCGTCGTTGAGTACGGGCTCGGTGCCAGGAGCTGGAAGCCGTTTTCAGCGAGACGCGGGAATCGAGGATTCAGCCGAACGCATGGTGGCCGATCTGGAACGCACCGCTGGCCATAGCGAGTTGCCCGCGTTGACGCGCCGCATGGCCGGTATTTCCGCCGGCCTGTGCGAATGGCTGGTGGATGTGGTCGGCGCGCGTATGGCGTTGATCACGGATTATTGCCATGTCGGTCATTCTGTTCCGCGTTTGCATGCGCCGGTGTCGCGTCGAGGGCAAGATCTGGTGGACGATCTGTTGGCCGCGGTGTCAAAGCGCGATATTCCGCTGGCGGTGAATAATGCGGTGTCCACGTTGTATGTAGACGAGTCCGGCGCCGTGGTGGGCGCCGCGGTGACGGGACCAGGCATCGAAGCATCGAAAATCGCTGCACGCAATGTGATCCTGGCGACGAACGGCTTTGCCGCCAATCGTGATCTGGTCAAGAAATACTGCACTGAGATTGCGGGCGCCGAGTATTTCGGTGCATTGGGCAGCGAAGGCGAGGCCATGATCTGGGGGGAACAG
The DNA here is from genome assembly GCF_054781015.1 of Bordetella muralis. Classification (NCBI taxonomy): domain Bacteria; kingdom Pseudomonadati; phylum Pseudomonadota; class Betaproteobacteria; order Burkholderiales; family Alcaligenaceae; genus Bordetella; species Bordetella muralis. Next base: position 826,818 of record NZ_BAAGVF010000008.1, on the reverse strand, counting down.
TTGAACGCCAAGTTGGCGAACATGCGGGCCTACCAAGGGTATGCGGCGGTCGCGTATCCGCATGGGTCGCTATTGTCGTGGACGACGATTGAAAAGGGCGGCATTCTTGTGAATGCGGCGGGTGAGCGTTTCGGCAATGAGGATTTAGGGTACTCAGGCTATGCAAAACGCGTACTCGCGCAAGCGGGGCCCGTCTACGCGATCTTTGACGACCGCATCAAAGCGTTGGCCAGCAAAGAAGAAGAATTTCAAGAGCTGGTGGACCATCATGGGGTCAAAGGCAGCGACACTGTGCGAGGTCTGGCTGCGGTTTTCAACCTGCCTGAGGCCGCGCTGACTCGCACTCTGAACGACTACAACCGGGCTGCAGAAAATCAGCAGGAGAGTCGTGCTAAAGACCCACAGGGACGCTGTCATTTCGGTATGGCGCCGCTGACAGGAAAGCTCTGGATTTGCCGAGTGACACCCGGTTTGTTTCATACGCAAGGCGGCTTGGCTGTAGACGACATGGGCCGCGTACTGCGCGCAGACGGTTCGATTATCCCAGGGTTGTATGCCGGCGGCGGTGCCGCTGCCGGGATCAGCGGCAGCGTAGGCGCCGAGGGCTATTGTTCGGGAAATGGCTTGTTGACCGCGATCGGCCTGGGTTATCTGGCTGGGCGTAGCGCGGCAGGGGTCTCTGCATGAGTATCGCAACGAATACGGCCGCTTGGCGTATGGCGCAATTTGCGCGTCAGCTGACCTTGGAGGCTATTCCCCTTGATGTGCAGATGCTGGGGCGCTTGCATATAGCAGATGCAATCGGTGTGGGGTTGGCGGCATCGCATGTGCCCTCGCACCGCGCGTTCATGACAAAGCTGTTGACACAGTGCCCGCAGGGCGGAAAGTCAACAGTACTCGGAGCCACGGACACTGTATTTCCCGATACGGCGGCGTTGGTCAACGGTACGTCCATTCATTCGCTCGAATATGACGATACGCACATGCGTTCCATCGTGCATGGCAGTGCAGTGATTGTGCCGCCCATTCTGGCTGTGGCGCAGGAGCAAGGGCTGCCGCTGTCCGAGGTGTTGCGTTTGACTGTCGTCGGATGGGAATTGCTTGTCCGCGTCGGACAAGCGGCGGCAGGCGCATTTCAGCGCAGAGGGTTCCAGGTCACGTCGGTAGGCGGCGCTGTCGTCGCCGCGACATTGGCGGCAGCCGCTCGCGGAGCCGACGTACAGACCATTGCGCGTGCGGCAGGCATAGCAGGCAGCCAAGCCAGCGGTATCTTTGAGTTCTTGAGCGACGGGTCGAACGTCAAGGCTTTGCATCCGGGGTGGGCCGCTCATGCTGGAGTGTGGGCAGCCAATCTGGCTATGTCGGGGATGACAGGGCCGGCATCTGTGTTGGAGGGAAAACACGGGATATATGCAGCCTATGCAGACGATCGCTCTGCCGGTGACCGTTTGTCGAATGAGCTGGATAGCCTGGAGAAAGTTTGGGTGTTGCGTGAGGCGGCATTCAAATTCTATCCCTGCTGCCACTACATCCATCCTTATCTCGAGGCTGCAGGTCAGTTGCGTGAGCAGGCTGCAGGGACGGGGCAGCGCATCGTCGGTGCGCATTGCCTGGTGGCTGCCGGTGCAGGACTGGTGATCGCGCAGCCCTGGGAAAGGAAACAAGCGCCACGCGATACCAATGATGCGAAATACAGCCTGCCTTATTGTGTGGCGTTGGTGTTATTGAATCTGCCCGTCAATGTTAAAGCCATGACGACGGGACCGTTGAATGAGCAAGCGCTGAAATTGGCTGCACACATCAGTGCTGAACCTTGGGACGAGAGCGGCTTTCCCGAGCGTTTCGGTGCGGATTTGTCCGTCACCTTGGAGAACGGTGCGATCTTGCGCGCGAATGTTCCTCAGGTGATCGGCAGTGCAGAACGGCCTGCATCGGTTGAACAGGTGCAAGCAAAGTTCTTGAATAATGCGGGGTCGGCTATGCCGATGTCGCAGGCTCAGATATTGTGGGATGCTTTGTTGAATGACGAAGCCTTGCCTGTCTTGGTCTCGTCTTGAGTGCTTCTAGGGCGGGAATGTGGCCCGCCCCATGAAAGTGTTGCGTTACTCGACTGATGCGCCTGAAGCCTCTACGAGCGTTTTCCAGCGTCCTACGTCTTGCTCGACGTATTGTTGAAACTCGGCATGTTCGTTGCCAATCGGGTCGGCGCCCATCCCTTTCAATTTGGTTTGCACAGCGGGCGTGGCGACGCTTTCGGCAATGGCCTTGGACAAACGTTCTACCGTTTCGGGTGGTGTATTTGCACGGACGAATAGCCCGAACCAGGACCGTGCCTGCATGTCGGCGAACTGCGTTTCGGCAAAAGCAGGCACGTTCGGCAGGGCCGCATGCCGATCCTGGCCGGTGACAGCGATGGGGATAAGACGGCCTCCCTGGACTTGGGAGAGGACCTCCGGCAGGTTGGCGAACATGAATTGCACCTGGCCTCCGATGAGGTCATTCAGTGCCGGCGCACCGCCTTTGTACGGTACGTGGGTGGTCTGCCCGTGCGAAAGCGAGTTGAATTGCGCGCCGGCTAAATGGGCCGCTGTGCCAGTCCCCCCTGATGCGTACGCCATATGATTCCCGTTGTCTCGAATATAGGCGGATAGCTCTGCCGCCGTACGGGCGGGGACTTGGGGATTGACGACGAGGAGCAAGGGCACCGATGCGAGGTTGGACAGGCCGGTGAAATCCTTGGTCAGGCTGTAGTCGAGTTTGCGGTACAGCGTGGCGTTGATGGCGTGGCTGGATGTCGCCATGAGCAGGGTGTAGCCATCGGCGTCGGCACGTGCGGCGGTTGCGGCGCCAATATTGCCGTTTGCTCCTGCCCGGTTTTCTACGATAACGGGCTGGCCTAATTTACCGGCCATGGCTTGGGCGACCGTGCGGGCGATGACGTCGGTGGCGCCGCCTGCTGCAAAGGGCACGATGATCGTGACAGGGCGTTCGGGAAAGGCCGCAGTGGCGAAGCCGCACGCCAAAGCGAGGGGGGCGCACAGCAGAGATCGCCATAGGCGTGTACGGAGCTTGGACATGGAATGTCTCCTGAGTTATCGGTTTGCTGAAACTGTACGCAGAGACTGGGCACAACCGTCAGGACATATACGCGCTTGAGTTGTACTTTTTGGCGCAATGAAGGTATTTGGCCACTTCGTTACCGACGTGCTGTGCGGGAGTGGCGCTGAGCAGCGTTCAGGTGCGCAGGCTGAGATCGACTTTGCGGAATTCGCCGGGCGTCATGGCTGTGTGCTTCTTGAAAAATCGCGTGAAATAGGCGGGGTCTTCGAAATTGAGCTGAAACGCAATATCGGCAATGCCTGATTCGGTATTGCTGAGCAGCCGCTTGGCTTCCAGCAGCACACGGTCCTGAATCAGCTGGCTGGCCGTGCGCCCTGTAGCGCGTTTAGTGGCTTCGTTGAGCTGCCGGGCGCTGACGCAGAGCGCGCTGGCATATTGCTGAATGCTGCTGTACGCCAGATATTGCGTTTCGATCAATAAGGCGAAGCGCTTTACCAGCGGGTAGCTAGGGCCGGCAGTACGTGTACGTTCATCGATCGGATACACGCGGCGCAGTTGGGTCAACAGGATCAACAGGTAGGACCGTATGACGTCGTAGCGGCCGAGCTGCCGGCCTTGTTGTTCCTGTGCCATCGCCTGCAACAGGGGCAGCATGTCGTCGTGTTGATCGCGTGTGAGATAGAGTACCGGGTTGCCGTTGGTGGGGTGGAAAAACGGGAACTTGGCGATATCGTCCGCTCGCGGAAACATGTGTGTGAAGAAGGCTGTGCTGATATTCATCACATAGCCTTGCGGTGCAACCGATGATGTCCAGGCGTGTAGCTGCCCCGGGCTCAAGAAGAACACGGCGCCGTCGCGCACCTCCAGGTGTTGAAAGTCCAGCATGTGCGTGCCCTGCGCCCGGGACATCCAGAGGATATGGTAGTAGGCGTGGCGATGCGGAAACCCCCGCGGAATGCCTGGCTGATCCTGTAGCCGCGCCAAATCGAAATAAAACGATCCCTCGCCTGCGAAATCCGTGGATTCGAAGGTGGGGAAATCCGAGGGCGAGACGATCGCGCCTGTCTCAGCAACCGTTTTCATGGTGGGCGGTTCAAGCGAATTCAATAAGCAAGGTACAGAGTAAAAACTGTACACCAAGGAGGATTGTCTCGGAGGGGGGGCTCATGGGCATCCAGCGCGTAGAGATGGCGGACATCCTGTAGCCATTGGCGACCGTTATTTCCAGGCCGTGCGACATTCGCGAGTCGAGGACGGAACTCGCCGTGTCGAATCGTTACTCATGCGGGTATTTGCAATGATTTCAACGAGATGTTGCGCGATTCGGCTCGTGTGACACACTTTTACGGCCGGTATTCATGATGATTGCTAATTCTTTTGTCGCTGCCACCGATTCCGTCTCTGATCTGCTTGCTCGAGCGGGCGCCGGGATGATCCCTGATGACAATGCCGAGATGGAGCGCGTCCAGGCGCATCTCATGGTGTGCGTCTACGCCAAGGATGCGCCCGGCGTCAGAGCCATATTTGCGAGGAATGATATCAATAAAGTGATCAGCAGCCTGAGAGCACCGAGATATTTCCCGGTACATGCGGCTGCGGTCTCTGACAGTGACGCGGTATTGAGCGCTTTCGTCGATGTTCTCCCCACAGAGGGCTTGGACGTCCGGGACGAAAATGGACTGACGCCATTGATGTGCGCCGCACGGCACGGCCATGTCGCGGCTATCCATACGCTATTGGCAGGAAAAGCGTCCGTGGACGCGACGGATCCATCGGGCTACAGCGCACTGATGTGGGCAGCCATGTCCGGATATGTCGATGCGGTTAAGGTTTTGCTGGGGTACGAGGTGTACGCAGATGACGGCGCCCAGCCCCTGGGCATCGATAGACAGGACAATATCGGCGATACCGCGCTCATGCTGGCGATTCGTGCGGGGCACTACGACGTCGTAGAGGCGCTGGTCGCTCGCGGGGCAACCATCAACATTGCCAATGCTGACGGAGAGCGAGCGCTGAGCGTGGCCGTATCACTAGGGCGGCGGCGCGCGATCAGGCTCTTGTGTGAACAAAGGGACATCGATCTCAATGCCGTAGACCGCATGGGCCTGACGGTCATGATGCGGGCTGCGGATTATGCGGACCGGACGTACGACTCGTCGATTTTGAATCTCTTGATCGGACAGAACGCGAGGACCGATTTGAAAGATCGCGACGGATGTTGCGTGCTGCTGCGGGCGGCAAAGGGGCAGTCGGATATTGCCATCGAACATCTGATTGCAGGCGGAGCAGATATCCATGCGACGGATTCAAAAGGATGCACTGCTGTGGCGCTCGCTGCGAAGCACAATAATCTGTATGGGTTGAGATTCCTGCTCAAGCAACGCGGTGTGCGGATCGATATGCGAGACCACAGCGGACGCACGCCCTTGTTCCATGCTGTCGAGGCTGAAAACTACGACATGGTCAACGAGTTGATCCTGCATGGCGCAGATAGCCGCTTGTCCTACACCGTCATCGACGGCACAGTGCTGACGCTGGCACAGCGCCGCGGGGATAGGCGCATGGTGAAGCTCCTGCTGGACAACGGCGCCGGCAATGACGTCAGCGATATCGCTACGCTGGTCGGATAGGCCAACCAAGAAGAGGAAGGCGGTTCGGCAGTCGTTCGCTATACGAGGTCAGGTCAACTCATACGAATATGAGTTGACCTTTGGTGTTACGTTACTCAAGCCGATTTAGGCGCCTTCAATGCCGCGTGGTAGTACGCCACGTAGGTATCGAAATCGACGGTGTCGCTTTGTTCGAGATGTGCTTGTTCAGCATGTGATTGCCGTGCCGCCTCGGCATACGTCGCGGCGACGTCGGCGGGCAACGGCTGCGCACGCAGCGTGTCTGCGTGTTGGCGGCTGAGTCGCAGCGAATAATCGTGGAATGACAAGCCACTGTCGCGTAGGTCGCTGAGCAGGCGTGCGGAGGGCGTCTCGTCGGCATGGTCGAGCTTGTCTCGTTGAGCCTGCAGCGCGCGTGCATAGGCGTCCCCACCCAAGGCCTGGTCGTAGAGCGCCGCGTAGGGTGCGATCTGGTCCAGCAATTCATGGCCCCAGACGGGCAGCTCGATGGCGACGCCGTCACGATCTAGTCGCAAGCCGGGCTTGCGGCCCTCTTTGACTACGGTGGAAAAATTGTCTGCGCTGCGTTGGCAGTAGCCGTTTTGCGGGAAATAAGGGCTGTCCGATGCGGCACAGAACAACAAGAATGCGTCCATGAAGCGCGCCGTGTCCGCGGCGATGCCCACAGGCTGGGCGGGATCGATATCGAGGCAGCGCACTTCTACGTATTGCACGCCGCGTTCGGCCAGCGCGGTGATAGGCCGTTCGCAGCGGCCGGTGGCGCGCTTGGGTCGAATGCTGGAGTAGTACTCGTTTTCGATCTGCAGCACATTGGTGTTGAGCTGGATCCATTCGCCGTTGCGATGCGTTCCGATGGCTTGGTACTCGGGCCAAGGTTGGGACACGGCCTCGTACAGGCGGCCCAGAAAGGTATCGAGATCGTTGTAGCAGAGCTTGAGCTGCGATTGAGCTTTGTTCTGATAGCCCAGATCGCTCATTCGCAGGCTGGTAGCGTAGGGCAGATATAGCGTGTCGTTGCCCAGCGACTGCAACTGCTGGACATCGTCGCCCATGAATTGGCGCGACAGGGCGGGGGCGGCGCCAAACAGGTACATCAGCAGCCACGAGTAGCGCGTGAAGTTGCGGATCAGGCCGATGTAGCCGCGCGAGCGTTGCTCTTGCGGGTCAGGCGTGCCGGGATCCAGAATGCCCCATAGTGCATCGGGCAAGGAAAAGTTGTAATGCACGCCGGCGATGCACTGCATGGCCTTGCCGTAGCGTTCGGCAAGGCCGCGGCGATAGACGTGCTTGAGCATACCGGTGTTGGACTGGCCATACCAGGCGATGGGAATGTCGGCCTCGGCGGGCAGCGCCGCTGGCATGGACTGATTCCAGATGAGCTCGCCATCCAGCACGCTATAGACAAATCGATGGGTGTTTTCCAGCTCGGTCAGCAGAGTGTCGACACGATCGTGCGTGCCGGTGATGAGTTCGAGCAGGGCCTCGGAATAATCGGTCGTGACGTGTTCGTTGGTCAGCGCGGCGCCCAGCCCGGCCGGATGAGCGGTGTGGGACAGGCGGCCCTGGGTGTCGACGCGTAACCCTTCTTTTTCGATGCCGCGCAGAGTCTGGGCAAGCAGGGCGGTATGGGCCTGTAGGCGGGCCAAGCGGCTGGCAGTGGTATCGGTCACAGTCATATGAATATTCGGATATTGAGGCCGGATTTTACGAGGTGTGGGCGATTCATGCCGAGGTAACCTCTCTGAGAGCCAGGGATCGGTGACAATTCATCCATGTCATTATGCGTGATGGAGGGCATAACATCATGATTTTTCGATTGTTTTATCGGCGGGAGCGGCGTGCCACAGCGTTGCGGCTGTGTTGTGCGGTGCTGTTGCTGGCGGGCGGGTGCACCCCGAGTTACAACTGGCGTGAAATGGTGGTGGCCGACGGCCATGTGCAGGCGGCTTTTCCGGCCAAGGTCGAGACGGAGACGCGGACGATTTCTCTCGGGGGGCAGGCCTTGGCGTTTACGCTGACTACGGCGCAGGTCGATCAGGCGATGTTTGCGGTGGGGTCTGCGCCGTTGCCCGAGTCGATTGCAAAGGATCGGGCTGCGCGGGAGGCATTGGGACAGGCGTTGATGCGGTCGCTGTATGTGAACATGGGGGCTCCTGTGCCGTCGCCGCTGCCGAATTTTGGGGACGAGATTGTGGCAAAGGGCCGTGCGGGCCAGCAGCCGGCGTGGTTGATGGGCCGGGTATGGGTGACCGACACGATGTTGATTGATGCAGTGGCTGCAGGGACAGAGCAGAGTTTGCCTGTGGGTCCGGCCCAGGAGTTTGTTCGGGCGGTGAAGCTGAAGTAGGCGCGTCTGTACGCGGAGGGTCAGGCATTCGGCGCAAGGAGGATGCAGCCCGCGTGATTGGGACGGGTCTGTCTGGGCGCATGGGCTGAGGCTCGGTTACCAGTACAGGCAGCAGGCGTTGTCTGACGGCGATGGCGATCGCGGCGCCCCGGTTGTTGACGCCGAGCTTATGGCAGGCATTGCCGATGTGGAAGTTCACGGTGCGCTCGGTGACCCCCAGGATGAGACCGGTTTCCCAACTGGTTTTGCCCAGCGATGACCAGTGCAGGCACGCGACTTCGCGGTCGGAAAGATGACGTCCTTGCATAACATGTGCGGTGGCGCAGAGCAGCCGAAATGGTGAATTGCGGAAGAGGTCGCGCGATTTTCCATGTGATGCGTGCGATTTATGGACAAGACGGGATCTGCAGTGAGTTATCGGACTTATCCGACTGAGTATCGGATCATTCTTGCGAGGGCGGCCGGGAATGTCCGGGGTGTGCCAGCGGCTGGGCTGTTGCCGTGCGACCAGCGGTGACCCGGCCTGAGAGTGCTAGAATCTCTGCTTCAAACCGGCGCCGATTTGCCTGATCCGCTTGCGGGCGCCTCTATAAATCCAGCTAAAGAGGTCCGTATGACCGCTCCTGCCTTGCATTCCGCCGAGGGGATTGCCCCCGGTTCTATTCAGTCTTCCGCTGAGCCCGCGCCTGGTTCGGTGGGCATGGTGACTCCGCAATTCATCCGTTTTGACGAGCCGCTGCCATTAGCCAGCGGTCAATCGCTGCCGTCCTATGAACTGGCGGTTGAGACCTATGGCACGTTAAATGCGCAACGCACCAATGCAGTGTTGGTGTGCCACGCCTTGAACGCTTCGCATCACGTGGCGGGCGTCGCTCACGACAATCCCAAGGATGTCGGCTGGTGGGACAACATGGTCGGGCCCGGCAAGCCGCTGGATACGAACGTGTATTTTGTGATCGGGGTGAATAATCTCGGCTCGTGTTTCGGGTCCACTGGGCCCGCCAGTATCAATCCCGAGACAGGGCAGCCCTGGGGGGCGGCATTTCCCGTGCTGACGGTCGAGGATTGGGTCCATGCCCAAGCCCGTTTGGCAGATTATTTCGGGATCGAGCGTTTTGCTGCGGTGATGGGTGGGTCTCTAGGGGGAATGCAGGCGCTCAGTTGGGCGATTACTTGCCCCGAACGCGTCGCGCATTGCATCGTGGTGGCCAGTACGCCGCGCTTGTCCGCCCAGAATATCGGCTTTAACGAGGTGGCGCGGCGCGCCATTATCACGGACCCGGATTTCCATGGTGGCGATTATTACGCCCAGCATACGGTACCGCGGCGCGGGCTGTCTGTTGCGCGGATGATAGGGCATATTACCTATTTGTCGGATGACGACATGGCCGAGAAATTCGGCCGGACCCAGCGTGAGCCGGCCGAGGGCGGTGCGTATCGCTATGGCTATGACGTTGAGTTCGAGGTCGAGTCGTATTTGCGGTATCAGGGCGAAAAGTTCTCTCGCTATTTCGACGCGAATACCTATTTGCTGATTACGCGTGCGTTGGATTATTTTGATCCGGCCCGTAATACGGGCGGTGATTTGGCGCGTGCCTTGGCGCCGGCGACGGCGGATTTTTTGTTGGTGTCGTTTTCTACGGATTGGCGTTTTCCGCCAGAGCGTTCGCGCGAAATTGTGCGCGCGTTGCTCAAAAATGGCAGCCCCGTTACGTATGCCGAGATCGACGCGCCGCATGGACACGATGCGTTTTTGCTGGACGATTCGCGCTACCACGCAGTCGTGCGAGGGTATTACGAGCGTATTGCGCGTGAGTTGGGATTAGGGGTGACTACGCCGGACGACAATGCTGCGCTGCCGCTACACGCGTCGTCTTCCACAGAGGGTGCATCCCAGTCCCGAAGGACTACAGAGGAGCCAGCATGAGTCCCGTGTCGGTAAAACCTGGCCGTATACAGGGCATGCGCCCTGATCTGGTCCGGATCGCCAGTTGGATCGAGCCGGGCAGCCGGGTCCTGGATCTGGGGTGTGGCGATGGGGCGTTGCTCGCGTATCTGCGTGACGAGCGTAGGGTGCGAGGAGCAGGCGTCGAAATTGACGATCAGCATGTGATCGCCTGCGTGCAACGAGGCGTCGAGGTCATTCAGCAGAACCTCGAAGATGGCCTGGCGCTGTTCGACGATAAGCAGTTCGATACGGTGGTGCTGTCGCAGACGCTGCAATCCATGCATCGCACCGAACATATTCTGCGCGAGATGGCGCGCGTGGCGCGCTATGGCATCGTGTCGTTTCCGAATTTTGGCTACTGGCCGCATGGGTGGTCGATTTTGCGGGGGCGTATGCCGGTGACGGGGCAGATGCCTTATCAGTGGTACAACACGCCGAATATCCATTTGTGTACCTTGCGCGACTTTGAGCGGCTGGCCACGGATTTGAATTTGCGGATTCTGGAGCGCGCGACGTTTCACGAGGGGCGCGAAATCAACGTGTTGCCGGGTTGGCGCAGTACGTTGGCGGTTTATCGGTACGCGGCGGACTGACGCGCCGCGTGCGCGAGGCGGCTGGCGCCGGGAAGCGCGGCGCGGACGCTGGGCTGGCCGCGACGTTACTGCCATTGGTTAATATGCCGGGTATCCGGCGTTTTCAGCGCCATTGTTGTCAGGAGAGCCTCTATTACTGTCGCATCCCATGTTTATTTCAGCCGGCGGGTCGCGCCGTTACTGGTGTTGGGGTTTGCCAGCGGTTTGCCGATCGCGCTGACTGGCGGCACCTTGCAGGCGTGGGCCACAGTGGAGCAGGTCTCGCTCGAGCAAATCGGTTTTTTGACCCTGGTGGGGTCGGCCTACACGCTCAAGTTTCTGTGGGCGCCGCTGATGGATCGCTATGTGCCACCGATTTTGGGGCGCCGGCGCGGGTGGATGCTGGTTACGCAGTTGCTGCTGGCGATCACCATCATGGCCATGGGGATGTTGTCGCCCAAGTCGGCGTTGTTGCCGTTGGCGTTGCTGGCTGTGATGGTGGCGTTTCTGTCGGCCACGCAGGATATTGTTTTTGACGCCTATAGCACCGACGTGCTGCGTCGAGACGAGCGGGGGGCTGGGGTTGCGATCAAGGTGCTGGGGTATCGGCTGGCGATGGTCGTGTCAGGCGGGCTGGCTTTGATCCTGGCGGACCAATGGCTGGGTTGGGGACCGATGTACGTCCTGATGGGGGTGTTGATGCTGCTGTGTTCTGCGGCTACCCTCTGGGCGCCCGAGCCTGAGCAGCCTGCCAGCGCACCGCGCTCGTTGGGTGTGGCGGTGGTCGAGCCTTTTCGCGAGTTTTTTTCGCGGCGCGGGGCTTATACGGTCTTGACGCTGATTGTGCTGTACAAGCTGGGCGATGCTTTTGCTGGAGCGCTGTCTACGACGTTTTTGATACGCGGCGCCGGGTTTGATCCCACCGAGGTGGGGACGGTGAACAAAGTGCTGGGGCTGCTCGCGACGATCGTGGGGGCGTTGGCCGGCGGTTCGTTGATGGCGCGGTGGGGCTTGTATCGCTCGCTGATGGCGTTTGGCATTTTGCAGGCGATCTCCAATCTGGGTTATTGGGTGATTGCGGTCAGTCCAAAGAGTCTCTGGCTGATGGCCACGGCCATCGGGGTGGAGAACTTGTGCGGCGGCCTGGGAACGGCATCTTTCGTCGCATTGTTGATGGCGTTGTGCCAGCAACGGTTTTCCGCGACGCAGTTTGCGTTGTTGTCGGCGTTGTCGGCGGTAGGACGGATTTATCTAGCGGGTCCGTTGACGCCGCCGTTGGTGCACTGGCTGGGTTGGCCCGGATTTTTCTTGTTGACGGTGGCGATTGCATTGCCAGGGTTAGTGTTGCTGTGGCGCCAACGCCGGGTGATCGACGCGTTGGAGTCACCCGCCTGACGGGCTGATTGCTGGGTGTGGCCCGGCTGGCTGCGCAATCATCGCGCGGATGCGCGGGGCTTTATTCGTGGGGTGCGTGAGGTAACCATGCCTGTTGAGACGTCTACCGTGTTGTTGCATACCTTGTATCTGGTCGCGATCGTGGCCGAGGCCATGACGGCGGCGCTGGCAGCCGGACGTCGCGATATGGATTGGATGGGTGTGTGCATCATCGCGTGCGTGACGGCACTGGGTGGTGGGTCGTTGCGCGATGTGCTGTTGGGACACTATCCGCTGACGTGGGTCGCGCATCCCGAGTATTTGGCGATGACAGCCGGTGCGGCATTGGTGACGGCGTTCATTGCGCCGCTGATGCGGCGGCTGCGTCGATTATTTCTGTGGCTGGATGCTGTGGGGCTCGTGGCGTTTACGGTCATTGGCTGCCAGGTCGCGCAGCAGATGGAAATGTCGACCAGCGTGGTGTTGATCAGCGGCATGATCACGGGCTGCGCGGGTGGGGTGTTGCGCGATGTGCTGTGCAACGATGTGCCGCTGTTGTTCCGTAAAGAGCTGTATGCCAGCGTGTCGATTGTGACTGGGGCGCTTTATGTGGGTTTGCTGAAACTGGACTGGGCGCTCGGTGCGGCGGTGCCGGTGGCGTTGCTGGCGGGGTTGACGTTCCGGTTGTTGGCGTTGAGGTTCAACTGGCAAATGCCGCGTTTTGTGTATCGTGATGATTGGCATTGACGCGGGGCATCAACGGGGCAAATCCTGCTAGGTGGATCGATCCCCATTGGCGATGTTTTGCCAATGGGGATGCGCAGCGTTGCGCACTACTTTATACGGTTTACGCGTGTCGCGTGAATGTCGGATTTTCCCATTTGTTCAATGCGGCCAACTGACGATAGTCGTCGTGAAGCAGCTGCACTTGCTCTTCGCAAACAATCGTCATGTCGTCCAGATATGCCTCTACCTCTGCAAGAGACATACCAGTGAAATCCGATGTTTCCGCGGGCGTTTGTTCTTGTTCCGTCGCCAGTTTTTTTCGCTGATTCCTGACAATGTCCAATGCCGTAGTTTGATCGGGCTTGAACAGGGATTCGTCAGATTGGTTCAAAAAGCGTACCGTCAAGACGTTGGTGCCGCTTTTGTCGATCTTGGCCTCGAACTCTATTTGGTTCGCGCCTCCAGGGAAGGTGCGGCTATAGTCGGCAATGGTCATGCGTCCAATACCGGCATCGATCAGTTTCGCCGAGAGGCCTATGTCGGTAGTATCAGAGAAATTGGCGCGGGCCGTGGGGGCGCTTGCCAAGAAGCTGTAGAGTTTACGCTCCGGGTCCGCAATGGTGTAAGTGCCGTCCTGGCCTTTCGATAAAGCGGGGGCCGTGGCTGCAGCAGATGGATTTCGAGCATTTGAAATGACCTGCGCATCGATATATCGGGCGATCGACCTCACCGTCGTCAAATTGCTAGGCAGGGCATGCTTGGTTTCATATGCGCCGAATCTTGCCGTGCAGTTGACAGCGCCAAAATTCGGGCCCGATGAGAGAATCGCACGAGTGAGATGTTCGCCGAGTGCGAGATCGGCCCGCAAAGCAGTGTCCGTCACTTTTGTCGGGGTGCCGCTCTTTTCCAGGTTCTGGAGCGCGGTCACGTCAGCGTCAGCAATGAGAGTGCTGTTCTTGATGGTGGATAAGTCCCGGAGCTTGGTTCCGTACGAAATTTTAAACGCCTCTTCGGCATTTTGTTCTGCTTTGGCATGAGCAGCCGCTTCGCTTGCATGAAGCGTGAACAACATTCGTTCGCTCAGGGCATTGAACCCTTGGATGAGCGAGGCAATAAAGTTATAGAGCGCATCACGCGTTTGTGCGAGCTGTGTGAGAGCGGCGCTACGCGTCGGGTCGTCGCGGTGAGCTACTGATACGGGCATACCATTTTCTAGTTCGCAGGCCATTACGATACGTGCTCGTGCTTTTACGGCCCCTATTATCTGCCGTTCCAGCGCGCCGCAGTGGTCATAGCGCTGCGAAATAGTCGCCATAATACGTTGTTGCATTGCCCAGCGATGTTTCTCTTGGCCGATGATGGCGTCCAACTCATTGAGGTCATCTTGGATCCCGGGTATTCGGGCGTTGATCACGTTTTGTACGCCACGGCTCTCAGCGCGCTCTGGAAACTGGCGCATCTCTGTCAGAGCGAGGATGGCTCCACCGCTCAATGCAGCGGCACCGAAACCTACTCCCAATATGCCAGTCGCACCTACGCCTCCGATGGCCACGCCGGATGCGACGCCTACCGTCGTATCGAGAATTGCGGTGACGGCTCCTCGCGCACGCGCCGAGAAGTTTTGGAGAGAGTCCCACGTAGAGAGCTGGACCGGATCAATGCGGCCTGCGTCGAGAGTCGATAGCTTGAAGCCGCTTTCTCTGCAAATACTCTCATCCGTACGTCGCAGCTTTTCCTCGATTTGGCAAGCCAACTCTGCGGCGCGTTCTATACGCTGAGCCGGGGTGAGTTCTCTGACTGGCGCACTATTTCCCATCCACCCTTGGATCGTACCAGTCGCTGCGTTATACAGTCCAGCCGCGGGCGCAGTGAATGCGGACTGCCAGGAGCGGGACGACTCTGCAGTGATTTGAGTCGGCTCGGTTTGGCTCTCGGCACCGAACATCTCTAACGTGCCGTAGGAGTCGATATCAGTCTCTACCCAGCTATTTAATAGGGACTTCTCTTTAATCTCTACCCAGCTATCCAATAGCGACTGTTCTGCATTGTCGGCCACCGCGGTTGCGCACATTTTGACGGGTGAATCGTCCTCCTGGATATCAAGACTATCAGGTTTTGGACGCAACGTATTGGCAGAGTTTTGGTCCTTTTCTGATGCCTTGAGTGGCACGTAGTTATCGAAGATCCTAAAGGGCTTTAAAGCAGTAACGACAGTCATAATATGGGTCCCAGAGTTAGGGCGACAGATGGTTAAGGGCTCGGAATTTTTGAGCACTGTTGATATTAGTGATTGGCTGTCAATAACCGCCGCTTTTCTGCCGGAGACTGTATTTCCGGACCAATTTCCCTGGCGCCGCTGCCTTCTTTGGCTAAAGAAATGCTAGCGCGTACCGCGGAGCGAGAAGGCGGCTCAGTATATCCACGACGTCTGCGGCGGGTAACCGTTGTGCCGGCTCCGTGGCGAGCTCCGCTCGGGTGAACACATCGACGATAGTCAGCACGCGCTGGCGCGTGCCCTTGTGACGGGCATTCGTCAGCTCAGTCCGATTTTGCGTGGGTTTTGGTTGCTACGGCCGGGAAATGAGGCGCTGACTAGCATATTGGTTTTGAATTAGTGCGTAGCCGTCTCTTGGCTGATGGATTCGACCCGCACGGCTGTTTTTCCAACAGTGAGGTTTCAAAGAAATGACCAAAATTTGCGATCCTGTCGTCTCCTGTCTGAAACCCTATATTTCTGGGAGCAAGTCTGAGGGTGATAGCCTGCGTCAGCAGAGCTTGATGGATAGTTTGAAAAAGTACGTGGAGCAGGATGACGAAGCCGCGATCAATAGCTTGCTCGATGATAAGAAAAGGATCGAGTGGATCGTAAAAGGGCTCAAACAGTCGCCATACTCGTTGTTGCATCAAGCCGCCGCACAACGAAAAGATAAAGCATTGATGGCGATGATGAAGAAACTGCCTATTGAGGTGTGGAACTTTCGCACTCAAGAGAACCTGGAGCACACGCCGCCCATCATGGGGGGGCGTACGCCGATCATGTTTGCGGCAGAGAGCAATAACGGCGAGATTATCTTTGAGCTTCGCTACGGTGTAAGTTGTTATGTATGTGATCGCCAGAGTGCGTCCGGGCAGGCTTTAAGCCAGGTATCGGCTGAGGAGCTAGATGTACTGAGGGCGGAGTTCAAATGCCCGCCTGGAAGGGTATGGGCTGCCGACATATGGTGGCTGATCGTCAATGCCAAGGATGACGAGGGAAACACCCCATTGCTGCTCGCTGTCAACAAAGCCAGATATGAAAGCTTCTACCAGCTATTAACAGCGCGCGCCGACCCTGATATTGCCAACCGCGAGGGACACACCGCCCGAAGCGTCATTCTTGACTCGCCGGATGGGCCAATACGCGAGTTTTTTTTGGAATCGGCGCCACCGCCGCCGTCACCGCCGTCACTTTCCGTCTTTTCCAGGATGGGCTGCACCATTTTATAGAGGCGTGTCACGCCCGGTGTCGAGGATTCGACCTGCACGGACTGATCTCTCAACAGTGAGGTTTCAAAGAAATGTACAGAATTTCCGGAGCTCTCGCCTCCTATCTAAAGCCCATTATTTCCGGCTGCGATCGCCTGTCTCAGCAGAGCCTGATGGATAGTTTGGAAAGGTATGTGAAGCAGAATGACGAAGCAGGAATCAATAGCTTGCTCGAGGATAGGGAAAGTGTCGAGTGGATCGTAAAAGGGCTCAAACAATCGCCATACTCGTTGCTGCATCACGCCGCGGCGCTACGAAAAGATGCAGCATTGAGGGTGATGATGCAGAAACTGCCTCTTGAGGTGTGGAACTTTCGTACTAAAGAGGATCTTGAGCACACTCCGCCCATCGTGGGAGGGCGTACGCCGATCATGTTTGCGGCAGAGAGTAATGACTGCGAGATTATTGTTGCGCTTCGCGACGCTGTGGAGTGCTATATATGGGATCGTGAGAGGGTGGGCAGGTACGGTGCGTCAGGCCAGGCGGCGCTTGAGGAGCTAGATGCGCTGAAGACGGAATTCACATGTCCGTTTGGCGTGGTGAGTTTTGCAGCTATATGGTTGCAGATCATCAACGCTCAAGATGACCTGGGAGACACCCCGTTGCTGCTTGCGGTCAAGAAAGACAGATTGGAGAGCTTTCGCGCGCTATTAGACTTGGGTGGCCGGGCTGATATCAGAAATCGCGAAGGATGCAACGCCGCAGACCTCATTTTTGCCTTGCCCAAGGGCAACCCAATACGCGAGTGTTTTATGAAATCGCCGGCGTCGTGGGGGGCACGCTGTACCATTTCATAGAGGCGTGTCGCCCCTGATGTGACCGACGAAAAAAAAGCCCGCAGCCTAAACTGCACCCCCAACAGTTGGACACCAGTCCGACCTTTGGGAGGCAGTTCACAGTTAGCGGGCTGCGTACGAGAACTGAATCTTAGTACAGGCCTTGCTGGATCATGGCGTCGGCGACTTTGACGAAACCGGCGATGTTGGCGCCATCCAGATAGTTGACGGCGGTGCCGCGGCCTTGGCCGTGGCGCACGCAGTTTTCGTGGATGTCGCGCATGATGGAGTGCAAGCGCTGATCGACTTCGTCGCGGGTCCAGGACAGGCGGATGGCGTTTTGGCTCATTTCCAGGCCCGACACGGCTACGCCGCCCGCGTTGCTGGCTTTGCCCGGGGCATACAGGACGCCGGCTTCGATGAAGGCCTTGGCGGCTTCCAGGGTGGACGGCATGTTGGCGCCTTCGGCGACGCATTTGACGCCATTGGCGATCAGCGTGCGCGCGTCGTCGATCTCGAGTTCGTTCTGGGTCGCGCAGGGCAGGGCGACGTCGACCGGCACGTGCCACGGGCGCTTGCCCGCGACGTAGGTCAATTTGAATTGGCCTGCATATTCGGCCAGACGGCCGCGCAGGTCATTTTTGAGATGCATCAGCGCGGCCAGTTTTTCGTGCGTGAAGCCGGCTTCGTCGATGACGGTGCCGTCCGAGTCCGAGACGGTGACCACGCGTGCGCCCAGGCTCATCGCTTTTTCGATGGCGTACTGAGCCACGTTGCCCGATCCCGAGACGGCAACGCGCAGGCCGTCAAACGACAGGCCGGTGCGCTTGAGCATTTCTTCGGCGAAGTACACCGTGCCGTAGCCGGTGGCTTCCGGACGGATCAGGCTGCCGCCGAAGGTCAGGCCCTTGCCGGTAAAGACGCTGGCGGCCGAATTGGAGATTTTTTTCATCATGCCGGCCATGAAGCCGACTTCGCGTGCGCCCACGCCCATGTCGCCGGCGGGCACGTCAGTGTCCGGGCCCAAATGGCGATGCAATTCGAGGATCAGTGCCTGGCAGAAACGCATGACTTCGGCGTCGGATTTGCCTTTGGGGTCGAAGTCTGAGCCGCCTTTACCGCCGCCCATGGGCAGGGTGGTCAGTGCGTTTTTCAGGGTCTGTTCGAAACCCAGGAATTTCAGGACCGACAGATTCACCGAGGGGTGAAAGCGCATGCCGCCCTTGTAAGGACCGATCGCCGAGCTGTGTTGTACGCGGAAACCTCGGTTGACGCGCGGCTGGCCTTGGTCGTCCGTCCAGCAAATGCGGAACTGGATCACGCGCTCGGGCTCGACCAGGCGCTCGAGCAAGGCATGGTCGGCGTAATGCGGATGTTGCTCGATAAAGGGCCACAAGCTGGACATGACTTCGTGCACGGCTTGCATGAATTCGGGCTGATGCGGGTCGCGCACAGCGACCTGACGCAAAAAGTCGTCAAGACTTTGCAGTTTCAAGGGGGTCTCCTGGGGTGCCGCAGACCGGTGCATAAATGCCCGGATATGGTGCGATTCGGTCCAAAATAGTGCGCAATGGCACTGGCTCGGTGCGCAATTGTAGGGGTATCGGCGGGGGCGTGCAAAAGAATCATTCACCGGAAACCCGCGCCAATATTAGGGATCGATGCCTCCAAAAATTGGGGACGCAACATATTAAAGGGCCCGTTCCAGATATTGTGAGTTACCCCTTCTACGTCGGTAAGGATATTCCCACCTAGGTAAATTGATGCGTCACCATTTAATGCGATCGAAATGGCGTCCAAGATTTTTGCGTCAATACATGGACTTGGGGACAAATTAGGGCCTGATAAATAGAGGAGCAGGCAATTTTTATTATTTATATGTCCCTATTTATTTTCAGGCCCTCGCGATCAGTTTTCTGCGCGGTTTACAACGTTATGTCGTAATCGATAGTCAGCGGCGCATGATCGCTGAAGCGTTCATCTTTATAGATGGCGGTGTTGCGTGCACGTGCGGCGATGCCTGGCGTCGCAATCTGGTAATCGATGCGCCAGCCTACGTTCTTGGCCCAGGCTTGGCCGCGGTTGCTCCACCAGGTGTATTGATCGGGGCGCTCGTCCAGTGTGCGAAAGACGTCGACAAACCCGCGCCGATCAAAGACCTCGGTCAGCCATGCGCGCTCCTCTGGCAGGAAACCCGAGTTTTTCAGATTGCCTTTCCAGTTTTTCAGGTCGATCTCTTTGTGCGCGATGTTCCAGTCGCCGCAGATGACGAACTCGCGGCCGGTCTTTTTATGCTCGTTCATCAGCTCGTCGATCCAGGGGCCGAACACGTCCAGGAACCGGTATTTGGCTTGTTGGCGTACGTCTCCGCTGGAGCCGGAAGGGAGGTAGGCACTGATGACGGATAGATCTTTCCAGTCGGCGCGGATGATACGGCCCTCAGCGTCGAATTCCTCGCAGTTCAGGCCGATCTGCACGCGTTCTGCCGCATTACGCAGGTAAATGCCGACGCCGCTGTAGCCTTTTTTGATGGCGTGGGAAAAGTGCCCGGTGTAACCAGGAGGATGCCGCAGGTCTTCGGTCAGGTCGGCATCGGCGATCTTGATTTCCTGCAGGCAGAGGATATCGGCACTGTGGGTTTGCATCCAGGGTTGCAGGCCTTTGCGAAAGGCGGATCGGATGCCGTTGAGATTGAGTGAGGTGATACGCAGCACGACGAAGACTCCTGTATAGCGGTTGGCCACCCGGCCCAAAGACGGACTTTAACCGACTGAGGCCGACTTGCCATGGGCGAATGGCGCCGGTGCCGGTGCAGTGGACACGTTAAAATGCGTCCGATCTTCTGAGAAATCAATCATTCTCGGCAGGTGCCGGAGTCGGCAAGGGCTTTGGTCTGCGCTAAAGAAACCGAGCCGCCTGGGGTGTCTCGATATACGCCGCAGGTGGACCAGGCGACGCTGAGCTCGGAGGCGCTCATTCCCCTATTGGAAATCTCTAATCATGGCCGCTATTTCTACCGACTTTGTCCGTTTTGCTCTCGATGAGGGCGTGTTGCGTTTTGGCAGTTTCAAGGTCAAGTCCGGCCGTATCAGCCCCTATTTCTTTAACGCTGGCTTGTTCAACAGCGGCGCATCGGTGGGTAAGCTGGCGCAGTTTTATGCTCAGGCATTGCTGGATTCCGGTGTGGCATTCGACATGCTGTTCGGGCCGGCTTACAAAGGTATTCCGCTGGCGACGGCGACGGCGGTAGCCCTGGCCGGGCATGCCGGCATGCAGGGGCGCGATGTACCCTTCGCCTTTAACCGGAAAGAAGCCAAGGATCACGGCGAGGGCGGCACGCTGGTGGGCGCCCCGCTGCAAGGCAAGGTCGTCATTATTGATGACGTCATCACTGCAGGTACCTCGGTGCGTGAATCGGTAGAGATCATCCGTGCCGCGGGGGCGGAGCCGGCGGCGGTATTGATCGCGCTGGATCGTCAGGAACGTGCGGGCGCGGACGATGCGCTGTCGCCGCATTCCGCCGTGCAAGAGGTTGCGAAAACCTACGGTATCCCGGTCGTCAGCATTGCATCGCTGGCTGATATTCTGACGTTGCTGCAGGACGATGACCAATTTGCCAGCCATCGTGACGCGGTGTTGGCGTATCGGGCGAAATACGGGATTTTGTGATCAGTGGCGGGCTTGTCGCCCGTCATCGGAAAGAAAATGGGCCAGTGCAGAACTGGCCCATTTTTTTGTCGCCGGGCCGCCCCAAGGCAAAAAAGCGCCCCCTTGGGGGGGCAGCGAGCCGAAGGCGCGGCGTGGGGGCTTTTTTCGTGGTGCCTTAGCTATCCAGCTTTTGCTTGAGCAGCTCGTTGACCTGTTGCGGGTTGGCCTTGCCCTTGGCGGCTTTCATGATTTGGCCGACCAGCGAGTTAAAGGCCTTTTGTTTGCCTGCATGGTATTCCGCCACGATGGCCGGGTTGGCGCTGAGCACGTCGTCGATCATGGCGCCGATGGCGCCCGTGTCGCTGATTTGCTTCAGGCCGCGCGCCTCAATGATGGCGTCGGGCTGGCCGCCTTGTTCGCCTGCCCACATGGCAGAGAACACGTCGCGTGCGATCTTGTTGGAAATCGTGCCGTCGATGATGCGGCCGATGAGCGCCGCGAGCGCCGGAGCCTGGACCGGTGCGTCCGCGATGTCTTTTTCTTCGCGGTTCAAGGTGGCTGTGACCTCGCCCATGATCCAGTTGGCGGCCTGTTTGGCCTGGCCGGCGGGTAAGCCCTGGGCGACAGCCTCGAAATAAGAGGCCATGCCGCGGCTGGCAGACAACTGGGCAGCGTCATAGGCCGATAGGCCGTATTCGCGCACAAAACGCTCGCGCAGTGCGGCGGGCAACTCGGGCATGTCGGTGCGTACCTGCTCGATCCATTCGGGGGAAATCACGAGCGGCGGCAGATCCGGGTCCGGGAAGTAGCGGTAATCGTGCGCGTCTTCTTTGCTGCGCATGCTGCGCGTT
Organism: Bordetella muralis; assembly: GCF_054781015.1. Classification (NCBI taxonomy): domain Bacteria; kingdom Pseudomonadati; phylum Pseudomonadota; class Betaproteobacteria; order Burkholderiales; family Alcaligenaceae; genus Bordetella; species Bordetella muralis. The sequence goes on along the minus strand of NZ_BAAGVF010000008.1, from coordinate 805,361 downwards.
TCGTCGCGATCGGCATCGTACAGGCGGGTTTCCTGAACCACGGTGCCGCCGTCCTCGATGAGCTCGATCTGGCGGCGAGCCTCGAACAAAATCGCGCGCTCCAGAAAGCGGAAGGAGTTGACGTTTTTGATTTCCGTACGGGTGCCGAATTCTTTCTGGCCAACGGGACGGACCGAAACGTTGGCGTCGCAGCGGAAGGAGCCTTCTTGCATGTTGCCATCGCAGATGCCCAGCCAGACGACCAGGCTGTGCAACGCGCGGGCGTAGGCGACGGCCTCGGCGGCCGAGCGCATTTCGGGCTCGGTCACGATTTCCAGCAGCGGGGTGCCGGCGCGGTTCAGGTCGATGCCGCTGGCCGGATTGCCGTTGGACAGCGTGAAATCGTCATGCTGCGATTTGCCGGCGTCTTCTTCGAGGTGGGCTCGCGTCAGGTTGACGGTTTTTTCTTCCTCGCCGACGAAAAACGAGAGCGATCCCCCCAGCACGACGGGCAGTTCGTACTGGCTGATCTGATAGCCCTTGGGCAGATCGGGGTAAAAATAGTTTTTACGGGCAAAGACCGAGCGTGGCGCGACAGTGCCGCCGACGGCGAGCCCGAATCGGATGGCGCGTTCGGCTGCGCCGAGGTTCATGACGGGCAGGCTGCCCGGCAGCGCCAGGTCGACGACGTTGGCTTGTGTGTTGGGAGCCGCGCCAAAGCGCGTGCTGCTGCCCGAAAATATCTTGGCGTCGGTGGAAAGCTGGGTGTGCGTTTCCAGGCCGATGACGATTTCCCAGTTCATTGCTCGGTGCCTCGCTGGCCGGGCACGCGCCGGTGCCAGTCGGTGACTTGTTGATAACGGTCGGCGATGGCCAGCAGGCGGCCCTCGTCGAAATAGTTGCCGATGATCTGCAGGCCGACGGGGCGGCGTTGGCCGTCGCCGCCGAAACCGCAGGGCACGGACATGGCGGGCAATCCTGCCAGGCTCACGCCCAGCGTGTAGATATCGGCCAGCCAGTCGGCGGTGGGATCATCGCGGTTGTCGCCGAGGTTCTTGGCCACCGTGGGCGAAACCGGCCCCATGATGACGTCGCACTGGTCGGCGTAGGCGCGCTGGAAGTCCTGCGCAATCAGACGGCGCACGCGCTGGGCCTGCAGGTAGTAGGCGTCGTAGTAACCGTGAGACAGCACATAGGTGCCGATCAGGATACGGCGCTTGACCTCGTCGCCAAAACCCTCGGCGCGAGAGCGGGCGATCATTTGATTCAGATCGGTGTATTCCTGGGCGCGGTGGCCGTAGCGTACGCCGTCATAGCGGGCCAGGTTGCTGGAGGCCTCGGCAGGGGCGATGACGTAATAGGCCGGAATGGCTAACTCCGTGCGCGGCAGCGAGATCGATACGCGTTGGGCGCCCAGCCCCTCGAATTGCGCCAGGGCGGCTTCGACGGCGGCGGCGACATCCGGGGCCAGGCCGGCCCCGAAGTATTCCTGGGGGACGCCGATGCGCAGGCCTTTCAGGGGCTGGCTACCGGCAGCGTCGTAACCTGCTTGCGCCGTGTCGTAGGCGGCCCGGATGCGGCCGGGAGCGTTGGGCGTGCCGTCGCAGCTTTCGAGGCTGGTGGCGTCGCTGGGATCAAAGCCGCTCATGGGATCGAGCAGCTCGAGCAGGTCGCGGCTGCTGGGGGCCAGCGGGCCTGCCTGGTCCAGGCTGGAGCCGAACGCCACGATGCCAAAGCGGGAAACGGTGCCGTAGGTAGGCTTGATGCCGCTGACGCCGCACAGTGCGGCGGGTTGGCGTACCGAGCCGCCGGTGTCGGTGCCGGTCGTGGCGGCCACCAGACGGGCAGCTACCGCGGCAGCCGAACCGCCCGACGAGCCGCCGGGCACGGCGTTGGTGTCCCACGGGTTGCGAACGGCGCCGTAGGCGGAGTTTTCATTGGCCGAGCCCATGGCAAACTCATCGCAATTGAGTTTGCCGATCGAGACGGCGCCGGCGGCCTGCAGCCGCTGCACGACCGTGGCGTCGAAGGGGCTCGCATAGCCATTGAGCATCTTGCTGCCGGCCGTGGTGCGCCAGCCGCGGGTGACAAACGCGTCTTTGTGGGCGATGGGCACGCCGGCCAGCGGGCCCGCCGTGCCGGCCGCCAAGGCCGCGTCGGCGGCGTCGGCCTGGGCCAGGGTCAGGGCCTCGTCGATGTGCAGAAAGGTATTCAGGTCGCTGGCGGCCTGGGCGGCGGCGAGGGCGCTTTGCGCCAGCTCACGGGCGCTGACCTGTCGTTGCGCGAGCGCGGCGCGCAGTTCGGCGATCCCGCCGAATTGGGTGTGGAGGGCAGAAGTCGTCATGATTTATTCGATGACCTTGGGAACCAGGAACAAGCCGTCGCGGGCGTCCGGCGCATTGGCCATCAGTTCGGCGCGGTTTGCCTCGGAGGAGGTTTCGGTCACGGCGTCCGGTCGTAGACGCAGGGCGATGTCCTGATGGGCCGACAGCGGGTGCGCCAGCGGCTCTACACCCTGGGTATCGGCGGCTTGCAGCCGCTCGATCAGGTGGAGAATGCCGTTGAGCTCGCCCTCGGCGAGCTTGAGCTGATCGGGGGTCAATTCAATTCTGGCCAGCCGGGCAATCCGGGCCACGTCTTGTTCGTTGAGCGCCATGTAGGGAGACTATGAGAAATCGAAGGGGCAGGCTGCTGGACTCAGGTGCGGGTTTGTACGGGTGTCCGTCCCTGTGACAAAGCATGAATTACCAGCATTTTTGCGCTATTTTCCGGGAAATTATAAGTTATCATTCACGGTTTAATCGCTGCAGCAATGCGGCGGGCTCGTGTTTACCAGTCCGTCACCTGCAGCCCGGCATTATTTTTGAATCTCGCTGAGCCCTCATGTTCGGATTCCTGCGCAGTTACTTCTCCAGCGATATGGCGATCGACCTCGGTACCGCCAACACGCTGATCTACGTCCGGGGCAAGGGCATTGTGCTCGACGAGCCTTCGGTCGTCGCCATCCGCCACGAAGGCGGCCCCAATGGCAAAAAAATCATCCAGGCGGTTGGCCAGGAGGCCAAGCAGATGCTGGGACGAGTCCCTGGCAACATCGAAGCCATCCGCCCCATGAAAGACGGCGTAATTGCCGATTTCACGGTGACCGAGCAGATGCTCAAGCAGTTCATCCGCATGGTTCACCCGCGTAACATGCTGGCCCCCAGCCCGCGCATCATTGTCTGCGTCCCCTGCGGGTCGACCCAGGTCGAGCGTCGCGCCATTCGCGAATCTGCCCTCGGCGCCGGCGCCTCCCATGTCTACCTCATCGAAGAACCCATGGCTGCTGCCATCGGTGCCGGCCTGGCTGTCTCGGACGCTAGCGGTTCGATGGTGGTGGATATCGGTGGCGGCACGACCGAGGTCGCCGTGATCTCGCTGGGCGGGATGGTCTACAAGGGCTCCGTGCGCGTCGGCGGCGACAAGTTCGACGAAGCCATCGTCAACTACATCCGCCGCAACTACGGCATGCTGATTGGCGAGCCCACCGCCGAATTCATCAAGAAAGAAATCGGCTCTGCCTTCCCGGGTTCCGAAGTCCGCGAGATCGAGGTCAAGGGCCGTAACCTGGCCGAAGGCGTGCCGCGCAGTTTTACGGTGTCGTCCAACGAAATTCTGGAGTCGCTGACCGATCCGCTGAACCAGATCGTGTCCGCCGTCAAGATCGCCTTGGAACAAACCCCGCCCGAGTTGGGCGCCGACATCACTGACAAGGGCATCGCTCTGACTGGTGGTGGGGCACTGCTGCGTGATCTCGATCGTTTGCTCCAAGAGGAAACGGGGTTGCCCGTCGTCGTTGCCGAGGATCCGCTGACCTGCGTGGTCCGTGGTTGCGGCGAAGCGCTCGAGCATCTGGAAAAACTGGGCGCGATTTTCATTAACGAGTAAGTCTGTCCCGCCAGCGGGCGTCGCCGTGCCGGCGATGCCCGGCGCAGTGGCTGCGGGCTGACGCCAAAGCTGGGTATTCATGCAACGACAAGGGTCTCCACCGCTGTTCAGGCGCGGCCCGCCGGTAGAAATCCGGTTGGCCGTCATGGTCGCCTTGTCGCTCGCCTTGCTGGTCCTAGACTCTCAGTTTCATCTGCTGGAGCCGTTGCGACGCGCGGTTTCCATTGGGTTGTATCCGTTTCAGCGCACTGTCATGGCGCCGCGCGATTTTGTGCGGCAGTTCAACGAGTGGGTGGATGCGGCCAACCGTAACCGCACCGAAAACGAGGCCTTGCAGCGCCAGCGTATCGAGTTATCCCAAGTTACGACCCATGCGGCCCAATTGGCGGCCGAGAATGCGCAGTTGCGCCGGTTGTTGGGCGTGACCGACACCGTCGATCAGACTGCAGTGGTGGTTGAAGTGCTGTATGAGCCGGCCGATAGTTTTCAGCAGCGCCTGGTCTTTAATAAAGGCAGTCAGGCGGGGTTGGCGCCCGGCATGCCAGTGATCGATGAAGGCGGCGTGGTGGGGCAGATCGTGCGCGTGACACCGCAGGCTTCCGAAGCCGCGCTGGTCACGGACGAACGAGTGTCGGTACCCGTTCAGGTGTTGCGCAACGGCCTGCGTTTGATTGCCTTTGGTTCGAACTCGCCAGGCCGCATCGAGGTGCGCTTTCTGGCGGCTAATGCCGATATCCAGGAAGGCGATACGATCGTCACGAGTGGCGTGGGTGGCTTGTTTCCCGCAGGTCTGCCGTTGGCCAAGGTGTTGACAGTCGAACGGGATACGGCGTCCGGGTTTGCGCGAGCCGTATGCGAGCCTTTGGCGCATCCTGAGCGCCATCGCCATTTCCTGGTGCTGCAAGTCGATGTCGCTCGCGCAGAGTCTGATCTTCAAGAGGCTGAATCCGGTGGATCGCAATAACTCGTCGGCCCAGCAGCCCCCGCGCCGTCTGGGTACGCCTCGCAACGTCCCTCCCGAGCATTTGTCGCGTCCGGCCAATGTGATTTTTGTCTGGGGCTCGATCGTGGCGGCGTGGTTGCTGTCATTGTTGCCCTGGCGTGTCTGGGAGGGAGCCCCCGATATTCTGGTGCTGGTCCTGGCCTTTTGGTGCGTGAACGAGCCGCGCCGGGTCGGGCTGGTCGCGGCATTCTGCTTTGGATTGCTGATGGATGTGCACGATGTCAGTGTGCTGGGCGCGCATGCGTTGTCATATACCATGGTGGCGTATGGGGCGGTGGCGCTGCATCGCCGGCTGCGGCATTTTGACTTGTGGAGCCAGGGCATACACATGTTGCCCGTGTTCTTTGTCGCGCGCTTGGTGCAACAACTGGTGTTGGCGTGGTTGGCCGGTCGATGGTCCGGCTGGGATTGGGGACTGAGTGTCTTGTTGACGGCGGCGCTGTGGCCGTTGATAGGTTTCGTGCTGCATTTGCCGCAGCGAGGCACTGACGACGTTGAGTCCTCGTCGGTCTAGCGCCGGGTTGGATAGCGGCGCGCCATGTTTGAATTCAAAAAAATCGGCCAACAGCAAAAGCAGCGCTTTGGGCTGCGCGCCTGGGTGGGCGGTTTGTTTGCGCTGGCGTGCTTTTGCGTGCTGGCTGGGCGTTTCTGGTTTTTGCAAGTAGACCGCTACGAGGGCCTGTCCGAACGAGCCGATCGTAATCGTATTGCCGTGGTTCCCATTGCTCCACGCCGGGGAGAGATCCTGGATCGCAATGGCGTCGTGATGGCGCGCAATTACCGAACCTACACGCTAGAGGTCGTGCCGGCCCAGGTCGGCGATATGGATGCCATGCTGGCACGCTTGACGCCTGTGGTGTACGTCAGCCCAGGCGATCAGCGTCGATTCAAACGCCGGGTGCAGGAGTCGGGGCGGTACGCCAGTCTGATACTGCGCAACAACTTGAACGATACCGAGGCATCCTGGTTCGCTGCTCACGCTTTCGAGTTTCCCGGCGTCGAGTTGCGTGCTCGTTGGGTGCGCGAGTATCCCCAGGGCGCCACGGCGGGACATGTGGTGGGTTATATCGGCCGCATTGCCGAAAACGATATCGAGGCGTTGGAAAGCGCGGGCGAGCTGGGTAACTACCGCGGCACCGATGTGATCGGTAAAAAGGGTATCGAGAAAAGCTGGGAAAAGGCGCTGCACGGGCAGACCGGGATCGAAGAGGTCGAGGTCAATGCCAGCGGGCGTCCTGTGCGGACGTTGCAGCGTACTGATCCGGTGCCCGGCGTGGACGTCATGCTGTCCATCGATCTGGGCTTGCAGCGTGTGGCCGAAGAGGCTTTTGGAAATCACCGTGGGGCGTTGGTTGCCATCGATCCCAACACGGGCGAGGTCCTGGCGTTTGTCTCTAAACCTGCGTTCGATCCGAATCTGTTCATCGACGGCATCGACGTAGAAAACTGGCGCTTGTTGAACGAGTCGCCGGATCATCCGCTGATCAATCGGCCCTTGTACGGTACTTATCCGATTGGCTCGACCTATAAGCCTTTTGTGGCGTTGGCGGCGCTGGAGCTGGGTGTGCGCGACGCCAAGACGCGTATTCCCGATCCAGGCTACTTCGAATTCGGAGGCCAGCGTTTTCGGAACGCTGGGGGTGCGGCGTATGGCATGACCGATATGCACAGGGCTATCGTCGTGTCCTCAGACACGTATTTCTATTCGCTGGGCCCGGAAATAGGGGTGAACCGGTTGCATGACTTTGCCAAGCAGTTTGGGTTCGGACAGATTACTGGTATTGACCTGGATGGCGAACGCAGGGGCGTGTTGCCCTCGACCGAGTGGAAACGCCAGGCATATAAGGACCGGAGGCAACAGCAATGGTACGCGGGAGAGACGATTTCGGTGGCGGTGGGGCAGGGGTATAACTCGTTCACATTGTTGCAGTTGGCACAGGGGACATCGACCTTGGCCAACGATGGTGCTTATCGGAAACCGCATTTGGTACATGCTACGCGCGACACGCATACTGGCGTCGTGACGCCAACGCCGTCGACACCGGAATATCGCATTCCGCTAAAGCAAGAGAATGTCGATCTCATCAAGAGCGCGATGGTCGGCGTGGTGCGGTCGGGGACGGCACGGCGCGCCTTTGCCGGCGCGGCATACCAGGCAGCTGGCAAAACTGGAACGGCGCAGGTGTTCAGCCTGCGCGGGGCTCAATACCGCGCGCATGAGCTGGATGAGCGTTTACGCGATCATGCGTTGTTCATGGGTTTTGCGCCGGCCGATAAACCGCGTATTGCCGTGGCGCTGCTGGTGGAAAACGCTGGCTGGGGAGCGAGTATGGCGGCTCCTATTGCGCGTACGGTGTTCGATTATTGGCTATCGCGACCCGCCACGCCTACGGCTGGCTCGCGCATCACCTTGCCGCCAGATGTGCCGCCGTTATCTGTCCCGGCTCAAAGCGATACTCCCGTTCCTACGGGGGTGTCGGCCCCTGTAGTGCCTGGCGCGACGAGCCCAGACGATCTCGTGGAGCCGCCGCCCGGGGTAGTGCTGGATGACGCGCCACAGGACGAGCCGTTGCCTCCGCTCATTCCTGGTTCGGATACGCCTCCCCCAAGCATGAGGCCTCGATCTGCACCCAAAGTGGCGCCCGCCCAGCAAGCCCCGAGGGCGACGCAGCGCCCCTCTACTGCGCCCGCGCGGTCCGATTTGAACGACTTGTTTGAATCGTCTGGATTCGGAGTGAAGCCATGAAACGTCTGGGCGCTATCCTGGTCCGCGTCTTTCTCGCCTTTGACTGGCCATTGCTGATCATTCTGGCTTTGTTTGCCGCGTTGGGTCTGACGGTGATGCATTCGGCGGTGGGCAGTACCGATTGGCGTTTTGCCGATCAGTCGCGCAATTTTCTCATTGCGTTCTGCGCGATGTGGGCGGTGGCCTTGGTGCCGCCGCATATGCTGATGCGTCTGGCATTGCCGTTTTACATTGTGGGCGTTGCACTGTTGCTGGGGGTGGAGTTTTTTGGTGAAACCAGCAAGGGCGCCACGCGTTGGCTGAACCTGGGCATTACCCGTATTCAACCGTCTGAAATGATGAAAATCGCTGTGCCGCTCATGTTGGCATGGTATTTCCAACGGCATGACGGCGATGTGCGTATCCGCGACTTTGTTGTCGCTGCGGCGATGCTGGCCGCGCCCTTTGGCCTGATTGTGTTGCAGCCCGATTTGGGAACGGCGTTGTTGGTGTTTGGCGCGGGGTTTTTCGTCATTTATTTCGCCGGGTTGTCCTTTAAATTGCTTGCCCCGATTGCGATTGTCGGTATCTTGGGGATAGGGACGCTGATCTATTACGAAGACACGCTATGTGAACCCGGTGTGGACTGGGTGGTCTTGCACGACTATCAGAAGCAGCGGGTGTGTACTTTGCTCAACCCCAGTTCTGATCCATTGGGCAAGGGGTTTCATACGATTCAGTCGATGATCGCCGTGGGCTCCGGGGGACTCTATGGCAAGGGGTATATGCAGGGGACGCAGACTCACCTGGACTTTATCCCAGAGCGTACGACGGACTTTATTTTTGCGGTGTATGCCGAGGAATTCGGACTGTATGGGGGCGTGGCGATGCTGCTGTTGTACGCCTTGCTCATCGCTCGAGGATTGACGATTGCAGTGCGGGCCACGACGCAGTTCGGTCGTTTGATGGCGGGGGCGTTGACGATGATGGTGTTTATCTATGTGTTCGTCAACGTGGGGATGGTGACGGGGATTTTGCCTGTAGTGGGAGTGCCGCTGCCGTTCATGAGCTATGGGGGGACGGCGTTGTTGACGATGGGGATTGCTTGCGGGATTTTGATGAGTGTGTCGCGGTATCGGGGGGATAAGACCTAGCGGCCTGTCTAGTGCGGCAATACCAGGATGCGGTCAGGCATGGTGGGGTGGGGCAGGATGTCGGCTTCGATGTCGTAGACGGTTCGCAGGTTGTCGCGGGTCAGTACGTCTTTTGGGGGGCCGTTGGCGATGACGGTGCCGTTGCCCAGCATGATGAGTTGATCGCACCAGCGGGCAGCCAGGTTGATGTCGTGGACGATGACCAGGACGCCCAGGCCATGGGTATGGGCGAGGTCGGCGGTGGTGCGCAGCAGTTCGATCTGATGTTTGGGATCCAGGCTGGAGATGGGCTCATCCAGCAAGAGATAACGCGAGAGGTTGAGGTCATGCTGGGCCTGGCATTGGGCCAGGACGCGGGCGAACTGCACGCGTTGTTGTTCGCCGCCGGACAGATCGGGATAACGGCGTTGGACCAGGTGGGGGACGCCGGCCAGCGCGAGCGAGGATGCCGTCAGTTCCTCGACTTCGACGGGGTCGAGTTCGGGGAAGGGATAAGCGCCCATGGCGACGACTTCTTGTACGCCCAGATCAAATGTCAGCGAGGGCTTTTGCGGCAGGACTGCGCGTTGCCGGGCCTGGCGTCGCGGAGGGATGCGAGTCAGCGGTGTTCCGTCTAATTCGATATGGCCACGGGTCGGAGAAAGCTCGCCGGCGAGGGCCGCGAGCAGCGTGGATTTGCCGGCGCCATTGGCGCCCAGCAACCCCAGCACCTGGCCGGGCTCGATGCTAAGCGAGACGTTGGACAGAATGCGTGTCGAACCACGCGATACATCTAGGTCTATCGTACGCAGGCTCATTAGAATCGCCGTCCTCGTGCGAGCAGCCATAGAAAAAACGGTCCGCCGACCAAGCTGGTGACTAGACCTATGGGCAGTTCAGCCGGAATCACGACAATGCGGGCCAGCCAATCGGCCAGCGTGAGCGCCAGGGCGCCAGTCAGCATCGAGGCAGGCAGCAGCCAACGATGATCGGCACCCAAGGTCATGCGTACGAGATGAGGCACGACGAGTCCGACAAAACCGATGCCGCCTGTGGCGGCCACGAGTGGACCCACGATGAGTGCAGTGGCCATGACGAGTTTGTAGCGCACAGTGACGAGGGCGAAGCCGAGATGCTGGGCTTCGCGTTCCCCCAGCAATAGGGCGTTCATGGCGCGCCACTGGCGCATCAGCCAGAAGGACCACACGAGTGTCCACGGCGCCAGAAAGGCCAACAATGACCAACTGGCGCCCGCCAGGCTGCCCATGTTCCAGAACGTCAGGTCACGCAGTTGCGCATCGGAGGCCATGTAGGTAAGCAGCCCGATCAAACTGCCGGCGACGGTGTTGATGGCGATACCTGCCAACAACAGGCCGGCGACGCCCGGCACGCGTCGCCCGACAGCATAGGCCGCTGCCGTGGCCAACAGGCTGCCTGCAAAGGCGGCAGGTGCGGTGACCATGAAGCCGCCCGCGGTCAGCACGATGGCGGCCACAGCGCCCAGTGCGCCGCCGGCGGAGATTCCGACCAAGCCGGGCTCGGCGAGCGGATTGCGAAACAGGGCCTGCATCGCTGCACCGGAAATCGCCAGCGCCGCGCCCGCCACGGCGGCAAACAAGACGCGTGGTAATCGAATGTCCAGCAGCACGTTGCGCCATAACGTGTCGTTAGGCTGCGAGGCGTCGGAGGTCAGTACGCGCAACGCGTCTGCCAAGGGGATGTGGACAGCGCCGCTCAAGGCGGCGAGCAGGGCCACTGAGAGCGCGGCAATACCGAGTCCGATCAGAACGGTGGGAGGATGCGCCCGCCTGGTCGGCGGTGCCAGGCGGTCAGCCTTGGCGAGCGACACAAGCGGTCTCCTTGAGTGTGCGTATGGCTTGCGGCAGCCGCGGCCCTGTGCCTAGTGCAAGCAAGTCATCCATGACGACGATGCAGTGATTTGTTGCTGCAGGCGTGGCGGCGATGCCCGGCGTTGTGCGGAATTTTTCCATGCCGCCCGCTGCCTCCAGCGACATGCGGGGGACCACGATGACTTGAGGCGCCAGCGCACCGAGTGCTTCGGCTGAGATGGGTTTGTAGCCTTGTTGATCGGCGAGTACATTGACCAGGCCGGAGAGCTCCAGCACGAGTGCGGCTGCTGTGTCGCTGCCCGCACCTAGAGGCGTGCCCGTGCGGTTCATCAGCAGCACGGCGCGCGCGTGCGACTCGGGCAAGGCTTGCGCGTCGCTTAACGCGGTTGCGACGGATGTGGCCAGTTGCTTGCCGCGCTCCGGGACGCCCAGGGCTTTGCCGATCTGCAGAATGCGATCGTTGAGTGATTGCACGCTGGGTTTGTCAGAGATGATTTCAAGGGGAACGCCGACTTCCTTCAGACGCGCGAGCGCCGTAGGGGGACCCGATTGTTCAGACGCCAGCACCAGGTCCGGATTCAAGGCAAGTACGCCTTCGACGGGCACGGCACGGTAATACCCGACGCGCGGTAACTTGGTCGCCGCCTCGGGATACAAACTCGATTGATCGTCGCCGACGAGACGATCTCCTTGATCCAGGGCATAGACGATTTCGGTGACCGTGCCGCCCAATGTGACAACGCGTTGAGCGGCAGAAGGGGGATCATTCGCCGCTTGTGCGGCGCTGGTGACCCAGACTGCAGCGATTGCAGCGGCGATCGTCTTGGCTAGACTGGCGGCCATGGTGCTTCCTTGATGAGGCGTCGTGTTTCCGTACGGCGGATAAAGGGTCGACTGATCAGAGCGTGTTGGTACTTAAGCTTAGCCGTTCTTGGCGGTACTGAGTACGCGACGCCCTGATCATGGAGGGCGTTACGCGGCTAACGGCTCGGCGCAAAGGCTGCTCAATAGACTGCGCCATTCGGCAAGCTCCGGTTTGCCGGGCTTGCGTTCACCAAAGAACTGCACGATGAGATCCCCATTGGCGTTGTAGACCTCGAGCGATGTGACCCAGCCATCGCTGGTGGGTTTGCTGACGACCCAGGCCGAGTCGATAGCATCGGTGTTCAGATGCAGGTTGAATCGCGGATCGAGCACGTTGAACCAGGGCCCCGTGCGCAACAGCTTGGCGACCGGACCGGTGTGGATCTGAATCATGCCGGGGTTGCCTACAAAACACATGATGGATAGGCTGGACTGCGCTGCAGCCTCCAACATGCGTTCGGGAGTCGTGGTCTCGACCTGTTGCGCCAGATCGAATCCTGCGGCCTTCAGTGCAGCCAGGCGGGACACCTTGAATTTACGCAGCAGAGGAAAGAACTCATGTGTGTCCTGCATGGCCAGCCAGGCGGTGCGCAGCGCGTCAGGATCACTGACGATGTCGGACTCGTCTTTGGCCGCATAAGGTTTGGTCTGCGGCCAGACAGGCTCGCCTGCGAAGCGTGCGACAAGCGCGTCATAGGCGGCGACGTCCGTGGTATCTGTGCGATAGACCTTATGCACGGCAACGCCTGCACAGTCAAAGAATTGCAGGCTATGCCGGCCGTCCTGTTCAACGGCCCAGGCAGAGTCCCAGGTGCTGAAGAACACGCGCAAATCGATGTCAGGTCCCAGCACGAGGCCGACCGGGCCTTCTGCCTGGATGGACTCGTAGCGTCCGTGGCGTTCATGGACACACCAGTCGTTGCGCGTCAACGCCATGACTTCGCCCAACGATCCCAGTTCGCGGAATATCGCTTGCGGGGACGTGGCGCCGGTCAGTGCGGTGGCGCGCAGCCCGTTGCATTCGGCAGCGACCCATTGGGCTTCGGATACGTTCAGTGCTTGAGCGAGATTGCGCGCGCGTTGGCCCGGCTGTTCGGCGACCAGGGCATCGTTACGAGCGCGCAATTCGGCGGCCAACTGGGTGAAAGAAGTGTTGCTCATGGATGACTCCTCTGTCCGGGTACGGCGGGCGACCCATAGTCCCGGGCCGCCGCTCGGCAGGCCCGTGGTTCAGTATTGATAGGTTAATGACACGCGCACACTGCGCCCAGGTTCGGTGTACCAGTCTACCGGATGGGGCAAGGCAGATGGTCCAGCCGTGGGAACGTTGATGGCTTCCCAGTATTTTTTGTCGAACAGGTTGAATACCCCTGCACGGACTTGCAGCCCCTTGACGGCGGCTGGTTTCCAGTAAGCCATCAGGTCCACGACGCCATAGCCGGGAGCACGGAAATCAGGATTGGGTGCATCGGTGGTCGCGTCGGGATATTCGACTTTGTTGCGTTGTGCGGATAGCGTCCACACGGCGCTCGCACCCCATTCGCTTCGGTCGTAGCCCAGGCCCAGAATCGCTTTGAAAGGCGGTACCGAATTCAGATACTGGCCAGTGCTTTGGTCTTTGCCGACAGTCCAGGCCAATGATCCCCAAGTGCGCCAGTTCGGGGTGAAACGCCAATGTGCCGAGGCCTCGGCACCATAGATACGCACTCGGGCGCGGTTGGCAGCTGTTGTGACACCCAGCGGATACTGTCCATTCCAACTGTCTTGCCATTGCGGATCGCCGGCCGTCACCGGTATCTGGGTATCGATGAAGTTTTGATAGCGCGTGTCAAAGAACGACAAAGCCCCGCCGAGATCCTCGTTGCCCAGGCGAGCGCCCAATTCCCAGCCCCGGCTGGATTCAGGCTTCAAATCAGGATTGCCCGCACGCAGATATGTGCCTGGTGCGCCGTAGTTCGTATATAGCTCGGTGGCGCTGGGGGCGCGATAGCCGTACGCATATTGCGCGTAAAACGTGACTTGCTCTTGTGCTTTCCAGGTTCCCAACAAGCTTGGCGAAAACCTGCCGCCGCTCGACGAAGGCGGCAGTGAACCGGCATTGGGGTTGCTGTCGTAGCTGCCGGTGTTTTGTGGTTTTTGCTCGTAATGATCGTACCGGATCGAAGGCGTCAGCGTGTAGCGGCCCTGGGCAAACGCAAACTCATCCTTTGCCCATAGCGCCCATTGGCTGCCTTTGACGCGTGGCATGTCCGCCTGATTGGTGTGCAGCATGTCGCAGGAACGTGGGCCGAAAGGCGCGGGCAGTCCCGCCGGAATATCAGGGCAGTTGTCGTAGCCGTCCGAATATTGCTCGGTGCGATTGCCCATCCATTCGGCGCCCACGGTCACGGTCTGCGATACCGATCCCTCGATTCGCCGTGTGGCTTCGCCGCTGAAACCGAACAGCGTTTCCTGAATCGAGTTGTCCCGCCCATAAGCTCCGGTGGGATAACCGTACATGAACGGGTCGCCAGGGATAATCGACGCGCGCGTATCCCTGGTGCGCTCGCCATCCAGCCCCTGATCGAGCCGCAGGCGCTGCCAATACACGACGGCCTTGGCACTGTCGATCAGACCGCCTGCGCTTGGTGCCTGGTACTCGTAGTCCACGGAAACGCGTTCACGTTTGATCGTTTCGCTGGCTGTGTTTTCGCCAATTTGGTAGCTGGTGCCCGGGCCCTGCAGATATTTGCTGTCGGTGTCCGAGTCATAGTGAAAGTATTCGCCCGTCAAACCGAAGCGGTGGCCGCCTTCTATGCGCTGCTGCAGTTTCAGCATGACGCTGCGTTGCGTGTAGTCCTCGGGATCAGCTTTGTCACGGCCGTCGCCGTAGCCGCCGTGGTCGGCGCGGTTATCCAGCTCATGGCCTTTGCGGATACCTGCTTGCAATAACCAGGTGGTGTTCTCGGCCAGCCGGGCCGCCAAAGCAGCATTGGCGGCCCGGCTGTTGTCCGCCGAGTCGTAGTCGCCTTTGACCAGTGCGCCAAAGTTGCGCCCGTCTTGCAGCAGATCGTCGGGATTGAGCGTGCGTAACTCCGCCGAGCCTCCTAGCGCACCCGATCCGACAGAGGCAGAGTCCGTACTGCGCACGATATCCAGACTCGATAGCGAATTGAAGTCGACCGCATTCAAGCCGCCCTTCACCCCGCGCGCGCCGTCGTCCAGCCACGGCAGGCGGATGCCATCGATGCGCGTCAGGACGCGATTGCCGTCCATGCCGCGAATATTGATGCTGTTGTTCTGGCGGTTGAAATTGACACCGGCGTCCATGCGTTTGCCTACGTCCTCCCAACTGCGTACTTGCAGGTTATCCATGTCCTGGCGCGTATTGGTGCTGACCCAGGCCGGATCGGATCGCAAGGCATCGGCTTGTACCGTCACGGGCGTGAGTTGCGAGACAGTGTCTTGGGGTTGCAATACGAATGCCCCGTTGCCGTGTTCGCGGGCGGCGAGTCCCGTACCCGCCAGGAGGCGACGCAGGGCTTCGTCAACAGGGTAGGCGCCCTGCAGGCCGGTACTTTGGCGGCCCTGGACCGTTTGAGGTTGGAACAGCACGGTGATCCCGGCCTGCTCGGCAAAATGCGATAGCGCCGCGCTCAGCTCGCCCGCGGGGACTTGATATACCCGTTGCTGCGCTACCGTTCCGGCCGATTGCGCCCAGGCTGGGGGGCAAAGCGCCAGACCACCAGCGATAGTCACCCCCAACAGTGCACGGCTGATGGCGCACGCCAACGTGGTTCCTCGGGAAGAAAAACGGATATCGGGCAAAGCGGGCGCGTGCAGTGTGTCCATGGGGTTCCTTTCGGACAGGGTCTTTGGATACAGGCCATGACAGCCTTTGCCTTCCATGACCCTGCACGACACAAAACCGGACATCGATCACCCACATTAAGTGCAACAAAATAAAACTACGCCTGTGTGGCTGCCGGTCCGAGCGTGACCCAGTACGAGGTCCGGTAGTTCACCTGCACGGGCAACAGGGCCGGCAGGGCTTGCAACACCGCATCGGTGTTGCTCAACTGAAAAGTCCCGGAAATCCGCAGTGCGGCAACAGCCGGATCGCAACGTATGATGCCGGACCGATAGCGAGCCAATTCCGCAGCAAACACATCCAATCGCATCGCATCCGCGTGCAAGGTGCCTCGCAGCCAATCCGGGTCGCGCGTATCCGAGGTTTGCCGCGAGTAGACCGTATCGGCGTCGAACGCCGCTTGTTGTGCTGCGTTCAAGCGGACACGATGTGTGGCAGCCCTGGCCGGCGAGACTTCCACCTGACCGGTAGTGACGTTGACCAGGCACCGCTGGGCATCGAGCCGGACGGCAAAATGCGCCGCGGCATCGGCGTGGATGGCGCCCATCCGGGTTTCGATGCGCAGCGCAGGGCTGCGTTGCGGCGAGGCTTGCACGTAGATTTCTCCATCGCGCAGCCATAGTGCATGGTCCGTGTCGGTGAATGCTTCGTCGATTGCTGTCGCGGTATTGAGCCAGACCCGCGATCCATCGGCCAGCAAGATCTCGCGCCGTTCGCCCACTGCCGTGCGATGGTCGGCCCGCCAGCGCACGACGGGCGCCGCATTCCATGTTGACCAAGCCACAGGCGAGGCCACCAGCAGGGCCACGAGCGTCTTGAGTGCGGCTCGGCGCGATTTCGCTGCCGGCCGATCCAGTGTTGCCATGCCCACTTCAGCGGGGATCAAGCCAAATGTGCGACTTAATGCCTGCGCGCGTTGCCAGGCGCGTTCGTGCTCGGTGTTGTCAGCGCGCCATCGGTCGCACGCGCGCACATCTGCTGCCGTGGCGTGGCCAGAGCCCAGCCGCATCAGCCAACGCGCTGCTTCGCGCGCGACACCGCGATCCAGCGGAGCCTCGGCAGGAGTCACGAGCTCGCGAGCAGACATTGTTCGTATCCTTGCACGATGTAGCGCTGTACCGTGCGTACCGATACCTGCAGACGCTGTGCGATCTCCTCGTAGGGCAAGTGTTCCAACTGCGCCAGCAAAAATGCCTGGCGAGCGCGTGCCGGCAAGGTATTTAGCGCCGCATCGATCTCGTGCAGTGCTTCGAGGATCAGCAATTGCTGTTCGGGCGAGGGGGCCAGCGCCGCCGGCATCGCAGCCAGCGCCTCTTGATAGGCCCGTTCCAGCGACTGACGCCGATAATGATTCAGCACCAGACGTTTGGCGATAGTGGTCAGGTAGGCGCGCGGCTCGCGCACCATGGTCAACTCGGCGCGGTGCCGCAGCACGCGGACGAACGTATCCTGGACCAGATCTGCTGCATCGCAGGCGTTGCCGACTTTGCGGCGCAACCAGCCGTCGAGCCACCCATGGTGGTCGCGGTATAGACCGTGAACGGCGTCTTGTGAGGCGGGCAGGGAACGCAGCATTAATGAATGTTAATGTAAATGAGAAATAATCTCATTTTAAATAAATCGGCTGGAGATGCAACCGGTTGCCGCGGACCGAACATGAAAGGCGCCGCTCGCACTGGGCTACTATGGACTCCGACTTTTCAATGAGGTGTCACGTCGATGGGGCAGTCCCAAGAGCTGCAGTTGTTGGTCGAACTGGTCCGTGCGGGCAGTCTGTCGGCGGCGGCACGCGAACTGGGCGTGACCACCGCCGCTGTCAGCAAACGTCTGGCTCAGATCGAAGACCGCCTCGGCGTGCGCCTGCTCAACCGCAATACCCGGCGTCTCAGCCCGACGGCCGAGGGTGAGCTGTATCTGGAAAACGCGCGACGCATTCTGCGTGACATCGATCATCTGGATCAATTGATCGCCAGCCGGCAGGCGCAGCCGCGAGGATTATTAAAGGTGAACGCACCGCTGGGATTCGGACGCAGCTATATTGCGCCGGCCATCGTGCTGTTTGCGCGCCGCTATCCCGAGGTCGAGGTGCAGTTGCAACTCACTGACACGCCGGGCGATTTTGTACAGGACGCGTTTGATGTCGCGATACGCTTTGGCGATATCCCCGATGGGCGTCTGATTGCCCGCCCTATTGCGCCGAACCGTCGTCTGGTCTGTGCATCGCCCGAGTATCTGGAAAAACATGGTCGTCCGCAGGTACCGCAGGATCTGGCGCGCCATCAATGCATCGTGCTGCGTCAGAACGATGATACCTATGGCCTTTGGCGCTTTACGCGGGGTACCTATGGCGAAACGATCAAGGTCCGCGGTGCGCTGAGCAGTAACGATGGAGAGGTCACATTGACCTGGGGCCTGGCCGGCCTGGGGATTTTGCAGCGCGCCGAATGGGATCTGGCGCGCCATCTGCGTGCTGGCAGACTGGAATTGCTGCTACAAGATTACGCCCTGCCGCCCGCCGATATTCACGCCGTTTTTCCCGAACGTCATCACCTGTCGGCCAAGGTGCGCGTGTTTATCGATTTCCTGGTGGAATATTTCCGGGACAGGCGTAAAACCGGCAAGGGCGACTCTTGGTAATCAGTTGACCACGACGTTTGCTTGCTTGACGAGTTTGGCGTAGTCGGTGGTATCGGTCTTGATGCGTTCGGCCATTTGCACACTGCTATCGCCTATCGGCACGGCGCCGATCTCCGCCATTTTCTTGCCGAAATCCGGCGACTGGATGATCTTGACCATGTCGGCATTCAGGCGCGCGACGATGTCGGGCGGTGTGGTGGCAGGAGCCAGGACGCCAAACCAGGTGCCCATATTGAAGCCTTTCAAGCCGGCCTCCTGCATCGTCGGGACATCGGGCAATGCTGCGGAACGTTTATCGGTCGTGACAGCCAATGCCCGCAGTTTGCCTGACTTGATGTGAGGCAATACAGGAGTAATCGTATCGAACGACATGTCGATCTGGCCGCCCAGCAGATCCGTCGTCAACGGACCGCTGCCCTTGTAGGGCACGTGTAGCAGCGAGACGCCGCCGATCTCCTGAAACTGCGCGCCGATCAGATGCTGTCCGGTGCCGACGCCATTCGAACCAAAGGTCAATTTGCCGGGCGTCTTGCGGGCCAGGGCCAACAGTTCCTGCACATTCTGGGCGGGCACCTTGGGGTTGACGACCAGTATGTTCGGCACCAACGCTACCGTGGTGACGGGTGCAAAGCTTTTCTGAAAATCGTACTGCAGGTTGTTGTAGACGCTGGTCGCAATCGTGTGGTGGACTGCGCCCATCAATAGGGTATAGCCGTCGGGGGCGGCTTTGGCCACGTAATCGGCGCCCAGCGTGGCGCCGGCGCCGGGCTTGTTTTCGACGATAACGGGCTGGCCCAGACTCTTGGCCAACTCTTGACCGAGGGTACGCGCCAGCACATCCGTGGTGCCGCCAGCCGGGAAGGGCACGATCAAGTTCACAGGGCGCGTGGGATAGCTTTGTGCCGTCGCACCGCTTGTCAGCGTGATGCCGGCTGCGCATAGCACGCCGGTCAGCGCGAAGCGCAGACCATGCTTTGCAGGTTTCATGATGTCTCCTCGTTGTGGTTGCCGATCTGTGGTGATCGATTTTTTTAGGCGCACAGTTGTGCTGCTATGCATATGTCGCGATTGCTCGTGCGCAGGCAACTGCACATAGTGCCGCGACCGGTAGCCGGTCACGGCATTTCGCTCGTATTACGCAGCTTGGGCTTGTGCTGATGCCTGCTTCAGGTGGTGGCACACCGCTTCAGTGACTTGTGCCGTCGTGGCTTTGCCACCCAGATCACCCGTATGCAGTGCGGGATTGGCAGTCACGTGTTCCACGGCCTTCATGACACGCTGGGCTGCCTGATGTTCGCCAAGATGTTCCAGCAGCATCACCACGGACCAGAACGTGCCGATCGGGTTCGCCAGGCCTTTGCCCATGATGTCGAAAGCCGAACCGTGAATTGGTTCGAACATCGACGGGTAACGGCGTTCAGGGTCGATGTTGCCGGTCGGCGCAATCCCGAGGCTGCCGGCCAATGCAGCGGCCAGGTCACTCAGAATATCTGCGTGCAGGTTGGTCGCGACAATCGTGTCCAGCGTCGCGGGCCGATTCACCATGCGGGCGGTCGCAGCATCGACCAGCTCTTTATCCCAATGCACGTCGGGAAACTCGCGGCTGACTTCAACGGCAATTTCGTCCCACATCACCATGGCATGGCGTTGCGCGTTGGACTTGGTGATCACCGTCAGTTGTTTACGCGGACGAGATTGCGCCAGACGAAAGGCGAAACGCAGAATGCGTTCGACACCGGCGCGCGTCATCATGGACACGTCGGTGGCGGCTTCGATGGGTTGGCCCTGGTGCACGCGGCCGCCGACACCCGAGTACTCGCCCTCCGAGTTCTCGCGCACAATCACCCAATCGAGTTGTTCGGGCGTGCAGCGTTTCAGCGGCCCGTCGATCCCGGGCAGAATGCGCGTGGGGCGCACATTGGCATACTGATCCAGGCCCTGGCAGATCTTTAGGCGCAGACCCCATAGCGTAATGTGATCGGGGATGTCCGGGTCTCCCGCCGAGCCAAACAAAATAGCGTCTTGGCCGCGCAAGTCATCAAGCCCATCGGCAGGCATCATGACGCCATGTTTGCGGTAGTAATCACCGCCCCAATCGAAATTCTGAAACGCAAAGGCAAACGAGCCGTCTGACTCGGCCAATGCCTGCATGACCTGTTGGCCGGCCGGGATGACTTCTTTGCCGATGCCGTCGCCGGGAATGGTTGCAATACGGTATGTTTTCACGTGCCTGACTCCTGCCGGCGCCGATCGCCAGCGTGTGTCAGGCACTGTACCTATCGCCGCACCGTATGGGTGCAAGGGCGATTCAAAGCATTATTAACTTCAGGTTAACGATGCACCGCACTCATCAAGTCACCGCGCCGCGCCGCGAAAACTGGGGCTCTTTCCAGATCTCGCTATCGAGTATATCCGTCAAGATCTCTACCGCATCCCAGACATCGGTGTAGCCGAAGTAGAGTGGCGTGAAGCCAAAACGCAGGACCTCGGGCTCTCGATAATCACCGATGACTCCGCGGGCAATCAACGCCTGCATCACAGCATAGCCATGCGGATGGCGCAGGCTGACATGACTGCCGCGATGGGCATGCTCGCGAGGCGTGACCAGGGTCAGCGGGTGGCGGGCGCAGCGGCTTTCCACGAGGGCAATAAACAGATCGGTGAGCGCCAGCGATTTTTTGCGTACCTCGTTCATGTCTGCCTGCAGAGAAATGTCCAGGCCGCATTCGACCAACGACAGCGACACTATCGGCTGTGTACCGCACAGGTAGCGGCGGATGCCGCCTGCGGGCTCATAATCGACGGCCATATCAAACGGCCGCTGGTGTCCCCACCATCCTGATAGAGGCTGCCAGAAATGATCGGTATGGTGCGGCGCCACCCAAATAAACGCCGGCGCGCCCGGGCCGCCGTTCAAATACTTATAGGTGCAGCCCACGGCGAAATCGGCATTGGCGCCGGTCAGGTCCACCGGCACGGCGCCCGCTGCATGGGCCAGATCCCAGATGGTCAACGCGCCGTGCGCATGCGCCTGCGCCGTGACCTCTGTCATGTCATACATATGGCCCGTACGATAATTCACGTGCGACAGCAGCAATACGGCGACGGAATCGTCCAGCGCCTGCTCCAACGACAGATCCTCATCCACCAACCGCATCTCGTAGCCTTGTTGCAGCAGATCGATCATGCCCTGGATCATGTACAGATCGGTCGGAAAATTATCGCGTTCCGACACGATGACTTTGCGCTGTGGTGCGGCGTGCCGTTGAATGCGGATTGCGGCTGCCAGCGACTTGAACAGATTCAACGAGGTGGTATCCGTGACCACAACCTGGCCTGTGCCGGCGCCGATCAACCGGCCCAGCTTGTCGCCCAGCCGCGAGGGCAACTCGAACCAGGCCGCATCGTTCCAGCTGCGGATCAGCCCTTGGCCCCATTCCTGCCGGATGACTTCGGCACTGCGTGCCACCGCGGCTTTGGGCAGCACACCTAGCGAATTGCCGTCCATGTAAAGCACGCCCGCCGGTATGTCAAACTGCGCTTTCAGCGGGGCGAGCGGGTCTTGATGATCGGCTTGCAGGCATGCTTCACGGGTATGCATAGAAACTCCTTTATCGTCCATGAATACTACACTGCCTGATCGGCAGAAAGCGGTATTCGGACCTCGGCCGACAGCCCCCCGCCGTCGCGGTTGCTCAGCACCAATTTGCCTCCCAGTGCTGTGGCCAGTTGCTGTCCGATCGCCAGCCCCAGTCCTGTGCCGCCGGTGTCGCGGTTGCGCGAGCCCTCGACGCGGTAAAACGGCTGCAGTACGGCGCCGAGTTCGGCAGGGGGGATACCTGGGCCATGGTCCAGTACGAAAATGGACACGCCCTGCGTTCCGTGGTTCTGTACAGCGACTTCGGCTGCACCGGCGAATTTCAGCGCATTATCGATCAAATTGCCCAGGATGCGCCGCAATGCGTGCGGACGAGTCTGTATCAACCCGAACGACAGATCAGTCGAGCTCGACAACATTACCTCGCGGCCCGTGTCCTGGTAATCACATACCAAGCTGTCCAGAAAGTCGTGCAAATCGATGCGAGCGGGTTTTTCCTGAGTGCCGTGCGCGCTGCGCGCGTACTCGATGCCTTCGCGCACCAGCCGCTCGACTTCCCCGAGGTCTTGTGTCAGCTTGGTTTTATCCGTCGATTCGTCCATGAATTCCGCTCGCAGCTTCATCCGGGTAATCGGTGTCTGCAGGTCATGCGAAATCGCGCCCAGCAATTGCATGCGCTCTTTTAGATAGCTGGCGATACGTTCCTGCATCGCGTTGAACGCGGCAGAGGCTTGCGCGACCTCGGCGGGACCATGTTCGTCCAGCGGAGGGCTCGTGTTGTTGGGGTCCAGCGTGTCGGCGGCTTTTGCCAGCTGCGTCAACGGGCGAACGGCCAGGCGTACTGCCAACCAGGCACAGAGCACCAGCAGCACCAATTGCACGCACAGCACGATGGGTAGCCATACGGCCAAGGGTGGCATGGTCAAATGGATGTCCAGCACCACGGGATGGCCGTCCTGCAGCGTGATGCGAGCCTGAATATGACGGTCGTTGCCCGCCATGGCATGCACGGCGACGGGATACCGGCCGCGCAACGTGTATTCAATGGACTGGGCCGCCGTGCGCGCTGCCGCCAGGCGCAGCGGCTGGTCGGCGTCGCCGGGGCCCAATAGATACTGGCGATGTCCGCTGGACAGGCGCGCCAACCAGCCGGCACGTTCGTCAGCAGGCAGGCGGTTGAGGATATCGACA
This sequence comes from Bordetella muralis, assembly GCF_054781015.1. Lineage (NCBI taxonomy): Bacteria > Pseudomonadati > Pseudomonadota > Betaproteobacteria > Burkholderiales > Alcaligenaceae > Bordetella > Bordetella muralis. The sequence goes on along the minus strand of NZ_BAAGVF010000008.1, from coordinate 782,604 downwards.
GCAATCGAGACATCGCGCTCCAGATCGTCCAGCATCATCGATTTGGTCGCGTCGTAGCGTTCATAAAACAGCAACGCAAACGACAAGGTGTGAGCCAGCACCAAACCCACCAGAAAGATCAGGAATAAGCGCGCGACCAGCGTTCGCGGCCAAAGGCGTAACGGAAATCGAGGGCGCGGCATTTTTTATTCTTCCTGGACCTCGACTGCGGCCGAGAACACATACCCCTCGCTGCGTACCGTCTTGATGTACATCGGTTCGCGAGCGTCTTCGCGCAGACGCTGGCGTACGCGGCTGACCAGCAGATCGATCGATCTGCCAAACATGTCGGCATCGCGTCCCTGTGTCAGGTTCAGTAATTGATCGCGATTCAGGACGCGTTGTGGATGATCCAGAAACACGCGCAGCAGCCGGTATTCGGCGCCGCTCAACGATACGATCGTATCTTCTTCGTCCAGCAGGTGGCGGGCGGTCGTGTCCAGCCGCCATGCGCCAAATCTGATCTGACGCCCGGGCTCGGTGACTTGAAAATTCGGGGGCAACATGCGGGTACGGCGCAAGATGGCCTTGATGCGCGCCAGGAGCTCTCGGGCGACGAAAGGCTTGACGAGATAATCATCAGCACCCATTTCCAGCCCTATCACGCGGTCCATATCGTCACTGCGGGCGGTCAACAGCAATATCGGGATTTTGCGATGCTTGCCGCTGCGTAATTCGCGGCATAGCACCAGGCCATCGTCGCCGGGCATCATGATATCCAGCACGATCAGATCGACTTTCGTGCTTTCCAGCAGCGACTTCATGTGCCTGCCATCCGCGGCCAAGGTCACCTCCAGCCCATTCTTGCGCAAGAAATTGCCTGCGAGCTCGCGAATTTCTCTATCGTCGTCGACGATCATGATGTGGTCGATTTGGTCCATTCTTAGATGCCTTATGCCGTATATAGCAGGATGGGGATCGGTATGAAGCGGAGTTGCAGGGTGAGGCGAGGCAGTTTCCTCCCGATCAGAAGTGTAGTCAAAGTACGGCTCAATGAAACCCGTTCATGTGTCGTACTGTATATAGAGCTGGACCCGATACAAGAACTTAGAAAATGACGGTGCCGGCGGCACAGACCAGATACCTGGCACGGGCGAAATGGCGTTTCCTGACAACGGAAACACACACCATGAATGCTATCAACGCTCCCATTGCGCTACTGGCTGGCGTTCTGACGATTGCTTCGCCCTGCGTATTGCCTCTTTTACCCATTTTGCTGGGTAGTTCTGTCGAACGCTCCAACCGCCTGCGCCCCTTGTTCATTGTTGCCGGTTTCGTGTGCGCGTTCGCCGGGTTGGGTATCGCGCTCAGCCTGCTGTCCAACTTGAATGAAACCGTCCACGAGGCGGTGCGTTCTATCTCGATCGTGTTGCTGGTGCTGTTTGGCCTGGCCCGCATCTGGCCGCGCCCGTATGACTGGCTGATCGCTCGTATTGGCGGACCGATACAGCGCATCGCAATGTTGTCGGGAAAGGCTGACAACGGTAATTCAGGCGGGTTCCTGCTGGGGATTTCGCTGGGTGCCGTATGGACACCATGTGCAGGTCCAGTGTTGGCGTCAATCCTGGTGCTGGCTGCCAAGGCCCAGAACCTGGGGCAATCCAGTGCGTTGTTGCTCTTTTATGCCGTCGGCGCGGGTATTCCCATGCTCGCCATTGCGTACGGCGGCAAGGCTATCGCCTCGCGTGTGGGCTGGGTGACTCGGCATACCCATCGTCTGCAGCAAGGGTTCGGTGTGCTGTTGGTGCTAACCGCATTGGCCATTCATTTCCAGTACGACGTTTTGTTTTACGCCTGGTTGACAGGGCTGTTTCACTGACCTTCGCCCGATCTGATCACATCCCGTCTTTTCTGTTCGTGCTGGTTCTCTCTGACGCGATTCTATTTACTTCGCCAGCACTTTTTTGCTTGTTAATAAGGAGCTCATCATGTTCAAAGTGTTGAAATCATTCGCTGCAGCGTCGGTATTGTTGGTATCAGCCGTACACGCGGCGCCACAACCTGCACCGGTCCCCGCGCCGGAGTTTACGGGTATTGAAAAGTGGCTCAACAGCGTTCCTCTCACGATGCAGTCCCTGCGTGGCAAAGTGGTGCTCGTCGATTTCTGGACCTATACCTGCATCAACTGCATTCGCACACTGCCTTATGTGACTGACTGGTATCAGAAATACAAAGATCAGGGATTGGTCGTCGTTGGCGTGCATACCCCTGAGTTTCCATTCGAGCGTTCCACCACGAATGTGACAAAGGCGCTGGATCGATTCGGCATCAAGTACCCCGTTGCGCAAGACAATGGCTATGCGACCTGGGACGCCTACCGAAATCAATACTGGCCTGCGGCATATTTGATCGATAAGCAAGGGAACATCGTGTATCGCCACTTTGGCGAAGGGCAATACCAGGAAACCGAGGCTGAAATACAGCGCCTGTTGGCCCAGCCGGGTTGATGCTGCTCGTACTTGCGACCGCTTTTTTCCGATACGTATCGGCTGGTCGGCATCCAGATTTGTCTCCCACTGTATCTAACCGTTCTACAGATACCTTGGGTACTAAAACCCCCGTCCACACGACATATCCGGGATACGCGACGGTCTTTTAATAACACTCATGGACAGACGGCACACGGCAGGAACCACAACACATGCCTTGCCGACTATTCAAAGCGTGCTGCGTCGTTCATTCATCCATTAATTACTTTTTATCGAGGCTTACTATGAAAACCCAATTCGCCATCTTTGCCATCGCTTTGTCCACTTTGTCGGCTGGTACTGCCGCACACGCCGCAGAGGAAACCTATGTGCCGCCGAGTTTCTCGACATTGTCGCGTGCTGAAGTCACGGCCGATCTGGCAGCTGCGAAGGCTGCGGGCAATGTGCAGCCGGGCGACCAGACCTATATTCCGGTGTCACCATCGACGCTCTCTCGTGCCGAGGTCAAGGCGGACTTGGCAGCATGGAAGCAAGCCGGTTTGTCGAGTGAATGGCGCGGCAATGCGACGCCCGATATCTTCAGCACAGCATATAGAACCAAGCTGGCTATTTACGAGCACTCGGTGGCCGCACACGCGGGCCGTATCGCTTCCGTCTCGTGATGTCTTCTGAGATGTTCAGGGATTCAGCGCCGTCTGAAAACATTGGTCTGGCCGCGAATCCTGGGTTGTCAGCATATTGCTGCAGGTCGGTGGGGGAACTCCGCTCACCGACCCTGTAGTGATTAATCCTGGCGATCAGTCACTTCGACCAGGTGGTACCCGAATTGGGTCTTGACCGGGCCTTGCACCACGTTCAACGGGGCGCTGAAGACGACTTGGTCGAATTCGCGCACCATTTGACCCGGGCGGAACGTGCCCAGGTTGCCGCCGTCGCGGCTGGACGGGCAGCTGGAGTTTTCACGGGCGACTTGGGCGAAATCGGCACCGCCTTCGATAGCGGCCTTCAGTTCGTTGCATTTGGCTTCGGTGGACACCAGGATGTGGCGTGCGCTGGCTTGGGCCATGGAGTGCTCCTTTAAAAAAAATGACTACCAGCCAGATGATACTCGCTCATGTGTGACCTACCAGCGATAGGTCGTACTCAATGTAACCAGACGTCCCGTGCCGTACGAGCAAGACCCACACTCGGTGCACTGGCTGAAATATTCCTTGTCGGTCAGGTTGCTGGCGTTCAGTGCCACGCGCCAGTGGCGATTTTCCCAGGCCACCATGGCGTCAAACAGCGTGACAGATGGCGTTCTGGGCACATAGGAGCCGTCGTTGGGCTCGTCGACAAAGCCGCTGGCGTAATGCACGCCAGCGCCGGCGGTAAAACCGTCCAGATTCCCGATCGCGAACTTATACGTTCCCCAGAATGCGGCCTGCCTCTTCGGCACCCCTGTCAATTCCCGGTCGACATTCAAATACGTAAAACTGGCGTTGATGTCCAATTTCGGGGTGATCGAGCCCACCCATTCCAGCTCCAGCCCGGTGTTCCGGGTCTTGCCGCGCTGTGCAACCTCCGTCTGGGAAATTTCCACAGTACGGTTGGTCTCGCGCAGCTCAAATATGGCCGCCGATGCGCGCCAGTCTTGCTCTGGAGGTTGATACTTGAGGCCTGCCTCCCACTGTTTGCCGCGCAGCGGGCGCAGCCGTTGGCCGTAATCCGTATTGGCCTGAGGTTGGAACGACTCGGCATAACTGACATAGGGCAACAGGCCAGGCACGATTTCGTACATCAGGCCCACTCGCACCGTATTGGCTCGATCATTGCGGTCTTCGGCTCCGTCTTCCCAGTTGGTGGATTCATCATGCCGCCAACCCGCCAGCAGGATCCATTGCCGCCACCGCATTTCGTCTTGAATATAGACGCCTAGCTGCTTGACCCCGTTGGCGGCAGTGGGCTCCAGATCCGGCCGCGTATAGCCGCTGTTGTAGATGGGATTGAAGACATCGATTGGGGGAACACCGCCGCCATCGGCCAGGCCGTAGTCATCGATGCCCGAGCCCCTGACGCGATAGCGCATGATATCCAGTCCCACCAGCAACTGATGATCCACGGCGCCAGTCGAGAATTTACCCAACAGGTTCTGATCGGCGGCAAAGATGCGGGTATGTTTTTTCCAGAAATAGGCGGCGCGATTCAGCACGCGTTCTTCGGGATCCAGGTACGGCGCATAGACGTCAAAGGCTCCATAATCGGTCTTGTTGTCAGTCCATCTCGTGTTCTGGCGAAACGTCCATTGCTCGTTAAACGCATGGCGAAACGACCAGCCGGCTTGCCAACTGTCGGCATCGAAATAGTCTAAATCCGGCTCACCCACGAACGTATGCCGGGAAATCTTTCCATTGGGGTTCGACAGGATCGTGCCATTCCAGGGCAGCGTGCTGCCTGAATCACCGTTGGCCCGGTCCTTTTGCCACTTGAATCGTAACGTCAGCTCGGTGTTGGCGCTGGGGGCCCACGTCAGTGAGGGAGCAACTACCTGCCTGTCGTCCTGGCCGTAGTCGAGCTGCGTGCCGCTTTCCCGGCCCAACGCCACCAGCCGATAGAGCAGGGTGCCGTCTTCATTCAATGGCCCGGTCAGGTCCGCCTGGATTTGTTTTTTATTGTGATTTCCGACCTGAACACCGACTTCGCGTTGGGCTTCGGCCTGGGGCTGTTTACTCACGTTGTTGATCAGACCGCCCGTGCCGCCTTGGCCATACAGCATCGAGGCCGGTCCGCGCAGGACTTCCATGCGTTCCATCAGATAGGGCTCGACGCGTGCCGTGCTGTTCCAGTAGTTCACCCGGTCTTTCAGGCCATCCAGGTAGATGTCTTCAATCTCGACCCCACGTGCCTGCACTGCATCCAGCCGGGAACTCGTGCCATACATCGACGTGCGTACGCCCGCTGTATAGGTCAACGCCTGATCCAAGGAGCTCGATCCTGTGTCGCGGATCTGTTCGGCAGAGACGACCGAAATCGACTGAGGGGTTTCCACAATCGGCGTGTCGGTCTTTGTGGCCGTTTCGCTATTTCGTGCCATATAACCGATCACGGGGCCGGTACCGCTTTCAGTGCGGCCTGTGATCGTGACAGTGGGAAGCTCACTCACACTGGAGGCCGGCAGGGCCTTGAGTATGTAGCGGTTATTGGCATCCGGCGTCGCCTGCAGGCCCGTGCCGGACAGCACATTCGCCAAGCCTTGCGAGACCGTATAGTTGCCTTGCAGACCGGCACTGTTTTTTCCATCGGCCAGCTCGATCGAGCCCGCGAGGTAAATGCCCGATTCACTGGCAAAGCGGGTCAACACGGTGCGCAGCGGGCCGGCGGGGATGTTGTAGCGGCGCTGCGCAGGCGCCGTGACAGCCGCCGCCTGTGCGATGGCGCTGTCGGCAGCATGGGCGTATCCCGGCATCCCGGCAGCCGTCGCGATGACAGCGGTGAGGGCGCCCAGCTCCATCCAGACCGCCCAGGACCTGCGGATAAATCGATTCTGCTGCGGCCGTTTTGTGCCGAGGCCCAGAGGGGCCGATCGGATCGAGCGGCATTGCGGGCGGCGGAGAACATGCGACGAGCGCCAAGGCATGAGAATTCCTCTTCACAAAGTGGGTGCAACAGGGGCCTTGTCTGTGCGAACACCTGTCGCGACCTGAGACGTGCGGCCCTCTCTATCTCTAAATCAATCGAGAGGGCGAAAAGCGGAACTCACACGGTCAAAAAAGTCAGGGGCTGTTTTGTGCCGGGATAACCAAACGCTCAGCGGGATTGAGCAGGGGCCGGCGTCGCGTCGCGGCTACTGATTGAAATCCACCACGGCAGCGGTTTACGTACCTGTAGCGATGCGACGTCCGCCAGCATGGCCAGCGTGCCATCCACGTCACGCAACGGAAATGTCCCGAATACGCGGCGCTGTGCGACGGCCGGATCCAGTGCGATATGTCCTGTGTAATAACGATTGAGTTCGTGCACCACGGCCGCCAGCGACAAGTCCCAGGCAATCAACTCCCCGCGGCTCCATGCCTCTCGCGCAGGGTCGGCCTCTGTGGCATCGGCAATGCGATTCGGACTGAACCTCGTCTGTTTCCCCGCAGCAATAACGGTTGTCGCGTTGTTCGCGGCGGTTCGGATTTCGACCGCGCCGTCGTAGACAGCCAGAAAGGTCTGCTCGGGCTCGCGCCGGACCGTGAAGCGTGTGCCCAGCGCGCGCAATTGCCCTTGCGGCGTCTCGACCACAAACGGACGAGCGTCTCCGTGGGCCGTCGATACCAGGACTTCGCCGGCGATCAACGTGAGCTTGCGCAAACTCGCCGACATATCGGCGTTGACCGCACTGCCCGCATTGAGCCAGATGCGTGAGCCGTCGGCCAACTGGATTTCGCGGATGTCTCCGGTGCCGGTGCGGTAGTCTGCGGTCCAGGCCGAGAGAACCCCAACGATCGGAGTATGTGTCCAGCCGATCAGGCCCAGCCCCGCCACGGTGCCGAGTCCTGCCAATACGCGTCGGCGGGATCGCTCGCGGGTGTGCACATCGTGGACCTTGGAGGCCAATAGTTTCGGATCAGACGTGTCCTGCAAAGGAGTCAGCACGCGTTGGCTCACCGCTTCCACATAGGCCCAGGCGTGCCGATGCTGCAAGCTGGCGGCCAGCCAAGCCTGCCAACGGGCACGGTCAGCCGCGCGAGCTTCGCCGGAAATCAGCAGGGCATACCAGTGTGCAGCTTGTTCCATCGCCTCGTGCGAAGGCCCATTCTCTTCACGGCGACTGCCCGGTGGCACGGAGTTGATGGAGGACATTGCGGGCATGGGGTTATGGCAGGTCTAGGAGCACGCGCATCACACAGCGGGTGCGGTTCGCAGTTCAGCCGCCGTCTGGACCGCGTGGGCCTGCATACAGCGCAGCATGGCCTGCGCGACGTACTTGCGCACCATGCGCGAGGACACGCCGAGTTCGCTGCCCACCTCCGATGCCGTCATCCCGCACACGGTCGACAGCAGGAAAGCCTGGGTAGCCTTGGCGGACAGGCCTTGCAACAGCGTTGCGATCTCGTGCAGCGCCTCCAGCACAATCGCTTGCCGTTCGGCCGAGGGCGCGACATCCTGGGGCTGCGCAGCCAGCGTATCGAGCCACGCTTGTTCGATTTCCCTTCGGCGCCACAGATTGATGCACATGCCTTGCGCCATGGACCGCAAATAGGCGCGGGCCTCCAGCGGACTATGAAATCCCCGTGGTGCGGGCTTCATGATCAATCGTAAAAAGGCCTCGTGTGCCATGTCGGCCGCGTCGGCGGCGTTGCCCAGGCGCCGTTGCAGCCACGTCCTGAGCCAGGAGTGGTGCTCGGCGTACAGCGTATCCACCGATGGTGGCGAAACGTAAGGGAGGGACGCGGCACTCACGGGCGGATTCCGGGGGGTAAATTGCCAAGTTGGGGATAAAGGAACTGATGATATTAATAGAAATCGTTCTTATCTTGAATTCGGGCTGACCCGTGGTATGGGCAAAGGTATTGAACCGAGTCGTGTAACGGTCGATATGTGGTTAAAGCGCTCGCAGCACGCTAGGGGATTTCCCGCATCGAGGAGCCAAAATGGTGCGGTGCCGCACGATCAGGCGCTCAGTTAGCGCGGTTTTTACAAAACGATATAAGCCATTGTCATAAAACAATAAAACGCCCACATCCGTAGGTTTGAGGGCAGTGTATGGTGGGTAATATTCTTAAAAGGAATGAAAACATAGGCGTTTAATTCCCTTTTGGCGTGTCCATGTTTTTTGCATGATCCAGGCTTCTGGAGACCGAACCCCATGCAAAACGCTTCGCCATTTACCCTCAATGCCGCCGCTCCGGTGCTTAGCGCCGAGTTGGCAAATGCCTTGCACTCCATTGTGACCCCGCACCTGAGCGACAACATGCATCGCCAGAGCGGGGTTGTCGGTTTGAACCGCTATAACCGCAGCGGCAAGCTGGTCGGCAGTGCGCTGACGGTCAAGACCCGCCCCGGCGACAACCTGTTCATCTACAAAGCCATGACCTTGATCCAACCGGGTCACGTGCTGGTCGTTGATGCCGGTGGCGATCTGACCAACGCCTGCGTGGGCGAAATCATGAAGCGTTATCTGCAGCAGCGTGGCTGCGTTGGTCTGATCGTCGATGGCGCGATTCGCGACGTGGCGGCCTTCGAGAATGATTCATTCCCGTGTTACGCCCGTGGTCACGTGCACCGTGGCCCATACAAAGACGGCCCCGGCGAAGTCAACGTGCCGGTCACCATCGGCGGGCAGGTCATCCAGCCTGGCGACGTGATCGTGGCCGACGAAGACGGCATCGTGTCGTTCCCGGTCGCTCAGGCTGACGCCTTGGTAGAGAAAGCCCGCGCTCACGCTGCAAAAGAAGAGCGCATCATGGCCGAGATCGACAGCGGCGCCGAGCGCCAAAGCTGGTTGCACGCCGTATTGGAATCCAAGAACCTCCTGTAAATCGCATCATGACTGCCAGCAACACGAATCAAGCCGCTTCTTTCCTCGCGCAACGCATGAGCGCGATCAAGCCATCGCCCAGCATGGCGGCCAAACGCAAGGTCGATCAGCTGCGCGCCGAAGGCCGGGAAATCGTCGACTTCACCATCGGCGAGCCAGATCTGAAGACGCCTGCGCATATCGCACAGGCCGGTATTGCCGCGATCAAAAGCGGCGAAGTGAAATACACCTCGTCCGCCGGTATCCGCGAACTGCTGGTAGCTATCCAGCAAAAATTTCAACGTGAAAACAAGCTGTCCTTCGAGCTGGATCAACTGGTCGTCGGCACCGGCGCCAAGCAGCTGATTTTCTCGGCGTTGCAGGCAACATTGAACGCGGGCGACGAGGTCATCATCCCCACGCCGTACTGGGTGTCATATCCGGACATGGTGTTGTTGAACGACGGCAAGCCGGTCATCTTGCCCACGACCGAAGCACAGGACTTCAAGGTCACGCCCGAGGCCCTCGAGGCCGCGATCACGCCGCGTACCAAATGGCTGTTGCTCAATGCCCCGAACAACCCGTCAGGCGCGATCTACACCGAAGCCGAGTTGAAAGCCTTGCTGGCTGTGATCGAACGCCATCCGCAAGTCCTGCTGATGGTCGACGAGATCTATGAGCACTTCTGCTACGACGGCCACTACATTTCGCCGCTGGCCGTGAATCCCGACCTGGCATCTCGCGTCATGTTGGTCAACGGCGTTTCCAAGGCTTACGCCATGACCGGCTGGCGCATTGGCTATGCAGCTGCCCCTGCCTGGTTGGTGAAAGCGATCTCGACACTGATCTCGCAATCCACCTCGTGCGCCAGCCAGATTTGCCAAGTGGCTGCTGCCACGGCATTGACCGCAGACCAGCAATGCGTGGCCGATACCGTGGCCATCTACAAAGAGCGCCGCGATACGATCGTCAGCCTGCTCAATGGCATCGAATCGATGAGCTGCCCCAATCCAGCCGGCGCATTCTATGTGTTTCCCAACATCCAGGGCTTCATCGGCAGGAAAACACCCGATGGTAAAACCATCACCAACGACCTGGAGTTTGTGCATTACCTGCTGGACGCCGCTGGCGTTGCCGTGCTGGACGGTACCGCTTATGGCAACCCCGGCTACCTGCGTATGAGTTTCGCCACCGATCTGGAGACCATCAAGCTCGGCTGCGAAAAACTGGCGCAAGCTTGCCGCCAACTTCAATAACACTCAAGGAAGGAAATCATGGTCTTCAAGAATATTCTGAAGTGCCTGCCCCTGGTGGCTTGCCTGGGCATGGCAAACGTCGCGCACGCCGACGCGCTGTCCGATATCAAAGCGCGCGGTACCCTGGTGTGCGGCACGCTCGGCACCTCTGAGCCTTTTAGTTTCCAGGATCCCAAGACCCGTCAGGTCGTGGGCTACGAGGTCGATCTGTGCAACAAGATCGCCGATGACTTGGGCGTCAAGCTCGAAGTCAAAATGATTTCCGTGGCAGCGCGGATTCCCGAGCTGGCCGGCGGCCGTGTCGACCTGGTGGCAGCCAATCTGGGTTGGACTCCCGAGCGCGCGCAGCAGATCGACTACAGCTACCAGCACTACGTCAGCCCGCAGAAAATCCTGATTCGTCGCGATGACGCCGGTACGTTCAAAACGAATGGCGACTTGGCGGGCAAGCGCGTGAGCGCCGTTGCAGGCTCATCCTCGGAGTCGGGTGCGAAACGTCTGATCCCGGATGTCACCACCGTGACGTTCAAGGATCCTCCGACCGCCTTTGTGGCCCTGCAACAGCGCAAGGTCTCCGGCTTTGTCGGCTCGGAACTCATGCTGTTGAAGTTCAAGCAAGAAGCAGAAACTTCGCCCGTCAAACTCGACATCATCGAAGAGCCGTTGTTCGTCGAGCCGTGGGGTATCGGGATGCGTAAAGGCGAAGACGGACTGCGCAATGAAGTGAACAAGGTCCTCACCAAGCTGGAGACTTCCGGCGAGCTGCAAACCATTTTCGACCGTTGGTTTGGCCCGGACACCAAGTTCCCGACCAAGCGCGTGTTCAAAGTCGAAGAAATCAAAGGTTGATACCGGCAGGGCGGGTAGCTTATGAACTACACATTGGATTTCGGTGCGTTACTCAGTAACGGCTACCCGACGTTGATCTTGGGTGGATTGCTCACCACCCTGAAAATGACCTTGTTTGCCTGGGTGTTGGCGTTCGCGCTGGGCAGCGTGCTTGCCGTATTGCGCATGCTCAACATCCGGGTCTTGAATTATCTGGTCATCCTGTATGTGGCCTTTCATCGCAACGTGCCGATGTTGGTCCACATCTTGTTGTGGTATTTCGGTGTGGCGTCCCTCATGCCGGTCGCGGCGGACGACGTGATCAATTTCGTGGGCGGCGAGTTCTTTTACGCCACGATAGCGGTGGGACTCGTGACTGCGGCCTACGTCAGCGAGGACCTGCGCAGCGCCATTCGCGCCATTCCGCGCGGCCAGATGGAGGCCTCGCGCAGTCTGGGGCTGAGCTATCTGCGCACCATGCGCAAGGTCATCTTGCCCCAGGCTTTCAAGATCTCTATCCCGCCACTGACGAACCAGACCCTGCTGTTGTTCAAGAACACCAGCCTGGCGATGGCCATCGGCTTGATCGAGTTGACGGGTGCGGGTCGCGAAATCGAATCCGCGACGTTCAAGACATTCGAAATCTACACTGTCGTGACGGTGTTGTATCTGGTGATCTCGCTACTGCTGATGCTGGCGGGAGCCTATCTCTCAAAACGGGTCGCATACGTGACCAAGACCCGGTAAGGCCGTCATGCTCGAGATACTTTCCGATAACTGGTTATTGTTGCTGGTGGGCCAATGGCCCAACGGCCCGATGGGCGGACTCGTCGCAACGATAGGCTTGGCGTTGGTGAGTCTGGCATTGGCGTTCCCTCTAGGCGTGTTGCTGGCACTGGGCCGCATCAGCTCGCACAAAATATTCTATTGGCCCGCTACGGCGGTGGTGTATCTGGTGCGCGGCTTGCCGCTCATCATGTTCATTTTCTGGGCCTATTTTTTCCTGCCGCTGGCCATCGGCACCTCCGTCAGCGGTGTGGTGACCATGGCTGCCGCATTGATTCTGTACGAGGGCGCGTACCTGTCCGAGATCATCCGCAGCGGCATCCAAGCGTTGCCTGCAGGCCAAATGGAAGCCGGCCGCTCGCTCGGATTGAGCCACATGCAGACCATGCGCAAGATCATCTTGCCCCAGGCGCTGTACAACACCATTCCCAGCATGCTCAGCCAGTTCATTTCTACGGTGAAAGAAACCTCGCTGGGTTTCGTCATCAGCGTGCATGAGCTGACCTTTGCTGCCTCGCAGGTCAACAATATTCTGCTGACCAAGCCGTTTGAAGTCTTTGCGCTGTTGGCGTTGACCTATTTCGTGCTGAACCTGATTCTTACCGGCGCCGTCAAACTCATTGAGATCCGCATGAGCGGAACCCGGCCCGTCGCAGCCTAGGCTTACCCATGATCGAATTCAAGAACGTCAGTAAATGGTATGGCGAGTATCTCGCTCTGGACAACATCAATGCCCAAGTGCAAAAAGGCGAGGTCCTGGTGGTGTGCGGCCCCTCCGGGTCGGGTAAGTCCACGCTGATCCGCACCGTCAATCGCCTGGAGCCAATACAGAAAGGCAACATCGTTGTCGATGGCGTCGACGTCTACAACTGTGGATCAATCGACGATATGCGCAGCCATATTGGTTTCGTCTTCCAGCAGTTCAATTTATTCCCGCATATGAATGTGCTGGAAAACCTGATGATGGCGCCCGTGTTGCTCAAGCGGCTGAACAAGAACCAGGCTCGCGAACATGCAGTAGCCTTGCTCGAGCGTGTAGGCATGGGCCACAAGGCCGATGCCTATCCTGGCCAGCTATCGGGTGGCCAGCAACAGCGTGTCGCGATTGCCCGCGCCCTGGCCATGAAGCCGCGCATCATGCTGTTTGACGAGCCTACCAGCGCCTTGGACCCGGAAATGGTCAATGAAGTCCTGCTGGTCATGAAATCGCTCGCCGCCGAAGGCATGACCATGGTGTGCGTGACTCATGAAATGAACTTCGCGCGCGAGGTCGCCGACACGGTCTGGTTCATGGACGCAGGCCGCATCGTCGAACAAGCACCGCCCAAGCAGTTCTTTGAGCAACCGCAGACTGATCGCGCACGCAAGTTCCTATCCGATATCAAGCATTGAGCCTAGGGGCCCAGCACCGAGCGTCAAAGCTTCGATATCAAACCGTTGGTGCCAACGGCCTGGCGTTACGCGCTGAGCCCGCCATACGGCTGAGAAAAATCGCACACCTCGCGCGCGATGCGCGCGATTTCCTGATAGAACATGGTGTTCGACTGTTTGGCATACATGGCGCAGTACAGCGACGAAGGCATGGCCTTCGTCGTGCGGGCGACTACCAGTTTGCGGCTCGCAAACAGCTCTGAAAAATAGTCCTCTGGCATGCAGGCCACGCCGAACCCGGCCACCGCCATCCCTACCATCGCCTGCAGGCTGTTGATGGTGAACAGATTCGACTGCGGCGTATACGGGGCAAACCACTCGTCATAAATCGCATTCAGACCCGAATCCGGGTCCTGGCGAATAATGTTCAGCCGGGACAGATCCTCTGGGGTATAGACCTTGGTCGGGGAAATCACATCCGGACTGCCTGCCCACGAAAAATTCACCTGTGCGATCGGCTCGGCCTCCAGAAACGGATTGCGTAATTCCCGATGCAGGATCGCCATGTCCAATTGCCCTTGCAGCAAGCTCTGCTGCAATTGCCAGGCCAAGCCGATTTTCGGCAATACGACCAGTTCAGGAAACAGCGTTCGCAATTCCGTCATCAGCTTGGGCAGCCAGGTCATCGCCGTGATTTCCGTAATGCCCAAACGCAGCGAGCCCGAGAAAGGCTTGAAGCCTTTCATCTTGAGCAGCATCTGATCGCGCCGTCCCAGCAGGTCCGCCGCCATATCCAGCAGCTCTTCGCCCATGCGCGTCAGCGTGGCCTTTTGGCCGCTGCGGTCAAAGATCTGGATACCGAAATTCGTCTCCAGTTCCTGAATCCGCTTGGTGATCGCCGATTGGGTGGTATTGAGCCGCTCTGCCGCATTGGCAAAGCCGCCCAGCTGCACCACCCAATACAGGGCTTCGATCTGCTTGAAGGTCAGCATGGCAGAGCGTCAGTCAACCGACGCACCCGATTTCTTGACGGCATTGCCCCATTTCGCGACCTCCTGGTCGACAAAGCGTTTACCCTCATCGGGGGTGTAGACCAACGGCTGCCCGCCTCGATCAGCCAAGGCTTTTTGCATCTCGGGCGACTGTAGAATCGCGTTGATTTTTTGGTTGAGGTACGTCACCACATCGGCAGGCGTCTGTGCGGGGGCAAACACCATGGCCCAACCCACCGCCTCAAATCCCGGCAAACCCGATTCCGCAACGGTGGGCACATCGGGCAACTGCGGCACACGTTTGCTCGTCGTGACGGCAAGCGCCACGGCAGCATGCGAACTGATGTGCGGCAACGCAGCCGTGACGGAGTCCACCATCAACGGGACATGATTGCCCAGAAAGTCTGCTTGCGCGGGACCACTGCCTTTGTAGGGAATGTGGCGTATCTCGACGCCGGCGTCGGCTTTGAACATTTCAGCCGAGAGGTGCTGCGTGCCGCCAATCCCTGCGCTGGCATACGCCAATTCGTTCGGTTTGGCCTTGGCTTTTTCTATCAATTGCGGCAACGAAGTGATGCCGCTATTGGGATTGGCCAAAAATACCAGAGGCACGGTAAAGATGCCGCCTACCGGCGTGAAGTCTTTCTGCAGCGAGTAGCCTGGGTTGCTATATAGCGTCTGGTTCACTGCAGCAGCGCTGCCGCCGACGACCAGCGTGTAGCCATCGGGCTCGGCGCGATGTACGAACTGCATACCGATGTTGCTGCCGGCACCTGCCTTGTTCTCGACCACGACTGGCTGGCCGACTTCTTTAGCCAACTGCTCGGCTACCATGCGGGCAAAAATATCGGTCGCCTGGCCCGGAGGAAAGGGCACGACGAGGTTGATGGGCCGTTCAGGATAGGCTGCATGGGCCGCTCCAGCGGCCGAGAGAATGATGCCTGCCATCAACGCGGCAAAGCGGGGGAATCGCTGCGACATAAAAAAACCTATTTCTTAGAGGATGTAGTGGATTGCTGGGATGTGTCCAACCGGCGCATATGTTCAGATAATAAAGCCACAAACGCAGAAGCCTCGGCGCTCAACGCGCGGCGCGGATGAGTGACGCGAGCGATTTGGCGAATGAGCCGCGGTGAAACCACCTCATGGCATTTCAGCCGGCCCCGTTGCTCCCGATTGCTGATCGCGACGCGGGGCAGTAGCGTAACAAATCGGGTGCGCTCTACAAGCTTGATGATGGACACAATGGAGTCGAATTCGAAGACGGGCGTCAGATCGATGTCCTCTGCCTGGGCGAAGCTCTCCAGAATCAGCCGCAGCCCATGTTTGCGCGTCGGCAAGGCCAGGTCTAATGCAATGACGTCGCGTAACGGCACGCTAGCCGGCAAGTGCTGGTGATAGTCGGCCCCCGTCACCAATACCATGTCCTCGTCGACAACATGTTCCAGGTTCAGCGCCAGCGGGCGACGGGGCTTGTTGATGAATGCGGCGTCCAGCTCGCCGCCGGCGACGCGGTCTGCCAGCGTAGCGCTATAGCCGTCAGTCACCGTCAGGGTGACCTTGGGATGCTGCGTCGTGAACTCTTCTACGGCATCCGACAACACGCCTTGAGCCACAGAGGCGATGATGCCGATGTTGACGTGCCCATGCAGCTCGCCGTCCTTGCGCAGGACTTGTTCACGAGCGTGCGTGAAATCACGCAAGATCGGTAAAAAAAGCCGGTACATCTGGCGCGCGGCCGAAGTCGGTTGCATGCCTTGTTGGCTGCGCTCGAACAGCTGTTGCCCCAGCTCGTCCTCCAAGCGCGCGATTTGCATGCTCAACGCCGGTTGCACAATGTTGAGCCGGCGTGCTGCGCGCGTGACGGAGCCTTCTTCAAAGAGGCAGATGAAATATTGAATTTGCCGGAATTCCATAGGGTCCCCAAAACATGGCGTGCTCAAGCACTGCGCAAAACTCAGATGTCTATTTCATCATAAATAGTGATTATTGTGATCATTAAAAATTAATTGACCTGATATATGCCCATTTCTAGACTCTCCGCACAAATAAGGCAGGCGGGGCTCCACGGCGCTGCCGCGCGCATTCTTTTAACGGAGGGGGGCACATGTTTCGAGAACTCAAACGTATCGCAGCCATCATGGCGGCTGCTGGGATGATGGTTTGCGGCGCAACTGCGCAGGCGCATGACTATCCGCAAAAACCTATCCATATCGTCGTGCCTTATCCGCCAGGCGGGTTCAATGACACACTGGGCCGCGTGGTAGCCAGCAAGCTGAGTGCGGCCTGGGGGCAGCCGGTAGTCGTAGACAATAAACCCGGAGCAGGAACCATCATTGGCACCTCGATCGTGGCCAAGGCCGCGCCGGATGGCTATACCTTGCTGGTGGCGCAGTTTCCCTTTGCCGCCAACCCGGCGTTGTATCGGTCCTTGCCCTATGACACGGCCAAGGATTTCGCGCCAGTGATCCTGGCAGGGCAATCTCCCATGCTGTTGGCCGTGCATGCCGACTCATCCTTGAAGAGCGTCGGCGCAGTGGTGGATGCCGCGCGTGCCCGCCCACGCCAGATCAATTATGGGTCCTCGGGCAGCGGATCTTCGAATCATTTGGCCATGGCATTGTTCGAGCGCATGGCTTCGGTGGAAATGACCCAGATTCCCTACAAAGGCAGTACCCCAATGTTGACGGATCTGGCGGGCGGCCAGGTAGAACTGGCATTCGATGCGTTCCCGCACGTTTTGCCGTTCATTCAGTCAGGCAAGGTGCGCGCCATCGCCATTGCTGACGAGCATCGGTCACCGTTGATGCCAGATCTGCCCACCGTCGCTGAGGCCGGCGTTCCCGGGTATCACGTTTCGTCCTGGCATGGCTTTGTCGCGCCTGCGGGGACTCCCGAACCGATTCTGCAGAAACTCAATACCCAGATTAACGCCATCCTGGCGACAGAAGAGGTCAAGAAAATATTTCGGGAGCAGGGCGTCGTCCCCACAGGAGGCAGCTCGGCGGATTTTGCTGCTTTCATCACGGCGCAAATGGACAAGTGGCGTCAGGTCGTCGTGGACGCTGCGATTCCTCTGCAATGAGAGCCTTGTCTTTTGTCCATGCCCCCGATCGCACTGATGGGGGTACATGCTGCCGGAATCATCAATGGCAGTTTGGTTATCACCATATATGATGAACTTAATAATTAAATATTAATTGACCTGATATTTACCGATATCTAGACTGCCCTCCTGACAAAACGAGGTTCACAAACCCGTACTTGATGGAGGCAGCAATGGCGCAACCCGCACACGAATCACAGGCCCGTAGCCAGCAGCAGACCAAGCAAGCGCTGAATCTGATCGCAGGCCGTTGGGCGACGGCAGAGGGCGGGCGTGTAGGGGTCAGGCACGATCCTGCTACCGGTGCTGTCGCCGGGTACTACGCCGACAGTGACGCCCAGGACGCGCAAACGGCTATTGCGGCGGCACACCAGGCTTTTTATGGCACCGCATGGGCGCAGAGCCCGCGCCGCCGTCAGATGGCAATGTTGCGTTGGGCCGATCAGTTGGAATCGCAATCGGAATCGCTGGCACAGTTACTGACCCTGGAAAATGGCAAGGTCCTGGCGCAGTCGCGCGGTGAAATCGCAGCGGCGATTTCCGAGATCCGTTACTACGCTGGACTGACCCGCCACATCCCGGGTCATGTCTTTGAAGTCGAGCCGGGCGCTTTCGCGACGCTGTTAAAAGAGCCGGCTGGCGTTGCTGGTCTGATCATTCCGTGGAATGCACCTGCGGTATTGCTTATCCGCGCCTTGACTCCCGCCATGGCGGCGGGCTGCACGGTGGTCATCAAGTCTGCATGGCAAACGGCGCGCTTGAGCGCGGCCTTGATTGCGCCCTTGGTGGGCGACCCTGATGTCCCTGCAGGCGTGGTGAATCTACTGACAGAAAGCGGGAACGAGGTGGCTCAAGCGCTGGTGTCCTCATCCGATGTGGATGTGATCAGCTTTACGGGGTCTAACGCGGTAGGACAGCGCATTATGGCTGCTGCCGCGCCAACCATGAAAAAGCTCTCGCTGGAGTTGGGCGGCAAATCATGCTGTGTGGTGTTCGATGATGTCGATGTGAAATGGGCTGCGCCGCGCTTGGCTGCGGCAGCCACCATCATCTCGGGCCAGCAGTGCACCGCTGCGCGGCGAGTGCTGGTGCATGCCTCGCGTTACGAGGAAATGAAGCTCGCGCTGCGTGATGCTCTGGCCGTACTGAAAGTCGGGCCGGGCGACGCGCCGGGTTCCCAGATCGGGCCGCTGATCGACCCCAACGCATTGCAGCAAGTGCAAGCAGGCATCGATGCCGCTCAGCAAACCGCAGACGAGGTGGTGCTGGCGGGGCATCGGTTGCAGGGGGAGCTCGCCCCGGGCTGCTTTATGTCGCCTTCGTTGGTTGCTCATCGAGATACCAATGCCTTTTTCGTGCAGGAAGAGATCTTCGGTCCCTTGCTGGTGCTGGAGCGATTCGAGGATGAGGCCGAGGCTGTCGCGCGTGCCAATCACACCGACTATGGCCTGTCGGCCAGCGTGTGGACACATGATGGTGCGCGTTCAATGCGTGTGGCTCGAGCACTACGCAATGGCACCGTGTGGATCAATGATCACAACAAACTGTTTGCAGAGGCCGAGACTGGCGGCTATCGACGCAGTGGCATTGGCCGTCTGCACGGCTTTGATGCGTTGATCGACTTCATGGAAATCAAGCATATCTACCAAGAAGCGGGCGTCGTAGGGCAATAACGCCACCCGCAGTTCACACATTAAGAAGAGGGCGAAAAAGCCCGCACCACGGAGACTATTCATGATTAAAACGATAGGGCGGTATGCCGCGGCAGCAATACTGGGACTGGCGGCTGGACATGCCACAGCGGTCGAGGCCGCCTATCCCGAAAAAGCCGTACGGATCATCGTGCCGTACACGCCAGGCGGTTTCAACGACACGATGGCGCGTCTGTTTTCAAAGAAACTGCAAGAGGCGCTGGGGCAACCCTTTATCGTCGAAAACAAACCCGGAGCAGGCACGATCGTCGGCACCGAGCAAGGCGCTCGCGCCGCACCGGACGGCTATACCCTGACCGTCGTCGGTTTTCCTCTGGTCGCGAATACGTTCTTGTACAAAAAGCTGCCCTACGATGGGCAGAAAGATTTCTCTCCCATTATCGTCGGCGCCCAGACACCTAATTTTCTGGTGGTAAAGGCGGATTCACCGATGCAAACACTGGCCGATTTTGTCAAACAGGCGCAACAGAAGCCGGGCCAGATGAATTACGCCACAGCAGGGATCGGCACCTCAAATCATCTGACCATGGCGTACTTCGAAGAGGTCGCCAAGATCTCGGCCATGCATGTGCCCTACAAAGGCAGTTCGCAGATGGTGACCGCACTGCTTGGCGGTGAGGTCGACGTTATGTTCGACAACGCGCCCAGCGCTTTGCCGCAAATGAGAGCCGGCAAAGAACGAGCCCTGGCCGTGACCAGCGATAACCGTTCACCGCTCGCGCCCGACATCCCCACCGTGGCCGAGCAAGGCTATCCCGGCTTTGGCGTATCCGTCTGGTACGGCCTGGCCGCCCCGGCAGGCACACCTGCGCCCATTGTCGAACGCTTGAACGAGGTCTTGAATCAAGCTTTGAAATCGCCGGAGGTCAAAAAAATCTTCGCGGATCAGGGCGTTGAGCCGGTCGGTGGCTCGGTGCAGAGTTTCCACGATTTTTACGCTCAGCAACTGAAGACCTGGGGCGCTGTCATCGAACGCGCCGGGATCAAGGCAGAGTGACACATATGGAACATCTCTACGCTTGGTAGCAACAATATGGACGCAAGCAATCAATCGACGCTGGACGCGACACGTAAGCATGTCGGAACGCGGCGGCAACGGGTAGAGGACCAGGCCATACTGACCGGACGTGGTCAGTATGGCGACGATGCCGCGTTACGCCCGGGCACCCTGCATGCCGCCATCGTGCGTTCGCCACATGCTCATGCGAAATTGACCGGTATCGACAGTACGCGAGCCCTGGCCTTACCGGGTGTACGTGCAGTGTTGACCGGACCGGACCTCGCGGCGTGGTCACGCCCATTTGTCGTCGGGGTCAAACAACCGATGGAGCAATGGTCGCTCGCCATTGACCATGTACGTTACGTGGGCGAACCCGTCGCCGTTGTGATAGCGGAAAACAGGTACCTCGCAGAAGACGGCGTGGATCTGATCCAGGTCGCTTATGAGCCGTTAGGCGCAGCCGTCTCGATTGATGATGCCATTGCGGACGATGCGCCAGTCCTGCACGAAAAGGTCGGCAGCAATATCGTGAGCGATCGCTCCTTTCATTATGGCGATCCGGAAGCCGCCTTTGCCGCTGCGGCACATCGAATCGGGTTGACGGTACGTTATCCTCGCAATTCCTGCACGCCTATCGAGTGTGCAGTGGTGGTCGCCGAGTACCTGTCGGTGCAGGACGGCTACGACGTGCAGTCCAATTTCATGGGGCCATTCTCGCTGCATACCGTAATGGCGTTGGCCCTCAAAGTCCCCGGCAATCGGCTGCGGCATCGCACCTTCGCGGATTCGGGAGGCAGCTTTGGTGTGAAGCAGGCCGTGTTTCCGTACGCGGTGTTGATGTGCCTGGCGTCACGCAAGGCAGGCGCACCGGTAAAGTGGGTCGAAGACAGGCTGGAACATTTGGCGGCCGCAACCTCGGCGACCGGGCGCTTGGCGCATATCGAGGCAGCCGTCGATGCAGATGGCCGCATTACCGCACTGTCCTTCGATCAATTCGATGATTGCGGCGGTTATCTGCGAGCGCCCGAGCCCGCTACGTTCTATCGCATGCATGGCTGTCTCACGGGCGCCTACGATATTCGCAACCTGGCCGTGCGTAACCGCGTGGTGCTGACCAACAAGACGCCCGCAGGCCTGGTGCGCGGTTTCGGCGGCCCGCAGGTGTATTTCGCGCTTGAACGCCTGATGCAGCGTATCGCGCAGCAGCTGAGTATCGACCCACTGGAACTGTATCGCCGGAACTTCATTGCGGCAGATGCTTTTCCCTATAGGGCCGCGGCTGGTGCCTTGATCGATTCGGGGAACTATCAGGGAGCGCTCGATTTGGTCCGCAACGAAGGCGGACTGGATCAATTGCTGGCGCGTCGTGATGAAGTACGCGCTCGTGGCGGGTTGTACGGTATCGGCTACGCGGCGATCGTCGAGCCATCGATCTCCAATATGGGCTATATCACGACGGTGATGCCGCGCGAGGCTCGTGAGAAGGCCGGACCCAAGAACGGCGCCATTGCCGCAGCGACGGTGGCGGTGGATCCCCTGGGGGGCGTCAGCGTGGTGATCGCATCGGCACCGGCAGGACAGGGACACAAAACTGTGTGTGCGCAGATCGTCGCCGATGTGCTGGGTGTCGACCCAGATAACGTCACCGTCAATATCGAGTTCGATACCCAGAAAGACGGTTGGTCCGTAGCGGCGGGGAACTATTCCAGTCGTTTTGCAGGGGCGGTTGCCGGCACCGTGCATCTGGCAGCGTGCAGGTTGCGCGACAAGCTGGCGAGCATCGCTGCGTCGCAACTCGGCTGCCAGACCGACGAGATTATCTTCGCCGAAGGGAAAATCGCGCCGCGCAATCGTCCCGAAGCGGCTCAGCCGTTTACCCGTCTGGCCGCCAATCCGCACTGGGCCCCGGCGCTGCTACCCGAGGGGGTTGAACCAGGTTTGCGCGAGACCGTGTTCTGGACGCCGCCGCAGCTGACTGCGCCAGATGATCAAGACCGCGTCAATACCTCTGCCGCTTACGGTTTCGCTTTTGACGTATGTGCAGTTGAAGTCGACCGCGTCACCGGGCGCGTACATATTGACCGCTACATCACCACGCATGACGCCGGCCGTATCCTCAATCCTGCACTGGCAGACGGCCAGATCCGCGGTGCATTTGCTCAAGGCCTGGGCGCAGCACTGATGGAAGAGTTCCGCTACGGTCAGGACGGCAGCTTCCAGTCCGGAACCTTTGCGGATTATCTCGTGCCCACGACCTGCGAAGTTCCAGAGCCAGTGATATTGCACATGGAAACGCCCAGTCCTTTCACCCCGCTGGGCGCAAAAGGCTTGGGCGAGGGCAACAACATGAGTACGCCAGTCTGTGTCGCCAATGCCGTAGCCGATGCGCTGGGCGTCAGTGATGTGACCTTGCCGCTGACGCCCTCTAAAGTCATGGCATTGATGGGTATGGCAGACCCGCCGCCCTCCGCTGGGTCGCAGGCAATACCCAAGGCATCAGCGAAAGGCGGTAAATCCCTGTCGGCCAGTGGCGAAGTGAGATTGGCGGCAACACCCGAAGCCGTCTACGCCGTGTTGATGGATCCGGCAGCGTTGGCCAAAGTTATCCCCGGCTGCAATGCTCTGACTCCGAACGGTGATAACCGCTATCGCGCAGATGTCACCGTGGGCGTGGGAATGATCAAAGCGCGTTATGCCGCCGAGGTCGCCTTGTCCGATCTGAACCCGCCGCATAGCCTGCGTCTGTCCGGGACGGGTATCTCCAGCGTGGGCACGGCCAAGGGCAGCGGCCTGGTGACGTTGGCCGTCGACGGCGCCGGCACCTTGCTGAGTTACGACTACGAAGCTGAAGTCTCAGGCAAAGTCGCCGCAGTGGGCGGACGGATGTTGGAGGGCGCGGCCCGCATCGTGCTGCGCCAACTTTTCGATCAATTGGGTCGGCAGGCCGCTGGCGAGACCAAGCCCTCCTGGTGGCGACGGTTGCTCGACCGTTGGGAACGCAAATCATGAAGCCGCAAGCCTTTGATTACATACGCGCTGACAGTGCACAAGATGCCGTCGATGTCTTGGCCGAACTGGGCTCCGATGGTCGCATTCTGGCCGGCGGCCAATCGTTGATGGCCGTGTTGAACATGCGCTTGGCCCAGCCGGGAGCGTTGATCGATATTTCCCGCGCCGCCGATCTGGACTATGTCAAAGCGGAAAACGGTTGGTTGACAGTAGGCGCTGCCGCGACGCAGGCAAAGGTGGAGTGGCGTGCGAATCTGCATAACGAAGTACCCATGTTGGCGCAGGCAATCCCTTTCATCTCGCATTTCCAGATTCGCAATCGCGGCACAGTCTGTGGATCTGTTGCGCATGCCGATCCCAGCGCGGAACTGCCATTGGTGTTGGCCGCTTTGGGAGGCGAGGTGCTGTTACGCACGCGCCGCAAGCAGCGCGTGCTGCCCGCGGAGGAGTTTTTCCAGGGCATGTTGATGACTGCGCGGGCCGCCGATGAAATTGTCGAGGCAGTGCGCTATCCCATGGCGCGGCCAGACACACGCTATGCCTTTGACGAGTTCTCTTCGCGACATGGCGATTTCGCCATCGTTTCCGTCGCGGCGGTAGCCGACGATAAGCAGTTGACACTGGCGGTCGGTGGCGTCGCCGACAGGCCTGCCGTGCGGCGATGGCCCAGGCTGAAGGGATCCGATCTGGAAACCGCTCTGAATGACTTTGCCTGGCAACTGGATGCGCAGGACGATGCACACGCGTCCGCGATATTCCGCCGTCATTTGGTACGCACGCTGGGCGCACGTGTATTGCAGAAAGTTGCCGGCAGTGACCACGAGATGATCGGGGGAAATTCATGAAACGATTAAGCCGCGAAGAGACCCACGTCGTGTCGTTCATTTTGAATGGCCAGCCACGCCGCGCAGCCTGCGAGCCGCGGACCTTGCTGTCCGACCATCTGCGCCATGGATTGGGGGCGACGGGCACGCACGTAGGCTGCGAGCACGGCGTATGTGGGGCTTGCACGGTGCTCATTGATGGGGTGGCCGGGCGTGCATGCATGACATTGGCGGTGCAGGCCGAAGGCCGCTGCATCGACACGGTCGAGGGGCTGGCCAATGACGAACGGGATCTGAATGATCTGCAGCGCGCATTTCGCCGGAATCACGCTCTGCAATGTGGTTTCTGTACCGCAGGGATCCTGATGTCCTGCCAGGATTACTTGAAACGCAATCCCGACCCGACCGAGCAAGAGGTGCGCGACATGCTGTCGGGGCATCTATGCCGGTGCACGGGCTACACGAATATCGTCAAGGCGGTCCTGGAAACGGCGGCCGAACGACGCGAAGCCTCACTGAAAGCGGAGTGAACATGCTGGATCTTGGAAGGACCTTTTTACAAAGCGTCGAGCGTAGTCCTGGCGCGTTGGCTGTCGCCGATGGGGACAGAGTATGCAGCTATGCTCAATGGCACGATGATATTGCTGCGCTGGTCGCAGGCCTGAAGGGAATGGGTTTGGGCCCAGGGGATCGCGTCCTGGTTGTGCTGCAGAATCGCTATGAGATGGCTACGCTGCATTGGGCTTGCCAATTTCTCGGCGTGGTGGTGACACCGCTGAATTGGCGCGCCAAAGAAGACGAGGTCGTCTATTGCATTCAGGATGCAGATGTCCGCGCGGTATTCTTCGAGCCAATCAGCGCCGAGGCTGTCGTGCCGGCCGCCGCTCAATGTAACGTGCAGACCGTGGCTGTCGGCGCCGTAGCGGCAGACTGCATTCGTTTCGCCTCTCTGATCGAGGAGCATCGGGGCGCGGCATTAGTGCCAGAGGCGAACGCGGACGACTTTTCTCTGATGCTGTACACATCAGGTACGACTGGAAAGCCCAAGGGTGTGCCCCGTCGTCACCGCCACGAGCGTGCCGCAGCGTTGGCTCATGTCGCACAGAATCTATATGGCCGTGGTGAACGCACATTGGGTGTCATGCCGCTGTATCACACCATGGGTGTGCGTTCGCTGCTGGCCATGGCACTGGTGGATGGGCTATTCGTGTGCATGCCGAAATTTGACCCGGCCTTGACCTTGCAGGCGATTGAACAACATCGTCTGAGTTGTTTGTATTTGGTTCCCACGCTGTATCACGACATGTTGACCTGCCTGGAGCAGCGCCGGACCGACGTTTCGTCCGTCAGCAAACTGGGCTTTGCTGGTGCGCCGATGCACGACGCGTTGCTTCAGCGCCTGAACCGTGTTTTCGAGCCGAAGCTGTTCGTCAATCACTACGGTTCCTCCGAGGTTTACACCTTTGCCGTCGATGCCGATGCGACGCGCAAACCGGGCAGTGCCGGCAAGGCCGGCATCAATACCCGGCTACGCGTGATTGCCTTGGGTGCCGACGACCCGGATAAGCTCGCTGCCCCCGGAGAGGAGGGCCAGATCATTGCGGATCTCGCCGGCGACGAGGCCTTCGAGGGCTACTGGAACCGCCCCGACGCCGATGCCAAATCCATACGCAATGGATGGTATCGCACAGGCGACACGGGCTACATCGATAACGACGGCGACCTGTTCGTCACGGGACGCGTGGACGACATGATCATCAGCGGCGGGGAAAACATCTCTCCCGTCGATATCGAGTCGGTGCTGTCTTTGCATCCGGCGGTTGACGAAGTGGCTGTGGCGGGCATGCCAGACGAGCGTTGGGGACAGCGCGTCGTGGCCTTCGTCAAGCGTAAAACTTCCGTAGAGGCTACGGAATTGGACGCTCATTGCCGCCGCTCCGATCTGCTCAATTTCAAGCGGCCGCGTGAGTATGTGTTCGTCAATGAAATTCCAAAGTCGCCTGTGGGAAAAGTGTTGCGCCGCAAGCTGACCGCGGGTGAGTACGTGGCCGATGCCGCTGCCGAGTCCGGATCCAAATAATCGGCGGCCGATCCCGCCCATGACAACGTCGAATTGAATATCATGATTTCTGAAGCTCGCAAAACCGTACACACCGACCTGCGTGGCTGGCTCAGCCACTTGTCCGCCACAGACCGGCTGGCCGTTATAAAGCCGGGGGCTGCTCTTGAACATGAACTCGTGGCGATCGCCAAGCTCCTGGACGGCCGGCGGGCGGCCTATTTTCCGCAACCAGATGGTCACAGCGTTCCCGTCGTCTCCGGTTTTATGGCGCGCCGTTCATGGATTGCAGAGGCCATGGGCGTGGCGGAGTCCGAGCTGTTGGCCACCTTCCGCAGGGCTGCCGAGCAGCCCTTGCCCAGTCAGTTGGTGTCGCAGGCGGAGGCTCCGTGCCAACAGGTTGTGCACCAGCAGCCTGATGTGCGTGCAGTGTTGCCCGTTCCCACCCACAGCGAACACGACAACGGCCCATACATCACGGCGGGTATGGTGATTGCGCGCAATCCCGCGACAGGCGTTCAAAACGTGTCCATCAACCGTATCCAGGTGCATGGCAAAGATCGCATGGCGATCCTGATGCTGCCACGTCATCTGTATGCCTTTTACAGAGAGGCGCAGCGGCGTGGAGAGGATCTGCCGATTGCGATCGTCATCGGAGCCGATCCTTTGACGTTGTTGGCTTCGCAGGCAATTACGCAGATTGATTACGACGAGTTGGAAATCGCCGGCGCGTTGCATGGCCGTCCGTTGCGTGTGGCGCAGTGCTTGACCAACGATGTGCATGTGCCCGCGGATGCGGAAATCGTCATCGAAGGCCGCATTCTATGTGACGAGCGCGAGATGGAGGGGCCATTCGGCGAGTTCCCTCGTTACTACAGTGCACGCGAACAGCGCGAGGTCATCGCCGTCGATGCGATCACCCATAGGCAGGCGCCGATATTCCATACCATCGTACCGGCAGAAATGGAGCACTTGTTGCTGGGTTCCATTCCGCGTGAAGCCACATTACTCGCCCATCTGCAGCGCAGTTTCCCGAACGTCCTGGACGTCCATCTGTCGATAGGCGGAGTGGGGCGTTATCACCTCTACGTCAAATTGCGCAAAACGCATGAGGGACAGCCAAAAAATGTCATCTTGTGTGCCTTTGGTGCCCACTATGACATCAAACAAGTGATCGTTGTGGACGAGGATGTCGAGGTCCACGATCCCCAGCAAGTCGAATGGGCCGTGGCAACACGTTTTCAGGCGGACCGCGATATGGTGATGATCAGCGGCGCGCAAGGTTCCGCGCTGGATCCTTCGACCACGGTGAGCGCCGGAGATGGAGTGGCGCCCGTGCACGAACAGGGCCTGAGCGCAAAACTCGGCCTGGACGCCACCCGGCCCGTGACCTATCACGAGCACACCTTCACTCGAGTGCGCGTGCCTGGCGAAGACTCGATAGACCTCGCTACCTGGATTGAGTCAGGACGGCGTGTCGATTTCACTTCGTTGACCCAATCATGACTGAGTCTATTCGCAGACGTCTAGTCGTTGCCATTACCGGCGCCAGCGGCGCCATCTATGGCGTGCGCATCTTGCAGGAGTTACGTCGTCACCCGGAATGGGAAAGCCATCTGGTGATGTCCAGTTCGGGGGCGCTGACTGCTGCGCAGGAACTGTCGATGAAGCGTTCCGAGATAGAAAGCCTGGCCGACGTGGTGCATAGCGTCAAGGACATTGGTGCGTCAATATCCAGCGGATCGTTTGCCACCGACGGCATGGTGATTGCACCTTGCTCGATGAAGACGCTGGCCTCCGTCGCACTGGGAATGGCAGACAACCTGGTCAGCCGCGCCGCGGACGTCGCCCTCAAGGAGCGGCGCCGCGTGGTGTTGCTGGCACGCGAGACGCCGTTGAATCTGGCGCATCTGCGCAACATGACCAGTGTCACCGAAATGGGAGCGATCGTTTGCCCTCCCGTTCCGGCTTTCTATAACCAACCAAAGTCCCTGGACGATGTGGTGAATCACACCGTGGGACGTGTGCTGGATCTCTTCGGTATCAAGCACTCCCATCTGCTAGAGCGCTGGGATGGACTTCGCAAACCCTTAGTAAACCAGGAAGCCTGACATCTTTGCGATCGAGGGCCTGTTTCGATCAATGTATTACGGAATTCATTTCGAAGGAGTTTTACCGCCATGACAACTTTGCGACATCCCGCTCATGACCTGTTGGCAAATATCGACGGTTTTCGCGTAGAGATCAACGAAGAAAAACAGCGCGCCGACATCATCTTGAACCGACCTCCATTGAATGTCATCTCCATGCCGCAACGTGACCAACTGCGCGTGGTCTTTGAGGCATTGGACGACGACGAGCGAGTCCGGGTCATCGTTTTACGTGCCGAGGGTGAACACTTTTCCAGCGGCGGCGACATCAAGGGATTTCTCGAGGCTTCCCCGGAACACGTATCGAAGTTGGCCTGGAACATTGCCGCGCCAGCACGTTGTAGCAAACCCGTGATCGTCGCGAATCGCGGCTATTGCTTTGGTGTCGGTTTCGAAATCTCGCTGGCGTGCGATTTCCGTATCGCCAGTGAGACAACACTATATGCCTTGCCGGAGCAAAAGCTGGGCCAGATTCCGGGCTCGGGCGGATCGGCACGTTTGCAGAAAATGGTCGGCATTACGCGCACCAAAGACGTGGTCATGCGTTCTCGCCGTATCAGCGGGCAGCAAGCCTACGATTGGGGATTGGCGACCGAGGTGGTGCCCGATAATGAACTCGAGGCTGCGACCGACAAGCTAGTGGCCGAGTTGGTGGCGTTTTCTCCCATCGCTCAACGCACGGCGAAAAAACTGCTCAATGACACTGAGGATGCATCATTATCGGCGTCGATCGAGCTGGAGGGCCACTGCTATAGCCGTCTGCGCAGCTCGGACGATTTCCGTGAGGGTGTCGAGGCGTTCCATGGCAAGCGTGCTCCGAAGTTTCGCGGCAGCTGAGTCAGGGGAATCCAGATGGACACCGTCATGGGGGCGTTCGATTATGTGATTGTGGGCGGTGGATCGGCCGGCTGTGTATTGGCTCGCCGGTTATCAGAGCGCTCCGATTGCCGTGTCGCCTTGATCGAAGCCGGCGAGGATACGCCACCCGGGGCCGAGCCGGCTGAGATTCTGGACAGCTATCCCATGCCGGTGTTCTGCGGCGACCGTTGGATCTGGCCCGAGTTGACCGCTGCCGCGACTCGCAATGCAGCGCGTCGAGTCTATGAACAAGGGCGCGTGATGGGAGGCGGCTCCAGCATCAACGTCCAATCAGCCAATCGCGGCTTGCCGCGAGATTACGACGGCTGGGCGCAAGACGGTGCGCAAGGATGGGGGTGGGACGACGTGCTTCCCTATTTTCGCAAACTGGAGCGCGACCTCGATTTTCCCGATCATCCTCTGCATGGCGGTGACGGCCCCATTGCGATACGTCGCATATCGCCTGCTCAGTGGCCGCCATTTTGCGACGCTTTTGCCAAAGGCTTGCGCAGTCAGGGCCTGCCGCTGATGCAAGATCAGAATGCGGAATTCGGGGATGGATTTTTTCCAGGTGCGTTTTCCAATGAAGATGACCGGCGTGTCTCGGCAGCCACTGGTTATCTGGACGAGGCCACGCGGCGCCGTTCTAATTTGCGGATATATGCCAAGACCCGAGTTCTGCGTTTGTTGATGGAGGGCGTCCGGGTCAGTGGCGTCGTCGCGCGGGATGCTGCAGGACAACGTTTTACCGTGCGGGCACGCGAGGTAATTGTCTGCGCCGGTGCGTTGCAATCGCCGGTCTTGTTGATGCATGCGGGTATCGGCGATGCTGAGAGTCTGGCGCGCCTGGGTATTTCCAGCACGGTGCATCTACCCGGGGTCGGTCGGCAATTACAGGATCATCCCTCACTGACGTTCTGCCATTTTCTTGCTCCGCAATTTCGTGTGCCACTGACACGCCGGCGCGCCAGCATGATGGCTGCACGCGTGAGTTCAGGCGTTGCCGATTGCGAGGACGCCGATCTTTACTTATCCAGTGCAACGCGAGCCGCCTGGCATGCGCTCGGCAATCGCCTGGGCTTGTTTTTTCTATGGTGCAACCGGCCCTATTCGCGTGGGCAGCTCTCACTGACGTCGCCCGATCCCCATGTGCCTCCCCGAGTCGATCTGAATCTGTTGGACGATCCCCGCGATGTAGCGCGCTTGATTCAGGGGGTGCGCTTGCTGGCCAACACGGTTCGGGCCAGCGGCCTGGGGCAGGACGAACGCGATTTCTTTCCCGCCGCTTTTTCGCCGCGCGTCAAAGCGCTCAGCCGTTATACCCCGGCCAATGAGCGCCTGACCCGTGTGTTAGGCCTCGCGCTCGATGCTCCTGCACCGTTGCGCCGGGCTCTGATCAGCCGTTCGTTCAACGGCGGACGCAAGATGTCGGATCTGCTGGGCAATGAGCAGGAATTGACCGCTTTCATCCGCCGCCAGGTGTTCGGTGTGTGGCATGCCAGCGGCACGTGCCGCATGGGGTTAGCTACTGACGCTCGCGCCGTGACCGATAACCAAGGCCGAGTACATGGCACGCAGGGGCTACGCGTCGTCGATGCGTCATTGATGCCGCATTTGCCGTCGGCCAATACAAATATTCCAACCATCATGATCGCCGAGAAGATCGCCGACGCCATCCGCTGATCGGCATAGAAAAATTCTCGTCGCTACGAATCAAATCATCCAAAGGAGCAAAAAAATGTCGACAAGCGTGCAGCAGTCTGCATCGCAGAGCGAGGCAGGCAACAACAGGCAGGTGGCGGGAGCCGTGGTTGCCTCTTGCATGGGATGGGCCCTCGACCTGTTTGACCTTTTCGTGTTGTTGTATGTGGCACCGGTAGTGGGACGCTTGTTCTTCCCCTCGGAGCACGCCATGCTGTCTTTGGCTGCCGTGTATGCCTCTTTTGCGGTGACATTATTGATGCGGCCATTGGGCTCGGCGTGGTTCGGTTCTTACGCCGATCGAAAGGGGCGCAAAGGCGCCATGATCGTGGCCGTGGTGGGCGTCGGTTTTTCCACCGCTGCATTCGGCCTGTTGCCCACGGTGGCGCAGGTGGGTCTATTGGCACCGGTGTTGTTCATTGTGTTGCGCTTGGTGCAGGGCGTCTTTGTCGGTGGCGTGGTCGCATCGACGCATACGATCGGTACGGAGTCGGTTTCGCCTCGCTATCGCGGAGCGGTGTCAGGGTTGGTCGGCGGCGGCGGCGCAGGTATTGGCGCGTTATTGGCGTCTCTCGTCTATATGGCGATGTCGCACATCTTTCCGGGAGATCAGTTTGATGTCTGGGGATGGCGCTGCATGTTCTTTACGGGCATCATCAGTTCGGTATTGGGCCTGTTTATTTTCAACCGCCTCGAGGAATCTCCGTTGTGGAAAAAGGTTGCGGCCGAGAAAGCGGCACGCGCGCAGCAGGCTCGTCACGACGTAACGGCAGGCACTGTGCGATCCCCCGTGCGCACGCTGTTTTCCGGTGAATACCGTTCGGTGCTGTTCGTCAATTTGCTGCTGACCATTGGTGGCGGCAGCGGTTATTACCTCACCTCGGGCTATTTGCCGACTTTTCTCAAAGTCGTCAATCAGGCGCCCAGCGATGTTGCCGCCAACATCCTGATGGCATGCTCTGCAATCGTTGTCGTGGTGTCGATCATTGTGGGTCATTTGAGCACGTTTATAGGTCGCAAGCGTGCGTTCCTGGCCGTGGGCGTATTGCAGATCTTTGGTTTGCCTGCCTTATATTCCGCGATGCAAACCGCGCAAACGCCCATGGCGCTTGGGATCTACGCAGTGCTATTGGCTGGTTTGGGTTGTGCCAGTTTTGCGCCTATCCTGATTTTCCTCAATGAACGCTTCCCGACGTCGATTCGCGCTACCGGTACGGGTCTGTCGTGGAATATCGGTTTTGCGATAGGCGGCATGATGCCGACATTCGTGTCGCTGGTGGCGGCCACGCCTGCTGATTTGCCCTCGACCCTTGGCATATTCGCTGGCGCCATCAGCGTATTGTTTGTCTTGGGTGCTTTGATCATTCCGGAGACCGTCGGTCGGCTGGAACAAACAGCGCCTGCCCAGGCAGAGGCCTGACATGTGGTGCAGGCCCAGCGCGTTGTCAATTGCGGATCTGCAGCGTGCCGCCCAACGGCGCCTGCCGCCCAGTATCTATGGCTATGTACATGGCGGCAGCGAAGATCAAACCGCCATGCGGGCGAATCGCGAGGCATTTTCTCGTTGGCGGTTTCTGCCACGGCCGCTGGTCAATGTGTCGCAGCGGCAATTGGGCGTCACATTGTTTGGCCGGCAATACAATGCCCCTCTGGGGATCAGTCCCATGGGCGTTGCCGGCCTGTGCGCCTTCGAGGGCGACGTGGCTTTGGCTCGTGCGTCGTATGAAGCGGGGATTCCGTTCGTATTGAGTGCGGCGTCCACCACTCCATTGGAAAAGGTGGCTCAAGCGAATCCGGACATGTGGTATCAAGGCTATTTACCTGCCGATAAGCACGTCATCGAGCCATTGTTGCGTAGAGTGTGGAATGCCGGTGTCAAGGTGCTGGTGGTAACGGTAGATGTACCCATAGCCTCGGCGCGTGAGAACGAATTACGCAATGGCTTCAGCATTCCACTCAAGCTATCGCCACGCTTGATTTGTGGCGGCATGATTCGGCCGCGCTGGTTGATGTCGACCTTTGCGCAGACCTTGCTAAAGCGCGGCATGCCGCATTTCGAGAATTTCACCGCACAGCGTGGCGGTCCCATCATCGCCGCAGCCAAGGGCGATCACAGAGCCGGCCGTGCTGCGATGACCTGGAATGACATTGCTTGGATCCGGGACCGTTGGCCGGGCACGCTGTTGGTAAAGGGAATCTTGCGTGTACAGGATGCGCAACATGCTCATGCGTTGGGCTTGGACGGAATATTCGTATCCAACCATGGAGGGCGCCAGTTGGATGGTGCTGTTGCTCCTTTGGATGCGTTGCCGGAAATCGTGGCCGCCGCATCGGGGCTGACTGTCTTGCTAGATAGTGGCGTGCGGCGTGGCACCGATGTGCTAAAGGCGATGGCGCTGGGCGCCGATGCCGTTTTCATTGGCCGTGCTGCCATGTATGGATTGGCAGCCGGCGGGCAGAGCGGCGTTGCTCAGGCACTGGCCTTGTTGACCCGAGAAATTGATGTAGACCTTGCGTTGTTGGGGTGTCCCGATATCGCCGATTTGAGCCCTGCCTATTTAAGCCGTGCTGACCTGCCTGTGAGCGCCGGGCTGAACCAACTGAATGCATTGATGCCTGCCGTGCCCGCGGCGGTTTTTTAATACTTCTCGGAGCAATGAATGAATGTTCCCGCCAACACAACCGTATCCCGTACGGGTGGGCAAGTTTTGGTTGATAGTCTGCGGATTCACGGCGTAGACACGGCGTTTTGTGTGCCAGGGGAAAGCTTCCTCGCCGCAATCGATGCGTTCTATGAACGCCAGGACGTGATGCAATTGGTCGTTTGCCGCCAGGAAGGGGGCGCTGCCCATATGGCAGAGGCCTATGGAAAACTCACTGGCCGCCCCGGCATCTGCTTTGTGACGCGCGGACCGGGGGCGACCAATGCCAGTATAGGTATTCACACTGCCCGGCAGGATTCCACGCCGTTGATCGTCTTTGTCGGGCAGGTAGCGCGAGATTGTTTCGGACGCGAGGCGTGGCAGGAAATCGACTATCGCCACATGTTCGGCCACATTGCCAAATGGGTCGAGCAGATCGACGACCCGCGCCGTATTCCGGAATACATCAGCCGAGCCTTTCATATCGCCATGTCGGGACGGCCGGGGCCCGTGGTGTTGGCGTTGCCCGAGGACATGTTGGCCGAACAGGTCATGGTGGCGGACGCGCCCGCCTATCGTTTGGCACAGGCGGCTCCTTCTGCGCAAGCGATGACCGAGCTTACTGTCATGCTGATGCATGCTCAGCGTCCTCTGGTGCTGTTAGGTGGCGGCGGCTGGACGGCAGAGGCCAGCGCGCACGTCGCCGCGTTTGCTCAGACTTTTCAACTGCCTGTCGCTTGCGCGTTTCGCCGCCAGGATCTGATCGACAATTGTCACGATCGTTATATTGGCGAAGCCGGCCTGGGCATGGATCCCAAGCTGGCCAAGCGCATCGCCGATGCGGACCTGGTGCTTGCCATCGGTCCGAGATTGGGCGAGACCACGACAAACGGCTATGCCTTGTTTGAGGTGCCACGGCCGCGCCAGCGGCTTATCCATGTCCATGCCGATGCCGAGGAACTGGGCCGCGTCTATCAAGCAGATCTGGCCATCAATTCCTGCATGGAGCCTTTTGCCATGCAATTGGCGCAGTTGCCTGCGCCTGCTGATTGCAACTGGTCATCCTGGGCGGAGGACGCTCGCGCGGATTATCTGCGCAATCTCGAGCCTACACCCATGCCGGGCGACGTGAACCTGGCAGAAGCCGTCAAGTATCTGCGCGATACCTTGCCGGCAGATAGCATCATTACAAACGGTGCAGGCAACTACACCCTCTGGGTGCAACGTTTTTACCAGTATCGCGGCATACGCACCCAACTGGCTCCTACCAGTGGCACGATGGGCTACGGGGTGCCGGCGGCCATCGCGGCCAAGCTGTGTCACCCGGAGCGCACGGTAGTGTGCTTTGCCGGGGACGGGTGCTTTCTCATGAATGGCCAAGAGATGGCGACAGCGGTGCAGTATGGCCTGAACGTGATCTTTATCGTGGTCAATAACGCCATGTACGGCAGCATTCGCATGCACCAGGAACGTCACTACCCGGGTAGGGTGTGCGCCACTGATCTGCATAATCCGGATTTCGTGACCTTGGCGCGTGCCTACGGCGCGGCAGGCGAGCGGGTCGAGCGCACCGAGGATTTCGCCGCGACTTTTGAGCGCGCACGAACGGCGGGGCAGCCGGCGCTGATCGAGCTGTGCATCAGTCAGGATGCCATTTCACCTCGTACGACTCTGACGGCTTTGCGGGCTCAGTCGCAAAAGTAGCAGCCCTACGAGGGCTTTCGTCTGGCAAATTAGCGCTCGAAAAGCCCTCGGCCTGTCGCCTTTTTCAGGGCATGTATGTCAATGCATGTCGACGGTTCATTTTGAAATCGTCGAATATGACTTCTATTTAGGCGGCGTTTAATAAAAATGGCGAATTTAAAGCAACTTTTAGCGATATTTTGTCTGCGTCACCGTATTACAACATTTCAGCTGCTGTTCAGATTAATGTAAATCATTTTTATTTAGCATTCGATTCTCTGTTCTATGTAATTCGTAGTAACGACCGCGCCATCAGGCACGGACGGGTCGTCTATTCCCACGAGAAGCCGAATGCAATACATAAAAAACCGAAAATGCGCTCCGGTGCGTCCGCTGAGCCAGGGCTCGCTAGCGGGCAGCGCTGCTGCCTCAGTTCTGGCGACGCTCATGTTGAGCCAACCGGGCGCCGCCATGGCCCAGACCGCGGGGTCTGACGTCAAGACGCTGTCGCCTGTGAAAGTCATTGGCGAGGACACCAATTCCTACAAAGCCAACAAGCTCGAGTCCGCAAAGTTCACTCAACCACTGGTTGATACGACGCAGACAGTGCAGGTGGTGACCGAGCAGATGATGAAGGACCAGCAGGCCACGACGCTGACTGAGGCCATGCGTAATGTGGCGGGCGCAGGTACGTTCTACGCGGGGGAGAACGGTAATACCTCGACGGGCGATGCGATTTATCTACGTGGATTTGATACGTCTAATAGCATCTACGTCGATGGCATTCGCGATATTTCCAGCACGACTCGAGATATGTTCAATACCGAGGCCGTCGAGGTGATCAAGGGGCCGTCCGGTTCGGACTATGGCCGTAGCGCGCCCAGCGGCTCGATCAACCTGGTCAGCAAGCAGCCTCGATTGGATAACAGCTTTGATGCGAGCATTGGCATCGGTAGCGCACGGTACAAGCGAGGGACGATCGACTGGAATCAAGCAATTGGCGAGACGTCTGCGTTCCGTTTGAACGTCATGGGCTTAGATACCGATGTTGCTGGCCGTGACGAAGTCCAGAACAAGCGCTGGGGTATCGCGCCTTCGCTTGCCTTCGGTCTGGGCACGGACACTCGCGTATATATAGATTTCCTGCACGTCAAACAAAACAATGTGCCTGATGGTGGTGTTGTGACAATAGGCTTGCCCGGCTATCACTCACCGGGTGGCGCAATGTCATTTTTGGAGGGGGCCGACAAGGTAGATACGAATAATTTCTACGGTACCCAGTCGGATCACGATGACGCGACGACAGATATGGCAACGTTGCGTTTGGAGCACGACATTAATGACAACGTGACGGTGCGCAATGTGACGCGTTGGTCGCGTACCAAGCAGAACTATCTGTTGACTTCCTTTATGGCGGGCGGCGCGAGCGGTACGCCGGCCACGCCTAACGTAATTGGCGATCCGAATGATCCCTCTACCTGGGAGATGTATCGGTCGGCGAACCTGAAGAATTCCAACAATCGTATTTGGACCAATCAAACTAACCTAACCGCCAAATTTAGTACGGGCTCGTTCAAGCACGATCTGAGCACGGGTTTCGAGTTTACAAGTGAAATGCAGGACAATTTCGGAATGACGTCTCCGACGTATCCGAAGGTCAATATTTATCATCCGGATAACAGCATTCACGCCGAAGGTATTCACAATAACGGCGCAGATGCTCACGGCAAGACTGACACATTTGCCGTCTATGCTTTTGATACCGTCGAGTTGACTGATAAGTGGCAAATCAATGGCGGTATCCGTCTAGATCACTACCGTACGAAATACGATAGCGCTACCGCATGCGGCGGCTCGGGCCGCAACGCGGTGGCGTGCAACGGTGCCCCGACGGGTACGCCCATTACGACGGTCGATGAGCGTATTTCCGGCAACCTCGTGAATTGGAAACTCGGTGCTCTGTATCGCGTCGCGCCTAACGGCAACGTCTATGTGAACTATGGTGTATCGCAGCAGCCTCCCGGTGGATCGAATTTCCAGCTGGCTGCCGAAGGCAGCGGCAATAGCGCCAACCGCGTGGACTTCGCACCGCAAAAAGCCAAGACAGCCGAGCTGGGGACCAAATGGGAACTCTTTGATCGTCAACTGCTGCTCAGTGCTGCCTTGTTCCGCACCGAAGTCGACAACGAAGTCCAGCAAGACGTCGATGGCACCTACAGCCAGACCGCCAAGAAACGTGTGCAGGGCCTGGAGCTGGGCGCCAGCGGTCAGATCACGGACAACTGGTCGGTGAGCGCGGGCTACACGATTCAGAACGCGACAGTCGAAGACGGTCCCTCTGTGACCAACAACGGCTCCAACAACCTGACCTACACGCCGAAGCACGCGTTTTCGATGTGGAGCACGTATCGTTTGCCCGGCGGCTTTACCTTGGGCGGCGGCGCGCGCTATATCGGCAGCATGGAGCGCGGCTCCGACGGCGCCGTGGGCACGCCGGAATACGTTCGTTCGTATTGGGTCTTTGACGCCATGGCGGGCTATGAGGTCAACAAGAACCTGGACTTCCAGTTCAACGTCTACAATCTCTTTAACAAAGAGTACGTTGCTGCGATCAACAAGAGCGGCTACCGCTATTTCCCTGGCGCGCCTCGTACCGTATTGCTGACGGCCAACATTCATTTCTGATTCGCGCAGACGGATGTTGAACGCCGCCGCGGCGGGTGGACTACAGTCCTGCCTGTCACGGCGGTTATTGCATTTTTAGCGGAACATTCATCATGCTGCATATACCCCAGATCCTGACACAAGACGAGGTTCGAGACATGCGCCGCCGTCTGGACGCGGCTGAATGGGTAGATGGCCGCGCCACCGTCGGCAGCCAAGGCGCGAACGTCAAACGCAATCGCCAACTGGCCGAATCGTCAGATCTGGCCCGGGAACTGGGCGAGACCGTATTGCGAGCCTTGGCCCGCAACCCGCTGTACTTTGCGGCCGCGTTGCCTCTGCGTACCGTTCCGCCGTTGTTCAATCGTTACGAGTCTGCAGAAACCTACGGTTTTCACGTCGATGGCGCCGTGCGCAGTTTCCCGGCGGCACCGGGTTGGTTACGCACGGACTTGTCGGCAACGCTGTTTCTCTGCGATCCCGACGACTATGAGGGTGGCGAACTCGTCGTGAAAGATCTGTATGGCGAGCATCTCGTCAAACTGCCCGCCGGCGACATGATCCTGTATCCCGCCAACAGTCTGCATTGCGTCACCCCCGTGACGCAGGGCGCACGCGTGGCGTCGTTCTTCTGGATTCAGAGCATGATCCGCGAACATAACCGGCGGCAGATGCTGTTCGAGCTCGATCAGACCATTCAGCAACTGCGTGCTCAGTTAGGGGAAACCGAGCAGACGCTGTCGCTGACGAATTGCTATCACAATTTGTTGAGAGAATGGACTGAGCTTTGAGCATCCCGCTGGTAGACCCGCACCGCGGCGTCGAGAAAGGCTTCTATCAAACGCAGGCGCGGTGATGACCGGAGCCAGATCAATCCAAATCGGCGCGGTTTACATGGCGTTTTCAACGGAACGCTGACAACGTTCAGGCCGTTTTGCCATTGATGCCACGCGCTAGGTACGATCGACACGCCTAGGTCTTTGTGTACCAGGCGAGTGATGGCCTCCGTCGAGGCGAGTTCGAATCGCTCTTTGGGGACGATGCTGTTCTGGCGCAGATAAGTCTCGATCTGTTGGCCTGCCCAGCTTTCCCGGTGATAGCGTATGAATGGCTCCCGCTCAAGCAACAGGTGCGGGTCGGCACCCTCATGCTTGCGGGAGGCAATCAGGACGAAAGGCTCATCGCAAAGCAAATGCCACCCCATGACCTTTGATGGCGTAAATGATGGCTCGATGGCGATCGCAGCATCCAACGTGCCTCGTTCGACCTGTGTGTGAAAGTCGGGGGACTGCCCGGACATGATCCGTACTCGGATCTCGGGATATTGGCTGTTCAGCGCTTCGAGAATGTCGGG
Source organism: Bordetella muralis (assembly GCF_054781015.1). NCBI lineage: Bacteria > Pseudomonadati > Pseudomonadota > Betaproteobacteria > Burkholderiales > Alcaligenaceae > Bordetella > Bordetella muralis. Next base: position 743,660 of record NZ_BAAGVF010000008.1, on the reverse strand, counting down.
GATTTTGCCTGCCAGGACAGTATTGCCTGTTCCCAGGCTGAGCTCGCCCCTGAGTTCGTCAGTATTGGCCAACGCCGCCAGCGAGTCGACTTCGTCGATGATTTTCTGCGAGGCGTCCAGAATCCGGTGAGCAGCCTGTGTGAGATGCACGACTTTGCCTGCGCGGCGTACCAACTCGACACCCAGATCGCCCTCTAATGTGCGTATCTGCTGGGCAATGGCGCCATGGGTCAGATTCAATCGTCGAGCGGCCTCCGCCATGGAGCCGTAGCGATGAACAGCCAACAGCGTATGTAATAGTTTGGTGTTCATCCGTTGCGCAAAGGCTCGGTTGGGCGAAGAGGGAAAAGATAGGATAGCTATCTTTTGATCATGCTTGCAAGCGCCCTAAAACCATCTATGTCCCGATAGCATGAATGCTCATGGATATGAGAGGGACCTATGCGCAGCAAGTTATTTGTACCGGCTTCCCGGCCTGAGCTATTCGCCAAGGCGCTCAAGAGCGCGGCGGACGCGATCTGTTTTGATCTCGAGGATGCTGTACTGGAAAGCAAGAAAGCGTACGCGCGGGAATGCCTGGCGAATTTCTTCAGTACCGATGAATTCCACTCGCTGCGTCACGAAGGCAGAAAAAGCATCATCGTTCGTGTCAACGCGCTTGAAACTGGCCATACTGAAAACGACCTCATTGTTTCCTGCGTGGCTGGGGTCGATATCCTCAACATTCCCAAAACCGATACGGTCGAGGACGTGCTTCGTTTTACTGCCATGTTGGACGCACGAACCCAACAGACGGCCCGAGAAGGCGGGAAACTCGATATCCGTGTCCTGGCAAACATCGAAACCCCTAGGGCGCTCTTGAATGCGGCCGAAATCGCAGCGGCTCATCAACAGGTCTGGGGACTTCAGTTGGGGCTGGGAGATTTATTCGAGCCCTTGGGCATCGCCCGCGAAGACGCCCAGAATGTGCACACGGTGATGATGCAGATGCGCATCGCGGCGGGAGCCGCAGGCAAGATTGCCTACGACACGGCCTACACCAATGTCGCCAATGCCGAAGGTTATCGCCAAGAGGCCTGGCGGGCACGCCAAGCGGGATTTCTAGGCAAGACATGCATCCATCCCAATCAAGTCGCCATTGCCAACGACGTGTTCAGCCCTACGGAGGCGGAGATCCGCTGGGCCGCGAAAGTAGTGGAATCGGCCGAGCAGAACGACGTCAACGGCGCCTACATGTTGGAGGGCAAGATGATCGACGGCCCATTCATTGAACGTGCGCGGGCCATTCTCGCGCAATCGGCTGGCCAGTGAGCATGCATCAATTCGTTGTAGAAAACCGCTGCGAGTATGTCTATGAACAATAGCTTTCCCTTAGCCGGCTTCAAAGTGTTGGACCTCAGCGCGTATATCGCCGGCCCATACGGTTGCAATCTCCTGGCGGACATGGGGGCGGAGATCATCAAGGTCGAACCCCCCGAGGGCGATAATCTGCGCAAATATCCTTCGACCCTCTTGGGAGAAAGCCGCGCTTTCCTGGGTGTAAATAGAGGAAAGCGCGGCGTTTGTCTCGATCTGAAGAGCACATTCGGCTACGAAGTTTTTATCCGCCTGGTCAAGCAAGCAGATGTGGTCGTTCATAATTTTCGGCCTTCTGTTCCCGCGCGCTTGCGTATCGATTACGGCACGCTGCGCGCCCACAATCCAAAGCTGATCTACTGCTCGCTGACAGGCTATGGCCAGAGCGGGCCGTTGGCGAACCGGGCGGGATATGACCAGGTGCTGCAGGCCCGAACAGGTATTTGTTCGTCGCAGGGGACGACGGATGATCCAAAGATCGTTTATGGCTCAGTCGTGGACTACTACGGGGCTGCGATGTTGGCCAACGGTGTGACGGCAGCCTTGTTGCAACGTGAACGTACCGGAGAAGGCCAACACGTTTCAGTCTCCCTGTTGGGCAGCGCATTGGCCATGCAGGCGGCCAGATTGGTCGTGGCCGAGAACGAGCCACGCAGTATCAACCGCGATATGAGATCGGGCGGTGTTACGGGAATTCATCCAACTCGCGCCGGACATCTATATATTTCCGCGAACACGCCGCATTTCTGGCGATCACTGTGCACCTTGGTCGGCCGGCCGGCACTGGCGGACGACGAGCGCTACGACTCTGTCAAGAAGCGTGCAGTCCATGTGGACGAATTATTGCCCATACTGCGCGAAGCCTTGTTGAAGCGGACGGCCGAGGAATGGGAAGTGCTTTTCGGCGATCAGGTGCCATGCTCTGTCGTGCGGAATGTCGAGGACGTTTTTGAGGATGCTCAAGTTCTGGAGCAGGGGTTTATCGGTGAGCATGAGCATCCCGCTCTGGGGCCGTATAAGACCATTGCCAATCCGATTTCGTTCGGGGCAGCACCGAGCCAGCGCGAACTCCGTAGTGCTCCTGGTTTGGGCGAGCACACGAGTGCAATTCTGCGAGAGCTGGGATACTCAGATAGCGAGATCGAGGCGGGCCATGGCAATAAGCCTGCCTGACCTTAGATGAGATAACTCACGCGATGTAAACGGAGCAGTACTTACTTCAATCCTTGTTGTTGGTATTACCTTGCTAGGAGTCCAGCATGTCCAAGCGCCGTACCCTGAAGATACTATCGAGTTTTGTGTTGACCGGCACCTTGGGTGCAACAGCTGGGCTGCCGGTCAGCAGTGTGGCGGCCGCTGCCGATTGGCCGCAACGGCCAGTCCGGCTGATTGTTCCGTTTGCACCGGGCGGCAGTAACGATGTGATTGCCCGCAAGCTGGCCGACAGTATGAGCAAAAATACCGGCCAGTCGTTCATTGTCGAGAACAAGGGCGGCGCGGGCGGCGTGGTGGGATCGGGTTACGTGGCGACGTCTGCGCCCGACGGCTATACATTCCTGTTTGTTTCCGGCTCCCTGGCAACCTCGGCGGCAGTTCAAAAGACACCGTACGATCCCAAGACTGCATTTGATGCCGTCTCCATGGTGGCGAGCGCGCCGTTCGTGGTGCTGACGCGGAAGGACTTTCCGGCACAGGACATGAAAGGGCTGCTGGCCTACGCCAAGGAACACCCTGGCCAGATCAATTTTGGCAGCGCGGGCCTGGGGGATAGCTCCCAGATGGCGACAGAGTTGCTCGCCAATAAAGCAGGCGTAAAAATGCAGACCGTGGGCTACAAGGGTATCTCGCCTGCACAACTAGACCTGGTCGCCGGCCGGCTGGACATGATCATTACCACTATGGCGTCGATCAACGGGACGCCTACGGATCAGCTTCCCAAGCTGGCTTTCACCGGAGCAGAGCGCGAACCTGACTATCCCAATATTCCGACCGTAAAAGAGGCAACGGGACTGGATTACGTGGTGAATGTGTGGTGGGGGGTCTTTGCTCCGAAAGGGGTCGATGGCGCGATCCGTGATCGGCTGAACGCGGAAATCAAAGAAGCCATCTCGACCGAGGAATTTGCCAAATTTCTTCATACTGCAGGCGCTCGTCCGCAAGCCTCGACACCTGAGGAACTGCAAAAATTGCTTGAATCCGATGTGGATCAGTGGACGGAAACGGCGCAAGCCGCAGGCATACGTCCGCAGTAAATCTGCCTTTTGCATATTCCGACTTTATTGGAGCGGTGATGACTACAGTATCAAGGGGCGGGGAGAAGCCAGGGATGCAGAGCGTCAAGCAAGCTATCACACAGTACCTGGCGACTAGTACTGCGCACATGCATGGAACTCCCTCCCGCACCGACCCGGCAATAGTCGCGTCGGAAGTAGAGCGCTTGAACTCCTCGGTCCGAGCGAGTGTGGGCGAGGGTATCAGTCCTTATGGTCAACCGGCAGACTTCCAGGTAGCTCAGCTGCGGGCGAGCGATTCCAGCAATGCGCTACAGCCCAGAGCGGATCGTCATGGATCCAGGTCACCTCAGGCAATCGACAGTTCGCGGCGTTTATCGGCGGGTCAGGAGTTGACCTTGGCGCAAGCGGTACAGAAAATGCAAAACGGCGAACTTAACGCCGAGACATTGACTGCGCAGAGTATCGCCCGCGCCATTGAGAGCCAGCCATCGCTTAACGCTTTCATCGAAATCTGGGCCGATGGCGCGATGGCTCAAGCCCGTGCCGCCGACGTAGAGCGTGCGCAGGGGAAAACCCGCGGCCTGTTGCACGGAATCCCGCTGGCACACAAAGACTGTTTTGAAATTGAAGGGCATGCTGCGACCATAGGCTCCCGAGCACGCCCCGCCGTCACGGCCTCGCGTGACGCCCATGTCATCCAGTGCTTAAAGGCGGCGGGGGCTGTCACAATAGGCGCATTGAATTTGAACGAGATGGTTGCAGGTCCGACGGGCCAGAATCCCTCGTTCGGCGACTGCTGCAATGCCCTGGATCCAGCGCGGATCTCCGGCGGCTCGTCCAGCGGGTCAGGGTCGGCCGTCGCGTCGGGTGCGGTTTTCGCTTCTCTGGGTAGCGATACCGGAGGCTCGATAAGGTTGCCTGCATCCGTGCAAGGGTTGTTCGGATTGAAACCGACGTACGGCCGTATCTCGCGCAGCGGATGTTTTCCCCGAGCCTATTCATTGGACTGCGTCGGTCCATTGACGCGGACCGCAGAAGACTGCGCCATCGTTCTACAGGCAGTGGCTGGACATGATCAAGATGATCCATCTTCCTTGGGGGCGGCGGTGCCCGATTATCCTGCTTTGCTGGACGTTGCAGCAGAAAAGAGCCGAGTCGCCGTCTTGAATCTCCATGGCGCCGAGGCATGCGATCCAGAGATCGAATCGGTCTTCCAGGCTTTCGCCGGCCAGGTCGAACGCCTCTTTGGCAATGTGAGTGCCGTGGATTTTCCGCAACTCTCCGCCTGCTATGCCATGGGTGACGTCATCTCCAAGGTCGAGGCAGCGACATTGCACGGCCAATGGATGCGAAGCCATGCCGACGCCTATTCTCAAGCGGTGTATTCGCGTACAGAGCCAGGACTGCATGTGCCCGCTGTGCGGTATCTGGAAGCCATGATGGTTCGCGCGCGGATACTGCGGGAATTCTTGGACGGTCCGATGGCGAACGTGGATCTGATCCTGTGTCCGACTGTCCCTATTCCTGTCCCGTTGCGTGTCGACGCAGATATGGAGAAAGCGGGCAGTGTCTTCAATGTCGTGAGCGCCATCACTCGGCTAACTCGACCGTTCAGTTATTTAGGCGTGCCGGTACTGACCATGCCTGTGGGGCGAGACGCGAACGGTATGCCGGTTGGCGTCCAGGTCATCGGCAGGCCGCTGGCCGAGGCCAGGTTGTTATCGTTTGCGCATCAGATGTCTGTTGCCTGAGACAACGTCTGGGCTCAATTTACTTCATATGGCGTGAGATCAATGAACAGCAAACCGTGGGAAAAGTATCTGGTTGACAGTGACAGGGCCGTTCTGGAGCGTGGCCGCTTCGCCCGCCGCATGGGCTACGGAGAAAAGCCGGCTGTCGTCGTCATTGACGCGCAACGCTACATGGTCGGCGAAGAAGGGAACGACTCGGCATGGCCTTCCAGCTGCGGCGCTATTGGCCGTGCGGCAGTACGTCAGATTCAGCGAGTGGTCGAGCAGGCACAGAAAAGCGATGTGCCGTGCTTTTTCACTACCTTTGAGCTCGACCCTAATGGGAATGACATAGGCGTCTATGGCCGTAAGCGCGACTTGCTCGACAGTGAGCATTGGTGCTTGGCCGGTACGTTAGGCGCAGAGCTCGTTCCCGAGCTGAAACCCGGAAAAAGCGACGTCACGTTTGTCAAAAAGAAGCCCAGCGGGTTCCATGGGACGCCGCTGCTGGGCTATCTCGTCGAACGAAAAATCGACACGGTGATTGTCGTGGGCGGCGCCACCAGCAACTGCATTCGGGCAACCGTGTTCGATTCGTCTTCCTACAATTTTCGTACCATCGTTCCCCAAGAAGCCGTCTTTGATCGAATCGCGATTTCGCATGCAATCAGCCTCTTTGATATGGACAGACAATTCGCGGATGTCGTGTCCGTCGACGACCTCATCCAGTATTTACAAGGGGCTGGTTGCTCACGCTAAATGGACGTTGCGTACCGTATCAATCGGGCTGCATATGCGCAGCCCTCACCACCTTGCCCAATCTTGTACGCTCGTCTTGAGTAAATTTGGTGAACTCAGCGCGGTCCATCGTGCCGGGTACGATGCTGCTCGCGTTCAATGTATCCAAAACCTCCTTGGATTGCGATGCCTTGCGAACGGCGGCATTCACTTTATCCAGGATATCTGGCGATGTGCCTGCACGGGCATACAGGCCCTCCCAATGGCCGATGCGTATATTGGGGAACCCTAATTCCGCAGTGGATTTGATCTCGGGCGCCGAGGGCATTTTGTCCCAGGTGGTGGCCAGCGCTTTAAGTTTTCCCGCTTTGATCAGTGGCAACGTCACGATGCTGGCTTCGGACGTCATATCAGTCTGCCCGCCGACGACAGCGGTGACACCTTCCGATCCACTCTTGTATGGGATCTGCTGCACGTTGAGGCCGGTTTCCAGCTTGACCATGGCGCCGACAAAGTCAGGCGTACTGCCCATGCCTGCTGTGGAGAAGGTGATACGTTGATTCCCCGCTTTCTTCGCGCGTTCGACCAGATCCTTCAGATCGGTCGCCGGGTTGGACGGGTTTGCAACGATGACGGAGGGTACGATAGACAACAAGGCTACCGGCTCGATTTCCTCGTCTTTATATGGTTGGTCCGAGCGTATCAGACTGTTGGTGACCGTGCCGTTGGAGGCCGCCAAAAACGTATAGCCATCAGGCGGTGTACGCGCTACATAGGCTGCACCCACGATGCCGCCTGCGCCCGCGCGGTTCTCGACGATGACATTGGCGTTGAGATCGTTGGCAATCTGCTTGGCATATAGCCGGGCTACCAAATCGTTGGCGCCTCCTGGGGAGAAGGGAACAACGATGGTGATCGGCTTGCTGGGCCACGCGTCTGCGGCGTGCGCATTCATTGCGCATAGGGCTAACGCGGATAGGGCGAATGTGCCAAGAATTTTCCTGGGCATGGTGTCTCCTTGGTGTTCAGGGCGATGTTGCACCTGCCTAGGATGCCTAGAAATGCTGAACACAAGCTGATAGTGCAAATTCCGAGCCGGGTTTCCCCTGCGGAATCGTGGTGCCCCGGATCAGTCCCGAGCAGACCGCGGCGCGTGCATCCGGATGAATTCACACAATCGATGCACGGTCGGTGTTTGCGTAAAGCCCGCACGCATCACAATGCCGTAAGGTTCGGCCGTTGACTTGATCTTCAGTTTGAGCCGCCGCAATGTCTTGGATTGTTCGAAAAAATCGATGGTTTCGCCCGAGAACAGCGCAATGATCTCGTTGCTCTTATGTAGCAGCAATGCGGTCGCGAACGTAGACGATGTTTCGATGAAGCTGCGTATGGCTACATTCTGGCTGGCCGCTTCTCGCTCCAGCAGCGTACGCAGGGGCATATGGCCAGGAAACAGGATCCATGGGTATTGCGCGGCTTGTGCCAGCGTGACGGTTTGCGCATCGGCCAGTGGATGAGAGGGGGACGCCGCGACTCCCACGACCTCGTCGCACAGCCACTCAAAATGAAACGACCCCGGATGCGTCGCAACGGATGTCCGGCACAGTGCCATATCGATTGCACCGCTCTGTAATTGTTCCAGCAGGTGTGCGCTCGTATCCTCATACAGATCAATGCGCACCGTCGGATAGGCTCGACGAAAGGCGACCAGGGCATCGGCCAACACGGCAGCTAACGCACCTGCCACTGTTCCGACGGCGATACGCAGGCCGCCGCCGCGCGAGAGCGAGCCCAGTTCATCATGCATGTGCGCGAGGCTGGCATACATCAAACGCGCATGACGAATCGCACAGCGGCCCATATCGGTTGCCAGCAGCCCCTGAGGGGAACGGGCAAACAGCGTCGCGCCTATTGCATCTTCGATTTCCTTCAGCGCCTTGCTTACCCCTGGCTGAGACATGTGCAGCAACTCTGCCGCCCGATGGACAGAGCCCATGTCTTCGATGGCGATCAAGAGCTTCAGTTGTCGAAATTTCAGCCGGGAGCCGATTTCATGCAAGCTCGCTAATTCGGGTAAACACTGATGGGGTTTGTCCGGAGATTCCATTTTGTATTCTGAGTCCACCAACTCGCATAACGATAGCGCACCGCAGAGGGATAGACTCCTGCAAGTTCAAATTTGCATCAACCAGGAGACAAGAATGAAGCTGTTGCGCTATGGTCAGCCGGGCCGCGAGGCCCCCGGTGTGTTGGACGCCCAAGGGCAGATCCGTGATATTTCCAGTCTGACCCAGGACGTAGACGGCGCTTTTCTCGCCAGCGACGCTTTCCGCACGCTGCAGAAAACTGATCTGAGCCAATTGCCCTTGGTCTCCGGCCAGCCTCGTCTGGGTCCTTGCGTGGGCGCGATCGGCAAGTTTGTCTGCATTGGCCTGAATTATGCGGACCACGCCGCGGAATCCGGCATGCCCATTCCTGCTGAGCCGGTCGTATTCAACAAATGGACTTCAGCTATTGTCGGTCCGAACGACGACGTCAAGATTCCGCGCGGATCAGAAAAGACCGATTGGGAGGTTGAACTGGGCGTGGTGATCGGCAAAACTGCTTCCTATATCGAGGAAGCCGACGCCTACGACTATGTGGCGGGCTACTGCGTTGTGAACGATGTGTCCGAGCGGGCCTATCAGATCGAGCGTGGCGGCACCTGGGACAAGGGCAAGGGTTGCGACACATTCGGCCCCACCGGCCCTTGGCTCGTGACCAAGGACGAAGTGCCAGACCCCCACAATCTGAAACTTTGGCTCGAAGTCGATGGCAAACGGTACCAGGACGGCAATACCTCGACCATGATTTTCAATGTTCCTCAGATCGTCGCGTATCTCAGCCGGTTCATGACCTTGAATCCTGGCGATGTGATTTCCACCGGCACGCCTCCCGGTGTAGGCATGGGCATCAAACCGCAACCGGTGTATCTGCGCGCTGGGCAAACCATGCGTCTGGGCATTGACGGTCTGGGCGAACAACAGCAGAAAGTCGTCGCGGCCTGACGCACGCGGCAGAGACATCCCCGCGATAGACGTGGCAGGCAGGCCCGGCAGGGCAAGCCTGCTCGTATGCAGGGAACGGTCCAGCAAGAAAAACGGAGACTCAGAATGAATCAGTACGATTTGAAAGGGCGTGTAGCCGTGGTCACCGGCGGCGCACAAGGCATTGGCTATGCAGTTACCCAACGGCTGTTGGCCGGCGGCGCCAAAGTCGCGATCTGGGACATCGACGATGCAGTATTGAACCAGGCAAAGCAGACCCTGGCAGCGGACGATAATGTGCAGACCGTCAAGGTCGATATCGCGGATCTGGAAGCCGTGCAGTCGGCCGTCGAAACGACCACTACCTCGCTGGGCGCTGTCGATATCCTCGTCAACAGCGCTGGCATTGCCGGCGCCAACGCGACCGTTGTTGACTATCCCGAGGCCGAATGGCATCGGGTGATGAACATCAATTTGAACGGGACCTTTAATGTCAACAAGGCATTGCTGCCCGGCATGATTGCCCGCAATTATGGGCGCATCGTGAACGTCGCATCGATCGCGGGTAAAGAAGGCAACCCCAATGCGTCTGCCTACAGCGCGTCCAAGGCCGGTGTGATTGCACTGACAAAGAGTCTGGGCAAGGAAACCGCTGGCAAGAATATCGCCGTCAACGCGGTGACGCCCGCTGCGGCAAGAACCCGGATTTTCGAGCAGATGTCGCAGGAGCATATCGACTACATGCTGTCGAAAATCCCCCGCAATCGATTCGTCGAAGTCAACGAGATCGCATCCATGATTGCATGGCTGGTCAGCGAGGAAAACTCCTTTACTACCGGCGCCGTGTTCGATCTATCGGGTGGCCGGGCCACGTACTGATCGCGATAAATAAGAATAAAGGAGACATTTGATGAGCTACACCGCGCCTGTCGGTGGTATGCCGGCGCCCGCGTCTTTGCCTGCGACGACAGCCGAGAGCATTTATAGCAAGGTCTTTTGGCGGTTCATCCCGCTGCTGGTGATCTGCTGGGTCATTGCCTATCTGGATCGAGTCAATATCAGTTTTGCCAAGCTGCAGATGCAAAGCGAGCTGGGTCTATCCGATGCGGCCTATGGTCTGGGTGCCAGTATTTTCTTCATTGGGTATTTCTTATTTGAAGTGCCCAGCAACATGATTCTGCATCGAGTCGGCGCACGCATATGGATCATGCGCATCATGGTGACGTGGGGGTTGGCATCTGCCAGTGCCATGTTCGTGACAACGGAATTCGGGTTCTACGTGACTCGCTTTCTAGTCGGTGCATTAGAGGCGGGTTTCGTCCCGGGAGCACTGTATTTCTTTACCAAGTGGTTCCCGGCGGACCGGCGTGCACGTATCAATACGATCTTCATGTCCGGCATCGCCTTTTGCGGCATCATCGGCGGCCCGATTTCGGGCGGCATCATGAAGTTCACCGACGGCAGCCTGGGCCTGTCCGGATGGCAATGGCTGTTCCTGCTGGAGGGGCTGCCTGCGGTCGTCCTGGGTTTGATCGTGTGGAAATACCTGGATGACGAGGTACACGATGCCAAATGGTTGACCGACGCAGAGAAAACCACGTGGAAAGCTCTGATCGAGCGCGATGCCAAAGCCGCGGAAACGCATAATTTCGGCGCAGCGTTGCGTGAGCCGGCGACGTATGTGCTGTCAGTGGTGTATCTCTGCCTGGCAGGCGCGATTTATGGCCTGGTGTTCTGGATTCCCCAGTTGATCAAAACGGCTGGTACGCAAGACCCCTTCGTCATTGGCATGATTTCGTCGATCCCCTATATCGTTGCCGGGATCTCCATGATCCTGCTGGGCAAAAGCTCCGATCGCACTGGTGAGCGGCGTTGGCACCTGGCACTGACGACCTTGGCAGGAGGCATAGGGTACTTTATCAGCGGGCTATATAGCGATAACACGGTAGCGTTGCTGATCGGATTGACCATCGCCGCAACGGGCATTATTTCGGCCATCGGTCTTTTCTGGGTGTTCCCGCAACGTTTCCTGGGTGGGATGGCTGCCGCAGGCGGTATTGCCTTGATCAACTCGATTGGCCAATTAGGTGGCGTGATCACGCCGTACATGGTTGGCAAAATCAAAGACGTGACAGGCCAGACGACCTGGGGGTTGTACGCGATTGCTACGGCATGTGTGGTGGCCACCGTCATCATCGCCTGGGGACTGCCGAAGCGTTTCTATCAGCGTTCGGTTACGCATCAATAGGCAGATTTGCTCACGCCTTGGACTGACCCACGAGGCTGCATGAGACCGGCTTTCGTTGGAACGCCGCATCACGCATGATAAGAAAAATCTCTCAATACCCGGACCATTTGTGATTACTTCGTCCGGGTGAGCGCGTGCTAATTTTCCCTTGCAGTTCAACGACTAATTCTTAATGCAAGGGAATCACATTCATGAGCGCTGTTCACAGCAAGCGGCATTTCTTGTCATCGACCAAGCGCCGCCAGATTCTTCTGGCGGCGTCCGTATCCGTATTATGTGCTGGCTTGTTCGGGCAGGGGCAGGTTCACGCTGCAAGTGATTTCCCGGCCGATAAGCCGATCAACCTGGTGGTGCCTTTTCCTGCGGGCGGTGGCACGGACTTTATTGGCCGTTTGCTCGCATCCGAGCTTGGGAAAATCCTGCAGACCACGGTGGTGGTGGAAAACAAGGGCGGCGCCAATAGCAACATCGGCACCGCCTATGTGGCGCAGGCCAAGCCCGATGGCTACACATTATTGCTGTCGGGTGTAGGGATAGCCACCAATCAGTCCTTGTATAGCAAACTGCCATATAGGCTGGACCAACTCGATCAGGTCGCGATCCTGGCCTACGGGGCGGACGTGCTCGTGACCGCGCCTGACTTTCCGGCGAAAACGTTTGCCGAGTTTCTGGAAATGGTGCGGAAGGAACCAGGCAAGTATTCCTATGCTTCGTCAGGGAACGGCACCTCGGGTCACCTGGGTATGGAGATGCTCAAGATGCGTGCCAACCTGGATATGATGCATGTGCCCTACAACGGTGGCTCTGCGGCGATCAACGATGTGTTGGCGGGGCGAGTGGATACTTTGTTCTTGAACCAGGACACCGTGCTGCCACACGTGCGAGCTGGCAAGCTGCGCGCGTTGGCTATCGGCAGCACCGAGCGCAATCCTGTTTACCCGGACACGCCCACATTGGCCGAAAGCGGGCTGCCAGAATTCTCGTCAGAGTATTGGTTCGGCCTGAGTGCGCCGGCGGGTTTGCCAGATGACGTTTTTCAGAAACTATTCGAGGCGACGCGTACGGCGATGCAGTCCCCTGAAATCAAAGAAAAGCTCGGCGCTGTCGGTTTGGTGATTCCGACGTTAACGGACCGGGATCAGTACACCAAGCTGGTCAATAGCGAGGTTGAGAAATGGGGCGAAGTCGTTCGCGCTTCGGGCGCGAGGATTGATTGAACGGTACTGCTTGCTGCAGGAATCACACATTGCTCCACGGTAAATTGACACGGCGGAGCAATGTGGTCGGCCGTTTTAATTCGAATCGTGGTCTGGCGTCAGGAAATTCAATCGCGTTAGCGTGTCCCGCGTGATATCGACCACAGAATCGATGTGTGCCCCATGCGAGGCCGTCAGGTACGAAATATAAAAACGCGCTGGCGGAATCGGCGGGTCGCAGGGCAAGGCTTGCAACATGCCCATGGCCAACATGTCGTGCAATAGTGGCACCGGCAGGATGCCAATGGCGTGGCCCGCACCGATCAGACGAGAGATGAGGGCCAGCGAATTCGTCGTGCTGAGCCCCGCCATATCCACACCACCGGAGGACAGCCATCCCTCTACCACGGTATACAACGTAGAGGGCGGCGAATGCGTCGCGATATGGTGACCGCGCACATGTTCCGGGCGGAAAGGTTCGGCATTGATACGCAGAGAGGGTGACGCCACCCAATAAAAAGGCATCCAGCCTATGAAAATGTCGCTGACGTCGTCTCCTGTCGCGGGATTTGTGAGCAGCGCCATGTCCAGCTCGCCGGCGTTGAGCTTGCTGTTCAGCACTGAGCCAACATCCACGGTCATTTCCAGCGCCAGCGAAGGATAGTGTTCTTTGAGTTGTGCGATGACGGCGGTCAGGCCGACATTTGCGGAACACTCATCGGCCCCCAAGCGCAATTTTCCACCGAGCGTGCGGTCCTTTCCGAAATGCTCCAACTGCCGGCTGCTGTGCAGCGTGGTTTCGGCATGGCGCAGGGCGGACTGTCCCACATCGGTCAACGTGATGCGTTGGCGTGACCGATCGAACAACTGCACGTCCAGGGTGTTTTCCAGTTCTCGGATGCGCGCGGAGACGGCCGGCTGAGTGACGTGCAGGTGCCGCGCGGCAGCATGAATGCTCCCGAGTTTGGCTGCCCAGTAGAACGCCTCGATCTGGCTAAGGGTTATCCGCATGATAAGAATTTGTTGTCAAAATAGGCCGAAATTTTGATTATTTGGTGCTGATAGCCACGTGCTACCTTTTTATTCGTCGGGTTTTCGCCCTTTTTCATTGTAGTGAAACAAGTCGATGTATCAGATCAATCCGTTGCCCGAACAGGTGGCGCCCGAGGATTTGGCGCTATTGCTGCAGGCCGAGCCGGCCACGATTGGGCACTTTCAGGCTAGTGGTATTTTGCGCGCGGATATCCGCGCGCATCAGCAGGACACGCGTGTAGCAGGGACAGCCGTGACGGTGCGTATGCCCGGTGTCGACGGCGGCATTTTGCACTACGCAATGGGGTGCGTGCGTCCTGGGGATGTGTTGGTGATTGATCGTTGCGGTGAGTCCGTGACGGCGGCACTCGGAGGTGCCATGGCGTTTGCGGCACGTCAGGCTGGTGTGGCGGCGATCATCGTCGACGGATTGGTCACGGATCTGGGAGAGCTACGTCAACACGGGGTGCCCGTGTGGTCAAAAGGCCCTTCGGCCGTGACGACCCGTGTGCTGGGGATAGAGGGCGCATTCTGCGACACGATCAGCTGCGGAGGTGTCACTACGCAGCCGGGCGACGCGGTACTGGCAGATGAAAACGGCGTCCTGATCCTGCGTCCGCATGCCTTGCGCGCTGCTGCCCAGCGCGCCATTGCGTTTCAGTTGCAAGAGCAGGCCACTCTGACTCGTCTGCGTAGTGGCGAGAAATTTCCCGATATCGTGGGCTCGCGCGCCGTGCTGGATCAAGCCATTGCCGCAGCCACTGCCGCACAACATTAACGAGATCAGTCATGAGTATTGACTTGAATGTAGCCAAACTGGCGCAGCGTATTGAACGTCGCGAGATCAGCGTCGAATCGGTGGTGCGAGCCTATCTGTCGCGCATCGATGCATTAGACGGCTGGTTGCACGCGTATGTCGATGTCTATGCCGACGAGGCACTGGATGCTGCTCGCGCGGCAGACTTGCAGTTGCGCGCGGGCGTCTATCTGGGGCCTCTGCACGGTGTGCCGATCGCGCTCAAGGACATCATCGACATTGCTGGCCAGCCTACTACGATAGGCTCGCCGATTCATGCACAGAATGTCGCGCAAAAGTCCGCGCGATTGGTCGAGCAACTGCGCCGAGCGGGCGCCATTGTGTTGGGAAAAACACATATGGTGCAGTTCGCGATGGGCGCTTGGGGGCCCAACGAGCACATGGGCACGCCGCGTAATCCTTGGGATGACGAGGTGCATCGTATTCCCGGCGGCTCGAGCAGTGGCTCGGCCGTGGCGGTCGCAGGCTGTCTGGCACCTGTGGCGATCGGCACGGATACTGGCGGCTCGGTGCGCGTGCCGGCCAGCTATTGCGGCATTACGGGATTCAAACCCACCGTGGGTCGTGTTGCGACCGATGGTGTCGTGACCTTGAGTCATACCCTGGATAGCGTGGGCGTGTTTGCACATAGCGCAGCCGATGCGCGTGTTGTGTTTGACTGTTTGGCTTCGGTACGGCCTGGGGAATGGGTTGAGCCCCTGGCCGCGTTACGGGTAGGTGTGGAGGGTTTGACATTGGGTCGCTTGCCCGACGCTTTTCTGGCGGACGTTCAGCCTAGCGTCCGTCAGGCCTACGAAGACGCGCTAGGCGTGTTTCAGTCATTAGGGGCAAAAATTGTCGTCGTGACGCCGCCCGCCAACCTCGATCAATTCAAGGCTGTCACAGGCGACATCATGATGACGGAGGGTGTTTTCTCGTTTGAACGCGAGATCACGGGCCTCGATTTACCGGTAGACAGTTCGGTCCGCCCGCGCTTGCTCGCTGGGCTGGAGGTGCCTGCTGTACGTTATCTCGCGGCATTGCGCGAACGTGATCGGCTCCAGGCCGACATGTTGCAGCGACTGCATGGTATTGCGGGGTTACTCACGCCCACCACGCTGACCACTGCCGTACCCCTGACGTCTGTCGATCACGGCCAGGCGCCTGTACAGTACACGCGCATCGGCAACTTGCTGCAGCTGTGCGGCGTCTCCGTGCCCAATGGCCGTGACGAGGCCGGCTTGCCCACCGGTTTGCAGATATTGTGTCCCGGCGGTGATGACCGATTGGCATTGTTCCTGGCCGAGACTTATCAACATCACACCGATTGGCATTTAGCAAGAGCAGAGCCGCAGCCTCCGGAGACGGCTCGCTGATCTGGCGTACGCAACCAACAAGGGGAAAACATGAAACGGATATTCATGGCGGCGCTGATGGCGGCCGTGGCGACTGCTGCTGTCTCGGCGGACCTGCCCGCGACGCATTTCAGGGTCATCGGCGGTGGCAGCCACAACTACACGTATTCAGCGGTCGAAAAGCCATTCTGGGAAAAGACCTTGCCCGAGGCTTCGCAGGGGCAGGTCACCGCGGAGCTGGCGGGCCTCTCCGAGAGTGGGCTGAAGGGGCCCGAGATCATTCGTCTGATGCGTGCGAACGCGTTGGACATCGGCATGGGTGTGTTCGCCTTTGTGAGCGGTGACGATGCCATGTTCGAGGGCGTCGACCTGCCGGGCATGGCGCCTGATATCGCCACGGCGCGCAAGATGGTACAAGCCTATCGTCCCGTGCTCGAGCAGCGTATGCGAGAGCGTCATGGCGTGCATCTGTTAGCGACGGTGCCCTATACCGCGCAGGTATTTTTCTGCCGTGAGCCTGTGAAGAGCCTCGCAGATCTCAAGGGACGCAAAGTGCGCACCCGAGGCAGCAACATGGCCGAACTTGTCAGTGCATTGGGGGCGGCGCCTGTGATGATCGCGTTTGCCGAGGTGATTCCCGCGCTGCAGACTGGCGTCGTGGATTGTGCCGTCACGGGCATCGGTTCCGGTAACGCGGCCAAGTGGTATGACGTTGCCAAGTATCTCTACAACCTGCCTATCGATTGGTCCATCGGTTTCTACGCCATCGGCGAAAAACGCTGGCAGCAGTTGGATCCGGCAGTACGGCAGCTGTTACAGGATCAAGCCTCGATACTCGAAAATCGGTTGTGGGAGCAGACTGCACTGGAAAACGATTACGCGATGGCGTGCAACACCGGCCAGGGCGAATGCCGCATACATTCACCCGCCGATATGCAGTCGAGCAGTCCCGTAGGGCCGGAGCGTGAGGCACTGCGCGCAGTCGCCTCTCAGGTGGCGGGTCAATGGGGCAAACGCTGCGGGCCAGATTGTGCAAAGGCCTGGAGCGACTCAGTAGGACACGCTTTGGGCGTCACGTTGCCTTGATGTCCGTCAAACAGGGAAATTCCATGTCATCTTCATCTCATGCTTCGGTGCGCTTGCTAGAGTGCATCGCCCGCGGTGGTGCCTGGATCAGCGGGCTGGGTCTGTTGGGCGCTTCGTGGTTGATTGTGGTCGATTTGATTGCGCGCAAACTATTGGGCGTATCGCTGGGCGGTGCTGACGAGATCGCCGGCTATGTGCTGGCTGTGGCGAGCGCCTGGGCCTTTCCGATTACGCTGCTGCGGCGCTCTCATATACGGGTCGACGTGCTCTATACCCATCTGTCATCCAAGGCACGTGTGGCGATCGACTTTTTCGCGTTGGCTTGCTTGAGCGTATTCGTCGGCGTGTTGACGTTTCACGCGTGGACGGTGCTGTCCGACTCGATCAGCTTTCACTCCGTTTCCAATACGCCATTGCGAATCCCTCAGTGGATTCCGCAATCTTTATGGTTCGCCGGCTATGCCTTTTTCTCGCTGACGGTAGTCGTTTTGGGAGCTTGCGCGTTGGCACGTGCCTTGGCTGGGCGTTGGCAAGACGTCAATGGACTGATTGGTATTCATTCGCTGGACGAGGAAATCGAAGCCGAAATGAAATCATCCGATCTGCACGTTATTCCCGCGGCCACCACCGCGGTCAGCGACGAACGCGCTATCCCCTTACAACCCCAACGCTAAGAACCTGCCATGTTGACTGTGACGATTTCGATGTTGTTAGGCCTGCTGGCGCTGAGCGTGACCGCCGCGGCTACGGTCGCCTTGTTGGGCCTGACATTGGCCGAGGCCTACTCTCCGCTGTCGCTCGCCAATGCCATGGGCGAACTGGCGTGGGGAACCAGTGCCGAGTTTCTGCTAGTCGCCATTCCCCTCTACGTACTGATGGGAGAGCTTTTGGTCAGCTCCGGCGTCGCCGGACGCATGTATGGCGCTGTCACGAAATGGGTCTCGTGGCTGCCCGGGGGATTAATGAACGCCAATATTGGCGCATCCGCGTTGTTTTCAGCGACCAGTGGATCCAGTGTTGCGACGGCGGCGACCATTTCGACATTAGCCCTGCCGGAGCAGCGTAAGGCTGGCTACAACGCGCCGCTTTTCCTTGGATCTATCGCGGCCGGCGGGACGTTGGGAATTCTGATACCGCCATCAATCAATATGATTGTGTACGCGCTGATCGCCAATGTCTCGGTACCGAAACTCTATCTGGCCGCCACGGTGCCCGGCGTTGTGCTGGTGATCCTGTTCATTGCGCTGATCGTCGGCCTATGCCTGTGGCGTCCCAGCTTGGCCGGCAGACGGCCATCAGTCAGCTGGGCAGAGCGGATTGCCGTATTGCCTCATTTGTTGCCGCCGCTGGCGATCTTTGCGTTGGTGATCGGCGTCATCTACGGCGGTGTCGCGACCGCCAGTGAATCCGCTGCACTGGGCGTGGTCGCCGCGACATTGTTGTGCTGGGCCAAAGGCGCCATGAGCTGGGAAATGCTGAGCCGCGCGTTTGAGGCCACATTGCGCACCACCGGCATGATCATCTTGATTACGTTGGCTGCCTTTTTTCTGAATTTTGTTCTGTCCTCTATCGGTCTCACCACGCTCCTGGTGGATCAGGTGACCGGGCTGGATCTGCCACCGCTGGGCATGATGTTGGCGATCATCGCGTTCTATATCTTGCTGGGTTGCTTCATGGATACCCTGGCGATGTTGGTGACGACTGCGCCGCTGACCGTTCCCATTGTGGTTGCGCTGGGCTATGACCCTGTCTGGTTCGGCGTCGTGTTGATTGTGTTGTGCGAAATGGGCCAGTTGACTCCTCCTTTTGGCATGAATCTGTTCGTGGTTCATAGTGTGCGAGGTGAGGGGAAGTTCATGGACGTGGTAGTGGGAGTGCTACCTTTTCTGCTGATGTTGCTGATGATGATTGCGCTGCTGCTGGCTGTTCCCGAGCTCGCGATGTGGTTGCCATCGGTGGTATCCGGCAAATAAGGACCGGGCTGGTCGATAGACCGGCCTTTTCTTTAAAGGACGCGTTCCTAAATCTCTACTGGTAATATGTATAGATTGAAAATGCATATTAGGTAATGCCCGGGCCATCTTCCGGGCATCGCTGCCTCCAGATCCATGAATCGCAATCTCTGGCTGTTATCCATCCTGCAGGGCTTGTTCCTGACCAATAACGTCACGTTCATGGCCATCAACGGCCTGGTGGGATTCTCATTGGCGCCCTACGGATGGTTGGCGACCTTGCCCGTGATGGGGTATGTCGTTGGGGGCGCGATCTGCACCGGCCCGGTGGCGTGGACGCAGCGGCGCTTCGGGCGCAAGACCAGTTTTGTGTTGGGACTGGTTGTGGCGGCAGGGTCCGCGTTGCTGTGTGCTTTTGCTGCCTACATCGAGAGTTTCTGGCTGTTGTGCACCGCTACGATGATCGCGGGTTATTACTCCGCCAATGGTCAGCTGTATCGTTTCGCATCTGCCGAGTTCGCAGCGCCAGAGGCGCGCGAGAAGGCTGTTTCGATGGTGATGGCCGGCGGTTTGCTGGGTGCTGTCTTGGGGCCTAACCTGGCCTCATATTCAAAAGCCTGGCTCGCGACCCCGTTCATGGGGGCGTATCTCGCGTTGGTGGTGGTCGCGTTGGTCGCGATGGTGCTGCTGTTCTGCATGGATTTTCCCGAGGCGCCCAAACGCGCGTCGGTATCCGGCGGGCGTCCTATGTCGGTGATCGCGCGGCAACCTACATTTCTCGTTGCGGCCGGGGCGGGTGCATTGAGCTATGGCGTCATGAACCTGTTGATGGCGGCGACGCCATTGGCCATGCAGCATCATGGCATGCCATTTGACGATGCGGCATTTGTGCTCGAATGGCACGTCATCGGGATGTTTGCGCCAGGCTTTTTCACGGGATATCTGATCAAACGATTCGGCGCGCTGTCCGTGATGGCCTGCGGCGGTTTGCTGAATCTCCTGTGCATTGCCGTAGCGCTCGCAGGTACTGACCTGCATCATTTCACCGCGTCGCTGTTCATGCTCGGTGTCGGTTGGAATTTCCTGTTCACTGGCAGCACGACTTTGTCCCTGTCGACCTACACAGCCGAGGAAAAAGACAGAGCGCAAGGCACGATGAATTTTTGCGTATTCGCAGTGATGGCCTTGAGTTCGTTGACGTCGGGAATGTTGGTCACCACGCAGGGGTGGACGATACTGAACGTCGGGTCCCTCGTTCCCATGCTTGCGATTTTGGTTGGGTTGGCGTGGTTGGGATATCGCCATAAAAAAGAGCCTAGAGCGGCGACCGTGGGCTGAGGGCTTATATCGCAGTAGAAAGTATCGGCAACGCTGCCAGATGCGTGTCTATGGTCGTTCTGACATGTTGGTCCATCGGAAGATGTTTTTTTTCCTTGCCCCAATGTTCTGTGAACAAGGCGATTGTCTCTTGTACGACATCCAAAACCAGCTTGCGCGGTAGGGCGGCTTTGGCTACGAAATGATTTAACTCGTCGATGGTGTAGCCTGAGAACTCTTTTGTTCGACTGAATTTGAGCGCAGATCTGTCTCCCGGGATATAAGCAATCGTGGAGACAAAGTCATAAGCCGGTGATAAACGCGCATGCCGTCGATCAGGATAGATGAGGGACCAGTTCTTTAAATGCATGTCGCCATTGCCGATCAGGACGTTGAACGTGATTCTGCGGATAAGCTCCGCTATGTCTTCAAGACCGGACTCGGCGGCGATCACAGTGGCCAAGTTACGGTAGTTGGCCTTGCTGTATTTTTCGGTGGGGTATACGTCGAATACCTGTGCAAAGTCTTCGATATGAACGGCGCCGTTATCTTCTTTCCGATCAAATCGTCTGATGACGAATGCTTTGCCCTCCAGGCGTTCAATACCTCGTGGCAGGTTGTCGATCGCGCGGACATCCACGAGATCTATGTCCGGCACATTGATTCCGATAGATTTGGCCAGGGTCATCATGGAAAACTCGTTCTCTGGCACATGGCTGAATTCTCGGGATGGCAGCTTTACGATCCAGTGTCCGCCGACGCCATGGGCTGGAATCGTCATGCCACCGCGTACATTCATCATCGCGGAAAATTTTAATTGCACACCCGCCAATGAGAAGTGCAACGCATGATCTTCTGTTGATTGTCGCGGCGTTCGGCTGGGAAGCGTGGTGGCCTCAGTGGGCCAGGGCTGCGTATCCGAGGGTACGACCGTGATGGCACCAGGCAAGTCCTGGCCCAATGCCCACAGCAGAGAAAACTCGCGTTCTGCGTGCACACCAACCGATGATGCAAGATACCGTCGTAGAGGACCTTCTGGTAGCAGATTGGAAAAGAACGGCATCAGCTTCATGCGATGCGGCTTGAAGTCGATCAGCAGTTGGTCAAAGGCGTCTTTGAAACGCAGCCCTAGCGTTGGCCTGTTTGAGTCATGAATGTATGACTCGTTGAATGAAAATAGTGTTTGATCATGGCCTACATGGCTTAGTGTGCCGATAGGTTGACCGTATAAGAGGACGGTTAGAAAAGAGATATCGTGCATCAGTCGTCATCCTCGTCCAAAGAGTAGGCAGGCTTTGGTTCGGAGAGCGATGATGCACTAGTCATCTGGCGTGCAATTGACTGCACCGCGGGAATGGCCTGCCGAGGGATGAGCATGACCTCCAGGCCTAACGTATTGGCGAGGGCCGCCAGGCTGGAGAGCCGCAGATCCACCTGCTTGTTTTCAATTTTGGATATGTGCGCTTGAGGCACGCCAGCGAGCTGACTGAGTTCACGTTGGCTCAGGTTTTGGGCTATGCGAACGCGCTGCAATTGCTCGGCGATCTGTTCTAGCTCGTAACGCATATTGATATCCAATAGCTAATAAAAAATCCTATATGATTAGCTAATATACATCAAAAGCTCGAAGGTGGCAGGGAGTTTGATGTTGTTTTATATATCAAATTGGGTGCTTGATGCATAAATACACATTAATAAGAGGGCTGCATAAATGGCCGATTCTTTTGCTTCGCCAGGCACTCAGCAGGTCGGTCAACTCATTCGCTTCTGGCGTCGTCGGCGTAATCTCAGTCAACTGGCGCTAGCGCTGGACGTAGGCGTTTCCACGCGTCATTTGAGCTTCGTTGAGACCGCTCGCTCCAGACCCAGCGCCGATATGCTGCTGGCCCTTACTGAGCGGTTGGATGTTCCTCTGCGAGAGCGCAATCAAATACTCGTGGCGGCCGGATATGCCCCGACGTTTACGCAACGCACGCTGCAATCCCGGGATATGCAGGCCGTGCAGGCCGCATTGAGCCGATTGCTGGATGCTCATCACCCCTATCCCGGGTTTGCGCTCGATCGGCAATGGAACGTGGTGCAAGCCAACCGCGCGGGCATGGCATTGGCTGAGTTGCTGCCGTCTTCGCTGCGAGAGCCATCGTTGAACGTCTATCGCGCGTCGCTACATCCGGAG
This sequence comes from Bordetella muralis, assembly GCF_054781015.1. Lineage (NCBI taxonomy): Bacteria > Pseudomonadati > Pseudomonadota > Betaproteobacteria > Burkholderiales > Alcaligenaceae > Bordetella > Bordetella muralis. The sequence continues at coordinate 721,418 of NZ_BAAGVF010000008.1, read as the reverse complement.
GGGCTCGCACGGTTCACCGTCAATTTCTCTGACTGGGCTCGTCATCTGCTGCACAATCTGCGCACTGCAGTTGAAAGCAGCCACGATACGGGTTTACAGCAGTTGGAAGCCGACGTCCTCAGCTACCCCAATGTACAGGCCGTCCTGGCCTCGCGCAGCGAAAACAAAAGCACCGGTATCCACGCGCTCTTAGTTCCCTGTGTTCTCGACCTGCCCATGGGGCGTTTGTCTTTGTTTACTACGTTGACGACATTTGGCACGCCGCAGGATATTACGCTGCAGGAACTGTGTATTGAGTTGTTCTATCCGGCAGATGCCGAGACAGAGGCTCTGCTGCGTCCGTAGACCATTACCTGAGAGGTAATCGACCGCGCAATCAGGCTTCCGTATTCTGAGTATGTACTCAACATTCACGCTCACTACGGAGAATAGTATGCCTGCGTATGCCATAGGATTGCTCACCGATGTTGATTTCAACGCCGAAATCATCGAATACATCAGCACCATAGAAAGCACGATGAAGCCCTTCGATGGGCGATTTATCGTGCATGGCGCCCACGCCGAAGTCCTGGAAGGGGCCATGAACATGGATTGCATCATCATCGAGTTTCCGTCGATCGACCATGCTCGCCGATGGTATGCGTCGGACGCGTATGGCAAGTTGATCCCTTTGCGAGCACGCAATTCGAAAGGCGCGATTTTTCTGATCGACGGCGTGCCGGCAGATTATTCGTCGGTGACGCTGATCGAGAAAATGGCAGTGGGCACGGTTATTCCAACGTGACATGTCTGACGGCGACGCCGTTGCGAGCCCTTAGTGGCGCATTGCCTTCGCCACGCTCAAAAACGCCGCCAATGCCGGATTCGCATCATCGCGGCGCCATGCCAGGCCCACCTCTTGGCTCAGAAATTCGGTGGTATCCGATAAGGAGACATAACGGACTTTTGGGTGAATCAAGGATCGCAGGTTGCTGGGCACCAAAGCCACGGATAGTCCGGCAGCGACCAAACCAATGACGCTGCCGACTTGCGCACTTTCCTGATCGATGCGGGGATAAAACCCGGCGGTGGCGCAGGCCGATATCAACTGGGCGTGCGCTGCCGGTACGTGCTGCCGCGCAAACGCTACGAAAGATTCATGCTCCAAATCCCGCAATGAGATGGCTTTCCGTCGAGCCAGGCGATGATTGTGAGGCAGGGCCGCCATGAGCCGGTCATGTTGATAGGGCGTCGACGCGAGCAACGTTTCGTCGTTGGACAAAGGCGTGCGCAACATGCCCACATCCAGATATCGCCCTTTCAACCGTTCTAGTTGATCGCGTGTTGTCATCTCGAAAACGCGCAGTTTGACCTGCGGAAACTCGCGACGGAATCGCCCGATCAGTTCGGGCATGAATCCGTAGCCCGCACTGCCGATATATCCCATCGACAGCTGGCCAATCTCACCACTGGTGGCGTGTTGCGCACGCTCGATGGCCACGCGCTCGTATGCCAGCCATTGATAGGCTTCCTCCAGGAATACCTTGCCGGCCGGGGTGAGGGCCACGCTACGTTTATTGCGAATGAACAGCGGGGTGCCTACATGTGCCTCCAGTTTCTGTATGGCCTGGCTTAACGGCGATTGCGCGATGCCTGCGCGCAGCGCTGCACGGCCGTAGTGCAATTCCTCGGCCACGGCGATGAATTGGCGCAGTAATCGGCTATTCAGCATAAAGATATTTTTTGTCTCACAGAGTGCTGAATTATATGTTGGACATGAAGAAAACGTGTTCTTAGACTGAGTATCTGGATCAACACCCTAGTGGACAGACTCAATGAGCGAGACAGCTTCTTCAACCCAAGACACTTATCGCGCTATTGCTGCGTTGCTCGGAAATGATTGGGTCAAGCAGGACGCTCCGGAACGCCGGCTGCGTTTGCATGGGGTTTGTCCCACGTTCGATTCCCCGCACAAGCTGACAGTTGCGGCTGCTAGTGCCATCGGCGCCTATGCGCTCGCTGTCGAGCGTTGGCATCATTTGGCCACAGGTGTGCACCAGACCGTCGCCATTGATTGGATGCAGGCAGCCTGCTCATTGAATCCCGGGCATTTTCAGACGCAGAGTGGATTTGCCCTGCCTGCGTTGTCCTTGTTGACAGAGCTGAAGGCCGATTTCTATCAGACGGCCGACGATAAATGGTTTTTCCCCATCGGCTCGTATCCGCATTTGCGCGACGGCGTACTGGAACTGCTCGATTGCGCCAACACGGCGTCGGCACTGGCCAAGGCCATATCGCATTGGAAAGGCGACGACTTGGAGGACGCCTTCGCCGAACACAAGTTGCCGGGCATCTATGCCCGATCGCAGGATGATTGGCTAAGTCACCCTCAAGGCAGACGTCTGGCACAGTTGCCTGCCGTCGAGGTCATCAAGATCGATGATAGTGAGCCAGAGCCTGCGCGAGCGAGCCTTCGGCCCTTGGACCACTTGCGCGTGCTGGATCTAGGGCATGTGATTGCCGGACCTGTCGTGGCGCGCTCATTGGCCGAGCACGGTGCAGACGTGTTGCGCATCACCTCGCCGGCCATGCAAGACCCATTTCGTCAGACGGTCGATACCAATATTGGAAAACGGTCCGCGTTCCTCGATTTTGATACCCAACAGGGGTTGCAGACTGTGAGGGAATTAATGAGCGGCGCCGATGTTGTGGTGCAATCATGGAGGCCCGGCAGCATGAGCAGGCGCGGTCTGGGCCCGCAAGACGCAGCATTGATACGGCCTGGCATTATCTATGTGTCGGTGACAGCGTTCGGCGATGAGGGGCCGTGGGGCCAGCGTGGCGGATTCGAACAACTAGGCCAAGCGGTAAGCGGCGTCTCTGTGAGAGAAGGCGCGCAGGGAAAACCTCGCGTTGTGCCTCCCTATCTACTGAATGATTACCTGACCGGTTATCTAGGAGCTACCGGCGTGATGCAGGCATTGATCCGCCGCGCGCAAGAAGGAGGTAGCTATCACGTCAAAGTGTCATTGGCGCGCACATCGATGTGGGTGCAAGAGTTGGGGCTGTTAAGTGGCTTTGATCCCATGCAACCTCGCCGGCATTTTGCCCAAGCGTTGAATCCGGTGCTGGAAACACGGGAATCTGCTTACGGCACATTGCAGCAATTGCCGCCGGTTGCACAGTTTTCGCGTACACGTGCGCAGTGGTCGCTGCCACCTGCTCCCAATGGTGCGCACAATGCCGCATGGCAATAGCTTCCATGGTCTTGCTATACCAATAATCAGGGCGAAGGAGACATTATGAAGATCGGACGATGGGCGTGCGCACTCGCTGCCGCCACAACCACCAGCTTGGCCGGCGTGGCGTATGCCGAGTCAGCTTATCCCACCAAACCCATCACATTGATCATCGGCTTTGCCCCGGGAGGCCCGACTGATGCGATCGGGAGGGTGTTATTCAAGACCGTGTCGCAAAAGCTGAACGTTCCTATCATCATCGAAAACAAACCTGGTGCCGGCGGCAACATCGGGACGCAAGAATTGATGCGTGCCAAACCGGACGGCTATACCCTGTTGTATGGCACCTCGTCGATTACGACAGCCCCGCCTTTGTTTGGGCGGGATGATCTGAATCCCACGAAAGCGTTCGTGACAGCCAGCTGCTCAGTCAGCGTTCCGCTCATTCTTTTGACGAATAAAGCGATGAACATGACATCGGCGCCTCAGTTCTATGAGGCAATCAAAGAGAATCCCGGAAAATATTTCCAAGGTTCGTCCGGTAACGGATCGATCGATCACCTGGTGTCGATGGATATCGCGAATCGTCTGGGTCTGGATTTCCAGCATGTTCCTTATAAAGGCAATGGCCCTGCATTGACCGATCTCGTCAGTGGGAACGTGAATTTCATGTATTCGGGTTCCTTCAATAGTGCGATGCCATTCATCCAGAATGGCCAAGCCAAGGCGCTTGCCGTGACCTCGGAAAAACGATCCGTCAGTTTGACTGATGTGCCCAGCCTCAGTGAGGTCGTACCCGCGCTGAAAGGGTTCGACGCGGGTACGTGGCAAGTGCTGATCGCGCCCAAAGGCACGGATCCTGAGATACTGAAGAAACTGGACCTTGCATTGCAAGCAGCCTTGAAGGATCCTGATGTGCAGAAGAGCCTGCGGTTTCAGGGGGCGGAGCTGATGAACAAAGATCCGAAGGCCTGCCAGGATTATGTGGCGTCCGAGTATTCCCGATGGAGCGAGACGATCAAACGGCTCGGCTTGAAAGCGGGAGGCTAGCGATACCGTTGGCATCGTCAGCGCCCCGGCCAGCCAGATCAGGATCTGGCTGCAACATGCTCCGCAATCGCACGCCCGATGTCCTCGGTCCGCGCATCGCCGCCCAGGTCCGGTGTCCGCGGACCTGATTTCAAGCAGTCTTCGATCGCACGCAAAATGGCATCATGGGCGTCGTCGCTGCCCAGGAACTGCAACATCAATGCGCCCGACCAGATCATGGCGATGGGGTTGGCGATGCCTTTGCCATAGATGTCCGGCGCAGAGCCGTGCACGGGCTCGAACAGCGACGGAAACTTGCGCTCCGGGTTCAGGTTCGCCGACGGTGCGATACCGATCGTGCCTGCGCAGGCAGGGCCCAGATCCGACAAGATATCGCCAAACAGATTCGACGCCACCACCACATCAAAACGCTGTGGTTGCAACACAAAACGCGCTGCCAGGATATCGATGTGCTGCTTGTCCACCGTGATGTCGGGATAGTTTGCCGACATGGCGTTGGCGCGGCCATCCCACCAGGGCATGCTGACCGCGATGCCATTGCTCTTGGTCGCGACCGTCAGATGTTTGCGATCGCGGCTTTGGGCCAGATCGAACGCATAGCGCAGCACGCGATCCGTACCGTGGCGCGTGAATACCGATTCCTGGATCACAATCTCACGATCGGTGTCGGGGAACAGGCAGCCGCCCAGATTGGTGTATTCACCCTCGGTGTTTTCGCGCACGATATAGAAATCGATGTCGCCTGCCTTGCGGCCGGCCAAGGGGCAGGGCACACCGTCAAACAGGCGCACATGGCGCAGATTGATGTATTGATCGAACTCACGCCGGAATTTCAGCAGCGATCCCCACAGTGAGACATGATCGGGCACCGTTGCGGGCCAGCCCACCGCGCCAAAGAAAATCGCGTCAAACTCCTGCAACTGCGCTTTCCAGTCTGCCGGCATCATTTCGCCATGCTTTTCGTAATAGTCGCAGTTGGCCCAGTCGAAATGGACGATCTCCAGCGGCAGGCCGAAACGTTTCGCGGCGGCTTCGACGACGCGCAGGCCTTCGGGCAGGACTTCGTTGCCGATGCCGTCACCGGCAATGGCGGCAATTTTGAATGATTGGGTCATGGGGGCGTACTCGATAGAAGTGAAAAGCGAGCCCCATGGTAGAAGGTGCACGAAGTATCTACAATGGCCAATATTGTGAAATTAATATGCACGAATCATGAATAATGATGTTCTGCCCGCTGATCTGCGCGTATTCTGTGCGGTCGTGCGTTCGTCCAGTTTCTCCGCCGCCGCCGCAGGCCTGGGCATGTCACCGGCCTATGTCACCAAGCGGATCCGGGTGCTGGAGGAGGCGCTGGCGACTTCGCTGTTTCATCGCACCACCCGCCGCGTGGTGACGAGTGAGGCGGGCGAGCGCATCTACCACTGGGCGCAGCGCATTCTGGATGATGTCGACCATTTGATCGAAGAGGTGGGCGTGACGCGCGGCGAACCTCAAGGTTCGTTACGCGTGTGCAGCAGCTTCGGATTCGCGCGGCGCGTGGTCGCGCCTGCGTTATCCGCATTCTCGGCACAGCATCCCTCCGTCCAGGTACACCTGGAGGCATTCGACCGATTGATCGATGTCGCGGCAGAGGGCTATGACCTGGACGTTCGTGTGGGCGACGAGATCGCCCCGCATCTGATTGCGCGGCTGTTGGCTGACAACCATCGCGTGCTATGCGCATCGCCAGCGTATCTGCAGGCTCATGGTATGCCCAGGAATCTGGATGACTTGGCGGCACACGATTGTCTCGTGATCAAAGAGCGCGATCATCCCTTCGGAGTGTGGCGGCTGCAGCGTGGACGGCGCGAACACACAGTAAAGGTGCGTGGCCCTTTGTCGACCAACAATGGAGAGATGGCGGTGAACTGGGCTGTGGATGGGCGCGGCATCATCCTGCGTTCGACCTGGGATGTGAATCCGCTGATCGAGCAAGGGCGTTTAGTGCATGTGCTGCCGCAGTATCGGCAGCAAGCCAACATCTGGGCAGTGTATCCGTCGCGGTTGAACGCATCGGCCAAGGTGCGGGTATGTGTGGAATTTTTGGAGACCTATCTGCGAGAGCAGGGGATATCAGGCCGGTAGCGCTCGATAGATAGGGGTGATGCTGACGTCGGTGTGCAATCCGGCAATCGTCATGCAAGCGCGGCATCTCTACAATCGGAGATCGATTTCCCGCGACTGTAGGCGATTCCGCCATGCGGGCTTCAGCTTGAGGACGACATGAAGATTTGCGTATTCGGCGCCGGTGCGGTCGGCAGCAATGTGGCAGTGCGACTCGCTAGTGCAGGGGTGGGAGAGGTAAGTATCGTGGCGCGGGGCCCGCATTTGGCGGCTATCCGTTCGCATGGTTTGTCATTGCGCCATATCGATGGAGAGCAATGGCATGCCCATTTTGATCACGCCACTGATGACCCTGCGACGCTGCCGCCTCAGGATATCGTGCTCGTCGCGCTAAAGGCCGCGAGTGTGCCTGCACAGGCCGACGCATTGCGCCAGCTATTGACGCCTGATGGTGTCGTCGCCTTTCTGTCGAACGGCATTCCTTGGTGGTGGAACTATGGCTGGAACAAGGGGGACGGGGCGCTGCCTTTACTCGATCCCGACGGCGCGCTCTGGAATCGTCTTGGCCCAGAACGTGCGTTGGGGACCGTGATTTATTCGGCCAACGAGGTCGAGGCGCCGGGGCGTGCGCTGCATCGCGGCGTGAATCGCTATATTTTCGGCGAGCCGGATGGCCGTTTGCCGGGACGGGCGGGCAGGCTGGCCGAGTTGTTCAGCAGCGCTGGACTGGGTGGCGAGACGACTGCCGATATCCGCTACGAAATATGGCGAAAACTGCTGCGCAACGCGGTGGGCAGCCCGTTTTGTGCGTTGACGAGGCTGGCATCGGCTCATTGCTCTCAAATTCCAGGTCTACCCGACATTCAGCGCGGGCTGGCGCTTGAGGTAGCCAACATCGCGCGTACGCTCGGATCGCCAATTACCGATGAGCACGCTCTGGGGGCAGTCAATACCCAATTGGCATCCAACGGCCGGCCGTCGATGCTGCAAGACGTGCTGCTGGGCCGGCGGATCGAGGCGGAGGCGCTATTGGGGCAACCACAGCAGTTCGCCCGGGAACTAGGTATTGCGTCCCCATATCTGGATACCGTGGTGGGGCTGTTGCGCGGCCTGGATCAGGCGCTCGCATTGGGTGTGCAGAAATAGCAAAAAATCGCGAGGCGGTTATCGAACGCCGTTGCGTTCGTAACCGTCCTGCCCGATATCTTCCGTAGTGAACCCGCGATCTGGCAGAAATACATTACCGTTTGTTCATAATTGGTGCGGTGCGATCACTCGTAGATACTCAGTTCTCCTATGAAATTTCATATTTCATGCTTCGGGTAAGAACGTAAAAAATCTAACCATTTATTCATAATTCAGCAGACTTTCTGGGCTGCCCACAGCTAAAATCGGCCGCGTGATGTTCCCCGCACAGGGGTTATTCGGTACGTATGAAAGATATCGCTGTCTATATTCGCAGCCGGGCCAAGTTCGGTGATCAGATCGCCTCGTTCCCAGCGCTTTATCAACTAAAGCAATGGTGGCCGCAGGCCAGGCTGCGAGTGGTTGGACAGCATGCCGTGTCTGGCTACTATTTGCCTTTGCCCTGGGTGGACGAGTTTGTGCAGGTCGATAGCCTGTACGCCGCCGCGCGCGCAATGCCGTGGCGGGCGGACATCGCGGTGTGTCTGCACCATAGCAGCGAGCGCTACGCCATCGTCAATATGCTGCGCATGCCCAAAGTGCGGCTAGGGTTCCAAAATAACCGCCTGCTGGATTTCATCTGGACGCACGGCTGGCGCAAAGACATCAATGAATACATCGGTCTGGCTAATTTGTCCCTCCTAGGGACTTATCGGCCTGTGCAGCCCGAAATCACGGCGCGTGATTGTTTTGCGAGCATCGCCGCGCTGGCTCCGCAGCCTGGTGCCTCAGCGGATATCGTCCTGATCCCCGGTGGCGGCGATGGGGAGTTCAAGCGCTGGGGTGTAGCCAATTTCGTCGCCCTGGCCGACATGCTCAAGGCGACGTTAGGAAGCGATACCCGCTTCAGCTTTGTCCTAGGCCCTGCCGAGGCCGCCGAGCGGACTGCTCTTCAGGCATTGAATCGGCCGGATTTTGAACTCGTCGTTGGCCGTACCGTGCCGGAATTAGCCGCGCTGATGCTCAACGCACGGCTGATTGTCGCCAATGACTGCGGCCCGTCGCACATTGGGCAGGGCGTATGCGTGCCTTATGTCGGTGTGTTCAACGAAGCCAATCCCGAGTGGTTCTGGGCACGATCCTATACCGAGGCGGTGTGCCCTGAACCGGGGCGTGTCGACATTCAATTAGTCTCGCCGGGCCAAGTGGCCGCGGCGTGTTCTCGAGTGTTGCAGACGCCGCGCCCTCTTTGGCTAAGTGCCCAGGAGCGCTCCACGGAGGGACAAGCCGGCGCTTTGACGTCCGGGTCAATGCTGCGCGACCGTGTCGCGGCCTGATTTACGGACCACGCGCCACAGCAGGGATACCAACGGCCATAACAGCATGATCAGCGCCAGCGTGGTGATCGTTCCGACCAGGCCGTTGGACCAGAATACGTGCAGGCCAGTACCCGGGCCCAGCATGGATTGCCGGAAAGCGTCCTCCATGCGATCTCCCAGGACCAGCGCCAGGATCATGGGCGCCAGCGGGTACGACAGCTTTTTCAGCACATAGCCTATTACCCCGAACAGCAGCATGAACCACACATCGAGCATGGCGTTATTGACCGAATACGCGCCAATGGCGCATACGACGATGATGATGGGGGCAACGATGGCAAAGGGGATGCGCAGTATCGCGGCAAACAATGGGACAGTGCTCAGCACAATGATCAGGCCCACGAAATTGCCCAGATACATGCTGGCGATCAAGCCCCAGACGAAATCTTTTTGTTCGGTGAACAACAGCGGGCCGGGCTGCAGGCCCCAGATCATCAGACCGCCCAATAACACGGCTGCCGTGGCCGAGCCCGGGATACCCAATGCCAGCATGGGCAGCAAGGCAGATGTACCCGACGCGTGAGCGGCGGTCTCGGGTGCAATGACGCCCTCAATCTCGCCGGTGCCGAATTTATGGCCATTGCGCGAAAACCGCTGAGCCAATCCATAGCCCATGAATGACGCTGCCGTGGCGCCGCCGGGCGTCACGCCCATCCAGCAGCCGACTATCGTGCTGCGTATCAGCGTCATCCAGTATCTGGGCATTTCCTTCCAGGTTTGCAGCACCACTTTGAGATTGATGCGCCCGCTTTTGCCCTCGAATTTCAGGCCTTCTTCCATGCTGACCAGGATTTCGCCGATACCGAAAAGTCCGATCACGACGACCAGGAAATCCACGCCACGCAGCAATTCCGACCAGCCGAACGTCATGCGCAATTCGCCGCTGACAGTGTCCATGCCTATTGCCGCCAAACCAAAGCCCAACATCATGGAAATGATGGTCTTGAACGGCGTCTTTTTATCTGTGCCTACGAAACTGCAGAATGTCAGCAGAAATACGGCAAAGAATTCCGGCGGGCCAAAGCGCAAAGCGAACTTGGACACCAGGGGCGCCAGAAAAGTGATCAGCAACACGCCTGACAGCGCGCCCACAAACGAACCCGTGAACGACGCGGTCAGCGCGTTGCCGGCACGGCCCTGTTGCGCCAGCGGATAGCCATCGAAGGTGGTAGCCACCGAAGACGTTTCCCCTGGAATGTTGAAGAGAATCGATGTAATCGCGCCCGCGAATAACGATCCCCAATAGATACACGACAGCATGATGATGGCTGAGGTGGGCGGCATGGTAAAGGTCAGCGGCAGCAGGATCGCCACGCCGTTCGGGCCGCCCAGGCCGGGCAGCACGCCGATGATGACGCCTAGCACCAGGCCGATGAACATCATGCCCAGGTTGTACCAGCTGAGCACTGTAGAAAAGCCATGGAATAACGCGGTCAGTTCATCCACTTGAGGTCTCCTGTTCCTGGTTTCAGTAGCCGAACAAGGCTTCTAGCGGGCCTTTAGGCAGGGGAACCATGAACTGAACTTCGAACATCCAGAACAGCACCGCGTTTACACCAACGCTGACCAGTACCGTCTTGAGCCAGCTGATCTTGCCGAGCAGTCGCATGAAGGCAGCGATGAACAGCGCCGACGCTACGTAAATCCCCAACAATTGAATGAGCAGGATGTACAAGGCGGTAGGCAGGAGCACCAGCAGCACCAGGCGAAAGCGCGCCCAACTGACAAAAATTTCCTGATTACGATGCTTGCCGAACATTGCCTTCAGGAACACCGCAACACTGGCAATGCAGATGATGAGCCCGATGTGAAACGGGAAGTACCCAGACTCAGGTCCGTCAGCGGCCCAAGTGATGCCTATGCGGTAGTTATCCACCATCATGACTACGCCCACGGCAAAAAATACGACCGCGGTTATTGCGTCGACGGCACTATGCGACAGCCCGCCTCCCGACGGGCGTTCCTGTGTTTGCGGTTGATCCATCCTGATTCCTCGGGCTTATTTTTTGGCAGCCAGACCGGCCTCTTGCATCAAGGCTTTGTGCTTGGCCTCATCCTGCTGCAGGAACTTCACGAAATCTTCGCCGGTCCGGTAGTCACCCTTGAGCGCCTGTTTGGCCAGGTAGTCCTTCCATTCCGGTGTTTCGCTGACTTTCTTGAGCAGGTCGGCGTAGTACGCGGCCTGTTCGGCTGTGCTGTCCGGCGGCAGGAAGAACGCGCGCAGCATTTGATATTGCACGTCGTAACCGGCTTCTTTGCAGGTCGGGATGTCGGCCCAGGATTGGGTCTTGGTGACCTTTTCGGTGTAGACCATGCGCTTGTCCGAGAACACGCACAAGGCGTTGAGCTGATCCGCACGCCACTGCGCAATGTTTTCGCTGGGGTTGTTTACGTTGGACTCGGTATGCTTGCCCACGAGTTGCGTGGCGGCCTCACCGCCGCTTTTATAGGGCACGTAGGTGAATTTCACGCCAGCCGCTTTTTCCAGCGCTACGGTGATGATCTGGTCTTCGCGCTTGGCGCCTGTGCCGCCCATCTTGAACTGTCCGGGCGGCGCGGCTTTTACGGCTTTCAGATAATCGGCAGCGGTTTTGTAGGGCGCTTCGGCGTTGGTCCACAACAGAAACTCATCTTGCGCAATCATGGCCACGGGAGTCAGGTCGCGCCAATTGAACGGCAGATTCACCGCGAGAGGCAGTGTGTAGATCGCTGAAAACGCCACCATCAGCTTGTGTGGATTCTTGGGCGAAGCCTTGGTATCCATGATGCCTTCGGCTCCGCTGGCACCGCCTTTGTTCAGCACCAGCGTGGTCTGCTTCATCAGCTTATGCTTCAGGATGATGCTCTGAATCGTGCGCGCCATTTGATCGGACGCACCGCCCGCGCCTGCAGGCACGATGATCTCCACGGGACGTGTGGGTTCCCATGCGTGGGCTGGTAGCGCAGACAGGCCGGCCAGCGCACCCAGCGAGGCGATGAAAAGCGTTTTTTGGGCCAGCCGGCTCCGGGCGGTATCAGCCGCCGGTACGGTGTGAGAATGGGGCGTAGATGGTCTGTGAGTCAGGTGCTTCATGATGTCTCCTCCGGGTCATACCGCGGGAGCGTCCTGTATCGGTACGCTTAGTTTGTGAGCCTTCCTGTCTGTACAGCGAGTCCTGTTTTTATTCCCCTGTGTCGGACTTTGAATTCGATGGCGCTGCTTTATCTGTCGCCTTGCATGGCGGTCTCGGCCTACGCCGGGTACGGTTTGCTGGTTTGGGACAGATAATCCAGCGCTGCCTGCACACCGCCTGGTTTGTGCGGTACGCCGGCTTTGTTCAATCCCATTTCCACGCCCGACAGCGTGCCGCACAGCGTCAAATCATTGAAATCGCCCAAGTGGCCGATACGGAAAATCTTGTCCGAAACTTTGCTCAGGCCCTGACCCAACGACATGTTGAAGTGCGTCAGCACCGTCTTGCGGAATGCGTCCGCACTATGCCCCTCCGGCATCATCACGGCCGTCAATGCCGGACTGTATTCTTCGGGCTTGCGGCACAGAATCTCCAGCCCCCACGCTTGCACGGCGCGGCGGGTAGCTTCTCCATGCCGCTTGTGCCGCGCAAACACATTCTCCAGTCCCTCGGCGAACAGCATCTGCAATGCTTCGTACAAGCCATAAAGCAAGTTGGTCGCAGGGGTGTAGGGAAAATATCCGCTGGGATTGATTGCCAGCATTTCCTTCCAGTCCCAGTAGGAACGCAGCAGCGCGGCAGTCTCGGAGGCCTTCAAGGCCTTGGCGCTGATCGCGTTGAACGACAGTCCCGCTGGCAACATCAGGCCTTTTTGCGAGCCCGCTACGGTGACGTCGACACCCCATTCGTCGTGCCGGTAGTCGATCGATGCCAAGGAGGATATCGTGTCCACCATCAATAGTGCAGGATGCTTGGCGTCGTCGATAGCCTTGCGCACGGCGGCGACGTTGCTGACGACGCCAGTGGCCGTTTCGTTGTGCACTACGCATACCGCCTTGATCTCATGACCGCTGTCGGCAGCCAGCCGCTTGCCGATCTGTTCGGCGTCCGCGCCGTGCCGCCAATCGCCTTCCTGGAACTCCACGCGCAGCTTCAACCTTTCTGCGACCTTTTTCCACAACGTCGCAAAATGGCCGGTTTCTGCCATCAAGACTTTGTCGCCTGGCGACATCGTATTGACCAGCGCGGCTTCCCAACTGCCGGTGCCCGACGCCGGGTAGATGATCACATCCGACTCGGTCTGAAATACTTTTTTCATGCCTGCCAACACGGCTTTGCCCAGCTCACCGAATTCCGGGCCGCGATGATCGATGGTGGGATTATCGATGGCACGCAGCACACGATCAGGCACATTCGTCGGGCCCGGGATCTGCAGAAAATGACGACCGGAGGGGTGTGAATGCAATGGCAGCATGTGTAGAGCTCCTCAGGAACTTGTATACAAAATACAAATCTTGATGAAGAATACGCATCAAGGCTGCAATTTCGCAAGCAAAACTTATGCGGCACCACAGCATTTTCAGGAGGCATGAGGCCAGTAAAATAGGAAGCTCATCCGACCAGCTCCGTATGGCAACGGGCAACGCCGATGACATGCATGCCTTTTAAATTTGTATACAAATGAAAATCGACTCTGTGAGCCTACCTAATCATTCATCCTCGCCGACGGCGGAGCCCGCGCAGGCATCGGAAGCCGTGGACCGACGCACGCTGCCAGCGACCATCGCGGACCGGCTGCGCGAGATGATCATCGAGGGTGAACTGGCCGCAGGCGCGCGTCTGAATGAACGAGAACTATGTGATCGGCTGCAGGTGTCGCGTACGCCGTTACGCGAAGCTTTTCGCTTGCTATCGGCAGAGGGGCTGGTCCGCATTCAGCCTAATCGTGGCGCGCATGTGGTGGCCTTGTCGGAGAAAGACATCCGGGAAAGCTTTGAAGTTATGGGTGCGCTTGAGGCCTTGTCCGGCGAATTGGCCTGCCAACACATCACCGAGCAGGAAATTGCAGAGATCCGGGCGCTGACCTTTGAAATGCAGGCCTGCCATGCCAGGCAGAATCTCTCGTCGTACTACCACGTCAATCGAGCGATTCATGATCGCATCAATGCCGCCGGCCAGAATCATCTGCTGTCGCAGGTCTATCAGAACATAAACCTGCGCCTGCAGAACTTGCGGTTTCGCTCCAATCTGAACCACGAAAAATGGGACAGGGCCATGCGAGAGCATCTGGAAATGGTCGATGCGTTGGCGTCACGCGATGGCCCCCGGCTCGCGCAGATCATGCGCGACCATTTGCGACGCAAGGGCGAGGCCGTCCTCGAGAGTCTGAGGCTGCACGCCGATACCTTGAGCACTACCCATAACGCGGATATCCCTGACGACCCAGGCGAATCCTGATATTCCTCAATCGATCTGATGCAGGACAACCATGAACGCGCCGTTATCCTCACAAGCACAAGCCGAATTGAATCCATTGCATCTAGAGCTGGCCGCTCGCCTGCGTCGTGAAACGCAAGGTGAGGTGTTATTCGAGCGTGGCGCACGTGGACGTTATTCCACCGATGCATCCATTTATCAGATCGAACCTGTTGGGGTATTGATTCCCAGAACGAGCGCTGATGCTGCAACGGCGCTGAACGTGTGCCGTGAGCTGTCTGTGCCTGTGCTGGCGCGCGGTGCTGGTACCTCGCAATGTGGCCAGACTGTCGGGGCAGCGCTGGTCATCGACAACAGTAAATATCTCAATCGCGTCCTCGATTTCGATCTGGCGGCCATGACCGTCACAGTAGAGCCGGGCATCGTGTTGGATCATCTCAATGCATGGTTGAAGCCGCATGGCGTGTGGTTTCCGGTAGACGTCAGCACGTCGGCCCAATGCACACTGGGTGGCATGGCAGGCAACAATTCCTGTGGTTCGCGATCGATCGCCTACGGCAATATGGTGCATAACGTGCAGAGCATCGATGCATTGCTGTTGGACGGCACGGCTGCGACGTTTACTGAAGCCAGCCGCATGGGTAATGCGCCGCCACGCATACGGGCTCTCATGGAAATGCTGCAGGAGATCGCTGCACGCGAGCGCGACGAGATCGAGCGTATGGTGCCGAATGTGTTGCGTCGCGTGGGCGGCTACAACCTGGATATCTTTCATCCGCAAAGCTCGCGCCCCTATACGGCCGACGGTCAGGTCAATCTCGCTCATATGCTGGTGGGCAGCGAAGGTACGCTGGCCTATACCCGCAGCATCACGCTCAAGCTGTCGCCGTTACCCGCCGCCAAAGCGCTGGGTGTGGTGAACTTTCCCACCTTTTATCAGGCCATGGATTCGGCTCGCCACATTGTCGGGCTTGGCCCATGCGCGGTGGAGCTGGTCGACAGAACCATGATCGACCTGGCCCGCAGTAATCCCGCTTTTCGTCCTGTCATCGAGAAAGCACTGATCGGTGAACCCGAAGCCATTCTGTTGGTCGAGTTCGCAGGTGAATCGCAAGATGAACAATTGGCCAGCTTGGCAAAATTGGTCGAACTGATGGGCGATCTCGGGCTGCCAGGTTCGGTGGTGGAAATGCCGGAGGCCGCAGCCCAGAAAGCACTATGGGACGTCCGCAAGGCAGGGCTCAACATCATGATGAGCATGCGCGGAGACGGCAAGCCGGTTTCCTTTATCGAAGACTGTGCGGTACCGCTGGAGCACCTGGCCGAATACACCAGTCAGTTGACCGATGTGTTTTCCAAGCACGGCACGAAAGGGACCTGGTATGCGCACGCCTCAGTGGGCACGCTGCATGTCAGGCCCATTCTGGACATGCGCCGGGACGGCGCGGCAAAGATGCGCGCGATTGCCGAAGAGGCCGGAGAGTTGGTGCGGCGATACAAGGGCGCCTTTTCCGGCGAGCATGGCGATGGCCTGGTGCGTAGCGAATGGGTGGCATGGCAGTTCGGGCCTCAGCTCACGCGTGCGTTCGAAGCCATCAAGGACGCTTTTGATCCGGACAGATTGATGAATCCGGGCAAGATCGTGCGCAGCACAAAGATGGATGATCGGCCCCTGTTTCGCTTCAAACCCGATTATCGCGTCATCCCGCTCACACCCGTACTGGATTGGTCCGCCTGGAACGTGAACAACGATCCTGCCTCGGATACGGTCAGCGATCCTGGCACCGGAGGTGATCCCGCGCAGGGCCTGGCCAAGGCAGTGGAGATGTGCAACAACAATGGACACTGCCGCAAGTTCGATGCGGGCACCATGTGCCCCAGCTATCGCGTCACGCGTGACGAACAGCACCTGACCCGCGGCCGCGCCAACACGTTGCGACTGGCTTTGTCGGGCCAACTCGGACAGGATGCGTTCACCTCTGATGAGATGCGCGCCACTATGGATCTATGTGTCAGTTGCAAAGGCTGCAAGCGCGATTGCCCCACTGGCATCGACATGGCGCGCATGAAAATCGAATTCATGAGCCAATGGCGGCAGAAAAGAGGACTGGCGCTGAAAGACAAACTCATTGCCACGCTGCCGCGCTGGGCGCCCTGGGCTGCCCGTTTTTCGTTCGTGTTTAATTTGCGCAATACCATGCCGGGGGCGGCCTGTCTATCCGAGCGCCTGTTGGGATTTTCCTCGAAGCGGACGCTGCCGACCTGGCGCAATGACGTCTTCACCGATCGGGCTGCGTCGGTGGATGCGGACACGGCCGACGTCGTGCTGTTTGCCGATACGTTTAACAACTACTTTGAATCCGAGAACGCCCGTGCCGCGCTTGCCGTCCTGCAAGCCGCTGGCTATCGAGTTCATGTCGCAAGTCCAGCGGTAGATGATGCCGAGCCAAATCGTCCGTTATGTTGCGGCCGGACCTACCTGTCGGCAGGCATGGTCGATCACGCGAAAGCCGAAGCACGCCGTGTCGTGAATGCACTGCAACCGTTCGTCGCCCGAGGCGTGCCCATCGTGGGCCTGGAACCCTCCTGTCTGCTGTCGCTGCGCGATGAGTTTCTGGTCATGGGGTTGGGTGATGATGCGCAGGCGCTGTCTCAGCAAGCCTATCTATTCGAAGAATTCCTGGCCAACGAACTCAAGGCGGGCCGTCTCGACCTGAAACTGAATCCGTTGCCGCAAAAGCGCGCATTGCTGCATGGCCATTGTCACCAAAAGGCCTTCGACGCCGTCAAACCGGTTCAGCAGATACTGGCATTGATTCCCGAGCTAAAGGTGGAATTGATCGAATCGAGTTGCTGCGGAATGGCTGGCAGCTTTGGCTACGAGGCGTCGCACTATGAGACCTCTATGAAAATGGCCGAGCTCTCGTTGTTGCCTGCCGTGCGTCAGGCGGGCGCTGACACTTTGCTGGTTGCTGATGGCACCAGTTGCCGTCATCAGATTGCCGATGGCACTCAAAAGGAAGGTGGCTTGCGGGCTGAGCATGTGGCATGCGTATTGCAGAGGGCATTGACTGTACCGTGACCGAGCCGGTCATATCCCGGCCTCAGGGGGCGGGTGCTGTCGATACGCGAACCATGTGTTTGGGTATTCGGAAACTGGACCGATTAAAAATCAATGCGCTCTGTGGGGAAGACATTGCCTTTTTCGATCACTGTCTGCTAGGCGGAAGTGGCGCCATTTCCGCATCTGCCCATATACGGCCGGATATATTTGTGGCGGTGATGGCTCTCACGAAATTGGGCCATCATGACGAAGCTGCGATGCTGTTTGCGTCGTTAAAGCCGATGATCAGACTGCTGTTCCAAGAGCCTAACCCAAGTCCTATTAAACAGGTCTTGTCCTCTTTGGGCGTCTGCGCGAACGAGTTGCGCTTGCCGATGACGCCAGTCAGTGAGGTGTTAGCCAAGAGATTGGGGCTGGCTTTAGCGAGATTGCCGTCCATAGAGGACGTCGCTGCGCATTTGGCGCGCAGCCGGACGGATGCACGCCTCCCACATGTAGACTCACCCAAGCGGCAAGAGAATTCATGCGCACGCTATTTGCTACAGTATCGGCAAGCACATCCCCAATGATCCGGAGGAACGGTCATGTCATTCGAAGGAAGCTGCCATTGCGGCGCAGTCAGATTTGAAGTCCAGGCCCCCATTCCGACGCAGGCGATCAGTTGTAACTGTTCGCACTGCCGGCGCAAGGGCTTCCTGCTGTCTTTCTTTCCTGAGGCACAATTTACCCTGTTACAGGGCGAGTCGTCGTTAGGCTCGTACCGATTCAACACCCACAAGATCAACCATCGTTTTTGCCAGGCCTGCGGCACTCAGGCTTTTGCCGAGGGAGCGAATCCGGATGGCTCCGCTGTACGCGCCGTGAATCTGCGGTGTGTGCCGTCGATCGATCTGGATGCGTTGTCATTGCAGAAATATGATGGGGCAAAGGCCTAGGGTTCGCGCCACTTTCGTCACGCAGTACCGTTTAAAATAAAAAAAGATTCGCGTGCCACGCGTGTAAGAAAAGACCCAGCCTCAATGATCATCCTCAAGAACGTGACCTTGCGTCGCGGCAGCAAAGTATTGCTCGACAAAACCTCAGTTACGCTCAATCCCGGGGAAAAAGTGGGTTTGGTTGGCCGTAACGGTGCAGGAAAATCTTCATTATTTGCAGTCCTCAACGGCACTTTGCACGAGGATAGCGGCGAGTTTTCCATTCCCGCGCAATGGCGCATGTCGCAGGTCGCGCAAGATATGCCGGAAACCGAACAGAGCGCAACGGACTTCGTCGTGGAGGGCGACACCCTCCTGATGGCGGCGCAAGCCGAAGTCGCCGCCTCCGAGGCCAGCGAGGATGGCATGCGCATGGCATATGCCTATACTGCGTTGCACGACGCCGGGGCGCACGATGCGCCGGCTCGCGCGCAGGCGCTTATTTTGGGGCTGGGTTTCAGCGTGGCTGAGCTCGATCGACCCGTGAATAGCTTTTCGGGCGGGTGGCGTATGCGCCTGCAACTGGCGCGCGCGTTGATGTGCCCGTCGGATTTGCTGCTGCTTGACGAGCCCACCAACCACCTGGATTTGGACGCCTTGGTGTGGCTGGAAGCCTGGCTCAAGAATTATGCGGGGACGATGGTGGTGATCAGCCATGATCGTGAGTTCCTCGATGCCGTCACTGGCGTCACGCTACATATCGATCACGGCAAACTGGTGCGCTATGGCGGCAATTACAGCAAGTTCGAGGACATGCGAGCCGAGCAAATGCTGCTGCAACAGGCCGCGCATGCCAAGCAGCTGGAAAAAGCCGCGCATCTGCAGAAATTCATCGACCGCTTCAAGGCAAAAGCCAGCAAGGCCAAGCAGGCACAGAGCCGTGTCAAGGCGCTCGAGCGCATGGAAAAGATCGCACCCGTCCTGGCAGATGCCGAATTCCAGTTCGAATTCAAAGAGCCCTTTAGCCGGCCCAACCCTATGCTGGCCATGTCCGCGACGAGCTGTGGTTACCCGCCGCCGCCAGACACGCCGGATGGCGCAAAGCCCATCGTCATCGTGCAGAATATCAATCGTTCTGTGTTGGCGGGGCAGCGCATCGGTATTCTGGGCGCCAACGGACAGGGCAAATCCACACTCGTGAAAACCATCGCCGGCGCATTGCAGCCGATCGCGGGCGAGATCATTACGGGCAAGGGCTTGAATATCGGCTATTTCTCGCAACAAGAGCTGGATGTCTTGCGGCCTGCCGATAACCCGTTGGAGCACATGATCCGTCTCGTGCGAGACACCCCGGCCAGCGTACGCCCCAGCGCCATGGATTGTCGCGAGCAAGGGCTACGTAATTTTCTGGGGACGTTCAATTTCAGCGGCGATATGGTCAAGCAGCCTGTCGGCAGCATGAGCGGAGGCGAGAAAGCCCGTCTGGTTTTATGCATGATCGTTTGGCAGCGGCCCAATCTGCTGCTGCTCGACGAGCCGACCAACCACCTGGATCTGGCGACCCGCGAGGCACTGGGCGTCGCCTTGAATGAATTCGAAGGCTCCGTGATGCTGGTCAGCCATGATCGTGCGTTGCTGCGTTCCGTTTGCGACGAATTCTGGATGGTGTCGCGTGGCGGCGTGACGGACTTCGACGGGGATCTGGATGATTACCAGGTTTATCTGCTGGAGGAGGCCAAGCGTCAACGAGAAGCAGCCAGCTCGGTACGACCGCGCTAGGCTTTTGTTGTTAATCGCACGTTCGGGCCGGGCCGCTACCTCGTCAGCTGGGCCGGTCGCCTTTTAGCGTGATGCGGTGCATGACACGGCGAAACCCGTGATAGTCATTGATGGGATTGTGCATGGTGCAGCGATTGTCCCAGAACGCGATCGCGTTGGGCGACCAGACAAATCGACAGGTGAATTCCGGCTTGACCTGGTGCTCGAACAGGAACGCGAGCAGCGACGCGCTTTCCTGATCGCTCATGCCTTTGATCCCCGCGGTGTGTGCCACGTTCAGATATAGCGATTTGCGGCCCGTTTCCGGGTGCGTACGCACAATGGGATGCTCGGCGGTATAGTTTTGAGGGGCTTCTTTTTTGCCATCGGACTTGATGCGGTCTTCGCGGGTGCGGGACACGTCTGCCTTGGCAGATGTACTGATGCCTTGCAATCCATCCAGTAGACGTTTCATCGTGTCCGATAGGGTCTCGTAGGCCAGGTATTGATTGGCAAACAGCGTATCGCCACCATAGGGCGGGATCTCGCGCGACAGAAGCATGGAGCCCATTGGGGGCTCTTCCAGATAGGTGGTGTCAGAGTGCCAGATCCCACCGAAATTCGACCGCTCGTCTTCCAGTTTTTTGACTTCGATGATTTGGGGAAACCCATCCAGCCCGTTGACAAAGGGATATTCGATCGGCGTTCCCATGGCGTTGGCGAAGTCCAGAAACTGCTGTTGAGTCAGGTCTTGGTTCCGCAGAAAGATGACCTGATGATCAAGCAGCGCTTGGCGCACAGCGCGGGCTTGCGAGCTGTCGAGCTTCTGGCGCAAGTCGATTCCGCTGATCTCTGCTCCCAATGCGCCTGCAATTTTCCGGGTTTCCATAGTGTCTCCGTATTTGGCGTGCGGGTTCCGAACGACCGCCTGCCATGTGTATGATTGATAGACACAACGATAAATCATACGGAGACAAGATGCGAGTGATCCTGAAAATGGCGAGTTCAGTTGTGGCTGCCGCCTGTATGCTGGGGCCGGCCATCGCCGCCGAGACCTTTCCCGACAAACCTGTCCATCTGGTCGTGCCGCAAGCGCCCGGTGGTGCATCGGATACGCTGGCCCGCATCATGGCACAAGCGTTGGGACAGAAATGGAAACAACCGGTGGTTGTGGAAAATCGGGCAGGCGCTGGCGGCAATATCGGTATGGAATATGTGGTGAACGCCGGCGATGACGGGTACACCTTGTTGATGAGCTATGAGGGTTCGCACGCGATCAATCCGGCGCTGTACAAGAGCCTGCCGTTTGATGTGAAGAAAGACTTCACGCCCGTTGCGACCCTGGCGACCTTGCCATTCGTTGCCGTGACCAGTCCCAAATCCGGCATCAAGAGTCTGCCCGACCTGGTCGAGGCCGCTAAAAAAGGCCGTGTGACTTATGGCTCGGCCGGCAACGGGTCGGTCAATCACCTGCTCGGAGAAATGTTCAATTCCGCCGCCGATGTCAAAATGGCGCACGTACCGTATCGAGGCGCGGCACCGGCGATTCAGGACTTGCTGGGCGGCCAGATCGACGTGGTGTTCACCAGTCTGCCTTCAGTCAAGGGCTATATCGATTCGAAGACGCTGGTGCCGTTGGCCGTGACCAGTGCGAAGCGATCCGCCAACGCTCCCGATATTCCCACGATTGCGGAACAGGGCTATCCCTCATTCGATGTGAACCCTTGGTTTGGATTGTTCACGGCGTCTGGGGTCAGTGCGGACAAGATTCAGTTCATGAACCGCGATATCGGTGCGTTGTTGAATACCCCGGAGATCCAGCAAAAATTCGCGGCGCAAGGCGCTGTCGTATATATCACCGCACCAGAGGATTTTGGCCGGCAGGTCGATGTGGCATTGGCGCGCTGGGCAGAGGTCGTAAAGGCCTCGGGTGCGCGCGTCGAGTGATATGTGAATGATCGGACTGGCATCGGGGTTTGCTGGGTAACGGCGGGTGCGGCTACGGGAAAGTCGAACATAGGAAGAGCGGTGGTCGCTCAGCAGTCCAGCACGACGCGGCCATAGGCGCGCCCCGTGCATGCCAGGATATAGCCTTCTTCGATATGGCTGCTGCTCAGCACGGTGCCCTCGGGCATGCGGATGTCGCCGTCGAGTTTGCGTATCCGGCACGCGCCGCAAATGCCCGCGCGGCATCCGCTGGTGAGCGGGATGCCGTTTTGCTCGGCGGCTTCCAGCACGACGATTCCATCGTCGCAAAGCACTTCCGTGCCACTTTGCTCGAAGATCAGGCGGCACGCTCCCTCTTTGCTGGCGGGCGATATCGTCTGAGGTGCCGGTGTGCCACGGGGTTCATCGCTTCGGGGCGTCGCGACGGGGGCAGGAGCCTTTTGCGCCGTTGGTTTGGCGGGCGCCCCCCCGAAGCTTTCTTGGAAAAATTGCGAGGCCGGCAGGCCCAGGCCGGCAGTGATCCGCTGGGCTTCTTTCATGTAGCCATCAGGTCCGCACACGAACACGTCCCGTTCGCTCAGGTCGGGCGCCAATGTCTGCAACGCCGATTGTCCAAGCCTGCCTGTGGGTCCTACCCAGTCTGTACCTTGGGCCGAAGCCGGCACAATGATGATGCGCGAACTGGGGAGCTGCGTGGCCAGCAAACGCAGCTCGGCGCCGAAAATGACGTCGGCTGGCGTGCGTACGTGGTTGATCATGATGACGTCGCGCGCGTCGCCGGTATCGGCCATCCAGCGCATCATGGACATGATGGGAGTAATGCCACTGCCTGCTGCCAACAGGAGTAAGCGAGAGTTGTCGGATCGCCCCAAGTGGAACTCGCCATGAGGCCCGCTGAGCTTGACTTCCGTGCCTGGGGCCATGTTATCGAACAGCCAGTTGGACATCCACCCCTTGGGCACGCGTTTGACGGTGATCGCCAGTGTTCTGGGGCGCGATGGCGAGGACGAAATGGTGTAGCTGCGGCGTAAGACGCGCTCACCGACGTCGACGTCGATCAACACGAACTGTCCAGGGAGATAGTTGTAGAACGCTACCTCTTCGCTGGCATAGATATAGGTCTTGGTATCGTGAGTCTCTTGGCGCACAGCGAGACAGTATGCAGTTACGGAGCGCTGATCCCACGGCGAGGGGACTCCCGCCGCAACGCTGCTTATCTTCGGTCTTTGTGCCGGAGCGAGCTGCGGCAGGTTATCCTGCGCGGACGCCGTGTTGAGAGGTGTCGGAAGCGATGCGGCGGCGGACTCGCTATTGGCCGGCGTGTTCCCTATGGCGGATTTGCGTTCGCCGTGCCGCAACAGGTCGTCGATTTGGCGCCGATTCTGTTCGCGCGCTGTGTCCGAACCGCTCCGTCCCAGTCTTCCCAGCGCAAGGGTGTTTATGTTCTCGAACTTATCGACAAAGGTCGATAATGCCTGCTTTATTTCAGCCGTGCGCTCCGATCCTGCGTGTTGCAGTACGTCGTCAAGCAGGCGCGCGACGACCTCGACGTCTATCTGTAGCTTGCTGCTGCTGTATTCGGTCCACAACGTCGAGTAACCATGGCGCAGCGCACCCAGGCTTTGTATAGCGTAGTGACTATCGCACCAGCGCGTATCCGACATCAAGTCGTGAAGCCGTTCGATATCGGCGGGAGTGACGTTCTTACGGGTATCTGTCAGGAACGCGAACGTAACGAAGAAAAGGCGGGCTAGAGGGGGAAGATGGAGGGGCGTCATATGTATCTCAACCGAGCATTGCGGGCCATACCAACACGTCGGCATGCGCCGAGTGCACGCGATATCCGGAAATCGTTTCGCCAGTGGCGGGATCTTCTTCTAGCGCCAGCTGTGTGGGCCAAGTGATTTCCAGCCAATCCTCATGGCTTTCGCCGGGTGCGGGGGACAGCGCGGAATCGCCGTCGTGGAGGACATGCGCTGGGATACGCACGGGGACAAGGTGGCCGGCGAGCGCTGCGCAGATATCGCCGGCCGGAAGGCTGCGCTTGGTGATAAGTGCGCCGCGAGTGTAGCGCCTGACCGAGGCCTGACGAGCGAGCTCGGACATGCCGGGCAAAGCGCGCGCGTCGCTTGATGTGGCCAACTGGCAGGCGTTGAGTGCCGCCAGCTTTTCCACCGTCGACACGGGGAGTTCGGCATAGGGAGCATTGGTGTCAGGTACGGTGAGCACCAATTCGTAGCGCGCCGGAGATTCCGCCGTCAACGCCAGGATATCGCCTGACTGGATAATGGTGTCAGTCTGGATCTGGTTACCGTTGATCCAGGCACGACCAGCACCCAGCGGTCCGCCCACGACACGATGGTTCTGTATACGGATAAGAAAATGTAGAGATTCGATCATGTCGTCTTCCAGACACAGGTCGCATTCCGGCGAAGAGCCAATGCGAAGTAGCGCGTCATGGAAGGTATGGCGGGTCTCGGCCCATTCGGCGTAGACACCCTCCCGCGTTGCGTCCTGTTCAGTGCGACGCGTACGCAACGCAACGATGATAGGCGCGCTTGGCACGGCCGACGCATGGCTTGCTTTGGGCAGTTCAGTTGCCGAGATGTCTTTTGTCACGTCGGCGACCAGCCAGTGATGCGCCAGATCAAAGCGATGGACCAGAACGTCATCGCATAGTGATCGGGCGCTTTGAGGCTCGATACGAGATAACGCGAATACGGCGATCGCATAGGACAGAGGGCCACCCTCCGACGCGAGCATGTAAAGCGCGCGCTCGGCATCGCACGTAGCTGCAGCGGCCGCCGTCCCCTCGATGCGCTGGCTCATGCCCGATGCCACGGCCTCGACCAGTGAGGCATCCAGCACATTCTTCCAGACCAAGTCGGACTGCGTCCCTGCAGGCATCATCATGACGTCAACGAGGCGATCCGCGCAGAGGCCGGCGCTCTCGCTTGCCGCGCGCAGCGACGCAGGGTTCGCGCCTACCGCGTGCAGCAGGGCCAGCATGGCCCGGCATAACGAGAGAATGCGCTCGTTTATCACAATGCGCAGCAAGACCATCAATGGCCCTGATAACGATTGGACGGCCGAGGCATGCTGCAGAATTCCAAATTTCAACGCGGTGAGCATACGCATCTGGTCGAGCACATCATCAATGCGCTTTGTCCACATGCCATCGAGGGCGGCGAGGTTTTCCAACACCGATTTATGTTCGAGCTCATCGATCTGAAAACTGGCGCGTAGCGTTGAGACCAGGGAGTCCACTTCCGGCTCGGTTAATACGGCGGCTAGCAAATTGCCTTCTTCCAAGCGCTTGGTCAGCGCTCGCCCCACCAGTTCCGAATAGCTCGCCAGACTCTGTTCTCGTTCGCGCGCGCTGACGACGGAAGGGTCCAGTTCCATCGCGTGGTCGTGTCCCAACGCATCGACGAGGCGTTGATGTTCATCGTTAGTGACCCCCATTTCCGCGCGCAAGTCTTTCAGTATGCTCAGCCCTTCGGCAGATCTGGTTTTGCGCTGTGCAATCATCTCGTCAAGCATGTTCGAGTAGACCTGCACTTTTTGCTCGCGGGTGTAGGCAGGCAGGACCTTGGACAGGACGTAGACCTCGTCAGGTTGCAGATCGTCGATAGTGCGGCCCTCCATGTACCGGGAAACGTCCACATTCAACTTCTTGAGCTGGCCGAGCAAACTGGCGGCCAGACCCTCGCGCCGGTATTTGAACGGCGTGCGATTCACAGCGGTAAAGAGCCACAATGCGCTGAGTGCGACGATCAAAAAATCCACGAAATGCAACGCAGCAGATGGCAGCATCAGCAGATTGGGACGTCCGCCGAACAGGTAGAACGTGTTGATCGAAAGAAATGCCGTAAAGCTCAGACAGTGGTTGATAATCTCAACTTCGGAGACGCGGCGCTTTCGATTTCGGATCCACCGGTAAATTTGCTCCATGACTTTGCCGAGTCCGAGCGACAGCGCGCCGAACAGCAAGAGCGTCAGGGGCGCTGCCACCAGCTTGGGTATCGGTACTGCGTAACCGCCTATGTAATAACCGGGCGCCATCAGGTGGGAAATCTGATCTATCTCTCGGGTCCAGTAACCGGAAAAGTAATAGCCCCAAGAGCCCGCATACAGGTAGTAGTACGTGTAGAAACCCCAGATCAAGCCATAGAAAATGTAGTAGACGTTGCGCTTTGACGGACGCAGCAGTGTTTCCCAGTAAGCCCCTTCCAGGTCAATGTCGCCGCATGGCGCGGTACACCCGACGCACGCGAGTTTGTCGCCGCCTTTGGCAGGCGTGCGGCAACTGGACTGGCCCAGCGATGCGCTCTCCAAATGAGGGGTGCTCTCCAGCAGACCACGAGGCTCCGTATAGATCTTCTGAACGACGTTGACCGGACAGAAGTAGTTGCACCACGTCTTGCCCCCCCACAGCGTACCGACGAGCAGCGCCGCTGCCATGACGGACAAGAGGAAAATCGCCAACCCGAGCCGGTCTCCATTGGCAAAGAGCAGCCGTACCGCGAGGCCCACGCCCAATAGGCCAATTTGCACATACGACGCATTGCGATCGAGCCAGCTTCCTGCTTTGATGCGCGCCACTCGTTTCTCGACTTGGCCGGATGCGCGCTGCACGAACGCCGTTTTGCGCACCAGGCCGAGATAGCGCGGGATCTGAGATAACAACGATAGCGGACAAATACGCCGCCATGCTTCATGGCCGAACACCATGAGGAACAGGGGTACCAGCGGCACCAGCATCGTCCACCAGATTCGCGGTCCCATGGCATAGGCTCGATCATCCGCCGTTACGTGTCCTTGAATGTCCGGCCCCACCCCCTTGGGGATAAAAGGGCTGTCCGACGCAGGGTCGGTCCACTGCGGTGTCAGGGGATCCCAGAACAGAGATAGCACGAGCACCAGCCAGCCCAATAGCAAGATCGCACGCACGATGCGCATGGTGCGTTCCGAGGTTTTTGCAAACATATTCTGTTTCCTAGAGGGGGCTCAGCCGTTTACAACGGCTTCTGGTCTCTGACCTCAGTGAATCGCTCCAGACTTTCGATGATGCGCTTAGTCATATCCACGCCCAAGCCCGCGTCGGTAGCTGTCGGCAGGTCCGTTTCTACCGGCCTGGCGCACAGCCGGTGATGTTCGCGCATGGCGGCGGAAACGGCGAGTCGGAAAACATTGGGTTGAATGGGCTTGATGGCGATTCGGTAGATTTGTGCATAGTTGATCATGCTGATGACCATATCGGAGTCTGCCACGTCGGTCAGTACGACAATGACGATGGACGGTGCATGCAACTTCAGGGCTGTCAACAAGTCCGCAGTGCGTTCACCGTTGACGAAAGTATTGGCGACCACGACGCCGATATTGTGATGTTCGATGATTTGCAAGGCTTCGGTGATGGACGAAGCGCCTAGCACATCGTAGTCGTCGGTAAACATCTCCATGAGATCGTGACGGTCGGTGGCCATGCTTTCGAGCGCAAGAAGTTTGGCTGCCGAAGCCAGTGGCTTGACGCCGCTGATTGGTGCGACGTGATCGGATACGGTCTCGGGGTGGGCAAGGGATGGCGCCGGGGCTCCGCTTGGTTGAGGCGGACTGCGCCGCTTTCTGGACAAGTCTACGCATTCGGCCAGCGTGTTCGTCAGGTCTTCTTTGCGCCAAGGCTTGTTCAGAAACCGATAGACTTCACCGTCATTGACCGCGCCGATGATCGAGACGAGGTCAGAGTAGCCCGTTAGCAGCACCCGGATGGAGTCGGGAGACACCTTGCGGACTTCCGAGAGCAGCTCAATTCCCGTCATTTCGGGCATGCGCTGATCGCTGACCACCACGTCGACATGGCCCGCTGACTGGATGATTCCCAGCGCCTGATGGCCGCTGGTGGCTGTCAGAACACGATACTTGTCCTGGAACATGAGCTTGAGCAGCTTTACGATACGTTCTTCGTCGTCGACGAAAAGGACGGTGGCGATTGGCTTCATGATGGGTTGGCGGCTGGGAAAGGGTTGTGATCGATCGAGTGCGCGGCGTCGGCGCTCGGCGGAAAGGATGTGTTTGATTCTGCATCGGTGGTGCCCGAGTTTTGACGGGTGCGCACAGGCAGGTAAATAGAAAATGTCGTACCGCTGCCTACAACAGACGTGACTTCGATTCGCCCGTCGTGGTTTTTGATGATGCGATAGCAGATGGCTAATCCGACCCCGGAGCCCTCACCCTGGGGCTTGGTCGTGAAATAGAGGTCGAAGATGCGAGGCAGGACATCCTCCGGAATGCCAGGGCCGTTGTCGCGAATGACTATCGCTATCAGGTTGTCGCCAGCCATGCGCGTTGTGATGTCGAGACGGCCTCGCTTGGCCATGGGCTGCATGGCTTGCGCGGCGTTCATGATGATGTTCAGGAAAACCTGGTTGATATGCGAAGGAGAGCCTGTGATACGGGGCACATTGCCGAAATCGGTGTGCACATCGGCTACGTTCTTCAGAGAATACCGGGCGATGTACAGTGAGCTGGTCAGGCCTTCTTCCACCGAAAATTCGGAAAGCTTGCCATGATCAAGACGGCTGAAATTCTTCAGCGACAGGATTAACTTTGATATCTGGTCGATCCCATGAATACCGTCGGCGAGTAACGTCTGGATATCATCTATATAAGCGCGTCGAGCCTCCTGAGGGTCTTCGTCGGTGAGGTGCGCTCGCCGGTCGGCTGCAGGGCCGAGAATATCAGGGACATCAATGATTTGATCGTTTAGAAACTCGAAGGTCGCTTTGACATAGGCGAGCGGCGTGTTTATCTCGTGCACGATGCCAGCCACCATTTGTCCGATTGCAGACATCTTGGCTGCCTGGATGAGCTGGGTTTCGGCTTCCGCCTTGGATATGATGAGCTCGGCGTTGGACTGGCTGAGTGAACGATTGCGGCGCGCACCATGCACGATGACATAGGTAAGCAGCGCGAGACCAATCCCTCCAAGAATGATGGACCATAGCAGCTGCATTTGCTGTTGGTTGGCATTTTCTTGCCGTTGCTTCTCGCGTTCGTTCAGGACCCGTTGTAGTGCCGGCCCAGAGAGTATGTTGCTGAAGGAGTGTGCCGAGAAACTCAAGACATCCGTGCTGCGCAACAACACGTCGACGTGTGATATGAAGAGTGCCAGATCTCCGGCGGCGTCGCCCACGACATTTGCAGCAGCGAGTGCACCAACTTGCTGTCGCAACGCCTGAGCGGCGCCAGGCAGTGGTTGTGCCTGATAGGCAATCATGCCGCTGGTTACGTTACCGACGCGCGTGATCAAATTAGCAGCCCCGCCTGCCACGGCGGCATCATTCGCCCAGAGACTGTCTTCCAGTTGTTTGAGAGCCAAGGGTAGATATGAGGCTGAATTCTGAAGTACGGCGCGGGCCGACTTCATGCGCTCGGCGAGTTGTCGCTTTTCATCCAGATGGGCCAGATAGGCGGCTGCAGCGCTTGTTTGAACTCCCGTCTTTGCAGATCCAGCCAGGCCGGCATGCTGGATCGCTCGGGACAAGGCGTCGTACGCGCTGTTGATGGTATCGTAGTTGCGGTTATAGCCAAAGGCCGCCAACATCACTTGGGCGTTCC
Source organism: Bordetella muralis (assembly GCF_054781015.1). Lineage (NCBI taxonomy): Bacteria > Pseudomonadati > Pseudomonadota > Betaproteobacteria > Burkholderiales > Alcaligenaceae > Bordetella > Bordetella muralis. Next base: position 691,853 of record NZ_BAAGVF010000008.1, on the reverse strand, counting down.
ATTGGGTCTCCAATTGTTGAACGTCACGGATAGCTTGCAGCGGTGCGTCCGGATTTTCATGCTGCGAAATGGAATTCCAGTAGCACACGCCACAGGCTACCAGCATCAAAATCGCAATGCCGAGTTGTACGTATAGGGTCGGGATGGTTCGAAAAGGCGTCACGGAGGCCCTGCTTATACGAGTGTTCATGGATGCTTGCCGCTCTCGTCCAAAGGCACTCCCCGGTGTGATCCCGTCAAGGTACCGAGGAACTTAACAATGAGCTTCACGTCGTTGTCGTCTAGCGATCTCCCCAACTGATAACGGCCCATTAGCTGCACTGCGAGATCCAGCGTAGGAACCGATCCATCGTTAAAGTAGGGCGGCCGCAATGCAACGTTGCGTAAACTGGGCACTCTGAAGACGAACTTGTCAGCGACGTCGCCGGTGACTTCGAAGCGCCCTTGATCCAGCGATGTCGCGCCGGGATTTTCCCGGAAATATGCCCCTGGCTCTCCGATGATGCCCAGCGGCTGGAACATGTTGCCGCCGACATTCACACCTTGATGGCAGGAGGCGCAACCGTACTGCTTGAACAGCTGGTAGCCGCGCAGCTCATCGAGGGTGATGGCAGTATCGTCGCCCTCCAGATAGCGGTCGAAACGTGAGCCGGGTGTCGTCAGAGTGCGCTCGTAGGCAGCGATACTGTCTTTCACGTTCTCCGCGTTGGCTTCAGCGCCATAGGCGGAATCGAATAGAGCGCGTAGCGCGGGATCGGTATTCAGGCGTTCTAAGACAGTCTTCCAGTCCGAGTTCATCACACTTTTGTCATAAATCGCCGATTCAATCTGGTCTTCTAGCGTGGCTGCACGGCCATCCCAGAGTTGAACAAAATTGTTCGATACATTGAAGATTGACGGCGTACGGCGTCGACCAGGATGACCCGGCGTGCCGATGGATTTGGGCCTGCCATCTGAGCCGCCGAGGTGTTTCATGTCATGGCAGCTGGCGCAAGATTGATCCATATTTCCGGATAGCAGCGTGCTGTTGAACAGTTTTTCCCCCAGCTCGACGATGGGCATATCGGCCGGGGAAATAGGCTCTGCAACGATGGGGCTAATGGGTTCGGACAGTTGAGAAGCCGCGCAGGCGCTCGCAATCAAAAATAAGACCGCAGTTCCAAATGAGCCACGAACACTGCCATGCAATCTGAACAGGCGCACACTGATCCTTCTCGAGTTTTGATGCACAGTAGGGGAGGGAGCCGCTGTGCTACGACATATGCCGCAACATACAGAGAGAGTGAGTCTGGTTGATGCGTGCGTCGCAGCTTACCGTTGTGTGCTGAGCGCGTAGCGACGTTTCGACGCAGTCATGAGCGCATACGCGAAGTATTTTGGTGAGCTGTCTGAGGTTCGATCGAAAGGGTGCGCACAGACCCCTCTTCGATATATACGGAACGATCCAGCTTCGGTCACATTGAAGATAAAGAATAGGGAATTACATAGCGTCGGCGCGGCCTGGGACGACGCTACTGTTGATTATTCTTGAATTAATAAGCCAATTTTGGCCTATTTATTCATTGGAGATGGAGAGCCATCATGCTTCCTATAGTTCAGATGTCGTTCGCTCCCGTCGCGTTACGCAGAGCGTGTCGATCCTTCTACTGGAGGTATCCATGGCAGGTAACTCTGCATCCACCCATTTGAAAATCGTGATTGGCGAGGCCGTCATCGCGTCGTCTGCAGCAACACTCAGCACGGCAGCGCTGGAAGTGCCGGTATGGGCCATGTTCGTAGGTTGGATTTCTTTTTTCACGCGCGGCGTGAACTTGAAGCAAGGCGCGATCAATCTGGCTTGCGTGTTGATAGGCTTGGCCCTGGGTATTGGTGCCGCACATGCAATGGCCGTACTCACTCCACTGCTGGGCGGCTACGCAATCAGTGCCGTCGTTTTCGCGGTCACCGGCGTTGCCCTCTCGTTGGCAAAGGTGCCCGTGTTCAACAATCTGCTGGGTTTCTTTCTCGGCTTGGTTGCCTATTTCGCCTCGCATCAGCCGCCGTCGATATCGGCATTCACCATGCTGACCGTGGCAGCCACTCTTGGGGCGACAGCAGCCTTTCTCGCGCATGCACTGCAAAAACGCATCCACCAGAGTGCAGGTCAACCGAAATTCGTTCCTTAGGAAGGCGGCATGCAAATCTCTCATCCCACTGCCCCAGTTTCTGCCGAAGATCCGTCGCCATCTGCCGAGCGATTGTTGTTTCCCGCACTGGGTTCGCTCTACAGCCGCGCAGAACCTGCGCTGTACGCATTACTGCGGGTGGTCTTTGGCATCGTGATGTTCACGCATGGGCTGCCCAAGGCCCTGGGTACCTCTCATGGATCCATGACTGATCCGATGGCGGGCTCCATCAACCTCATCCAGAACGTAATGGGGCTGCCGTTTGCGCCGCAATTGGCGTTTCTCGTCATGTTGCTTGAGACGGTCGGTGCGGTGATGCTGGCCATCGGGCTATGGGCACGCCTTGTAGCATTGGCCATCGCCGTGCAGATGGCCGGAATCAGCTATGCGCTGGGACCTACCTGGCCATGGATAGACCGTGGCATAGAGTTTCCCATACTGATGTTGTTTCTAGCGCTGTATATTGCAGTACGTGGCAGTGGCGATTTTGCCGTGGATCGCAAGCTCAAGGTTTCAATTTGAATCGTGTGACATTCGGCTTGCGGCTGGTCAGGGTCATGCGAGTGGCTTGGCCGCCTCCGTCGAGCGCCCTGAAAGCATAGGGAATGTCATCTTGAAAACAATCCGTCGTCTGATATACATGCCCAGCCGTGGCGCACTCGGTATTGCCGCTTTGCTGCTCACTGCCGCATGTGCTGTGACAGAGCATCAGGAGAGCTCCTCGCGTCATGTCTCCTTCGATGCATATCGGCAGGATACCGTCCAACTGTTACAGCAGCGTCGCAGCTTTCAAGGGGTGGACCACGCTGCGGAAATCGCGTGGAATGCGCCCTACGAATGGCGTCCAACTGGGCAACCCCGCAAAGGCGTGCTGCTGGTTCATGGATTGGGCGATTCTCCTTGGTCTTTTCACGATATCGGTCAGCAACTGGCCGATCAAGGCTTTCTGGTGCGCACGGTATTGCTGCCAGGCCATGGCACGCGTCCAGAGGACATGCTGGATGTGACGCTCGAGGATTGGCGCCGTGTGGTGGCAGAGCAAGTACAGGCGCTAAGCGACGATGTCGATCAGGTCTATCTGGGCGGGTTCTCGACCGGCGCTAATCTGGTCCTCGATTATGCCTATGCCCACCCCGACGTCGAAGGACTGCTGCTGTTTTCGCCCGCCTTTATGTCGAACAGTTCCTTTGACTGGTTGGCACCGCTGATCAGTTGGGCTCGCCCCTGGTTGCTGGCACCGGATAGCGGCCGGCCAATGCAGACCACTGTACGGTACATGACCGTGCCAACGAATGGCTTTGCGCAGTTCTATCGCAGCAGCCGTTCGGTACGGCAGGCGATGCATAGCGCGCCTTATGACAAGCCTGTCCTGATGGTCGTCGCCGAGAATGACTCGGTGCTCGATAGCAATTATTTGTCGAACGTATTCACCACGCATTTCACCCATCCGTCGAGTCGTCTGATCTGGTATGGAAACGAGCGCGACCTGTTTCAACAAGACCCACGGGTGTTGGTCAGGTCGGACTATCTGCCAGAATTGCAGATCAGCCAGTTTTCCCATATGGGTGTATTGTTCTCCCCAGGCAATGATTTGTATGGCGCCAACGGCAGCTTGCGTATGTGCTGGAATGGGCAGGCCGAAGCGGCGCGAGCCGAATGCGAGCAAGGGGCACCTGTCTGGTTCTCTGACTGGGGCTATATTGAGCCGGGAAAGATTCACGCGCGGCTTACCTTCAATCCTTATTTCGATTGGCAGAATCAGATCATGGCCCAAGTTCTGGACGAGTCTGCCAACGAGTTGGCTCAGCAACGTCCATCGGTGCGCACGGCGCTGGATTAGCGTGCTTTTACTAACGTAACGACTGACGCCCCATGGATCGATTTCTCACTTTGCAACTGTTCAATCGAATCGTCGAACTCGGCAGCTTTACCGAAGCCGCGGAAATGCTGAATCTGCCTCGTGCGACTGCGACACACGCCATCAAGCAGATGGAGAGCCGATTAGGGGCACGATTGCTTGATCGCACGACGCGTCACGTCAAGCCGACCCTGGATGGGCAAGCCTTCTATGAGCGGAGCAAGCGTGTCTTGGCCGAGCTCGAGGATGCCGAAGCCTCGCTGAGTACACACATTGCCAATCCGCGTGGCACACTGCGGCTTGACGTGCACGGTGTACATGCGACGATGATTCTGTTGCCGCGTATCGCCGAGTTTCGAGCGCGCTATCCGAATATCGATGTGGTGCTCAGCAGCGGTGATCGCCTGGTCGACTTGGTCAAAGAGGGTATCGACTGCGTAGTGCGGGCGGGCCAGCCGCGCGACTCTACGCTGGTCGCCAGGAAATTGGCGGACCTGCCAGAGATCATCTGCGCCAGTCCGGAATATTTGGATCAGTATGGGACGCCGAAACATCCCAGCGATCTGGAACAGCATCAAGGAATCGGTTTTTTCTCTCGCGGAAATAACTACCGTTACCCGTTCTCGGTGATCATGGACGGAGAGGTGCAAGAATTCGAAGCCAGTGGCTGGATCTCGGTCAGTGATGCCGAATGCTATACGACTGCTGCGCTGGCCGGCTGCGGATTGATCCAGGTGCCTCGGTTTCGATTGGAAGAGCACCTGAAGACCGGCAGGCTGGTCCAAGTCCTGCCGGAATGGCGTTGCCCCGATTTGCCAATTTCCGCCCTCTATCCGTTTCACCGTCAGCTTTCGCCGAGGGTGCGGGTCTTTATCGACTGGGTTCGCGAACTATATGAAGAGAGGTTCGGTGCAGTCCGTGCTCAATGACCTCAGGCAGCGTCGTCGCGTTATTCCAATTTCCCGATATCCTGTACCGCTTTTCTCAATAACGCATCGTCCTCATCCCAATACTTCTGGAATGCATCGGCGTCCAGATAGTCAATAGGGCTGCCTGCCGCCAGGATTTTTGCCTGCACGTCAGGGTCATTTGCCACAGTCTTGGCTGCATCGCGCAATCGTTTGATCACCTCGGCAGGCACATCTTTCGGCACAAAGATGCCTGACCACTGGACGAACTTCACGTCATATCCCTTGTCGGCCAAACTCGGCGTATCGGGCAATGCGTCCAGCGGCTTGTCGCCCCAATGTGCCAAGGGTCGTACCGTGCCTGCCTTGACATGCTGCAGAATGCTGGAGGGGCCGGTGGATATGGCATCGACCTGACCGCCCAGCAATGCCGCTACGGCCGGGCCCGCCCCGGTGTAGGGAACGTGGGTCATCTTGATGTTCGCGTTTTTCTCCAGCATGGCCATGGGCACGTGCATGGAGCCATAGATTCCCGAGCTGCCGTAGTCGACTTTGCCCGGCGCCTGACGGGCGGCTGCGACAAATTCATCGACGGTTTTCCAGGGGGATTTGGCAGACACTACCAGCACGGTTGGGTCCGCGGTGATACGCGCAATGGGCTTGAAGTCCGTGGTGTTGTATGCCGCTTTACGTCCCAGTATCTTGTCGGCCTCGGGCAAAATCGAGATAGACGAAAGCATCAGCAAAATGGTGTAGCCATCCGGTTTGGCGCGTGCCGCCTCTCCGGTGCCAATGGCGCCACCGGCCCCTGCCTTGTTCTCGACGACGACCTGTTGCCCTAGCGCTTTGCCGAGTGCATCGGCAATGGGGCGTGCGACCGTATCGGTCACGCCGCCAGGGGGAAATGGCACGATCATGGTGATCGGGCGTGTTGGGTAGTCGGCCCAGGCCATGCTGGAGGCCATCAGGGTCATGCCGACTGCGAGTGTTTTTAATGTAGTCGTTTTCAATGTTGTCTCCTTCACCGAATGACAAGCCTGCTGCGGGCTTTTTTTCTAATACACTGCCACTCGCACGGCCTATCTAAAGGTATTTTCGAGTGTGCCGATGCCATCGATCTGAATGCGAACGCGGTCACCGGATTTCAAGTAGCGAGGCGGATTGAACCCCATGCCCACGCCGGCAGGTGTGCCAGTCGCGATGATGTCGCCCGGGTAAAGCGATATCCCGCGCGAGCAGGTTTCGATCAACGTAGGCAAGTCGAAAATCAGGTCGCGTGTCTGACCGTCTTGCCGCAATTCGTCATTGACCCAGCAACGCACACGCGTATTGGTGGCATCGAACGCGTCAGCCGTGATCAACCATGGCCCCATGGGACAAAAGGTGTCGAACGACTTGCCCAGGTCCCATTGCTGATGCCGCATCTGCACATCGCGCGCTGTCACGTCGTTGACGATCGTGTATCCCCAGACATGGCTCACCGCATCGGCTTTGCTGATGTTCTTGCCGCCCTTGCCGATTACGACCGCCAGTTCGGCCTCGTAATCGATTTGCTCGGTGATGCCAACGGGCAGGATGACGTCCTCACCATGGGCGATGACCGTTTCGGGTACCTTGGTGAAAACGATGGGCCACGCTGCGGGATCCGCATTGTTGGCCTTGAATACCGAGCCGGAAAGCTCCTTGGCATGTGCATGGTAGTTGCGGCCGACGCAGAAAATATTGCGCCGGGGACGCGGCACAGGGGCGAGCAGCTTTACCGAATCCAGTGGCACTGCGGCAGCTCGGTTCAATGTAGCGAGCCGGGCGGGGTCTGCGAATGCCTGTATCAGGCCTAGGACACCTTGCTCGGTCGTTCCAGGAGGAATATCCAATAATGCCTGCACCGTCAGCGCATCGTCGCTGACAACGCCGACATAGCGTTGTTGATCTTTCGTGTAGGTGGCAATACGCATAGATTTCCTTCGATGGGGTGATGCCGGTGGCCTCATATAAATATGAACCATTTTTGTACCAATATCGTTTATTGGTATGGGAATTTGAGTATATGGTTCTGCAGATTACCGCGCAATCATTCTGGTTGTCGCATAAATTCCAGGAATTGGCCTTTCCCTTTGTGTGGTACCAATTGGTATAAAAATGCTATGCTGTCAGCATTGTTTCCTATGCCCATTCACTTCTCATGACATCAGACGTACTTGTATCGGGCTTGCGTAGTTCCGGAGCGCAAGCTTTGGCTGCCTATCTGCAAGCAGAGATTCGCTCGGGCAAGATTCCCGTCGGCGTGAAGCTACCTGCTGAGCGAGAGTTGAGTCAGCGCTTCAATACATCGAGAGGTTCGGTACGACGTGTATTGGCGGCGTTGAAAGATAGTGGCTGGATTACGCAAACGGTCGGCAGCGGCACATTCGCTGCGCGCCCTGCGCACGACGAATCCGTAGGTGCGGCTGGTGATGGCCTAGTATTGGATCAAACCAGTCCCGCCGAGCTCATGGAAGCCCGCCTACTGATCGAGCCGCTCATGCCGACCCTGATCGTGCGTCATGCTTCGCGCAGCGATTTTTCCCGCATGCATGAATGCCTGGTAAACGGAGAGCGCGCCCAAACGGTGGAAGAGTTCGAGCGGTGGGACGGTGAACTGCACCAGGCATTCGCACTCGCCACGCACAATCACTTCTTTCTTCAAGTGCTGGCGCTCAGTAACCGCGTCCGACAGCAGGATGATTGGGGCAGACTAAAGCGCAATTCGCTCACGCCGAAACGCCGCGCGGAGTATGAGCGTCAACATCGCGCTATCGTTGCGGCGCTGGAAGACCGCGACGCGGAAACCGCACGCGAGGCGCTGGTTGCGCATCTGGTGCAGATTCAGAAAAATCTGTTTGATCCGCCTCAAGCGGACTGAGCGCAGATTGCTACAGCATTTCCACCCTGCCTGGCGCAGTTTCAGTCTACGGCATTGAAGGCATCGCTATATTGCACGATACCTGCAGGTACTGGCCCCTGCAGGGCCAACGCCATGAAATACGCCGGGGGTACCCCCGGCAACTGCAGGTTCGAATAGCACTGAAAACCAAAGCGCGTGTAATACGCCGGCTCGCCCAGCACTACGCAGCCGGCGGCTTTGCATGTCCGGAGTTCCGTCAGCGCTTGTTTGATCAGCTGCGAGCCGAGGCCTTGTCCTTGCTTGGCCGGCAACACAGAGATCGGCCCCAGCCCGTACCAGTCGGATGTCTCATGGCCGTGATCATCGGTGATGGTGACGGGCGACAGCGCGACATGACCGACGACTTGGCCTTGTTCCTCGGCGACCAGTGAAAGCGTCAATTGGCTGTTCGCTCGCAGCGCACGCACGATAAATTGCTCGGTATGGCTCGTGTGAGCCGCATCGGCAAAGGCGGCGATGGTGACTGCGTCGATAGCGGCGATATCGTCTGGTATTTCGTGTCGGATCTGGACGGTCATGGGGTGTCGCTCTCAGCTACTGGGGCATATCGGAAATGAATCTCGCGTTCTGACCCTACTGTAGCAACATACTCGCACGGTGTATGCGCCGTGCATCAGAAATTCATTGTCGCCGAGAGCATCAGTGCGCGTCCTTCGCTCACATTCAATGTACCGGCGCCTGGGTATGTGGTCCAGAAACTCTTGTTGAACACATTGCGCAGATTCGCCCTCAGGGTGATCGGATAGCCGCCTGAATGTTCCAGCACGTAGCGCGCCCCGAGGTCCACCGTGGTCCATGGCTTGATGGACTGGGTATTGGCGGCATCAACATATTGCCGGCTGGCATGCATCACGCGCGAAGTCAGTGTCAGCCCGGTGACAAACGGTGTATCCCACTCCACACCTAGTGTGAAGTGATGGCGCGATGTGCCGGGTGCTGTTTTGCCATCATTGACACCGCCTGCGGTGTGAGTGAGTTTCGCATCCAGCAGCATGTATCCGCCCAGCACACGCAGGCCACGCCACGGCTCGCCTGCCACGTTGAGTTCTATGCCGCGATTACGTTGCTCGCCATCGCCATTCATAGTATTGGAGATGGGATCGACAATGGCTGATGCTTGTTCGATCTGGAACGCAGACAGTGTTGTGCTGAGATTTCCCCAATCGACCTTGACGCCAGCTTCGTACTGTTTTGAGAGGTACGGTTCCAGCACTTCGTTGGCATTGGCATAGCTCGCGCCAACGACGGCGCCTTGTTGCATGCCTTCGATGTAGCTCGCGTATAGCGAAACGTCGTCTGCCGGTTTGACAACCAGGCCAACCATGGGCGTGTACGCTGTCTTGTCATAGCGTGACGTGCGTTCGTTGGTCGCGATGTTGTAGTTGTCCGCCATGATTCTTTGCTTGCGCACTCCCACTGTCAATTGGGCGCGCTCATCCAGGATTGAGAGCGTGTCCGACAGCGCGTAACCTGATAGCACCGTTCTGCTGATGCGGTTGCGCGAGGGAGGATCCATGTCAGGTTTGTCCAGGAAAACAGGATCATAAATGTTGGATTTGATGGAGCCCAGCGTTATCGTTCCGGCGCTCGTGCGATCGGCTTTGTAGCCATTCACACTGAAGCTGAGGTCATGCCGCACGGGGCCGGTATCCAGCCGTGCGCGCAGTCCGGCTTCGCCGACGGTGCGTTCGATCCCGGTGAAATTCATGCGGCTGGTACTGAGGAAATCCCCGTTCTCTTGCAATTGCGTGCCGAAATCGAGGGCTTGTTTCCAATCGGTATTGCTACGGCCGACGCTGGCGTATGCGGTCAATCGTGTATTGATGTCGAACTCGCCGCGCAGCATGCCGTAGAGATCCTCGGTGTCGACGAAATTCCATGGCGACATAAAGCTCTTGTCGGCCGATGGCGGATTCGGGACGGACTGTCCGACGGCCGGCGCAATGGTGCTGTTCGCCCGGTCAGTGTGCATATTCTGGTAGCCCACATCCGCCGACAGACGGAACCGATCGCCGCGATAGTCCACACCCAGGGTAAAGGTACCGAGCCGTTGCGATTGCTGATCGACCGAGGTATCGCCGTCCCGATACATGGCGTTCAGGCGAATGCCGACACGATTTTCCGGCCCGAAACGGCGGCCAATATCTATATGGCCGCCGAACTGCGAATCGGATAAATAGCTGGCCGTGAATGACGTCAATGGGGTATCCCCGGCGCGCTTGGACACCAGGTTAATCGCCCCACCCGTACCGCTGGGCGACATGCCGTTCAGGAATGCGGTGGGACCCTTGATGACTTCTACGCGTTCGATACCTGTCAGCGTGGTCTGGTTATTCGGCGCTAAACCAAACAAACCGTTAAAGCCGACCGATCCGTTACCCAGCAAGAGTCCGCGCACCGTAAATGTATTGGCGTAACTGGCATTCGTCGGATCGACATTCAGAATGGCGGGGTCGTTGGTAACGATGTCGGCCACGCTCTGCGCTTGTTGATCCTCAATCGTTTGCAGGGTATAGCTGTTTACGGAGAACGGGATATCCATGATGTCCCGATCACCCAGCACGCCCATCCCGGCGCCGCGTGCTATCTGCCCGCCGGCATAGGGTGCGGGCAAGTCCGGACGGCCCCCGCTGGCGCCGACGACGGTGACCACCGGCAGTTCTGCAGCGCCACCCGTAGTGGGGCGCTGGCGCAATGAGTAACTGCCGTCCGGGCGCACAACCGATTCCAATTGTGTACCCGCCAATAACACCGACAAGGCTTGCGGCACGCTGTAGCGACCCTGTAACCCTGCCGTCTGTTTGCCCGCCACCAGCGCGCTATCGAACATCAGCAGGATTCCCGCCTCGTTACCGAAACGCGTTAGAGCCGGACCCAACTCACCGGGCGGCAGGTTGTAGGCAGCCTCGGCAGCTTGAGCGTACACCGGGACCACAAGCCACGTCGTCGCGAGCCCGGCAACGGTTCCGGTGAGCATCGCGCAATATGAGCGACGAACGAGGTGCCGTCCAACAAGGGCGCGCGGGGTGCGCAATAGCGATCTGTTCAGCTTGCCAGGGGTCATTCGACGTCCTTGAATCAGGTAGAAAATGAGGCTTCTATCTGTAAGGCCGAACGAAAAACGCAAACAGCTCACATAATTCAAAAAAAAACGGCGTCACGACGGACGCGCCCGCAGCGTGACCCAATAATTCGTATAGCGCCGAACGTCGACGGGCAGCTCATACTCCAGCGCGCGCAGAATCCGATCCGTATCCGCGAGCGGAAATGTTCCCGAGACCAGGAGCGAGGCGATCTCGTCTTCGCAACCCAAATGGCCGCGCCGATACCGGGATAGTTCATGCAGGAATTGGCGCAAGGGCATTTGCGTGGCCACCAGCATGCCGCGCGCCCAGGAGGCACTGGTATCCTGGGCGGGGCCGGCTGGAATGACGTGCATGCCGTCAAAGCGCGCGCGGAAACCGGCGTGTACGACTTCAGCTACAGAATCGGTACGCGTGGCACGAATCTCTACCGCGCCCTCATACACCTGCAGTTCACTATCGCCGCCATCTTGCCGTACCAAAAAACGCGTTCCCAGGGCACGTAATGTCCCATGGGCGGTTTCTACCAAAAAGGCGCGGGCGCGAGGCGCGACATCTGCGGTGGTCGTCACCAGAATTTCCCCATGCAATAGCACCAGCCTGCGCTCATTCGAGTCATAGCGCACATTGATGGCCGTGCCTGTATTCAACACGACCTTGGAGCCGTCTGGCAGCGTCAGGTGGCGAGATTCCCCGATCCGAGTGGACTCGTCGGCGCGCCAGTCGACCCAAGGCGCTAAACGCACTGTCGCTATGCCTGCGCCTGTTACGCCCGCCAGCAGCAATAGTGTCTTGATCGCTTGGCGCCGACCGGTTCCCTGGGGCGTCAATAGCGTTGCTTGCAGCAGCGGCTCAGGGACATCATGCAGTTGTCCCGTCACCGCCTGCACACGTTGCCACGCGCGCTCGTGTTCCGGATTCGCTCTGCGCCACTCCAGACATGCCTGGCGCAGCGACGCCGGAGCGCCCTCGGACTGTAGATCGACCCACCATTGGGATGCCCGGCGCACGAGGCGCGGGTCCAGGGCAGAGTGAGAGGACGAGGTCATATTGAGGTCACTGCAGCAGGCAGCACTGCGTGAGTCCGCGCACGATATGGCGTTTCACTGTCGCGATAGAGATACCTAGCTCGGTGGCGATACGTGCGTGTGTCCATCCACTGAGTTGCGACAGCAGAAACGCCCGCCGCACCGCCGACGGTAATTGCTCAAGCAATGCGTCCAGGGCGTTCAGCGCCTCTAATTGCAGCGCCCGTGTCTCCGGTGAGGGTTGCAATGGTTCCGGCAGTTGCTGCAACGCCTCCAGATAGCGTTGTTCCAGAAGCTGACGCCGGCGAAAGTCACACACCAGTCCGTTGGCGATGGTCGCGAGATAAGAACGCGGTTCGCGAATGTTGACAGGTTCGCTCTTGCTGAGGATTCGGACAAACGTGTCCTGAGCCAAATCCGCCGCATGGTGCACGCAACCTAGTTTGCTGCGTAGCCACTTTTGCAGCCAGAGGTGATTCTCGGCGTACAAATCCTCGATAGCGTGGATATCGGGTAGGGGGCCGGCAGGCATGGCAGAGGAGGGCAGGATGGAAATGGTAATAATAACCATTTTCATGAATATGGGCATCCATTTGCGCAGCAGTGAGCGCGATCTTGAACCTGGATGGAGCCCTGACTGCCTAGAATGTGGCGCGAGTCGTCAGCAAGACGGTTCGCGGCGCGCCCAGCAGCCACGTCGAGTCTGACCCGGACACGGCATAGTCGCGATCGGCCAGATTCTTGACCGTCAGCATGAAGCTCAGGTTGGACGAGTATTCGTACGTCAGCGCCGCATCCACAACGGTGTAGCTCGGCAGCCAACGGGAATTTGCTGCATTGGTTGGCCGGTCGCCGACATAGCGCACGCCCGCACCGATCTTCCACTGCGGCGCAAACTGCCATGTCGTCCAGAGATTGGCCATGCGTTCGGGGACGCCCGTGGGCACATTGCCGCTGCGCGAGACCTGTGCGTCGGAAGCCAATTCACTGAAGTCATCATAACGCGCACGGAGCAGCGCAATGTTTGCATCGATGGTCCAACCCGGGAAGGGCTCTGCCGCGAAGGCCAGCTCGATGCCGGTAGAGGACTGCCGGCCAACCTGTTGCGCGATTGTGGGATCGTCCGGATCGCGTGAAAGCAGGTCGCGCTTTTCGATACGGTAGACTGCAGCAGTCCATTGCCCCCGGATTGATGGCAATAACCCTTTGATACCGGCCTCGACCTGATGTCCGCGAGTCAGATCCAGATCCGTTGCGCCACCGGGCAACGAGAGCGCCCCGCTCAGAGGATCCGTACCCGTGGAATACTGTCCGTATAAGGACAGCGTTTCGTTTGGCGCCCACACGATACCGATCCGGCCAGTGGTGGGATCGTAGGTTTTGCCTTGATGCACGCCCGTGCGCAGGTTGTTGTCGTCGAGCCGCATATGCTCGTGGCGCAGGCCGCCCACCAGCTTCCATTCGGGCGTCAGGTCCAGTGCGTTCTCGAGAAAAAAGGCGGTAGTCTGCAGTTTGGCACGACGCCCTCGCGTGGTGGAATCAGGACTGCTAAAGTCTCCTCGCTCGAAATCATAGGGATCCACGACGCTGCTGCCGCCATATGGCGAATTGTTTGAATGCAGCAGGGTGGTGCGATACCAGTCGATACCGACGACCAGCTGATTTGGCAGTCTCCCGATATTGCCATTGAGCGTCATATCGAACCGATTACCCGTTTGTTCCTGGTTGTGCAGGATCTCTAGATAGTCTTCACGAATGATCGAAGTGCCGGCGGTGTCGAATCCATAGGACTCCGCGTTGCGCCAGTGGCGTTTGGACGTCAAGTAGTACGTCTCGTTGCGCAATTGCAGGTTGGGGCTGACGTCATATTCCACTTTGGCGCGCCAAATGCGGTCGTCGTAATGCACCACGGCGTCGGAGACGTTGTAGTTCATGCGTTTCAGGCTGTCGTCGAAGTTGCCATCGCGCAATGGTGTTCCGAAATACCGCGCATCGTCATTGACGCCGCCATCGAGGGAAAAGGTCGCCTTCAATCGGGACGTCGGTTTTACCGAAAGCGCCAATGCGTAGTTGCGTCGTTGGACGTCTTCCAGTGCGCGGTATCCGTCGCTGCGCTCGCCATCGACATAGATCGAATACGCGACCATATCGTTGACAGGTCCGCGCAGGCCGACGCCACCCTGCACTACGCCATACGAGCCTACTCCCAGAAAGGCCTCGCGCTGCGTTTCATCCCAGATCGGTTTCTTGGTGACGTAGTTCACCGCCGCGCCGATCGCTCCATCTCCGTAGAGCACCGACGCTGGTCCGCGCAGGACCTCTACGGATTCGAGCGGCCAAGTGGAAAAGGGATAGGTAACGGTTCCCGCGGCGACGACTTGGCGCGTGCCATCGACGAGTTGCGCGATCGAACTATGACCGACAAAGCCTCTGGCCACCAAGGAAGTGCCCCCATTGCCCGGCGAAGGGGCTTCCGTGATGCCCGGCATGCGTATCGCGGCATCCTGCGCGCGCGTGAGACCGCGGTCTGCCATTTCGACACTGTTCATGACACTGATGCTGGCAGGTGTTTCCAGCGGCGACAAGCCTAGCCTCGATCCGACCTGCTCTGGAATATCTAATCCCAGTGAGCTGCCCGGCGCGACGTATACGCCTTGGACTTCGACCGGCGCCAGTGTTGCCGCCGGGGTTGCGCCCTCTTGAGCCAAAGCTACGCTGCTGCCGAGCAGCGCGGCAATACCGATGATTCGCATGACTATGTATTGTTGTTGTGACGGCGCCATGGCCGCAGCTGTATCGGACCTTAGTGCGAGGACACCAGGGCCTGCGTCAGACCACGTTCGAGTACCTCGCGGGGCAGTCGGCGGCCGATGAAGACAAGTCGGCTTTCACGGGCTTCGCCTGGTTTCCATGGCGCTCCGGGTTCCGAGCCCACCATCATGTGTACGCCCTGCAATACCATGCGCCGGCTCGAGCCCTTCACCGACAGCACGCCCTTGTAGCGCAGCAGGTCATTGCCGTAGACCTGAACCAGGCCGCCAAAGAAATCTTCCAGCAATAAAGGGTCAAACGGTTTCTTGGATTCAAAGACGAAGCTGCCGACATCGTCATCGTGCTCGTGGTCCGTATCGGTCAAAAATTCCGGTTCGATTTCGAGGATGGCATTCAGGTTGAAACCACGGATGTCCAGAATCTCAGCAATCGCCGTTTCGCCAAAATGGACGCGAGAGATCGGTGCCCGTGCATTCATACGGCGCAGCCGTTGCTCCAGGCCCTCTGCGTCCTGGGAGTCAACGAGATCAGTCTTCGATAGCAGGATTCGATCAGCAAAGCCGACCTGTTCTTGCGCCTCATGATGCTCGTCCAACTGTTGGGGGGCATGCTTGGCATCGACAACCGTGACGATAGCGTCGAGTAAATAGGCCTCGGCAATCTCATCGTCGACGAAGAATGTCTGCGCCACTGGTGCGGGGTCGGCCAAGCCAGTCGTTTCGATGATGACACGTTCGAACGCTGCCTCGCCTGCTGCCTGCCGTCGCGCCAAATCCCCCAATATGCGGACCAGGTCGCCACGCACAGTGCAGCATATGCAACCATTGTTCATCTCGATAATCTGCTCGTTGGCTTCTTGGACGATCAGCTCGTTGTCGATCCCGGTTTCGCCAAATTCATTTTCGATCACCGCGATGCGGTGGCCGTGGTTCTCTTGCAGGATGCGGTTGAGCAGGGTGGTTTTGCCGCTGCCGAGAAAACCGGTAAGGATGGTGACTGGGATTTGCGCCATGGTCAGGCCTCGATAGGTCAGGAGATACAGAAACGCCGCGCCATTACGCTGCGGCCAGCAGAAAAAGCGAGCTGGCTGGCGATTGGTCGCCGCATACGTTGTCCAAATTGATATGTTATAACATAACATCATTTGGATGATCGGCTGCCTGGGTCGGAGCTCTATTGCGGATAACGCAATGAGCCGCTCTTCATTAGCGGAAGGCGCTCTTTTAAACGCGACATGTCATTTTCAGGTCGGTATAAACTGGGTCGAAAGCCAGCCGCCCTGATTGCTGTGGGGGCGGCACTCGTACCACACTTAGGAGAGAGAACATGCCCAGTCTGTTGCCCGACGTTGACCCGGACGGTTTGCTGGAATACTCGGTGGTGTACACCGATCGTGCCGTCAATCACATGTCGAACGCTTTCCAGGGCGTGATGAAAGACATTTCAAGAGTGTTGAAGCAAACCTACAACGCCTCGGCCGCCATCGTTGTGCCCGGCAGCGGCACCTTTGGCATGGAGGCTGTCGCACGTCAATTTGCCACCAACAAGCGTTGCCTGGTCATCCGTAATGGTTGGTTCAGCTATCGTTGGACGCAGATCTTCGATATGGGAAGCATTCCCTCGGAATCGGTAGTGCTCAAGGCGCGTCCCGTCAGCGCTGGCAGGCAGGCGCCTTTTGCGCCTGCGCCGGTGGACGAGGTCGTGGCGGCCATCAAACAACACAAACCCGATCTGGTATTCGCCCCGCACGTCGAGACCGCATCAGGCATCATCCTGCCCGACGATTACCTGCGCAAAGTCGCCGACGCCGTGCACGCCGAGGGCGGACTCTTTGTGCTGGACTGTATTGCGTCGGGCGCCATATGGGTCGACATGAAGGCGGCCGGCGTTGATATCCTGATCAGCGCTCCGCAGAAGGGCTGGTCGGCATCGGCATGCTGCGGCCTGGTCATGTTGGGCGAAACTGCGCGTCAGCGTATTGGCGACACTGTCAGTACCAGCTTTGCGGCTGATTTGCGTAAATGGCTGCAAATCATGGAGGCGTACGAAGGCGGCGGACATGCCTACCATGCGACCTTACCGACGGATTCATTGACGGTTTTGCGCGATGCGATGTTGGAACTCGAGGCCTATGGCGTCGATAAAGTCCGCGCGGAACAGCAGGCGCTGGGCGACGCCGTGCGTGCGTTGTTGCGGGAAAAGGGCTTTAAAAGCGTGGCGGCCGATGGTTTTGCTGCGCCCGGCGTTGTCGTGAGTTATACCGATGATGACGGCATCCATTCGACTCGCAAATTCGCTGCGGTAGGTATACAGGCGGCCGCGGGTGTGCCGTTGCAGTGCGACGAACCCAGTGACTTCAAGACGTTCCGGTTGGGGTTGTTCGGTTTGGACAAGCTGCACAATCTGGACCGTACCGTGGGGAGTTTGAAGCGGGCGTTGGATGCCATGTCGTGATGGCGCTTTAACCGTACGGTGATGAGCACGACGAGCCTGCTGGAAAACCGCTTTCCAGCAGGACGGCGCGGTCCGGCCCAGGTATAAAACGACGCAAGTTTGTCCAATTTCGCTGTAACGCGCTCGTTGTGGACCGCCAGGCCGAGTGATGAAATGAAGATCCGTTGTCAGATTGTTAACTCACTCGGAGCATTCGTTCATGACCGAAACTATCGCCGGTATCCACATCCCGGACAGTGCTATCGCACGCGCCGCCACTCAACTCGTTCGCGACACGGAGGATGATCTTCTCTATCACCACAGTCGGCGAGTGTTCTGTTGGGGGGCGTTGACTGGGGAGCGTCGTGGCCTGGATTTTGATCCGGAGCTGCTGTATCTGGGTGCCATGTTTCACGATATGGGGCTGGCAAAAACATATTCCAGTCCCGATTTGCGCTTTGAGGTTGATGGTGCGAACGCCGCGCGCGACTTCATGAAGAGCTATGGCGTTTCCGAACGCGACATCGAAGATGTCTGGACGGCGATCGCATTACATACGACACCAGGAATCCCCGAGCATATGCGACCCACCGTTGCCCTGGTAACGGCTGGGGTAGAAATGGATGTGCTCGGCATTGCTTATAACGATTTCACTCATGACCAGCGCGAGCACGTATGTAAGTGTCATCCGCGCGGGCTGAACTTTAAAGAAAATATCATTGATCATTTTGCGGACGGCATACGCCATAAGCCGCTGACGACGTTCGGCAACGTGAAAGCTGATGTGCTCGAGCTCAAGGACCAGAGCTACCAGAGAATGAATTTCTGCTCAATTATTCGAGGCTCAGCCTGGCCAAGCTGACCTAATGGGCTAGGCGCTCCTCGAACGCCGAGTGTATACCGAGAATCAGGGCGCGCGGCAGATCTGCTTTCTCCACGACGCGTTCGAGGCAGGCTTCACTCATTGTCTGAAGCTGGCGCGATACTGCGCAGGCGTCACGCCTAGCCGTTCCTTGAAAACAATGCGCATGCGATCCGCAGCGCCGAAACCGCAGGCATAGGCGACTGACTTCAGAGGGCTATCGCTTGCTTCCAGTATCGTGCGCGCAGCATCGACACGTATGCGTTGTATAAATTCGTGCGGCGTAACGCCGGTTTCCTGTATGAAATGCCGAGTGAGATTACGGGGGCTCATCGATACCTCAGCCGCCAGCGACGCAAGGGTGTGTCGTTTTTGAATGTCTGCCGTGATTAACGTCTGGATCCGCGCCACGGGCGAGTCTGGATCCTGAGTTGCAGTCAGGAAGGGACTGAATTGCGATTGGCCGCCCTGACGCTGTGCCACCACGACCAACCGCTTGGCCACTGCCAGGGCAATGTCGCGCCCATGGAATTCGCGGATGAGCGCGAGTGTCATGTCTATCCCGGCCGTGACACCGGCGGACGTGATCAGGCGGCCGTCGCGGATGTAGATGGCATCGGCTTCGACGTTTGACCCGGGAAACATGGTTGCCAATTTCCCTGCGTTCTGCCAGTGTGTCGTGACGCGATGTTGTTCGAGCAGTCCTGCGTGGCCCAAGATAAAGGCGCCGGTGCAGATAGAACCATAGAGCTCGGCATGGCTTGCCGCTCGTCGCAGCCACTCGTTGAGCTGAAGGTCCGGCGCCGCGTCTGGCAATGCAGGCCCGCCAGCGACTAGCACGATATCGAACGGCCGCGAGGCTTCGCCAAACGTCATATCTGCGATCAACCGCATTCGATTGGAAGCATGAAGGGGAGCTCGACTAGCCGCAACGAGGACTATTTCATACCGGTCCTCATCTTTCAAATGGCCATTGGCCTCATGAAATGTGTCGACCGGGCCTGCAACATCCAACGCCTGTACGCCCTCGTGAATGACGATAGCGACCGATCTGTTTTTCACCTTGCGCTCCTTGCGTTGCATATTTTTATCCGGGCGGCACTGTTGTTCCGGGATGCTCTTACTTGCTGCGCTTGACCATCGCACGGATGGTTTCCGCCAACTCGTCCTGCGCTTGTTGTTCGCTGATGTCTCCGACGACGGCCGCCTGAGAAAGCGCATCGGCGGCCCCAAGCATCGCCCATAGACTGGTCTGCGACACGCCTTGCGTACCAGAAAAAGGTGCAAGGATCTGCTTGCACTTTTCGATGAATGCCAGTTGGTACTGGCGCTTGACCACAGCGAGTTCTGCAGAGCCGCTGAGGGCTGCGAGCAGTTCTGGAATCTCGCGCCCCTGGGTCAGCACGCAATTAACGTAGCTGGCGGCGATAACGCGCGCCTTTTCGTTCAAGCTCGGTTTGCTCGCGGCAATTGCCGCATCAATCAGCGCAGTCTGGCGGATATCGTAATCCTCATAGAGCGCGGCCAACAGCCCATTGCGCGTACCGAAGTGGTCATAGGCCACGGGCTTGGTCACCCCGGCTTCCGCAGCCAGCCGTCCCAGTGTTAGCGCATCTGTGCCTTCGTCGCTGATCAGTTTCCACGACACATCCAGCAGTTGGCGCAGCCGCGCTTCCTTGGATAGGCGGCGAGGCGCAGCCGACGCGGCCCGGCGTGGTGGGGATTCCTGTGAACGATTTTTCATATCTCGATCGCCTCTGCCTCTGTAGCGGTATGGGAAGCGAAAATCCCATTACCGATTGCTCGCGCCATATCGAGGTGCGCCGCGGGGAATCCGGCATCGGACGCAAGCAGCAACTCCGACGTCGCAACACGCGCACCACAATAGCCGAAGATCCCGTGGTCGATTTGAGTCTTCATCGCATCGGAGTACCCGTGCCGGGAATATGTGCGCCGGCTGGCGCCGCCCAGTCCGATCAGATGTATTGGCAGGCGATGCAGTTTCTTGACGAGCTTGCCATCTGCGTCTTCCTCATACGCCCAGCCCTGGGTGAATACTCGGTCGATCCATCCTTTGAGCAATGCAGGGAAAGACCACCAATACACAGGATAGGCCAATACCAGAGCGTCCGCGCGGTCGATACGTGCGTGCTCTGCCGCGACATCAGGCGAGGGCGCCGCTTCCTTCAAATGCAGGGCTACGTCCGCCTCGGTAAACCGCGGGTCAAAGCCCTCTGCGGCCAGGTCGGCGATTTCGAAAGTGTTCTGAGGGTTTGACGCGGTGATGCCCTCTGCTATCCGGGCGGCGACCGCATGGGTCAGCGATGCTGGGTCGGGATGTGCGACGACGATAAGGGCATGCATGGTTGGTTACTCCATCGGAAGTTAACCTACCGATAGTAACCTACTAATAGTAGGTTTTGTTTTTTATTTGATGGAGCGTGAAATTGAGCGTTGTATTGACGGGAAAGGGGTACGGGATCGTTTGCTAGTGCATGCTTGGGAGCACGCCTAGTTTTCGAGTATTTCTTGGCGCATCGCATTTCATCCGGTTTTGGCGCGATCTGAAAAAATCTTGTCCCGTTTCGTCAATCGACTTTAATCAGGGCTCCTAAAGTGTTCGCAACTTAGCCAACACCGTGCGCTACGCGCGGATAGGAGTCCGTTATGAACGATCAAAACAAGATCCAACCCTGGCAATGGCCGGAACAGGAATGGCGGCGTTTAGTCAGCCGCGTCAGAGCAGGGCGGCGGCTACGTCCCCAGAAATGGAAAAACGGCGCACAACTAGCTATCGCGTTGGCCTTCGACTCAGATCATGAGACCAACGAACTGCGCGACGGTGGTCGCTCGATCAACCGTCTTGCGTGGGGCCAGTACGGCCACCGAGTCGGCGTCCCTCGTATCTTGGATCTGCTGGAAAAACACGCGATCCCAGCCAGTTTCTATGTCCCGGCCGTAACAGCGTTGCTATACCCCGAAGAGCAGAGAAAGGTAATCGCAGCCGGACACGAGATCGGCATCCATGGCTGGATCCACGAGTTGAACTCCAATCTCAGCATGGAGGACGAGCGGAGCCTGATGCTGCGCTCGCTTGACGCGTTGGAAAAGGTGACGGGAAAGCGCCCCACGGGCTTTCGTTCGCCCTCGGCAGATTTCTCCGAAAACACACTGCAACTGTTGCGTGAGTTAGGCATTTCGTACGATTCGTCACTGGCAGCCGATGACGATTGCTACGAGCTGGAGATGCACGGAGAGGCCACCGGCATCGTCGAGATTCCCTTCGATTGGGTGCGCGATGATGCGGTCTATTTCCTGATGCATCGGTTCCAGGGGCTGCGACCCTACACCCCGCCCGCCGATGTGTTTGACATCTTCAAGCGTGAATTGGACGCCGCCTATACAGAAGGCGGTCTGTTCGAACTCACCATGCATCCGCATGTAATTACCAACCGATCTCGGATCTGGATTCTGGACGAGTTAATCAAGTACGCCAAGACGCTGCCGGGCGGAGTGTGGTTTGCGCGGCATGACGAGATCGTTGCCTATGTATTGGCGAACGGGGAAAAACAATGACATCAGCTTTGCGAGTCTTTGTAGCGGGGTTCAAGCACGAAACCAACACCTTTGCTGCGCACTTGGCCGATTGGGCCGCATTCGAGCGTGGAGAGAGCTTTCCGCCTCCCACTCATGGCGAGCTCATGCTTGACATGGTGATGAAGGTCGAGATTTCGGCGACAGGCTTTGCACGCCAAGCGCAACAGCGCGGCTGGACCTTGGTGCCTAGCCTGTGGTGTGGGGCGGTGCCTTCTTCTTATGTTACCGATGAGGCATTTGAACGTATTTGTGAAACTATCGTGGCTGACGCGGAGCGTATGGAATACGACGCGATTTATCTCGAATTGCATGGCGCGGCAATGGCGCAATCGTTCGACGATGCGGAGGGTGAGCTACTGACACGCATTCGTCGAGTGGTAGGTCCGTCAGTTCCTATTGTGGTCAGTCTGGATCTGCATGCGAACGTCACAAAGGCCATGCTTGAACAGGCGGATGGCCTGGTTGCGTTTCGTACATACCCGCACATTGATTACGTGAAAACCGGCGAGCGTGCCGCAGAGTTGCTGGACCGGTATCTGCGCAACGGCGCGCGTGAAAAGCTCCGCGTAGAACGGTTACCCTATCTGATTCCGGTTAATTCTCAAGGCACCGCATCCGACCCGGCAAAAGGCGCCTATGAGTTGTTGAGCGACATCGACGAACGCTTAGGCACGATGACCAGTTTTTGCATGGGATTTCCGTCTTCGGATTTCGAAGAGTGCGCTCCCGTGTTGTGGTCTCATGGTGATCGTGCGGAGGAAGCCATCGCGACCTTGCTAAAGCGGATCGCGGAACCTGAGCAATGGCGCTTGAAGGCACTGAAAGCAAGGGAGGCTGTCATCTCCGGCCTGGAGCGCGCCGCGTCAGCTCGCCGCGCTATTGTGATCGCTGATACACAAGACAATCCTGGCATTGGCGGCACCAGTTCGACAACCGGAATGTTGCACGCGTTGCTGGATGCCAAGGCTGGCGAGGTGTTTCCAGGGCGCGTAACGCTAGGCGTGCTCTATGATCCTCAGGCCGCTGCTGCCGCGCACCGAGCAGGAGTCGGACAGACGCTGGAAATCCAACTCGGCGAATCTGTAGAGACGCCGACAGGGCCGAGCGAACCTCCCGTTTCCGGGACATTCCGTATCCTGGCTTTGTCAGACGGCGTGACGACGTTCAAGGGGCCCAAGATGACCGGCTTTCAAACTCGGCTCGGTCCTAGCGCCTGTTTGGAAATCGATGGCGTGTTGATTGTCGTGGCGAGCGGCCGGATCGGGGCCCAGGACCGCGAGCTTTTCCGGATGGTGGGTATCAACCCGGAGGAAATGAAGATTATCGTCGTCAAGAGCACGCAGCATTTCCGTGCCGATTTCGAAGCAGTCGTGGAAACCCCTGACACCGATATTCTGTATGCTTTGGCGCCCGGTATGCTGGCGGCCGATCCGGGTGATCTGCCATGGAAAAAGCTTTCCCATGCCACGCGGGTTCGCCCCTGAAGTCTCTGCGTAGTCTGCGCCCCTATGGACCACGGTCTTGATTCCCTGCGATACCGATATCGTGGTCGTCCGAATCAGTGATTCCCCCAATATGACTTGCCCCAATCCGACAAGTGCATGTCCCATTCTGACAAGAGTGTTTTGGCAACTGGATCACTATGGCGCCTAAGCGCAGCCAATTACTCCAGACAGGTACGAAACATAAAATCGGAAGATAGGTTGCGTCCTCACAAGAAACAAGAACGCTGGTCCTAACCAACATCTCGAGGGCGAAATGTCTACACAAACACCCGCGGTCAATGCGGCCGCTCACCAAGCGTTGTCGAATACGACGACGCGGCGCAGTATCGCGAGCGTACGCACGATTCTGGCGCCAGTGATGGGCAACGTATTGGAGTGGTACGACTTTGCCGTCTACGCATTCGTTGCGGGCCTGATCGCAAAGAACTTCTTTCCATCCAGCGATCCTGCAACGGCCTTGTTGGCGTCGTTTGCCGTATTCGGCGTTGGGTTTGTCGCCCGCCCTCTGGGCAGTATTGTCATCGGCCGCATTGGCGATACCCGCGGCCGCAAGGCTGCGCTGTTACTGACCGTCTATATGATGGCTGCGGGCACGCTGCTGTTGGCGATACTGCCTACGTACGCAAGCGCGGGCATCATCGCGCCGGCACTACTGGTGTTGGCGCGTTTGCTACAGGGGTTCTCGGCAGGTGGTGAATGGAGTGGGGCGATCAGCTTCATCGTCGAATGGGCGCCAGAACGACGTCGCGGCCTGTACGGCAGCCTGCACATGGTCGGTGTCGTTGGCGGCCTGTTGTTGGGATCCGGTGTGGCCGCTGTGCTCAATTCACTATTAACGCCTGAAGAAATGCTCGAGTGGGGATGGCGCATGCCCTTTATCATCGGCTGCGTCATCGGACCCTTTGCACTGTGGATGCGCAGATCCATCGACGAGACGCCCGCTTTCGAGCAAGCGGCGGCGTTGCAAGAGCGTCCTGTCCCCATGCTGCAGGATGGCGCGGGGTTCAAGCTGTCGGTCAGAGCATGTGGCATGTCGGTGCTGTCCAATGTCAGCTTCTACATACTGTTGTTCTACATGCCTACGTGGGTGACATCGAATCTGCAGGTGACGGCATCCGAGGCATTGTGGGCTAATACCGTGGGACTATTGCTGCTGGCGGCGCTGACGCCAGTGTTTGGCCAGATATCCGATCTGATAGGCCGCAAGACCGTCCTGATGTTTTCCTGCGTATTTGCATTGCTCGCCTCTTACCCGGCTTTTAACCATCTGGTGTCTTTGACGCCCGCAACATTAAAAGACCTGCTGATGGTGCAATGCATATTCTCGGTGATCCTCGCGGCCATCGCGGGTGGATTGCCAACGACGTTGGTCGAGATGTTCCCGACTCGCAATCGCACGACTTGGATGAGTATCGGCTACGGCGTATCGGTGACGTTATTTGGAGGCTTCGCGCCGTTCGTAGCGGTATGGTTGATCCAGAAGTTCGAGACGCCGATTGCACCCGTTTACTACCTGATGGGCGGTGCATTGTTGTCAGGCATAGTCACACTTTTCGCGCGAGAAACCGCCTTTGCCAAACTGAAGTGATCGCCGGCAAGGACATGCCTGTGCAGCGCAGGCCGATCGCAGCCGCAAATCTATTATGATTCGTACTGCCATCGGCCTCGTCGGTTGGGGAATAAGCAATGGAAGCGCGAAACAGAAGAACGATCCGCAGCGCCACGCTGGTAGGTTTTCCCGACGCAGCCCGCGCGGTGGGATTGGACCCCGCAAAGATGTTGACCAGCGTGGGCCTGGATATCGCCTGCATGGAGGATCTGGAAACCCAGATTTCCTTCGACGCATTCCTCAAACTTCTGGCCGAGTGTGCTCGAGTGTCCGGTTGTCCAGACTTCGCGACACGCGCTGCAATTCAACGCGGCATGCCCAACCTGGGCGAGGTTACGCTGTTGATGCGAGAGGCCGAGACTGTTGAGCAAGCGATCAATTTCTATACATCCCATTTGACCTTGCATGCCGATGGGACCTTTATCCAGCTGGATAAGCGGTTTCAGAATCCGCTGGTAGTGATAGAGATCTCGGCACGCACTCGAGAAGAGTCCTTTCAATGCACCCAATTCGCATTGGTGGGCGTTACGATGCTGGTGCGCTGGTTGTTGGGCACAGACTTCCAACCCGACATGATTGCTCTGGCATTCGCCAAGCCGCCAAATATGCGGGTATTTCAGCGATTCTTTAAGTGTCCGGTGCAATACAAACAGGTCTTGTCCGGGCTCGTCATTAATGAAAGCATCCTGCAGCGCACGCCGGTGACCTCATCCCCGTTTCTGAGGCGCTTGGCCATGCAACAGCTGACGCCCATCATGAAACGTTCGGTGACCAGCTTTTCGAACAAGGTGGAGCGCCAGATCAGAAAGATGTTGGACGAGGGCAGCTGTGATGCGGAATCGTTGGCCGCCCATTTCAACATGGACCGCCGGACGATGAGTCGGCATTTGTCGCATGAGAAGGCCACCTTCTCACGCATACTCCAGTGCGTGCGGGCGGATATCGCGTCTAGGGCGTTGGCGGAAACTAGCAGTTCGCTGGCTATGATTGCAGACCAGACCGGGTTTGAAAGCCTGAGTTCGTTTTCCCGGTGGTTTCAGAGTTCGTTCGGCTGCAGCGCCAGCCAATGGCGCAGTCAACAGACTGCACGAGAGTCTGAGGAGTCCTGATCACAGGATAACCAACGCTGGCCGATGTCTTCCAAGGTCACGAGCCCAGCTTCGCCCTCAAGTAGCGTTCGACGTCGATCGTCTCATAGCTGTGTCGGGCATTGAAGGTCTGGGACTTTTCCCACCACATCCCATCGCCCAAGGCGAACGCCGCCCGATAGCGTGTCATCACGTCATCAGGAGTTTGGGCCAGATCGGTTCGCAATTTTTCCAGAGTCCATACGGTCTTCTCAAAAGCTCGACCCGTGACGCGTTCAATCACTTCTGCCAACCGCCCATATGAGATCGTGTCACCAGCGACGTAGACGACTTCGTTGGTAATCCTTGGCTCGGCCAGCAGGATCTCTGTGGTGAGCAAACCGATATCCTCGGGAGTGGTCACGGTGACTTTTGTTTCCCAACTGCCCAGGCCGTGAATGGTCTTTCGTTCCAGATTCACGACATCGAACGCCGGCTCAAACAGGAAACTCGTGAACATTCCCGTCGACACGATCACCCACTCTGTGTCTTGTTGGCTGCGCAACAATTGCCGCACCGCATATTGTTCGTCGAATACGGGCTGCCCGCTTCCATTGCCAACGACGTCATAGTCGACGCCGAACTGCCACGGGAAATAGCGCCTGACCTTCGCTGTCAACACGGCTCTGCTGATCTTTAACTGCGTGCCAGGGCCAGCCACGAAACCCGAGCAATTCAAGACTGTGTCGTAGCTCTCAAAAAGCGTCGACAGCGATGCCTCGTCAGCCGCCAGGTCAAAGCCTATGACCTCGATGCCCAGACCGCGAAGCTCAGCGAGCGTTTCGGTATCTCGCGCCGATGGGTGATTGACCGTATTCGGAGATACCAGGGCAGTCACCGATATCTGCGAGCTGTGGGCACGAGGACCGAGCGCGCGCAACACCGCTATCCCGAGCTGACCAGCCCCCAGAACAAGCACGCGCTGCCGCTT
This sequence comes from Bordetella muralis, assembly GCF_054781015.1. Lineage (NCBI taxonomy): Bacteria > Pseudomonadati > Pseudomonadota > Betaproteobacteria > Burkholderiales > Alcaligenaceae > Bordetella > Bordetella muralis. Next base: position 665,031 of record NZ_BAAGVF010000008.1, on the reverse strand, counting down.
GGGTTCACTACGATTCATTAGAGGATTCCTTAATAAAATCGATGTAATCGCCGTAGCCGAACATACGAATCCGAATGGAACTAAGAGGTTTCAATGATTCGGATTTTCGACAAATGCCTTTTTTTCCCGAGATTTCGGGATGCATGGACTGATGATGAGCCAAAACGAGGTGGCGATAAAGCCTGGCTAGAAAAATTAATAATTTGAATTAATGCAATAATATTCGGCCCTGTCTACGTCATTGCAACGCGCGAACGTTCTCCGGACTCGCCATGCCATGACCACATCGAGGAGCGGCATCGCATGGATCGACTACAGGCCATGGAAACCTTCGTGCGAGTGATCGAGGCTGGCAGTTTCAAGAACGCTGCCGACACAATGCAGGTGCTGCCTTCCACCGTGACGCGCACGATCAAGGAACTCGAATCGCATCTTGGCGTGCGACTGCTGAACAGAACGACGCGCGCGCTGAGCGTCACAGATGCCGGCCTGCGTTATTACGATGGCTGTAAGGCGCTCTTGCGGGATGTGCAGTTGACAGAGGAAATGGCCGCGCAGCATTCAGGCGTGCTGCGTGGATCCATCAGGATAGGCACCACCCCTACGTTAGCCAAGAATTTCATCATTCCTGTCTTGCGGGACTTTACGGATCGCTATCCCGCAATCGACGTAGATTTCCATCTGTCCGATGCCACCGTAGACATCGTCCAGCAGGGTATCGATTGCGTCATCAGGACCGGAACGCCGCAGCCATCGCGACTGGTCGCGCGGCGCATAGGACAATTTCATTGGTACCTATGCGGCTCACCGGATTACCTCAAGCGGCATGGCATGCCCACTAGGGTCGCTGCGCTGAAGAAACATACGGCCGTGGGGTACATAGGCAGCCGTTCTGGTCGTGCCACCAGTTGGACTCTCCGCGAGGGTTCGCAGATCATCACGGTTCCGATTGCGAGCCGCATCAGCGTGAACGATACTGATGCTTATGTCGCAGCCGGTGTGGCTGGCTTTGGCTTGATCCGTGTCGCGAGCTATATGGTGCGCCAGCATATCGCGGAGGGTCGGCTGATCAGGCTGCTGGAGCATGCCGAAGCGTCGACCGAGCCCATTTCCATTCTGTATCCTCAGAGCCGTCATCTTTCTCCAGCCATTCGCGCGTTCATTGACTGGTGCACCGGGATCATTGCAAAGGAAGCCGCGGACTGGTAGAGGTTGAGCTGAGGCTACTGACTTAACAACATCGATATTTCAGGATTGCACCACATTGGCGAATTTACAAGAATCCGTACCCCATACCAGGCGAGCCTATATTGCCGATACCTTGGCACTGATCCTGTTCTTTACCACGACAGGGATTATCAACGAGCGCTTCATCGCAGGAATGACATGGGAGCAAGTGCTGCATGCGCGACTGTTGGGCGGCGCGCTGATGATCCCGGTCGGCAGGCCCTACGGGATATGGCGGGATTGGATAATGCGCCATGCCAAGGAAACTCGGCTGTCCCGTCTTTTATGGGACAGCTTGGCTCTCATGAGCTTTCAGGTTCCGATTTACGCCGCGATCATTGCGTTTAGTGGGGCTTCTGGGAGCGGATTGCTGCGTGGGGTTCTGGGGGCCGCCGTCATGATGCTTTTTTTAGGGCGCCCCTATGGAGCATTCCTCAATTGGGTAAGAAGTCTTTTCGGGCTGCCTCCTGGCGGGGACAAGCCGATGTCTTTGAATGGATAAAAAAGGTATACGGCCAAGCGGCGAGTCAAAGTGTGGTGAAAAAACGGCTTCTTACCGGCCTCATTGACGGTCATTGCTGCTTGCTCCTCGCACTGGATGAGCTTTACAGTTTTTTGTGTACTTTTTCTCAATGGAAGCGCTCGCCGCGATCAAGCTGGGCAAGGATTTGCGCCAATCTTCTGGCGCGCGTCTCGGCGCGTTTGGCCGTGTGAAGCCGATAGTAGATCGAATAGAGATTCCTCCGATCTAGTGTCTGGAAAAAGGCCCTAGCCACCGGCATTGCTTCCAGAGCATCCAGGAAGTCTTGCGGGATGGTCATGGTGGCGGAGCCTTCGTAGGCGCTGTCCCATTGGCCGCCAGCCTTTGCCGCTTCGACATGGGCGAGGCCTGCGGGCGTCATTCGTCCCTCTGCGATGAGCCGAGTCGCATGTTCGCGATTTTTGGCTGACCAGTTTGACTTCTGCTTTCGAGGCGTTAGGCGTTGTAGAAACGAAGCCTCATCTAGCGGCAGCTTTTTTCCATCGATCCAGCCAAAGCGAATGGCCTCGATCACGCAATCCGCCCACGTGACTGACTGCTGGCCGGACCCTTTCTTGAAGATCCGTATCCACACCTCGCTGCAGTGCTGATGATGGCTCATCAACCACTCGCTCAATTCTGCAGCGTTGCGGAAGGCGATCGGTTCCTGTTTGCTCTGGGACATGCCGTGAGATTAACAGAACTGAGAGCACGTCGGAAACGAACTGACCGAAGCCCGCGCATTTGCAAGATGGCGAGCTGTATGTGCCTAACGTTCAACGTAAGGAGCCTCCGTTAGACCACCTCCCGATGGCGTTCGATGCACACGTCGAGCACCTGCCCACCGGGCCGTTGCCACCAGTCCATTTCGGAAAAAATTTCGACTTCGCTGTATCCCGCGTACCCCGCTGCCTCCACCCATCCACGTATCTTGCGCAGCTCGATGACGCCGTCGCCCATCATGGCGCGGTCCGACAGCAGGTGACGCGTGGGCAGTCGCCAGTCGCAGACATGGTAGGCCATGAGCCGCCGTTTGCCGGCGCGTGCGATCTGGCTTTGCAGCGCCGGATCCCACCAGACATGATAGACATCCAGGGCGACGCCCAGCATGGCGGGGGTCGTGTGATCGTCAGTCGGATCAAGCTCGTCGCACAGGTCCAGTGCATGGGCCAGCGTATTGATGCAGGCGCGGTCGGCCGCCTGCATAGGGTGCAGTGGCTCGATCGCCAGCGGCATGCCGATTTCTCGCGCATACGCGAGCGATGCGGCGATACCGTCGCGCACTTCGCCTCGTGCTCGGGCGATGTCCTTGTAATGCGGCGAGCCCTCCAAAGCGCCGGGCAGTGCACCCACCACAAGCACCAGGCAAGGTGCATCCAGCGCCTTGGCCTCGTCCATGGCATGCCGGTTGTCATCCAACGCTGCCTGTCGCGATTGAGCCGTCGAACCGGTGAAAAAACCACCCCTGCAGTAACCCGATAAGGCAATGCCGGTGTCCCGTAATTGGGCGCGGATTTGGGGTAGGCCTACTGCAGCGACTTGATCCCGCCATGGGCTGATCGCGCGTATGCCGCGTGCGGCGCATTGCTCAATGATCCGTGGCAGGGGCGTCTCTACACCCTTTTGTTTGCGGACTGTCGCCGTGTTGATGGAGAGCCATGAATGGTCGTTCGAGAAGTCGCGCATGTCGTTACTCGATGCCGTGCAGTGCAAGCAACGTGCGCATGCGGCGCACCGCCAGTTCCGGTTGTTCCAACAGCCCCGCTTGATCGGCGAGCCGGAATAGCTCGGCCAGGTGCAGTACCGATCGCGCGCCCTGTTGAGCGCCGACCATCGTGAAGTGATCCTGATACCCGTTGAGCCAGGCCATGAACACGATCCCGGTTTTGTAAAAGCGAGTGGGCGCCTGGAAGATGTGCCGCGATAGTGGGACTGTCGGCGCCATCAGTGCGTGAAAGCGTTCGGTATTGCCTTGCGCCAGCTCACCGAGCGCGGCGCTAGCCACCGGGGCGATGGCGTCGAATATGCCCAGCAGCGCGTCGCTGTGGCCGTGGCGTGGATGATCGCCATCGCCGTCGCCTGCAATGAGCTGGGCATAATTGAAGTCGTCGCCCGTGTACATACGCACGCCTTTACCGTCGTTGCCGCCGTGAGTGGGCAGTCGTCTGCGCATGGCGATCTCTCGCTGCGCGTCAAGTAGTGAAATCTTGATGCCGTCAACCTTGCTGGCATGTGCGGAGATTATCTCCAGCGCGGTCTGGGTGGCCTGATCCAGATTTTCCGTGCCCCAGTAACCTGCCAACGCGGGGTCGAACATGTCGCCCAGCCAGTGCAGGATGACCGGTTCGCGGGCTTGTTCGAGCAGGCGTCCATAAACGCGAATGTAGTCATCGGGCGAGCGGGCCACCCGGGCCAATGCACGGCTTGCCATGAGAATGATTCGGCCACCCAGTTTTTCGATCGCGGCCATCTGTTCTTCATAGGCACGAATGACGTCGTCCACACTGGTCGCGTCCTCGGGAGGCAGGTGGTCAGTGCCGCAACCGCTGGCCACCAGCGCGCCCGGCACGTCGCGCGCCGCGTCTAGCGATCGGCGAATCAGTTCCAGCGAGGTCGGCCAGTCTAACCCCATGCCGCGCTGCGCGGTGTCCATGGCTTCGGCTACACCCAATCCCAGCGACCAGAGATGCTGACGATAGGCGATGGTTGCGTCCCAGTCGACAACGGTATGCACCCAGGGATCACGTGCCGCGAGCGGGTCGGCTACGACATGGGCGGCCGAGTAGGCGATGCGGTCGAAAGAGACCTTGGACGGGCGTGCAGGCACGATTCCGCGCAAGGTATAGGGCGCAAGCGGCGCGTCCTTCGAGACGGGAAGGGATAGTGTCAATGCCATGTGAACTCCTGAAGAGGCGGCCTGTGGCGGTTAGATCGAAAGCGGTTCGAGATCGATCCAGCGCCGGTCGCGCCAGCTTTGCAATGCGGCTTCTACCAATTGCACTCCCTTGGCTCCTTCGGGCAATGTCCAGGTGTAAGGCGTGTCTTCGACGACGTGGCGGATGAAGTGTTCCCACTGAACCTTGAACCCGTTGTCGTAGACTGACGAGTCCGGAATCTCCTGCCACTGATCAAAGAAGTTCATTGTTTGTTTGACATCCGGATTCCAGACCGGGCGCGGCGTGGCGACATGCGATTGGGCGCGGCAATCAGACAGGCCCGCGACAGCGGATCCGTGTGTGCCGTCGACGTGGAAAGTCACCAGGTCATCGCGGCGCACTCGCGTAGCCCAGCTCATGTTCAACTGCGCGATTACCGGCTCGCCGCCATGGCCGCGCAATTGTGCTGTCGCATACGCGGCGTCGTCCGCTGTGCAGGCGTAGGGCTTGCCTGCCTCGTCCCAGCGTTGCGGAATATGCGTGGTGCCCAGGCATGAGATAGACTGAACTTCGCCGAACAGGTTATCCAGGACGTATCGCCAGTGGCACATCATGTCCAGGATCATGCCGCCGCCGTCTTCGGCGCGATAGTTCCAGCTCGGCCGTTGAATGGGCTGCAGGTCGCCCTCGAATACCCAGTAGCCGAACTCCAGGCGTACCGACAGCATGCGGCCGAAGAATCCGGCACGACGCAGCATATCGAGCTTGCGCAGGCCCGGCAGGAACAACTTGTCCTGCACCGCGCCGTGCTTGATGCCGTAATCCTGGCCAGCCTGCTGCGCCAGTCGCGCGATCTCTACAGCCTCGTTCAGGTTCGTGGCGATGGGCTTTTCGCAGTAGACGTGCTTGCCTGCCTGGATGGCGCGGGCGAGCAGCGCAGGACGCATCTGCGTCGTGCCCGCATCAAAGAAAACGGCGTCTTGCGAGTTGGCTAGCGCTGCATCCAGGTCGGTGCCCCATCGTTCTATGCCGTGCGCGCGAGCCAGGGCTTCGATTTTCTCGGCGTTTCGGCCGATCAGGATAGGGTCGGGCATGACCTTATCGCCATTGGATAGTGTCACGCCGCCTTGGGCGCGGATAGCGACGATGGAGCGGATCAGATGCTGGTTCATCCCCATGCGTCCGGTGACGCCGTGCATGATGATTCCAAGCCGTTGCGTGGGCATGATGGTTTTCCTTCGAGTCGTAGAGATGGGCGTGTGGCCCGTTTACTGCGCCGAGATGCCGGCCGCCTGGACGATGTCGGCGTTGGTGCCGATTTCCTTTTCGATGTACTGATCGAACTGCTCGGGCGACAGCGTCCACGCCTGGGCGCCGAGCTCCAGAAAACGAGCCTTGACGGCATCCGATTCGAGCGCCTTGGTCGCTGCGGTGTGCAATTGATTGATGATGGGACGCGGTGTTTTGGCGGGCGCCAGCATGCCGATCCAGAAATTGAATTGGGCCCCAGGTACGCCAGCCTCGACAACAGTGGGCACATCGGGCAGCACCGCTGCGCGTTCGGCGGAGCCGACAGCCAGCGGCTGCAGGCGTCCCTCCTTGATCTGGCCGATGACCGGAGCGATGGGCGAGAAGTAGTAATCGACGCGTCCAGCCAGCACTTCGCTCACAGCTTCGGATGATCCCTTGAACGGGATGTTCACGGCATCGATGTTGGCGGCGTCTTTGAATTTTTCGGCATTCAGATGCGTGGCGCTGCCTTGACCGGCGGAGGCGAAATTCAGCTTGCCGGGATTCGCGCGAGCGGCTGCTAGCAGGTTCGCTACGGTCTTGTAGCCTTTCTCAGGAGACACGACGAGCACGTTGGGTAGCGAGGCGAGCGGCGTGATGCCCGCAAAATCAGTCTTCGTATCGAAGGGCAGCTTTGCAAAGGTCGAAGGGCTGACCGTGTGCGAAGAAGAGTGAAGCAATAGTGTGTAGCCATCTGGCGCAGCGGTCGCTACGGCCTGCTGACCAATCGTCCCGCTTGCTCCGCCACGGTTCTCGATCACAAAAGGTTGGCCCAGGTTTTCACTCATTTTGTCGCTGATGACGCGGGCGATGATGTCGACGGTGCTGCCAGCGGCGAACGGCACGATGACGCGGATCGGTCGGGATGGGTAGTCGGCGGCCATGGCAGGCAGGGCCACGCAACCCAGCAGCGAAGCAAAGATGAAGCGCAGCGAATGACGGCGCAAAGGCATGACCTGTCTCCTCTTTTTCTGCTTTAGGTGTCGCAGCAGCGTCAGGTGCCGATGCAACTTAAATCACCAGTTGGTGAATTAAGAAAATAATAGAGGCCCCAGTCCGTTCTTGTCAACGGGGCGATTGCTAGTTCCTGAGTACGTAGCCGAGGACGACGTCGCAGATGTGAGAGAGCCTTTCCTGGTGCGCCTTGGGCGTCATCAGATCGCGTCCGAATACGGCTGACAGCGTGTAGTGATTCGACAAATAAAAGTAGGCCATGCCGGCGATCGAGACGTAGAGCTGCATCGCGTCGATACCGCCTCGAAATAGTTTCTCGCGCCGGCCGCGTTCCAGGATCTCCCCCAGCGTCTCTATGAGGGGGGAGTTCATCTCGCTGATTCTTGCGGAGCGTGCGAGGTGTTGGCCCTCGTGCAGGTTCTCGCTGTTGAGCAGCGTGAGAAACTCGGGATGCTCGATGTAGTAGTTCCAGGTGAATTCGGTGAGGCGCCGGATGGCCTGGGCTGGCGGCATGTCATGCAGACGCAGCGCCTGTTCCGCTTGGCGGATGCGCGCATACGTGTTTTCCAGGACCGCGAGGAACAGGGCGTCCTTGCTCTGGAAGTAATAGTAAATCAGGCGCTTGTTGACACCGGCCCGTTCCGCAATGCGATCCATGCGCGCCCCAGCCAGGCCGTAGCTGGAGAACTCGGCAACCGCAGCATCCAGAATGACCTGTTGCGAGCGGTCGGCATCGCGAGAGCGGATTTCGGCAGAGGCTGGATCTGGCATTGTTAACTAAATGGGGAATTATGGAAAATAGAAAAGGCTTTCCATAGTATCCGAGATCTAGAGATCATTCGTCGCTGGAAGGCCGATCAGGGCTTTGCGCAGGTCACGTCATATTTGCTGGTTACGCCTTCCTCGACGACGCAGGGTGGATGTCCTTACGGCAGCCCGCCAGTCGGCTAAGCTACATGCGCAGCAATCAATAGCATCATAGGACGCTCTAGTTCCTCAGCGAGCCCAGGGTTCTGCTCGATCTGATCTACAGTCGGCGCGAATTCTTCAACCTGATCGATCTGAAATCCATTCCGGATGAGCGTATTCAGCGTCGTTCCAAGTGTCCGGTGATATTTCAGGACGCCATCAGCGAACCAATTGGTGCGACGTTCTCCTTCAATCGCATAACCATTCACCGGCCATGTCTTGCGACCTTGACCATCCTCGATCCAGCCCGGCTGCGACGCAGCCATGAAGATCGGGTGTTCAATGGTGAATACCAACGCACCGCCTGGCACCAGGGCCTGATGCATTGTACCGACGAGACGATCAAAGTCCTCGACATAATGAAAGGTGAGGGCGCTGTAGATCAGGTCGAAACCGCGAGCCTGCAGTTCGAGTGTATTGAGGTCGGCAATACGATATTCGATCGCGCCATCGCGTGTATCCACGCGGGCGCGATTGATCATATTCTGCGATAGGTCGTATCCGATTACCGAAGCAGCCCCGTTCTCGCGCATCCATCGAGACGCCCATCCAAACCCGCAACCGAGATCAACGACGCGCTTGCCCTGCAACGGTGGCAGCATCGCTTTGATAGCGCTCCATTCGGGTGCACCCTCCAGCCCGTGGACCTGTCTGGGGAGCTGGCTGTATTTATCGAAGAACTGCGGGTCGTCGTATATGTTCTGTGCCATGTTTGCTTCCTTTGAAAGATTGGACGAGGCGTTAACGACACCGATCGGTGAGTAGCATGTCTCGGTCAATAGGCATTCATTTTATGGACACGCTCATCCCGCTCCATCGACAAACAGAGCAACCACCATATCGAATTCCTTTCGTAGATCAAGCCTGGGCTCTGTGAGCCAGCGCATCAGGGCGCCGAGATACAAGTAGTGGAAGTAAGTCCCTAGCTGCTCTGCCGAGCGCTCTGCACGCAGCTCTCCTCGTTCCTGCGCTGTGGCGATCAACATCTGCCAGACCGGCAATAGGCCTGTGTCTTTCTGCGCCGCCGCGCTCGGATCGAAAGTCGCGAACTTGTGCCGGATGTAGGGCAGCAAGTAATCCGTGTGCTGCTCGCACCACTGCGCAGATCCGTGCAGCAAGTCCAAGACGCTACTGCGGAAGCCGGCTTGGCCGTCAATGTGGAAGTTCTGCTGTGCCAGATCAGTTGCCAATTCATCCTCCAGCACACGTTCCAGTAGCGTCTCCTTTACAGCAAAATACTTGTACAAAGTACGTTTGGATACGGCTGCCTGGCCGGCGATCTGTTCCATGGTTACATGCGCGTAACCATGCGATCGGAACAGTCGCTCAGCAACACGCTGGATATGCGCGGGGATCTCTGCGCGGCGGTCGGGGCGTATGAGCTTGCGTGGCATGCTTGATGGTGTTGTGGCGAGTGAAAAATGATATGCTAAAAGTATACGTCGTTTACTTTAGCGTTGAAAGTCCATGAAAATAGTCGTCCTGACATATGGCACCGACGGGGATACGCGCCCATTGATTGCGTTGAGCCACGCACTGATCCAAGCCGGGCATGAGGTTTCCTTGCTGGGAGAGGCGCGATCATTGGGATTGGCGCAGCGGCTTGCAGTGCCGGCCGTGCCTCTGGCCGGGGATATTCGAACGCTGTTTACGCGGTGGAGTCAGTCGGGCGCACGAGGCACAGCCAAGGCGTTGGTAGGGCTGACGAATGCGAACGCCGCAGCGTGGATGGCACAGACGTTCGAGGCCGCGCAGGGCTGCGATGCAATCGTGGTGTCAGGACTGGCTGGCTTTGTTGGGCTCTCCGTCGCGGAACGTCTGGCAGTGCCTGCCCTTGGCGCCGGGATGATCCCGCTGACGCCGTCGAGTGAATTTCCATCCCCTTTCTTGCCGTCCGCGTGGGTTCCCAATCGATTGAACCGGGCAAGCCTCGTCCTGACCAATCAGTTGCTGTGGTTGGGCCTCAGGAAAGCACTCAACCGTGCCAGAGCCGATGTGCTTGGGTTGCCGCCCAGGGCAAAGCTTTGGACGGAACATCCGATGCTGTACGGCATTTCACCCACGCTATTGCCACAGCCTGAAGACTGGCCGGACAACGCCGCCATGTGCGGCCAATGGGTGCCGTCACTTAGCACCGACTTTGTCCCGCCGGCCGAGCTGACGCAGTTTCTCGCTGCCGGTCCCGCGCCGATCTATGTAGGCTTTGGCAGCATGACTGGCATCGACCTGCCACGCATGCTTGAAGCTGTCATCAAAGCATTGAACGGTCGCCGTGCGGTGGTTTGGCCGGGGTGGAGCGACATCGGATCGATGCCTCTTCCGAACAATGTTCTGCGCATTGATGCCATGCCGCATGACTGGCTGTTCCCCAAAATGGCAGCTGTGATTCACCATGGCGGTTCGGGGACATCGCATTCGGCTGCGAGGGCAGGAAAGCCATCCATTGTGATCCCGTTTGCGGGGGATCAGTCTTTTTGGTCGGATCGGCTGTATAGGCTGGCGGTGGCGGCGCCTGCGGTGTCTCCTGGTCGGTTGGATACTTTAGTTCTGCGCGATGCTATTTCGTTTGTAGAACAGCCTGCTGTCATCGAACGTGCGGAAGCTGTAGGGCGGGCTATGGCTGGCGAGGATGGACTGGCTGTGGGAGTGAGAATGATTGAGAGACTTCTTGTTTCCGGTGCGGGGTTGAATCCATGCCCCATCAAGGACTAAGCTGACCCTTTGCTATCGAGAGCGGCGCCCGTGGATTCCTGAGGCAGCAATACCGAAACCGCCCGCCGCAAGGAGAGCACTATGCGGCATGCGGTAGATCTGTCCGGGCGCGTGGCTATTGTCACCGGCGCCAACTCAGGGATCGGGCGTGGCATCGCCCTGGAATTGGCGGCAGCGGGAGCACGCGTAGTCGTCAACCACCGTCCCAACGAAGACTCCGAGCGACGGGGTGTCGAGGTCGTGCAGGAAATTGCCCGCGCGGGGGGCCAGGCCGTCCCCGCTGCGGCCGACATCAGCCGCGAAGAAGACGTCGAGCATCTGTTCCAGGTCGCTGTGGATCATTACCAAGGCATCGACATCCTGGTCAACAACGCCGGCATCGAACAGCCGGCAGCCATTCAGGACATGACGCTGGCGCAATGGCAGAAAGTCATCGACATCAACCTGACCGGCCAATTCTTGTGTGCCCGCGCCGCGGCCAGGGCCTTTCTGAATCGCGAATCCTCGCCGTCGAGCAACGCAGCTGTCGGCAAGATCATTTTCATCAGCTCGGTCCACGAGGTCATTCCCTGGGCATTCCAGGCCAACTATGCAGCGTCCAAAGGAGGCGTGTCACTGTTGATGCAATCGTTGGCGCAAGAGCTCGCTCCGATGAAGATTCGCGTCAATTCTGTAGCGCCCGGAGCGATACGCACGCCCATCAACGCGCCCGCCTGGAACACACCGGAAAGCCTGGCATCGCTGCTCAAACTGATTCCGTACGGGCGTATAGGCGAACCGGAGGACGTGGCGCGTGCCGTCGCCTGGTTGGCCAGCGACGATTCCGACTACGTCACCGGTTCCACGCTGTTCGTCGATGGCGGTATGACGTTGTATCCTGCGTTTCGCGGTGCGGGGTGATCCTATGTCAAAGCCCATTGAGGACTATGGCCTGATCGGCAACATGCTGTCCGCCGCGTTGGTGGCGCGCGATGGCTCCATCGATTGGCTCTGCTTGCCGCATTTCGATTCGCCGGCGTGCTTTGCCGCCTTGCTGGGTGATGAGAACCATGGCCGCTGGCTGGTGGCGCCCAGCCAATCGGGATGTACCGCCACGCGTCGCTATCTGCCTGATACCGCCGTGCTGGAAACCCGCCATGAGACGCCCTCCGGTGTCGTGCACGTGTACGACTTCATGCCGTTGAGCGATGAAGAAGAACGGGTGGATGTGGTGCGCATTGTGCAAGGCGAGTCGGGCCAGGTCGACATGAACATGGAATTGACGCTGCGCTTTAACTATGGGCAGGCGGTTCCGTGGGTGCGACGGCGCGATTACGGCTTGAGCGCCATCGCCGGGCCCGATGCTGTCGAGCTGCACACGCCCGTGCCACTGGAAGGCCGCGACATGAAAAGCGTGGCTTGCTTCACGGTTCGGGAAGGCGAGACCGTGCCTTTTACCCTGTCGTACCATCGTTCGCACAAGACCCCGCATTTTGTGCCTGATCGCATGGAAAGTATGGACCGCACCATTGCGTGGTGGCACGAATGGGCCAAGCGATGCCATTGGGACAACGGTCCAGGCGCGCGGCGTGACGCGGTGGTGCGATCGCTGATCACGCTGAAGCTGCTGACTTTTCAGCCGACCGGCGGCATCGTGGCGGCACCCACGACTTCGTTGCCCGAACAGCTGGGCGGCAGCCGCAACTGGGATTACCGACACTGCTGGCTGCGCGATTCGGCGCTGACGCTGTATGCCTTGCTGAACGCCGGTTATCGGGAGGAGGCCGAGGCCTGGCGGCAATGGTTGCTGCGTGCGGCCGCCGGCCATCCCAACCAACTGCAGATCATGTATGGCATCGCGGGAGAGCGCTGGTTGCCCGAGCACGATATCCCCTGGCTGCCGGGCTATGAGGGCAGTGCGCCCGTGCGCCTGGGCAATGGCGCGGCAGGTCAGATGCAGTTGGATGTGTATGGTGAACTGATCGAGACCCTGCATGCCGCGCGAGTGGCCGACCTGGCGCCTCTGGCCGAGGCCTGGCGTATGCAGAAGGTCTTGCTCAAGCCGCTCGAAGATCTATGGCGACAGCCGGATCATGGCATCTGGGAAGTACGCGGGCCACCGCGGGCATTCACGCATTCGCGGCTGATGTGCTGGGTGGCATTGGATCGCACCGTGAAGTCTTGTGAACGCTTCGGCCTGGAAGGCCCGGTGGACCGCTGGCGTGCATTGGCCGCAGAGATCCGCGAGGACATATGCACGCATGGCTACGACGCGGGACGCAATACCTTCGTGCAGTATTACGGCGGCACGGCGCTGGACGCCAGCTTGCTGTTGATTCCGCAGGTTGGCTTTCTACCGGCAGACGACCCACGCGTGGCGGGCACCGTGCAGGCGATCGAGCGCGAGTTGCTGCGCGACGGACTGCTGCTGCGCTATTCGACCGAGCATAGCGACGATGGCCTGCCAGGCGACGAAGGCGTGTTCCTGGTATGCAGCTTCTGGCTGGCCGACGCCTACATCATGCAGGGGCGGCTGGATGACGCGCATCGCTTGTTTGATCGTCTGTTGTCGTTGCGCAATGATCTGGGACTTTTGGCCGAAGAGTATGACGTGGTGCGCAAGCGCCTGGTTGGCAATTTCCCGCAGGGTTTTTCGCATATCGGTTTGGTCAATACAGCCTATAACCTGAGTGCTGCGGGCGGCCCGGCGCGCCAGCGTTCATCGCGCGACGCGCCGCAGGAATGAGGGTGCATACGTTTTGGTGCTGACTATCCTGTCGCTAGATTGCCGGTTGATTTGAAAACGTTGGCAGCAGATCTTTACGGCGCGTTCTCGGCCGAAAGCGTGGCGCGCCACACGCTGGCCAACCATGGTTGTTGGTCCCTGGGCAAACCGGCGGGACGGTAGTAGTGCGTGATTTCAGTGAAGCCGGCGTTTTCCATATAGCGGCGCCACCTGTCGATATCGTGATATGCGCCGTAGCGGCCGCGATTCCAGCCTTCCTCATTGGCGCCGCGGGGATTAGAAGCAAACAGGACGCCGCCCGTTTTCAGCGCGGCACGTAGATCGGCGAGCACGCGCGGTAGCTCCTGGCTGGGCACATGAAACAGCGATGCATTGGCGTAGATGCCGTCGAAGGAGGCAGTCGGCAGATTGAGCGCTAGAAAGTCTTGATGCCATACTTCGCAGCCTGAAGCCTCGCGCGCCATCTCTGCGAACCGGCTTGCGCCTTCCAGCCCGATGGCATGATGGCCGCGCGCCGCGAAGACGCGGAGGTCCCGTCCCGGGCCACAACCGAAATCCAGGATGCGATACGGTGGCGGTCCCTGGATATTGTCCAGCAGTGCGGCGATGTTTTGGCTGACGTCATGATCGAGCGTACCGGCGCGGAATTCTTCGGCGCGATCTTCGTAATGGCGCAGCGTCTGTTGTGAGATTAGGTTCAGGTCTTCGGCGCTCAGGGGCATGCGGGGGCCTCGCGGTAGAAAGGGAGCCTGAGGCAATTGTTGCACGACTGGCTAGGCGGGACCGGATGCCAAGCTGCTATACCCGCCTGATGTAACGTGAAAAAAAGCATCGTTTTCTTTACAAACACACCGATATTCACGCGGCCACAGTAGTTATTTTCCGTTTTGGGGTTAGTCCTTATATAAAAAATCCGCCAAAAATTTCAGAATTGTGAAAATCAGATCCGTTTTCCAGGTGGTGCAGGTCTCTTTACGGAGCAACCCGTGGTACCGATCGCAGCCCCGCTACAGCCAGAGCAGGACAGCCATGCTGACTCGTCAGCGTGGCTGGGCAACGAAGTCAAGAATCTGCGCAAAGCAAGAGCTTATTCGCTGCAAATGCTGGCGCAGCGGTGCGGAAAGTCGATTGGCTATCTCAGCCAACTGGAACGTGGCTTGGCAAAGCCCACCATCGGCGCAATGCAAGAAATTGCTCGGGCGCTCGGCGTACAGATCAGTTGGTTTTTCCCCGAAGGCAAGCCAGAAGACCCCTCCGATGACGGCATCGTCGTGCGAGCTGAATGCCGCAGGCGGCTGTCCTTTGCATCCGGCATAGCGGACTATCTTCTTTCTCCCAATCTTTCCGGCCAGCTCGAGTTGCTGGTTTGCGTTCTAGACCCAGGTTCGGACAGCGGTGAGGCGTACAGTCATCGCGGCGAGGAAGCCGGCGTCGTCATTCGCGGCACTCTGGAACTGTGGGTGCAAGGTAAGCATTTCGTATTGAACCCAGGCGATAGCTTTTCGTTCCTGAGTAGTGAACCGCATCGTTACTGCAACCCCGGCCTGATACCCACTGAGGTGGTCTGGGCTATTACCCCGCCAACGTATTGACCTGAGCGTCGATGCCCGTCACACGGGCATCACACATTCAGAGCAGACGTGGCGGCTAGTCGCATATTTGATCGATCACACATTCATGGGAAATCTATGCTGAGGCAAACATTGCTACGCCTTTTACTCGCCATCCCAGTGATGTTCGGTGTCTTGCTGATTGGCTTCTTGTTGATGCAGGCCGGTCCAGGAGATGCGGCGATCGTGCGCGCGGGACCTAATGCGACACAAGACGTGATCGAAGCCATTCGCATTGAAATGGGCTTGGACAAGCCGCTGTATGTGCAATTTGCGATTTATGTCTGGCAGCTCCTGCAGGGTAATTTCGGTGTATCACTCATCAATAACGTGCCTGTCATCAACGAGCTGACCAATACGATCGGGCCTACGCTGGAGCTGATGTTTGCCTCGCTGATATGGGCCATTCCCCTGGGTATTTTGCTGGGCACATTAGGCGCGCGTTATCAACGCACATTGTTCGATCGTTTCGTGATGGCATTCTCTACCGCGGGCGTATCCGTGCCGGTTTTCTTTGTCGGCCTCTTGTTGGTGTGGGGCGTGGGTTTCAAATTGCAGTGGCTGCCGTTTACCGGGCGCGCCGGGCCACTGTGGACGCTTGAGGGGGTGAGGGCAATCATTCTTCCGGCGTTGACATTGGGTGGGGTATTCGTCGGACCGGTCGCGCGCATGACGCGAACGGCGGTGATTGATGTGCTTGGCGCAGATCATGTCCGCACCGCGCGGGCCAAGGGTTTGGCAGGCCATGTCGTGATGATGCGCCACGCTCTGCGCAATGCTCTGATTCCAGTGGTGACCTTGCTTGGCTTGCAGATCGGATTTTTGCTGGGCGGAGCGGTTGTCACCGAGACAATCTTCAGTTGGCCGGGCGTGGGCAGGTTAGCCGTAGGCGCGATTCTCTCCAGCGATTTTCCAATGGCTCAGGGCACGATCATTATTCTGGCCCTAGGTTTTATTTTCATCAATCTGACGGTCGATATTTTGTACACCGCACTCGACCCGCGCCTGCGTACTTGAGGAGACGAGATGAACCCTTTCCTCAAACTCGTAAAGCGCGATGCCGTTGCGGTCAGTTCCGTCGCACCTGGTGGTAATGCACAGCCCGTCACCAATGCTGTCGATCCGGTCATTGCAGCCGCGCCCTCGACATTCAGGTTGCTGGTGCGAGATCCCGCTGGCGCGATTTCTTTAACAGTGGTTGTCTTGATTTTTGTCGTGGCCGTGTTCGCGCCCTTGATCGCGCCTCAAGGGCCATGGAGCGGTGACATGGCCAATGCGCTCAAGCCGCCTGGTGAAGTGGGTTGGCTAGGCACGGATTCGCAAGGTCGCGACATGGTTTCCCGCCTGGTCTATGGCTTGCAGACGACCATGCTCATGGCCGTGACAGCCGTGATCGTGGGCTGTACCACCGGTGCGGTGATTGGATTAACAGCGGCTTACTATCCGCCGGTCTCCGGGCTGTTGATGCGCTTGATGGATATTCTGTTGTCGTTTCCAACGATTCTGTTCGGCCTTGCAATCGCCGCGATTCTGGAGCCTGGGTTGTGGGCAGTTGTGGTGGCCTTGTCCATCTCTTCCGTGCCTTTGATGGCACGCGTTGTACGTGGCGCGGCATTGACCGTCTTGCAGCAGGAATATATAGAAAGTGCGAGAGCCCTGGGTGTGAGCGATCTCCACCTTTGGCGGCATCACCTGTTGCCCAACTGTATGTCCTCGATCATGGTGTTTGTCACGCTGCGCTTCGGCCAGGTCATTTTGCTTGGCGCTGCGCTTTCTTTTATTGGCTTAGGCGCTCAGCCGCCGAGTGCGGAGCTGGGCTCGATGGCTTCCGAAGGGCGGACTTTTTTGTTTTTTGCGCCGCATGTCTCTGTGTTGCCCAGTCTGCTCATTTTTATCGTTGTGCTCGCCTTTAACACGCTGGGTGACGCGCTGCGCGATGTACTCGATCCAAAGCTGCGCAGCTAGTTTTCTTCTATCCAGGAACTATAGACCAAGGGGTTTGGCAATGCATTGTTCGAGTCGTTTATCTATTGTATTGAGCACCATGATGGTGGCCGGCGCTGCGCTTCCCGCGATGGCGCAGCAGCCCTCGGTCTTGACTGTGTTACGGGTAGCGGACGCAGACACCTACGACCCGATTCGCACCACTTCCACCCGAATGGGCGAGGTGATGTTCATGCTGGGCGATACCTTGGTCAGTATGGATTACGACCTGAAAACCGTGAAACCCGGATTGGCCGAAAAATGGGAAATCTCCGACGACGGCTTGAGGTATCGGTTTACCTTGCGTCAGGACGTCAAATATTGCGATGGTCGGCCAATGAAGGCCGAAGACGTTGCCTACAGTTTGAAACGTCTTGCCGACCCCGCCAATAAGTCACCGATCAGAAACAAGGTCGGGCCGATCAAGGATGTCGTGGTCGTCGATGACCATACCATTGACTACATCCTGTCCGCGCCTTTCAGCGATACCTTGTATCAGCTTGCACTACCGTTCACGTCGATCGTTGACAAAAACGCGGTGGAGAAATTGGGGCCCAATTTCGGTACGCAAGGCTTTAACGGCACGGGTCCCTATTGTTGGCAGAGTTGGACACCGCGCCAGCAACTGGTGTTGACCAAGAATCCCTATTACAACTGGGGGCCTTCCATCTATAAAAACCCATCGCCTCAGGTCGACCAGATCATTTGGAAGGTGGTGCCGGAATCCAACACGCTGATGGCTGCGATTCAGTCACGCCAGGGTGACACCAGTCAGAACGTACCGACTTTCGCTTTAGAGAGTATGAAGCGCGTACCGGGGATGCAGTTGTCCCATCAGACCGCCGCCATTGATGATTATTTTCTGGGGTTTCGTGTCAACAAACCGGTGATGCAGGATCTGGCTGTTCGCCGGGCAATTAACGCCGCTATCGATCGGGACACGATTGTGAAGGCGATCTATTTCGGGTATGCCGATCCGAGGCGAACGATGGCTAATCCGAACGCCGTAGATTACGACCCCGGTTCAGAAGGCCTGTTGCCTTCCTACGATCCTGCGGCCGCCATGGCCATGCTGGACGAAGCTGGCTGGAAACCGGGTGCCGACGGTATCCGAGAAAAGAACGGCGTGCGCGCATCTTTTCTGGTATATGGAAGCCGCAATGATGTGACGTCACGTCTGGCCGAAACGATCCAGGCCAACCTGCGTAAGGTCGGAATCGATATGCGGATTCAGCTCTGGGACAACACGGCGGTATGGGGCAAGCTGGCGACGCAGGAGTTTGATGCGTTCATTATGAACCTGCCGTACATCACAGTCAGCGAGTGGGCCAATTTCTATTTCCGCAGCGCGCAGATGCCTACCCCCAACAGAATGAATTGGAACGATAAAGAGACGGACGAACTCGCGGCGCAGGCGTCAGCCGCGACCACGGACGAGTCCCGAGTGGCTGCTACGAAGGCGCTGCAAAAGCGTTTGTCGGAACAGGCGGTGTGGGCGCCATTGGTCAATGTGCAGTTGTGGAACGTATCGAATGATCGGGTAGAGGGGATCAAGCCCCACGGTCTGTACGGCGCAGCGCTCTACAAGGGTTTGGACATTCGAGTCAAAAACTGAAAAGGAAATAGGCAACCTATCATGACTATTACCGTTATAAAAAATGCAGAGTTCGTCGTCGGTTGGGATGCGGCTGCAGCTCAGCACGTCTATCTGAACGACGCTGATGTGGCGTTCGATGGCAACGTTATTGTGCATGTGGGACCGGGCTACGTTGCCAAAATCGGCGAGCAGGTGGAAGAGGTCGATGGCCGGGGAAAGATGGTGATGCCAGGGCTCATCAACATTCACTCCCATCCTGCTAGCGAGCCGCTGAACAAGGGGTACACAGACGAAGTGGGATCGCCCGGGCTATACAACTCCGGACTCTACGAAGTGATGCCGTTGATGCGCGGTGATGCAGAAGCTGCTCCGCATTGCCTGAATCAAGCGCTCGGGGAGCTATTGCTTAGCGGAGTCACCACGCTGGTCGATATGTCCGGCACGCACGAAACATGGATCGATGTCATGGCGGCCAGTGGAATTCGGGGCTGTATCGCGCCGCTGTTCAAATCGGCAAAGTGGTACACCCGAAATGGACATCTGGTGGAGTACGACTGGGACGAAAAGGCAGGGGAGCGTAGCATGGAGGCTGCCTTGCAATTGGTCGATAAAGCCTGCGCGCATTCGAGCGGACGGCTGTTCGGGATGGTCACGCCCGCACAGGTCGACACCTGCACGCCTGAGCTGATCAAGGCGAGCCGGCAGGAAGCCGAGCGCCGCAATCTATCGTGGCAAATTCATGCGGCGCAATCCGTGCCCGAATTTCATGAGATGACACGTCGGCATGGTGTTACGCCCGTGCAGTGGCTGCATTCTCTAGGGGTACTGAAGCCGCGCAGCATCGTCGGTCACGGAATTTTCCTGGACGATCATCCTCGGGCGGCCTGGCACACTAAAACGGACCTCTCTATCCTGGCCGACACCGGCTCGACCGTTGCGCATTGCCCGACCATTTTCATGCGCAGAGGCATGGCTTTACGTGACTTCGGCCGTTATCGCAGGGCCGGGGTCAATATGGGCATTGGTACCGATTCTTATCCCCACAATATGACTGACGAGATGCGCCATGTTGCGTATCTGGCGCGATTGATGGCGGATGATCCACGCACCACGACCACGACGGAAATTTTCAACGCGGCCACGACAGGCGGGGCGACGGCGTTGGGACGTGACGATATCGGGCGTCTGGCGGTGGGCGCGAAAGCGGATGTTGTGCTGGTCGACCTCAAGCATCCCATGATGAGCCCGTATCGTGATCCCGTGCGCAGTCTGATCTATGCCGCCGGAGAGCGTGCCATTGATACGGTGTACGTCGACGGCACAAAGGTGGTCGAGAAGGGAGAGGTGCTCACGATCGATCGTGCGGCAGCGGCGGCCGGGGTCCAGGAAGCACAACAGCGCGCGATCGAGAAATTCCCTGGGCTGGACTTGGTGGCCAACCGCTCTATCGCCGACGTTGCGCCGCTGACATTCCCCCTCAACTAGGAGGCCGATATGGCTACACCCGTTCTGGAATTACGGAATCTGGTTACGGCTTTCGATACCCGTTTGGGACAGGTGCGTGCGGTTGATGGGGTCAGCTTGACGCTGGAGGCAGGACGCACCTTGGGTATCGTGGGCGAAAGCGGCTCGGGTAAAAGCATGCTCTCGCTGTCCATCATGGGCTTGGTTCCGCCGCCAGGACGGGTACGCGAAGGGCAGGTGTTATTGGAAGGCGTGGATCTGCGCACACAGTCTGAACGGCAGATGCGCAGCATACGTGGCAATCGTATTGCGATGGTTTTTCAAGAGCCCATGACGAGCTTGAATCCGGTGCATACGGTGGGCTTTCAGATTATGGAAGCCGTACGGGCGCACCACCATTTGCCGGCGAGCGAGCTCAAGACGATGGCTATAGAGTCGCTTCGCAAGGTGCGCATCTCCGCACCAGAGCGACGTTTTAGCGAGTATCCGCATCAGCTGTCCGGCGGCATGCGCCAGCGCGTGATGATTGCAATGGCGCTGGCTTGCAAGCCTACTGTGCTGATTGCCGATGAGCCCACAACGGCGCTGGATGTGACCATTCAAGCGCAGATCCTTAGTCTGTTGCGCGACCTGCAGCAGGACACCGGCATGGCCATTATTCTGATCACGCATGATCTTGGGGTGGTGGCACAGTGTGCAGACGACGTGGCGGTCATGTATGCGGGCAAGGTCGTCGAGTCGGGATCTGCGGCTGCGATTTTCGAGGATTCTCAGCACCCGTATACCCTGGGGCTCATGGCGTCGCTGCCGCGGATGGATGTGGATGTGGAGAGGCTGCTGACCATCTCCGGCACGGTGCCGCCGCCGTTCAATTATCCCGCCGGGTGCCGATATAACCCGCGCTGCCTATTCGCTACCGATCAGTGTCGCCACGACCCTCCGGTGCTCGAGTCGTTGGGTGATTCGCACCGTGCATCCTGTTGGAATATGCCCTTGGAGCAACACGTATGACGACGCCTTTGCTGGAACTCAGAAGTGTGTCCAAGCGCTATCCCGTATATGACGGCATGGTGCTGCGCAGGCAGGTTGGTGCCGTTCAAGCAGTGGACAATGTCAGCATGACGTTGATGCGTGGCGAAACGCTGGCGATTGTCGGGGAAACAGGTTGCGGTAAGTCGACCACGGCGAGGCTGGCCATGCGGCTAATTGAAGCCACCGCAGGGCAGGTGTTCTTCGAGGGGCAGGACATTACCCGTTGTACACGCGCCGAGATGAATCCCTTGCGCAAAAGCATGCAGATTGTTTTTCAAGATCCCTACGCGAGTTTAAATCCCAGAATGACGGTGGGTGAGATTTTGTCTGAGCCGCTCAATGTGCACCGGGTGGGCGATGCCGTATCGCGCAAGCGTCGAGTAGAGGAATTGCTGCGTCTGGTGGACCTGGCGCCCTATCACGCAGAGCGATATCCCCACCAATTTTCCGGAGGGCAACGTCAACGTGTCGGTATTGCACGCGCCCTCGCTTTGTCGCCCAAACTGATCGTGTGTGACGAACCCGTATCCGCGTTGGACGTGTCCATTCAGGCGCAGATCGTCAATCTGCTCAAAGACCTGCAGCATCGATTCGATTTTTCCTATCTGTTTATTTCGCATGGCTTGGCCGTGGTCCGCCACATTGCAGATCGTGTCGGCGTGATGTATCTCGGACAACTGGTTGAAATAGGCAGCAAGCAGGACATTTATCGCAATCCTCGTCACCCGTATACACAGGCGTTACTGGCTGCGGCACCCGACCCGAATCCCGCCGCACGTCATAACGTTGCCCCGGTGGCTGGCGATATTCCCAGCGCGATCAACCCGCCCTCGGGCTGTCGGTTTCATACGCGTTGTCCCATGGCACAAGATCGCTGCAAGGCCGAAACGCCCACACTGCGCGAGATGTCCACGGGCCATCAAGCGGCCTGCCATTTTGCGGAAGATACGCCGGTGTACGAGGCTGCCCGGCACACGCAACACCCCACGCCGGGGTTGTTGATGCGCCAGGCGATATATGCGAGTAGGCGGGCGGCTGCCTAGTCCTTTCAACATGTCGACGCCGCGCCTTTCCGCGCCTATTGCCCAGGCCCGTCCTGTTGACGTGCAACTGAGTCGGGGCATTATCAGCATGTTGGTGGCCATGGGTGCGTTCATGCTGATGAACGCGTTCGTCAAATTGGCCATTGAAGCCTATCCGTTTGGCCAAGTGCTGTTCTTGCGCAGTGCCTTTGCGCTCATTCCTGCGTTTTGCGTGCTGCGATGGCAGGGTGGGTTATCCACGCTGCGCTGCGGCCGACCGAGCACTATGTTCTACCTGTCCGCCTTGGTGGTAGGGTCTATGGTGACCTCGTTCTGGGCTTATCATCTGCTGCCCTTTTCTGATGCGACTTTTTATTCATTTGTTGGCCCCTTGATGATCACCGCATTGTCGGCACCGATGTTGGGTGAGCGCGTGGGCATGAACCGTTGGAGCGCTGTACTGCTGGGGTTTGCCGGTATTGTCTTGATTACGCCGCCAGGCCAGGGGGCGTTGAGCCTGGGAGTCGCCATCGCACTATTGAGTGCCTTTTTATATGCAGTGGGCATGGTCATGATTCGCCGATCAAGCGGTAGCGAACATCCCTTGGCTATCGTGTTCTATTTCACATTATTGGCTACGGTCGTGGGCGCACTGTGGCTGCCGCTCGGATGGCGGCAACCCGATTGGTATGGTTGGGCATTGATGGGTGGCGCCGGTATATCCGGCGCCATTGGCCAATATCAGCAGACGCAAGCCTTTCGGATGGCGCCTCCGTCGTTATGCGGCGCCGTCAGCTATGTTCGAATCGTCATGGCCGTTGCGCTCGGCTATTTGATCTGGGGTGAAGTGCCGCTGCCCATCACCTTTCTGGGAAGCGCCATTGTGATTGGCAGCGGTCTTTATCTCACGTATTACGAATGGCGTTTGAGGCGGAGCAGCCAATAGCGTGGGCATGGGATTTTTGAATGGTGCGAGCCGTGAGGATATATCTGGATTCTCACGGCTCGCGAGGCCTCTCAATTTGCGGCGACGTTAGCCTTTATCTCCAGGCACATCGGCAAGATCGAGCAATTAAACAAGACAAGAAAGCTCGATGCGGGTATCATGCGCATGTTGTTTATCAATAAAACGGCTCAAAAAGCCGGCCAAATGCCGTGTACGCGGCGCCCTTGCTGTTCAAGATTATCTACGTGCCTGGCGCACAGTTGCGAGATCGCTTTCGTCGCGCGACTATGCCTGGGTAACGCTGGAATGCGTAATCCGACTCGATTTGTCTGAAGTACATCCGGCATTCTGAACCGTGTGGTTCTACTGTGTTGGCAACGTGTTTGCCAACGCCTCTTCTATTGGCGCGCGCCGACGAACAGCGCTTGGTTTTGCTGGCCAGAAGGTCTCGCAGCGCGATAGAGGTAGTAGTCATTCTGATGAATGCATTGGCATTGCCATGGGCATTGCCGATGCACGCATCAAAACCTCGAAAGGGTGATTCGTCGTCCTTTCACACATGGAGGAAATATCCCGTTGTCCATCACTAAAAAATTCAGCGCTGGCATGTTGGTGCTCGCCGTTGTGATCGGTGCCCCTGTACAGGCATTCACCCCGGAATCAAGCGACCCGATCAAAATCGCGGACAATAACTGGTCGAGCCAAAAAGTGCTCGCTCGTGTCGCTCAACAATTGCTTGAAAAGCTAGGCTACGAAACCAAAGTGGTGCCGGCCGATAGCCAAGGGCAATATGCGGCAATGGGCTTGGGCGATCTGGATTTGCAGATGGAGATCTGGGAAGGGACCATGCACAACAGCTTCATGAAGGAAGTCAAAGCTGGACGCATGGTCGACTTGGGCAGTCACACCGCGACAACGCGCGAGGACTGGTGGTATCCGGAATACATGGAAGAAATCTGCCCCGGTTTGCCAGACTGGAAAGCATTGAATGCATGCGCAGAGAAATTTGCCGTGCCCGAGACGGCTCCCAAGGGCCGCTATCTGGCGGGTCCGGTAGACTGGATCAAGCACGACAAAGAAAAAATCGAGGCGTTGGACTTGAACTTCACGGTGGTCAATGCCGGCTCCGCCGCAGCGTTGTTCGGCGAACTCAAGTCGGCCTATGCACGCAAAGAGCCGATCGTGTTGTTCAACTGGGCTCCGAACTGGGTGGGCGCAGAATTCGCCGGTAAATTCGTCGAGTTTCCCGAGCACGAAGCCGCTTGCGTCGAAGACCCGAAATGGGGTGTCAACCCCGATAAAACCTACGATTGCGGCTCACCCAAGGGCGGCTACCTGAAGAAAGGGGCGTGGTCCGGTTTTGAGAAAAAATGGGCCTGCGGTTATCAGTTGATCAAGAACATCGACTTTACCGGCCCGATGATTGATCAAGCAGCGGCACTCGCGGACGTCAAAGGTCTGACGCACGATGCCGCCGCCACCGCATGGATCGAGCAACACCCACAAGAGATCGCAGCCTGGATGCCGGATTGCGCTAAGTAATCCCCCGAGTGCGCGCGACACATCGACGTGGCCGCGCGCACTGTCCTATGGGTATTCGCACGATGATGTGCGTCATCTCAGATCCGTCTAGTACTTTCCGACACTATCTATTTTTGCGCTGAATCAGCCTTGATATCGCCATACCGCTGATCTTGTCGGAAAGTGACCGCGCAGTGCTGCGCGCTATTCGACAGGAATAGTTATGAGTGACTCGGTAAAAATTTCATGCCAAAACCTATGGCACTTGTTTGGCAAGCGCGCCACGGGTTTTCTGGAAAAACACCAGTATCAGCCCACCGACGAGCAGCTCGCCGCGGCAGGGTTGGTCGCCGCCGTCCGTGATGTCAGTTTTGATGTCAACAAGGGCGAGATCCTCATCATCATGGGCCTGAGCGGCTCGGGCAAATCGACGCTGATCCGCTGTTTGACGCGGCTGATAAAGCCGCATGCGGGGCGAGTACTGTTTGATGGTGTCGACCTGTTGCAAGCCTCTCGCGCCAGCTTGACAGATATCCGTCGACGCAAAATGGGTATGGTGTTTCAGAACTTCGGCTTGCTGCCGCACCGCACCGTGCTGGAGAACGTCGCATTTCCGCTGGAAATACAGAACGTTCCTGAATCGACGCGGCTGGCCAAGGCGCAGGAGTTGATTGCCACGGTTGGCCTGGAGGGGCGCGAGCACTATTTCCCCCGGCAGCTATCAGGCGGGCAGCAACAGCGTGTAGGCATCGCTCGCAGCTTGATCGGCGAGTGCGACGTGTGGTTTTTGGATGAGCCATTCTCCGCGCTGGATCCGCTGATCCGCCGCGAGATGCAGGACGAATTCATCAAGCTGCAATCCAAGCTGCATAAATCCATCGTGTTCGTGACGCATGACTTCGATGAGGCCGTGCGCTTGGGCGACCGTATTGCGATCATGAAGGACGGACGTCTGGCGCAGATCGGAACGGCCGAAGAGCTGCTGCTGACGCCGGCCAACGATTACGTCAAACAATTTGTGCAACATGCGCCGCGGGCAAAACTCATTACGACGCAGCGGATCATGACACCAACTGACCCGGCCCATATCACGGTCGCCTCGGATCAGGATGTGATTCGGACGACCGATGTATTGGAGAAAATCGCCAAGCGCGTCATCGCTTCCGAGCGGGCCTTGCCCGTCGTCGACGCGTCGGGAACGCTGGTCGGACAAGTCAGCCGCGAACAAGTGGCAGGAGCGCTGTTCCAATGAGTCAGGCTGCCATGCTTTCGAAAA
The DNA here is from genome assembly GCF_054781015.1 of Bordetella muralis. Lineage (NCBI taxonomy): Bacteria > Pseudomonadati > Pseudomonadota > Betaproteobacteria > Burkholderiales > Alcaligenaceae > Bordetella > Bordetella muralis. The sequence goes on along the minus strand of NZ_BAAGVF010000008.1, from coordinate 639,307 downwards.
ACGACGTGGCGCAGGTGCTCGACTCGCCCCGATCGGGGGCACCTGCGACCACGCGCAGTGCTGCCGTCGCGCCGCCGTCAGATCGTCGGCCACAGGCATCCTGGCATCGCGGCATGTTTTTCTGGATCGCCGCTCTGGCGATCATCTTGTTGGGACAAGTGGCTGCAGGGCGGGTGAGTTGGGTCGCGAAATACCCCTCCGATTGGATGTTGCCGCTGAAAGACTGGATCGACGCGTTCTTTGAGTGGGTCGTATACGGTGCGCGTTTCTTCGAAGGAACAACGTTTGAATTCACCGCACGCAATGTGACGCGCGGGTTTGCTTCCTGGTTGTCTTATCCGTTGAGCGTCAGCGAATCGCTGTTCTTCAATGGCTTTGCCGGCAGTGTGCCTGCCTTGCCCTGGATCACGGTGACGGGTCTCGCCACGATATTGGGCCACTGGCTCGGCGGATGGCGCACGGCACTGCTGGCTGCGGCGGCGTTCACGTACCTGGCGCTGTTCGGCGTCTGGCAGCCATCCATGCAGACGTTTGCGCTCGTGATCATCACGGTGCCCATGGTGTTCCTCATCGGTCTGGTGTTGGGAATATTCATGAGCAAGAGCCCGCGCTTCCGGAGCCTGGTGACGCCTTTATTCGATATCCTGCAGAGCATGCCGCCCTTTGCGTATCTGGTGCCCATCGTGGTGCTGTATGGCGTCGGCAACGTGTCTGCCATGATTGCGACGGCGTTGTTCGCAGTGCCGCCGGTCGCGCGCTGTGTGGCGCTCGGTCTGGAAACGGTCAGTAGCGGTGTGCTCGAGGCTGGACGCATGATGGGCTGCACGCGCTGGCAGCTGTTGTGGCGAGTGCAGATACCGGCCGCGCGGTCGCTGTTGCTGACAGGCTTGAATCAAGGCGTCATGCAAACCCTCGCCATGATCGTGCTGGCGGCATTGATTGGCGCCGCGGGTCTGGGCAGCGAACTGTTGACGTCGCTGCAGTCGTTGCGTCTGGGCCAGGCCTTGGAACAAGGCCTGGCAATCGTCGTGATCGCAGTGGTCTTGGACCGTCTGAGCCGGGCCTACGCCTTGAAGGCGCCGGTCTATGTGGATCCTGGCCTCAGTTGGCGGCAGCGTCATCCCCATTTGGTGATGGGGCTGGTATTCTTGGTGGCCAGTGTCTTGCTGGCTCGCGTGGTGCCAGACCTGGCGCAGCTGCGCGCTGAGCACACGATTACGTCGGCTGCCTACTGGAATGCAGGCATCGACTGGATAAACTTGAATCTGTATGACTCGGTCCAGGCGTTTCGCAATTTCATGCTGCTCGAGGTGTTGATCCCGATTCGCACATTTTTTCAGGCGATCCCTTGGGTGACCTTTGTCGCACTCGTGGCCTTGGTCGGCTATCGCTTGGGCGGTTGGTCGGTGTCGCTTGTCGCCGGACTATTGATCTGGTTCCCTGCCGGTACGGGTCTGTGGACCGAAGCCATGACCACGCTGTATATGATCGGCACGGCTGCTGCCGTGTGCATCATTGTGGGCTTCGTGCTGGGTCTGCTGGCATCGCGTACTGCCAACTGGTCCCGCTTTGCGGCGGGCGTGTGTGATTTTTTGCAGACCTTTCCGTCGTTTATCTACCTGATCCCCGTCGTGATGCTGTTCAAGGTCAGCGATCTGTCTGCCATCATTGCCGTGTTGCTGTTTGCCGTGGTGCCGATGGTGCGTTACACCATGTTGGGTTTGCGTAGCGTACCCGCTCCCATTATGGAGGCCGCGACACAACAAGGTACGACACGGGTGCAGCGCTTTATGAAGGTGGAGTTGCCGATCGCGTTGCCTGAAATCATGCTGGGCGTAAATCAGGTGATTTTCATGGCGTTGTTCATGGTGGCGATTACCGCATTGATCGGCACTCAGGACCTGGGGGCGCAGATCAATGCCGCACGTTCCGGTAATGAAATAGGCAAGGCGCTAGTGGCGGGTCTGTGTATTGCCTTTATGGGAATAGCGGCAGACCGTTTGATCGGCGCCTGGGTCAAACGCAAGAAAGTTGAATTGGGCCTGGTCGTGGCTTGACCCGTCATCGTACGCAGTCGCCTCGGGTTCTTGAGGCGACTCGTCAGTACGGCAATGTGACGGCGGCGATGTGGTCCCTGATCACCGGCTCTCTGTGAAAGAGGGCATAGGCCAATCACACAACATTGGAAACCCGCCTGCCCATATCTCCTTGGAGTAACTCCGCCAATCGCGTCAGGCCATGTGTCAGGCGGGTTCGATCAATAGCGCCACCCAATGACACACGAAGCGCTGCCGGGCTGAAAGACCCCGTGGCAAATGCCTCCGAATCCGTGACACCCAAGCCTTGTTGTAGCGCTGTTTGTGTGAGCCGGTAGGGGTCGATATGGCGCGGCAACTGGAGCCAGAGGTGAAGACCATGCGGGTCGGCCTGAATATTCCCCGGCAGGATTGATGCTGCGATGGTTTGCCGGTGCTGCATCTCACTCTTGATCCGTGCCAGCCATTGAACGGCAACTCCCGACTCTATCCATGTCGACGCCATTTCAGCCATCCAAGGGGTCGGCATCAGAGCCAGCGAACGCAGGGCGTCAAGAATTGGACTTAACGGTTCCCCCGAAGGGACAACCAAGTAAGCGGTTCTCAGGCCCGGTGCTATGCATTTAGATAGCGTCGAGACGTAATAAACCGGGACCGAGGATGTGTTGGCGGACAATGAAAACATCGTGCTCGGCGGGCGCTCGGTCAACAACCAGTAAGGATCGTCTTCAATGACTGGCAACGCATATTTCTCGGCAACGCGTAAAAGCTCTGCTCGTCGCTCGACCGAGAGCGTCAGCGCAGTTGGATTTTGAATCGTCGGATTCAAGTACAACGCCGCGGGACGATGTTGTTCGCACACTCGCTCGAGATCGATAGGATCCATTCCGTGTTCATCGGATTTCACCCCTACGGCCGAGCGCTGGAGCAAGCGGGTAGCGGCCAGGAAGCCCGGGTAAGTCAACTCATCGCAAGCAATGGCGTCCCCAGACTGGCTCTTGGCCAGTAGCAGTGCCGCGATAGCGGTTTGGGCGCCAGAGCAAACCACGACCCGCTCGATGTCCGTGTTGCCAATCATCGGCTGCAGCCATTTTGCCCCTGCGGCACGATGCCGATTCGCGCCTGCGCCCACGTGATAGCTCATCAGATCCATCGGGCTCGCTGTTGCGGGGGTAGTGCCACTGCCTTGCGCGAGCATGTGCGCGAACTCTGCGCTGTTGAGCAAGGGAGGGATATTCATTCCCAGATCAATTGTCCCTTTTGCTCCCGAATCGGAATAGGCCACATAGGTTCCACCTGCGCCGTGAGCCTCCAAAAGTCCCTTCTGGCGAACTTCCGTGTAGGCACGGGTGACGGTCGTGAGGTCGACTCCCAATGCCTGGGCGAGTTCGCGCTGGGGGGGCAGGCGATCGCCTGGCCTGAGAACGCCGTCGTCCACCGCGGTGACGATTTGCGTGGCGATTTGCTGGTACCGAGAGCCCAAACCTGCCGTAAGCGGTCGCACCCAAGACAGGTTTACTTTCTTAAGGCGACGCGTGGAAGACAAGTCGTCCGAGGATGTATGGATTTTTGGCAATTTTGTCTGGTACGAAAAAGCCATATAATACAAAAAATCTGGCAAATTGTATGGATTTTAGGCGTTGGAGTTTGATGCTTGTATGGGTATGGTGCTCAGCGAGCTTGCCAGCAGGTAGTAAATGAAGCTGCTGAAGCAGCATTTTGAGAAAAAGATGCAGTGGGTCCCTATAGTCTTCGGTTCGTTCAAGTTGCTCGTGTTAGTCGTGGCCATGTACTTCGGCATTAAGTCGCATTACGACGGAGAGAAGATAGAGAAAGCGAAAGAGAAGGAGAGAGAGAAAGAATCTTCCAAGATTCAGTAGGCCCCATTGGGCCTTAAATTGGGAGCAACTCGGCGCAGCGGCGCCACGATCACGCCAAAATCGGTTAGTGATCTTGCTCTGCAGCCATGATCCGTTCGATCGAGGCGTGCATATGTCGCAGGGCGGCCTGCCGAGCACCTTCGACGTCGCGCCGGGCGATGGCTTGTGCGATGGCGGCGTGTTCCGACTCGACCTGGCGAAAGAAGTCCTCTCGACGGGCTTCGTTGCTGCGGGTGATCTTGATGACATCGTGCCACGCTCGACCAATGAATTCGAGAAGCGATGTCATCAGCGGGTTGCTGGCGGCTTCGGCGATGGCCCGATGAAACGCCATGTCCTCGGCTACGCCGTCCTCGCCATCGGCTACAGCATCATCGATGCGGCGCAGTGCGCGCTGGATTTTTTCGTTCTGAGCCTCGGTGCGGCGGGCAGCGGCGAGAGCAGCCATCTCGCTTTCCAGTCCGGACCGAACCTCTTGTACCGCTCTGACTTCCAACTGCCCACCTAACGCATCAATGCGAAAGGTGTTTATCTGGCGTGCCAACACTATCGTGCCGCTGCCTTGTCGCGTTTCCACGAGGCCCTCGGATTTCAGACGAGATATTGCCTCACGGATCACCGTGCGGCTGACGCCAAACTGATCGGCCAGCTGCGGCTCGGTGGGCAGCCGCGTCTGCGCTGGGTAGACGCCGCCACGCACCTGGTCCATCAGGGCCGTCGTTACGCGATCGGCAAGCGTGCCTCCGGATTGCTTGTTTGCGGATCGTGTCGTGCGCACGGCCATACCTTGTCTCCTCAGTAGTATCAACCGCTAAACCAGCGCGCCGGCCCCATGATCAGTATGGGAAATAGCACGAGCAAGACCAGCACGATCAATTCGGCGATTAAGAAGGGCCAGACGCCTCGCATTACCTGGTCAACGCGTTGTCTTGTCACGCCTGCCACGACGCTGAGTACGGTACCGACAGGCGGTGTGATTAAGCTGATGGACATGTTAATCACAAATAGCACGCCGAAGTATACGGGATCGATACCTGCCTCTCGTACGATCGGCATCAGCACCGGCGTGAGAATCAAGATGGTCGGAGTCATGTCCATGGCGGTACCGACGACAATAACCAGCAGCATGATTGCAAATAGCAGCAGCGTGGGATTGTCCATGAAAGGCTGCATCATATCGGTGATCGCGCCAGGCAGGTCGGCCACAGTCACCAGCCAACCTGCAATCGACGCCGCCGCGACGAGCAGCATGACCACTGCCGTGGTCCGCGAGGCAGTCATGAACACCGCGTACAACTGAGCAAGTTTTAATTCGCGATAGATGACCGTGGAAACGAACAGCGCATAGACGGCCGCCACCACCGCCGCCTCGGTAGGGGTGAAGACCCCGAGACGCAAGCCGACAATGATTATCACGGGCAACATCAGAGCCCAGCTTGCGTCCAACGCGGCGCGAATCAGGTCTTTGCTGCTTTTGCGTGGCGGTGTGGCGAGGTTGTCTTTGCGTACACAAATCCACCAGGTGATCCACAGCGCGGCACCTATGTAGATGCCGGGCATGATCCCTGCCAAGAATAGTTTGGTAATAGATACATTGGCCGCGACGCCAAAAATCACAAAGCCGATGCTGGGGGGAATGACGGGCCCGATGACGCTTGAGGACGCAACCAAGCCCGCCGCACGGTGCGAGGAGTGGCCTGCCTTGATCATCATGGGCACCAGCAGGGCCGACAGTGCTGCCGCATCGGCGACCGCCGAACCGGAAAGGGCCGACAAGATGCAAGCCGCGACGATCGTCACATAACCAAGTCCGCCTTTGATATGGCCTACGCCGGCCAAGGCAAAATCGACAATCCGGCGGGACAGGCCGCCCACGTTCATGATCTCGCCTGCGAGCATGAAGAATGGGATAGCGAGCAGGGGAAAGTTGTCGGCTCCAGCGATAAAGTTTTGCGCGATGATCTGCGCATCGAAGATGTCCAGATGCCACATCAAGGCGACAGAGGAAACCAGCAGCGAAAATGCAATGGGCATCCCCAGGGCCATTGCGCCCAATAGGGATCCGACAAAAACCAACACAGTCATGGTTGTTTCCCTTCAGCGGCTGCCAATTCGCGCTTGAGCGCGTCAAGCTCCGTTTTTTCTTCGGACTCGGTCACCATGATGAGCTCCTCATCTTTGATGCGCCCCGAGAGCACTCGGTACAGATCCCACAACACCATGGCGCCGGCTGACACGCTAAAGACGATGCCCACCATGTAGACGATAGACATGGACCACCCTGTGGCGGGAGCCTCGACGTTCAGATTGATGACGGTCTGCTCCCAACTGCCGGATAAGAACAACCATAGGGTTGCCAACATCAATAGTTGACTGGCGATCAGACATAGCTTCTGACCAAAAACCGGCAGGCGTCGCACGACAACCTCGACGCCCAGATGTTGACGGTGGCGCAGCGCGACAATAGAGCCGAGAAAAACCAGCCATACAAACAGCCAGCGGGAGACCTCCTCGGAGCTAGTGATGCCAGAATTAAAGCCATAACGCAGCACGACGTTGCCAAACACGAGGATCACCATGGTGACCAGGCAGAGGACCATTAGCAAACCCAATAGCCGAAAGTACCCATCTATCAACTTCTTCATGAATATTTTCCTTAGCCGTAGCTAGAGCGACGTTGCCTGATGGCGGGACAGTGGTCCCTGCCATATGGGCGTGGAAGATCGAGAGGTAGTCTTGCCAGATTCACCGTACGGTCATGGCCCAACAGATCGCCGTCTCCAGAAAGGCCCGCCATCCGTGATGGCGATCTGCATAGTCATACTCGGCAATTAATTGGACTTGCCACGTACGGCGGCAATTTCAGCGAACATTTCTGCACCGAGCTCACCGCCGAGTTCTTTCGAGAATTTGTCGATGACCGGCTTGAGCTTTTCACGCATGCGCTGGGCTTCTTCCGGTGAGAGTTCGTTGACCTCCATGCCGCGTTCTTTGAGCTCCGCCAGGAACTTGGCTTCGCTTTCGCGTGAGATCTGACGCTGGTAGGCTGATGCCTCAGCAGCGGTTTCTCGCAGCAGTGTTTGTTCATCCGGACTGAGTCGGTCCCACACTCGTTTGCTGACGACCGCCACGTAGGGGGTGTAGGTGTGTCGCGTGACACTCAGGTACTTCTGCACCTCGTTGAACTTAGACGTATTGATCGTCCCCAACGGGTTTTCCTGGCCATCTACCGCGCGCGATTCCAGGGCGGTATAGACCTCAGGGAAAGGCATGGGCACGGCGTTGGCACCCAGCGCGTTAAAGGTTTCGATGTAGACGGGGTTCTGCAGTACGCGGATCTTCAGGCCCTGCATGTCCTCGAATTTGGTGATGGGGGCACGGCTATTGGTGACACTGCGAAAACCATTTTCCATCCATCCCAGAATCACCAGGCCTTTATCGTTCATCTTGCTGGCGATGGCGTCACCGACTTTCCCAGCCAGCACGGCATCAACCTCGGCGGCAGAATTGAAGGTGAACGGCAGATCAATTAGGCCGACTTCACGCACTACGCTGGCCATGGGCGACGAGGTGATGATGCCCAGTTCCTGAACGCCGCCTTGCAGGGCGGAGGTCATTTGCGTGTCGCCGCCGATGGCGCCGTTGCCGTAGATTCGAACTTTGATTTTGCCGTCGCTTTTCTGGGTCAACAGTTCCGCCCAGCGTTTTGCACCCAATGCGGCAGGGTGGTCGTCGGCGATCACATGACCCAGCTTCAGCGTTCGTTCCTTGTATTCGGCGGCCATGGCGCCAGCAGCAAAGCAAGCTGCAATGGCAGTAAATGTCAGGCGTGCGGCCCAGCCGCTTCGGTTCAGATTCTTCATTGGTAGTCTCCTGATGGGGCTGCTTTTTTAACGAAAGTGCTGCAAGTAAGGACCGACCACCATCACCCCATCCGCGTCCAGAACTTCGTAGAGTGGAGAGGCGGTGAGGTATTGATAGGGCGATTGGGCTAGCCTGAGCGTAGACAATTCACGCTGATTGCTCTGTCTCCAGATATCGCTATTTTTTTGAGGAAGTCATAATACGTATTCGTGTGATGTTTTAAAAATTGGGGTTATCCCTGTTCAATCGACTTGAGGAGAGTGGTCAGAAACTAGGCTAATCACTGGGAATTCCCATGAGAGATGTCGTCGTTGCGAGAACGGCATCGCCACAGACTTGAAACACGGGGTGTACTTATGCGAGTGATCGGATTAATAGCGGGCTTTGCGTTGATGTGCAGTGTTGCGGCCCATGCAGAGACAGTACGGATACCCGTACAGAGCGCTGCTGTTGGACATGATGATGTGACGAATCAGGACTTCGTCGACGTGAAGCTGACGTCGGACGGCCAACGCAATCTGGCGGCGTTTACGCGTGACCGTGTCGGCAAGATGATTCATATTCGTGCCGACGATGTGATCTTGGCGTCGCCGACAGTAATGAGTCCAATCGAGGGCGGAGCGTTACGCTTGTCTCCCGGAGCGACCGGCTTTGGTGGAATGTCCGCTCAGGAGATGGTGAAACGGCTCAGCACGGGTAGCACGATCGATGTTTCCGACGGCAAGTAGACTTTGCCTCATCGCCGCAATGATGTGCTGGTGCTGGGCCGTGTGATCGGACGGCGATGTTTGCAAACTAGCTGTACCAGTTCAGCTTGAAGCCCCAATTGCCGGCGTTATAGGCGAAGGCGATGCCCCAATAGAAGACGAAGTAGGCCCCGCCGGCAACTAACATCGCCGAGCTGAATTGTTCCAATCTGCCGGGGTGCCGCGCCGACCAGTTCGTCAGGCGCTTGGAAAACGGTACGATCAGCGCCAGGAACAGCAGGACCATCACCAGAATCTGCCCGACCCCTTGCAAGGCCATCACTGCGCCTCCATACAGCGGGCTTTCTGAGGCGGCGGCATAGGCGAGAAAATGCCTGAACACCGGAAAGGGCCGTCCAATGGCGAACAGCCCGACGAGGATTCCCATGAAGCAGGCCTTGGCCAGCGGCGAGGCTGTGACGCGCAGCATTTTTGGTGGCAAGCGGCGGAGCATGCCATCGAGGAATCCAAACGAAATCGCACCCCATAGGAGCAGGATGACGCCGAGCAGTGTGAATGTCACCTGTGCCTGAAACAGGCGGGTTTCTCGAGTATTGAAGGCGTCCACGCGATCAGGTCCGAGCGAGCCGACATACATTCCGTAAATGAAGCAAACCAGCAGGACGAAAAGCGAAAAAATGCCAATTGCTTTGATGGCGAGTCGTCGAGGTGATCCGACCTTTTCCGTCGCGCAAGCGAGGCCGGGAAGCATAGCGAATACTACGCAATTGCACGCAGTGAAGGTCGCAGCCAAGCCCGCAACGATTGCAAAGACAAAACCGAAACCCGCTCCCCGTTCACTATAAGAATCGGACAGGCGTTCCGTGTCTCCGATTGTTTGGCCCGCGATGATCTCCCGGCCAAATCCGTCTACCCAATGATAATTCCAGAAACCAGCGACTAGAACGCCAACGGCGAGTGCGCAGAGCGCCAGGACCAGACGATTGCGACCTGGTGAAAGCGATGAGGTACGTCCGTCCTGTTTAACGGCTTGGTTGTATGACAACACTTTACGATCTCCTCTTCTGTCTTCGTTGAAAAGTCAGTTCAAGATATGTCGTTCTGTTTGTCACCGCTACGGACGTAATGAGCAATGCGATCGATCGATACGCAGAGCGATCCGATCGGCTGCTTCGTGACGGCATGAATGGCGCAGAGCCTAGCATGAGAGGCTGATCGCTGAGCGATTTATTCGACGAAACTGCTGATTTGATCGACGAATCGATATTTTCAATGTGGGATTGGACGCTGAGCGGATCGCCGATTTGCATCCGCGTGGGATCGTGCTTGTTCCGTCTGCTGCTTTGCCTCAGGAGCAAGGGCCCGTTGGTTGTCCAGATATTGGTTAAGCCGGCAATAGACCCGCTGCGCGATAGTTTTCGATCAATGCGTCATAAACGGAAATATCCGAACGGCTCCTAGCGATGAGTTGGGCGCCGGCGATGGCAGCAAAGATGGCACGTGCTCGTAGTTCGCTTTCTTCGGTGCTCATTGTCGCATTCGCCGCCAAAAGCACTTTGCTTAACCACATGACATTTACGTCAGTGAAGGTTCGGACTTCTTTCATCACCGCCTCGGGCAAGTCGTCACTTTCGGCTGCCATGAAGCTGCATAAGCAGATGCGATTAGCACTTTCCAGCGCTTTGCGAAACGTTTCAGGGTACCGATGCAAACTGTGCTTTGCATCCGGGGATTCGGCCAGCAATGTTTCTAGCGTGGCCGCTGAATTCTGCCAATAGCGTCGTGCAACCGCCGCGCCAAGATCAGCCTTGTTAGTGAAGTGGTGGTAGATGCTGGCGGCTTTGATGCCAACGCTTTCCGCAAGGTCTCGGAAGTTCAACCCGCTGTAGCCATGAGCCTGAGCAATCTTTGTCGCGGCTACCAGGATTCGCTCCTTAGAGCTTGAGTTCGCTTCGTTCCTCACTTTTATGGCTCCCGCACAAGAAGAATAGGTGTTGACAGGGCAAATTGTAACGCATACAGTAAAACCTAACTAACGTTAGGTAGACTAATTTGACGGCGAACATTGCCCTATTCGTCGCCGGTTGACCCTAAGCCACACGTAATGAGGAAATCTTAATGAATACTGCTGCACCAGGCCGTAATGTTGGTAAGTTCCCGACAATGACAATTTATGACTTCCCCCGAGGGCCATACCCTACGCGTGTCCGCATCGCCTTGGCTGAAAAGAACCTGCAAGCTCAAGTGCAATTCAAGATGGTCGATCTGTACAAGGGCGAGCATAAAAAGCCCGAGTTCATCGCGAACAAGAACTACTCGGGTACGTTGCCGGTGCTTGAACTTAGTGACGGAACCTGCATAGCCGAATGCACGGCTATCACGGAGTACCTTGATGGGCTTGACGGCGAGCCCAAGTTGACTGGTAGAACCCCGCGTGAGAAAGGCATCATCCACATGATGAGCAAACGCGCGGAACTGGAGTTGCTCGACGCTATTAGCGTTTTCTTTCACCACGGAACTCCAGGATTGGGGCCGCAAGTCGAGCTGTATCAAAACCCGGAATGGGGGTTTAGGCAGCGTGATAAGGCTCTTCGTGGCATGCATTACTTCGATTCGGTCTTGAGAAACCAGCCTTATATCGCTGGCGATACATTCTCGATGGCCGATATCACTGTAATTGGTGGACTGGTTTTCGCTTCTATCGTCAATCTGCAAGTGCCAGCCGAATGCACGTTACTGTTGGCTTGGTATGCACGGATGAAGGAACGCCCCAGCGTAAAGAGTCAACCCGCATTTTCTGCCTCTGCAACAGGTTGAGCCATTTCACAACGGGATAGATCAGTACGTAGCGTCGATGGCGAGCGGTAAGCCCGTTTGAGGAGATGTCTTGGACGGCGCCACCTCGGCCTGATTTTTGAAGACAGAGCGTTTCAAGAAAATTTGCGTCAGTTGTAGACGACCGGTCTAATTGGTGCTACATTACGCCCATGAACACTGTACGCACCACCGAAACCAACGACGTTCGCGAGAACATCCTTGCTCACGGCCAACGCATCATGGCCGGCAAGGGCTTTTCCGCTGTCGGCATCAACGAGATCCTGGTCGCCGCCGGCGTTCCGAAGGGCTCGTTCTACCACTACTTCGGCTCGAAGGACGCCTTCGGCGAAGCACTCCTCGAGAGTTACTTTGAAGACTACTGGGCCGAACTCGATGCCACCTTGAGCGCGCCGGGCCTGACCATGGCACAACGCCTGATGAACTACTGGAAGAACTGGCAGGACACCCAACTGTTCTACGACTGCCAAGGCAAGTGTCTGGCCGTGAAGCTGGGTGCGGAGGTGGCCGACCTGTCTGAGGCCATGCGCCTGACGTTGCAGCGCGGGACCGCCGGCATCATCGATCGCCTGGCGGGCGCCATCGAAGCTGGTGTAGCAGAAGGCTCGGTGTCCATAGAGGGGGCGCCCCATGACGCCGCCCAAAGCCTCTACCAGCTATGGTTGGGTGCCAGTGTGATGGTGAAGATCGTCCGTACCCCTCAGCCCTTTGAAATGGCCATGGCGACCACTCGCCAGGTCCTGCACCCTCCTTCCTGATTGGGAAGAGGCATTGCCCTCCGTAGGGGGGCTATTTTTGCGTCTCTTATTGAGACGACCGGTCTAATAACTCTCTTTGGAGAATGAAATGAAAGTCCTAATGGTTCTGACCTCGCATGACCAGCTCGGCAACACAGGCCGCAAGACCGGCTTCTGGCTCGAAGAGCTGGCAGCCCCGTACTACATCTTCAAGGACGCCGGTGCACAGATCGTGCTGGCTTCGCCCAAGGGTGGCCAGCCGCCGCTCGACCCCAAGAGCAACGAGCCTGATTTCCAGACCGACGCGACCCGCCGTTTCGAGGCGGATGCCGAAGCCAAGAAGGTACTGGCGAATACCGTGAGGCTGGCCGACGTGTCCGCGGATGACTTCGACACGGTTTTCTATCCTGGTGGCCATGGTCCGCTTTGGGATCTGGCCGAAAGCAAGGACTCGTCCGACCTGATCGAGCGCTTCATCGCGGCGAACAAGCCGATTGCACTGGTCTGCCACGCGCCGGGCGCACTGCGTCACGTGAAAACTGCCGAGGGCCGCCCGCTGGTGGAAGGCAAGAAGGTGACGGGTTTCGCCAATACCGAGGAAGCGGCAGTCGGTCTTACCGAGATAGTGCCGTTCCTCGTCGAGGACGAACTGAAGGCCAAGGGCGGCATCTACTCGAGCGGCCCCGATTGGAGTTCTTACGTGGTGCAAGACGGCTTGCTGATCACCGGCCAGAACCCGGGCTCGTCGACCGCCGCCGCGCAGCGACTGGTCGAAGAACTCGGTGCATCGAAATGACGCGTATGTCGTCTTCGTCCGTGAAACGGTGACCGATGACAAGGCGCTCGATCGCTGTCGGGAGCAGACGCCCAGCCCGAGAGCAACGAATAGTGTTATCGACGTTGGCTGAAGCATGTGTTTGTTGCCGGTCACAGCCAATTTGGTCACCTACTCTTCTTCACGGATGTCCTGATCCGACAGATCCTTGACCGTGTCCTTTCGAATCCTGAACCACAAGGCGTAAAGGGCCGGCAAGAAGATCAGCGTCAGGATGGTTCCACCAATGGTGCCACCGATCAGGGTGTAAGCCATCGACCCCCAGAACACCGAGAGGGTGAGCGGAATGAAGGCGAGCACGGCCGCCAACGCCGTCAGGATGACAGGACGCGCGCGTTGGACAGTCGCCTCCACGATCGCGTCGTACGGACGCATGCCCTCATGCTCGTTGAAGTGGATCTGCCCGATGAGGATCAACGTGTTGCGCATGATGATGCCAGCCAACCCGATGATGCCCAGAATGGCGTTGAAGCCGAACGGCTGGTTGAACAACAGCAGCGTCGGGACGACGCCTACCAGTGCGAGTGGGGCGGTCAACAAGACCATCAGCATCGCTGAAATGGAGCGCACCTGAAAGATGATCACGATCATCATCAATGCCAGCATTGCCGGGAACACGGCTGCCAGTGCCGTGTTTGCCTTGCCGGCTTCTTCGAGCGCCGCGCCGGTCTCGATCCGGTAGCCTTCCGGCAACTTGTCCACCAGCGGCTGCATTTCGGCGATGATCTGCATGGCGACGTCAGGCGGCTGGAGCGCGGCATCGATGTCGCCCTGTACGGTGATCGTGATCATCCGGTCACGCCGCTTGATGATTGGGTTCTCGAATCGCACTTCGAGCGAGCCGATCTGATCAAGAGGCACCCGCTGCCCGTTACGCCCCATGAGGGTGAACGCCTGCAGCTTGGCCGGGTCAAGGCGCTCGGTGCCGGCAGAGCGAGCGATGATCTCGACCGAACGGATATCCTCGCGCACTTGAGTTACCGGGATGCCCGTCAGCAGGAATTGCAATTGCTGAGCAGCCTCCTGGGACGACAAGCCAATTGCATTCAGTCGATCTTGGTCCAAGACAAAATGCATGCTCGGCACGCGTTCGCCCCAATCGTTATTGACTTGGCGCATCGCCGGATTGTTCTGCATGATGGTTTTCAACTGCCCGGCGATCTCACGTACCTTTCCTTCCTCGGGGCCCATCACTCGGAAGGCCACTGGGAACTGCGAGTACGGGCCGAACACCAGGTAGTTCAGACGGATGCGGGACTGCGGTGCAAGACCATCGGCAGCGGCGCGCCGGGTCTTGTTGATCAAGGTTTCACGTTCCTTCTCGCTGTCGGTGAGGATCACGATCTTGGCAAAGGAGGGGTTGGGTAGCTCCGGTGCCATTGCCAAATAGAAACGTGGTGCGCCAGCGCCGATATAGCTGGTCACCAGCTTGGATTCGGGCTGCTTGCGCAACCACGCCTCGACTTCCTCCACGGCCTTGCTGGTCTCCTGGATACTGGTGCCCTGGGGCATCTGAACCTCTACCAGGACCTCCGGACGATCCGAAATCGGGAAGAACTGTTGCTTGACGAAGCCCATGCCGAAGAAGGCAAAAAGGAAAATACCGATGACGGCCAGTACAACCTTCTTTTTGTGATCGACCATGCGGCTGATGAAATCGCGCAACCTGCGGTAGTTGGGCGTTCCGTAGATCGCTTCGTGGCCGCCTGCGATCGGCTTGATCTTGGGCAGCAGCTTTACGCCGAGGTAGGGTGTGAACGCACCGGCGACGACCCATGAACATAAGAGTGAGAACATCACCACCCAGAAGATGTTGCCGGCGTACTCGCCGGCAGTCGACTGTGCGAAACCGACCGGCATCAGCGCGATCGCCGTGACCAACGCGCCGGCCAGGCGAGGCGCCGCGGTCGTCGTCCACGCTTGCGCGGAGGCATGGACTCGATCCAGGCCCTCCTCCATCTTCACGACCATCGTTTCGACCACGATGATGGCGTCGTCCACCAAAAGGCCAAGCGCCAGAATCAGGGCCCCAAGGGTAATGCGATCAAAATCCCGTCCCGAAAGCAGCATGACGATGAACACGGCCGCCAGCGTCAGCGGCACCGCCGCTGCCACCACGATCCCTTCCCGGAACCCGAGGCTGAGCAAGCTCACGGCGATCACCACCACCAAGGCCACGAAGAACTTCATCATGAATTCGTCGTAGGCTTCACGGATATTGACGGACTGATCCGTGACCTTGGTGAAAGTCATGCCCAAGGGCATCTCGTTCTGGATGGCGCCAGCCTCTTTTTCCAGCGCGGCGCCCAGGTCAAGACCGTTGTACCGATCCTTCATGACCACGCCGAGCATCACCGCGGGCTCGCCTTCGCTGCGCAACAGGAATGACGGCGGATCCTCGTATCCACGGCGCACGTCGGCAATGTCGGACAGCTTCAGCGTTCGTCCCGCCGCGACGATCGGCGTTGCGCGAACTTTCTCCAGATCGTCCAGGGCACCATCCAGGCGCACGAATACGGACGGTCCGTGGGTTTCGACGGTTCCTCCCGGCGTCACCACGTTCTGGCGATTCAGTGCCTCGAATATGTCAGGAACGGAAACGCCCAGATTGGCCAGCTTTTCATGCCCGAACTCGACGAAGATCTTTTCCGGCTGCTCGCCGATGATGTTTACCTTCTTGACCCCTGGGACCTGCAGTAGCCGCTGGCGCAGTTCTTCCGCTTTGCGAGCCAGCAGGCGCAGGGGTTCGCCCGGCGCCTTGAGTGCATACAGGGCAAAGGACACATCGGAGAATTCATCGTTGATGAAGGGGCCTATGACGCCAGGCGGTAGTCGCAGCCGTTCATCGCCGAGCTTCTTGCGGGCCTGGTAGAACTCCTCTTGTACATCCCCCGGCGGCGTGCTGTCGCGCAACGTCACGGTGGTAAACGCGAGGCCCGGACGGCTGAACGTCTCGGCGCGTTCGTACCACTTGAGTTCCTGCATGCGCTTTTCGAGCGGCTCGGCAACCTGATCCTGCATTTCCTGGGCGGTTGCGCCGGGCCAAACGGAATAGAACGTCATTACCTTTACGGTAAAGCTCGGATCTTCCGCACGTCCAAGTTTCAGGAACGCGTAGGCACCTGCGATGACGATGGCGACAATGAGAAACAGCGTGATCGAGCGCTCACGGACCGCGAGGGCGGAAAGGTTGAAGCCGCTCATTTGCGATCACCCTGCGGCTGGCCAGCCAGGCGGACACGATCGCCCTCGTGCAGCAGATGCGCACCCAGAGCAACAAAGCGCTCGCCCGGCTTCAGACCATCTTGAACGCGCGCGGTTTCCTCGGAGATCGAGAGCAGATGGATGGGGCGCCAGGTCACCTTCAGCGGTTCGCCGCCGATCACCCAGACGCCGGGCCCTTTGCCTTGCGGGTCATGTACGGCCGCCAGCGGGATGGACAAGGACGGTGAAGCGTTGCGGTCAGGCAATTGCAACGTCACCGTGGTGCCCAACGGGGCCTGCGCGGCGACGCCGTCGAGGACATAGCGGGCTTCGAAGGTCCGCGTGACCGGGTTTGCGCGGTCGGACAACTGCCTGAGGCGGGCGGCGACATCCACTTTATCGCCGGCATACAACGTGGCCCGTGCGCCGCTGCCGATAGCCGGCCGCATGGTTTCCGGCAGATCAATGCTCGCTTCGCGGGGACCGGAACGCGCCAGGCGCACGACGATCTGGCCTGCCGTGACGACTTGACCAGGTTCTGCCATGGCTTCCATCACCACGCCGTCGGCGTCTGCCCGTAGCTCGGCGTAGTCCATTTCGTTGCGTGCAATCTTTGCTTGCGCCTCGGCGGCACGCAATTGCGCCCTGGCCGATTCGGCCGCCGCCTTTATCTGGTCATACGAAGAAGCCGATACGGCACCAGCAGAGACCAAGTCGCGAAACCGTTCTTCGTCCGCCGACGTTTGCAGAGCGCGTGCTTTTGCGGCAGCGACTGCCTCTTCCAGCGCCCTGTTGGCCAGAACGAGATCGGAAGAGTCGATGCGCATCAGCGCTTGGCCCTTGCGAACACTCTGCCCGGTGTCGACCAATCGCTCGACGATCTTCCCTGGAACACGGAAACCCAAGTCGCTTTGAACTCGGGCAACAACTACTCCGGTGAAGGAGCGGGATGCCTCTGTAGGCGTTTCGACGGTCGCCACACGCACGAGTTTGGTTTCTGTGCGTGGGTCGTCTGAAACCGATGGTGTGCATGCGGATAAACCGAGCAACGATGCAGATAGCAATACGAACGAAAACTCGCGATGACGACGCACAGGAGGACCTCTCAGGAACGCAAAGAGGGGCCATTCTGTACCTAATGACCAAAAACGTCAATGGTCACTAGTTAATTACGGAGCCAAACTTCGCAGGACCAGGCCCGCAATTTCTTTCGGTGCTTCGTCGATGAGATCCAGGTTGTGCTGCAGCAGCAATGGCTTCACGAAGGGCTGCATGACCAGGAAGATTGCTCGCGCCGTTTCATCCAGGGGCGTCTTGCGCTCGAACTCGCCGCTCTCCCTGCCTTCGCGCAAAATCTCCAGCAAGATACCCCGGATCTGCTCTTCATAATTCCGCGACGATTGCCAACCTTCAGAGCTGGAGTAGGCGGCAACCTCGTAGAGCTGCCGATCATTGAAGAAGAGCTCGGACGTCCGCGCAACCAGCGTCTGGAAGAGGCGGCGGAACTTGTCCGTTGCGGACTTTCCCTCTGCGACCGAGGTGTGAACCGACGCCAGCACGGTGCCTAGGCACTGACTGCAGATGGCCTCGCCGATAGCCTGCTTCGAGTCAAAGAACTTGTAGATGTAGGCCTTGGAAAAACCGATCGCCTTAGCGAGATCGGACACAGTGGTTTTGGCATAGCCGAAGTGACCGAAGTGCTTGTTGGCAGCAGCCACGATCTGGTCACGAATATCGTGGTCAGCCGGCCCACGTTGGCCGGCTGAGGAAGATGCAATTTCATTCATTTAAATCTTATACCCCGTACGGCACGAGTTGACAATAAGTGACCAAATTGTATACTCGTCACTAGTCACTTTCGTTTTACTTTCTCGGATGGTCTTCATGCGCGCCTGCAAAAAAACGTCTGTCTTGCTGCTCACGCTTTTCATGAGCGGCTGCGTCGTTGGGCCGGATTACGTCAAGCCGGCAGCGCCCGAGTCGAAAGAATACTTAGGCCAAGCCGCGATCGATCAGCGTCAGAAGGCCGGTGCTCCCAACTTGGAGACCTGGTGGCTAGGGTTCAATGATGCGCTGTTGAATCGTTTTGTGAAATTGGCGCTTGCGCAGAACTTGGACATTGCCCAAGCAAGTGCTCGCCTGGAGCAATCAAGAGCGTTGTTGGGGGCGGCCAATGCGGCCCTATTGCCCTCGGGGAATGTCAACGCGCAAGGCGTCAAGTCGTACCAGTCCGTACAAACGCCTTTGGGCAAGCTGCTCAATGCAACGCCTGATTTCGACCGCAGCGGCGAGTACTACGAAATAGGTGCCGGCGCGAGCTGGGAACTTGATCTCTTCGGTGGCCTTCGACGCGGTAAAGAAGCGGCTTCGGCCACATACGAGGCGTCGGAAGCAGGAGCTGTCGCAATCCAACTGGCCGTGACCGCGCAGACTGCCGACACCTACGTTGCGATCCGTGGATTACAGGCGCGCCTGGAGATCGCAAGGCAGCAGGCTGCGAATCGGCGGCGGATGCTGTCCATCGTCGAACTCCAATACCAAAAAGGCGTAGCCCCCGAGTTGCACGTGCGGCAGGCGCAAGGTGCACTCGCTCAGGTCGAAGCGAGCGTGCCGGTTTTTGAGGCTGCGCTGGACTCGGCAATGAACTCATTGGACGTGCTGCTTGGCGTTCAACCTGGAACCCATCGCGAAGACTTCCGCGAGGTCATAGCGATTCCTGATGCCCCCGCTATCGGCCATGCGGGCACGCCCGCCGACCTGATTCGTCGACGGCCAGACCTCATCGCTGCCGAGCGCCGGTTGGCGGCAGCAAACGCTCGCATCGGTATGGCCATATCCGAGTACTTCCCCAAGTTCTCGCTTGGCGCCTTGCTGGGCACGGCCACCACTGCTTCGGGCAACCTTTTCACTGATGGCGCATCGCAAGCCCAAGGAGTGCTTGGACTGCGTTGGCGCTTGTTTGACTTCGGTCGTGTTGACGCACAGATCGCCGCAGCGCGTGGACAGACTGCCGAGGCGCTGGCCGCCTACCGCCTCGCTGTACTCCGAGCATCGCAGGATGTCGAAGATGCCTTCATAGCTTTAGTCAAGCGCGAGGAGCAGGAACGCACCTTGGCGCAGGGGGTCGACTCCTTCGCACATGCCAACAGAATGGCTCTCACAGCCTACCAGAGCGGCGCGGCAAGCCTGATCGAAGTATTAGACACAGATCAGAATCTGCTGCAGACACGTGATGCATATGCCCAAGCTCAGACAGAAGCTGCACGAGCGGCCATCGCGTCATTCCGAGCTCTCGGCGGTGGGTGGGAATTGCCAGAAGACGTGGCAGTTGCAAGGGCGCAGGCTCGCACTCTTGACGAAGAGGTAGCCCGATGATCGATAGAAGCAAGCGCGTCGTCGTGACAGGCCTCGGCATCGTCGGAGCATGTGCGCGCAAAGGCACACATCCCACCGACATGCCAGCGGAGGCGGAGTTTTTCACGGCCGTAAACATTACGTCCGTCATATCAACGAGAAGCGCTCAGCGCAGAAGGATTTCCCATGAAGCTCAAAGGTTCTGTTGCTCTGGTCACCGGGGCCAATCGTGGTCTCGGTCTTGAGTTCTCCAAGCAATTACTGGAACGCGGTGCCGCGAAGATCTACGCTGCGGCGCGCAATCCAGCCTCGGTCACGCTCCCCGGCGTGGTGCCGATCCAACTGGACGTGACCAAGCCGGAAGAGGTCGCGCAAGCCGCACGTGCTTGTGGCGATGTCACCGTGTTGATCAACAACGCAGGCATCGCCCGGTTGGGGGGGCTCCTAACTGACAACTCCGACGCGCTGCTGCGCGAGCAACTGGAGACGAACCTTTTCGGCGCGCTGGACACGAGTCGCGCTTTTGCGGGCATCCTGGGGCGCAACGGCGGCGGCGCGCTGGTGAATATCCTCTCCATCGCGAGTTGGATCAATTCGCCGGCAATCGCCGCCTATAGCGTCTCGAAGGCAGCCGCCTGGTCGTTAACCAATGGATTGCGCCACGAGCTGCGGGCCCAGGGTACCCAGGTCTTGGGGTTTCATGGCGGCTTCATCGACACCGACCTCGTGCGCGATTTTGACGTTCCCAAGGCCAAGCCCGCGGACGTGGTGTGCCGCACGCTGGATGCGCTCGAAGCAGGCGAGGAAGAAGTCACCGTCGACGAACCGTCCCTCCAGGTCAAGCACGGCCTGTCGCATGGCGTCTACCTCAACGACATGGCTGCCGGCTGATTGGAGATGCCCATGCCCGGACAAACCACGGAGAGTCCCAATCTGCAGACAGTGCCGAGCAGTACGGGCCTCGACGCTCACCGATTACCAACCCAGCGTCACTTGACCGGTTCGCTGCTCTTCCTGCTGGCCGGCTTGGCCGCGCTGGGAACGTTGTCGACCAACATCATCCTGCCCGCGTTTCCAGACATGGGGAGCGCGCTCGGTGTCTCGACCAACGATCTCGGCGCCACTCTCAGCAGCTTCTTCGTCGCCTTCGCGGTAGGGCAGCTCTTTGTTGGGCCGCTGTCGGACCGCTTCGGTCGGAAATGGCTGGTGTTGGGCGGGCTTGTTGTGTTCCTGGCGGGCAGCGCGTTGTGCGCGCTGGCGACGAGCCTACCCTGGCTCGTCGTTGGCCGCGTCGTGCAGGCTCTGGGCGTCTGCGCAGCTTCCGTATTGTCACGCGCCATCGCACGTGATCTCTTCGAAGGGGAAGCGCTCGCTAAGACCCTGGCACTGATCATGGTGGCAATGGCTGCCGCGCCGGGCTTCTCGCCGCTGCTCGGTGGTGCGCTGAACAGCGTGGTCGGCTGGCGCGGTGCCTTTATGTTGGTAGGTGCGCTCGGACTCGTACTCGCGGCGCACTACATCATCAGTACCGGCGAGACGCACCCTGCTGATCGACGTGCGGCAGTCTCGATGGCCGCCATCGTGAAGGGCTATGTGCAGTTGCTGCTCGATCCCCTGTTCATCGTGCCAGCTGTATCGGTGAGCTTTGTCGTTGGCGGGCTTTACGGCTTTTTCGCGACGGCGCCAGCGATCCTGATGGACGGCCTGGGCTTCTCTTCGCTCGGGCTTGGGATGTTCTTCGCCACAACCGTGTTCGTGGTATTTGCCGCCGGCCTGCTGGCGCCGCGGCTGGCGCATCGCTGGGGTCAGAAGCCAATGGCAACGGCGGGTATCGTCATCGCGCTTGCCGGAGGCACCCTGCTGCTGGCAAGCCCGCAGACCGTCACGATGTTCAGCCTGTCGCTCACGGTCTTCCTGTTCGGCATGGGCATGGTGAACCCGCTGGGCACCGCGATCACGCTGCAACCATTCGGCCACCAGGCGGGGACGGCCTCGGCGCTGCTCGGCTTCCTCCAGATGGGTAGCGCGGCACTCACCATCAGTATCGCCAGCACGTTCGATGTGACGGCTTACACCGCGCTGGGCCTCGTCCTTGCCGGCTGCACCGCACTGTCCCTCATCGTCTTCGCCGCTGGCTTTCGTCAACGGCACTCGACCGCGCCGTAGGGCACGCGCAACCCTTACCAAGGAATCAACCATGTCTGACCCCATCGTCATCGTCGCTGCAACACGCACACCGCTTGGCCGCTTTCTTGGCGACCTGGCGCCCGCATCGGCCGCGCAGCTTGGCGCACACGTCATCCGCGCCGCCCTGGAGCGCTCTGGACTGCCGGCCAACCGCGTGGAGGAAGTCTTGATGGGCTGCGTCCTGCCCGCTGGCCAGGGGCAGGCTCCAGCCCGCCAGGCAGCGCGTGGCGCGGGCCTTCCCGATGCGACGGGTGCGACCACCATCAATAAGGTCTGCGGCTCAGGGATGAAGGCCACGATGCTGGGGCACGACCTGATTCTGGCCGGAGCCGCCGAAGTCGTCGTCTCTGGTGGCATGGAGTCGATGTCGAACGCGCCGTACTTGCTTGCACGTGCGCGCAGCGGCTACCGCGCCGGGCACGACCGAGTGTTCGACCATATGATGCTCGACGGCCTGGAAGATGCCTACGAGCCAGGCCGGGCGATGGGCGATTTCGGGGAGGCTACAGCTAAATCCTACGGCTTCACCCGCGCCGACCAGGATGCCTATGCCGTGCAGACGCTGATGCGCGCCCGCACGGCCATTGAGAACGGCGCCTTCGCCGGCGAAATTACTCCGATCACGATCGAGGCCAAGGGTGGCGCCAGAATCGTCGCGAATGATGAGCATCCGCTGAAGGTCTCGCCCGACAAGATCCCGACGCTCAAGCCCGCCTTCCGCGCCGACGGCACGATTACGGCCGCAAGCGCGTCGGCCAACGCCGATGGTGCTGCGGCGCTGGTTCTCATGCGTCGCTCGCGGGCCGAGCGGGAGTCCTTGCCGATCCTGGCCGAGATCAGGGCGCACGCCACCCACAGCCAGACGCCGGCCTGGTACACGACGGCGCCAATTCCAGCGATCCGCAAGCTGCTCGACAAGACGGGCTGGACGTTGGGTGACGTCGATCTGTTCGAGATCAACGAAGCATTCGCCGTGGTCGCCATGGCTGCGGCCAAGGAGCTCGGCATCGAGTACGAGCGCCTCAACGTCAATGGTGGCGCCTGCGCGCTCGGCCATCCCATTGGTGCGACCGGCGCCCGCTTGATCGTCACCTTGCTGCATGCTTTGCGTCGGCGCGGCCTGCACCGCGGAGTGGCGTCGCTGTGCATCGGTGGCGGCGAAGCGACAGCCATCGCCATCGAGATTCCGCGCTGAATCGGGCCCAACCACCTTGCACAGGAGGCGAAGGGGGCGTGGGAGGTTGGAGTGCGGCGAGGGCTGTCAGTGGGTAACTGAAGAGGTGGCATGGCAGCGCCGGACCAGCGCGACGCGCAATGCGGTAGCCTATCTGGCGTTCAATCGTCCGCAGGATGGGCGGGCTTAAGGGCCGCGCGGCTCAACTAGCGTGCTTTGACCACATGATCCAGCGACTGGTCGAAGAACTCGGTGCATCGATATGACCGCGTATGTCGTCTTTCCAGAACGGCATTTGCTTCCGGTATAGCCCCTTGCCGCTCGGCCAACTCAGCCAATCTCGTCTTGGGGTGGGTGGCTGGCCAATAGGGCGGCGCAACGTTCCCGCAGGAAAGCATGCAATTGGCTGATCGCGGGTGTCAGTCGTGAACGGTGGGCACAGATGAGGTGCAACGGGGCAGGCTCGCAATGCGTGTGGGGAAGCAGCTCCACCAGCCGGCCCGCCTTCAGATCGTCAATGAGGTCCAACCGCGATTTGTAGACCACACCTTCGCCGGCGACGCTCCAGCGACGCACGGCATCGGCATCATCGCTGACTCGGTTGCCCGTGACCGCCACGGTGCGATCTCCACCGGGCAATGTAAAGCGCCATCGATCATAGATCTGTTCACTCCAGACATACCGGAGGCAGTTGTGACGCCGCAGGTCGTCGAGCTTGATCGGGGTGCCGTGCCGCTCCAGGTATGCCGGTGCGGCGCACAACGCACGCCGGTTGTGACTGGCCAGAGGCAGCGCCAGAAGCGACGAGTCGGCCAACGTGCCGTAGCGGACGACGGCATCCAGCGGCTGGCGGATGAGGTCAGCAGGGCGGTCGCTCATTCTCAGGTGCAGCGACAGCCCCGGGTGCTCGTGCTGGAATTCGTCCAGCCACGGCAGCAGCACGTTGCGCCCGCAATCGGAAGGCATCGACAGCCTTAGCGGGCCGCTCAGTGCCGAGCGGCCGTCGGCCAAGGCCTGTTCGCCTTGTTCCCGCGCGTCAATCATCGCCCGCGCATGGGGCAGGTAGCGCTCGCCGGCCTCCGACAGTTGCATGCTGCGTGTGGAGCGTGTGAACAAACGGGTATCGAGCGTCCGTTCGAGCCTTTGTACAGACGCGCTAGCCACGCCGGGCGCGATGTTCAGCTGACGTGCCGCTTCCGAGAAACTGCCGGCGTCCGCAGTGCGTACAAAGATTTGAACGTCATCGAGTCGAATGATTTTCATCAAATCAAAGAAAGTGTTTAGGTTTTTAGCGGATTTATCTGGAGATTGAAGAAAGTTAGCATGAAGTCCGTCTTCCCAGTTAGCCAATGACCTTCTGGGATCCCATCATCTTCAGCTATCCCAGGAGTCCTCTCATGAAGGCCATAGGCTTACACCAAAATCATCCCGTCACGCACCCACAGGCCCTGCAAGACATTGAGGTGCCGGTGCCGGAACTGCGTGACCACGACCTGCTGGTCGAGGTCAAAGCGGTATCGGTCAACCCGGTTGACACCAAGGTTCGGCTCGGTGGCGATATTCCCGCGAATGGCGCTCGCATCCTTGGTTGGGACGCCGCCGGCATCGTCCGTGCCACCGGGCCGCTGGCTACGCGCTTTAAACAGGGTGACCGCGTGTGGTACGCCGGTGACATCACGCGTCCGGGCAGCAACAGCGAACTGCACGCTGTCGACGAACGCATCGTTGGACCGATGCCGACCTCGCTGGATTTCGCCGAAGCGGCATCGCTGCCGCTGACGGCCATTACCGCTTGGGAATTGCTGTTTGACCGCCTGCGTGTGCAGGAGGCAGACCCCACGGACAACAATGTCCTGTTGATCGTTGGCGCCGCTGGCGGCGTCGGCTCCATCCTGACGCAATTGGCGCGCACCTTGACGGGCCTGACCGTCATCGGCACAGCGTCGCGCAAAGAAACCCGCGACTGGGTATTGGCGCATGGCGCGCACCACGTGATCGATCATAGCCAGCCCTGGGCACCGCAATTGGCCGAGCTCGGTATCGAGCACGTCTCTCATGTCGCCGGTTTGACCCACAGCGCAGCCTATGTGCCACAGATCGCCGCGGTGCTGCGCCCCGAGGGTCAGTTCGCGCTCATCGACGATCCCGTGGATCTGGATATCGGACCATTCAAGGGCAAGTCCATTTCGATCCACTGGGAACTGATGTTCACGCGAGCCATGTTCTCCACCAAATCCATCGCTCGCCAACATGCCTTGCTGCGCCGGGTGGCTGATCTGGTCGATCGAGGTGATATCAAACACACCCTCACTCAGCGCATCGATGGCATGAACGCCGCGAGTCTGATCCAGGCGCATGCATTGGTCGAGGCCGGCAGCATGATCGGCAAAGTCGTGATCGTCAACTCCTGAACGCTATTGAAAAGAAGCACGCAAATGACATCGCAAATCATCAATACGGCGACGATCAGCTTGGATGCCGCTCAAGCATTGCTGGCAGAGGCGCGTCGCGCTTGTGCCGAGCGTGGATTCGCCGCGACCATCGCCATCACTGATGCAGGAGGGCATCTGCGTGTCTTTGAGCGCGCAGATACGGCCCCTTTCCTCACCGTTGGTGTGGCGACGGACAAGGCCTGGACGGCTGCCTCGTTTGGCCTGAGTACACATCAATGGAACCAGCACATGGCAGACCCCACTGTGGCCGCGCTGGCGCATCACCCACGCATGACGCCGGTCGGCGGTGGCGTACCCATCATTCACGAAGGACAGATCCTGGGCGGCATCGGTATATCCGGCGGGACTTCCACCCAAGACCACGAGGCTGCCGAGGACGCTTTGCGTCACGTCGGTTTTCTGTAACGAGGCCAGTGCCTGGCAATCCTGAATGGCGCGAATAGATACCGGGCCGTCTCTCTATCCACATGAAATAAAAATGAAGAAAACACTTTCTTGCGCGCTGTCCCTCGCGATCGTTGCGACCTCTACCCTGATCGAACATAGGATAGCCAGTTAATCTCGTTGCCGTCGAAGGACGAGGCGCTGGCCCGGGAATACAGCGTGGCCGAGCTGTCGCCGGTCTTTGACCGTTCGCCACGCTAATTACTTGAATAACCTATTACTGCAGGCCCAGGAGGCCGCTCATGTCCTTGACGTCTCGCTTTTTTTCATCATCCTTGCTCGCCTTGGCGATTGCAGCAGCAAGCCAAGCCAGCTTCGCCACCGAAGCCACGCCGTTGCCTGCAGATGCGCCGGCAGATAAATCCATTGGCCAGCTCGATCAGGTGTTCGCCTTTCATGACGCGATGCCCACCGGTATCACCGTCACCGATAACGGACGCCTCTTTGTCAATTTCCCGAAATGGGGCGACGACGTTGCATTCACGGTCGGAGAAATCCGTGAGGGTCAGGTCTTTCCTTATCCCGATGCCGCGTTCAACCGGGAGGATGCTAGCGATCCCGCCAAAGGCCTGATCAGCGTGCAAAGCGTGGTCGCCGATGGCAAGGGTCGCGTCTGGCTGCTCGATACCGCGGCCCCCGGCTTTGCGGCGCCGAAGCCAGGCGGCGCGAAACTGGTGGCAGTGGATCTGGCCAGCAACAAGGTCGTCAAAACCCTGGTGTTTCCGGCTAACGTGATGCGGACCAGCACCTATGTAAATGACATGCGCTTTGACTTTCGCGTCGGCAAAGAGGGCACTGTATACGTCACCGACTCGTCCGTCTCCGGTCCTGGTGCCATCATCGTTATGGACATCGCCAGCGGCAACGCTGTACGACGCTTGAATGGCGCCAAATCGACTTCTCCGGATCCGGATTTCATTCCTGTGGTCGAGGGGCAGCAAGCACTGGTCACCAAGGGGCCGGACGGCAAGCCGAAGACGCTGACCGTGGCATCTGACGGCATTGCGTTGTCCGCCGATGGCAAGACGCTGTACTTCAGTCCTTTGTCCAGTCGCCACCTGTACTCTGTGTCTACCGCGCTGCTGCGCGACCCGAGCGTCAGCGAGGCTCAACTGTCAGCCGCGGTGAAAGACCTGGGGGAAAAAGGAGCCTCCGACGGCCTGGAAGCCGACGCCAATGGTGCCATCTACGCCGGTGATTATGAACACAACAGCATCCGCAAACGATTTGCTGACGGACGCTGGAAGACCATCGTTCATGATCCCCGGGTCCTGTGGCCGGACACGCTGTCGATCGGGCCTGACGGTTACTTGTACTTTGTTGCCAACCAACTCCATCGTCAGGCAGGTTTCCATGATGGCGAGGATCTGCGCGATAAACCCTACAGCCTGCTGCGCGTGAAAATCGACGCCGCCCCGGCTCCAACTCACTGATACCCGAGGCCACCATGAGAAAGGGGAAGGAAGCAGCGTTTTCTGAGGGCTCGATTACGGACTCGCCCTGCATTGCTCCTGCGGCCGTTCTACTAGTGGCGACACCTTTGGCCATATCATCGAAAGGATATTGAATTGTCAGCCTATATCATTTTCACGAGAGAAGAGACGCTCGATCAAACGGCGTTGGATACTTATTCAAAGATTCCCGACAAACTACAAGGACACCCCGTCACTGTGCGAGTAGGCTATGGCGAGATTGAGGTGCTGGAGGGACCTCCAATCGAGGGTGTGGTCGTTCTTGAGTTCCCCGATACAGATGCGGCCCGTAACTGGTATCACAGCCCGGCCTACCAGGCGGCCGCACAGCACCGATTTAAAGGGGCGCGTTATCGCGGCTTCATTGTTCAGGGAATGTAGATTGAACAGGCGGCGTGAGGTGCTAAAAACTCATAACGCCTCGCCATTCCAGTCGACTGACATTGGCAGAGACGTCTGTGGGCAGCATTAACGCATTCACGCCATATCGCCACATAAGCGTGCTCCAGCCCGTTCGGGATGTTCAACCATTACCTATTCCTGAGTGCGACCGCGTCACGCGGCCGCCGTCATTCTTATCCGCGATCAGTCAGGCATGAGACGCGCCAGCTAGGTTCGGCTACCTGAAGGACGGCTGATTAGCGTTCACATTCAGGGCACACGCCACCCGGTCCAAAGGTGGCGTGTGAGGGTCCCTCTCAATTCGTCGCTTCAGCCGCTAGCAACGCCGCCAGTTCATCGGGGCGATCCAGCATGATCGAATGCCCACACGCAATGTCGTGAACAGTCCACCTGGGGTCGGATTTCAGACGAGCGTGCGTCTGTGCAAACCAATCGCCACCATTTTTTGTCGCAAAGACATAAGTGCGATTGGCTACCTGTAATGAATCGACGCCTACCTTCACGCCCTGTACAAACGTGGCCAGCGGCTGTGGCACCGACATTTTGTCAACCCAGGCGGCGTCCGCGTCATTCACATTGAATGCTGCGGCCGGAATAGGGGGGATCATTCCGGCATTCCGATTTGCCTGCGAGAGAAAGGCCAGTGCGGTTTGGTTGCCCGTGATATCGATGAGAGACTGTCCGTCGTCGGGCGCATAGGCATCCAGGTAGAAGAGCGTGCGGATACGTTCACCGATTTCATTCGCGACGCCAGTGATCACTTGTCCGCCATACGAATGACCGCATAGTATTGCGTCGGAGATATCCTCGCACCTGAATACGTTCACAATGTCTTGAATGTGCGTGTCCAGATTGATTGCCCGGTCGGCCAGGTGAGCGCGTTCTCCCAGGCCAGTCAGCGTGGGTGTGTAGACGTCGTGTCCTGCGTCACGAAGCTTGCGGGCCACCCTTGCGTACACCCAGCCGCCCTGGAAAGCCCCGTGAACTAGAACAAATTTGGCCATGATTGATTCCTGTTGTTTGCGTTAAACCTGCTGCGTGGCGCTATCCGGCGTTGCGCGCCGGGCTTTATCTCTTGCACGCCGTCCAAAGGGTGCGGACCACTGACTGATCGCGACTCCTGATACACAGATCACGGCACCCAGAATCAGCAACAGGGTGACGGGCTCGTGCCTGAAGATGACGCCAGCGGCTATCGCGAAGAAGGATTGAAGCAATGCATAGGGGGCGACGCGCGCCATTGAGAACCGGGCGATTAGCCAAAGCCATGTGACGAAGGCGACGATGCCCCCTAACAGGACCGTGAAAGCGAAAGCCAGCCATTCAGAACGTGATGCGCTTTGTAGCGCCTGCATCTGGTGGCTCTCCATGATCAGCGAAAGCCCGAGAAGCTGAAATGCCGTGAAAAAGGATATCCAGGCGAAAAGCCTCACCGGCTCGAATGGTCCGAATTTCTTGGCGAGTACGTTTCCGATCGCCAGGCCGACGGCAGAGGCAAGCACAAAGAGCATCGGAACGACCGGGATTTTCAGCCCAGGATCGACCACCGCAATTGCGACACCAAACAGGGCGATGCCGACACCGAGTATCACCCGAGCAGAGGGCTTCTCGCCCAGCATGGGCCATGCAAGCACCAAGGTAAAAGGGGTCCAAAGCTGGTTGGTAATCCCGGCAACGCCCGCTGGCGCCTCGGTCAAGCCAATGAATGCGCCCGCGAAGTTTACGCCGCCCATGAAAAGAGAAATCAGAAAGATCGGCTTTATCTCCGACTTCCGAATGCGACCCGCGAATGGGATAAGGATCGCCGCGATTACCGCAAAGCGCAGGCCGGCAAAGAGCAACGGGGGCAGCACAGTAAGGCCGGCTTTGATGACGACATACTGAGCCCCCCACAGCAGCGGAACAAGTAGCGCCGCTGCGATGTGAATTAAATTCATTTAAAAACCATTCGGTCCAAAAATAATCAAAAATGAATGCCTCGCGTCATGACCGTCAGTGATCAAGCTGCGAGGCAGCTAATAAGCGTTTGCGCGGCAGCCCGGGCTTTGTGGGGTGCGCCCTTTACCTTGCGAACGACACGCAATCCCTCGAGAAAGCAAACCACCATATAAGCCGCCGCATCTGGGCTGACATGCTCGCCCAAATGTCCTTCTTTTTGAGCACGCGACAAGGCTTTGCTTATGCGAACCCGCATTGATTCGAAAAAATGCGCAATCCGGGTCGACGTCTCCTGATCCCAAGCCGCGATTTCCATGGCCGTTGCCACCAGCAAGCAGCCGCGTTGGCCCGCAACGCCGTCGGTGCGCGCGATATAGCCGTCTACGCAGGCTTTGAGTCCCTCCAGGGCATTCACGCCCGAGGTGAGTTCGTCATCCACGCGCTGGAGTGATTGAGCGATGTAACGATCAAGGGCGAGCAAGAAAATGCCATGCTTGTCGTTGAAAGCGGCGTATAGGCTTCCTCGGGATAGCCTGGTTGCCTCCATGAGGTCCGGTAGAGATGTGCCTTGATAGCCCTTCGTCCAGAAGATCTGCATCGCCTGTTCGACAACCTGGTCGGCGTCGAACTCACGGGGGCGACCTCGCTGCCGGTCGGAGAGGGTGGTCGTATTAGCCATTTTCGAATTATAGACTTATCAGTTTAAAAATGGCAATGTAAATTGCAATCAGCGAGTACTCGATTTGCAGATCCGTCCAACAACTGCGTATCGCCGCATCAACGACATTGCGGTGATCGTGAGCTAATTCGCCAGCGCGAATGTGAGGTGATTGACCAGCGCGCGGACCTTTGTCGACGGTCTGGGGCCCGACGGAAATACAGCGAACGCCTTCAAGGGCTCAAGTTCGTAGTCGGGTAGCAACTGTACAAGCTTGCCTTCACGCCGCTCTTGTTCTGACATGATTGTGGTGACGTTGGCTATCCCCAGGCCTGCCAATGCAGCAGCCAGGACGCCTGGCGCCGCGTCAACCTTGACTTTCCCACGCAGAGTCACCACCTGCGCCGTTCCTCCTTTCAGCATCTTTAACGTGCTTTTTTCCGGGAAGCTTTGTTCGTGCAAGATCGTATCGTGGCTTGTTAATTCTGCTGGCGCTCGAGGTGTGCCTCGCTTGGCCAGGTAGGACGGCGAAGCGACTAATAATCTTTCCACGGACGCTATTTGTTTGGCACCGAAAGTTGAGTCTTCGAGGGTGCCCATCCGGATGGCCATGTCGACGCCGGCGGCTACGAGGTTCTGACGCTCATCTCGCATCGTTATTTCGACTCGCAGATCGGGATAGCGCTCCAGAAAGCTGGCTAGCGCGGGAATGATCGCCCGAGTGCCGAACACAATAGGCACCGCGAGGCGGATAGTGCCGCGCAGAGAATCGATTCCCCGAACCGCATCCTCGGCCTCCTCCAGATCGGCTACCGCTTGGCGAGCTTTATCTAGAAATGCAGCGCCTGCCTCAGTCAAGGTCACATTTCTGGTCGTGCGAAGCAGAAGCTTGACGCCCAACCGTGCTTCCAAACCCGTGATGATTCTGGAGGCGGAGGGCTGTGACAGCTCAAGCTGCTGAGCCGCGCGAGAAAAGCTCCCCGACTCGGCCACGCGCGTGAAAACCTCGATTTCAAGCCATCGGTCAGTCATTTGCTTTCCAAATAAGTGTTCTGCAATTTTAGGGCATTATTTTCTTTGAAGAATCAGTCTACGATGGCCTCCTTGCTAACAGCCTGCTCCATGCGACAACCCCGTCACATGGCACGACTGGGGCGTCTCGAGCCCGCCGCTGGCCCTCGCTTTCTATCGAGGAGGGGGAGGGAAGCCCCAATTGCAGCGCTGATCACCCCCCTGCATCTACATGAGAGAGCAACTATGACCATTAAAATCTACGGCGACCCGGGCTCGGGTAGCCTTCGTCGTGTAACGACTGCTGCAAAGATCATGGGCGTCGACATCCAACGGATGAATGTCGATTTGTTCAAGGGCGAAAGTCATACCCCTGAATTTTTGCAGCTGAATCCGCACGGACTGACTCCCGTGCTTCAGGATGGCGATACGGTTATCTGGGAAGCCTCTGCCATTAATCTTTATCTCGCCGAAAAAGCGAACTCCGACCTGCTTGGCCGCACTCATACAGAACGGTGGGAAGTGCTGCAATGGATGTTCTGGTCCGGTGAGCAATGGCGGGTCTTTTCAACCCTGCTCTTTAACGAATGGGCGGGCGCGACGCTCATGGGCAAGCCTCGGACCGATGCCATCGTGGATTTGCTTACGACGAACATCCGCAATGCCGCCGCTGTCCTGAATGCACACCTAGAGAAACGAAGCTTCATTGTCGGCGATGCGTTGACCCTTGCCGATATCGACATCGCTGCGCCATTCTCGCAGTACAAGCGAACTGGAGCGCCGTTCGACGAGTTCCCCAACCTCATTGCCTGGCAGGAGCGGCTATTGCAAACCGTGCCGGCGTGGGCCGCTACGAGGGATGAAGTTGAGCAACGCATGACAGGTGTACTTAACGCCGTGGGCTGAAGCATGTGCTGTAAAAATTGAGGGCCCGTCGAGAAACTCTGGGACCACCGAGGGTGGAGTTAGTCGACGCCCTATGGAGCAAAAAAGCCGCTCTGCGATGCAGTGGCGGCTTTTTCTATTGCTGGTGCCCGGGGGCCGGGATTGAACTGGCACGCCTTGTGGGGGATTTTGAGTTGGCGGTTTACAGTGTTTGTACAGGGGAATGAGGCGAAGTCAATGAAAAGTATCGGCCTCCCCGGCGACATCCAAGGCCTGTACATCTTCGTGAATGACGATAGCGACCGATCTCCCTTTCATTCCGCAACCTTAATAACGACCTTGCCAAACGGGCCACGTGCCAGATGTGCATATGCCTGACACGCCTCGCCGAACGAGTAAACCTGGTCAATAACCGGCGTGATGCCGTGCTGGTTCAGGAACACATTCATGCGTTCGAACGAAGCTCTGTGCCCCACCGCGATACCCCGTATCGTCGTTTGGCGAAACAGTAGGGGTATGACATCCAAGGTAGCTTGTAGGCCGCTCAGGAAGCCGATTTGAGCAATGAGGCCACCGGCTTTCGTTGCCGCTACAGACTGATTCAGGCCATTTCCGCCTGCGACGTCAAGGAGCAGATCAACGCCCTTGCCATCAGTCAGTTCGAGAACGGCTTTATCCCAGTCGGGTCGCTGTCTGTAGTTGATACCCTCATGAGCGCCAAGAAGCTTAATCTTCGCCAAGTTTTCATCACGACTCGATGTAGCGATGACGCGTGCACCAAGCGCGGCGGCAATTTGCGCGGCAAAAATGGACACACCGCCTGTGCCCTGGAGCAGTACTGTTTGGTCAGGCTGAAGCTTGCCAAACTCCATCAGAGAGAACCAAGCGGTCAGCGCAGCGATCGGAAGGGTAGATGCTTCGACATCGGACATACTGTCTGGCGCTCGCACAGCACTTTCTTCATGGATGATCATGTACTCCGCAAGTCCGCCGGGTAGAGGCGCACCAAAACAGTAGTCTGGTTCATTGGGACCGGGAGCACCGTCAATCCATCGGGAATACAGGGTCGAGTTGACACGGTCGCCTACCTTAAAGCGACTCACGCCCGTGCCTGTGGCGACAACCGTACCGGCGGCGTCGCTGACGGGAATCAAGGGTTTGGGAATCATGGCCGGCTCGTAGAGTCCATCGACAATAGCCTTATCGCGGTAGTTCAGCGATACGGCACCGACTTTAACTAGTAATTCACCGGCCGAAGGTACCGGAGTCGGGACGTCGTCGAGTTGTAGATTTTCGAGACCAAAGTCTTTGAGGAGCCAAGCCTTCATGTTGTGCCTATCAGAGTGCGAGAAAAGGGGATGTTCCGAGATGGATAGATCCCGGCGAAGATCATCATTCTCCACATCAAGGGCGTCGCAATAAATACCAAATTTCAAGCCAAACTGTTGCCTGGAAGAGAAACAATAAATTGAGACTGGTTCGCCTGCGGCCTCGGTAAGGTTGCCAAGTTCCACGATGCGAGTGCAGAGCTGTAAAGCATCAAAACGGTCCACAACAGCCGTATTGTTGATGATTTTTGAATTAGTAAGCCAATTTCGCCCTGTTTAATCATGGTGGGTCAAGTGTCATTATGGTTCGACGCTCTCACCCGCCTCCTTGAGGGAAATCATCATGAATATCAGTACCTCCGCTTCAGCACCATCGATCGTTCGAACTGCCATTGTTACCGGGGCATCCAGAGGCATAGGTCGCTCCATTTCTCTACGCCTGGCCGCCGATGGTTTCAAGATCGTCGTCAATTATTCGGGTAATGCCGCCAAGGCAGAGGAGGTTGTCGCTGCTATCCATGCCGCAGGGGGGCAGGCTATCGCCGCGCAGGCGGATGTATCCAAAGCTGAAGATGTGCAGCGGCTTTTTGCCACGGCGCTTGAAACCTTCGGAACCATTGGCGCGGTCGTACACAGCGCCGGAATAATGCCGTTGGCGCCGATTGCTCCTGAAAGCATCGAAGCTTTCGACCGCACCATTTCTACTAACTTGCGGGGCGCATTCTTGGTACTAGGTCATGCCGCTCAGCACTTGCAGGCCGGTGGGCGCATCGTTGCCGTGTCGACAAGCGTGATCGCCAAATCCTTTCCCAACTACGGGGCCTACATCGCATCCAAGGCGGGGGTAGAAGGCCTTGTGCGTGTGTTGGCAAACGAACTTCGTGGCCGGAGCATCACAGTCAATGCAGTTGCGCCGGGGCCGGTTGCGACTGAGTTGTTTATGGAAGGCAAGACCGAAGAACAGATCGCGCAGATGACAAAAATGGTGCCTCTCGAGCGTTTGGGGCAACCCGACGATATCGCCCGCGTGGTGTCGTTTCTCTTAAGTGCGGATGGCGATTGGGTCAATGCCCAGGTCGTGCGCGCTAACGGCGGCTTCGCCTAAGTAGACGCATTTTTTCACTTTGTTGGAGAAAACGATGAGTCAGACCATATTGATCACCGGAGCATCAAGCGGCTTCGGCGCGCTTAGCGCGAGAGCACTCGCATTGGCGGGCCATACCGTCTATGCGGGGATGCGCGAAACGCTCGGAAGAAACGCGCCACAAGTCGAGGCGTCGCTGAACTATGCCGCCACGCACCAGGTGAAGCTGCATGCGATTGAACTGGACGTGCAATCAGAAACATCCGTGCAGGCTGCCGTGGATCAAGTCATCGCGGCCCAAGGGCGGATCGATGTGCTGATCCACAATGCCGGGCACATGGTGTTCGGGCCTGCAGAAGCATTTACCCCCGAACAATTTGCCTATCTCTATGACGTCAACGTGCTGGGCACTCAGCGTGTGAACCGCGCTGCACTACCCCATCTACGCAAGCAGGGCCAAGGATTGGTGCTGTGGGTCGGTAGTAGCAGCCACAACGGTGGTACTCCCCCTTACTTGGCACCGTATTTCGCTGCCAAGGCCGCGATGGATGCCGTGGCTGTCAGTTATGCCGGCGAATTGGCCCGCTGGGGCATCGAAACCTCCATTATGGTGCCGGGCGCCTTCACGAAAGGCACCAATCATTTCGCACATAGCGGCCGCCCTGCTGACACGGCGCGTGAGCGGGAGTACTCGGAAGGCGCTTACGCAGGCTTTGAGCAGGAAATCCTGACGGGATTGGCCAATTGCGAGCCCGCGGATGCCGACGTTTCCATGGTGGCGCAGGCCATCGTTAATATCGTCGGATGTCCATACGGCCACCGCCCATTCCGTGTTCATGTAGATCCGTCTGACGACGGGTGCGAAGTGGTGGATAGGGTTGCAGGCCGCATTCGCGCGGAATTCCTGCGCCGCATCAACCTGGCCGATCTCTTGTCGCCCCGTCAAGTCTCATCTTCCGCCGGAGGCGTCCATGGTGCATAAGTTCGGATCGACACATTTGAAAGTGGTGGTTGGCGAGGCGTAGATCGCAAACTCAAGATTTCAATATGAATTCTGCAAAATTCAACTCGCGACTATTCAGGCTAGCCGCGATTTTCTGGACGGTAGCCTCCATGGCGTCTGCAGGCGCCCAAACGGCGCCACGCAACGCACCGATGGACTTTCAAGGGCGTGTGCTCGTCTCCATATCGGATGCGGATATGCTAGCTTCGGCCTACGTAGACGGCGTGCTCGGCCCGCGTGAGGGGCGCGACGCGATTTCCGTGATTCCGCTGACCGAGGGTGATCGCGTAATCGACGTGCGCACCTTGCGCGCCTACGAGACCGAGGTTAGCAACTCGGTTGCCGGTGCCCCAAGCGCTGTAGCCATCTCGCCAGATGGCCGCTATGCCTTCGTTGTCGAGACTTTCAAGCAAGCTGAACAGCAAGCACAACGCTTTTCCGATTTGCCGGCGGGCATGACGCTTACGTTAGTTGATATCGCTAATCCCAAAACGCCGCGTGTGCTTGAGAAGCTTGAGGTGGGCAAGCGCTTGGAAACGGTGGAGATCAATCCCGCAGGCGACATGCTGGCAGTGGGATTGCATCCGCGTGACGGGCGCGGCGTGGCATTTATCCCGTTTCGTGAAGGACGCTTCGGCACTCCGAGTTATCAGCTTCTACCAGGTGTCGACAAGGACACGCGCATCACGCACGTAAGCTGGCATCCTTCCGGACGTTTCATCGCCGCGGCGCTAAGCGATGCCGGCCGCATTGCATTTGCGCGAGTGCAGCGCCAGGGCGATGAAATCAGTCTGCAACCCTGGGGTGGGTCCGTGCAGGTAGGTAAGTATCCTTTCAAGATCGTGTGGACCCCGGGCGGAAAATATGTGCTGGCCAATAACTTGCAATGGGGGCCGGATGTTGGTGGCTTCTGGACCGAGGCGCCGCGCGGCAGCGTAGCAAGCATACGGTTCGCCGACAAGTCAGCGACGGACCTGCAGGGTCGTACAGTCGTGCAGCATGCACTAGTTGGCGTCGCCGAGACCGGTGTCTCGCCGGAAGGCCTGACAATCAGTCCCGACGGCCAGCTCGTGGTGACCACCAATCTTGAGCGCAGCTTCCTACCCTATGACGATTCCAGGATAACCTGGCATGCTTCGCTCTCTCTGCTGCGTTTCGATTTGGCCAGCGGACAATTGCAGCATGTTGCCGACTACCCATTTGATGGCATTCTTCCGGAGTCAGCAGTGTTCGATAACTCTAGCCGTTACCTAGCTGTAGCGAATTTCGATCACTTCGACGATAACCGGGCAGGTGGTAGCATCGATTTCTGGCGTGTCGATCGCGATCCACTCAATCCACATCCCCTGCTTGTGCGCACGGTGCATAACGTGCCGGTGACGCGCGGGCCGCACTCCATCGTCCTGGCGCGCTAAATCATCGGGGGGCATGCTGAAAGGACTCAGTCGTTAGATAAGCACTATAGTGACTAGAGCACTGAGTATTGCGGCATTGCGGACGCTGCAGCGTCCGCCGCGACCGAAGCTCGTCAATGCGCCTCCGTCTTGAGCCCTGCGAATCTGAAACCGAATCGCATCCTCCTTATCAGAGTCGATTATTGAGCTAGCCATCGCCTTGGGACCGACTAGCCTTTTTTACGGAAGACTGTGGCAGTGCGATAGCAGTTGGCCATTGCCCATCCTCGACCAGTCGCTGTGCTTGGGATATCACCATCGTAAGCAGATGCTGTGCAGCATTGGAAAGCGTACGTTCGCGCGAGTAAGCCACAATCCACGAGATAGTCAAACCTTTTACTGGTGCTGCAGAGATCTGTTTAGCGCGCAGGAGATCGTGTACGGCACAGTAGGGCAACACGGCACACCCAAGACCCTCCGCGACAAGGTCGAGCATCAAAGCAGACATGTCGACTTCCATACATACTTTAATATCCACGCCGGCTTTCGCCGCAGCTTTTTCGATGAGCTTGCGCAGACTATTAGGGTAAGAGGTCAGTATCAGGGGAGAGCGACATAGTGTGCGCATATCTACAGGGCGATCCAGACTCAAGCCCGCATTCGTAGGCATGATGGCCAGTAGCTTCTCAGTCAATAACGGCGTGCAATGGAATTGGCTAAAAGGTTCCTCAGTGGAAAAAATCGCAATATCTGTCTTACCGGAGGCGACGCTGTCGCGAATGTCGCGCGAGGAACCTTCATGGATGCGCAGAAGCACTTTGGGAAACGCACTGGCATAACGAGCGGCCATCCGCTTTGTGAGCATGCCACGCAGGCTAGATGGCACTCCTATAGTCACTGTGCCGGTAGGCTCTAATGCCTGCGAGCTCATGTCCTCCTTGATGGCCGTAATGTCCTTCATCACGGCAAACGCTCGCTGCCTCAACATCTGGCCGGCCTCGGTGAGCGCCATGCCGCGGGCTTTACGCTCAAAAAGCGAAACCTGCAATTCGTCTTCGAGCAGTTGTATCTGCCTCGACAGGGCCGGTTGCGAAATCCAGACCTTGGTAGCTGCGCGGCTGACGTTAAGTGTCTCAGCGACCGCGAGAAAGTACTGGAGCTGGCGTAGGTCCATTAGATGTTTCCGATAAAAAATGGCCGTTCAAGGAGCCCGGTTGAACCATAACCTAATTACATAATTAATGTCATGAATATGTATTTTATATATTACTAAGCCGTTCTTGACGATAAGCTAGCCATTAGCTCGCGCTGAGTCGCACGCTGGCGAAGGTACTCGATCCATAAGCGCCCCATGGCTTTGGGGAGCAGTTCGCCTCAAGCAGGCAAGAAGGTGGGTTAGCATTTTTTTGACATAAATGTCAAAAAAATGATCCACTACTCTCGCTGCCTGGTGCAGCACCGCAATGGAGCGAATGGAGTACTTATATGGCTGGAGTGCGTCAGTTTGATGAGAGCGAAGCCTTTGACAAGGCGTTGGCCTTGTTCTGGAGACAGGGATACGCTCGTACGACGATGCAGGAGTTAGCACAAGAGACCGGTGTTCAACGGGGGTCGCTATATCACGCATATGGCGACAAAGAAGCGTTGTTCCTGAAGGTTTTCGAGGTGTACCGCGATCGCTACGTCGGTCAAATGCGTGAGGCGTTGAATCATTCCGACCTGGAAACGGCAGTTCGGGATTTCTTTAACTTTGCGATTAGCTCCATGACGACCGGCAATCCCAGCCGAGGGTGCCTGAGCACCAAAACCGCGGTGGGAACCGAAGACATGAATCAGTCCGTGCGCGCCGTGATTGAAGAAATGTTAAATGAGATCGAGCGCGCACTCCATGAACGTTTCACTCGTGCGGACGCTAAAAGCAGGCTGACGACATCGCCGCGCAAAGCGGCTCGAATGATCGTCGCCATGACGCGAGGGCTGGTCGTACTCGAGCGGGTTTACCAGGACGAGAAGCGCCTGCGCGAGATGGCAGACCTTGTGATCGGGTTGCTGATGCTACCCGGACGCAACGGATCGCCCTAACTGGCGCATATATCCAGAAGCCCACCATGTAGAAAGCAGATTTGCTTCTGACTGCGCAAGCCAGCGCTTCGGGTCGAGCAAAGAGATCTGCCGAGATGACGCCGAGCCGGAAATCCAATCGGCGCCGCTGGCCCTCTCGCTCGCTGAGCTTGCGAGTCGCGGTAACCGCTAGCGTTTGGCGCATTCCCTCATATCTAAAGATGCGGCAGATGCCGATCAGCATCAACTCGACCTGCATCAAAAGCATGCTTTTAAAACATCAATGCAATGCGAAATATGTATTTTACATATCGATGTCTGATTCTTAAAGTTTCATTGTCGAATGAGTGTACGACCCGCAGTTAACGCTACTTTTGGATGAGACTATGAAGCAGAATAATTTGCCGCCTACTAAAACGCTTTCTCCTGCCGAGATGGAAAAGTTTGTTGCCCGATTTAGTGCTTTGCGGCCACAGAGCGAGTTTTATTCCAAGGATCAGGGCATTCCTGACGCGGCATATCAGGCGGTGACCGCACGCACGCTCTACACCTTAATGGCACCGTCTCAAAAGGCCGGTCCTATGTCTGCGCGGCCAATCATCGAAGCTACGGAGAATCTCTCCGTCATCATCGCCGAATGTCCCCCTGGCGATAAGCCAATGCTGCATGCGCATTTCCACACTGTGGAGCATTTCTTTTGCCTCCAAGGACAATTCCGTATTCGGTGGGGCGACGAGGGCGAGCATGAGATCGTGCTCAACCCGTTTGACATGATCCGCGTGCCTAAAGCGGTATGCAGAGACTTCACCAACATTGGCGACGAGACTGCCTATCTGTTGGTGTTGATCACAGGCAAGAATGAGTCGGACTATAACGACATTGGGTTCGCTCCCAGTGAGTCAGAGAAGTTCAAAGACGAGTTCGGCGAGGAAATCGTTGGGAAGATGGAAACGATTGGGTTCAGCTTTCTCAAAAACTAAGCGCCGTTCGACTGAATTACGTCCTTGCCGCCCTTGAATCCGTTCGATTACGAGCGCCAGACATGTGACTGCACGGATCGACCGGGCAGAGACCCCACCGACCCCTGTACCTCGACTACGCGGTGCCCACTTACTAGAACAAAGGAGATTGATCATGGCATGGGACATTGGTGATTTACTCATCAGACGCGTAATTACTGGAGTCAGTCGATCCGATAGCGTAGTGCCGATTACATCAGCGTTGCCAACGTTTCACGTCACCGAACTTTGGAAAACCGACTCGACGCCGGCAAGCCTTTCGCAGGAGGACGATTTGTGCGCAGGGCCGCTTGAGTTGGAGCCACCTCCATGCGGCACGTTGCTACGGTATTTGGAGTTTCCTCCCGACAGCGTCTGGCAAGGGAAAGTGGTGGGAAGTGAGGTATTCGGTGCAATGGGAGACTCAGGGAGGGCCGCGATTGATACGGACGCGCAACGTCATGAATTGATGCACCAGACGCATACGCTCGACTACATCATTGTGCTCGAAGGCGAGATCGTGGCAATCCTAGACGACTCGGAGACTGTGCTCCAGGCTGGCGATGTGTTGATTCAGCGTGGTACACGACACGCATGGAGCGTGCGGGGAAACGAAAAGTGCCGGATGGTTGCCGTGCTGATTGATGCACGAAAGCCTGAGCTTTAAGAATGGGAACAACGCGCTCAATAGCGAATGCGCTTGTTGAATCGTTCACAGTACACTAGGTAAAAAATGAAAGCTGCCGTCTATCGTAAGTTTGGTGCCGCGCATGAGGTGTTTGCCATTGAGCAGTTCGCACCAGTCAAACCTGCTGCTGGTGAGCTACTGATCGCCGTCAAGGCATCGGGAGTCAATCCATCAGACGTCAAGAATCGTGCGGGCGTGGTCATGAACACCATGCCTTATGAGTTTATCGTGCCGCATAGTGATGGCGCTGGGATCGTTAGCGAGGTGGGCGAGGGCGTCGATAAGAGTTGGCTCGGCAAACGCGTGTGGGTTTGGAATGCGCAGTTCCGTAGGCAACTTGGCACTGCGGCTCAATTTGTCACGTTGCCCGTTGGCCAAGTTGCCGAGTTACCTTCGCGCTCGCACTTCGCAATGGGTGCGTCGCTCGGCATTCCCGCGATGACTGCTTACCGCGCCGTGACTTGTGGCACCCCCATCGCAGACGCCAATGTCCTTGTCAATGGCGCGAGCGGCAACGTCGGTAGACTCGCAGTCCAGATGGCCAAATTGTTGGGAGCGAAGCGCGTGATCGGTCTAGTCGGTGATCCGCAGCGTGCACAGCATGTACATGAGGCGGGCGCTGATCATGTGATTGGCTATAGGGATGATGACCGTGAGAAGCAGATCGAAGCACTGGTAGGCCCACGCGGTATAGATCGGATCATCGAGGTTGAATGGGGAAGCAATTTCGAGTTCGACTTGAGTGTGATCCGGCCGGAAGGAGAAATCTATGTATATGGTTCTGCTGGTCAGATGAAGCCTGCTATCAGCATCCAGCAATTGATGCTCACTGGCGTGACAATGCATTTCCGCTCGGTCTACCTCCTTCCCGAGAGCGTACGCCAGGAGGCTGCTCAACGCATCAACATTTGGCTAGGGAAAGGCTTGTTGAATGTGCCTGTGGTGGACACTTTTAGTCTGGAGGAAATCGCTGAAGCCCACCGCGCGGTCGAACAGCGCCGGGTGCACGGCCATGTTGTCCTGCAGATCGATTGATCGATCTGCGCTCTTCCAAAAGGCGTGGACGTCATTACGCACGTTCCGCGCTGCGCGACCTGCCGGGACCGGCGCTGTAGGCGAACTGCTAACAACAGTCTTGAATACGGTATTCATGACGAACCTCCTCGTGAGTGTTGGGGGCGAAATGGCTTATAGGTATTCTGCTCGTTCATTCAAGACTATTGGTGATATAAAACTTAGCAGGGCGATAATATCGCGACCGCTGCCGTGCTAATTGCGTTCATTTCCGTCGCAGTTTCCGTCGGCAGTATCGGAGGCTTCATGGAATTACTTCAGACAATGCAGATCTTTGCCACACTGGCGGAGCTAGGCAGCTTTACCAAAACTGCTGACGCAGCGCAAATTGGCCGGCC
Source organism: Bordetella muralis (assembly GCF_054781015.1). NCBI lineage: Bacteria > Pseudomonadati > Pseudomonadota > Betaproteobacteria > Burkholderiales > Alcaligenaceae > Bordetella > Bordetella muralis. The sequence continues at coordinate 597,263 of NZ_BAAGVF010000008.1, read as the reverse complement.
CCAGGTCACGCACGCAATTCAGGATCTGGAAGCAGCGCTAGGCGTGAGATTGGTTCAGCGCACGACTCGAAAGGTGAATCTCACGGCCGAGGGCGAAGTCTTTTATGAGCGCGTCACCGAGATTCTCGGCAATATTTCTGAAGCTACATCACTCTTTTCCACCAACGGCGAGAACGCCCGAGGGCGCTTGCGAGTCGATCTGCCAGTCGCCCTGGCTCAGCCGCGCTTCATGGCAAGCCTGCGTGAATTCAAGCGGGCTTACCCCGATATCTCGCTGGTTCTGGGCGTAACTGATCGGACGCTCGACTTGGTCGCCGAGGGTGTCGATTGCGTGGTACGGATCGGAGAGTTGCCAAACTCAAGCATGATCGGCCGCCGCATAGGCACGGCGGCCATGGTCACGTGTGCCGCGCCGGACTACCTGCGCGAGTATGGCCATCCCGAGAGCCTTGAGGATCTATCTCGGCACCATGGAGTGAATTACTTTTCGGGAAACGCACGTAAGTCGATGGATTGGCGTTTCTTGATTGATGGCGAAGAGAAAATTTTCAACCTTCGCTCAGGGATTCTGGTGAACGATTCGAACGCATATGTAGAAGCTGGATTAGCCGGCTTTGGCATTATGCAAGCGCTCGGTATTAGCGTTGATCACCACCTTATGAGCGGTTCGTTGGTAGAGGTTTTGCCACAATGCCGACCGCGTTCACGCCCTGTGTCGGTGTTGTACCCGAGTAAAGTCCATCTGGCACCTCAGGTGCGCGTGTTTATTGATTGGGTCGCAGAACACTTTCCACAGTTGCATGGCGATTGGTTCGAGGCCTAAACCTAAAAATTCTCCAATCGTTAGGCACCAATGAACTAGACCATGGAATGTTGCGTCGGGAGGGAACAATCTATTGCCTCTCACGGCATCGATTGCTGGGGCGTAAAGCCCTAATCTGAACCTACTCCAACCAACAGAGGTACATATCATGTCTCTTGAAAAAGATGTCCGTTATTTGCTCGATCGCATTGAGATTGAAGATAAGGTTTCCCTTTATGGCCTTGGTCAGGACCTTCATCAGGCTGGTGCGGAAAACAAGAATGTTCTGGAACAATGGAACGACCTTTTCACGCCGGATGCGAAAATCGATTTGAGTAGCCTGGGCCTGAAGACCTATGACCTTCAAGAATATGGCGAGCTCATGCGCGGTAAGGGTATGAAGGGTGGCGGTCTTGAAGTGAAATTCAAGGCTTGGCAACATATCGAAGGGCTGGCCCGTGTAACGATTGATGGCGATACTGCCAAGTCACTTTCGTTCCACTTCCATAGTCATGAAGCTCGCGATGTAAAAGCAAATCTGATCGATGCTGGCTATTGGCACGACGAGTGGGTGCGGACGCCGGCAGGATGGCGGATCAAGGCCCGCCGGCACCAGTCCTTGTACACGAACACCTACGCGGTGATCGACGGTCCGGATTTCCTGCAGGACTAAAGGACTCTGCGGGATCCTCGGACGTGCTACGTACGAGGTCGAGTTGATCCGGGCGAAACCTGTACTTTTGGTGTTCGTCGGGATCGCTCACAACGAATTCTACTGTACGGTTACGCCCGTATCCTTAACAATCTTTTCCCACTTTGCATTTTCTGAATCGAGGAAAGTTTTTGCGTCTGCACCGGTCAGCAGGCCAGGAACGAGAAATTGCTCTTCCAGCACCTTTTGCATGCGCGCTGATTGCATGGCCTTTCCTACCTCAACCGATAAGCGGTCCACGATATCGCTCGGCGTACCTTTGGGCGCCGAAAGCAGTGCCCATGCATTGACTGAGAAGTCGGGTAAGAAATCGGACATAGCGGGCAGATCGCCGAAGGACGCTAACTTATCCTCGCTCGCTACAGCAAGTGCTCGTAGCTTACCCGCTTTCACTAGTGGCATTGCCGCATTCGCATTGTCAAACATCCACTGAATTCTTCCCGCAACAAAATCGGTCGACAGCGCCGTCGAGTTATAGGGGATGTGTTGCATATGCGTGCCGAGTCGAAGATTCAATAGTTCCCCAGCTAGATGGAGATTACTGCCTTGCCCGTAGCTCGCGAACATCATTTCGTCGGGGTGGGCTTTGGCGTATGTCAGGAACTCGGGGACCGTTTTCGCTGGAATTGAGGGGTGAATGACGAGAATGTTCGGCACGCGTGCAACCAGGGCGAGTGGAACGAAATCGTTGATCGGGTCATAGTCCGGTGCGGGGAGGACGTGTGGGCTTACGACATGTGTAGCGCTGGCTCCCAATAACAGGGTGTACCCGTCAGGTTTAGATCTTGCCACATACGCAGCGCCGATTTGGCCGCTGACCCCTGGCTTGTTCTCCACAATAACCGGACTGCCTAACTGCTCGGTGAGTTCTTGGGCCAATGCACGACCCGCTACATCCACGGATATGCCTGGCCCGTACGGCACTACGATCCGAACCGGCTTGTCTGGCCATTGTGCAAAGGCGGCGCCCGCCGTACCCATCAAAACTAGCGCCGTCGCGCAGCTGATTAATTTTTTCAACCTCATTATCTGTCTCCTGGTTGTTATATGACTTAGTTGGCAGCATTACACAAATTTGTTCGACTATCGCAACCATACGTCGCTACTGTAGATGGCGAGAGATGATATGAAAAATACATAATACCTATCTCAGTCATGCCTATTACGCATGGATAATGTTGGTTGATGAACGGCGGATGCTAGAAGCGACGAAATATGGAATAAATCGAAAGCCCTGATAGGAGCATTTACGGCGGATCCACGGCAGCTTTATTACTTTCTGGCTGTGGCGGAAAGCCAGAAAGTCAGGTCAGCATGGAAGCGGACATGTCCGCACATATGATCGATCTCGTGATTCAGGGTTCGAGGTATCCCGCTATGTTCACAAAGCATGACAGCCATGTGAATTACAAATTTCACTGCGGGTTCAATACTTCTTAGAATCAGGTGAACACAAACCGAATGCGAAAACGTCAAACGTCGTTTAGGTAGCAGACATCACGCTGCAAACACCGGAGAGGGCTTTAAGCCTTTATGCCTATGCCAAACAGCGGCGACCGTAATGCGACGCTCATCCACAAAGAGGGAGTGCCATTGTCTGATGGCATAGGGCATACGGCTAGAGGTGTGCGACTCCGCGACCTCATTGACGGCCCGATGGGAATGGATCGCTTTCTGCCATTCGCCATCGACATTACACGGGCATTGGCGGAGATACACCGCCTTGGCCTCGTTCATAGCAATCTGCAACCCTCCACCATCGTTGTCCATACCGATGATGGTATTCGACTAACCGCCTCGCGCGAGACGGAGCATCGAGTCGCTTGCCCATACGCCTCGGCCGTGTCGGAAAATTGCGATAGCACGCTCGCCTATATAGCGCCCGAACAACTGAGCGGAACGGGCTGGCCGACTGACCGACGTAGCAACTTCTATTCGTTGGGCGTGATTTTCTATCAAATGGTCGTCGGCGCGCTACCTTTTAATGCTGAAGATCCAAGTGGGTGGATTCACTGCCATGTTGCCCGTAGGCCGATAGATCCATGCCAAAGATTGGTAACCGTCCCGTCGACGGTTTCTACGATCATCATGCGGCTGCTAGCAAAGACACCACAAGAGCGGTATCAAACCGCGGCAGGTATCATCAGCGACCTGGAACGCTGTCTCAAGGCCTGGATCGCGACGTTCGATATCATGCCATTTGAGCTGGCCGCTGACGACACTCCCGATGAATTAGCTATCCCGGATAAGCTCTATGGGCGTGATCGCGAATTAGCGACGATGATTGACTGTCTGGATCGGGTAGCACGCACCGGTATTCCTGAGCTACTGCTCATTGCAGGCTATTCGGGTACTGGTAAATCGGCACTGGTCGAGGCCATGCGTAAGGCCGTCACGCCCTCGCGTACGCTTTTTGCATCAGGAAAATTCGAACAGTACCAAGAGAACGTTCCCTATGCCACGCTGATCCAAGCACTACAAACGCTGGTTCATTCGCTGTTGAGCAAGAACGAGTCAGAGCTAACACTATGGCGGAGCCAATTCCTACAAGCATTGGGCGTACATGGAGAACTGATCACCACGCTCATCCCAGATTTGGTACTCATTATCGGCACACAGCCCCCTGCGCCGACGCTACCCTTGCTACAGGCGCAAGTTCGATTTCACTCAGTCTTTCAACGCTTTATTGGTGTTTTTGCTCAGCCTGAACATCCCTTGGTTATCTTTCTGGACGATCTGCAGTGGCTCGATACCGCCACGCTCGAACTATTGGAAGATCTCGTGCTGCGGGCAGAGTTAAAGCATCTGCTACTGATAGGGGCTTACCGGGATAACGAGATTGCCTCGAATCAAACTTTGCTCAGCATGCTCGAAAGGGTCAAAGCAGGCGCAACCCGTGTGAGCGAGATCACACTGGGGCCATTGAAGCACGATCCCCTGGTGATGATGCTGTCGGAAACCCTGCGGACCGCGAGCCGAGAAGTAGGCAAACTAGCGGAGCTCATACGCAGTAAAACCGGCGCAAATCCATACTTTGTTATTCAGTTCTTGACGATGCTGGCGGAGAATTCGCTCATCGCGTTTGATCACGATCGGATGCGATGGGTTTGGGATGCAGATCGTATCAGTACCCAGCGGCACACCGAGAATGTCGTCGAGCTCATGATTGCCAAGCTGGGACGCTTGCCTGACGCATGCCACGACGCACTACGCCTACTTGCCTGCATCGGCAATGCTGCCAACATGACCACACTGTCGTGGATATTCGAAGTCGATATCGAAGGAGTGGATGCCTTGCTATGGCCCGCCAGGCGCCAAGAATTAGTACATCGCAACGCCGAAGGCTACCGCTTTTCCCATGACCGGGTCCAGGAAGCCGCGCTCTCGCGTGTGCCAGAGCCGATGCTAGCGCAAGCAAAGCTGCGCATCGGCAGGCTCCTGCTGCGCCATACGCCGACGGACCAGCGCGAAGGCTCGATATTCGATATCGTCAACCAACTAAACTATGCGGTCGAGTTGATCGTCCGTAGCGACGAACGCGTGAAACTCGCCGAACTGAACCTAATCGCTGGAAGGCGTGCGAAAGCCTCGGTAGCCTATGCATCGGCCCTGAACTATTTCCAGGCGGGTTCCGCACTTATCAATGCGCAAACCTGGGCTACACACAGAGAGTTATCCTTTGCACTGGAGTTTCATCTCGCCGAATGCGAGTTCGTGACGGGTGAGCTGGCCTATGCCGGCCCACGCCTAGCGGCGTTGCACGAACGCGCATTGACCAACGCTGAGTCGTCGGCAGTCACGTGCCTACGAGGAGAGATCTATGTTACCAAGGGACAGCACGGCCGTGCCGTGGCAGTGGCGGTCGACTATCTACGGCACACGGGTTGTGATTGGTCCGACCACCCCTCCAGTCAAGACGTCTGGCGCGAGCACCAGCGATTACGTCGGCGACTGCGGACCCGTCCTATAGACACGCTGCGCGAATTGCCGCCGATGACGCAATCGACAGCCTGCGCCACGATGGAAGTACTGCTGCAGTTGGCGCCCGCAGCACTGGCGTACGATGACAACCTGCTATGTCTCAGCGTATGCCGTATGGTGAATCTGAGCTTGGAGTATGGGAGCAGCGATGGAGCCTGTGCAGCGTATGTCTGGGCGGGGGTGGTGCTCGGCCCATACTTGGGCGACTACAAAACGGGATTCCGGTTCGCCCAACTTGGCTTAGATCTGGTGGATCAACGTGCGATTGAGCGGTTCAAAGCACGTGCCTATCTTCTGTTTGGCGCCCATGTCAACCCATGGACACGTCATTGCCGCGACGGTCTGCCCTTGTTAGAGCAGGCATTCAAGCAGGCTAACGACATCGGCGATGTGACCTTTGCCGGTTATAGTTGCTGCAACTCTGTGTCGACTCTTTTGGCCTGCGGCGAGACGCTCGACTTTGTCGAGCGCCGAGCGGAATTCGGCCTTGCGTATGCGCGGGAACACGGGTTCCGCTACGTGGCCGAACTGATCATTCCACAGTTGCAGTTGATCCGTATGTTGCGGGGTGCCTTACCCGTCTTGGGGCACTTCGATAGCATTGAGTTTAATGAGCCGGCCTACGAACTCCAGCTGCAAGGACACGCTATCGCCAGTTGTTGGTATTGGATACGCAAACTGCAAGCGCGTTATCTAGCTGGCGATTTTCATGCGGCCTTGCATGCAGCCTCGAGCGCCGCCCCTTTACTCTGGACCTCCACGTCGTCCTTGGAAAGAGTCGAGTACCATTTTTACTCGGCGTTAGCTCACGCCGCCCTATCCTACAACGATGACACTGCCGAGAGCACCCAACACAATCAGTCTGTCTTGCAACACCACCACCAACTTGCGCAATGGGCCGAAAACACGCCTGAAAATTTCGAAGACCGCGCGGCGTTGGTTGCGGCCGAGATTGCCCGGAGCGAGGGACGTACGCTTGATGCCATGCACTTGTACGAGCGATCAGTGGAATGCGCACGGGCACATGGCTTTATTCACCACGAAGCGATTGCCAATGAGTTGGCGGCCGATTTCTATACCGAAATCGGCTTTCAATCGATTGCACGGACCTATATTCGTGAGAGCCGACATTGTTATTTGCGGTGGGGTGCCATGGCAAAGGTTACACAGCTCGAGGCCCGTTTTCCTGAAACGCTGGAGCGACTGGAAACCACAGGCACACGCTCCCCGTCGCCAACAGCCCGACTTGAACTCGATACCGTAATCAAGGTCTCCCAAGCGATATCGGGTGAGACCATCCATGATCGGCTCATCGACACGCTAATGCGCACCGCCATGGAGCACGCAGGGGCTGAGAAGGCCGTACTGTTGCTGATGGATGCCGAGAACTATCAGATGGTCGCGCATGCCACGATCAGAGAAGAAGCTATTGAGGTTCAGACCGAGCACCCCGCTGGCGTCCTTAACGCTGTTCCGGAATCCGTGTTGCGATATGTCACGCGCCTGGGAGAAAGCGTAATTCTTGACGACGCGAGTGCTCCTAACACGTTCTCGGACGATCCATACCTCAACCAGAATCGCGTACGATCGCTGCTGTGTCTGCCATTGATTAACCGTACACGGTTGATCGGACTGCTTTATCTCGAAAACAATCTAGCAGCACGAGTATTTACCACTGACAAACTGGCCATTCTCAAACTTGTCGCTTTACAAGCTGCGATATCGTTGGAGAATACGCGCCTGTATCGTGATATCGAAGAACGCGAATCGAGAATACAGCGGTTGGTGCAATCAGACGTTATATGTATCCTGATCTGGGACCTTGACGGTCGTATCATAGACGCGAACGACGCATTCCTGAACATGTTGCAATATGACCGCGCAGATCTGCAGGCAGGACTCAGATGGTTCGATATGACACCTCCAGATTGGCAAGCGGTCCACTTGCAATCTGAAGCTCAAGAACTGCAGTCAACGGGTGCTATGCGGGCACGCGAGAAAGAGTTTTTCAGAAAAGATGGTAGCCGCGTACCTGTACTTATCGGTGCTGCGGTGTTTGAGAGCACGCCGAACCAGGGCGTAGCCTATATTCTTGATCTGACGGACTTGAAGCACGCCGAAGCACGGGCACGCGAGAACGAGCAGCGCTATAGAAGCGTGCAGATAGAATTGGCACATGCAAACCGGAGGTCTACCATGGGCCAATTGGCTGGCTCCATCGCGCACGAAATCAATCAGCCTATTACCGCGACTGTCATTAATGCTCAAGCTGCGTTGCGCGAGATGCAAAACGCAAAACCCGATCAACGGGAAATCTCAGATGCGCTTAAAAGCATTATCAAAGATGGAAATCGGGCCGGTGACATCATCACACGCATTCGCAACCTGATCAAGAACTCGCCCGCCAGCGACGATTTGCTGGAGATCAATGAGCCCATTCAAGAAGTCATCGAATTAACGCAATCCGAGGCAAAGTACAAGACCATCTCGATATTGGCCGAACTCGGCGATAGCTTGCCGATGGTCAGGGGCGACAAGGTTCAACTACAACAGGTCATGCTGAATCTCATTGTTAATGCATTCGAGGCAATGAGCACGAGCGAATCTGGCCCACGGCATTTGTTCATCCGCACGGTGGCGACTCAGGAACCAGGAGTTTCGGTGACAGTTCGAGACACTGGCCCAGGTTTAATGTCCCAACTGTTTGACGAGGCCTTCGACGCGTTTTTTACGACCAAGCCCTCTGGTTTGGGTATGGGCCTTTCAATCTGCCGTTCCATCATCGAATCTCATGGCGGAAAGATTTGGGCGAGCCCGAGCCAGCCGCACGGCGTAACTTTCCAATTTACGCTACCTGCCGCAGAATAGCCTTATGCCTCGCCCAACGCCTCTTCGATCAGTTGGATCAGCAATGCGCCGTCAAACGGCTTTATCAGAAATCCCCGTGCGCCGGCAGCCAAGGCGCGTTCGCGTGACTTATTTTCGGGAAAGCCTGTCATGAAGATCGTGGGAATGTGGTGGCCCAAAGCGAGTAGGCGAGCGTGGAATTCCAGGCCGTTGCTACCCGGCATTCGGATGTCCGATACCAAACACTGGGTGCGAAAGATCTGAGACGATTTCAGAAAATCGGCGGCGGTGGCGAAACCGTGCACCTCATAGCCCTCAAGCCGTAGCAACTTGCTCATGGCACTGCGCACAGAATCGTCATCATCAACAATGGCGACAACACTTTTTTTCGGTATGTCGTGCAAGGAACCTGCCCCATTGTCATCCGACGAAAATCCGGATTGTGGTTGCACCACCATTGCTGCAAGGTAATGGAAGCGATACTTTGATAGGCTTATTCACGTCGCATCGAACGACGGTCACAGTCTGTTGTCTTGACGCTATCATACATACGGACCAGTTCGGCGAGCGATCGCGCTCCCATTTTCTTCATCACGCGCGCTCTATGAATCTTCACCGTGATCTCGCTAATGTTGAGTTCCCACGCGATTTGCTTGTTCATGAGTCCGTCAGTTGCCAGCCCCATCACCTCACGCTCACGAGGGCTGAGCGAGCCAAATCGCAGTTGCAGCCCTTCATTGACCTTCATCGCCGTTCGTCGCTCTTGGTCGCGGCCCAACGCCGCAGCAACGGCGTCCAACAGCTCCTGGTCGCCAAACGGTTTGGTCAAAAAATCTGACGCTCCAGCTTTCATCGCCCTTACCGACATCGATATATCGCCATGACCTGTCATAAAGATGATGGGAATCTGGCTGCCGGCTTTTTCAAGTTCTAGCTGCAAATCGAGACCACTTCGACCGGGAAGGCGAATATCGAGAACCAAGCAGCTTGCTTCGTCCGGCAGTTTGCTCTGGAGCAATTCGGTCGCTGAGCCAAAAGTCCGCACGTCCACCCCGACCGCCTGAAACAGCCGCCGCAGCGCATCTCGGATCGAAAGATCGTCCTCGACAATGAGGACGACCCCTGTCGGCGCAGTGGCTGACGATAGCGACCGGTTATCATTCGGCATATCGGCATTGGTGCCGCGAGCACATTCCGATACCAAACTTGTTTCGACAATTTCCACCACGCTCGTTCCTTTATCGGGAAGCGGTGCGTCTCGCCCGCCGTAACCATCGCTATCGCTATGCCTTCACAAGCTAAGCGGATCTCGACAAGCCGTCAAGACCCCGCGCGCTTATGCGCGCACAAACGCCAAGAGATCGGGATTAATCGTATCCGCATTGGTCGTCAGCATGCCGTGCGAGAAGCCCTTATATATCTTCAACGTCCCATTCTTGACCAGCTCGGCCTGCTTGAGCGCGGCATCCGTGTACGGCACGACTTGGTCGTCGTCTCCCTGAATAATGTACGTCGGAACAGTAAGCGCTTCGAGATCAGCGGTCTGGTCGGTTTCGGAAAATGCTTTGATACCTTCGTAGTGAGCGAGCGCGCTGCCCATCATGCCCTGCCGCCACCAATTGTCGATGATGGGCTGAGAAACGGCCACGCCAGGTCGGTTAAAGCCATAAAATGGACCAGACGCCACCGCGCGAAAGAATTCTGCTCGATTGGCAGCCAATGCTGTGCGAAAGCCGTCAAACACCGACCGCGGGGTTCCTTGCGGATTGCTATCAGTCTTGACCATCAATGGCGGAACCGCACTGACCAGAATGGCCTTCGCAACCCGCCCCTGCGGCTGGCCAAACTTTGCCACGTAGCGTGCGACTTCCCCCCCGCCCGTAGAATGGCCAATATGGACGGCATTGCTCAGTTTAAGAAATTCGACGACCGCCGCTGCGTCGGCGGCGTAGTGGTCCATATCATGCCCAGTCGCGATCTGTGACGAGCGACCATGACCTCGACGATCATGGGCTACGACGCGGTAGCCGTTGGCCAGGAAGTACAGCATCTGAGTGTCCCAGTCGTCCGACGAAAGGGGCCAGCCGTGGTGGAAAACAATAGGCTGTGCCGTCTTCGGGCCCCAATCCTTATAGAAAATCTCGGCGCCATCTTTAGTGTGAATAAATCCGCTGGTCATGGTTACCGCTCCCTCTGAGGGTTGATGATGAGATGTTGTCTTTGCTACCGCCATCGTTGGAAGGTAGGCACCGGCCAAGACGCCTACCGTTCCCGCTATAAAGGCCCGCCGCGAAAGATCCATGGACGGCACTGAATGGTCACTTGATAAAGGTCCGCTCATGGCATGCGGCGGATGTTCTAATAAGGCTGTGTTCATTCCTCTGACTCCGTAATCAACGTGAACGGGCTAAGAGTCCGGGCGGCTTTCAACCAATCTACCGGTATCAGGCGAGTCGCGATAAGGCTTCGCGGACACCGGCGCCATAGGCGGGATCTGCCTTGGAACAGTTAGTGATATGCCGCTCTTGAATATCTTCTGCTACGCCTTCGAGTGCTCGGGCGGTATTCTCAAACAGGCACTGTCTTTCATTAGCACTCATGATTCGAAACAGGTCCCCGGGTTGACGAAAATAATCGTCATCCATGCGATGGTCCCAATGATCAGCCGCGCCGTCGATATCCAATGGTGGATCATTTAGCGCCGGTTGGTCGGTCCATTCACCTGCGCTATTGGGGTAGTAGCTCGGCGTACTCCCCATATTGCCGTCGGTGCGCATCGCTCCATCGCGGTGATAACTGTGGTAGGGACACCTCGGCGCGTTGACAGGGATCAGATGATGGTTCACGCCTAAGCGATAGCGGGCAGCATCACCATACGAGAACAATCGGGCTTGCAGCATCTTGTCGGGTGAAAAACTGATGCCGGGTACTACATGTGCCGGCGAAAATGCCGCTTGCTCCACGTCAGCAAATACGTTTTCAGGGTTGCGGTTGAGCTCAAAATAGCCCACCTCAATCAGCGGATAGTCCGCCTTCGGCCAGACCTTGGTCAAATCAAACGGGTTATAGGGAAAGGCCTTGGCTTGCGCATCGGTCATCACCTGAATAAACATGGTCCATCGCGGAAAGTTGCCCGCTTCGATGCTCTCAAACAGATCCCGATGATGTGATTCACGATCCTTGCCGACCAGGTCCTGCGCCTGTCTATCGCTTAAGTTCTCGATGCCCTGCTGCGTGCGAAAGTGATACTTGACCCAGACACGTTCATTAGCGGCATTGATAAAACTATACGTATGGCTGCTAAAGCCGTGCATGTGCCGGAAGCTTTTCGGGATACCACGATCGCTCATCACAATGGTGACCTGATGCAAGGCTTCGGGAAGAAGCGACCAGAAATCCCAATTATTGTTCGCACTGCGCAGTCCGGTGCGGGGATCCCGCTTAATCGCGTGATTCAGGTCAGGGAAACGCAGAGGATCTCGGAAAAAGAACACAGGCGTGTTGTTGCCCACCATGTCCCAGTTTCCCTCCTCCGTATAGAACTTCAGGGCGAAGCCACGAATGTCGCGCTCGGCATCGGCAGCGCCACGCTCACCAGCGACGGTCGAGAATCTCGCGAACATTGGCGTCTGCTTGCCTATCTCGGAGAAAATTTTCGCTTTGGTATACCGTGTAATGTCATGCGTGACCGTAAACGTACCAAAGGCCCCGGCCCCCTTTGCATGCATTCGGCGTTCCGGAATCACCTCGCGATCAAAGTGAGCGAGCTTCTCGATCAGCCAGACGTCTTGCAAGAGTGCTGGGCCGCGCCGACCTGCCGTCTGGATATTAAGGTTGTCGCTAACAGGCGCGCCCGTCGCATGGGTCAGATATTTGGATTTGTCGTTCATGGAGATTACTCCTAACAGCTCTGTTGAGCACGTCGCCGCAGAGCGAAGATGGGGCAGGGTGCGTCAGCCATGCCAGTGCGAACATCGGATGAGGTTGCAAAAGTTGGCAGGCTTGAACTGCGGGTCTTTATCGGCGAGCACATCGGCCTTGACGTTGCCGAACGTCGTGTGCGGCTTATGTTTGATACCGTCGTAGAAAGCCTGAATAATGTCTTCTTTGAAATGTACTGGCCTGGGAAACGCATGCACAATTGCATCTCGCTGGGCATCAGAGTATTCATCGTACGCAAAGCCCAGAACGTCCATTTCTACGCCAGCGGTCAGCAGCGCAATAACGGGGTCCATATATTCAGGGATGCCAGGCGTCGTATGTAATGCTATGGCAGTCCATACCGTGTCCACATCGGATTTCGCAATGCCGTGACTGCTTAGAAAATCGCGGGCGACATTGGCACCATCGACTTCAAAGCGTTTATCGATACTGCTATGAGCAGGTACCAAGCCCATATCATGAAACATCGCGCCCGCGTAGAGCAGCTCTTCATCGAATTTAATGCCGCGGCGTTTTCCTGCCAAAGCAGCGAATTGATAGACTCGGCAGGAATGATTGAACAACAGGTCATTTTCGGTGGCACGGACGAGTTCTTTGATTTCCCGAGCGAGCTGGCTGTCGGGGATTCTTGCAAAGTTGATATCGGACATGTGACGAATCCTATGAAAGATAGGTGAGACTTAAAAGGACCACTTAATCCCAAAGTGGTTGGTGCCGTTGGTGAAGGCCCCAGGCACGACGACCGTCGTCTCAATGCCCCAGAGGGCGAGTGCTTGCGCGGCGAGTAGCCCGAAGCCGCTGGATGCACCCGTAATAAGGATGATGTTCTTAGACATGGACAGACTCCTTGCACAACAAAGATCTCGGTAATCAGATGATTCCGCCATTGGCTCGCAATGTCTGCCCATTTATCCAGGCGCCGTCAGGCCCCACGAGGAATGACACGACATTGGCAATTTCCGCTGGGCTGCCAATGCGCTCCAGCGGAGCCAGTTTTGCGAAATGATCGATGACTTCCTGGGGCCGATCGTCAAAAAACAGCGCGGTTCCCGTCGGGCCGGGCGCTACGGCGTTGACGGTGATGCTCCGTCCCCTCATTTCCTTCGCGAGAATGGTGGTCATGGCTTCAATCGCGGCCTTTGTCGCGGCATACACGCCATAGGTAGGATGCAACATCGCCGTCTGACTGGTAGACAGATTGACGATGCTTCCGCCCTGATTCAGGCGCCGTGAGGCCTCACGGAGCATGTTGAACGTGCCCTTCAAATTGATTGAGATTTGCTGATTGAAGAGGCCATCGTCGCTCTCGGCGATCGTAGCTAGCCTCATGATGCCGGCGTTGTTGACCAATACATCAACCCCCCCGAACGCCGCTTCCGCCACATCCCACAACCGAGCGACGGCGACAGGATCGCTCACATCAGCCCTGAAGCTCCGTGCCTTGCCCCCTTCCTTCTCAATCTTTGCGACCAGGTTCTCTGCCGGGGCCGGACTCCCGGAAAAATTGACAATGACATTGAAGCCGTCTTTTGCTAGACGCTCGGCAATCGCAGCGCCAATCCCTCGCGAGGAGCCCGTCACAACTGCGGTCTTGCAATGATCAGCCATTTCCGTTGCCTTCTCAGTTTGGAGTCAGTGAAGGCATTCTGCCTATAAGGCCGAACCCGCGAAATCATACATGCGTATATCAATGCTGGATCAGAGACCCGAGGTAGACCAACAAGTGTCGTAACGGGATGGAACTCAAAGTGCCATCGGGTCCGCACAATACGACGCACCTACTAATCGGAATTTAGTAGTTTCGAAGAGTAGTCCATGTGATTTACGGAAGGCACCTCGGGGGTCACGGCAGCTAAGGTGCGGAAAATTCATGTCGCTCAAATATTGATTGACATATCTGTCAAAAATAATTAACGTTTGATCGTTGACATGATTGTCAATGATGATTTTCCAGCTTTTCCAGCTTTTCCAGCTTTTCCAGCTTTTACTGATCGAGATTAACTATGAAAAAACAGTTGTTAACTTTGTCTGTGATGCTGGCCACGATGAGTGCCAGCTCACGGGCGCCGGTCTTCCCCTGGGTGGACGCGCTGGACGGAAATGGCGCACCTGACCTTTATCTGAGATCCAAATCAGCGCAGCGGGAGAAATAATATGACTGTCCGGAAACCCACCGAAATCGTTAACGAGTTTTGGCAAAAGGTATGGAGTGAGAAGAATCCAGCGGCCGCCGACCATCTGGTGGCAGAGGATTTTCACATCACGTCTGGTGGCGTGGTGATTGGCCCACGCGAGGAGTTCAAAGCCTGGGTACGTCAGTTTCTCGACTCGATTAACGACTTTAAATTTGAAGTGCTCGAGATTTTTCAGAATGAAGAAGGAAACCGCGTTGTGACCCGGTGGGTTGTGACGGGCAAGAACAATGGGCTCATGGGATTCGAACCCTGTCAATCGCCCATTCACATGACGGGTACTGCGATCATCCACGTTCGAGATGATGGCCTGCTTCAGCATAACTGGGTCGAGCGCAACGCGCTCGAAGTCCATAGGAATTTGGCTTCCAACAAGACCTGATACATAGCTCGACCCTATAAGGTACGCCGGATGGACATTGCCCAGGAAGCCTCAGTGCCATGTTGAAAGTCCCCAATCGATACAGCCACTTCGTATTTAGCGCAATACAGTCAGGACTGACGTGCTGCATTGCTTCGGCCATCTCCAGTGCTCCATTCTATTCAGAGGGGAGCTTCGTCAGTCATTGGGGACATGCCTATGTGGTTTCCTGGACGGTAATGCTTCCTCTTGCATTAGTGGCCTCCCCCGTTATCCGTAAGCTTGCTCATTGGATGACGAACTGAGCCTCGGCGAATTATGCCGGCTGCGAAGCCATACAACAGGGATAGACGAATGGGACACACAATCACCGAGAAAATACTTGCGCGTGCGGCGGCGCTTCCAGCAGTCAGCGTTGGCGACGAGATCATGGTCAAACCAGATTTTGTGTTGGCGTATGATTTCCCCGGCTATACCGACGTGTACTTTAAGCAGATTAAAGTTATTTCTGGGTCGCGGAAGCTGGCCGAACCTGAGAGGTTCGGAATTTTCATCGACCATATGATTCCGGCCGCCACCCCACAGGAAGCAGACTTTCACGAAGAGACCCGCCAATGGGGCAAAGAAAACGAGGTCAACGTCATCGAACGCAGAGGCATTGGCCACCAAGTCGCGGCTGAAATAGGTTATGCCGTACCAGGTGCGCTGGTGCTCCATTTCGATCCACATGTTTCGCAAGTCGGCACGTTTACCCAGCGAGCGATCAAGTATTCTGCACTGTTATAGACGCGGACCCGACGGCCTACCCGGATCATCAGATGGGGCTGGTCGGCTATTTGGCCCAGTTTTGCTGGGCGACTTTACTTTGCAAAAAATCGCAGAATGCCCGAATCCTCGGGCTAATGTTTTTGCGGCTGGGATAGATCAACTGGATGGGCTCTTTGCACGGGTCCTGATAGTCGGTTAGCACGGGGATTAGCCTGCCGTTCAGCAGATCAGTGCCAATATGGAACTCAGCTAGTCGAACGATCCCGAAACCGTCCAGGGCGAGGTCGCGTGCGACCTCGCCCTGGGTAGTGGTAATGGCGTAGGCGGGCCGCACATGAATGGCTTCAGCCATGGGATTGGTAAATGGCCACACGTTCCAATCGCTTTTGAAGGTGAATCCTATACAGCTATGCGAACTCAGATCTTGAGGATGTCGCGGTATGCCGCGTTTAGCTAGATAGGATGGCGAGGCACAAGTTATCCAACGGCTCGCGGCAATGGTTCTGGCAATTAATGTGGAGTCGGGCAGGGGGCCGCTATGAATCGCAATGTCCACGCCGTCGTCAAAGACATCTACATACTGTGGCCCAATCATCAAATCCACTTTGAGATTTGGATAACGC
The DNA here is from genome assembly GCF_054781015.1 of Bordetella muralis. NCBI lineage: Bacteria > Pseudomonadati > Pseudomonadota > Betaproteobacteria > Burkholderiales > Alcaligenaceae > Bordetella > Bordetella muralis. The sequence goes on along the minus strand of NZ_BAAGVF010000008.1, from coordinate 581,035 downwards.
TGGAGAAATTCAGGCAGCCATGGAACCACCTGATGCCTAGCAAAAGTTAGCATGGTGTGGATACGAAGCGTCCCCGATATCGTGTCGCGCAACGCGGTCCCGTGTTCGAGCGCTGCTGCCATGGCATCCACAGCGGCCTGCGCAGTGGGCAGGTAAGACTGCCCCTCCTCTGTGAGCAAAACTGCCCGCGCCTGTCGTGTGAACAAGCGGACTTCAAGGCGATTTTCCAAACGCGAAACGAGTTTGCTGACCGCTGATGGCGTCAGGTCAAGGTGTCGCGCCGCAGCAGAAAAACTTCTATCGCGTGCGGCCTGGACGAACGCGGCGAGCTCGGCGTGATGATCCAATTCTAGCCTCCGAAAATAGATTTCTTGTTGTTCGGCGCTCGTTGATAGGGGAGAGCTGTGAACAAACGGAATACATACTTTTCCACACGAATGTAGAGTTTCAGGGCGATTAAAAACACACTTATGTCTCTGTCAATGCGCGCTCAGAAAATCGAGCGGCGTTCAGTTACCCCATCAATCTCAAGAATGTAGAGACATGACTTATCCCGTTACTACAACATCAAATTTTTCGCGAGAATTTCACAACCCCCGGGGTGTGGTGGCCGCTGTCGATCCAATGCCCCCGGACGCACGACACGACATTTTCATTCAGGATCCTATGCATGTCCATGACGCGTACTGGGTACCTCAGGCCGAAGGCGTTTGGTTTCTTCCGCTCTGTCTTGGTGTGACCCAGGGCTACTACGTTAACTTGCTACGCGTACGCAAATCCGGCGTACTGTCCTGCCATAAACACCTCGGCGCGGTCCACGCGCACGTTTTGAAAGGACGTTGGTTTTATCTCGAGCATCCAGAGGTCTACTCCGAAGGTTCATTCATTATGGAGCCGCCGGGAGAGACGCACACCCTGGTGGTGCCCGAGGATATTTCCGAGATGATCACGTGGTTCCACAACACATCTGGATATATCTATCTGGACGGTCAAGACATCATCGGTCATGAGGATGTCTTCACCAAGCTTGCAGCCGCTCGTCAGCATTACGAAGAACAGGGGCTGGATCAACGTATTTTGGATCGAATTCTCCGATAAGCCGGCCGGGACGGCTTAGAACACGCATGGCTCCGTGAATGGAGCCCTTTACTACCATAAAAAGCAGAGACAACAAATGGACGCCGAAATCGGTTACTTGACGCCCGGACGAACGCGCCGGCGCAGTATAGCCAGAACAATATTTGCCGGCAGCATTGGCAATACCGTGGAATGGTTCGACTGGACAATCTACACGGTATTCGCCATCTATTTCAGCAATCAGTTCTTCCCCAGCCAAGACACAACCGTCGCACTTCTGGCCACTTTCTCGGTCTTTGCCATCGGGTTTTTCATGCGTCCACTGGGTGGGTGGCTGATTGGCACCTTCTCTGATCGCCATGGAAGACGTAGTGCGCTCACCCTGTCGATCCTCCTGATGGCGGTGCCATCATTGGTTATCGCATTGCTGCCGACATACAGCCAGATCGGCGTCTTCGCGCCGATTCTGTTGGTACTGGCACGAATGACCCAGGGGCTATCCGTGGGCGGAGAGTATGGCGCTGCCACTACTTTTTTAACTGAATCAGCACCTGCTAAACGCAGAGGATTCTATGGCAGCTTTTTATTTCTAAGCATCGCCCTCGGCCTGCTCATAGCCTCAGGTATCGCATGGGTGCTGACAAATAACCTGAATCGCACCCAGATGGAGTTATTTGGCTGGCGCATACCGTTTCTAATTGGAGGGCTCGCGTCACTCATTGGACTGTGGTTGAGGCGAAACGTCGACGAAACGCAAGCGTATAAGGATATGGCGAACAAGGGGGAAATCCCCAAGCGATCACTGCGATGGATATGGCGCCATCATCGACCAGCGGTGCTGCGGCTGATCGGTACCAGCGTGTTGCCTGCATTTAGTTTCTACCTGTTCGTCAGCTACCTTCCTATTTATGCCATTCAACGTGGCGGCGCGACGCCGGAAGTCGCCTTCAGGGCGAGCACGGTCAGTATCGCCATCTTCATGTGCGCGTTGCCCTTCTTCGGCAGATTCTCCGATCGTTTTGGACGCAAACCACAGTTGATCGCGTTCGCTTGCGCGTATCTTTTCTTCCTGTACCCCGTAGTGAACTCGGTGGGGTCCGGATTCTGGTCAGTGCTCCTGGTCGAATGCTTCGGGTTGTTAGCTTATGGTTTGTACGCCTCCATAGCACCGGCGATGATGGCAGAGCTGTTCAACACCGAGGTGCGCGCGGTCGGTATAGGAGCGTTCTATAACGTTGTCATCGCACTTCTCGGTGGGACGACGCCATACCTGATGGCTTGGTTGCAGAGCATTAATTTAGAGTCCTGGTTTCTAGTTTATGTGTGCGCTGGGGCCGCAATCAGTCTGTACTCGTTCATCGAAATGCCCGAAACGCGAGGAAAGACGTTGGACTGATGGAGTCTATGCGAAGCGGTGCTATTGTCCGTGAGTTAAGAGATATGAATTTCAGAGGAGAATCCATATCGAAAGAGTATGGCTGATATACAAATTATCGATTTTACGGATTACGAAGGCTGTCATACAGTTCACTAGCGATGCCGCATGGGCAGGTACGTGAGGCATAGGAAGAACAGCGCAAGATAAACATAAAGAGGACGGACATAAGGATGACAACACTTGACGCGCTTTTCACAGTTAAAGGCAAAGTCGTAGCCATCACGGGCGGTGGCGGCGCAATAGGGCAGGCCTCTGCGCTCTTGCTATCGAGCGCGGGAGCAACAGTCGCCCTGCTTGATAGAAATCTCGCCGCTGCACAAGAAGGGCAGCGGAAGGTGGAAGATCAAGGCGGCAATGCCATGGCCCTGGAGTGCGATATCACGTCGCCCGAGCAAGTCAAACAAGCATTTGCCAGCGTGCTCACCCAGCATCAACGTCTTGATGTCCTGGTAAACAATGCCGCGCTCGTCCGAAGGGTGCCGGCGTTGGATACCACACTGGCGGAGTGGAGAGAGGTCATGGACGTCAACCTCAATGCCGCCTTTGTCTGTTCAACCGAAGCCGCTCGTCACATGCGCGACGGCGGTGCGATCATTAATCTGGCCTCGATCATGGGGGTTTCAGGCGGCGGGGCTTATCCCATTGCGTCCTATCACGCCAGCAAAGGCGGCTTGATCAATCTCACGCGGGCTCTCGCGGTCGAATGGGCGCACATGAAGATTCGCGTCAACGCCATCGCACCGACGTGGGTAAGAACAGAGTTCACCAAGGCCTTGCTGGACGATCCCAAGGTTTCGTCGGAACTGCTGAAACTGATGCCGATGCGGCAATTCGCCGAAACACAGGATGTGGCGGCAGCCGTTCTTTATCTGGCCTCACCCGCGTCTCGAATGGTGACTGGGCACGTCCTTGCGGTCGACGGCGGCTATCTGGCCAGCTAGACGCAGATTCAAATAAATAGGAGACAAAAGTGATTCATGAATATCGCACTTACACCTTACATCCAGGCAGCTTGGCGCGCTATCTGGAATTGGCGGAATCTGTCGTCCAGCCTATTCGGCAGGACAAATACGGCCGATTAATTGGATTCTGGTATAGCGAGTTCGGCTCGCTGCATCAAGTACACCACATTTGGGAATACTCCTCTCTTGATCAGCGCCAGGCTGATCGAAAGGAATTGTTCGAGCGCAAGGACTGGATGGGGCAATTCATTGCGCACGCCTGGCCCACCATGCAAATCCAGGATGTGCGATTCATGATTCCCCTAGTGGATTACGACTTTGTCGAGAAACCGCACAAGCTCTATGAGGCTCGGCTCTATCGCACCGAAGTTGGTAAATACAGGGAAGGGGCAGAGGCCGTAAGTCTGCGACCACTCTCCGATGGCGCCTCCCGGATAGGGCTGTGGCGCTGTGAGACGCCTCAGCCGAACGAGATTTGTGAGCTGGTGGCGTACGCAACCTATGAAGATCGATTGGCCGATGCGATGCAGACAAGCCATCAGCAGCACTGGTGGAAAGAATTCGGCGCGACGTTTATTGCAACTGATTCGACGCTGCTGCTGCCGATCAGTATTTCTCCCGTGAAATAAACCCGCTCATCGAGACATCCATGACCACTCAAAAAACGACTCCACAGACTTAAACGATCTCGGCCGAGGCGATGAAGCAGTTGCCGATTGGTCTGCGCGCTCTGCATCTCCGCGGACCCCGTCCGCGAAGTAACTGGTGTCACTGTACGGCTTACAGGGGCGTCCGGTTAAACGCCTGAGCGAATTCATCCGAGTAGATCTTGGCCAGCGCGACGCGCAATGCGGCAGCCTGGTCGAACCCGTAGACTTCCTCGAAACGTCGCTGCGCCTTGCGCCACAACGCGTTAGATTCGGCCAGCTTGGCAAGCCCGCTCGGCGTGGCCTCGATCAACCTGCTGCGTCCATCGGCCGCATTGGGCTTCTGCATGACGTAGCCGTCGCGCTCCAATGGCTTGATATTGCGGGCCAACGCTGAGCGGTCCAATACCATTGCCTGAGCCAGTTCGCTCATGGTCGGACGGCCCCCGAGCCGCTGGATGTGGAGGAGGACGGAGCGTTGCGAAACCGTCAGCCCGCAAGGCGCCAGCGCGGCATCGTAGAGCTGAGTCACGCGGCGAGTTGCCTTGCGCAGCGCAACGCCATTGCAAACGAGGGGATCCTTGGTACTGGCCTGAGTCATGTTGAAGTCTGTTCGCCCGTGCGTTAGCCCGGAAACGTTAAGGGCCGCAACAGGCCCGGTCACATGTCACTGTAATTCATCTTGATCATACGGGCATATGCAAGTAAATTATAAATAATTGCATATACAAATAGTTGGTGGCGAATGCGATAGCGCGCTGCCCATCGATGCCGTGACCTCGATCCATCCACCTCCCGCCGCCAATCTTCGACTCCAGCGCATTCTGCATGCGCCTATCCTTCCCACATTGGTGCGGATGAGCTGGCCGAATATCCTGATGATGCTGGCGCAGGCATCGACCGGGCTTGTCGAGGTATGGCTGCTGGCCAAGCTGGGTACGGATGTTCTGGCCGGGGTTGCCGTCGTCGTGCCAGTGCTGATGCTGATGCAGAACATGTCGCAGGGCGCCATGGGTGGGGGCATCTCGGCTGCCGTTGCCAGAACCCTGGGCGCAGGCAACGCGGCCATGGTGGATTCGCTCGCGCGTCACGCGGTGGCGCTCAATGCGCTGATCGGGTTGATCTTCACAGTGGCGCTGTTGTCGTTCAGCCAACCGCTGTTTCACTTTCTGGGCGCTCGGGACGCCGCATTGCAGGCCGCGCTTGACTACGGGCATGTGTTGTTCTTCGGGCTGCCGCTGATGTGGATCATGAATGCACTGGCCAGCGTGGTGCGCGGCACCGGCAATATGCTGGTGCCTGGGGCCGTCATTTGCGGCGGCGCGTTGGTGTTGATACCGGTCTCGGCTGTGCTGATCTTTGGCATCGGTCCCTTGCCGCCGCTGGGCGTTGTCGGTGGCGCCTGGGGACTGGTTGCCTACTATGCCGCCGGTACGCTGTTGCTGGGGTGGTACTGCGCTAGTGGACGCAACGCTGCCCGGCTTGCATCGGGGCCGCTGCACTGGGGGCCGATGCGCAGCATCCTCACTATCGGTGGTCTAGCCTGCCTAAATCCTGTGCTAACCAACAGTCTGATCGCGCTCACGGCTGCGATCGTTGGTGCCCATGCGGGAACGGCAGCGCTGGCAGGCTACGCCACCGCCGCCCGGCTGGAGTACCTGCTGATCCCAATTGCCTTCGGACTAGGAGCGCCGCTGGTGGCCATGGTGGGAGCCAATATCGGTGCCGGCCAACACGAACGGGCGCGGCGGATCGCACTGACCGGCGGAGCGATCGCGTTCGGCCTGGGTTCCCTCCTGGGCATCGTCGCCGCGTGTTGGCCTGAGGCCTGGTTGCGTCTGTTCGGCACGGACGCACACCTGTTGGAGACCGGAGCACAGTACTTGCGCATCGTCGGTCCTTTCTATGGCTTTTTCGCGATGGGCTTCTCGCTCTACTTCGCCTCGCAAGGTGCCGGACAGTTGAAATGGCCGCTGCTCGCCGGCGCAGTGCGTCTGCTGATTTTTGCAGGCCTGGGCTGGGCACTGCTGGCCTGGACCGGGTCCCTGGCAGGGTTCTTCGCAACCGGCGCGATCGCCATGACCTTGTATGGGGTGTGTGTCGTCGGCTCGGTGTGGCGCTGGTACCCCCGGTTCGCTGGAGGTGGCAAGCAGCCGGCAGCGGCACAGACGCCACTCAATCCCTGGAGAACATCATGAGAATTCTGGTCGTCGGAGCTGGCGCATCGGTGGCTACTATGGCGCGCGCCTGCTACAGGCCGGCGCCCTGGTGAGCTTCCTGGTTCGGCCCAGGCGCGCGGCGCTGCTCGCGTCAGGCATTATATTTTTGCGTTAGATAAGCAACTCGCGATCTGCGATCAAACGGACGAGTTTATCGACTCCTTGGGTCGACCTACTGGAATAATCTATGCAGAGGCATTCGGCTCTCTCTTTCAAGGACCCAACTAGTTGTCAGAGTTGACACAATACTGATCCTCAAGCAGTGAGAATAGAATTTTGAGCTGCCTTGTTGGCCGAGGTCATCTCACCACTGCCCAAAGTAAATGCCCGCCCGCTTGTGCGCATTGGTGGACCGCTCAACCGCCTCGTCGGACATGGTAGTGCGCCGCTTGCTACGCAGCGACCAGTCCAGCAAATGCTGCCGCATCTCGGCGCGCACGGCGGCGTGGGACTGGCTGGCGCCCAGGTCCTCGAACTCGTTAGGATCGCTTTGCAGGTCGAACAGTTGCTCGGGCTCGTCGCGCCAGTACACGTAGCGCCATCGGTCGGTGCGCACTGACCACGCACGGCACTGCTGCGGCGTCTTGCTCAGCGTGAGCCGAGCCTGACGGAAGCTGTAGTCCAGTTCAGACACCGCTGCGGCGCGCCACGGCATGCCTTCCGGTGCGCCATGCAGCAGCGGCTGCAGGGCACGCCCCTCGAGCAGGTGGCCGGCTTGCGGCACGTCCAGCGCCTGCAGGATGGTCGGCGTGATGTCCACGCTTTCCACCAGATGCCGGCACACCTGACCGCGCGTGCCCTCGGCCGCGGCGCTCGGGTCCATGATGATCAGCGGCACTCGCTGCACGGTGTCGTAGAACAGCTCTTTCTCGCCGAGCCAGTGGTCGCCCAGGAAATCGCCATGGTCGGAAGTAAACACCACCAGCGTGTTGCGCATCAGCCCGGCGCCTTCCATGTAGTCAAACAGCCGGCCCAGGTGGGTATCCAGTTGCGTGATCAGCCCCTGATAGACCGGCCGCACGGTGCGCACGCATTCCTCACGAGCGAAGCTCTGGCTTTCTTCATGCTGGCGATAGGCCTGCAGCACCGGATGCGCGCTGGCCAGCTCCTGCTGGTTGCGCACCACCGGCAGGCATTGGTCGCTGCGATACATACGATGGTAGGGATCGGGCGCCATGTAGGGCCAATGCGGCTTTACATAGCTCAGGTGCAGGGCCCAGGGCTGCGAGCCGCGCTTGCGCATGAAATCCAGGGCGCAGTCGGTGGTGTAGGCGGTTTCCGAATGCGGTTCGCTGACCCGCGCGGGCAGGTGCGCATTGCGCATGTGCCACCCGCTGACCACTTGTCCGTCGGCACCCACCGCGGAAATCACGTAGTCCGACCACGGATCGGGCGAATCGTAGCCATGGCGGCGCAGGAACGCCGGATACCCGCTTTCATCTCCCGGCTCGTGGTGGCCGTCATAGCGGTCGGCCTCGCGGAAACTGCCGCGCGCCAGCAAGGTGCCCAGTTCCGAGCCGCCGTCGATGGCCAATCGCTGCATGCCGGCCTGATCAGGGATGACGTGGCTCTTGCCGATCAACACCATATCGCGCTCGCGGCTGGCCAGGTGCTCGCCCAGCGTGACCTCGCTCACCGACAGCGGCACGCGGTTCCAGGTCGTGCCGTGGCTGGATGGATAGCGCCCGGTGTAATAGCTCATGCGTGATGGCCCGCACACGCCCGAATTAACGAACGCCTGCTCGAAGCGCATGCCACGCGCCGCCAGCGCGTCCAGGTTGGGCGTGCGCAGGTACGGATGCCCGTAGCTGCCCAAGTGATCGGCCCGCAGCTGATCGGCCATGATGAACAGCACGTTCTGGATCTTGCTCATGGAATACCTGCCCCTGTTACTGAGTTGCCTTGAAGCCGGATTCGCGCACCACCGGCTCCCACTGCTTGCGATAGGCCGCCAGCGCCTGTGCCGTCTGCGCCGCATCGGCCGAGATCGGCTCGAGGTTGATGGCACGCACGGCCTTTTGCAGGGCCGGATCGCTCATCACTGCGGAGATATCTCGCGCCAGGCGCTCGACCTTGTCCTGCGGCATGGCGGCAGGTGCGAAAAATGCGTTCCAGCCGTCCGCCGCCAGGTCAATGCCGGCCTCACGGAAGGTCGGCACGTCTGTGAGCTCCGCCTCGCGCTCGGTGCCGGAGGTGGCCAGGATGCGCACACGCCCGCCCTGATGTTGTGGCAGTAGGGTATCCAGGGTATCGATTGCCTGCGGCAGGATGCCGCCAACCAGTTCGCTGATCAGCGGCGCCGAGCCGCGATAACCTACCACTTCGGCCTGCTGGCCGATCTCGTCGCCCAGCATCAGCGCGAAGAAGTGCGGCAGGCTGCCGGTGGCGGGCACGCCCACCGTGAAGCGGTCGGGATGTTCCTTTAACCATGCTCGCAGCGCCTTCATGTCCTTCATGGGCGAATCGGCCGACACGGCCAGCGCGAATTTGTAGCTGCTGACCAGCGACACGGGCTTGAAATCGCGCTGCGCATCGTAGCCGGGGTCGGCATAGACCAGTGGCGCTACCACCATCACGGCGGGATTGCCCAGCAACAGCACGTTTTGGTTCGCGTCGGCGTTGTGCAGGAGTTGCGCCGAAATGCGGCCACCCGCGCCGGTCTTGTTCTCGACGATGACAGAAACGCCCACTCGATCTTTCAGGCGCTCGGCCACCAGCCGGGCGATGCGGTCCGAGCTGCCGCCGGGCGGATAGCCGACCACGATGGTCAAAGGGCCGCTCAGCGGTGCGGCCGCCCATGCCGAGGTGGCCAGCGTACATGCTGCCAGGGCGGCCAGTATCATCCGTTTAATCATGTCTTCCTCCTGTCTTGCCGTCTTTTGATGAATTGTGGTCAAGATGGAGAGACTGTAGCAACGGACGTGTTTCTTGATCTAATCCAATATCGGCATAAACAAACGTACAAAATCCAGGTAGGAGAGCCTCTGATGCCTTCTGTGCCCGTACAGCGTCCCTTTCATCTGGCGGAGATGCCTATGTATTGCCTGTACCAGGCCTGGTCGCAGGCCAGTCCGATGTTCGTGCGGCTGTGCGAGGGCCGCTTTGGTATTACGCGGCGCGAGTGGCGTTTGCTGGCGGCGGTGGTGGAATATGGGCCGCTGACATCGGCGGAGCTGGCGGCCACTGCTAGGCTGGACTTGGTGCGGACTTCGCGCGCGCTGGGTTCGCTGTGCGGCAAGGGGTGGGTGGACAGGGTGCGTGATACAGACGACAAACGCATCACGAACGTCATGGCGACTGAGTCTGGGCAGGCGCTGTATCACACGATGCTGCCGGAGATTGCTCATCTGAATGACTTGCTGATGGCGGACTTGACTCCGGATGAGGGGCGCCAGTTGTTGCATTTGTTGCAGGTGGTGGCGGAGCGTGGCGAGCGTATGTCTACTGAGAATGTGGTGGTGGATAAGGCCAGTCGTCGGCAGGGTGGGACGCGCCGGTCGCGGGCGCGATAGCCATGTCAGCGTAATGTTGTCAGGCACGGGGCGGCCTGGGGTTCACTTATTTTCTTCTAAGAACGATCATCAACCGGTTGATCTGCCGGATCAGATCGAAACCGCTATATCTCATTGATGCGAGATCGCAAGTACTCGGCGGTTTCTTTGTCAGTGCAATACACATAGCACCCCTTCATTCCACGAGTCATCAGGGTTCTATACGTGTTTTTGATAGTTACCCGGTAGCGAGCCCGATACACCAAGGTCGCATTGCTGCGGCAGATTTGATGGCACCAGTGCCTCACAGAGACTTACCGACGAGTGAGGCAGGTAGAGATGGTTGCATGAGATCGTCGTTGCAACTCATCGTCAGCATGGCACAAGGCGATTATTAGTCATAACTCGCCCTGTGCGGGGGCATGCCAAGTCAGCCTGTTCGGACGCCTCAGACGACGGCGATCACCCCGATTTCAACCGTGTACTGCGGAAATGCCAGTTTCGATTCCACACATGCGCGGGCCGGAGTGTGATCTTTCGGTACCCAAGCGTCCCACACCCCATTCATCTCGTTGAAGGTCGCTGCATCGGCGATCCAGATGTTGGCGCTGACTATTTTTTCCTTGCTCGTGCCCGCCTCGGCCAAGATCTTGTCGATCTTGGCGAGAATTTGTTCAGTCTGGCCTGCGACCGACGCGCTGGTGTCGTCGGCGACCTGACCCGACAAAAATACAAAACCATTGGCTTTGACGGCGGCGCTCATACGGGCGTTGGGTTGGATGTACTGCAGGCTCATAGTTGCTCCTCAAATCAATTGCTACGGTGAAGGCTGCTGACTAAATAAGTGTCGGCAGTTATGTGTTCAATAGTTAAGTACGCAAACGTGTTTATAAATATTGGTATTTATACCAATAGGATACCTCGTATCTTTTTTGAATAATCCTGCATATACAACTGTCGACACTTATATTTCTCATGGGTTATCGGTTGATTGTGGCCGAGGCAGGTTGCGGGAGGCTAAATGGAACTTCGAGCGATTGATCTGGAAGACAAATACACCCTGACCCGGGGGCGTATTTTCATCACCGGCACGCAGGCGTTGGTACGCCTGCCTATCACGCAGCAACTGCGTGACGCCGAGGTGGGGCTGAACACAGCAGGCTATATCACCGGCTATCGTGGCTCGCCGCTTGGCGGATTGGATGAGCAAGTTGGCAGGGCGAAAAAAATTCTGCAAAAACATAACATCGTGTTCCTGCCCGGCGTGAACGAAGACCTGGCGGCCACGGCGGTGTGGGGGTCACAGCAGGCCGAGGTCGATGGGGACGGCAAGTACGAGGGCGTTTTCTCGATGTGGTACGGCAAAGGGCCAGGCGTCGACCGCACTGGGGACGCCTTTCGCCACGGCAACTTGGCCGGTTCGTCGAAACGGGGTGGCGTACTCGTCTTGATGGGCGACGACCATACGTGTGAATCATCCACGACTTGCCACCAGAGCGAATTCGCGATGGTCGATGCCATGATCCCGGTTCTCAGCCCCTCTGGTGTGCAGGAGCTTCTCGATTTTGGCGTGATTGGGTGGGCACTGTCGCGCTACAGTGGCTGCTGGGTTGGTATGAAGTGTGTCAAGGACACGGTGGAAGCCACCGCGTCTATCGATGTCGACATTCATCGCGTCAAAATCGCCACGCCGCAGGACGTCGCTCTGCCTGCCGATGGCGTGAATTTGCGCCAGCCCGACACGCCGCATAATCAGGAAGCCCGGTTGCATCGTCACAAGCTGCGGGCGGTCAAGGCTTTCGCACGGATCAATGGTATCGACCGCACCGTGCTTGACAGCGGCAACGCGGTGCTGGGCGTTATCACGCACGGCAAGAGTTATCTGGACGTGCTGCAGGCGCTCGATGAACTGCATCTGTCGGAAGACGAGGCGGCGGCAAAGGGCCTGCGCCTGTACAAGGTGGGCATGACGTGGCCGCTTGAGCCCGAAGGCGCAGCCGCCTTTGCACACGGGTTGCGCAAGGTGTTGGTGGTAGAGGAAAAGCGCAGCCTGATCGAGTTCCAGCTCAAGGAACTGCTGTATGGCACCGAGGACGCGCCTGCCATCATCGGGAAGCACGATGAACAAGGCGAGGTCTTGCTGCAGTCCGAAATGGCGCTGGACTCCAACCAGATCGCCATCGCTATCGGCGAACGCTTGGTGGAGCTGGGCCATGGCGATGTCGAGGCCTTGCGCAAGCGTATCGAGGAAATCCGTTCTTATCGCGCGCCCAATGGTTTGGTCGATATTCTGTCGCGAAGTTTCTATTTTTGTAGCGGGTGTCCGCACAGTTCGTCGACCGTGGTGCCCGAAGGCAGCAAAGCCTACGCGGGCATTGGCTGCAGCTGGATGGCGCAGAGCATGGACCGATCCACGATCGGCTATACGCAGATGGGGGCAGAGGGTATGTCGTGGGTGGGCGAGGCGCCGTTTTCCAAGCGCACGCATATGTTCCAGAACATCGGTGACGGCACCTATTTCCATTCTGGCTTATTGGCCATCCGCGCTGCCGTGTCGGCCAAGACGAACATCACTTTCAAGATCCTGTACAACGATGCCGTAGCCATGACGGGCGGCCAGCGCCACGATGGCCCGCTGGATGTGCCTGCGATTGCTTGGCAGGTGAATGCAGAAGGCGTCAAACGTGTCGTCGTGGTGACAGACGAGCCCAAGAAGTATCCCTCCAGCACTGTCTGGCCGTCGGGTCTCTCCATACTCCATCGTGATGACATCAACGTCGTGCAGAAGGAACTACGTGAGATCGAAGGGACGACCGTCCTCATCTACGACCAGACCTGTGCGGCTGAAAAGCGCCGGCGCCGCAAACGGGGCGCGTTTCCCGATCCGGCCAAGCGGGTGTTGATCAACGACCTGGTATGCGAAGGCTGCGGCGACTGCGGTGTGAAGTCGAACTGCGTGTCCGTGCAGCCGCTGGAAACCGAGCTGGGTCGCAAGCGCATGATCGACCAGTCTTCGTGCAACAAGGATTATTCCTGCGTCAAAGGATTCTGTCCCAGTTTCGTAACGGTGCTCGGCGGCACGCTGCGTAAAGCCGAGCGCGAGGAACCGACCGATCTTTTCCCGATCTTGTCCGAGCCGAACCGACCGTCGTTAGAGTCGGGCGTGTACAGCATCCTGGTAGCGGGCATGGGTGGAACGGGGGTGGTGACCATCGGCGCTATTTTGGGAATGGCCGCTCATCTAGAGGGCCTGGGCTGCGGGCTGCTCGATATGGCGGGCCTGGCGCAGAAAGGTGGGTCGGTCTGGAGCCATCTACGTTTCGGAAAATCGCCCGAAGCGATCAAGACGATACGCATCGCGCCGGGTGGTGCCGACCTGGTGCTGGGTTGCGACATGATCGTGGCTGGCAATTCCAAGACCTTGGCGCTGACCCGCAAGGGCAAGACCCGCATGGTGGTCAACACCGCCGAAGTCATGCCGGGCGACTTTTCCCGCAATGCCGACATGCATTTTCCTGCGCGAGGCTTGCGCAAGAACATCGCCGATAGCGTGGGAAATGATCAAACCGAGTTTGTCGATGCCAGCCGCATCGCGGTTGCCTTGATGAGCGACAGCATCGCCGCGAATATGTTCATGCTGGGCTTTGCGTACCAACGCGGCTTGATCCCGATTTCGGCCCAAGCCATCGAGCAGGCTATCGAGATCAATGGCGCCGCCACGCGCATGAATCGAGACGCCTTCGCTTGGGGGCGCCGCACGGCGGAGGACGGCCCGGGAGTCGAACGCGTGCTCGCCTCGCGTCAGAAATCGGCGGGAGGCAGCGTCTCGCCCTCGCCCATGAGCAGTCTGGAAGAACGCATTGCCTGGCGTCGCAACTTTCTTGTCGATTACCAAAACGAGAAATACGCCAACGGTTATACGGCGTTGGTGGAACAGGTACGTGCGCTCGAACAGTGTCAGTTTCCCGGCAAGATCGCGCTGACTGAGGCGGTGGCGCGCTATTACTTCAAGCTGTTGGCTATCAAGGATGAGTACGAAGTGGCCCGCCTGCACGTGAACAGCGGATTTCTCGATCAGATCGGCCGGCAGTTCGAGGGCGATTACAAACTGGTGTTCAACCTGGCGCCGCCGCTGCTGGCCAAGCAGGATGCGGCCACCGGAAAACCTGTCAAGCGCGAGTTCGGCGCGTGGATCGTACCCGTATTCAAGCTGCTCGCACGGCTCAAGCCATTGCGCGGCACGGTACTGGACGTCTTTGGTCACACCGCTGAGCGGCGCCTGGAGCGCGCCATGATTGTCGAGTATGAGCAACTGATGGCCAAACTGCTCGCCAGACTGGCGGATGCGGGCACGGTCGGGACTTATGACACTGCCGTGGCGCTGGCGTCGATACCGGAACAGATCCGCGGCTACGGCCATATTCGTATGGACAGCATCGAACAGGCGCGCAAGAAGCGGGAAGCCTTGTTGACCGTCTTGCAACAGGACGTTATCCCGCTCAAGCGAGTGGCTTGATGCATCGGGATACGAGATCGGTTTTTGTTTGAGCCGGCTCCCATGCCCAGAAGCAGCGGGATGCCACGAGTTTCGAATGACTCGAGAGGCCGCACCCACGGCCTACTCGCGGCGCTGCAAAGAAACAAAAAAGTGATCAACGTCAGGAGAAACAGCATGAGTCATCGTCAATATATCGGCAGACTCCGTCAGCGTCGGCGTGCTCTCGCAAGGAGTGCGACATGACCACCATCGTTATGGGGGCGGGGCTCGCCGGCGTGACGACCGCCTGGTATCTGGCTGCCCAGGGGCGCAAGGTCAAAGTAATTGATCGGCAACCCTACGCGGCTAACGAGACCAGCTATGCCAACGCGGGCATGATCGCGCCGGGGCACGCCTATACCTGGGCCTCGCCGCGAGCCCCGGGTATTCTGTGGCGCTCGCTGCGCGACAAGAATCAGGCGCTGCTGCTGCGTCCCAACCTGAATCCACGCATGTGGGCCTGGCTGTGGCAGTTTCTCCTGAACTGCAACGCCGAGAAAGCCCGCACGAACACGATGCGCAAGCTGGTGATGTGCCGCTATTCGCAAGAGGAATTGCGCACCCTTACCCAAAAGCTGGATTTGCAGTACGACCTGCTCAGCACAGGGGCGCTGTATGTGTACCGTGACGAGGCCATTTTTCAGAAAGGCTTGGCCAACATGCAGGTGCTGGTCGACGGCGGTGTGCCGCTGCGCGGTGTGACCCACGAAGAGGCCGTTCAGCGTGAGCCAGCGCTGGCGCATTCGCGATTCGCTGGCGCGATTCTGAGTCCAACTGATGAAAGCGGCGATGCCCGTCTGTTCACGCGCAGCTTGGTCAGTCGTTGCGAGGCTGCAGGGGTGGAGTTCTTGATGGACACGTCCATCAAGCGGATCGACGCCGATAGTGATCGCATTCGTGGCGTGCACACCAGCCGCGGTCTGATTCAGGGCGACGACTATGTGTTGGCGCTAGGTTGCGATTCGCCGCTGCTGTCGCATGCGCTGGGCTATCGCTTGCCTGTTTATCCGGTTAAGGGCTATTCGGTCACGTTCCCTATTAGCGACACGAATGAATCGCCCAGTATGTGTGGGGTCGACGAACAGGCGTTGGTTGCCTGGGCACGCTATGGAAATCGTTTGCGCTTGACGGCGACGGCAGAGTTCACGGGTTACGACCGTAGCCATAAGCCTGCGGATTTCGAACCGATGCTCAAAGTCGCTCGACAGCTTTTCCCCAACGGCGCCGACTATAGCCAGCCTGATTATTGGGCCGGGCTGCGCCCGATGACGCCGCAGGGCACCCCCATCCTGGGCAAGAGTCGCCATCGGAATCTGTACCTCAATACGGGCCATGGGCATATGGGCTGGACGATGGCTTGCGGCACTGCGCGCGTTGTCACCGACATCATGCACGGCAAGAAACCCGAGATCGACCTCACTGGAATGACACTGAAATGACCGCCATACTCGACAACATTCCCTACGAGATACTGCCGTTCAACATGGATGGCGGCCTGATGTCTCGCGCAGCGCTAGGTTTGATCGTGCTCTCGATCGACCAGACCATGGAGTACGAATGGCGCCGCATCATCGATCTGCCGGGTGTGGCCTTCTTTGAATCCCGCATTCCTTGCCCGCCCGACATCACGCCGGCGTTGCTGATGGAGATGCACAAAGATATTGCCACTGGCACAGCGTTGCTGCTGCCTGGCATCGATCTTCAGGTGGTGGCGTTCGGCTGTACGTCCGGGTCCATTGTTATCGGCGAGGAGGAGATCTTCTCGCAGATTCGTCGCGTGCGGCCCGGTGTTGCTTGTACCACGCCGATTACCGCTGCGATGGCAGGCCTCAAGGCGCTGAACGCTAAGCGCATCGCGTTGCTGACGCCCTATGTAGAGTCGGTCAATAATTTGTTCAAAAAACATATTGAAGAGAAAGGGGTCGAGATCTCACGCATCGCCACTTTCAATCATGCGGTGGATGCCGACGTGGCGTGTATCGACGCCGAGACGCTCAAAAACGCCATCCTGAAGATAGGCGCCGCCCCTGACGTGGAGGCTGTTTTTGTGTCGTGCACCAGCCTGAGAATGTGCGATCACACACGCGAGATCGAGCAGTTACTGGGAAAGCCGGTACTGGCGAGCAACAGCGCGATGGCCTGGCATGCCTTACGCCTGGCGGGTATCGACGACGTATTGCCGCAATGGGGCCGTTTGTTTGAGGTTTGATGCTGTCGTAAAGACGCATCCGCATTACCGACTACGGTCGACGGAGGAACTATTTGTTTTTTGAAGTGCTCCGGCATGGTCGGCGATGCGCAGCTTGTGTCGATGTTGTGGTTTGTGCTGTCAATGTTTCAACACTCTAGATCCCTGAGGGAAAAATCATGAAGAAACGACATTTTCTCACCTTGTGCGCGAGCACAATTTTGATGAGCGGCATCACCTCGTCGGCCTGGGCCCAGAACACCATTTCCCTGGGCGTGGTGCTACCTCTAACCGGACCATCGGCCACCGTAGGCGAAGATATGCGGCGTGGCATTGAGCTGGGCGTCGAACACGTCAATGCCAAGGGCGGCGTGTTGGGCAAGAAGCTACAGGTCATCATTGAGGATTCGGGCAACAACCCCACCACGGCGCTTACTGCAGCCCGCAAGCTGATCACCGTCGACCGAGTGCCGGCCGTGCTCGGTGAGTACTCCTCGAGCATCACGCTGCCCATGGCGCAATATCTGGTCAAGGAGAATGTTGTCCATCTCAATATCGGCAGCAGCAGCAACAAGGTGCGTGACCTGGGGGCGTCGGCTTTCAACATTGTTGGTCTGGAGGCGGCCGGCAATCTGTTTGCCGCTAAAGACGTTTACGCAATGGGGCATCGCAATGTGGCGTTGATCGCGCCGAACAATGCCTACGGGCAGGGCGTGGCGCACGGTTTCACAGAAGAGTTCGAGAAACTCGGAGGCAAGATTTCCGCACAGGTGCTCTATACGGGCGGGCAGTCCACTTATCGTCGGGAGCTGCAGCAATTGGCCCGGGCGAAGCCCGATGCGTATCTGTATACCGCCTATGGACACGAGTCGGCCGTGATCAACCGTGAAGCCAAGGAACTAGGTCTGCGCGACGTGCCCTGGTATGCCTACATCATGAGCATGAGCGTGTCCGACACGCCTGCCGAGATTGCGGAAGGCCAGATCGGCATGGAGCTGGGCTCGGCCAAGGGCGATCTAGGCAAAGCCTACGAGAATACCTTCAAGACCAAGTTCAACGAAGGCTTTAAGACCGCGTTCAATGGCTACGGCTATGACGGCGTGTTGATGCTGGCAGCTGCAATCGAGCAGGGCAAGGGCACGACACCCGCAGAGATCATCGCCGGTTTGAAAAAGGTGAGCGACGCAGGATTCACGGGGGTGACCGGCGAGATCAAACTGGATGAAGAAGGCCAGCGGGTTGATCCCCCGTACGACCGCCTGAAGTACGAGGGTGGCGCGCTCGTACTGCGTTAGGTCGAGGCTGAGTCATCGATGTGCGGCGTGCGGTTGGCACCGCACATCCTTTAGGAGCGAATTGCGATGCTGCAGTTTTTGATAGATACCTTGTTGCGCACGGCTGATCTGGCGCTGATCACGCTAGGGTTAAGCATGCTTTACGGGTTGATCAAATTTCCCAACATTGCCCACGTGCAATATGCCATGTGTGGCGCGTTCTTGGCTTACGGCATTCATAGCGCGGGCGCTCCATTGATCATGGCGGTGGTGCTGGCGTCGATCTTGACGGGTCTGCTCACGCTGGCCATACAGTTGTTGATATTCGATCGGCTTCTGAAGGGCGGGCCGGCCATTGCCATGATTGGCTCGTTGGCAGTTTCCATGGTGCTGGTAGCCAGTGTGTTGGGCATCGCAGGCTCCTTTCCCCATATGTTTTCGCGGCCGTACACAGAGCCCCTGACCATCGGCGACGCGCGTTTTTCCAGCGCCCAGTTGTGGTTCGTGCTCACCACGTTGGTGTTGTTGGCGTTATTCGTGCTGGTGCTCTTTCATACCCAGGTCGGTCGAGCTATGCGCGCCCTGGCGTGCAATCCCGCTCTGGCCGACGCGTCGGGGTTGAGTGCGACGCGCCTGACCAATGGTGTGACCTTTATCAGCGGCATGTTGGCGGGGTTGGGTGGCAGCATGCTGTCGCTGTCGACCGGTGCGCACGTCAACTTGGGCTATGACTTGTTGTTGCCGGTCTTTGCCGCCGCCATTCTTGGTGGCCTGGGTAATCCCATCGGTGCAGTCGCAGGCGCGTTGCTGATCGCCCTGACGGAGACGGTTGTCACCAATATCAACTTTGGCCCACTGTTTGGAGAAACGTTGGTCTTCCTGCCCGTTTCCTATATCAGCGCGGCTTCGTTTTTGATCCTGTTGCTGGCATTGCTGTTCAAACCCTACGGGTTGTTCGACAGAGAGGTTCGCCGTGTATGATTTTCTGTTTTTCACCGTCACTATCGCGGGGATCTACGCCATCATGGCGTTGGGTCTGAATATCCTGGCAGGATATGGCGGCCTGCTCAACTTTGGGCACATCGCGTTTGCGGGCGTTGGCGTCTACGCTACAGGCATCGCGCATGCGCGCGGCTGGCCGGTGTTGGTGGGTATTCCCCTGGGCGTGATTGCCGCCATGATATTGGGCTGGGCGATGGCACGGTTGGGCCGCAGGCTGGCGGCTGACTATTGGGGAATCGCCACGCTGGCGGTGGCTGAGATTCTGCGCACGGTAGCGCTCAACGAAGATCAACTGACCGGCGGCGCCAATGGCATCACAGGCATTCCCGGGCTGTTTGAGTCCGCAGTCAGTCCGTGGGATCAAGTTTATTTCACCGCTGTGGTGTTGGGCGTCGTGGCCGTGACTGCCGTTTTATCGGCACGGTTGGGCGATGGGCGGTTTGGGCGCGCCCTGCGCCTGATGCGCGAGCAACCCGCCCTGGCAGCGTGCATGGGGTACGACCTGCAGAAACTCAAATCGCACGCGGTCATGTGCGGTGGCGCCGTCACCGCGCTGGCGGGTTCGCTGTATGCGCATTACTTTAGCTTCGCAGGCACCGAGTTCATGCTGGCAGCAGAGACTTTCGTGCTCTGGACCATGGTGATGATCGGTGGCATGGGCAGGACATCCGGGGTTCTGCTAGGCGTCATTTTGGTGCAGACGGTCTATGCCTTTGTTCCTTTCTTGCGCGATCTGTTGGGCTTTGGTTCTGACGTGTCGGGTGCGTTGCGTCTGGGTCTCATCGGCGCGATTCTCCTGGCCTGCCTGATGTGGCGCAAGGACGGTCTGTTGCCCGAAAAACTGAGGATCCCGACATGACAACATCCATTTTGGAAGTCAATAGCTTGGCAAAGTCCTTCGGCGCTTTTCAGGTGCTGCAAGACGTCAAATTCCAAGTCGATAAGGGCGATATCGTCGGACTGCTGGGGCCTAACGGATCGGGCAAAAGTACCTTGTTGAACATCATCAGCGGTTTTATCGCACCCGATCGGGGCTCGGTTATGCTCGACGGAGCATGTATTTCGTCGATGTCTACGTTCCGTATCGTCAAAGAAGGCCTGGCGCGTACGTTCCAACTGCCCGTCATGCCGCAGAAGATGTCGGTACTGGAAGTCGCAATGGCAGCCGATACGAGCATGCACGGCGTGATGTCCACGCTCTTGAACGGCCCCTCGATGCGCAGGGCGGAGCGCGCCACTCGTGAGCAGGCCATGCGATTGCTCGACGAACTATTACTTACCCCGGTGAGCCATCTGCCTGCGTCGGCCATCTCGGGCGGACAGAAAAAACTTCTGGGTATCGTCTGCGCGTTGATGGCGCGTCCGCGCCTGCTGATGCTGGATGAGCCGACGGCCGGGGTACACCCCAATTTGCGTCAAGATATCGTGCGTGCGTTGCATCGCCTCAATGAACAAGGCATGACGCTGGTGATCGTAGAGCACGATATGCATTTCATTCGCGAGGCCTGCAACCGATGCATCGTTCTGGACCAAGGTCATATCGTGGCCAGTTGCAAACCTCAGGAATTGGCGGCCAACGAGCGCGTCGTGCAGGCATATCTGGGCACAACGGTGGCCGAACCCAATAGAGAGTTGATCGCATCATGAATGCCATGATTAAAATCGATGAGGTGGTCGCGGGCTACATCAAGGATGTGGACATCCTCAATGGCATTTCACTCTACGCCGAGCCGGCAGAGATCGTCTGCCTGCTGGGGCCGAACGGCTGCGGAAAATCTACGTTGCTCAAGACGATCGCAGGCTATCTATGTACACGTAGCGGTATTGTCTGGCTCAATGGCAAAGACGTCTCCGGGGTGCCAGTGCATGACAAGGTCCGCAGCTGTGGACTCGGTTTCGTTCCACAGACGGACAATATTTTTACCGCCATGAGCGTGTATGAGAACCTGCTCATGGGCGGCTATTACGTTCCCGTCCGTGAACGCGACAAACGTATCTCGCAGTTATGCGCGCTGTATCCAGTGCTGGAGCGAAAGCTCCATGCGCCTGCGGCATCGATGTCTGGTGGCGAACGCCAGATACTGGCGTTGGCCCGAGCCCTAATGCCGAATCCCCGGGTATTGTTACTGGACGAGCCTTCCGCGGGACTTTCTCCCAAAGTGCTGCACGAGGTATTCGATGCGATCATGCAGGTTCGCGAACAGGAGGGTGTGACCATCATCATGGTCGAGCAGAACGCGATTGAGGCCATGCGCATCTCGGACAGGGCATACATTCTTTCGCTGGGGACGGTGGCCCTGAGCGGCCAATGTCGTGAGTTGTTGCACGATGCGAAAGTACGAGAGCTGTACCTGGGAGGTCGAGTTGACTGAGGCCAATCGGTGTTGAGGCCCGACGGTTCATGTCTGATTCTAGGCTCGGAACCCAAATTCTGACTCTATGCTCAGAAATCAAACGTCCTGTTATAACGGTCGCGGCGTCGGGTCGGCCACCGTACTCGGGTGTGCCATGGCCCATGTGCGGCTGGTCGGCGTACACCGGACGAAATGCCGTCACCCGTTCGGGACGAGCGCGCGATGAGCAAAAACGCGTGCGAGAGTTATTCTATGAAAAAGGTTCTAAAGTGGCACACCTGCTGTCGACCGTTTTTGGTCCCTTCCTTGTCCCAGGGAGAAAGACGGCAAGATGGTGAAATGGATATAAATCTGCGATCGTTCAAAAGGTATTTAAAAGATAGTGAAGGCACCTAAGATGCAGTCAACCGAAAACGCGCGTCGTGGCCAGAGTAATGGCGTTGGTCATACCTCTAGGTCGCGCGAAGAAAGCTCAGTCGAGCGCTTGTATATCGAGTTACGTGATCGCGCTATGCGTTACGATTTCCGTCCTGGAACTCGCATTAATGAGCAAGCATTGGGGCGAGAGTTGGGGGTAAGCAGAGCACCGCTCAGAGAGGCATTGAATCGTCTCGAAGCCGAGGGTCTGCTGACGTTTGTCATGAACAAAGGTTTTTTTCGCAAGAGCGTCAGCGTGGACGAGGTGCTAGACCTTTACCAAGTGCGAATCGCTTTAGAGCGGCGTGCAGTTTTTTTAGCGCTGCGGTATGCCAGTGACAATGAGATCCAGGCCGTTCAAGAGTACTGGAGCAGCGTCATGGCGAACTCTTCCGGGATGACATCAGCAGACTTTTTGCTGGCCGACGAAGAGTTCCATAGACGATTGATCGGCCTTGCAAAGAACAAAGAGCTCAGTGCCTTCATGGAGACTATTACGCGTCGAATCCATGTCGCAAGACACATTGATATTGAGCAGTCCGCATGGAATGCAAAAGCGTTCGACAGCCATTATGACGTCCTCAGGTTTCTGCGTGAGCGAGATCAAAAACAGGCGCTGCAATCTATTACCGAGCATATAGACATGAGCCGCGAACGGGCGGTGAAAATCGCCAGGGAAATGGTCGCCAAGTTCTTTCTAACGGGCGCGGCAGTTTCCGAGAAGGTAATGCTAACTCCGGAAGTCTCTGGTATCCAAGATTTTGAAAGTTGATCTCGAAGACTCGTTTTACGGCCAGTCAACGTCCGTCCCTGATGGGGTAACCCCCCTCATTTTCAGCAGTAGGCGGCAGTAGAGCGAGTTAACGGGAGCCATTCCACTGCTATCCCGCATTGAGGAAAGAGCGGAAGTACTCAGCGGTTTCGTTGTCAGTGCAATACACATAGCATCCCTTCATTCCACGCGTCATGAGGGTTCTATAGGTG
The DNA here is from genome assembly GCF_054781015.1 of Bordetella muralis. Classification (NCBI taxonomy): domain Bacteria; kingdom Pseudomonadati; phylum Pseudomonadota; class Betaproteobacteria; order Burkholderiales; family Alcaligenaceae; genus Bordetella; species Bordetella muralis. Next base: position 558,445 of record NZ_BAAGVF010000008.1, on the reverse strand, counting down.
TTTTTGATAATCAGGTCGACCTCAGCTCTGGCCCGATCAGGGTCAGTCTTGAGTCGTGTCTTATATCCGCGAATAGTCTTGTCATGGCGATCCCTGTGTTCGGCATTCGTTATCATTTTCCCGTCACGTACGATAAGGTCATCGCCAATGATCACACCGATATAGTCCACCTCCAGGCCTTGACAGGTATGAATACAGCCGACCTGCTCGATGGATTTGGGCGCGATGATCCATAGACTGCTGTCTTTATCGAGATTCCACTGACGGCGATAGTCGCCAATGACGATGTCGCTAGCCTGAGGGTTTTTTTTGCTCAACCAAGGCCAACAATAGCCAGCAACAACGCGCGCTTTGTTCTCACCATTCTTGGCTTCTATGGCGTCATGCAACGCTTGCGGCGAGTCAAAGACTTTGAAATCATATTCGCCCACATCAAGCATCGGATTCGCCGTCTGACGGATATCAAGCGTGTTGTCCAACCAAGCCAGATAGCCATCGGAACCGCTGCATCGAAATTGTGAGGCGAGTTCATATTCTTCGATCGATGCACCTTTCGCCGCAGCAAAATCACGGATGGCTTGTTTGGTGCCGATATCGTTCAGCGTGACACGTTGGTCTTCGTCGATGAAAAAGATAGTGCATGCCGATGCGTTGATCAGTTCCTTGACCTGGTTTTCCCCCAGGTTTCCATAGAGCCCGCTTTTTTCGTTCAAGCGATGCGCCTCGTCGACAATCAGGAAATCGTACGAGTTTGGCTCGGTGTCGAAGAATCGTCCCGAGCCGGAGAACAGACTGGCGAATTTTGTCTTGGTGATGGTTCCAACCAGCTTTGATTGATACACCTCGCGCGGCGCGGCGTTCTTTGAAACGTATTGCCCTAACAGGCCCGAGCTCGTCAGCCGGACCAGTAGATTGATAGCGAGCACCGTCTTGCCCGTACCTGGCCCGCCTTCAATGATGATGACTTTTGGCGCATCGGCCGACGCAGTGCGGCCCGCCGCCAAGGCGGCCTCAAAGACCTCTTTTTGATCGTCGATCAGAACGAACTCTGGCTTGGCGGTCAACAGGCCCTTCAATGCGTCTGCCAGGGCTTTCGAGGGACGAATACGGCCGTTTTCGAGTTCGTAGAGAATCTCTTTTGAGTCCCCATATTTAACGTGCTTTTTAATGAAATCTCGCAGCTGCTGCCGTTCTTTCGCGCCCTTTAAAAACAGTGGGGCCTTTACCGTATATCCAGAATAATGAGGCGCGTCGATGACGCCGTCGCGTGTGTAGTTGTGTAAATAGGCACATGGCCTGATGGCGATTCCGCCGTCGTAAACCGCCTCGTTAAAACCCTCGAGCAGAGATGCGTATGACCAAGCTTGATACGACGGGTGCACGACCTCTCTTTGTCCTCCGCCCAGATACGTCACGACAATAGCGTCTTTGTCAGTCGCGACGGCTTTTTCCCATTGCTTGAGTTCGATGACGACTACGTTTTTGTTGCCGGCGTCATCTCGGCCAGTCAGCGTGACATCGATTCGCTTTGATGATTGCGGGATATGCAGCTCGACGGCGACGCCCATATCGTCGGGGATGTCATCATCACGCAGCACCATTGCCACGTGACTGAGCGATTCTCTCCAAGATCGTAGCTCGGATGTGTTGACGCCCTTCCCCGTGACTGTCTTGAAGCTCGTTAAGATGACGTTTTCAATGTCGTCATAGTCAGTGTGGTGTAGAAACTGTTTCTTATCGGCTTCGTAGACGATCATTACTGCTTGCTCCGCGCAATGAATGGGTGAGCTTTAGAGTTTTGTGTATTTCTTGCTTGAACCTTTTGCCTTGTCGGCAGGGTACTTTTCGGCGTTCTTTTGAAGCTTTGATTGCACAGCTTCGTTGAGATCGACGCCCAGTACCGATGCCAGACGGACTAGGTAAAGCTGCACGTCTGCGAGTTCGTCCTTTACTGCCTGTGCAGTATCAGGGTTGGTGCCGGCGGCGTGCGATTGCTCTTCGGTCATCCATTGGAAGATTTCCGTGAGTTCGCCTACCTCGCCGGTTAGGGCCATGACCAGGTTTTTGGGTGAGTGGAATTGAGTCCAGTCGCGGTCTGTGGCGAACTGATCTAGTGCCTTGCGGAGCGCAGTCACGTTGATCAGTGGCTCTTGTGGGGAGCTGTCGTGGGGATTTGTGGTCACGGGGTTGTCCATGTGCGTACTTCTACTTACACGACATGTTACCCGGTAGTTGCACTCAGGCAAATTGTTGCGTTATGCGGGTGTTCGTCCTAATCGAGCACTGTGCTGCAAGCGTCCTTGCTTTGATGTGGCAACGCGTCTACATCCATTCTGTTTACGTTGTTTTGGGACCGACGTATCGCGTCGTGAAATCTCTCGTTTAACGAGGCCGACGTTAACTAGGGGGCTTGATCTCATAGTGCGTGCTTCTCCCTCCACCAGTGGCCTTGCGCAAAACGCCGTGCTGAAGCAGCTCGGTAATATCCCGCAGTGCGGTGTCCTGCGAACACTTGGCCAGCGCTGCCCATTTACTGGTTGTCAGCTTTCCTTCGAATCCATCCAGCAGTCGATTTAGCACCTTGATCTGTCGTTCATTCATCGGGATAGATGCGGCGTGTTGCCAGAACTTCGCTTTGGTGAAGACCTGGTCCAGTACGACATGAGCACGTTCGATGGACTTGAGCAGAGTGGCCAGAAACCAGCCTAACCACGGCGTCACGTCCATGTCGTCCTTTTGTGTGCGTTCGAGGACGTCGTAGTAGGCTTTTCTCTCGCGTTGAATTTGCGCGGACAGGCTGTAGAAGCGTTGCGGGCTGCCATCTGCACGGGTTAGGAGCAAATCACCGATCGCACGCGCAATGCGGCCATTGCCGTCGTCAAACGGGTGCAGCGTGACGAACCATAGATGACCGAGGCCGGCTCGAATGAGGGCAGGTTCTTTTGGTGCGGGATTATTCAGCCACGTTAAGAACTGTTCCATCTCTGCTGCTAGCCGGTCGGCGGGGGGAGCCTCGAAATGCACTTTCTGTCGGCCAATAGAACCTGATACGACCTGCATGGGACCTGTGGAGTCGTTTCGCCAACGGCCTACGCGGATGGTGTTGATGCCAGAATAGCCGGTGGGAAATAACGCGGCGTGCCAGCCGAATAGGCGAGCAGAGGTAAGAGCGGCCGTTGCGTGAGATGTGGCATCCAATACCATGTCCACCGTGCCCTCGACGTGACGATCAACCGGCTCTAGGGCGCCGATGTCAACGCCCAAGTGACGTGCGACGGAGGATCGAACTGAAGCGACGTTCAGGGTTTCGCCCTCGATGGCGCTGGTTTGAACTACATCTTCGGTTAGCGCGGCTAGGCTGGCTTCGTCGCGTAGTGCCATGCCTACGTCTGCGAGGCGGCCGAGCAGCAGGCCTTGGGCGCGACTAACGGCCGCCAAAGGCTCTGCCAGGGCGGTGAGGTCGTATTGCCAAGTGGGCCAATGCGGCGATTGCCAGATATATTCACCGTAATTCATGCGGTGATTGTGGCGGGCTTAAGCCTTTTCGTCAAACCCATACGGGGGGGGTTATTACGATCCCCGGCAGCATTGCAGTAGCGGCTCTTCAATTGCAGGTGCGTTGGCCGGGAGCGGTACGGCGGGGGTCGACGTCTGTCGGCAGCCTGGAGTGTCGAAGACAACCTTCTACACATGGAAGAAGAAGTACGCCGATTTTGACATAAGCGAGTTGCGCAAGCTCAAGCAGTTCGATCGCAAATGCGACGGCTAGGTTTACGGTCGCTTGTTGATGAGATGAGCTACCATTGGAATAGATTTGTTACTTCGGTGAAGGTTATGCCTAGCTTCGTTTCCATTGACGTAGAGACGGCTAACCCGAACATGGCGAGTATTTGCCAAATCGGGCTGTCCGTGTTCCGAGGTGGGGAGGTGGTCGATCAGTGGTCGTCCTTGGTCGATCCCAAAGACTTTTTCGACCCTGTAAACGTGTCTGTCCACGGCATTGACGAGCTTGCGATTGCCGGCGCGCCTACGTTCCGCGAGGCGGCCAGAGAGTTAGAGACAAGGCTGCGCGGGTCAGTTGTGGTCGCTCATACAGGGTTTGACCGAGCCGCATTGGCTCAAGCATTTCGCGCCTCTGGAGAGCGACTGTTTGATTGCATATGGCTGGACTCAGCTCGGGTAGCAAGACGGGCATGGCCGGCGGTAGCGCAAAAAGGCTACGGCCTCGCCAATGTTGCCCATATGCTTGGCATCCGATTCCGCCATCATGACGCATTAGAAGACGCTACAGCGGCGGGAATGATCGTTGTCCGTGCGGTCAGAGAGAGTGGCAAATCGTTGGACTGGTGGCTGAAGCGCGTCGAGCGGCGATTGCCTAAACCTGATGGCAGCTACATCGCACCTATTGCGCAGGAGGGTAACGCCGAGGGCCCATTCGCAGGAGAGGTAGTGGTTTTCACTGGGCAGTTATCGATGTCACGACCTGAAGCCGCCAGGCTAGCCGCGGAAGTTGGCTGTGATATTGCCTCTGGGGTGAACAGAAAGACGACCATTTTGGTCGTTGGGGATCAGGATATTACGAAACTGGCGGGCAAGAGCAAGAGTTCCAAGCATCTGAAAGCCGAAGCGCTTATTGCTCAGGGTGCCTGCTTGAGAGTCTTGGGAGAAAGTGATTTCTTGGCCATGGTGACGGGAGCGCAGAATGGTGATTGAGCGGTCAGCACAAGCAAGCAACAGAACAGGGCTGTCAAACAAACAGCTTTGGCATGGGGAGGATGGTGGGTTAATAGCCTGTTGGGAGAGGGGCAAGGAGTTGGCGCGAGAACAGCCAAATTTGGCGGAGCGAGCCCGAAAGGGCGAGTTGGTCGTGCTTCCGTGGAAAGGAGGTGTTGAGGCTGCTATCAAAGGCAGGAAGTATGGTTCTCATAGATACTTGGCAATGTGGCAAGGCCTACGGGGCGATGATCTTCATATACACCCTGATTCCGAGGTTGAGATGTCGTGCCCAGTACATAAGGCGAAGGTCATATTTGTCAATGACGTGGATTTATTGGACACCTTGCCTGATTAGCATCATTCCGTTCGCGCCCTCGCATTGCTGCGGCAGAATTGATGTCACCGGTGCCTCCAGGGACTGACCGACGAGTGAGACGGGTAGATGGTTGCGGTAGTCCCCAATTGGGACTGAAATCAGTTCTGGGACACGCATCCGGATGCGGAACAACCTCTGAAGGCCTGGGCAGATGAGATTGCTAAAGCGAAATGGGCTCAGTCTGCTGACATCAAGGCAGACTATCGCAGCGCCAGCACCTTCAAGAGGCGGCGTGTGGCCTTCAATACAAAAGGCAATGACTACGATTAATAGTTGTTGTTGCGGTCAAGCTCGGCACCGTTTACGTGGAGTTTGTCGGCATGCACGCCGAATATGACCAGATCGACGCCGAAACCGTGGAAATGCAGTGATTATGGAAATCCGCACCGTACATACTGAGGCCGATTACAAGTCGGCTCTAAAGATAATTTCTAGGCTAATGGAATCGGATCCAGAATTGGGTACGCCTGATGGCGATCTGCTAGATGTTCTGACCACGTTGGTTCAGGCCTATGAGGCCAAACACTATCCGATCGATTTGCCGGATTCTGTCGAGGCCATCAAGTTTAGAATGGAGCAGGGCGGTCTTAAGCCGAAAGATTTAGAGCCTATGATCGGCAAACGCAATCGCGTCTATGAGGTGTTGAGCCGTAAGCGTAATTTGACGTTGCCGATGATTTGGCGCTTGCATCAAGAGCATGGCATTCCGGCTGAGAGTTTGATTCGGCACACGCATAGTCTCGCCTCCTTTCTAGAGCCAAACAAAAAGCCGCTCTGCATAGGCAACCCCTCTCCAATTTTAAACCGTCCAATTTCCGGGGGCACGTCAAAAAAACACCCCTAAAGTTGGATCGGTGTCCAACTTTAGGGGTGCAGTTCAGCAGTAGCGGCTTTCAAATTCTGGTGGTTGGGGCGGGAATCGAACCGGCACGCCTTGAGGCGGGGGATTTGTCATCCTAGCCTTATTGGTTATGTGAAGAGCACCACGGCCTCGTTGCAGCTGGGGCTTTGGCTGATTTCGGGCATGCTCATCTTGGGGGCCGCTCTACTGTCGTTTGTGGCGCTCAATCAAGGCAGGCGATAGCGTGGAGAGCAAGTATCGTACGGGCTAGGACACAAAAAGCAATGGTGTGGTTAGGCGATCGGCTGGTTACGGTGGTGCAGACCTGGTTTTCCCGATAGCCTTCCCATGACTAAGTCAACCAGCCCGCCGACCAAGGCCACGCTGATGTGGCGTTAAATGAAGAGGCGGCCAAACGGTGCATCTCCACTTCACTGAAACAGGATTTTGCTAGCGATAATGGCTTCTAACGGTAAAAAACGACGGTAAGGGGCCGTATCGATCACAGCCAATCCCTTTCAGCGAGGGCTTACGAGTCCCGTTGATGATTCGAGTGAGCCATAGTCCAGCAGGCAGCGGCACCGCTTTAGAGCGGTATCTGCCAATTTCGTGAAGCTCATGTGTTCCTGCATTAGCTCGATCACATTACGTTCGGAAGTGCCTGTCCGGGTACATACCGGGCACCTGCCCGTCGATAGATCAGCGACGCACGCGAGATGCGCGTTCAGTGAACAACTGAGCAATGCGGGTGTGGGCTGCCTCGATGATCTCGTCTTGGCGGCGTTCGATGTGCTTCCTTAGACGCGCCGTGCAAGATTTGATGTTGCCGTTCTTCAATGCTTGCACAATCGCCTTGTGGTCATGGTGCGTGGCTCGGCGAGTCGGCGTACCCACATCGATCCAGCGCACGAATTGTATGCGCGCGTTGATGTTGTCCAGTAGACGGCACATCTCAACGTTTCCGGCCAGTGCAACGAGGCGCTCGTGAAACTGCTCGTCCTGAGCCACTAACTCTGCTGCCGAACATTCCTCTCTGGTCGCGTCGTCACCCACCATTGCCGCGAGCGCATCAATCTGCTCAGTACTCGCACGCGTGGCAGCCAATTGCACCGCCGCTAGTTCAACCGTCAAACGCAATTCGTACAGATCAAAAAGCTCCTTTGGGTCGAGCTCCCTAAAGAAGAAGCCTTTCCCTGATACAGAGCGCAAAAAGCCTTCTGTAGCCAGTCGGTTGAGCGCTTCCCGTAGCGGAGTACGCGAAACGCGTAGTTCGTTAGCCAGCACGCCTTCGTTCAGGCGTTCGCCAGGAAGGAAGGAGTGCGTGATTGCTTTTGCACGCAGCGCTTCGTAAACCGTTGCACCAATTTTTTCAGATATTGCGCAATCGTCTACAGCAGAGATAGAGGCGTTCATTCGATCAAAGGGTGAGTCTTCTCGGAAGGGCGGCCGCAAATGCCCCAGGGGTTGGGGTCGAAAGACGCCAACGTCTATCCATTCTAACCCTATTGCGCTTTCTCTGAACTTAGGACAGAATTCAGTTCTGAATACAGAACGATATTCTGTTCAGCAGAATATTCCGACAAATACAGCACGGACTATTAGCACGGAGCCCGCTGTACAGCTCCGCCAATGGCACCGTTTCATTCGGAAGTCCTCTCATGACCATCAAGGGAAAAGCGTGCATCGCGGGCGCTTTCGAACACCCGCTTCGAAAAGCAGAACACCACTCGGTCGCCCAGTTGCATGCCGAATGTGCGCGAGGCGCGCTGGCTGATGCGGGGCTTTCCATCAAGGACGTCGACGCTTACTTCTGTGCCGGAGATGTGCCGGGGCTGGGGCCTCTCTCAATGCTGGACTACCTAGGACTGCGGGTGAAGCACCTGGACACCACGGAGACGGGCGGGTCGTCCTACCTCGTCCATGTCGCGCACGCGGCTCAGGCTATCGCGACGGGCAAATGCAATGTCGCCCTGATTACATTGGCCGGAAAACCACGCACCGATCCGTCAATGGCCAAGCCCCGCGAATACGGCGCCGCCTCGCCGGACGCCGCCTTCGAACAGCCCTTCGGCATGAACACCCTAGCCGGCTACGCGCTTGTCGCGCGCCGCCACATGTACGAACACGGGACGACGGCCGAGCAACTGGCCTGGATCAAGGTTGCAGCCTCTACGCATGCACAACACAACCCCTATGCGATGCTGCGGCAGCTCGTGACAGTCGAGGACGTCATCAACTCACCGTTGGTTGCGAACCCACTCCATCGGCTCGACTGCTGTGTGGTTAGCGACGGAGGCGGTGCGCTGGTGGTCACCCGTCCTGAGATTGCGCGTAGCCTGGCGCGCCCAGTGGTGAGCGTGCTTGGTGCGGGCGAAGCGGTGCGCGGCGTTTACAGCAGCTGGGAAGACCTGCTGGTCACCGGCGCGGCGCAGTCGGGAGCGCAGGCCTTCACCGAGGCCGGCGTGAAGCCGTCAGACATCCAGTACGCGTCAATCTACGACAGTTTCACTATTACCGTGCTGCTCCAGCTAGAGGATTTGGGCTTTTGCCCCAAGGGCGAAGGTGGGCGCTTTGTGCAGGACGGCAATCTTATCTCCGGCGTTGGCCGACTTCCCTTCAACACCGACGGCGGAGGACTATGCAACAACCATCCAGCCAATCGCGGCGGAATTACCAAAGTGATCGAGGCGGTACGTCAGTTACGCGGCGAAGCCCATCCCAATGTGCAAGTGCCCGGATGCGAGATCGCCTTGGCGCAGGGCATGGGCGGCAACCTAGGCGCCCGCCACGGCAGCGCCACACTCATTCTTGGACGGAATTGATCACATGTTTCTCTCAGATGACCGCGAGTGGCCAGCTCCTGCCACCAATCCCGAAAACGAGGCCTTCTTCGTCGCCGCCGCGCAGGGCCGTCTCCTGTACGGTCGTTGCCGCGTCTGCGGGCGTGCTCACTATTACCCTCGCCACAGTTGTCCGCATTGCTTTTCGACGGAAGTGGATTGGGCCGAAGCCAGCGGCCGGGGTCACATCTATACGTACACCGTGACTGGTGCGGCCTCGGACCGGCAGGTGTTGGCCTTCGTTGAGTTGGAGGAAGGCGTGCGCATGCTCAGCAATATCGTGGATGCAGCACCCGGGCGGCTTGCCGTTGGCACCCCGGTGCGCGTTGCATTCGGCCGCGCCGGTAGTGTCAGGGTGCCGGTCTTCGTGCTAGACCGGGTGGGAGAGGGCACGTGAACCTAGACGCCGTCAAGGCTTGGAGCCGCACAGTCGTCCACGACTACACCGCCCGCGACTCGGCGCTCTATGCGCTGGCTGTTGGCGCCGTGTCCGATCCTCTCGACGCACGTCAACTGCAACTGGTGGACGAGACCAACCAGGTGGCCGTCCCTTCCATGGCCGCCGTTATCGCCTCTCCAGGTTTCTGGGCGCGTGATGAGAAGTCGATGGAGATCGATGCCGCGCGCCTCGTCCACGGCGAGCAGCGGATTGCGTTGGAGCGTCCCTTGCCTGTACATGGCCGCGTCGTTGGTATTTCGCGTGTGTGCCGCATCGTCGATAAGGGGGCGGGAAAGGGCGCACTGATAACAGTGTGCAAGACGCTGCAATCGGAGAGTGGCGATCGCTACGGGCGCGCTTGGCAACTGTTCTTCTGTCGCGGCGATGGGGGGTTTTCGGCGACCGGGGCAGACGATCTCGTCTTGGGCGACGAACCCCTGCCGGCGCTGATTGCTTCGCCGGCGCGCGAGCCGGATCTGCGCGTGCAGTACTCCGTGCGTGCTGATGCAGCGTTGCTGTATCGGTTGTGCGGCGACAACAATCGACTGCATATCGACCCGCAGGCGGCGCAGCGCGCGGGCTTTCCCCGACCCATCCTGCACGGGCTAGCGACCTATGGCTTCGCGGCCATGGCGGCCATCCGGGCCTTCGCGGCGAGCGACGCACAACGGCTGACCGCTCTGGACGCACGCTTTTCGGCGCCGATCTACCCGGCCGAGGAGATCGAGTTCCGAATGTGGGACGAGCGCGACCACGTGGCGCTCGAGGGCCACGTGGTCGCGCGTGGGGTCGTGGTGATCAGCCACGCGCAGGCGCGTTTTAAATGATTAAAGGTGAATTCATGAACGAATCCATGTTAGGAAAGGTAGCTGTGGTCACGGGGGCCGGAGGCGGTATCGGCCGCGACATCGCACTGCAGTTGGCGCAAGCTGGCGCGCGCGTGGTGGTGAACGACATTGGTGTGTCACTCAGTGGCGAGGGAAGTGATGCAGGGCCGGCAGCGGCGGTGGTGGCGGAAATCCGCACCGCGGGTGGCGAAGCTGCCGTCAACACGGACTCCATTGCCACGCGCGAAGGTGCGCAACGCCTGATCCAACAGGCGGTCGACAGCTTCGGGCGAATCGACTGCGTGGTCAACAATGCCGGCATTCTGCGAGACCGCTACTTCCATAAGATGAGCGAAGAAGAATGGGACGCCGTCATGAAGGTGCATCTGTACGGCTCCTTCTATACCAGCAGAGCGGCAGCTGGGCTCTTCAAGGAGCAGGGCGGCGGGTCCTTCGTCCACATGACATCTACTTCGGGCCTAGTTGGCAACCGCGCGCAGGCCAACTATGCGGCTGCCAAGATGGGCATCGTTGGTCTATCGCGCACAATCGCCATTGATATGCAACGTTCGGGTGTGCGCTCTAATTGCATCGCACCGTTCGCCTGGGGGCGCATGGTCGCGTCAGTGCCCATCACGACCGACGCCCAGAGGTTGGCAGCTCAGCGCAAGCAGCAACTGATGACCTCGGCCAAGGTTGCGCCTCTGGCGGTCTTTCTGGCCAGTGACTTGGCCGCGGATGTTAATGGCCAGGTGTTCGCCGTACGTGGCAACGAAATCATGCTTATGAGCCAGCCGCGCCCGGTCAAGTCCGTGCACCAGTCCGAAGGCTGGACGGTGCAAAGCATCGCCGAGCATGCGCTGCCAGCGGTGCGCAGCGCGCTCACGCCACTGGAGGAGACGGCGGACGTCTTCAACTGGCCGCCTGTCTAAGCGTCGGCGCAATTACCGGTTGGGGCATCTGCGATATGGCGATGCCGCTGTGCCGCGAATGGCGGTGTGCCTTGTCCTCTCTTTGAGTCGAAATAGTCATAATTGGAGATAACGTGGATCTGACGTATAGCCCGCAGGACCTGGCATTCCGCGATACCGTGGTCGCATGGCTGCAGCAGAATTTGCCCGAGGATCTACGGGACAAGGTGCTCAACCACAGGCGGCTGAGTCGTGAGGACTTCGTGCGTTGGCACAAAATCGTGGCCGCGCAAGGATGGGTGGGGACCAGTTGGCCGGTCGATTACGGTGGAACCGGTTGGACAGCAGTGCAGCGCCACATCTGGGACGAGGCGTGCGCTGTGGCCGGTGCTCCGATTATCATGCCTTTTGGCGTCAACATGGTGGCACCGGTCATCATGGCCTTCGGCAGTGAGGCGCAGAAGCGCCATTACCTGCCGCGTATTCTGAACTGCGACGACTGGTGGTGTCAGGGCTATTCGGAGCCGGATGCTGGCTCCGACCTGGCTGCGGTTAAGACCCGCGCCGAACGCATCGGCGACCACTACGTTGTGAATGGCCAGAAGACTTGGACGACGTGGGCGCAGTACGCCAACATGATTTTCTGCCTCGTGCGTACCGATTCGAAGGCGCGCAAGCAGGAAGGAATTTCCTTCTTGTTGATCGACATGAACAGCCCCGGCATCACGGTGCGGCCCATCATTATGCTCGATGAGGAGCACGAGGTTAACGAAGTGTTCTTCGATAACGTCCGAGTGCCGGTGGACAACTTGATCGGCGAGGAAAACCGCGGGTGGACCTATGCCAAGTACCTCCTGGGGCATGAGCGCACCAACATCGCCGCTGTTGGGCGCTCCAAGCGGGAGTTGCGGCTGCTCAAACAGTTGGCACACAAGCAGCGCAAGAACGGCGAGTCGTTGATGAGGGATCCAGTGTTCGCCATCAAGGTGGCCTCCTTGGAGATCGAGTTGATGGCGCTTGAAATGCTCGTACAGAAGACCATCTCTCAGGAGGGTCACCGGACGTCGCCGGCCCCAGAGGCTTCCATGTTGAAGATCAAGGGCAGTGAGATCCAACTGGCTATCACCGAGCTGATGCTCGAGACGGTGGGGCCCTATGGTGCACCCTTTGATCCTGCGTTCCTCGCCGGGGAGCGCGCACACTGCATCACGCAGAACGACGACGCGGCGCCCCTCGCGTCGCTGTACCTAAACCATCGAAAGATAGCGATCTACGGCGGCTCTAACGAAATCCAGAAGAACGTCGTCGCCAAGCTCGTACTGGGCCTGTAAGGAGGGTCATCATGAACTTCGACTATACGCAGGAACAACAGCAATTCGCCGACGCGCTACGCCGCTGGATTGAAAAGGACTACGGCTTCGAGCAGCGCCGCGCTACCATCCATGGCGAGCTCGGCACATCCGAGAAAGCGTGGCGCGCGCTGGCCGAACTCGGCGCTATGGCATTGGCCTTGCCGGCGTCCGTGGGCGGATTCGAGGGCAGCGCCGTGGACATGTTGATCGTGATGGAGGAGCTAGGGCGCGGTCTGGTGGTCGAGCCTTGCTTCTCAACGGCGATGGGCGCGGAGTTCCTCAAACTGTCGGGCGGACATGACGCACGGCTGGAAGAGGTCGCGGCAGGCCGGCTCAAGCTGGCTTGCGCACTAGGAGAACGGCAATCTAGGCACGACCTGTTCGACATCGCGACAACTGCCAGGGCGAGAGAGGGCGATTACGTGCTCGACGGTATGAAAACGGTCGTGACACATGGCGCACAGGCCGACCACCTAATCGTGTCTGTCCGTACTTCGGGCGCGCAGCGTGAAACGAGCGGCATCTCCCTTTTTCTATTGCCGACCGACACGCCTGGTGTCTCAATGCGCGAATACCGAACCATCGACGGAATGCGCGCGGCCGACGTCGAGCTATCGAATGTCCGCTTGCCGGCGTCGCTCTTGCTATGCTCCGAAGGCGCTGGATGGGAGCCTCTGGAGGCCGTGACTGACTACGGCATCGTGCTGCTGTGCGGTGAAGCCGTCGGCGCCATGGATTCTCTGAACGCCGCGACGCTCGCGTACTTGAAAACGCGTCAGCAGTTCGGTGTGCCAATTGGCAGCTTTCAGGTATTGCAGCACCGCATGGTAGACATGGCCATCCATCTGGCCCAGGCGCGCGCCATCGCCACGCTGGCAGCAGCGAAGCTGTCGGCTGCCACCGATGCGCAGAATCGCAGGCGGATGGCATCAGCCGCCAAGGCGCGTGTCGGGCAGGCCCTGAAGTTCATCGCTCAGCAAGCGGTGCAGTTGCATGGCGGGATGGGGCTTTCGGACGAACTGCCCGTCTCCCACTACGTCAAGAGGCTTACGGTAATCGAACTGATGTTGGGGGACACGGACCATCACCTGGCCCGGTTCGCTGCGCAGCCTGCTTTTTTTGAAGATAGCGCCTTGACTTGAAATGGTATGCGGCTCATTTCCTTCCCCACGGTAACCGACTGGTTTCCTTGTTCGATACAGCAAAGGAGTCATCATGAAGCGTCGCATTATTTCCTCGTGTTGCAGGAACCTCATTATTGCTGCTGCGCTGACATCAGCGGGTACCTTGGCTGTCGCGCAGTCCAACTTTCCCGCTAGGCCAATCAAGCTTATCGTGCCAACCAGCCCGGGAGGCAGCATCGACACGATCGCGCGAATCCTCGGTGACGAACTCACCAAGGAGTTCAAGCAGCCAGTCGTTGTGGAGAACAAGACCGGTGCAGGCGGAATGATCGCTGCTACAACCGTGTCGCAAGCGGAACCCGATGGGTATACGTTGCTTGTCACGCACACGGGCGTCCTGCAAGCCGATCTGCTGCACAAGAAGCCATCCTATCGGTTGAGCGATCTCGCTCCTGTTGCAGAAGTGTCTAATACACCGGTCGTGTTCGGGGTGGGCAGCAACTTGCCGGTGACCGATTTGAAGTCGTTCGTCGCACTTGCCAAGACGGAGCCCGAGACGCTGAGCTACGCCTCTTACGGAAAAGGGACTTCGGCGCACATCTGGGCAGAGCAGTTCTCCCAGCATGCCGGCATCAAACTGTTGCACGTTCCCTATAGTGGGGAGATGCCTGCGTTGCAGGACGTTCTCGCAGGCCGCGTCACAAGCGGTTGGGGCGCCGTCGGCACATACAAGCAGCATGCCGATGCCGACAAGATCCGCATACTTGCTGTGGCGAACCCTACGCGGTCAGTTCTGCTTCCGAACGTGCCCACCTTTATCGAAGCTGGCTTCCCCGAAATGAATGCCAGCGGATGGTGTGGCGTCTTCGCCCCTGTTGGCACCCCTAAAGCTATCGTGGCGCAGCTATCGCGAGCTATCACCAAAGCCGTGCAGCGTCAGGATATTGCGCAGCGTATTCTGGCGACCGGACAGGAGCCGACCGGAGCCGACGAAGAAGCCTTCGGCAAGCGCGTGGTCCACGACCGGCAAACCTGGGCTAAGGCGATCGCCGACTTCAATATCACCCTCGATTGACCGCTTTCCAAGGAATGTGGATAAGGTCCCATGACGAAACCGCAGAATATCCGTACTTGGCCTCAGCATCTTCCGTATCAGTTGACGACGCCGGCCACGAACCTTTACTTCAACTTGGTCGTATCGGCGACCCGCTTCCCTGAAAAGACGGTCCTGATCGATTCGTTCGGCTCCCTGACGTACCGTGAACTGCTTGATCAAGTGGACCAGCTGGCTGGTTTTCTGGAGCAGGACCTGGGCGTCCAAGGCGCGGAGCGAGTCATGGTGTACATGCAGAACTGCCGCGAGTTCATCATCGCCTACTACGCGATCCTGCGCGTCGGCGCCGCGCTGGTACCCGTGAATCCGATGAACAAGCGTGGAGAGATCGGGCACTATCGAGCCGACAGCGAGGCGCGTGTCGCCTTCTGTAGCAAGGAGAACCTGGACGAACTGTTGGCCATGGACGGCGCCGCAGATCTTGTGGCGGTGATTGTTGCCAACAGACAGGCGTCGACGGGCGACGCCCCAGCTCGACTGCCGCCCGCTGCGGCGCCAGTGGTGTATGACTTCGAGTCTGCCATGACGGCCGGGCGCGTGCCAAGCCATCCTGTCGCGCATGACCCTGCACAATTGGCGGTGATCCTCTACAGCTCGGGGACCACCGGCAGCCCCAAAGGCTGCATGCATACGCATCAGTCGATGATGGCGAGCACCAACACAGTGGCGCATTGGATGGGCATGCAGTCGGAAACGGTAGTCTTGGCGGCGCTACCTTTCTTTCATATCACGGGCATGCAGAACATGATGAACGTTCCTATTTACGTTGGGGGGACGCTGGTCCTGCTGCAGCGCTGGAATCGGGACGCTGCAGCCGAGCTGATTGCTAGGCACAGGGTGACGCATTGGAATACGATGCCGACCATGCTTATTGACTTCCTGGCAAGTCCTCAGATCGCCAGCTATGATCTGCGCTCGCTTAGACGTCTTGGCGGCGGCGGGGCCGGCATGCCCCAAGCGGTGGGGGAACGCATCAAGGCGCTGATGGGAGTCGATTTTCTGGAAGGCTATGGCTTGTCCGAGGGTATGCCCTTTATGGGCAACCCGGCGGCGCACTTTAAGCATCAATGCTTGGGTGTACCTCTGTTCGACACGGATGCGCGCATCGCGGACCCCGAGAGCATGAGGGAGCTGTCGCAAGGCGAGGTGGGCGAGATCGTCATATCCAGCGATAAGATGTTCAAAGGCTACTGGCACAATGAACAGGCGACGCGCGAAGCATTCATCGAGTTGGACGAAAAAAGCTTCTTTCGCACTGGCGATCTGGGCTATGTGGACGAAGAAGGTTATTTTTTTATCGTCGACCGGCTCAAGCGCATGGTCAATGCCTCCGGCTACAAGGTATGGCCCACCGAAATCGAGGCATTGCTTCATGAGCATCCGGATGTGCGGGAGGCTTGTGTGATAGCCGCCAGCGATCCGTATCGGGGCGAGACGGTCAAGGCCGTGATTGTGCTGCATGACGCTGCAAAGGAACGTGTCGCTGCTGCAGACATCATCGACTGGTGCAAGGTCAGGATGGCAGCCTATAAATACCCCAGGCTGGTAGATTTCGTGGATGAGCTTCCCAAATTGGCCACTGGCAAGATCGCATGGCGACAACTTCAGGAAGCTCAGCGGGAAAAAGATCGAGCCGAGCCTGCGCAGATTTGACGGCCTTGCCAGATCCAATCACGCAGTGCCCGTAAAACTATCCGATCAATGGCTGCATTCTTCAAAATCAGGGTTCCGAAATGGAAAAGGGTTGCCGCAATAGGCAACCCGATCTCCATAGAACGAAGTTAACCGCCAGTCTGCAAAAGACTTACCAAATCTACTGTCGGCATTACATCGGCGTACTTGCTTGCCATGTCGAACAGGTTTACGGCATGCGATATCTGCGACCGGTCATAAACGGCGTCCTGGGGTACCACCACCTTATAGTTCAGCGCGCAAGCATCAACTACGGTGGCCCTGACACAACCGCTGGTCGTGCAGCCCGTGACCACCACCGTGTCCACGCCAAGGCCAACCAGGTAGCTTGCAAGTGCAGTACCGTGAAAGGCGCTTGCCTGGTGTTTTGGAATCTGGATGTCGCCTTCTTGTGGGCTGACCTCTTTGACGAAGTCATAGTCAGGCGCCGACACGTTCATGACGCCGGGTACCTTGGCTTCGAACTGGCCACGATCGTGGGATCGTTTCGGGGCGACATGCGGATACAGCACGGGTGCACCTATTCTCCGGAACTCGGCCAACAGTTGGGCGATATGCGGTACGGCGCGCCAGCCGTGCTCACCGCAACTAGTAGGCATGCTCTTGATGGCCTGCTCAATGGGCATAGGCTCGTAGCCCATTGAGCGGTATTGCACATCGATAACCAGCAGCGCGGGGCGCTGACCTATCCCGGTCTGCGCTCCCCAGCCCGCCGTCCGATATATGTTGAGCTCTTCGTCTGGAATGACCCCATCCCACGGGCGTACACGTTGTCCCTGAACTTCATTCATGGTGTCAGATCTCCACAGAGGTAGCGTCGTACTGAAGCAGCCAGTCGTAGCGCTCACTGACGGCCTGCTCTGACCAGTGCTTGTGGATGTACGGCCAGGCGGTGGCGCTTTCCGCGAGATCGGGGCTATGGAATATGCCAAACATGTTCAGCGACTCGGCCTTGGTGCGATTGGCGCGGTCGATCCGGGCGCGATCGTATCTTTGCAGCGCTTCGGGAATGGTGTCCGCGTTTTGCTCCAGGCAACGTGACAGAACGAAAGCATCCTCCATGGTCAGGTTAACCCCCATCCCCAGGTAGGGTGTCATGGAATGGCAGGCATCCCCAACCAGGGTCACTTGCCCCTTCGACCATGATTCGAGCGGATCACGGACGAACAACCCCCAGCGGAACAGGTTTTCCGATCCGACGAACAGATCGATGATGTCCTGGTGCCAGCCCGCGAAATCGTTCAGCGCATCGGCGAGATCGCCTTTCTCGGACCATGACTCGGTGTGCCAAGTATCGCTATCGACCTGGGCCGAGAAACTGACAAACATTTCGCCATCGCGCTGGACCGGGTAGGTGGTGACATGCGCCGTGGGCCCTACCCATGTGGAGGCCAGGGCCTCGCGGTGCTGCGGCTTCAGGTTTTTCATCGGCGCAAGGCCGCGCCAAGCCAGCGCACCGGTATAGCGGGCGGGCGCGGGACCGAACATTGACTGGCGGACCCGGGAATGCGCGCCATCGCAGCCGACGACCACATCGCCATCCACATGGTGGCCATCGTCAAGTAGCAGCCGGGCGCGCCCATCGACGGTTTCAGCGCCGAGCGAGCGGGCCCCGAAATGAACCGCATCCGGCTTGATGCTGATAACCGCTTCATACAGTACGCGCTGCAGCTCTGCTCGCAACACTTGAATCAGGGTATGGTCTGCCTTAGGCGTACTGCCTCGCAGGTTGTAGACCGATTTTCCCTCACCGGTCTTCCAGTACCGGATAAGCCGGTCCTTCGGCGGAAGATTGATGCGCTGCAGTGTTTCGGTCAGGCCAAGCGCCTCCATGACCCGCGCGCCATTCGCCGAGATCCACAATCCCGCGCCTACCTCGCGCAGCTCGGACGACTGCTCATAGATGTCGACGTCGAATCCTTTTTTCAACAAAGCGATTGCGAGGGTCAGCCCTCCCATTCCGGCGCCCGCAATAATCACGTGCGGCCGAGGACGAGTGTTCTTGGAATCAGACATTTGTTCCTCTATTGATAGTGCGATGGGTTTTGAATGAGGTCCATGATGGCCTCAAGAATCTTGACGTAGCCGGTGCATCTGCAAATATTGCCGCGCAGATAATGGCGTACGGTCTCTTCAGATGGTTTCTCGTGGCGCGCCAACATCGCCTTGACAGACAGGATCATCCCCGGCGTGCAGAATCCGCACTGCAAGGCGCCGTGCGCGATGAATGCGCGCTGGACGGGGTCCAGCTCTTTGCCATTCGCCAGCCCTTCGATGGTCGTCACGTCACGTTCGTGCGCGTCGGCACACAGCGTGGTGCAACTGGAAGTCGGGTTCCCGTCCACAAGAACCGTGCAAGCACCACAGACTTGGACGTCACATGATCGCTTGGTTCCCTTCAGCTGCAAGCGGTCACGCAGTACGTCGATCAACATCTCGCACGGTTCGATGTCCACGGAAGTGGCTTTGCCGTTGAGATTGAAATCCACGCGCATTATGGGAAATTCGTATTCGGTCTGGCTCATGGCAAGCACGCTTTAAGAGCCCGTTCGGCAAGAACGGATACAAGATGGCGTTTGTAGTCGGCGCCGCCGTGGAGGTCGTCATGGGCGTCGATGTCTTCGGCATCTTCGGCCACGGCAAGCCGCAGGTGATTCCATATCTCGTCAGCGCACAGGTCGGGGGAGAGGCCGGCCGCCACTTGCTCCGCTCGCCCCAGTCGAGTAGGCCTGGCGGATATCGCGCCGGCCCATAGGCTCAGGCGTTGCGGGTTGTCTATGGACCAGACGGCGGCCACTCCCACGGCGGGCCGCTCGGTATGCCCGAACGCTCGGTAAGCCGATCGGGTGCCCGATGACTGAGGCGCGATATCGATCGACGCCAAGATTTCGTCTTCCTGGCGAGCCGTTGCGAACTCGCCGAGATGAAAATCCCTGGACATGACTTCACGTTGCCCATCAGGGCCAGCCAGGACCAGCCAGGCGTCCAGGGCACAGAGCATGGTCGGCGCGTCGGCGTGGGGCTCGGCAAAGCAAAGCACGCCCCCCAGGGTGCCCGCGATCCGGACTCGGATATTGGCAACATGCTCGCTCAGCTCGGCATACCCCGGCAGCGATTCGCGCACGATCGGGTCATTCGCGATCTTGTCGTGCGTAGTCAGCGACCCGATTGCTATCGTGCCGTCGCTTCTTAGCCGCACCCCTTTTAGCTCATCAATTTGCTTGAGATCTATTACATGCTCGTATCGCAAGACATGGGCTTTCAACGCGACCAGCAGCTCTGTCCCCCCAGCATGGAACGCGGCGGCGTCGCCATACTGCTTCTTTAGCGCAATGGCCTCTTCGAGACTGCCAGGCCGGTGCAGAAAGAATTTCTTGGCACGCATTCAGCCACCTCGCTTGCCCAGGCTCGCAGCCGCGCCCAGTAAAGGAGCGGCCAGCCACCACCACGGCGACTGGCCAAACGCGACCGCACCGTGTGCGACCCCGATGGCGACGGCTACGTTGATACCCAGCCTGGGCCAAAGAAAAACCAGTTCGGTGCGGCCCTTTTCAGGTGCAGGCGGTGCAGGCGCGAAATGCGTGGGCTCCTGTTGCCGTGCTGCGGTGCTGGAAGGCGCGGGCTCGATCTGCACTGCAGATTCGGCGGCATGCGGTTTTCTGTCGGGTGCCGGTCTGCCCGGCGCACTGGGCTGCGGTTCCGGCGCCACGGCTCGGACGCCATCCAGGTTCGACAGTTCGGCGCGCAAGCGTTGCTCGAACTCGGCAAAAAGTTGCTCTGAACGCTTGCGCACAATCGGGTAGCCCAGGGAAGCAAGACGGCCTGCGACTTGCATGCTGGCGCTGACGTCCAGCTTGCACACCACGTCCTTGCCGTCGCGCCGTTCTTCGAGATTAACAACCATGCCTACGTCGATGGTCGTGCCCGTAGCCTTGTCTTTGCCGGCAGCTTTCAGGGAAACCTGCCGCTCTATATCGTAGGACTCGATAATGATGCGGGTCGGCACTTCCAGCTTGAAAGGCCCGATCTTCTGCCGCATGACTGCGGCGAACTCTTTGAGTTTTTCTACCTCGGCGACGTCCTCGCAACCCGGAATGAGGGCAGCAACCCGCTGTACATCGAAGAAGATGGCCCACAGTTGCGCGGCAGTGGCCGGTAATAGTGCGTCGATTCTGAAATCCATGGCGTCGCTTATTTCTCGTTTAGGGTTTTGTCTCTTAACGCGCGCCAGACGCGCTCTGGAGTCAATGGCAGTTCCTTCAACCGGATTCCCCAGCCTTGGAACAGAGCATTGGCTACGGCGGGCGCCGCAGGCAGGATCGCTCCTTCGCCGCCGCCACGTGATCCGAATGGGCCGGGTCCGTCACCGCTCTCTATCAGGGTGGTTCCAACCTGATCGGGCAGCTCTTCCATCGTGGGCACCTTGTAGTCAAAGAGTGTTCCGTTCACGACCTGGCCGTCTTCGTAGATGTATTCCTCTGACAGCGTGTGGCCCAGCGCCATTACCATGGCGCCTTCGTCCTGGCCTTCGGCGGCCTTGGGATTCATCACGTGGCCCAGGTCGGCGGCACCGCCCGCCCTCAAAACCTTGATGGCACCTGTTCCTTCGTCGAGAGCAATTTCAAATGCCCCGGCTCCCGTCTCCCAGAACAGCGGCTGCAGTTTGAAACTGCCGTCCTTGGTGTTGGGATTGACGCGGCCGACGCCCAGGAACTCGCCCGCAGCCATGCCGTTGAAGCGTCGCAGAAGCTCCATCAATGCAATAGATCCCTGTGGCCCTTCGACTGCGCCGTCCACCAGTTTGTAGTCGTCCGGGTTTCCTCCCAGCACTTGGGCAGCGGTGTCGCGCACTTGGCGCACGATGTCTTCGCATGCCATTTGCACAGCCAGGCCTATGATGACTGTCGAGCGGCTGGCTCCGGTGCCCCAGTCATACGGAGCCTGCAAAGTGTCCGGCTGCGCGACAGAGATCATGCGCAAAGGCTGGTTCAGAGTCTGGGCGGCAATAATGCGAAGCACCCCACGGCTTCCTTGCCCGATTTCAACCGTATTCGCCGAAACATTCACGGAGCCGTCAGCACGCAAGCGAACGATAGAGCCGCCGATCGGCATGATTCCGGGATCAGTCGCTCCCACAGCCACACCGACCCCGCGTCGCCCTTCGTGGCGGGACTCGGGCAAATTCTTGAGCGTGTCGAGCGCCGCACGTAACGACCGCCGCATATCGACGTCGATCGGCCGCAGATCGTGCTTCAGGGTCTGGCCTTTTTCAGCCAGGTTGCGCATCCTGAATTCGACTGGGTCATAACCCATGGCGTCGGCAATGATGTCCATCTGCGACTCGGTAGCCCATACAGCCTGCGGGCCCCCGATAGACCGGAATGCAGCGCCCGGTACCGTGTTCGTGTAAACGCCTACGGCCTCAAGTCGAAGATTGGGTATGTGATACGGCCCGATCGCCCGGATCGCGGCCTTGACGGCGATGGCGGGCCCTGTATCCGCGTACGCGCCCCCGTTCAGCACGGCGCGCACCGACTTCGCAACGATTCTGCCGCTTTTATCTACAGCCGTCTTGAGCTCCACCTCGGCGTCAAGGCGGCGGCAGGTCAACATCGACTCGGCGATCGTCAGGCAGACCCGAACGGGCGCCCGTGCCTTCCAAGATAGTGCCGCCACCAGGGGATCGATCTTTACCGATGCCTTTCCGCCGAACCCGCCTCCGACATAAGGAGAATGCACCCTGACGCAGGCCAACGGTATGCCCAGGATTTCTGAACAGACGCGCTGGATAGCGGTGGGGGTCTGGCCTCCGCTCCAGATCTCCAACGAGTTGGGCTTCCAGTCTGCGATGCAGACGTGCGGCTCCATCGCATAGTGGAAAACCATGGGAAAAGTGAAAGTATCCTCAAAGATCCGGACGTCGCCCTGGAACACGCGATCGACGTCGCCACTTTCATAGGCCCATTGCTGGAACTGGTTGGTTCCCTCGATTGGCGTGCAATGCCCTCGAAAATAATAGTCCTTGAGGACATCCATATCTTCGTGGACCAGTGCGGCGCCCTCGGCAAGAGCCTCTTGCGCCGTTGTCGAATGCGCCAGCGTCTCATAAGTGACAACGATGGCATCGACGGCTTCTTCTGCTGTGGCCTCGTCGATCGCGGCCACCGCGGCAACAGGGTCGCCCACGTAACGTACTTTTTCCAGCGCAATGACCGGACGATCGCGCAACGATAGTCCCCACCGGATCTCGGCACCCGGCAGGTCTTTGAGGTCGTCGCCTGTCAGGATGGCCACAACGCCCGGAATTGCAAGTGCCGCGCTCAGGTCCAGCTTCGCAATGCGAGCGTGCGGCACGGTGCTGCGCAGGATCTTGCCGTGCAGCATGTTCGGTATGGCGATGTCGCTCGCGTAGACTGCCGCACCCGTGACTTTTTCAATATAGTCTGAGCGGGGCTCGGTGCTGAGCGAAAACAGAGGCTTGGAATGCATGAGAAGGCCGGGTTTTAGTTTTCGAGCGAGATCTTCGAACGCGCGATCACGTCCGTCCACAATGCAGTCTCGGCGGCTTGCCGCTTTACAACGTCTTCGGGCGTGCTGGACGCGGCTTCGACGCCCACAGCGCCCAAGCGCTTCTTGACCTCTTCCGAAGCCATCGTCTTGGCGATTTGCGGCACGACCTTGTCGATGACGTTCTGCGGCACACCCTTGGGCGCATAGAGGGCAAACCAGGTAACAACGTCGAAGCCCGGAAGCACGGTTTCAGCCAACGTGGGAACGTTGGGCAAGGCTTCGGATCGCTTTGCCGTCGTGACGGCAAGCGCCTTCAACTTGCCGGACTTGATGTAGGCCAGCACCGCAGGCCCCTGCTCGATTGCCATGACGACTCGATCGGCGATCAGGTCGATCACCATGGGGCCGCTCCCCTTGTATTGCACCGGAAACACATCGACGTCAGCGCGCTGCTTGAAGAGTTCCATGAACACGTGCTGCGAGGTGCCAGCTCCGGCGGACCCGTAGCCATATTTGCCGGGGTTCTTCTTGAGGTAGGCAATTAATTCCTGGATGGAGTTGACTGGCAGCGTCGCGGGCACAACCACGTACGACGGATTGAATCCGAGAATGGAGATAGGTTCGATCTTCTCGTAGACGCCGCTCATCCGTTCGCTGAGCAGCGGCAGCACGGAAAACATGGAAGACGCGCCGATCAGCATCGTGTAGCCATCAGGCGCCATCCGGGCTGCGTAGTCTGCACCAATGATCCCAGACGCGCCTGCGCGATTCTCGACCACGACCGACTGGCCCAGCTCGTCTAGGCCCGCCGCGACCGAGCGGGCGTACAGATCAGTGGCTCCGCCCGGTGGATAGGGCGCGATGAGCGTGATGGGTCTGTCCGGATACTGCTCGGCGTTGGCTGCGCCCATCAAACAAAGACTGCCACAGGCCAGGCTTGCGAAAAGCTTCTTCCAGCTTACGTTATGCATCGTGGATACCCCTGGGAAGTTATAGGACGCAACAGCAAGAGCTGCAGCCCCGTGTTCTGTTAAGAGGAACTGTATTCTGCCTAACAGTACGCTACAATGTCAACTAGGATATGCACTAGAAAATTGAGTGAACAAATGTCGGAAGCTCCGGATAATGATGTAAAAGCGGGAGGCGTTGCCGCAGTAGAGCGGGCGATTGCTATACTCAACGCCTTTCGTGCGGGCGACAGTTCCTTATCGCTGAACGAAATCGCTCGCCGAACCAAGATGTACAAGAGCACTATCCTGCGCCTCTTAGCAACGTTGGTGCAGGAGCATTGCATCGTGCGCTTGGACGACGGAAGCTATCAGCTAGGTTCGATGCTGTTGCACTGGGGCGGGCTTTACCAATCTGCTCTGCGTCTGGACGATCATGTGCCACCGATTTTGCGTCGGCTTGTTCAGGAGACTGAAGAGGGGGCGTCGTTTTTCACTCGCGAGGGCAACCACCGCGTCTGTCTTTTCCGGGTGGACTCGCCGCGATCGATCCGGGACCATATCCGAACCGGCGACCTCGTGCCGCTCGATAAAGGAGCGGCGGGCCGGGTTCTGATGGCGTTCGACCCGGCGATCACTCCTCGATCACAGGCTCCCGTGCAGCCCTACATTATTACGATCGGCGAGCGCGAGCCAGATATTGCTGCAATCGCGGCACCCGTATTCGGCCCTCAGAGAAATCTGCGTGGGGCCCTAGCCATCTCCGGGCCGGCTGCCCGATTCTCTGCAGAGTTGATTTCGGCCATGTCCGTCCGCTTGCTGGCAGCCTCGGCCGATCTGACGCGCCGGCTGGGTGGTGATGCCACTATATTCGATAGTTGGCGTCCAGCGGACAGCTCCGTCGCATTGGGTGAGTCGGCAGACTAGGGCGATCCCACGGGTCATTCAAGCGTGGTGATCGACCCGCATTGCAGGGTGAATGACGTCGCCATCTTTCAGAATCTGTGTTCCATCTAACCAAAGGTTGCATCGGCGCATAGGCAAGTCCAGATGGCAAGCCGTGTCGTTGTCTCCCCCCACTTCCAGGTTTGGCCCCAGAGAAAAAAGTACATTGCCATAGAACGACAACGCGTTCATCACATGTTCGGCCGGCAATTGGCGTGTCACCGAGAACTGGTACCAACGCGCTTTCTCGTTGAGCCCCCAGCCTATGTGTGAAATCGCATAGGCCCGGTCATCACTGAAGCTCTTGATGTAGCTATCGATCAGTTGTGCATCAACGCCCGCGCCTGATATGTCCACGACATTGCCATTTTTTATCTTCAATGTCACCGGCGACTCAACATACTTCTTGAACGCGCAAAGAATATCGCCTGGCTGCAACACGACCGTGCCGTTGACTCCGCCATCATTACCCTGTGTGAAAGAAAATCCCGACGGGAAGTGATCCCAACGGCCAGGCTCATAGGTGTAGCCATATTCTGAGATCACAGGGTACTGGCCCAACTGATAGGTGACGTCTGTGCCCGCATCAGAGGTGAACCGAAGCTCTCTTGCTTGCTCGAGCATCTCCTTGGCGTATTCGACGCGACGCCGCAAATCTTCGGTAGGGAACATCTGCTTTAATACGTGAAAGGGTTCCATTACGCGAAGAATACGTACGCCGGCGGCCTGGATTTCCGCCTGTTCGCGCGAGAATAAGAGGCCAACCATATCGATTACCATGTCCGCCGACTTGAGCGTCCGCATTGCGAGTTCATTTCCCACAACGGGATGTCGCCCTTGCACACCCACCGCGTTTTGCTGGCTGCGGCGGACATTCAGATTGAAGGTCGTTGCTTCCAGGTGTTGGGCCGCGGCCATAAAAGCATTTGCGTTCTCTTGCCATTCATCATCGGCGGTCAATACTACGACCGTTTCTCCCGATTTGACGCCGCATAGCCTCAATTCTCTCGTGAACAGATCCAGTACTTCCGCGTCCAGTTTCAATTGCTGTTCCTCTCGATGGTCTGATGATGCTGGGCAAGAATATCGCCCAACGCCTGTTTGAATGCCTCAAAGTTCTCGGCCTGCATCTGGTGGCCTACGCCGGGTAGGCGCGCGACCGAAATATCGCTGCGCAACTGATGCATCTCCGTGACATCTGCGTCGGAAACGACCCCGCCTTTGCCCGCACAGAGCATCGAAAGTGGTTCCTTCGTCTGTGCGAGATCAGCGAAAAGATCTTCATTATGAAAATCGTCGTAGGCAACGTGCACAGCGCGCTCGTCACAGGTAGCCAGCCATTCCGCACGCAGCTGCTGCAGTTTGCCTGGCCATGGGGCGGCGCCACTTTGTTGCATCCACTCAAGCGCTTCACCACGATGGGCCGCGCGCAACAAGGCCAGGGTTCTGGACTTCGGCACTGGATAGGATCTCCGGCCGGGGCCGCTAGTGGGGGGGTCAATCAGCACGAGTGCGCCGAAAAGTCCAGGCGATAGCGTGGCAGCGCGGAGCGCGATTCGTCCACCCATGGAATGACCCACCACGATGGGTTGTTCCATACCTGTGGTCTGAACGAACGCGACTATATCGTAGGCGCAGGCAGTTACGCCGTAATCTAAATGTGGGCCGCTTTCGGATAGTCCGCGTCCTCTTACGTCTAGGATACGGCAGTCATATTCTTCACAAAGCTGTTGCCCAACGTGACGCCAGAGAGCGGCCGGACTGACGATGCCCGGGATAATGAGCACGTTGCGGCCAGCGCCGGCGAAGTGCAAATAGTGCTGGCGAATACCGTTCGCACGCACATGCGCTCCTGTCCCCGTATTCACGTCACCTCCTTTTTGGCTAGTTGCCACCGTTATCTGTCTGCCTTCAACCGGCCACCTCCTCACAGCGAAAAAAGGAATAGTGGTGCGTTAGGCAGAACTATATTCTATCAGCAGGAATTCTCAGGTCAATCTGGATATTCAAACCTACGGGTAGGCGAATAATGTGATGTACCGGAATAGAATCGGTCAGCCGGCCAGCCTGAAAACCGATCTCGACCGCTATGCGCAGTCTTGTTGAACAGACTTACGGCGTGCTGGTCGATGTCGTGACGCTGATTCCGCAGATGTTGGAATTGATCGCCAGTTGTCAGCAGCCGGGTAAATCGCTGACGGCGATTGCAATGGATCACGGGATCAATCCCAATTTGTTGCGTCGGTGGATGCTCGAACACGAGCGACTCGGACATCATGAGCCAACTCAAGGCATCCATACGTTGGCCGATCACACAGACGGATCGATGCGCAGCCTGGTTACGTGACGTCATGCGATGATCCGCATCGACCAAATCTGGCTGCGGCCGAACCAATGGACATGCGCGCGGGTACCGAGACTGCGTTGGCCCGAGTCGTAAAGGTGTTCGGTGCTGCCCACCCTCATCATGCATACCTATTTGCAAACCGCCGAGCCAACCGCCTAAAAGTGCTGGTTCATGACGGCATTGCCGTCTGGCTGGCTGCCAGACGATTGAATCAAGGTCGATTCACGCGGCCACGTCCTGACTCCCCAGGTCTGACGCTAACCGAAGAGCAGTTGCAGGCCCTGGTCATCGGCTTGCCCTGGCATCGAATGGGACCAAGCGGAATTATCGATAGTCTGTGACCGGTAGCGCGCAATCGGGGCATGCGCCAATAACCTCACCAGGGTGAACATGGCAACTGAGGGCTATGATCACGCCGCCCGCTACCGACCTCGCAAACCTGGACGCAGACGCCTTGCGCCAGTTGCTGCAGGACAGCTGGGCCGAGCGTCAGGCGTTAGAAGACAAGATCCGCTTCAAGGACACCAGAATCGCGCAACTGACTCACGAGATCACAGGGGTTGGCGTGTGCGGCGTGCAACTGCAGCCGTTGGCCGATGCCTTGCGCCAAGCCATCCTGACGCATCGCGTGGTCCATGCCGACGAAACGCCTGTGCAACAAGCATCCAGATGCGGAGCAGTCCATTAAGGCATGGGTAGATGAGATTGCTAAAGCGCAGTGGACTCAGCCTGCTGATATCAAGGCGCACTATCGCAGCGCTAGCATCTTCAAGAATCGGCATGTGGTTTTCAATATAAAAGGTAATGACCACCGACTAATAGTTGCTGTTGCATTCAAGCTCGGTATCGTTTACGTGAAGTTTATTGGCACGCACGCTGAATATGACAAGATTGACGCCGAAACCGCGGAAATGGAGTGATTATGGAAATCCGCCCCGTACATACTGAGGCCGATTACAAGTCGGTTCTAAAGACAATTTCGAGACTAATGGAATCGGATCCGGAATCGGGTACGCCTGATGGTGATCTGCTCGATGTTTTGACTACGTTGGTTCAGGCCTATGAGGCCAAACACTATCCGATCGATCTACCGGATCCTGTCGAGGCCATTAAGTTCAGAATGGAGCAGGGTGGCCTCATGCCGAAAGACTTGGAGCCAATGATAGGCAAACGTAATCGCGTCTATGAGGTGTTGAGTCGTAAGCGTAATCTGACGTTGCCGATGATTTGGCGCTTGCATCAAGAGCTTGGTATTCCGGCAGAGAGTTTGATTCGGCCGATGGCCCACGCATAGTCTCTTTCCTAGAACCAAACAAAAAGCCGCTCTGCATTTGCAGTAGCGGCTTTTTAAATTCTGGTGCCCAGGGCCGGAATCGAACCGGCACGCCTTGCGGAGGGGGATTTTGAGAATGACGGAATTTGAGATGATAAAACCCGCTGGAACCCGCTAAGCCGCGCTAGGCTTGGTTTTCCGGAGGGTCGGATCAATTTAGCATTACGCTGTAATTGGACGATTTTGGGTGAGTTTCGCTCTCCCGTGGCTCCTATTTGGTTCCTGGAAATCGTCATTTAACAGGAGGCGTTATGGCTATTTTGAAGCTAACCAAAACCGTTGTGGAAACTGCCGCAGCTGCGGCCAAGGACTACGAACTGCGTGACACGCTCGTTCCTGGCTTCGTTTGCAAAGTCACCACCAAGGGCAAGAAGATATTTGCCCTTCAGTATCGCACAAATGCGGGGGAGCGCCGTAAGCCGACCATCGGTCGCCTTGGAGAATTGACCGTTGACCAGGCGCGAGAGATTGCACGAGACTGGCTTGCCGATATTCGCAAGGGGCACGATCCCAGCGCGGAGAAGGCTGCGGCCCGTCGAGCTTTGACTGTCAATGAATTGTGCAAACAATTCATTGAGGAGTACTCGACGCCGCGCAACAAGCCCAGCACGGTTCAAACATACCAAGAGCATATCGACCGTTACATCATTCCGGCCTTGGGCCGCATCAAGGTGCCAGATCTGACACGTGCCGATGTGAGTGAAATGATGCGTGCCTATTCGCGCATTCCTTCCACGATCAATCGTGCGTTCGCATGCCTGCGCAAGATGCTGAACATGGCAGAGGTGTGGGGGTATCGTCCGGATGGCTCGAATCCTTGCCGTCATGTACCGATGTACCCGGAGAAGGGGAAAACCCGCTTCATCACTGACGAGGAGCTTGTGCGCATCTACGAGTACCTGGATCATGCGGATGCGGAGGGCTTGGAGCATCCACTATTGACCCTAGGCATACGTCTGCAGTTTTCTTTCGCAGCACGTATGTCTGAGATCAGGCAGATGGAATGGGCGTGGGTGGATTTTGAGAATCGCCGCATCGAGTGGCCGGACAGCAAGACGGGGAAAATATCGAAACCCATGAGCGAAGATGCGTATCAGCTTCTGATTTCGGCGCCTCGCATTGAAGGGTCACCTTACGTCTGCCCAAGTGTATTTCGTGCCGATCAACCGATGTCCGAGGGAACCTATAAGAACGGTTGGACGCGTATTTTGGAGCGTGCCAAGGTACCTCACGTCGGCACCCATGGTATTCGTCATCGGGCCGCTACTGACATTGCCAATTCGGGGGTGTCAGTCAAGATTGGCATGGCGCTGACAGCGCATAAAACGGCAACAATGTTTATGCGATACGTCCATGCAGAAGATCATCCTATTCGGGAGGCGGCCGAACGCGTGGCGAATTTGCGTAAGGGACTGGTCGGAGCAAGTCTAGAGGGGAGTGCCCCACAGGTTGCTCTAGGCCCAACCGATCAGGATAGAGGGCATACCAGCTTGGGGAAGTACCGACCGTATCGACATCGTCGAGTGTTGGATCGCGCTATTCCGCCCGGGACCAAACACGCAGGTTCGTTGAAGGTGGAGCAGTCATGACAGATGAAAGATCTAAGACGGAAGAACAGCTCATTGAGCGCTACGGTATCCTCTTATCGCTGGATGAATTGTCAGCGGTTCTTAAACGCAGTCGGGATGGCGTACGCGTAGCGATGTTGGGTGGCTCGGAGTTTGCTCGGACCTGGGGGCCACTCAAGAGAAAGATAGGGCGGCGTGTATATTTTCGAGCGAGCGATGTCGCACAAGTAATTGACGGTAATCATTGATATTGAGCCATAACCGTAGTTTAGGCGGTGTCCGACGGTTGCAGCGCTTTGTCCGAAATTGCGGACAAGCAGCCGCAATTTACGCTAGTGCGGCCGCGCGTTGTGGGCTGTCGGCAAACATTCGGATGAATGGACCTAGTTCAATCGTTCATCCGGCATGGCTGCCTCGATTCTTCCATCTCAAGAACGGAATGTCCGTTGCAGTGATCCGCTGGGAAAGCAGTGCATTCATCAGGGCGTTGGGAATCTGAGATCGAACAGAGAACGAAGGACGGCCTCGACGGTCTTCCGGTAATCATCCACCTGCCGATCGGTAATTCCAACGGTGGCTCGTTCGTGAACGAGCTTATTACGCAAACCATAGTAGTGGGCAATTTTGCTCAAGATATCAGGTTTGATAGGGATATGAGCTGTCACCTCTTTAATGACATTAGAGCGCCGTGAGAATATATCAAGTATTTTCGCATCGTTGTATTTGTGGGGTGGAAAAAGATCCGTTCGATTGACGATGAATTCCTTGAAGGCGATCTCCAGATTACTGTCGAGCAGAATAAGGGCCGCCCGATTTTTTGTCTCCAACTTTTGTTTGCCGATCACCTCAATGAGCCCCATCGCTTCTACGAGCCCAACGGTCCAGGGTTTTGTGTCCATAGCGCGTTTGTTGAACGCCCGTAGTTGATCGACCCGAGCGACTTTACGCGCTCGGGGTAACATGGGCAGGACTGTGCGCTTGGGGGAAGTGGCTTCGGCGGGGTCAACGACCTCCATCTCGCCTTTCGTGTAATGAAACACCGCGCCATCCCAATCATGCTTAAGCCGGCGGGAAAGGGAGCTAAAATAACTAACGAAATTAATTAAACGCGGGCGAATCTGGGTGAACGCGGGGTGGTTGTAATTCAAATCACTCTTGCTACTGTTCCACGGCATTACTTCAGGTGGGCCATTAAATTCCACAATCGCCCGGCAGAGCGACGCGTCCGGATGGGGTACTCCAGCTTCGCTTGAAATGAAGTAGCCGACATCTCGAGTGCGTAGCTCTTTTACGATAAGGCGGTTGTTGCAATAGAAATAAACGCCGTAATTTTCCGCTTCAGGGATCCGGTCACGAATGAGGCCCGCCCGAAGAATTACCGTGAGCTTCTTTTCGTCGGCGGGTATGATCTCGAACGACGCGGTGCGAGGCGGATATTCTGGCGGATATGCCCAATTATCAAAAAGAGTGGCCGTGACCGGTTTCCCGTCTAGCCGAATTTCGCATCCCTGCTCGATGAACCAGGAGTAGGTTTCTCCTAGATGTGTCTGTAACAGGTCCACATCGGCCACGCTGAAACCCTGACGCACCTTCGTGATGTCAACCGTGGTGGTGCTAGGAGAGATATCGGGGATTTCGTAGATGTCGATATTCCAATCGTCATCATTCAACCAATCATTTGTGATATCGACTTGAATACTCTTCCCGCGACCGAAGCGAGAACGGATTTCCACTTGTTCGCCGAGGGCAACGCCAGCGCGCTTTCCTCCAACACCAAATGTGCCAATAACGTCATGACCATCTCGAAGACTGCTAGCGCCAGGCGAGATCAGTAACCGCGCATCATCTTCTCGGACGCCCCCCGCATTGTCGGAGACACGCATCATTTGACGTTCGACGTCGAGTCGAACATCAATTTTCAATCCTGGCTTTCTTCCATTGGTGAGCCAAAAATCGAGCGCATTATCAACTAGCTCGCAGATGCCGGTGCGAAGATCGTAGTCACTAATGATTGCAAGGAACATCCTTTTTTCTGGCGTTCCGTCAATTCTTCTGAGTATTTGCTTGCTCGCTACCAAAGGTATCTCCGGCGTGACAAGTTGAGCACAGCATACCAGTTTTACGTCGAAATGTAAGCATGCTTGACATTGCAAGTCTAGCGGATAGCTCGCCTCTCTGGATAAATGCCGGTTGCTGGTGGGTGCCGTTTACTGAGTGGGTTAACGTTGCTAAAGCCGCGGCGACACCTTGTTCATCAACGTAGTTCTCAACCCACCGATAGACAATGGGGATTCGGACTACGCCGCGGATCTTCCCGAGGGGGATGTCCACGCCCATTGCTGGCTAGAGCGACGATTTGGAGTCTGGATTCAAGATGGGGGAAATGGTTTCTCTTGTCGCCGCGCTCTTTTGGCTAGGGTTTCAGGGGCCTCCATTGATCCGCATGGCTACGCTGACTTTGGCAGCTTCATTCTGTGAAGTGGTGGTTCGTTACGACCCGCTACAGGGTCGCCGCGCAGCCCTGACCGCGCTCCGCGGCGGTTCCCAATGCGGAGGAGGTGTCACGAAGCGTAGCGGGGCAATCAATGTGATATGGTTTTCCCGCGGCATGGTGCGAACGTCAGGCGGCCGCACCATCAAGCGTAGGTTCTCCATTTCGACCCGATTGAAGTTCGGTCCGGTCAACGATCTCTTGGAATTCACTGAGATACTCGGGCTGGTGTTGGGCGAGCCATCGTACGATGGCCGCGTTCGAGAGCAGCGTGGTCAGGTAGCGCTGTATGACGGATAGCTGGAGAACATCCGGGCCATACGAGTCTTGAACCGCGCCACTCTGCATTTGAAGAGCTGCTAGTTCGCGCTCCATGCGTGCGATGGATTCCGCCGATGCGCCGTCTTCTTCTCCCCGTGCTCTGAACTCGTCCGCAAGCTGTGCTGGAGGGGTTGCAACCAACATCGCATTGGCAAACATTACGGAAAAATTCTTGTTGCCTACCATCAGCTCTGCGGTCTCAATTTGCCTAAGCGGCTTCATTTGACGCAGGATGCTGAACACCTTCGCTGGCGTGGGTGTGTCGGCAAGTTGTTCAACGACTTCGTCGCAGATGCCGTTGAGCAGCCGGAACCGATGCTGAATGGTCTGCGGGGACAGGTGAAAGGCTCGGGCAAGGCGCTCGGCCGAGACGCCGCGCTCCATTGCCAGGACGATCATCTTATGGTCTTGGACCGCGGAAAGCCGATTAATCCGTTTGTTGTACGTATAGGTATCGTCGTCGGTCGCCACCAGGCACTTGGCCACGGTGGTGCCGAGATCTTTCAATGCCTCCAGGCGTAGGTGTCCATCCAAAAGCAGATACCCTTCCGACTTGCTTGGGGGGGACGTGACGATCAAAGGCTCGACTATGCCGACCTCACGAATGGAGGCCACGATTTGAAGGTATTTCAGACTTTGCTTCACGGCCCCCTTGATCGGTTTCAAGGGAAGAATCTCGGAGAGATCCACTTGAACGCACTCGTTCAGGAATGCTGCCTTGATTGACTTGATAGGAGAGCGTATCGAAGACTGCGGTGTACTGTTCACGACGCACCTCGCTCATTGAGTCGATTGGCTAATACCTTGGGCATGGTGTCGAGATGCTGCGCCCGCAGAACGCTGCCGAACTCTGGAATGGTGAGCAATTCCTTTAAAGCCTGGGTGGCGACGGCAAGACGCTCGTGGACAATGGCAGCCTGCTTGACCATCAGACGATGTTTCTCTGCCTCTTGCTCGAAGAGCTTCCGCATCTCTGCGATGGTTATTTTTTTCTTTCTTGAGCGTCCGCTGCCTGGGGAGTTGGACCGCAGCAGCCCATCCCGCCTCGTTCTAATCTCCAGAAGCCGGCGCAACGTCGTCAGCTTCTTGCCACGGAACCCACGCTCATAGGCTTCTGCCAGCAGCGTTTGAATTTCCGTGTCGCTGCTACGCGCGATGTCGGTGGCAAGACTGAGCGGGATCAATCCCGTCTCGACCGCCGACAGTAGTTTTTCCTCGCCCCGATCAAGCAGCCCGCCGATCATGTTGACCCAAGACGCGGTGACGCCGATCCTCGCGGCGATCTCGCCGTCGGTATGGCCTCGTGACCTCATGCTGCCCACCTCTCGCATCAGATCGATCGGGCGATGCTGCCGACGCGCGACATTCTCGACTAGGCTCATGACTAGGCTGTCCTCTTCTGAGGCGGAGATGACATGCGCGGGAATTTCGACTTGGCCCAGAGCGAGATAAGCCTCGATGCGGCCTTGTCCACATACCAGGTCGTATAAGTGCTCACCATCCGGCTGCGCCTTGCGGCTTACGGTGATCGGGCGTTTTAAACCGATTGCCTGGATGTTTTCGATCAACTCCGCGTGGATGCGCTTGTTGCGAGACCTGGGATTAAGAATGTGTATCGACCCAATCGGGATGGACTGCACGACTAAGGTTTCGGTTTCCTGGCTCATTATGCGGCCTCCTTGATGAGTGTGCGTTCAGCTAAGTCTTCTAAAATCTGCAGCGTATCGAACCGATAGCTTTCGATGAGGGGGATGTTGTTCTCGCCTAGTTGGCTTGGCCAGATTCCACAGTCGATCCTTGGAAAGATGTAGTAATCGCGCGCTGTTTCATTGTCTTGGTCCATCCGAACCGCGACGGTCAGGTCGGCCTGGCATTGGGAGTCGAAGCGCAGCCGCCACTTGGATCGATACGTGGAGGCGCGGATGCAGCGCGCGATGATGACCGCGGCGCTCCATTCTCCATTGACCACGATGATGCCACTTGGCTCGTCATGGTGGACGTGCGCGCCGACATCCCGAAGCGATTGGGCAATGCCGGTCACAACCTGTGGTCGCCATGCTCGTAGCGCCCGATTGACGGCGACGAAACGGTAGTCCCGTTCCGGCGCATAGCCGATCAGTTGATACGCGCGCAACAGGCCGCCAAAGCGGCTCTGATAGCTGGAGCTGGAGGGCATGTCCTCTTGTTCGTCGATGATAAGGCCGGAGAGGCTGCCGGTTTGCAAAAGCAGCGTCTGCAATCGCGCCAACATATCTGCGTCGCTCAGACGATGACAACGCTCGTCGATGATATGTCGCGCGGATTCAAACAAGGTCGGGGGAACGATCCCCTGAAACGCGCCATCGCAGCGTATCCAGTCCTCGGGGGCGTTGCGTTGCGGGCGTTGGCGCAGTCGGGACGAAGTTCGGTTGTAGACGTTGTTGCCAATGTATTTTTCGTTCGTCAGCACTTGATGGATCGTGCCTCGTGTCCACGGCCGGCCTTTGTCCGTCGTCGCACCTAAGGCGTTCAATGTTTGCGCGATCTCGCCTTCGGACCTGTGGCCCTCAACGAAATCCTCATAAATCCGGAGAACCACAGCGACCTCTTCAGCAGGGCCGGGGGCAAGCACCACACGATCGGTTTGTAGGCTCTTGCGCTCCCCTGGTTGGAGTATTGTCTTGAAATCGTGGTGGCTGTCGATCAACATGCGGCGCAAACCGAACCCGGCCGGGCCGCCTTGCCGGTACCCCAGCCTGATCAGGCGGCACTGCCCAGCAAATACTTTCGTCGATAACTCACGGCTGTATTCACCGGCCATTGCGCGTTTGACGCTCTTGACGATCGTGTCCAGGGGAGAGTTGTCATTCTGGAACGGCTCGGCGCAGTAAACGACTTTGATGCCGACGCGCGTGCATAGGTACTCGTAGTACGCGCTTTCATCGGCGTTCTGAAACCGGCCCCAGCGGCTTATGTCGTAGACGAGAATGGCTCGAAATTCGCACGTTCCGCCTTGGACAGCGGCCAGAAGTTCTTGAAGTCCTCCGCGTCGCTCAATGTCCAGGCCACTTTTGCCCTCGTCCATAAACGTTCTTACGATGCGCATCCTGTGAGCATCGGCGTAGGCTCGGATGGCCGCAGCTTGATTGGCCGTAGAGTAGCGCTGATGGTCGGTGGACATGCGAACATACTCAGCGACCGGTAATAGCGGCGTGAGTGTGCCGGGATCGGACTCCTGCGAGTCGAGCGAAGAGGAGGGCATCCTGACCTCCAGCCCAAAAGAACACTACTTTAGGGAGGAGCGCAAAATGTCAGCGCTTCATGCACTTTTAGTCCTGAAGGCACAACTTCTCAAGAAGTTCCACACAACTATTACATTTTTATACGTTCAATGCATCGAGTGGTGAGTTTGCACCGCCCTTGCCCCCTGCTGTACTGGACCGCAAGATGGGTAGGCGCTGCCGTTGTGTCCCTATGCATCGCGCGAGGCGATTATGAGCGCTCGCGCGGAAGCGATGGACAGCCGGCACTCGGTCTGTGAGGTGCGTAGGACTGCCTATTCGGCGTCGGAGGCTTTATTCGGCTAAACGGGCTGATTTCCACCCGGTCCATATCGTCATCGTAAAAGTCCGACCCGCGCTGAGCCACTTGGCACGAAGCGCGCCACTGAGCCCGATGTGCAGCCGACTGGTCGATTCCTGATCGCCCCCTGTCCAGGCAAGCCGTGGGTGGGGTGGGGAGCGTTTCCTGCTGGGTGCTCGTTACTGTCCAAAACCAAAACTAATAGTTACAATAAGGAAAAAGAAAGAAACAACAGGAACCCCGGGCTTAAGCTGCTTGTTCTACCGACATAGGTTATCGAGCTACGCTAGCTACAGGAGAGATGCATAGTGGCAATTACTATCGTCGACGTGGAAGAGGTGTTGGGTCAGCGGCCGCATCCTCTGACACTTCCTCAGTTGCAGGCGTTGAACCCGGCTCGTGAACCCTATCGCGCCATCCTTCTTCAACCCGCAGGTGTCATCGAAGCAAACGATATGCGGGTGGGCCACGCGGACGCTGCGCTAGGCCATTCGCTTTGCAGCGGCTTTCTCTCAAATGCGGTTCAAGTGCACGCCGATTTGGCTGTTGCTCCCGAATACTGTGTTCCATGGACCGTGGTAGAAGAAATTATCGAAGGGCGATATCAACCAGCCGTTGGGTCCTTATGGGTTCTGGGCTGCGAAAGCATTCCTCCAGCAGAAATACGAGCGCTGGCTGAACGTTGCAACGCGGGTGGGCAGTGCGTGTTTCATCACGAGCCGCTTGATCCGCGACAGGTGGCGCAAAAACGCTATGTCGATCCGCTGCTCTACGTTTTCTGGGCCGAGGATGCGGTTGGACAACCTGTGTTGTTCTTGCTGGCGCAGTTCAAGACCGTCGCGTGCCGGGACTACCGCGATATCGAGCAAACCGCGCTTTGCGTCGGCCAGGTCGTCTATGCGTTCAATCGCGGCGCTGGACAAATGGGGCTGTTGTCGATTATCTGCTCCGACGCTTTCGATTTCACCGACCACATCGAGCAAGCACACCCCAACTGCTTGCTAATCCATATCCAACTCAACCCGAAGCCCGCTCACGCCGACTACGCCGCCTATCGCGCGCGTCTATGTTCGGTGGGCAGCAACAATCACGTCGAGCTTCTTTGCGTCAACTGGGCCCACAACATCAAGGAGGCTAAGGGCGATGGCAAGTGTGCGGAGTGGAATAATGTTGCAGGGTCCGCTTGGTACGCGCCGCCGGCAAAGTTCGGCGCAGACGACGGCCTGATCGATGAGTTGCATCGCCGAGGGCTGTACTACAGCCTGTTGGCGCAACGATGGCATTCGTTCTTTCTGAATTACGAGGGGCAAATCCTCCTGTTGCAGAAGCAAAAGCTGCTCTTCCCAGGGGAACAAGCGATCGTGCCGAAGAACTTTGTCGCGGTCGAAGAGCGCTGGACATGGAGCGCCGCCATGAGCGCCTGGGAGCCGGGCGCGATTGCCCATGATGGCTTCGCTGTCGCGTTGGCCGGCTTTCAGGCGATCGCGGCCCCGCTGCAGCAGGCGTCGCAAGCGAGCCCGCTCGCAGTGGAAAGAGCCATCGAAATTCTCGTTGGTCCTCGCGGGAATCCGACCACGTGGTATGCCGTCAACGAACTAGACGCTTTCCAACTGGACCGAAATGAGGAATCGATTCGGCGGGTCACGGTCCATCAGGAGTTGGACCCTGCAAGGCCCGGTGTCGCCTACCGCAGAGGACGCCTGCAGCGCGCGCACGACGCGATAGGCTTGGCCAAGCGAGATGTGCCCTGGCCAGCGCCAGTGCGGGATCTAGCTGATGGCTTCCACTTCGCATGGCGGGGTGAAGCCCCGCACCACAATGTTGAGCCCGATACCGGAGCGCGAGGGTCTGCAGCACTCGTCTATCTCGCAGACCAAGCAGATGATGCGGAGGTAAACAGCGTCCACCAGAAACTCACGCAGGCCGTCGTCGGCCATGCGCTGAACGCTGCTATCAAAAATGGCCAAAACGGCGAAGCACTCGCTGACGCAGTTGTGCGAGCCCAAGATCGGCTGTGCGTCGTTTTTCGCAGAGACGATAGCTATGGCGCACGCGGCCCGCAGGGCACGAATCTCATCGACATTCCCGCCGGCGCATCGCCGGTGGACATTGCGGAAGACAGACCATGATCAACGCCCAGCGTGTGGAAGCAATGCTCAGGGGTCGATACCCCGATCTCGAAGGTGTTGGGCCTGGGGTGTTTCGTGCGGTGGATAGGTTCGGCAGGCGCGAATATGCGATTCGCTATTTCGATCTCAATGATCGACTGTCCACCACCGCCCCTTCGCTCAAGCGCTACCAAGAAGAGATTCTGTCCCCCATGTACTTCTCCACACAGGTCGCCACGGATCTGCGCTGGAGCCACTACCTCTATTTCGTCACGAGCAACGAGGAAGCAAGTCGAGGCGAATTCGGCCGCGTCAAGGCCGCCGTCGAAGCGGACCGGGAGTACGCTCGCAAGCAGGTCATCCGAGAAGAGGACGTTCCTAAGCTGCTCGCCAAAGGAAGCCCGGCGACGCCCGCAGGACCCATGCCTGCCGATCTGGCTACGACATGGTCGCAAACGCTTGAGCAGCACGGGCTAGGCTTCGTTCTCGATGACGACATCTCGGTGCCCGACGCGGTACGCCGCATCGTAGCGGGAACGAAGGATAGGGCCGCGCGGCAGGTTTCTCCGATGCCGCTGTTGCCAGCCGAAAAAGCAGCAGCCAGTCAATTCCTAAAACGCCTGACGATCACAGGTTTTAGGCCCCATCCTGAGCAAAAGGATCACCTTCTGGGACGTGTCAATCTGATCGTCGGCACCAATGGGGTTGGTAAAACCTCGCTGCTCGAAGCGATCGAGTTCGGCTACTGTGGAAGGAATCGCCGGTCCTCTGCTGTGCTGAACCGGACATCCATCACTTTGGAACTGGCGGGCACCTCGGAAAAGTTGTCCTCTACTACCGACGCGGCGCGCCTTCGAGCACGCCACTCGAACTGGTATGCGAAGACCGAGCTGAAAAAGGTCAGCATTCAGGACAGTTTTGGGAAGTTCAATTTTCTCGATACCGACGCGGCGGTCCATCTCAGCGTATCGGCAAGTTCGGATCAGATTGGTGCGGACGTCACGCGCCTCGTGCTCGGTGCGGCCGCCGAGAACCTGGCTGACCGACTCCGCCGTGTGTTGGAGAAACTGCGCGAAGAATTGAAGAGTTTTCGTCGCGACAACGAAGCGAACACGCAATTGAAGCGAGCTGCGCAGGATCGTGCCGATAGCATCAGGAATGCGCCGAAGCTCTCTGACAGTCTGTTCCTCGAACTGCTTGCCGCGTTAAAGCAGTCTGGATGGTTGCAGGCACCAGAAGATGCGGGCGGCATTTCCTCCTTGCGCCAGAGCCTTCAAGAAGCTATCTCGGCAACCGAAATTCTTCGACAGTCGTCGTTCAATGTGTTGCACGGCGATCCACAAAGTGCGCTGCAGCTATTGGCGAACCTGAGCGAAGAGGCGGTCAACGCCACTGCGCTAGATGACCGCGCAAGGGCTGCCAGACTGGAGCACGCCAAAGCGCAGCGTGCGGCACAAGCTGCGGTGGAGAGTATTTCGGCGATAGAGGCGCTGCTACCCTATGCACGCACGGAGTTTTCGCGGCTTGCCAGGGAGGGGCGGGAGCTTCAGGACGCGGTCCGTACACGTGGATCAAGGCTAGCCCTGGTTGCCTCCCACGTCAACGAAAACGCTGTCGAGCACGTGCTGGACCAACGAGTGGAGGAAGCCAACTCAACCATCGAGGCGCAAGCCGCAGAGTTGCAACGTCGACTCACGACAGCTCGATCATCTCTTCAGGCGCTGGAGAAAACTCAGAACAGCCTGACCGTTCTCAGGCAGCGGCTCCGATCTACCGCCCAAGATATTCTGAAGCGCGTTTCTAATCCCGATCATTGCCCCCTCTGCCACAACGAATTTGAAGGCGGTCAACTGCTCATCCGAATGATGTCCGATGTCGATAGCAACACGTCCGAGCAAGCGACGCAGTTCCAAGCAGAGATTGCCGAAGCGGAAGAAGCATTGATAGGCATTCGCTCGGCCCAAGCGGCGCTCGAAGCCTTGCGGGCATTCCTTGGCGAACGTGCGCAATCAACGACAGTCCACGAGGCGCTCACTCAGATCGATCAGGATAAGGCCCTGTTCGAACGAGATCGAACTAGTCTGGAAGCGGTACAGAGCCAGATCCAACAGCTTCAATCCGATGGGCTTTCTTTGGAAGACCTGTCCGCTAGGCTGCTAGCCTCCGGCCTGGAAGCACCGCCAACCATCGATCAGTTGCAGACCCTGGAAGCGGATTATAAGGAGGCGCTCGCGGCCGCGCAAGAAGCGTCCAAGATTGCAGTGCAGGAATCTGATGGCGTACAGCAAGAGTGTGAAGCACTGGCTGCTCGTCTGTCGATCGATCTTCCTGAGAGTGCCGAAGCGTTGGCAAAGGTAGTCACAAAGCAGGTTTTCGATATGGAGGCCGCGCTGAGCGCTCGTCAGATTCTCATGTCGCTCCTAACGATCAGTCAGGACGCAACTGTCGATGAAATCATCATTAACCTGTCTTCTGCTCAACAACTTATATCGAAAGTCGCTACGGCTATTGCGCAGGAGGGCGCCAACAATACGGCGCTTGATAAAGAAACAAAAACAGTCGCTACGCTCACGAGCAAAATCGACGAATGCAGGACTAAGATCAATCGTTTGGGTGATGCAGAGGGTATTTTGGAGGCGCTGACAAAGGAAAGTTCCGGTGGAGAGTTGACCAACCAGATACTTGCCGAAAACGCAGAAGAGATTGCTCGTACCTTCGCCAGCATTCACATGCCGAATGAATTCGAACTAAAGGTCGAAAATGGGATGCTTGCTATTGTTCGTCGTCAAACAGGGAGGCAAGTCGAACTCGACCAGATGAGTACCGGTCAACGCTCTGCCTTCGCATTGTCACTGTTCCTAGCTATGAATGGCCGCCTTCGGTCAGGCCCCCCCGTACTGATTTTCGATGATCCCGTCGCCCATGTTGATGACATCAATGTCCTTTCATTCCTGGATCACCTTCGCCATCTGGCAATCAATGGGTCGCGACAGATTTTCTTTGCAACTGCGGACACTAAGCTTGCTGGCCTGCTCCGCCACAAGTTCCGATTCCTTGGCGACGATTTCAAGGAGTTAGTGCTTTCCCGCGCATAACGCGACGCTTGGGATACGGACAATGGCGCCCGAATAATTTATGAGCTCTCGTGATGTTGAGATCGCTACATAACTTACCTTGCTGAGAAAAACTAGCCAAGTCATTGGGGCATTACAAGTGCGGTATGGGCGAGATAGGCTTCCCATCGTCTGGCTAGCGGAGCGTGTGCCGGTCTTTTGCCTGTTGTGAGCTGGAGGCTACTATTCTCGAGTGACTGATATCCTGCATTTCGGACGTGCTTCGGAAAGTGCAGTGTCAGAGCGTCGGGCTCGATACCCATCAGGTTCAGATCAAACAGCGTATGCAGATCGGCCCTGAGCAATAGGCCGTTCTCCGGATGATGGTCGTTGGCATCACGAAACGGGTCGATGTGGGCTGCTTCGATAATATCCATCAGCTCACAACCTGATGCTAAGCAACGAGCGCCGTATCGCCGGATTAGGTGATCGCGGAATTTTTTTTGCCCACGCCGGACTCGAATCGATCGCAGTACGCTTTCGCGGGTATCGGTCATCGTTGTGATGAAAGCCGTCCCTGATGTGTTGCTGGCGTCTGCTGCTGAGTCTGCTTCGGAAGGGGGGAGCACATACCCATACAGAAAATGTTCAATCAGTGCTCGTGTCTGAGGGTAACTTACTAGGAGTATCTGCTCGATTTTGGAGAGATCTAACTCTTCAATTGAAAGCTGGTCATTGGGTCGAATGGCGGCAGCTTTCAGATCTGAAATGGGTACGGCTTTCGGTGTTTGTACGAAACTTTGCTCGTATCTGGCCTCGAATCCGACGATGTCAATGACTTCCTCCACAGGCGTCTGAAACTCGTGTCCTTTGGTGCATCGCCAAGGTACTGGGTTGGATTTGCGACGCTTGATACCTGTTTGTCCGCATACGGGGCATCGCCTTCGGGTTTTCTGGATAGTGGATGCAGAGATGCTTTCTATCCGTGCGACACCCAGGAGGTGCTTCGAGTCTCGTATGAAGACTAAGTCACCTCTCGCCAACTGCTTATGGTTGGCAACGCTGCTATCGTAGCGATAGACTTGTTGGACTTCATCAGAGTAGCCTGTATTTCCTCCGTATTGACGGGCTTCGGGCTCCAGGGAGATAAGAGACCACGTGCGGGAGGTTGTCATTCGTCAGTACCGTCGCCATATGAACCGGTCAGAGCAATCTCATCTGTATCGAAGTCGAGGAAAGCAGGCAGGACTGAAATGCCGTCCGCGGTCACGCCTGTAGGAAGTGCACTTAGCTGGCCCAGGATGTCTCGTAGTTGTGGACCGATATTGCGTGCAATCCGCATCTTTGCGGTGTCATCTGTCACTTCGTAAAGACGATAGATGTCGTAGGGCTCCGGGCCGTGAACAGCCCGTTGTACCTCTCCGAGCGACAGATGAAGCGGATTG
Source organism: Bordetella muralis (assembly GCF_054781015.1). Classification (NCBI taxonomy): domain Bacteria; kingdom Pseudomonadati; phylum Pseudomonadota; class Betaproteobacteria; order Burkholderiales; family Alcaligenaceae; genus Bordetella; species Bordetella muralis. Next base: position 515,584 of record NZ_BAAGVF010000008.1, on the reverse strand, counting down.
GTAAATGCTCCGCTGGTACTTTTGGCGTCGATGACACGAGTTTCGTCAGGGGTTGGGCTCACCTGGAAGTCAAATGGAGCAACGGCGTTGATACTTGCGGTCCATTCGAATTCGCTGATCCGCCCTTGAGAGAGCTCATAATCCAGGTAGGTGTTCAGCAGATTTTCTCCTGTAACGCCAGTCTGTTCTGCTGCTTGTCGGGAACGGATGAAATCTTCGGGGGGGATGCCACGGCCTCCCGAACGCCTGTTGATGGCTGCGGTGCCGGTGGCACCGCCCAACGCGGCATCCTCGAGGGCATCGCTCTCAATCCAACCATTAAGTGGATGCCCGGCTGGTGGTGCCGCTGCCGCCAGAATGTCTGCAATGGTAGTTTCCTGCAGTAGCCACATAGAGCCAGATGGGTACCTGCGGGTAAGTTCCCGATGTATTGCTGCATCTGAGGCGACGTTGTGTGCAACGAAGTTGATTTTTACTACTTCCGGTTTTTCATTACCCGAGAACTCGAACAATGCGAAGTCTCCCGGAGAGAGTATGTTGTAACGTTCCGGGTCGTCTTCAGGGTTGTCAATCTGCTCACCATTCAGACGCCAGTTCTTCTGCTGTTTCAGAATCTTCCGCGCCAGCGTATATGGCTGCACGAGACCTGGCCCGAAAAGATGAAGAGTGAGAAGGTAAATAGGGTTCCGTAGGGTAGATCGTCTGCCCAACTCCGGAAACATTGCGCCAGTCAGAATCCGGGCGTCCAGATTGAATGCTTTCTGGTTTCCCGCTGGCTGATGCTGGAAATGCCATTTGAAGAATGTCAGATCTGATGCGGTCAGACGTTTCAGAGCCAGCTTACGGGACATGTGAGTTCCTACTTTCTTCTGGTTACTTTTTGCGTGGCTTGCAGGTTACCACAGTGGTGGTGCAGATGTATGCACAGTGGTGCATAATGACACCATTGCCCACCAACTGATGGACGAGATATGGCCAGAAGTCCGATCACTCCTGACCGGAAAACTGTGAGAACGTCTGTGATGCTGCCGGAGGTGGCACACTTGCGTGTTCAGGCGCTTGCTGATGCGAACCATGTGTCGGCCGCCTGGGTTATCCGTACGGCGGTGCAGCGTTTCCTCGATGAACATCAGGGGCAGCTGGAGCTTCCCTTGCGCCTGTCGTCCCGAGAAGGATCTGACTTAAATGAGTAATGACGTCATTTTTCGTAAGCTGGTACGTCTGAGGGAAGGTGCCAAACCCCGGGTGCTGGACCTGTTTGCCGGTTGTGGCGGTATCTCCCTCGGCTTTGAGGCCGCCGGCTTTGAGATCGGTGGTGCAGTCGAGTTCGACCCCGAAGCCGCCAGGTCCCATGGTCTCAACTTCCATAACGGCGCTGAGTCGCACAGTAAGGCGATCGATATTACGAAGACGACCCCTGCTGAGCTATGTGAGCAGCTTGGCCTGGGAAGCGTGGCAGAGGCGTTTGACGTGGTTGTCGGAGGACCGCCTTGTCAGGCTTTTGCCCGGGTGGGCCGGTCAAAGCTGCGTGAGATTGAGGAGCATCCGGAAGCCTTCATCCACGACCCCCGGGCTCAGCTCTACAAGAAATACCTTGAGTATGTGGACGCTTTTCAGCCACTGGCTGTGCTCATGGAGAATGTGCCGGATATCCTGAACCATGGTGGCCATAACGTTGCGGAGGAAACTTGCGAAGTTCTGGAAGGCAAGGGCTATCGCTGTGGTTATACGTTGCTGAACGCAGCTTTCTATGGTGTGCCGCAGATGCGGGAACGGATGTTTCTCATTGCCTACCGCAACGAGCTGACCACTGATGTGTCCTTCCCGTCGCCGACGAACTGGCTTGTGCTGCCTCCTGGCTACGAGGGTTCACGCTCAGTCGCGCTTAAAACATTGCGCAGTCTTGAGTGCGATGCTCATTCTTACATCGCTCCTCCCGCCGCCAGCGAGGATCTTCCGCCTGCGGTGACGGCGGAAGATGCTTTAGGGGATCTGCCGGCAATCAATGCGCGTGAACTGCTGGCGGCAGGCAAGATCGCCCGGGGGGCACGCCGTTTTGACACGCCAGTCAGTTATGGGCGCAGAAAAACCTCGGCCTATGCCCAACGGATGCGTAACTGGCCAGGACACGAGGCTCCTGATGAAGGGATCACCGACCATGTGATCCGGTATCTTCCCCGGGACTATGAACTCTTTGCACGTATGAATCCTGGCGATCAGTATCCTCAGGCGTATGTTCATGCTGTGGCCATGTTTGAAGAACAGTTAGCCGCGGCCAGAGCACGGGGAGACAAGATTCCTGAAGGCTCAGCAAAATACAAGGCGCTCTGGGAGTCCGTTGTACCTCCCTATGATGCGAGCAAGTTCCCGAATAAGTGGCGAAAAATGTGGCGTGACCAGCCGGTACGTACGCTCATGGCGCACCTGGGTAAAGATGGGTACAGCCACATTCATTACGACAGCAAACAGGCGCGGACTATCTCCGTGCGTGAGGCGGCACGCCTTCAGTCGTTTCCGGATGGTTTCCGCTTCAGCGGCACCATGAATCCTGCTTTCAAACAGATCGGTAATGCCGTACCGCCTCTGCTGGCCAAGGCGATTGCCACACATATGATGCAGACACTTCAGTCGGCACTTAAAGTCAAGGAGACGGCTGATGAGCCTCGTCGAGCGGCAGCGGCAGTTTCTTGAAGCAGCACAGCGGCATTTCGGAACTTCGAGAGCTGTCCGGCCTCGTGAGTTGTTCGGTGTTTCCAACAGCGCGAAGATTGTTGAGGGTGGTATTCAGCTTGGCGTAGTGAACCTGGACAATGTGCGGGATGATATTGAGGCGATGATATTTGGTTGCGTGCTGCGCTTTCCGCCCGAGGACGAGGTCTATTTCGCGGTGCTGGTACGCAATGACAAAGCGAATTTCCTGCAGCGTCTTGCTGATATGAAACGCTTTGGGGCCGCAGCAAGAAGCGATGGCGCTGATGAGTCTGCGTTCGCCTTGGAGTCCTCCACTAGTGATGACGACTCTTCTGAGCTCCCCGGGGCTACCATCAGATACAGCGCCAGAAATAACCTGGTGCCCATCTATCTGGCGCAGGATGGGAAGTTGTGGTTACGGAACGCTAAGTTCTGGGACAGTCTTGCCTTCGATCTGACGCCTTTCGGCCCGAGTACTGATCCGGATGAAATCGTAGTCGCATTGCACCCCCCCACCGCATCGGCCAGGCGCAGTCTGCTTGCCCGTGAGTTCATCGGCTGGCTGGGTACTCTGGTGGGCCGCGAGAAAATCCACGAGTTGCCGGTCTGGACAGATACGGCGACGCTCGGTCCAGACATGTGCCGCATGCCTGCGACGATTCCGGTTGAGGAGATTGAGGCTGCCGTCAGCGCCCTGGGCGGTCACTATCCCAATGGGGAAGTCCGGCGGTTTCATGCTGCACTGAATTTTCTGGATCACAAACACTTCGTGATTCTTTCGGGCTTGTCGGGGACGGGCAAGACGCAGCTGGCGTTGAAGTATGCCCGGGCGGTCCATGGTCTGACTTCTGATACAGCCGCTGATCCTCTGATTTTTGAGTGTCCGGTACGTCCAGAGTGGACTGACCCGTCTGGTCTGACAGGCTACTACGATGTATTGACTAACCGATATGTTGTGCCGACATTTCTGGAGGCGGTGCTGGTGGCGACAGCGCACAGGAACTCGCCAGTATTTGTCGTGTTGGATGAAATGAATCTGGCACGGGTGGAGTACTACCTGTCGGATGTGTTGTCTGCCATTGAGTCCAGGGGGGCGTTGCAATTGCATTCCAATAACGTCCCGCTGGAGGGGACGACGGGAACGAGTGTCCGGGCGGAAATCCCGCTGCCTCACAATCTTTTTATTATTGGCACGATTAACGTTGATGAGACGACTAATCCGGTCAGCGATAAGGTGCTGGACAGGGCGTCTGTGATTGAGATGTCTGCTGTGGATGTACCGGGCTTCCTGAGCTCTCTGGAAGCGCGTTATCCTGAACTGGCTGCCGCCCGTGCCGCGTCCGAGCCGAAACTGACTGAGGTTCACGGGCTCATGCAACAGCATGGTCTCGGGTTCGGCTACCGTCTAATTGAAGAGTTTGTGCGTTATCACGCCTTTGATGCCCGGCATTTGGGAAATGCGCCTGATGAGGTGACCGATCAATTGCTGGTGCAGAAGGTGCTGGTGAAACTGCGTGGCTCGGAACGCCAGCGGGCTTTACTTAATCGTCTGGATCAGAGTTGCGAAGGCTTGCCACGCGCGCAGGCCTTTATTCGCACACTCCTTAATGATCTTGACGAATTCGGGTCATTCCAGGCAATGAGGTAAAGGCGTGGCCGCACTATATATCCTGCGAGAAAATGGCGGATCCGCCTGGCAGGTCTGGCCGGTGCAGGATGAAATCCCGCCCGGTGAGGTGCGCGAAGCCGTTTCTTATCTGTTTGAGTTGCGCGAGTGCGACGATGCCCTTGATGCAGATCTGTCGATTGACGATGTTCCGGTGGAGGCGTTGCGGTCCCGCCAGCCTCGGGTAGCGCGGTGGCGCTGGACGCCCGGCTTTCACGCAGGCGTTGCTGAGGTGGCACTGCGTCTTCCGGGCACCGGGATACGCAGTTTTGAGATCACCACCGATCCGGACCTGCGCAAACTGACTCGGGCCGACTTCGACACTATGGTGCGGGAGGTTCTCGAAGATACTTTCGCCCTGTTTTCACTCAGCGCATTTCGCAAAGGCATCGCCCGGCAACCCGGTAACCGGCCGCCACCGCTGGCACGGCTGGAGTTTCTGCGGTCACGTGCGGATGAAATTATGCGGACTGTCTCTGCGATCAATCGTTCGCCGCGTCATTTTCTGCGTGCCATGGAGGTGGCGGTACCTCTGCACAGAGCGGTTCGGGCGACCGGTCCTGAGGTTATCAAATCGTTCAGGAGCGGTCGGATAAGAACCGAGACGAATACGACTTCCAGGCTACCTGCGGCACTTGGGGGGCGTTTGCCGGCCCGGATTACCTTACGTCAACGCCAGAACAGCGTGGATATTCCAGAGCACCGGCAGATCAAAGCCTGTCTGAGAGCCTGGGCTGCCTGGTTGTCCGGAGTTGCTGAGTTGCTTGCAAAGGCAGATAAGGAAGACGATCTGGAAATTCGCACCGCCACAGGAAGCTGGTCGCAGCGCGCGCGGCGTATAGCCCGTGGGTTTAACGATGCAACCAGTACAGGCTTTATGGCCGAAGTTAGCGACGGCCCGGCGATGTTGCAGATGTCTTCGCTGTTTCGTAACGACCCGGTCTATCACCGCTTTTACCGTCTCTGGCAGGACATGAATCTGGGGCTGGCGGCATTGTTCGGTGACTTTCTGCAGATGCCACTGGCCCGTACTTACGAACTGTATGAGTTGTGGTGCTTTCTGAGGCTGCTGCGAGCTGCTGTGCAGGAGTACAGTCCGGCTGGAGCGGAGCTTGGCAATTTATTCGTTGCCGATGCAGCGGGTGGGGTGACGATTGCCGCCGGTTCCGTCATTGTGCCCGTGGGGATAGACAAGCTGTTCTGCTTTCAGCGGCAATACCGGGAATACTGGGTTGAGCCGGAGAGCGAAGGCAGTTTCAGCCGTATGATGGTCCCTGATATCGTGTTCGCGCAAAAAAAGGCCGGGAGCTCCAGGCGGCGGGTGATCGTACTAGATGCGAAGTATCGTATTAACGACGGCTTGAACGAAGCGCTGAATTCGATCCACACCTATCGGGATGCACTTGTCCAGGAAGTACAGAGCGGTCAGGTGGAAGGCATCGTTACCGCTGCCTATCTGCTCACACCACACGTGCCAGTGCTGGGGACTGATTTCCAGAAGACGGCGATGCCGGGTCGTCTGTTTCATCCGGAATACCGTGAGCAGTTCCGCTTTGGTGCGCTGACGCTTCGGCCCGGTATGAGCACCGACGAATTGCAGGCAAGCTTGCGGACTCTTGTTGAAGACGCTGCAGCATAGGACGGCATATATATGGTTGATGTCCTGACGGAAGAGCAGCGTCAGCTCAATATGAGTCGCATCCGTGGGCGTGATACCAAGCCGGAGATGTTGATCCGTCGGGGGCTGCATGCACGTGGGTTTCGTTATCGCCTGCAGGATCGCAGTCTTCCCGGCCGGCCGGACCTCGTGTTTCCCAGATATAAGGCTGTCATTCTGGTGCACGGTTGCTTCTGGCACGGCCACGATTGCCCGATGTTCCGCCTGCCTGCCACACGTAGCGAGTTCTGGTCGGAGAAGATCGCTGCGAACCAGAGTCGCGATGCCAGAGCGCATGAGGCTCTGCTCGCTTCGGGCTGGCGCGTGCTCACTGTCTGGGAGTGTTGCTTAAAGGGTAGGGCACGCTTGCCGTTCGATGCTGTGTTACGGCTTTGCGATAGCTTTATTTGTGGCAACCAGACAGAGCTCATTATCTCAGGAGCATGGTCCGACTTCCGCTCAGCGCAGGCACGCTGACCGCCAGTTGGCAGCCGGTTTTCGCCAACGCCTTGAGTAGCTGCAGTCTTTCCATTGTTTTCCCCTGCGGCTGTCAGTGTACGGAGGACGGGATGACGTCGTGGACGCCGTTGTCAAAGACCGTCCGGTCCATCATTGTCTGAAAAATTTGCATGATTGCGGCTTCGCTGGGTGCCCCAGCACTTTGACGGCCAAGCGCACAGACTATGTCAGCGCAGCTTCGATATGCTGGCTTATCACGTGCGGCGGTGCCGTCCCGCCGGGAAAAGGGGTATCGAGTGGCCCCGATGTTTCGTCATTGTCGTCGTGATGGAACATGCCTCTGTCCTTTGATGTATTGGTTTCGTTCTCTGCGACGGGATAAAGGCTGTCTATTCATAGTTCTAACAGGGTTCAATTTTTCCTGCTTGGCTGTTTGCCATCCAGAAAAACTGAGCGTCACCCGCTGATGGCGGGTCGGGCGGATTCAGGTTCGCTGTTCGCTCATCCTTGGCGGGACTGGCGAAGCCAGTCTTGCTACCTCCTGACGCCTGCCGCGTGCCTGCCGGCACTTGCCTCAAACCCAGTGAGGGTGGGTGGCGGCCTTATTTCCTCCCAATGTGCCATGCCGTTCTCGGGTTCAAGGGCGGCGCGCATGCATGCGCTTGCGGCCTGGAGCCGTCTGGCGACCCTGTGACCCCTTGCGCTGCGGCATGACTCCTTCGGATCCAGGCAATTCCGCCTGATTCCGAACCGGAGGCTGACATGCAGCAATACGATCTTTCCCTTGAACCTCTGAACGCTGATGCACTGTTGGTACGCGAAGCAGACGGCGCTGTGCGCCCTGCCAGCCGCAAGGAGATCCTGGCGGTAGCGCGTGAACTGGTCAATGCTGACGATCTGCGCGGGCACAATTTGTCCAATCCTGTACTGGTCAGGGAGTTCCTGCAGTTGCGTCTGAATGCAGCGTTAGAGTACGAAGTCTTCGGGCTGATTCTGCTCGATGGCCAGAACCGCTTGATTGAATACCTGGAGCCGTTTCGCGGTACCGTCAATCAGACAGCGGTCTATCCACGGGAGGTAGTGAAGCTTGCATTGGCAAGGAATGCAGTGTCCGTCGTGCTGGTACATAACCATCCTTCCGGTTCGTGCGAGGCTAGTCGTGCAGACATCGTACTGACCAAGCATCTGAAGGATGCGCTTGTATTGGTGGACGTGCGGGTGCTCGATCACTTCATCGTGGCTGGCGCGCAGGTCGTGTCCATGGCGGAGGCAGGATTGCTTTGAGCCAACATAGGGGAAGCCGTCCGGCTTCCCCTATGACGGAACAGTCCCGATAATATGCTTGCGTGCAACTTGCTCCTCACCAGGAGTGGACAAGCTCAGACTAGAGAATCCGTCTGGTTTTGAGCATGAAGTCTTTGCTGTGCTATTCCTGAATACGTGCTACCGGGTGTGAGCCTTGCCGGCGTCAGGGCGCAAGTCGGTGAAGCCGTCATGCGGGAGTACCGAGCCGGCCACCCTCCATTCGGGAGAGTGTGGCCCCTGCCTCCTTGGCCTGTCGTGAACCTTGACGGTGGCACGGCTACGCTGTGGGCTTCATGGCCACAACCTTGCAGCGAAAGCAATTCCCCACCGCTATGCGGCTTCCTCGAGGGCCAAATTCTTTTCGCTTCTAGATTTTCCGCTGCGCTTCGACCGCAAGCGGTGCGGCCAGCCCATCCGCCGCCGGACGGCTCACAACAAGGACGCACTGGCGCGACCTTGTTCAACCCGAAAGGAGAAATCGCAATGGCTAACATCGGCACCTTCTCCGCAGAGAAAAAACGGCTTCACCGGCACGCTGCACCCCCTGACCATCAATGACAAGGGCGAGAACGAAAGCGCCCCCGACTTCCGCCTTCACACGGCCGGCCACAACATCGGCGCGGCGTGGAAGAAAATCAGCAGGGCCGGACGCCCCTATGTGTCCGTGACCCTGGACGATCCTTCGTTCCCGGCAACGGTCTATGCCCGACTGTTCGAAGGTGAGGAAGGCACGCACGCCCTGATCTGGTCGCGCAGCCCAAGGCGGCGTAACCACTGCAGCGCCTCGCCCACTAGGACGGGGCGCTACACCTCGATGGCTGAAAGTCGGTTTTCCGCTTCGGCCATCAGCGCTGCTGTGCTGCACTGCAGCGCACCGGCAATCTTGAAGATGATCGCCAGAGTCGGCGCATGCTCGCCACGCTCGATCTTGCCCATGTGCGAGCGCTCAATGCCGGCCAGGTTGGCCAGCGTTTCCTGGGCGATGCCGCGTTCCGTGCGCAGTGCACGCACCGCCACACCGAAAGCCTGAGCCAGCTCGGCGTCGAAGGTGGTGGAGCCGGCCGGTCGGCCGCGCTGGACGGTTCGCTTCTGCATAGACAGAAGCGTCGATTCGCAGCACAATTAAAACCACGTTATATTTAACTCATTCATCCAATCTCACCTGTTTTTGTGCCTTTACTGAAATCCGCATTGGCGGCTTTCTTCAAAAGCGGAGAGCCTGATCCGTGTCTTTCCCGACTTCCGTGCATGTGCCTTCGTGCTTCTACGTCTCTGCGGATACGTGGGATTGCGCATTGGTGCTTTCGTTGGAAGGCGCGAAAGCGCCTCTGATGCTCCACACGTCTGTGGGAGTACAGCCATGACCCAGCTCATCACCGCCGATGAGCGCACGCGCCTGCTGGCCAACGGCCGAGTCCGCGCCGCCGGGCAGGACACCGACCCGCTGCCTATGGTGCGCCTGTTCACGCCAGATGCGCATGCCACTTGGCTGCTGGCTTCGCTCGACCCAGCAGATGGCGATACTGCCCACGGCCTGATCGACTTGGGGATTGGCATGCCTGCACTGGGAACGGTGAAGCTGTCGGACCTGGCCGCCATCGTCGGGCCACACCGGCAGCCCGTAATGCGGGATCGCTACTTCCAGCCGGTGCGGCGGCTGTCGGAATACCTGCGACTGGCCGAAGACAACGGCTCGATCACCGATTGAGGGCGACCGCGAAGCGGTGGCGCACTGTGTCTATTTCGGTCTGGTCTATGACCCGTTCGGTCTGAATCGGCAGTGTTGCAGCGAGGCGGTGCGTGCCAGATCGAAACGGTCATGATGCCTGGCGCGGGCTGCGGCAAGCTGACCGACGCGGCATGCCATTGGAGTGCGTTGCCGCCGTCGCACTCGGACGATTTCAGCAACGCATCGGAGTTCATCGGTCTTGATACTGCCAGTTTACGCTTCACCCATGACGTTTTGACTATGGCCTCGTAGCACGCCGTTTCGCCGTGGCGACGCACCCCCAGCACAGGGAGGTTGCCGCATGGTTGATCGCAGTGCCGAGCCGTGGTATGCCACGGCGGCCTATCTCTACGTTCTGCACCTGGATGGCCCGGCGTTGGCCTGGGAGTACCTGCGCCGTCATCCAGACTATCGTCACGACTGGCTGCGCCGTCGTCGCCAACCGGATGCTGCTGGGCATTGGGGGCTGCGCCTGCTGGAAGATCCCGCGCTGGACGCGCGGGACGCGCACCCGGCCTGGTTCCCCGATCACGATGCCGTGGTGCAGCTCTACCCGGATGCCGATCCGCCGCCCGATGCCCTGTGCTTTGAGTTCTGGAAGCTGCCGGGCCACAAACACCTGATCCATGACGGCAAGCGCTTGGTGCTGGTGGCGCGCTGGCCCGGCTGCTGCCTGCGCTTCGTGCTCGCGCCAGGCTTGGCCGATGGCATGGCTTACGCCTATGCCATCCGGGCCTGCGCCGCGCCTTGCGAACGCTATGCGGCCCTGGCGAGCGAATTGAAAAAGATCGCCGTAGCAGCCGGTGCCGTACCTGCGGCGACCGTCCGGCCACGTCCGCCGCTGTCCGCATTGCTGGAACTGCACACGCTTCAGGCGCTGGACGCGACCCTGGCGGGTGCGTCCTTGCGGAAGGTGGCCGAAGGGCTGTTTGGTGTGGATGCCGTTACCGCCGACTGGCACGCCGACAGCGCTCTGCGCGCGCGCGTGCGACGGCTGGTGCGCCGGGGCGATGGGCTGATGCGCGGCGGTTATCGCCGTCTGGCACAGCTTCCGGTTGTCACTTCGCATGAGGGGGGACGTTTCGCATCCGCAGCAGAACGTCCCTGAGCAAGAGCCTCAAGTTTCTTGAGGCTGCCTCCATCCGGCTGCGCTGTGTGGCCGGGCTTGATGGAGGTACATCCCATGCGACCCGCTCCCTTGCGGCCTGCCGCCGCTCCCGTTGCCACACCCGCACAACCCCAGCGCTATCTCACCAACGATGAGGCTGCCGACTACCTGCGCCTGTCACCGCGCACGCTGGAGAAACAGCGCGTCATCGGTGGTGGCCCGAAGTTCCGCAAGTTCGGTCGCCGCGTCATGTACGCCGTGGCTGATCTCGATGCCTGGGCGGAAACGCGCAGCTTCGAGACCACTTCCGATCCTGAATATGCCGAGCACCACTCGGCTGACAGCCGTGCGCGCTGATCGGCGCATCGTCGGTGGCCATCGCCATGTCCCGCCCAGCAGGGCACGCCTTGCAGCAGCGCGAACAGCTCGACCTGTTCCGCGCACTGCCGGGCGAGGACATGGCACCGCGCGATGCCCAGGACTTGATGGCCTACCCGTTTTTCTCGCTGGCGAAGTCGCGGCGCACTGCGCCGATCAACTTTCGCAGCGGCAACATCACCATTCGCGTGGAAGGCACGCAGGAGCATGGTATTGCCACCATCTGGGATGCCGACATCCTGATCTGGGCGGCCAGCCAGATCGTCGAAGCCAAGGACGCGGGCATCCAGCCGTCCCGGCGGATGCAGGCCACGCCCTACGAGATCCTGCGCTTCATCGGGCGCGGCAAGTCGCTGCGCGACTACCAGCGCCTCAAGGCCGCGCTCGACCGACTGCAATCTACCACGGTGGCCACGTCCATCCGCGAAACGACGGGAAGGCGCTTGCACCGCTTTTCGTGGATCAACGAATGGAAGGAACTGGCCGATGCCAACGGCACGCCGCTGGGCATCGAGTTGATCCTGCCGGACTGGTTCTATGCGGGCGTGCTGGACGCCGCTCTGGTGCTGACCATCGACCCGACGTACTTCCGCCTCACGGGCGGCATCGAGCGCTGGCTGTACCGCCTGGTGCGCAAGCATGGCGGCAAGCAGGAATACGGCTGGCAGTTCGACTTCCGGCATCTGCACCGCAAGTCGGGCAGCAGCACGCGGCTTTCGGATTTCGCCTACGACCTGCGGGCGCTGGTCGCCCGGCAATCGCTGCCGGGATACGAGCTGGGCATCGTGCGGATTCCCGAGGACGACATGGAATTGCTCACCTTCCGGCCCGTGCCGCAGACGGCACGGGGATAACAGCGGGACAAGCTGTGGATGGGGTCGTGCTATCAGGAGTAAGAGGTGTCGTGCTATCAGGAGTACGCCTATCGTGCTATCAGGAGTACGAAAACGCCGGAAAGCCAGTAACGGCGAGAGTTTGCGATCCCTCTAACATTACTAACTTAAATTCTCTAACTATTGATAGAGAAACAGCATTGCGGTGGACAACTGCCGCAGGCCGAAAAAACAGCCAGCAAGAACCGAAAAAAACACCCCGTTCGGCACGGCAGAAACAGGCCGGTCTTCCAAGCTGGAGGGCCGCGCCATGATCGTCGCCTTGCTCAATCAGAAAGGCGGCGTCGGCAAGACCACGCTCGCCACCCACATCGCGGGTGAACTGGCGCTGCGCGGCCAGCATGTCGTCCTGCTCGATGCCGACCCGCAGGGTTCATCGCTGGATTGGACGCAGCGCAGAGGTCAGCAGGGCTTGCCCCGGCTTTTCGGCGCAGTGGGCCTGGCACGCGAAACACTGCACCAGGAAGCCCCAGAACTCGCCAGACGGGCCGAGCACGTCATCATCGACGGGCCACCCAGGATTGCCGCCTTGGCGCGTTCTGCGCTGCTGGCGGCCGAACGGGTGCTGATCCCGGTACAACCCAGCCCCTACGACCTGTGGGCCAGCGTCGAGATGGTGGCGCTGATCCGTGAGGCCCAGGTGTTCCGGCCTGCGCTACGCGCGGCCTTCGTCATCAACCGGCGCGTCAGCACCACGGTAATCGGGCGCGAAGCACGGCAAGCCTTGGCCGAGCAGCCGTTGCCAGCGCTGCGCAGCGAGGTGCGTCAGCGCATCGTCTTTGCCGACAGCGTGGCTGCGGGTCGATTGGCGCGGGAGACAGCCCCCGATAGCGCAGCGGCGCAGGAAATCACCGCGCTGGTCGATGAGCTGCTGCGGTGGCCGTCATGAGCGACAACAGCAACCTACCCAACGGCAAACGCCCGGCCAAGGGGGTCGGAATCGGCGCGCGTCCGCCCGCTAATCCGCACGCCGAGGCGTGGATTCGCAAGGGCGACGCGGATGCGCTCAACAAGGGCGACCTCTACACCGCTCGCCTGACCCTCGATATCACGCCCGCCATGCGGGCGCGCATCAAGGTGTCGGCCTTCACGCAAGGCGTGACCGTGGCCGATCTGCTGCGCGGTTTGCTGGAGCGCGAGTTTCCAGAACACCGCAGGGAGAACACGCCATGACCACATCCACATTGTCTGCTACCGCACCGCCCGCCATCGCGATCACGGCTGCGCACGCGGCATCGTCCAGCCAGCTTAGCAGCGCGCCGTTGACGCGCGTATCGCTCACCTACATCGAACCGCGTTTCAAGCTCTACCTGCGCTTCGGCGAACCAGCGTGCACGCTCCAGCTCGACCGCTGGCGGCGCTGCGCCATGTTCATGCCGGGTGCAATCCTCTGCCGCGTTCGTTGGCAGGCCAACGACTACGGCACGATCCGCTGGCAGCTCATGGTGATGCAGGCTGCTACACCGCTTGATGCCGTGCAGCGCATCCCCGGCGTGCAGCCAGGCGCGTGCCTGCTGCTGCATGCCGAAGGTGATGCCAATGTGCGCGCCGTGCTGGAACGCATCGACGGCATCGAGGCGCTGGGGATCGCTGCCATCGACGCGTCGCCCGCCTACTGGCGCACGCTCGCCAACCGGCTCGCCGCGCATTTGCCGCTGCCCGAATACACCGCCGAGCGGCACGCTGCCTGGCTGGCCGGGAGGGCGCTGCCATGACGGCCCATCCCACCGCCGCACGCACACCTAAAGCCGCGCCGCTTCCTCGCTCGCGCCTGCGCGCTCGCCTCGTGCTGGCGGGCTTCGCCGCCGTCGGCCTCGCTGCGCTGGCCTGGGCAGCTTTCGTGCAGCCGTTGCCGCGCCTGATCTACAACCCGTCCGACAGCGTTCCGGTCGGTTGGTATCGCGTCGATCCGCAGCGCCACGGTGCCGATTCGCTGCCACGTCCCTTGTCCGTGGGCAGCGTCGTCCTGACCACATTGCCGCCAGAGGTAGCCGCGCTCGCTGCGCAGCGCGGCTACCTGCCGGCACACGTTCCGCTGCTCAAACGTGTGGGCGCGGTCGCGCCGCAACACGTCTGCATTGTCGCGGGTCAGGTACGCATCGACGACGTGCCGGTGGCCGCTGCGCTGCCTACCGACCGGCTGGGCCGACCGTTGCCATCCTTGCAGCTTTGCCGTCGCCTTGAGGCGGGCGAACTGTTCCTGTTGAGCGTGACCAATCCGGCATCGTTCGACAGCCGCTATTTCGGCCCGGTCAGCGCATCCGCCGTGATCGGCGTTGCGCATCCGGTCTGGATGGAGGCACGCCCATGATGGCCGCCGATTCACTGTACGTTGCCGTGCCTCTTGTCGTGCCATCGGGCATGTCGTTCTGCTGGCCGTCGCGGTGTCGTCGTGCGGGTGCATTCGCACCGCACTTCGCGCTGCCTTCGGCGCAGCCGTCCAGCGTGCAGGCGTCTTGTCTCGAACGCGCTCGGCCTGCGGCCATTGGCGTGTTCGCCGGCGGGCTGGCTGCGGGTGCAGCAACGCCGCCGGGCCGCCGCTGCCCGGAGCGTCAGCGAGGGGCAAAGGCGGAAGGCAAGACAAAAGGACGCGGCACCGGGCCGCGTCGAAAGCCTGTCTGCACGTGGGGGTGGCGCGGCACGGAGCGGCTTCGCCGCCGTGCCGTGTTCGGCGCGAAGGTCGCGCCAATGCAGGCATGTCCGCGTGCTTCCCACGACCGGACACGCCATAACTTGCAGGGAGCGCAGCCATGACCGACCGCCGCGATGACGACTTCCGGGTGCGTCCCAGCGCCCCGAAGAGCCGGGGCAAGGGCCAGGGTCAGAGCTTCGTTTCCAAGGTGCTCAAACAGGCCGGCAAAGCCAGCAGCGGCAAGTCGGCGGTGCGCCGTCCTGGGACGGCTGGCACTGGCCAACGCCCCGGCTCGCGCCTGGGGCGCGGCCATACGGCGGCGCGCTTCGCGGGCGCGAAGCTGACGCCCATGTCGCGGCGCGTGACCATCAAGACCTTGCTGGTCAATCACCAACGGGCCAGCCCGCAATCGCTCGCCAAGCACCTGCGGTACGTCGAGCGCGACGGCGCGGGCCGCGATGGCGAACCGGGCCGGGCCTACGGGCCACAGGCGGACGAAGCCGACCTGGATGCTTTCAAGGAACGCTGCGCCGACGACCGGCACCATTTCCGCTTCATCGTTTCCCCGGAAGACGGCGCGGAACTGGACGACCTGCGCACCTACACCCGGCATCTGGTGAGCCGCATGGAAGCCGACCTGGGCACGCGGCTGGATTGGGTGGCGGTGGATCACTGGAACACCGACAACCCGCATACCCACTTGATCGTGCGCGGGCGCGACGACACCGGCAAAGACCTCATCATCGCGGGCGACTACATCACCCACGGCTTCCGCCATCGCGCCGCCGAACTAGCGACGGAGTGGCTGGGGCCGCGCACCGAACTGGAGATCCGGCAGACCTTGGGGCGCGAGGTGGAACAGGAGCGGTGGACGAGCTTGGATCGCACGCTGCAACGCGAGGCCGGCGAGGATGGCCGGGTGCGAATCGAACGCTTCAACGAGCCGAATTTGCAACGCCAGCGCCTGCTGCTGATCGGCCGCCTGCGGCGCTTGCAGCGCCTGGGCCTGGCCGACGAGACGCAGCCGGGCTCCTGGGCCATCCATACCGATGCCGAGAAGACCTTGCGCGCCCTGGGCGAGCGTGGCGACATCATCCGCACCATGCAGCGCGCCATGAGCGGGCAGCCGCGCGAGCTGGCGGTGTTCGAGCTGGGCGAGGATGGCCGCACCATCGTCGGCCGCGTGGCTGCCAAGGGGCTGGCCGACGAGCTACACGACCGCGGCTATCTGGTCATCGACGGCGTGGACGGGAGAGCCCACTACGTCGCACTGAACGCACGTGACGAGCTGGCGAACTACCCCACGGGCGCGGTAGTGGAGGTGAAGGGTTCGGCCGACGTGCGCGCCGCCGACAAGAACATCGCCGCGCTGGCGAGCGATGGCCTGTACCGCGCCGATCACCACCTAGCCATCGAACAGGGCCGGGCCAAGCCCGGACGCGACCCGCAGGAGGTTGTCGCCGCCCACGTCCGGCGGCTGGAAGCGTTGCGCCGGGCTGGCATCGTGGAGCGTGTGGCAGAGGGGCTATGGAAGGTGCCGGACGACCTGGCCGAGCGTGGCCGCCAGTACGATGCACAGCGCCTAAGCGGCGTGGCCGTAGAGTTGAAATCGCACCTGCCCATCGAGCGGCAGGCCCGCGTCACCGGTGCGACCTGGCTTGACCAGCAGTTGATCGGCGGCGGCCGTGGGCTGAGCGATATGGGCTTTGGCAGCGATACCAAGAACGCTTTGCAACAGCGCGCCGACTTCCTGGCCGAACAGGGGCTGGCTGAGCGGCGCGGGCAGCGCGTGATCTTGGCGCGCAATCTGCTGGCTACGCTGCGCAATCGAGAACTGGCGAAAGCCGCAGAGGACATTGCCGCCGAAACCGGCCTGATGTATCAACCCATCACGGACGGGCAGCGTGTGGCTGGCATCTACCGGCGCTCCGTCATGCTGGCGAGCGGGCGCTACGCGATGCTCGATGACGGTATGGGATTTAGTCTGGTGCCGTGGCGGCCGGCGGTCGAACAAAGGCTGGGGCAGCAGATCGCCGCGACAGTGCGCGGCAGTGGCGTGTCGTGGGAGATCGGCCGGCAGCGTGGATTGTCCAGATTGCTCTAATAGAGGAGGTATTCGCGCCAAGCCGCCGAGTCAAGCGCAGCAGTAGCGCAACCATCGCATCGTTAGGGATAGAGTCTTCGTCCGGCACGTAATCGAGCGGCTCGCTCAGCAAGACGGCAAGTGTCTGCGCGCGATTGGCTGGACGTGGGCAAAGTGGTGATCGGACTGAAGGTGATCAGGAACAGCCTGTTGCGGTTGACGCGGTCGCAAGAGGCCGGACTGGTACCAACATGAGGCGCGCAGCGGGCGCCGATCGCGGCTGCCGCTGCGAAACGAAGCTGAAATCGTCGCCGAGGCGCTGTATCCGGGCGCTTCAGCCAGCATGGAAAGCCGAAAGCTCATCGACCCATGTAATGCGAAGGGTCGTACGAAGTGTTGATGGAGATTTCTACATGCTCGGGCACCGCCGAGCTTAATCGGCCTTAGCTTTGGAGCTATGGTCACGGCGCGTGACCGAACCGGCTACGACCACCGGGCAGCGGCAGGTGTGCTCCTCAATGATGAAGACGGTGTCACAACAGTTGTGATTTGAAGTAAGGCGCCGCCGTTGAGAGGATTCTTTACTATCGCGTTCAAAGCGCAAGCCGCAGGTACGAAAAGGCAGTAGCGCATCTTGAGGTTAATGAATGAACGCGATTGAACTTACCGGCCCGGCTACTGATCGTTTGCAACGGATCGTTTTACCTGCACCTGACGCACCGGGTATCGGGCGTGTCCACGTCAGAATGGAGGCTGCCAGTCTCAACTATATTGATTTGGCTGTAGCGACAGGTCGTTACGGTAGTCTGTCTTACCCCTTGATTCCGATCGCCGATGGTGCAGGTGAGGTGATAGCGGTGGGCCGAGATGTCTGGCAGGTTAAACTCGGTGACCGTGTTGCGATCCACTCAAAGCCCTACTGGACGGCGGGCCACGGTAACGGCTTTGTCGCAAACCACACACGCGGCGTCACCGAGCGCGGGTCGCTGATTGAAATCGCCGAGGTTGATGCGTCTTCCGTTATCAAAGTGCCTGACCATCTCGGATGGGAAGCGATCGCGACGCTACCCGTTGCGGCAATGACGGCTTGGAGAGGATTGGAGGAAGCTGGGATCGGTCCAGGATCGACTGTGGTGGTGCTTGGAACTGGGGGCGTGTCAATCATTGGCCTGCAACTCGCCAAGGCGCGTGGTGCCAGAGTTATCGTCACTTCCTCTTCGGATGACAAACTAGAGCGGGCGCGGGCGCTTGGCGCAGATGACACCATCAACTATCGTCGGAATCCTGAATGGCAGCAAGACGTTCGACGGCTGACCGACGGCATCGGTGCAGATCTCGTCGTTGATACGGCCGGTGGGAATGAGTTTGGCCGCGCCATCATGGCCGTACGTTACGGCGGTACTGTCTACGCCGTTGGTTTTGTCGCTGATACAACTGTTCAACTTGCGCTTCTCTCTCTTATAAGCAATGGCGTCCGGGTAATCGGAATCAACGGAGGCTCTGCTGAAGATCTCGCCGGCGCAGTGGCTGCCATTGGTGCCAAAGGCATCAATCCGGTGATTGATCGCGTCTTACCGCTCTCCGCTTTGGAGGAAGGTTATCTACTACTCCAGCGCGGAGGGCACTTCGGCAAGATAGCCATAACGCTCGATTGGTGAGCCTTACCGTCGACTTCTTTCTCACGCCTCGTAATGCCTCATTGGTAAGCTTTGGCGGGAATTCGGTTATGGACGTTTCTAAAAATCCCTAACATCCTGTCACAATAGCTCCGCTGCCACGAGAGAGCGTCCTGTATGATCAGCCAGACGTCCCGGAAACTAGATATTTTGTGAAGTTGGCGCGCAAAAAGTCTACGAAGAGCCGTATCTTCGGTGTCATTTTTCGATTGCTGGGCCACACTACATGAATGGTGTTGGAGTCAGAAATATAGGTACCAAGTACTGTTTTCAATCGCCCATCTGCGACTGCGCTTTTTACAGAAAAATCAGGCACGCATGCGATCCCACGTCCTTCCAGAGCCATGTAGAGAAGGGCATCTAGGCTATTGCATACCATCGTCACGGGGAGCGAAGACGGCATCGCTATCATCTTTGAGCATTTCATTGGCCACTGATATATTTTTCCCGTAGACGCCCAGCGATAATGTAGGCACGCATGGTGCAAAAGATCGTCTGGCTTATGGGGTGTCCCGTTTTTTTTAACGTATGCGGGCGAGGCTACCAAACAAGCGCGATAGGGGCCCAGCGGACGAGATACCAGACGTGAGTCTCGAAGCGCACTTCCACGAATGACTACATCAAACCCCTCTTCGATGACATCGACAAGCCGATCGGTGAAATCAAGATCGAGTTCAATCTCGGGATGGCGCGCCATGAATTCGGAAAGCACAGGGAGCGGCAAACCCGCAGAAAGGGCCAAGCCGACCCTTAACCTACCTTGTGGGTGCTGAGCCATTGCGCTGAGCTCATCTTCAGCAGCCTGAATTTCCCCAAGAATTCGTCCGCACCTCTCCAAGAACACTTCGCCTTCGGACGTAAGGCGAACACTTCTGGTACTGCGCTGGAAGAGTCGTACACCGACGCGATCCTCCAGCCGAGAAATGCTTTTGCTTACTGCAGAGGCCGAAATTTCGAGATTTCGGCCAGCTTCGGCAAAGCTCCGCGTCCGTGCCGCCTGCACAAAGACATCTAGACCTCCTAAAGCGCTAAAACTTTCCATACCAGTCCTCAGGGCCTCTGATTGATGACATCCACGTCATGTTAGAAATGACTCATGCGTCCATGATGCTAGCAGAAGAAGGGAGCTAAGATTACCTCCTAGACGACCCATCCCCTGCGGGAAAATGGTCTTGATTGATTATTTGGAGGAATTTCTATGCTCACCACTGAGCATCTCGACGCTTACCTCAAGGCCATGGAAAATCGCGATATCGAAGCGACGAAGGACCATATGGCGGCTGATGTCGTACTCCGTAGCCCAATTGTCCCCACCCCTTTCGAGGGCAAAGAGAATGTCGTACGAGTCCTTACTCAACTTCTCGACACGGTGGACGCTTTCCAGCCAAAACTTCTGTTGCGTGAGGGGCGTGAGTTTGTGTCCGTATTCACGATCGAATTCAATGAACACATTCTGGACGGCATGGATCACATGCATTTAAACAATGAGGGATTGATCGACAGGATGACGATGGTGTGGCGTCCACTCCTATCCATTGTCGCAGTACAGCAAAAACTTGCCCCCAAATTGGGAGGCAAGGCCATGGTGTTAGTCCCAGCAGGATCGCAAACAGCTTGAATATCGACTTCCACTCAGATGAGAATCATCAAAAAATGAAGGAATATTTTTTGTCTGTTTGCAGGTCTGATATTCCAATCTCTTCCAATATTCGGTCGCACTATAAAAAAACCGACTTGCGAGATGCCTATTCTGTTTTATTGCCAAATAGTGCAACCGACGACCCCGAACGTTTGGCTCGCCATCTGCACGAAAATCCTGCGCCATGGTTTCACACGTTACTGCGTATACGCGACTTGCTGGTGGCTCCGTTGGGGATCAAGACCTCACGGCAGTTCGAGAGAGACGCCAAGCAGCAGAAAAGAGATCACATCTCGTTTTTCCTGATTTTCTCTTGCTATCGGCATGAAATCGTCTATGGGCTGGACGATGTCCACTTGGATTTTCGCGCATCAGTACTTGTCGTTCCTCCTAGTGCAGACAGTCCTTGTCGTAAGCTGGTGGCAGTCACAGTCGTCAAATGTCATAACAGCCTTGGAAGGCTGTATATCAGGCTGATCGCCCCATTCCATAAGTTGGCCGTCATCGGAGGACTCCGGCAGGCAGCCAAGATTGGCTGGCCTGCCATATAGGTGCTGGACATGATGAATTCCACCCCGGCGATCACGGGGACGCCATCTACCACTCGCGCCGTCGCTCTCCATGGCACCACGCTGGTAACCTTCTTCGCCGCCGCAAGTTCACCCACGCCGCTTTACCGGCTCTACCAAGCGCAGTGGCATTTCTCACCGCTGATGCTGACGGTGATCTTCGGCGTCTATGCACTGTCACTGCTGGCAACGCTGATAACGGCCGGATCGCTATCGGACTACATCTGCCGCAGACCAGTTATTACGCTCGCGCTGGTTCTGCAGATGGTCGCGATGGGATCGTTCCTAGCCGCATCCGATATCGTCTGGCTGATCGCAGCACGCATGTTGCAAGGCGTGGCCACAGGCTTAGCGACGGCTGCCCTAGGCGCGGCAATGCTGGATCTGCACCACGAGCGCGGGGCGCTCATTAATAGCCTCGCACCGCTCGGTGGTCTGGCCGCGGGCGCACTGGGAACGACCGCACTCGTCCAGTGGGCCTTCGCGCCACTGCAACTGGTATTTGCGCTGCTACTGGCAGCCTTCGCGATGCAGACGCTGCTCACGTGGACCACACCCGAAACCGCTTCTGGTCGCCCCGGCGCGCTGACCTCGCTGCGTCCGCGTGTGGTGGTGCCACTGCAAGCGCGTGCCACTCTGAAAGCAGTCTCACCCATCAATGTCGCGATCTGGGCGCTGGGAGGCTTCTATCTCTCTCTGATGCCCTCCCTTATTGCGCGCGCCACGGGCTCAGCCTCGGCTTGGCTGGGAGGCCTGAGCGTAGCGGCACTGACACTTAGTGGAGCGGTGGCCGTTGTTGCTTCGCGGGCGCACAATCCGCGCGTCTCTCTGCTTGGCGGGGCCATGTTCCTGGCGGCGGGACTGGTCTGCATCATGTCTGGTGTGGCCTTAGGCCGGGCCGGGCCGCTATTGGCTGGATCGGTAGCCGCCGGCGTGGGCTTCGGTGCTTGTTTCCTGGGAGCGATGCGCAGCGTGTTATCGCTGGCCGGCCCCGGCGAGCGTGCTGGGCTGATGGCGGCCTTCTATGTGGAAAGCTACCTCGCCCACGTGCTGCCCGCTCTCGCTGCAGGCTATCTGGCCCAGCACTTAGGTCTAGTAGTTACCACAGAGTGCTTTGGCGTGGCGATCATTGCTCTGGCCCTGATCGGTTTTAGAGCGATCGCGCGCCGTAAGCAATGAGTAACGACCAATCTAGTTGGATACATAGCATGATGAATACCTCGAATCCAGCAATGCCATCAGTCAAATTCGTTGAAACCAACGGAATTCGAATGGCGGTTTATGAAGACGGTCCTGCAAATGGACGCCCAGTCGTTCTCCTTCATGGGTTCCCAGAGCTTGCTTATTCTTGGCGACATCAGATTCCCGCTCTCGCCGAGGCGGGGTATCGCGTTATTGCGCCAGATCTTCGCGGATATGGCCTGACTAGTTGCCCGCCAAAGGTGGAGGATTATGACCTTGAGCATCTAATGGACGATCTCATCGGTCTGCTTGATGCCCTAAGTATCGAAAAGGCGATCTGGTTTGCCCATGATTGGGGCGGAATCCTCGGCTGGCAACTACCTCTCTTTCATCACGACCGCACCGCTGGTGTCATTGGCGTAAATACACCGTTCATTCCACATTGGCAGCTCTGGCTTCAACCGGACCAGATTGCTGATCTGGCTCCGGGCTTCGTGCCAGACCCATATAAGGACCCGATCGAACAGATGCGGCAAGTGTATTGCCCAGAAATGTATGTGTTGATGTTCCAGAATGGCGGTGTGTCTGACAAAGTTTTGGATCGCGATCCACGAAGAACCTTCCAGGCTTTCTTTCGCAAGAACGGCCTGCCCTATTCAGAATACCGAAAGCTTCCGCCGGCATCCAGGAACATGGATTTATTGACTCCATTGGCGAGGCTCAAGTCCGGCGCGTTCCTCGGCGACGATATTCTGACGCCTGAGGAGCTGAATTTCTACGCCGATCGCTATGCGAACACTGGATTCACGCCGGGAATTAACTGGTATCGAAATATCTCTCGAAATTGGAAAGCTGGTTTGGGAGTTGATCAAACAGTGCGAGTGCCGTCTCTCATGATCAGTGGCGAAGATGATCCTATATTGACGGCTGGCATGGCGAGTGGAATGAGGGCCCACGTTCCCGACCTGGAGTCTCAAGTTATTCCACGATGCGGTCACTGGACTCAGGAACACAAGCCGGACAAACTGAATGCACTAGCGCTTAATTGGCTGGCGAGACGTTTCCCGTCCCAAAAGACGGCGCGCATCATTTATCACGCCCAAGACCATTAAGCTAAATGGGCGCCATTTCAAAATGGTGCCACACGAATATTCACCACTCACAAATTAAGTAGAGGTTTAGGAATATGTCTAATTTCTCTGAAACGCATCAGAAAATCGCTCTTGTCACCGGCGCCAGCCGCGGTCTTGGACGGGCCGCCGCTGCCCGTCTCGCTAAAGCCGGATACGAGGTGTTGCTCGGCGTTAGGAACGAGACCGACGTGGCGGATTTTGTTGCCGAGGCCGCAGCTGCGGGCGAGAAGGTTCGGCCACTTATCCTCGATGTCACCGATCCCGCGACGATCACGCGGGTCGCGCAAGTGATCGAGTCCAATTATGGCTCACTAGACCTGTTGGTAAACAACGCCGGGATCATGCTTGACGGTAGCTGGCAAGGTAATACAGCGACGACCATCGATCCAGACAGTCTCCGCCGTACTTTCGAGGTGAATGTGTTCGGGGTCGTCGCAGTCACCCAGGCGATGTGGCCGCTGCTCGTCAAGGCTGGCCATGCGAACATCGTCAATGTGAGCAGCCAAATGGGATCGAACACGTTGCATGCGGATCCCCAAAGCATTCTCGCGGATCTGAAACCTTTCGCCTATGACGCGAGCAAGGCAGCTCTAAATGCCTTCACCACCCACCTGGCAGATGCCGGACGGGCCGTCGGCATCCAGGTCAACAGCGCCCATCCGGGCTGGGTCAAGACGGAACTCGGCACCGAGGATGCCTTCCTGTCGATTGAGGACGGTGTGAAGACGATCGTGGACCTCGCTCTTTTGCCGCCGAACAGCAGAACTGGTCGCTTCGAACATCGCAGCGAGGCTTTGCCGTGGTGATCTCAGGGCCGTGTCTTAAAAGGGTGCAAGACCATGCCTGAGTTCTCAAAAACTCGTCAGAAAGTTGCGCTTATCACCGGGGCCAGTCGTGGTCTTGGCCGTGCCTCCGCCGCGCGTCTGGCTCAAGCTGGCTACGTCGTGTGGCTCGGTGTCAGGAACGAAGCCGAGGTTGTTGACTTCGTTGCCGAAATCGAGGCTTCCGGCGGTCAAGCTAGGTCCATCACGCTCGATGTAACAGTTCCGGAAACGATCGAGCGATGCGCAAGTCTGATTGAGTCCGAGCATGGCTTCCTCGATCTGTTGGTGAACAACGCTGGCATTATGCTGGATATGCTAGACCGTAGCTGGCAAGGCAACACTGCTACGACCATCGATCCCACTAGCTTGCGGCGCACTTTCGAGGTGAATCTTTTCGGAGTCGTTGCCGTAACGCAGGCAATGTGGCCTCTGCTCGTCAAGGCGAGCCATGCGAACGTAGTCAACGTAAGCAGTCATTTAGGGTCGAATACATTACATGCAGATCCCGAAAGCCGTCTCGCTGGAAGGAAGCCTTTCGCCTATGCAGCCAGCAAGGCGGCGCTAAATACGTTCACCACTCATCTAGCGGATGCCGGTCGCTCGATCGGCATTCAGGTCAACAGCGCCCACCCGGGCTGGGTAAGGACGGCACTCGGAACCGAAGATGCCACGATGTCAACCGAGGAAGGGGTTGAGACCATCCTGGACCTCGCTCTTTTACCACCGAACAGCAGAACTGGTTGCTTCGAGCATTGTGGATGTGCTTTGCCCTGGTGATTTCGGGAGCGCGTCGGTACAGCTATGGGGGGCTGATCAACCTCGGCCTGCGGATTTTTAGCTGAAAACCACCTGCAAGAACTCCGCGCGCAAAGATCGTTGATGTGAGAGCCGATGGAGCGTGCGACACTTAGCCAATTCATCGTGAAGTGGGTGAAATATTAAGGCAGTCCGATATGGAATTTCGTCATTTGCGTTGTTTTCTGGCTGTGGCGGAAGAACTCCACTTTGCCCGCGCTGCTGAGCGGCTGCATATCGAGCAATCCCCGTTGTCGCGCACCATCAGAGAGTTAGAAGAAGACCTTGGCGTGCAGCTATTCGTCCGCACCAGTCGCAGCACGCGTCTGACGCAGGCGGGAAAGCTGTTTCTGGAACATGTGCCGCGTGTGTTCGCCGCTTTGCAACAAGCCCGCGACAGTGTGAAAGCAGCGGCCAATGGCTTCCAGGCGCAGCTGCGCATTGCATTGTCCGACGGTATCACGCCGTCGCGGCTGCCGGCCTTATTGGCAATGTGCCGACAGGAGGAGCCCGAGGTAGATATTCGGTTGTTCCAGGTGCCGCTATCGCAGCAGATGAAGGGGCTGCAGGACGATCTGTACGACGTAGGCTTCGCGCAGTCGGATGAGGCGGGCGAAGGCGTGGTTGCAGAAGCTGTATGGAGCGATCCGTTGATGGTGGCAGTGCCCGCCCGGCATCATCTGCTCAAGCACAAGCGCATCCCACTGGACGAAGTTCTGCAATTCCCATTGGTGTTATGCGATCCATTGGTATGCGAAGGTCACGCGCGGCAAGTCGAACGTGCGCTACGTCGCTCTGACAGAGAACCACTGGTGGTTGAGCGTGTCGCTTCGTTCGAGCTGATGATGATCGTAGTGTCGGCCGGCTTCGCCTTGGGGCTGGCCGGCGGCCCACACATCACGGCAAGTCGGGAGTCTGGCGTGGTAGCCCGTCCCTTGGCCGGGCGTTCGCCGATGCTGACGACCTACCTCCTGCGGCGCGAAGGCGAAGTTTCGGAAGTGCTGTCCCGGTTCATCGAACGGGTGCAGGCCATCGAATTGCCCGAAGGCACTAGGCCCGCTTTGCCGCCCGAACTTGATCCACAGGAGGAAATCGAGCTATGAAGAAATTTTTTTCGCTCCTGCTTGCTCTGCTGTTGACTGCTTGCGGCCCATCGGAGACACCGAAGCAGGCCAACGTCCCGACCGTGGATGAACTGGCCGCCGATCCAGGGCGGTTGAAGGAGTTGCGCCAGCAATGCAAGACCGACCGCGCTGCGCTTGGTGACGTGCTTTGCAACCGAGTAGCCGAGGCCACACGCAAGCGGTTCTATGGCGACGGAAAGACGCCCTACACGCCATCAGAAACACCACCGAAGTTCTGATCGCTAATCCTTCGCAAAAAACTCTCGTTCCTTTGCAAGCACGCCGCAGCGCGACCGCGCCTGCGGCATTTTTATTGGCTTCTTCGCAGCCTGAAACCTTGTTTTTTTCGTCATCTAGTTTCCGATAACGGTCTTTGACCGGCACTGACCCGGCACTGATCCTCGCGTTATGCGGCGCGTCCTTGTGCCGCTTTCTGATGAGGAATCAGCGCAGGGGAATCGGAGGCCAGTCATGCAATCTCAGGGCGTGCTGTTCGGGCAGATCGCCGCCGTCTTCGGCATCGTGATCGCCGGTGTGTGGAGTGCAACGCAATGGACAGCCGCCGCCCTGGGCTACCAACTACGCCTTGGCTCGCCGTGGTTCGACTTCTTTGGAACGCCGGTCTATCATCCCTGGCGGCTGTTCGAGTGGTGGTTCGTCTTCGATGCCTACGCGCCGCGCATCTTCAACACTGGCGGCACTATCGCGGGCGGCAGCGGCTTGGTGGCCGTGCTGGTTGCCATCGTCCTGTCGGTGTGGCGCTCGCGGCAATCGCGCCTTGTCACCACCTACGGTTCGGCACGCTGGGCCGATGCGGATGACGTTCGCAAGGCCGGGCTGACCCAGCCCGCCGGTGTTTTCCTCGGCCTGCATCGCGGCCAGTACCTGCGGCACGCAGGCCCGGAACACGTCCTGACCTTCGCGCCGACGCGCTCCGGCAAGGGTGTCGGCCTGGTCGTGCCGACCTTGTTGAGCTGGCCCGCGTCGGTCGTCGTTCACGACATTAAAGGCGAGAACTGGACGCTCACCGCAGGCTGGCGCTCGCGCTTCTCGCATTGCCTGCTGTTCAACCCGACCGATGCGAGGTCGGCCGCATATAACCCTCTGCTAGAAGTGCGGCGCGGCGCGCATGAGGTGCGCGACGTGCAGAACGTGGCGGACATTCTGGTCGATCCCGATGGCGCACTCGAACGCAGGAACCACTGGGAGAAGACCAGTCACGCACTGCTGGTCGGCGCCATCCTGCACGTGCTCTACGCGGACGAAGATAAAACGCTGCGCGGCGTCGCCAACTTCCTCAGCGATCCCGCTTGCCCGTTCGAGCTGACCTTGCACCGGATGATGACGACCAAGCACCTGGGCGATGCGCCGCATCCTGTCGTCGCATCTGCTGCGCGCGAAGTGCTCAACAAGTCGGACAACGAACGCTCCGGCGTGTTGAGCACCGCCATGTCGTTCCTCGGCCTGTATCGCGATCCCACCGTCGCCGAAGTCACATCGCGCTGCGACTGGCGCATCGCCGACCTGATTTCCGCCAAGCACCCGGTATCGCTGTACCTCGTAGTGCCACCTTCGGACATTAGCCGCACGAAGCCGCTGATCCGGCTCATCTTGAACCAGATCGGGCGACGGCTGACCGAATCGCTCGATGGCAGCGATGGCATCGAGCGCCGCCACAAGCTGCTGCTGATGCTGGACGAGTTCCCAGCGCTGGGCCGGCTCGACTTCTTCGAGTCCGCGCTGGCGTTCATGGCCGGCTACGGCATCCGCAGTTTTCTCATCGCGCAGTCGCTCAACCAAATCGACAAAGCCTACGGCCAGAACCATTCGATTCTGGACAACTGCCATGTGCGCGTGACCTTCGCCACCAATGACGAACGTACGGCCAAACGGATCTCCGAAACGCTCGGCACCGCTACCGAACTGCGCGCCCAGCGCAACTACGCCGGTCACCGGCTCGCGCCGTGGCTCGGTCATCTCATGGTGTCGCGGCAGGAAACGGCCCGGTCGCTGCTGACGCCGGGCGAAGTGATGCAGCTTCCGCCCGATGAATCGGTGGTGATGGTGTCCAGCCTGCCGCCGATCAAGGCGAAGAAGCTGCGTTACTACGCCGACGCCAATTTTAAGCGCCGTGTGCTGTCGCCGCCTGCGCTCGCCACCGGGCGCTATGCCGACGCGCCGCCAACTCGCCCCGACGACTGGAGCAGCCTGGCGATTCCCGCCACTCCCACCGCACCGGCCACGGCATCCGCCGATGACCTGGGCGGCACCGACGACGGCGGCCCACGCCATCAACCCGAGCTATCCGAAGTCACCGAATACAGCCCCGAACCGCAGCCCGCAGGCAACGACCTGGGACTGCTCGATGACGACGACGACCTGCCGTTGCCGCTCCCCCGCCAGTTCGACCCGGCCATGCAGCGCACGGCCCGGCTGGCTTCCCTCGACCCCAACGACGGAATCGACCTATGAGCCAATACCGCCTCAATCTGTTCATCCAGCACGAACACGCCAAACGTCTCGAAGAACTGGCCGCCAAGAAAGGCGTGTCCAAATCGTCCATCGTTGCGGCCGCGCTGGCGTCCTGGCTATCGCCGGACGCGGGCGATCAGCGCGAAGCCGCCATTGCCAAACGGCTGGATCGCCTGTCGCGGCAGACCGAACGCCTGGAGCGCGACCAGAACATCCAGATCGAGACACTGGCGCTGTTCGTCCGCTACTTCCTGACCGTCAGCACGCCCATTCCCGAGGCGCATCAAGACGCGGCCCGCGCCCAGGGCAAGGCCCGCTTCGAGCAGTTTATCGAGCAGCTCGGCAGGCACCTGCTGCGCGGCCGGAGCCTTGTACGTGAGGTGATGGAAGAACTGCATCCCGATCCAATGCGGATGGATGACGCGGCGGCACGGGCCGAAGCCCATGAACGTGCTGCGGAGCGTGCCTCATGAGCGCCGTTCCGAAGTCATCCGCAACCACCGCGCTGGATCGCCGCATCCAGATGCTGCGCACGGCAATGGGGCCGCTGATCGCCGCCGCGCTGGAAGACCCGGACGTGGTGGAAATCATGCTCAACCCCGACCGCACCCTATGGGTGGATCGGTTGTCGTCGGGCCGCACGCCGCTGGGCGTTGAACTGCCCGAGGCGGATGGCGAACGCATCATCCGGCTGGTGGCCGCCCACGTCGGCGCGGAAGTGCATCGCGGCCAGCCGCTGCTGACCGCCGAGCTGCCGGAAACCGGCGAGCGCTTCGAGGGCATCTTGCCGCCCGCCGCGCCCGGCCCAGCCTTCGCGTTGCGCAAGCGCGCCGTGAACATCATCGGCCTGGATCGCTATGTGGCCGACGGCATCCTGACAGCCGGACAAGCGGACTTCCTGCGCCGCGCCGTGCGCGAGCGGCAGAACATCCTGATCGCCGGCGGCACCAGTACCGGCAAGACCACGCTGGCGAATGCGCTGCTGGCCGAGATTGCCGCCACCGGCGACCGCGTGCTGGTGCTCGAAGACACCATCGAGCTGCAATGCGCCGCCCGCGACCATGTGCCGCTGCGCACCCGCGCCGGCGTGGTGTCGATGCAGGAGCTGGTGCGCGCCACGATGCGCCTGCGCCCGGATCGCGTCGTCGTCGGCGAAGTGCGCGGCGGCGAAGCCCTGGACTTGGTGAAGGTGTGGGGAACCGGCCATCCGGGCGGCATTGCCACCATCCACGCCGGTTCGGCGCTGGGCGCGCTGCTGCGCCTGGAGCAATTGATTCTCGAAGTGGCGGTAAACCCGCCCCGTGCGTTGATCGCCGAGGCGGTCAACGTCGTCATCCACATCGCCGGACGTGGCCGCAAGCGCCACGTCGAAACCATCGCCCGCGTCGGCGGCTTCGACGCTGCGGGCTATCGCCTGGCGGATGGGCTGGAAACGCCGTTTCCCGAACTGATGCCAGTTCCTCTTGCAGCCGATGCCGCTGCGCCTTCCTCGTCCCCTGACCATCCTGGAGAACTGCCATGACGCAGATGAACGCCCATGCTTTGCGCATTTCCGTAAATCCGGCTTCGGCCTTCGCCCGCCTACGGCGGCTGGCCGCGCCGACACACCACGGCCTGCTGCTGGCCGCCACCATGCTGATGACGGCCGGCACGGCGAAGGCTGCCGGTTCCTCGATGCCGTGGGAAGGCCCGCTGCAATCCATCCTCGATTCCATCCAGGGGCCGGTGGCGCGCATCGTCGCGGTCATCATCATCATCGCCACCGGCCTGGCGCTGGCCTTCGGCGATACCTCGGGCGGCTTCCGCAAGCTGATCCAGATAGTGTTCGGCTTGAGCATCGCTTTCGCCGCGTCCTCGTTCTTCCTGTCGTTCTTCTCGTTCTCCGGCGGGGCCGTCGTATGAGCACGGCCAACGACCTTCCGGGCTTCGAGGTGCCGCTGCATCGCTCGCTGACCGAGCCGATCCTCATGGGCGGTGCGCCGCGCACCGTGGCAATCGCCAACGGCACGCTGGCCGCCGCCGTCGGGCTGGGCCTGCAACTGTGGATTCCCGGCGCGGTGCTCTGGCTCGTCGGTCACTCGCTGGCCGTCTTGGGCGCTCGCGTCGATCCGCAGTTCATGCAGGTCTTCGCCCGGCACATCAAGCATAAGCCGCTGCTGGACGTGTAAGGAGACGCCGCCATGCTGAACCTTGCCGAATACCGCCAGCGGCCCGCCTTGCTCGCCGACTGGTTACCCTGGGCCGGGCTGATCGCGCCCGGCGTGGTGCTGAACAAGGACGGCAGTTTCCAGCGCACGGCCCGCTTTCGCGGCCCCGACTTGGACAGCGCCACGCAAGGCGAACTGATCGCCACGTCGGCGCGGCTCAACAACGCGCTGCGCCGGCTGGGTTCGGGCTGGGCCTTGTTCATCGAGGCCGACCGCCGGCCGGCGGCGGACTACCCGCACTCCGACTTTCCCGAGCCGCTGTCCTGGCTGGTGGACGAGGAACGCCGCTCTGCCTTCGAGGAATCGGGCCACCACTTCGAGAGCGGATATCACCTGACGCTGGCCTACCTGCCACCGGAGGAATCCCGCGCTCGCGCCGCGAAGATGCTCTACGAGAACGCCCCCGGCGACGGCGTGGACTGGCGCGGCCGGCTCGATGCCTTCGTGGCGGAGACCGATCGCGTATTCGACCTGCTCGACGGCGTGATGCCGGAAATCGCCTGGCTCGACGACGCGCAGACGCTGACCTACCTGCACGCCACGGTTTCGACGCGGCGCTACCGGGTGGCGGTGCCGGCAGTGCCGTTTCATATCGACGCGCTGCTGGCCGACTCCGCCCTGGTCGGCGGCCTAGCGCCCACGCTGGGCGACCAGCACCTGCGCGTGGTGTCGGTGCGGGGCTTCCCGACCTCAACCTGGCCGGGCCTGCTGGACGACCTCGACCGCCTGGGCTTTGGCTATCGCTGGTCAACCCGGTTCCTCTGCCTCGACAAAGCCGAGGCGGAAAAGGAACTCGGCCGCCTGCGCCGCCAGTGGTTTGCGAAACGGAAGAACGTCGTCGCGCTGCTGCGCGAAACCATCTTCCAGCAGGAAAGCCCGCTGGTCGATACCGACGCCAGCAACAAGGCGGCCGACGCCGATGCCGCCTTGCAGGAGCTGGGCAGCGATCAGGTCGCCTTCGGCTACCTGACGGCGACCGTCATCGTCATGGATGCGGACGCCGCCGTGGCCGACGAGAAGCTGCGTATGGTGGAGCGCGTCATCCAAGGGCGCGGGTTCGTCACAATCCCCGAAACCCTCAATGCGGTGGATGCTTGGCTGTCGTCCATTCCCGGTAACGCCTACGCGAACGTGCGCCAGCCCATCGTCTCGACGCTGAACCTGGCGCACATGATGCCGCTATCGGCGGTATGGGCCGGGCCGGAGAAGAACGACCATCTCGACGGCCCGCCGCTGATCGTCACCCGCACCGATGGGGCAACGCCGTTCCGGCTGGTCACGCACATCGGCGACGTGGGGCATACGCTGGTCGCCGGCCCCACCGGCATGGGTAAGTCGGTACTGTTGGCGACGTTGGCCTTGCAGTTCCGCCGTTACTTCGGCTCGCGGATCTTCGCCTTCGACATGGGCGGCTCCATGCGGGCCACGATACTTGGACTGGGTGGCGAACACTACGACCTGGGCACGGACGGAGAAATCGCCTTCCAGCCCTTGGCACGCATCGACCGCGAGGGCTATCGCACCTGGGCCGCCGAGTGGATCGAAGGCCGCCTACTGCATGAAGGCGTGACCGTCGGCCCGGACGAGAAGGTGGCCATCTGGTCGGCACTTGGCAGCCTCGCTGGTGCGCCGCAGGAACAGCGCACGATGACCGGGCTGTCGGTGCTGCTGCAATCGAATGCGCTGCGCCAGGCGCTGTCGCCGTATGTACTCGGCGGCGCACACGGCAAGCTGCTGGACGCTGATCGCGACAGGCTGGGCATGGCCGACGTGCAGGGCTTCGAGATGGAAGAGCTGATGCACAGCCCCGCCGCCGTGCAAGCGGTGCTGCGCTATCTGTTCGCGTGTTTCGATGAGCGGTTCGACGGTGCGCCCACGCTGCTGATTCTCGATGAGGCGTGGCTGTTCCTTGATGAGCCGTCTTTCGCGGCCCGGATCCGCCAATGGCTCAAGACGCTCAGGAAAAAGAACGTCAGCGTCATCTTCGCCACGCAGAGCCTGGCGGACATCAAGGATTCGACCATCGCGCCCGCGATCATCGAAAGCTGCGCGAGCCGGATTTTCTTGCCGAATCCGCAGGCGACCGAGCCGCAGATTCGCACGATCTACGAGGGCTTCGGCCTCAACAGCCGGCAAATCGAGATCGTCGCCACCGCACAGCCCAAGCGTGACTACTACTACCAATCACGCCTCGGCAATCGCCTGTTCGACCTCGACCTTAGGCCGGCCGCACTCGCATTCGCGGGCGCATCCACACCGCAAGACCAACGCGACATCGACCGCGTGCTGACGCAGGCCGGCGCTCCCGGCTTCGCCGGCGCGTGGCTGCGCCTTCGCGGCCTCGATTGGGCCGCCGACCTGCTGCCGTCCGCACCGGCGGCGGCTTCCTTCTTCGCTTCTCAACCGCTGGAGGTTTCGCCATGAAGACCCGTGCGCTTTCCGTTTCGCTCGCCATCGTGCTGTACGGCTCGCTGATGCTCGCCCAGCCGGCGGCTGCCATCACCGTGTTCGACCCGTCGAACTTCGTGCAGAACACGCTGACCGCCGTTCGCACGCTGGAGCAGATCAACAACCAGATCAACCAGCTCCAGAACGAGGCGCAGATGCTCATCAACCAGGCGCGCAACCTGACGAGCCTGGACTTCAACATCGTCAACCGCCTGCGCTCCACGCTCGCCGCGACCGAACGCCTGATCGCCGAGGCGCAGGGGCTGGCCTACGACGTGCAGAGCATGGATGCCACGTTCTCGCGCCTGTACCCGGAGCAGTACGCCGCCACCGTCAGCGGCGACCAGATGCTGCGCGATGCGCAAGAACGCTGGAAGAACACCTTGAACGGCCTGCACACCGCGATGCGGATGCAGGCGCAGGTGTCGCAGAACCTGACCCAAGACGAAAGCGCGCTGTCCGACCTCGTGAGCCAGAGCCAGTCGGCCACCGGCGCTTTGCAGGCCATGCAGGCGACGAACCAGCTTCTCGCCTTGCAGGCCAAGCAGTCCATCCAGGCGCAGCAGCTCCAGATCACGCAAGACCGGGCGGCCTCACTGGAACTGGCGCGGCAGGCGGCGGCCACCGAGCGCGCCCGCGAAGTCCGGCGGCGCTTCCTCGGCAGCGGCACGCCATACACGCCGCAGTCCGTCAACTTCTACAACAACTGACGGAGGCGGCCATGCGATGCGCTTCCGTCCTGCTGGCCCTGCTGCTGACCGCGTGCGGGCAGCAGCAGGGCGAAGACCTGGCCGACACCTTGACCACTGATCCCGCGCGGCTCAAGGCGCTGCGCGCGCAATGCGCGGCCGACCGGCAAGCCGTGGGCGAGGACGCCTGCTGCGCTGACGCCGAAGCGTTCCGGCGGTGCTTCTTCGCCGGTCAGGCCGGGCCGGACGAATGCCGGATGCTGGCAGACCTGCCGCCGATTCCACCGAGCTTCGATGAACGCCCCGATGACGGCGAAACGCTGGCCTTGCCTGCATACGAGGACGCGCCATGAACGACGTGACCATCATCGACCGCTTCCTCGACACGTTCTCGCGCTACATCGACTCCGGCTTCGGGCTGCTGCAAGGCGAAGTGGCGTTCCTGACCGCCGCGCTCATCGTCATCGACATGACCATCGCCGGCCTGTATTGGGCCATGAGCCACGCGACCGGCCAGGGTGAGGACGTGATCGCCAAGCTGCTGCGCAAGGTGCTCTACGTCGGTGCCTTCGCCTACATCATCAGCAACTTCAACTGGCTGGCCGGCATCGTGTTCCGCTCGTTCGCTGGCCTGGGGATCATGGCCACCGGCTCGGCCATCACGATGGAGAACTTGCTACAACCGGGGCGACTGGCGAAAACCGGGATCGACGCCGCCGCGCCGATTCTGGAGCAGATCGGCGACATGGCCGGCTTCCCCGAGGTGTTTGTGAATCTCGACCCCATCGTGGTGATGTTCATCGCCTGGCTGGTGGTGATCCTGTGCTTCTTCGTGTTGGCGGTACAGCTTTTCATCACGCTGATCGAGTTCAAGCTGACCACGCTCGCCGGGTTCGTGCTGGTGCCGTTCGCGCTCTGGAACAAGACGAGCTTCCTGGCGGAAAAAGTGCTCGGCAACGTGGTGTCGTCGGGCATCAAGGTCTTGGTGCTGGCGGTCATTGTCGGCATCGGCTCGGGCCTGTTCTCGCAGTTCCAGGTTCATCCCGATGAACCGTCCATTGACCATGCCCTGGTCGTGATGCTGGCTTCGCTCTCGCTGCTGGCCCTGGGCATCTTCGGGCCAGGCATCGCCACGGGCCTCGTGTCCGGTGCGCCGCAGCTTGGCGCGGGCGCGATGGCCGGTGCCACTGTCGGCGCTGTTGGCACGGGCGTTGCCATTGGTGCCGCCGCCACTGGCGTGGGCGGTGCGGTCATGGCCGGGGCGCGCATGGCGCCGGCCGCCGCCAAGTTGGCCGGTAGCGGTGCGCGTGCCGCTGCCTCGACAGCCGGCGGTGCCCGTTCGGCGTTTCAAGCCGGTTCCGCCGCAGCCGGTGGCGGTGCCAAGGGTGCGATGGCGGGCCTGGGTAACGTCGCCAAGACCGGCGCGCAGGCCGCGGGCCAAAAGGCCGCCGCCGGGGCGCGCTCGCTCAAAGACCAGACAGCCGCCGCTTTCCACGCCGATGGTGCGGCTCCGGCCTCTGGTGGCGGTGCGGCAGCGGCCAGTGGTGCCGCCGCCCAATGGGGTGCAGCCGAAGGCGATGCCCCGGCCGCCGCCGGGCAGAAGCAACCGGCCTGGGCCAAGCGCCTGCACCGCCGCCAGCAGATGACCCACGCTGCGACCACCACCGCTCACACGCTGCGCGGTGGCGATGGTGGCGGCTCGGGGCAAAGCCCGAGCCTGCGCGATTCCGATTCATAAGGAGAGACGACCATGCGATTCAAGCGACCGCAGGTGCGCTATGCCGACACGCCGCAGCCTGCCACTCCATATCAATCCGCCGCGCAGATGTGGGACGAGCGTATCGGCTCGGCCCGCGTGCAGGCCAAGAACTGGCGACTGATGGCCTTCGGCTGCCTGGTGCTGGCACTGCTGATGGCCGGCGGCCTGGTCTGGCGCTCGGCACAGTCCATCGTCACGCCCTATGTGGTGGAAGTGGACAACGCCGGCCAGGTACGCGCCGTGGGCGAAGCGGCCACGCCGTACCGGCCCAACGACGCGCAGACGGCGCACCACATCGCACGCTTCATCACGCTGGTTCGATCGTTGTCCATCGACCCCATCGTCGTGCGGCAGAACTGGCTGGACGCCTACGACTACACCACGGACAAGGGCGCAGCCGTGCTCAACGAGTACGCCCGCAGCAATGACCCGTTCGCCCGTATTGGCCGCGAGTCGGTGACGGTGCAGATCACCAGCGTCGTCCGCGCCAGCGACACGTCTTTCAACGTGCGTTGGACGGAGCGCCGCTACGTCAACGGCGCCGCCGCCGGGCTGGAGCGATGGACGGCCGTGGTGTCCATCGTGCAGCAGACCCCTCGCACCGAAGAGCGCCTGCGCCGCAACCCGCTGGGCATCTACGTCAATGGCCTGTCGTGGAGCCGCGACCTGGATTCTTCCGAAGGAGCCAAGCCATGAAATCAATGCAGACTCACCCCACAGCGCTACCGCTGTCTGGCAGTACCAAAAGAAAACAGGCCTATCTGGGTCGCAGCCAACGAGAGGCCGCTGAAGGCGAATATCGCCGGCGCTTGAACGATGGCCTGGCGCTGGTGTTCCCGTTGTTCTCGCCGCGCTTCGGACTGGATCGCCAAACCCTCTACGCGATCAGTTTGTTGACATTGGTAGCCGCGCTTTCCGGTTGCGCCTCGCAGGGCAAACCATCGCCGCGCATTTCACTGGACGAGCCAGTGCAGGCGCAGCCGCTGCCCGAACTGCCCAAGCCGGTCGAAGTGGTGGAGGTGCCAACAGTACTGCCGATGCCGGCGCAGTTGAAGCCGCTGCCGGAGGTGGGCAAAGACAAGCCCGCGCCGGAGCCGGCCGACGAAACCGTGCGTGTATCGAAGGCCAACGCTGAGGCGCGCATTGCGCCCACGCGCGAGGGCTACGTCAATGCCATTCAGGTCTGGCCCTTCACCGATGGCGCGCTCTACCAAGTCTATGCAGCGCCGGGGCGCGTGACCGTGGTTTCGCTTCAGCCGGGCGAAGAACTGGTGACTGTCGCTGCTGGCGATACCGTGCGCTGGATCGTCGGCGACACCTCCAGCGGCAGCGGCGACGAGCTGCGCATCAATGTGCTGGTTAAGCCGATCCGTTCTGGGTTGAAGACGAACCTGGTCATCACCACCAGCCGCCGGACATATCTGCTGGAACTGACCTCGACCGAACGCGCCTGGATGGCGTCGGTGTCCTGGGACTACCCGAGAGATCGGATGCTGGCCTTGCAGCGCCAGGCACAAGCCGCGCAGGCGACTGCGCCGGTCGATACCGGCCTGTCGCTTGAGCACATCCGCTTCCGCTACGCGATCAGCGGCAGCAATCCACCGTGGAAGCCACAGAGGGCTTTCGATGACGGCGAAAAGGTCTATATCCAGTTCCCGGCGGGCATCGTGCAAGGAGAACTGCCGCCGCTGTTTGTCATTGGCGCGCAGGGCGACGGACAACTGGTGAACTACCGATTCCGTCCGCCGTACTACATCGTCGATCGGTTGTTTGGTGCTGCCGAATTGCGCCTCGGCGGTGATGGCGGCGACGTGGTGCGCATCGAGCGCACGGATAGCACGCCGAGGAACTAGCCATGAGCCAGGATGACACTCCCGACGTTGCTGCACCGCCAGCGGGCAAGGTCGAACCCGAGGCGGTGGCATTGCGCGCCCAGCCTCGGCCGGTCACACGGCTGAACCGGCGCACGCTGGCCATCCTCGCTGGCAGCCTGTCGGTCGCCGTGCTCGGTGCGCTAATGTGGTCGCTGCAACCGCAGCGGCACGGGGCCAGTGAGCAGGCCGAGCTTTACAACGTGGATCGCGTCTCGCGCTCCGAAGGACTCGACCAGCTTCCGGCCGACTACTCGAAGTTGCCGCCAGAGGTGCCGGAACTGGGGCCACCGCTGCCGGGCGACCTTGGGCCGGCCATCGTGAATTCGCAGCAGCCGGCCGTGGCCGCCCCCGGGCACGACCCCGCCGAGGCGGAACGTCTGGCCCGGTTGAAGGAAGCTGAGGAAGCGGCCACATCGTCGGTATTCTTCCGCACCGGCACCCAGCAAGCCGCGCCGGTGGCGCAGTCGCAGCTGGCCGCCGCGCCGGGCTTCGCCACCAATGCGGCCTTCGACCCGATGGCCGCCGGGCCGGCCTCGACGGCGGCCCAGTCTGCCGACCCAACCACCGTGCAGAATCGCCAAGACCAGAAAGAGGCGTTCCAGCAGGCCGGAACCACGGAAACCCGTAATTCCGGCAACCTGCAAATGCCGGCATCGCCGTATCAGGTCATGGCCGGCACGGTGATCGCCGGGGCGCTGGTCACAGGCATCAAGTCCGACCTGCCGGGCGATGTCATCGCCACGGTGACGGAGCCGGTCTATGACACGGCCTCCGGGCGCTTCCTGCTGATCCCGCAGGGTTCGCGCATCCTGGGCAGATACAACAGCCAGGTCAGCTACGGGCAGAGCCGCGTACAGGTGGTGTGGAACCGCATCGTCCTGCCCGACATGTCTTCGCTTACGCTCGACAACCTGGCAGGCACCGACTCAGCCGGCTATGCCGGCTTGGAGGATGGTGTCGATTGGCATTGGGATCGCATCTTCGCTGGTGCGGCGCTGACCACGCTGCTAGGCGTTGGCGCCGAACTGGCCGCGCCGGAAAACCGCCAGGACGGCGATCGCGTCATTATCGCCGGGCGCGACAGCGCGCAGGACAGTATCAATCAGGTCGGCCAGGAGATGACCCGGCGCAACCTCAACATCCAGCCCACACTGACGGAGCGACCGGGTCTGCCGGTGCGCATCATCGTCAATCGGGATCTGGTGCTGCGGCCGTACCAGCCGCTCTTCTTCAATCGGGGGACTTCACGATGACGACGCGCAAATTGCGGCTCGGACCGCTGCCCAAGACCGAAAGCATCAAGTTGACCTTCGCGTGTCCAGCCAGCCTGAAAGCCGATCTCGACCGTTACGCTACGCTGCACTCGCAGGTGTATAGCGAGCCTGTTAGTGCTGTGACGTTGATACCGCACATGCTGGAGGCGTTCATAGCGGGGGACCGAGCGTTCAGAAAGGGGTAATAAAGACACGCTCGCATGTCCGAGGCTAAGTTGACGATGTCGGCTTGTTCCAGTCGGCGTGCCACTATGTCAGAAAATGTAATGCCAAGAAGCGTTTCTTGCGCTATGGGCTGGTTTCCCACTTGCGCAGTTATTCAATTCTTGCGTTGGATTTTTCTACTACTGCTTTCCAACGTCTTTGCTCCTCAGCCACGTACGCTTCGAATTCAGGTTTATCCATGAGCAGAACCTGTGCGCCGATCTCATCAAGCTTGGCGGCGATTTCGGGATCGCCTACGACTTTGTGCAGGGCGGCGCGTAGCACTTCCGTCGTTTCGCTAGGGGTTGCGGCAGGTACGAATATGCCTAGCCACGATGTTGCCAGGGCTTCTGCATACTGTAGTTCGGCAAGGGTAGGAACTTCCGGCAACGCCTGTAGTCGCTGGGCACCTGTGACGGCGAGCGCGCGGAGCTTGCCAGCCTGTATATGCGCCATGGTGCTGGAGGGGTAATCGAACGCGAGTTCGATGTTGCCCCCGAGCAGGTCGGTGATGGCGTGCGCACTGCCTCGGTAGGGCACATGCGTGAATTTGGTGCCACTGACCGATTGAAACAGCTCAGCTGCGAGATGCGCGCCGGTACCGTTCCCGGGAGACGCATAGTTGAGTTCGCCGGCACGTTTGGATTGGTGTAGAGCACCATCGGCGAGATCGCAACCTGTGCCACAGCACGGAAGTCCTTGTCGCTGTCATAGCTGATCGACTTGAACAGGAACGGGTTCACCGAAAACGATTGGGTCGTCACCAGTAGCGTATATCCATCCGGCGTGCTACGTGCGACAACGTCGCTACCGATACTGCTGCCCGCACCCACCCTGTTCTCGACGATCACCGGTTGCTTGAGCTCTTGCGATAGCTTCTCTGCGAGCAGTCTGGCGCCGTAGTCAGTGAAGCCACCTGCGGAGAATGGCGCAATCATGCGAATGGGCTTGTCCGGATATGAATCTTCCGAACTGGCGGCTAGGGTATTTCCGAGCGCGAGCACGCCCGCCAGGAAAGCGCCGCATACGCGTGCGATACAAGATTTATTCGATTTCATTGTCATCCTCTGATTCTCCAGTGCGGTGCCTTAAGACACTTTCCGGTTCGTTATTTGCGTGCATTGCGTCGTGACACAGGCGGTTGGGCGTGGCCCGGCACACTACTTACGCGTGCCGGGGTATGGGAAAGGCGATAGGGAGGCTTGAGCACGGGCCACAGCGTTCCGTTCGGATCGGACGCCATCGTTAGCACATCCATCTGAAAATCCGGGTCTTGTAGCAGCGCTTCTACGCCCGTCACTGGCACGGATCGCCGGCCCGTGCGCGGGTCCGATGTAGTCCAGGTGCTGCCATCCGCATCCACGTGGACTTGCCCCGGGGTCTCGGGGTTGCCGGCCGTGTATAGGGTGGCCCATGCCGCGACGTCCTGCATCGCGACCTCGACGAACTGGCCGCGGTCTTGTCGTTGCACAAGTGCCAGGATGACCGCGAATAGGGCGACTTGACCGCCGAGGATATCGCTTGCGGAGACGCCGGTCTTGACCGGGAAGTCGTTCTCAATCGTGCGCGTACGGTCCATGATTCCGCCCATGGCCTGGATCACCGTGTCGAACGCGGGACGGGCAGGGTAGGCGGAGCGGATGCCAAAGCCCGAGATCGAGCAATACACCAAGCGTCCATTGAGGCGGGACAAGGCTTCGCGTCCGAAGCCCAGTTTGGCCAGCGCACCGGGACGCAGGTTCTCGATCAGGACATCGGCCTCGGCTACCAAGGCAGCGAAATGATCACGGTCGGCGACGTCCTTGAGATTCAAGGCGATCGGAGTTTTGTCCGTGTTGTTCAGAGCGAAGAAAAAACTGGTGCCGTCGATCGCAGGGGTCCAGGCACGCGACGCTTCGCCCTCGAGCGGTTCCACCTTCAGGACTTCGGCCCCGAGTGCGGCCAGGTGTTTCGCGGCCAATGGAGCGGTGGTGTATTGGCCGATCTCGATGACCCGAAGACCGGCCAGGGGACCCGTCATCGACGAGTTCGCGGTGGTACCTACGTCTGGCGTCGACGTAGGGGCAGGCATTCCCGACGGGCTCGCCTCACTGTGCAGGCCTACGATCTGGAAAATCCGGACACCGCGGTAGGAATCGTGCGAGATACCTTGTTGCGTGATCTGCTGCGCCACCTCGGCGTGACGCAACTGGAAATTAGGTTCATCCGCTAAATGGGATACTTGCAGGATCGGTCCCGCTGCGATACCGATACCGTCGCAGGCAGCCACGCATTCGGCCGTCGAATGGTGGGAGGTCCATCCTTCGACCAAGCCATCCACGCGTTGGACGGCGGCGACGCGTTCGACGACCTTGTCGAGGCCGGCCCGGTCCGCGGGGGCCACGTTGATTAGATCGGCCAACTTACGCCATTGATCGTCGCTTCCTGTGCAGATCAGCACCCATCCATCCTCGGTGCGATAGGTGTTCCAAGGCGAGGCGGACGGATGCAGGTTGCCCATGCGGCTCGCGCGCGTGCCCACGAATGCTTTTGGCAGGAAGGTGGACAGCGCATTGACCGCGCAACTGTACAGCGAGACCTCGATGGTCTGTGTTAGGGCCTGCTGCGTAGGCGTGCACCGGGTCGCCATGATCGCGGCCGCCGCATACAAGGCGGCGGACGTCTCCGCGAAGGGAATGCCGATCGGCGTCGCCTGACTGAATCCGGTGGTGTCCATCAGTCCGCACAAGGCCTGAATCTCCGAATCAGATAAAGCGAGGTGTCGGCGTGGACTTTGCGCGCTCGTCGAGCTGATCTCGCAGACCAGAACACGTCTTTCGAGTTCGAGCTGACGCAGACGCAGGCGTCCGGCATCCTCCAGTTCGTCACCGCATACAACGACGATTGTGCAGTCCTGGCCGACCTCGCTGGGAAGGCGAGCCGCACGCGTCACGGGTATGCCTGCCTGTTCGAGCAGCGATGCGGCAAGCAGTACGCATGCGCGCGTGCCGCAGGCCAGTGCTCTGTCTTGTAGTGTCACGCCTGTCTCCTTCTCATGGCGGGTTTTCAGCGGCCTTTATATTCAGGACGACGCTTCTCGGCGAAGGCTCGTCGTCCTTCGATTCGGTCTTCCGAGTCGCGCATCGCGCCCCAGGCTAACTCCGTGAATTCGATGGCCTGCGTCAACGGCACATTGGTGCTGACCTGTGCCACCTTCTTGATCATCTGTATGGCCACTGGGCCGTTCGCCGCGATCGTGGCGGCGAGCTCCCTGGCGGTGCGGGTCAGGTCGACCAGGTCGACGCAATCGGATATCAACCCGACCCTCGCCGCGTGATCCGCATCGATCCTCTCCCCGGTCAGCAGCATCCTCATGGCGATGGCCGATGGCACTGCACGCTGCAGCAATTGGATTCCGCACACGCCCGGGATACTGCCCACCGTAGGTTCCGGCAGCCCGAAGGACGCGTTGTGTGATGCGATTCGGATATCGCATTGCAGCGCCAATTCGAGCCCCCCGCCCAGGCAATAGCCATTGATGGCGGCAATCAGGGGCTTGGATATATTGAGCTTGCCCAGATCCACCAGCCGCACATAGACGCCTTCCGCGATCGCTGCATCGTGTGATTTGACGAATGAGGCTCCGAAGTTGATGTCGGGTGGAAACGACTTCTTGAGATCCATGCCCACGCAGAACGACTTTGCGCCCGCGCCACCGACGATGATGACGCGAACGTTGGCATCGTCGCGAGCACGCTCCAGCAGTGTTCTCAGCGTGGTCAGATCTTCGACATCCAGGGCGTTCAGGGACTCGGGACGATCCAGTGTCAACGTGGCAATGTGGTCCGAGACTTCGTAATGTATTGTCATGCTCGTTCTCAGACGGTCGGCGACGACAATGAGCGGCCGCCACACACGTAGATCAGTTGGCCGGTGACATAGCTGCTGCCGGAATTTGCGAAGAACAGCGCTGTCTGGGCGATGTCATCGGGCGTTCCTATGCGTTGTGCCGGAACGGACGCTTGCAGCCGCCCCTTGAGTTCGTCGCCGTAGGCTTGGAAGAGAGGGGTGTCGATGATGCCCGGCGCGATGGCATTGACGGTAATACCGAACTTGGCCCATTCCAATGCCAGGCTGCGCGTCAGGCTTACCACGCCGCCTTTCGCGGCTGAATAGTTAGCCTGGCCGACGTTGCCCAACCAGGCACGCGACGAGATATTGATGATCCGGCCGCTGCGAGCCTCAACCATATGCTGCAGCGCGGCGCGGCAGCAAAGAAATTGCGAGCGCAGATTGATCGCGATGATGTCGTCCCAGTCATCGTCGCTCATCTTGGTAATGCGAGTGTCGCGAGACACTCCGGCATTGTTGACCAGTACATCGATGCGGCCGAACTGACGCGCCACGGTATCGACCGCTCGGTTGACGGCTTCGCTTTGTGTGACATCGACGGGGATTCCAATCGCCGTGGCACCGTCGCCGGTCAAGCGAGAGGTCGCTTCGTCGAGCGCATCGCGGTCAATATCGAACATGATGACGGTGTCGCCTTGGCGTGCGAACGCGCTCGATATCCCGTACCCGATGCCTTTCGCACCGCCAGTGACCACCGTCACGCGAGGTTCGTGTTCCATTTTCGCTTCCTTCAAGTGGTGAGGATGGTGACCAGCGCGACGGCGGAATCGCCCGCCAGCTGACCGCCGTTGTTCTCGGCTAGTGCGACCTTTGCATTGGGCCGCTGCCGTGTGCCAGATTTCCCGCGCAGTTGTTGGGTCAGCTCCACTATCTGCGCGACACCGGTTGCGCCGATGGGGTGACCGCGGGACAGCAGCCCGCCACTGGGGTTGACTGAGATGCGGCCGCCCAGGTCGGTGTCCCCCGAGCGCAGTAACCTCGCGCCTTCTCCGGGTGCGCAGAAACCAAGGTTCTCGTAGTGAATCAGTTCTGCTGGGGCTGACGCGTCGTGCAACTCTGCCACGTGGACGTCGGTCGGATCGACACCCGCTTCCTCATATGCGGCGTTGGCCGCGCGCGCCGCCACGACCTCGCCCTGCCCGTCTACCGTGGCGGTGACGATGGCGCTTGCGCGCAGATAGACGGGCTTGGTGGCTAGGCGCTTGGCGTAATCCTCGGAGCAGATGAATGCCGCTGCAGCGCCGTCTCCGATGGACGAGCACATGAATAGCGTCAGCGGATCGCTGATCATGCGGCTGTTCAGCACTGCCTCAATGCTGGTTTCTTCCCGGAACTGCGCGGCCGGATTACGTGCACCGGCCTTGCGACTTTTGACCACCACGCGGGCGAAGTCCTCGGCGGACGCCCCCGCCGATTCCATCCATTTGCGCGCCTTGATGGCGTACAGATCCATGAACAAGGAGCCCGAGCCACTCTGATATCCTTCGGGCAAGGGCTCTTCCAGGTCCACACCGCGTGCGAATGCACCGAATGAGACGGCCTTGTCCTCGTGCGTGAGCTTCTCCGTACCTACGACTAGGGCGGTCTCGCACGATCCTGATCTCACCGCCAGCCAGGCCAGATGTAAGGCCGAGCTGCCCGATGCGCAGGCGTTCTCGATGTTGAACATCGGCTTTCCAGCGAGACCTGTATTACGCAGCGAAGATTGCGCCCTGATCATTTCCTGGCCTGTCACTACCCCGGCCGCGGCATTGCCGAAAAACACGCGTTCCACGCAATCGACCCCGACCCCGGCATCGCCTAGCGCCGCCGCGACGGCTTCTTCGGACAGGCTTTTCATGTTGCG
The DNA here is from genome assembly GCF_054781015.1 of Bordetella muralis. NCBI lineage: Bacteria > Pseudomonadati > Pseudomonadota > Betaproteobacteria > Burkholderiales > Alcaligenaceae > Bordetella > Bordetella muralis. The sequence continues at coordinate 471,377 of NZ_BAAGVF010000008.1, read as the reverse complement.
CTCGGTGAATTTCCCGAACGGCGTCATGCCGACGCCCGCAATGACTACTCTACGCATCGTTTGTCTCCGCTACCTATTGATGTGATTCGGCTTTTCAACGAAAGGCGGCTTCGCCTGTGATTTCCCGCGCCTGGATCAACGCCAGAATCCCGGGCGTTCCATCTGGCACTTGCAGCACGCGCGCGTCGCGCCATAGTTGTTCCAGCCCGAGTTCTTCGGTGATTCCCATCGCGCCGTGTACCTGCATGGCCAGATTGACCGCACGTACGGCGCTTTCGGTGGCGAAGCGCTTAGCCATGGCCGACGTGCCGTTGGCGCGCTCCCCGCGGTCCAGCGCATCCAGTGCGTACAGGCACAGCAGTCGCGAGCTGACGATGGCGGTCTGGATATCGGCGAGGTCCTGCTGTACCAATTGATGAGCACCCAGAGTCTTGCCGAACTGCTTGCGGACGCCGGCGTACTCGACGGCCAGCTCGAACGCGCGCTGGGCGATGCCCACGCCAAGCAATCCCAGCAGCGGGCGGTTGCCATTCCAGGCCAGCGTCATGTATTTGCCGGCATCTCCCGATGAGCCGATGACGTGATCCAGCGGGACTTGCGTCTGGTCGAAGATCACTTCGCTAAGGTGTCCTTGCCGTAACCCGGTAATCTCGGTCTCACGGATTTCGATTTTCGAGGTGCTGCGATCCACCAGCACCCGGCGCGTGATGGGCCTCCCTTTCTCGTTCATCCCGGCCTGACACGCGACGACCATTACGTCGCAGATGGACGCATTGGTGATCCACGCCTTCTGTCCGGTGATAGTGGCGTGCTGGCCGGCCAGCTCCAGGCGGGTACTGATGGTGTTGGAATCAGAGCCTGCGCCAGGCTCCGAGTTTGCCGTGCACGCAATCTTCCTGCCAGCAATCAGGTCCGGCAGGTAAGCTGCCTTGATGTGCTCGGGCGCCCCTGCGTTCAGCCGCGTGATGGAGCCATCATGAGAGATCAGCGACAGGGCGAGGATCGCGGGAATTTGTTCAAGTATCAAACCATAGTCGACCATGGACAGGCCAGGACCGCCGTCCTCTTGAGGCAGACGGGCGGCGGTGATACCGAAATTCGCGAAATGGGCGTAGGCCTCCAGCATGGCCGCCTTGGGCAGCGGGGCATCCTTGGGATGGGCGGCGAGCAGGGGCGCCAGGTAATCCCTTGAAAGCTTTTTGGCCGAATCGACCAGCATCTGTTGTTCGTCGGAAAGTGCGAAGTCCATCTGACCTGATTCCTGGTTCTGTGCCGCTTGCGGCGTGAGGTTCATCGGTTCAACGGTTCGAATGGTAGGGGGGGCAGACCCTACTCACAACCGACATTTTTTGGACGTTTGGCTTAGTTTTCCTGGGGCATGAGCTATCATTTGACATCCAATGACCAAGATCACATTTACGCGAGCGCTACCGTCCCTCAATGCACTACGTGCATTCGAGGCTGCGGGCCGTCTCAAGAGTTTTCAATTGGCGGCGCAGGAGTTGCACGTCACGGCGGCGGCCGTCAGTCGGCATGTCAAGCTACTGGAAGAAGAGCTAGGTTTTCCGCTGTTCGATCGTGGTCACCGATCGGTTGCCTTGACCTCCTTAGGACAGCAGTACTTGGCCGATATCGCTGAAGGATTCGACAGCCTGAAGCGAGCAACCCAGGATGTGGTCGAAGCCAGCCAGAAACGTAAACTCCGGATCCAGGCCTATACCACTGTCGCTATGAAGTGGCTTGTGCCACGACTCGCGTCGTTCCATGCCGCCTCTCCCGAGATAGAAGTTAGTCTGACTACTTCGCTAGAAGACGTGGACTTTTCCATCGACGCCCTGGACGGTGCCATTCGGCTTTCCAATCCACCGTTAGCCTTGGGGGCTGACAAGCTGATGGCAAATGAGCTTGTGCCGGTATGCAGTCCAGCGTTTATGGATAGGCATTCACAGATCCAGGGCGATAAGACGGAAGGGCTGCGTGGCCTGACACTGCTGCATTCTTTGGCGCGCCGGCAAGATTGGAGGAAGTGGCTGTCCGCCGCCGGCGTGCAGGGCGTGAACCCGCTTGCCGGACTCAGTTACGAGAGCTCGACCTTGGCGTATCAGGCCGCGATTCACGGTCATGGATTGGCGATTGCACAACGTGCACTGGTCATGCAGGAACTCGCGGCCGGCGACCTGGTTATGCCATTCTCATTCGTACTTGACGAGGGTGACTTCACGTACTACTTGGTCTACCCGCACGAGCACCTGAACCGGCCGGAATTTGCGGCCTTCAGAAGCTGGTTGATCTCCGTGTAGGAGCGGGTCGGATATCGCCTTAGGAGCGTCAGGCCTCAGCCCCATTTGGTTTCAATTAGAACATATGGCTTATAGCCCGCTAGCGAGCGCCAGAATGGCGCGCATTTCAGCGGCGGTGTTGATTGGACGCAGATTGTTTTTCGTTATTTGCGGATGGTCGAGGGCAGGTTGTATGAACGACTCGATCTGCTCATCCTTCAATCCCAGGTCAGCCAGTGTGCGTGGCATGCCGAGCTGGGCTAGCAGGGACTCCAGCACGACCGCGAAAGATTCTGTGCGTTTGAGCAAACGTAGAATCCTGCCATGCTGCTCGTTTGCGTACCCCTCCAGCCAGCGGGCTTGGGCGAGCATTAATACGCAAGCGGCATCGCTATGTGGCACCCCGGCCAAGGGCCCGACGATATGTACCATCCAATGGCTAAATCCATGCGGAACCGACATTTGACCCATGCCGGTGTACCAGGTGGCCAACTGCGCGCTCGTGAACGCTTCCATATCGCCGCTATTATGTAAGCGCGGAAGGTTCTCGACATATAGCTGGATCGCTTTTTCAGCAAGCAGGCTCGCCAAAGGATGGGGGTGCAGCGAACATGCTGTGTTGATCGCATGGTCCAGTCCCCGGATACCGGTGGACATCAGCAGTGATACGGGGGTTCGCGCTAGCAGGGAGGGGTCGTAGATAATTGCCTGCGGCGCTCCGTCGGTCACCAGAAAACGCGCCTTTTGATGCGTTTGCTCATTAATGGGTGTGCTGACGGGCGTCCATTCCGAGGTGGCCAGGGTTGTGGGAATCGCTATTTGCCGGATAGCGGGGGGCGCGTTCGAGCCGGCAAGCATTTCGGTGCCATCGTCCGACATCTGCATTTGGAGTTGCAACAGCTTTTCCAGGTCGAACGCCTGTTCGGATATGCATAGTTGAATCGCTTTACACATGTCCATCACAGAACCGCCTCCAACCGAGATGATGACATCTGCTTTGAGGTCAAAAATCTGTTTGGCTGCCGATAGTACATTCGATAGTGGCGAATGTTCTCCCACCTTGTCGGTCAGCCCAACACACCGTGCGCCCAGTCCCGCAACCAGCGTGTCTATAACGTCGCTGCGTGTATTCAGCGTGTGCGAACATACGATGAAGGCGCGACGGTAGTCGAACCAGTCCATCAGCTGGGGCAAGGCCTTGGATGCTTGGACGCTGTGCAGGACGCGTTCGTGGCCTGTGAAACGGTAACGAAGACCGGGAGGAGTCATTATGTTCATTACCTCGCATCAGTTCATGGTTGCATTGGCGTCGAATTATTCGGCCTTGATACCACTTTCCCTCACCGCTTTGGACCAGTTGTCGTGTTCGGAGGCCACACGGCGCGCCAGTACAGATGGCGGTTCGTAGTGCGCCTCAAATCCAGCAGCGTTAGCGGCCGCACGTGTTTCCGGTTTCTCCAGCGCGAGCTTCATTTGCGTCGTCAACTTCTCGACGATGGCATCTGGCGTGCCGGCGGGAGCAAAAACGGCCACCCAGGTTTCAAGTTCGTAGTCCGGTACCCCGGCTTGTGCTGTCGTCGGTACATCAGGTAACTCGGAGTATCGCGTTTTCCCGGTGACCGCCAGAGCACGCAGCTTTTCAAGTTTGATGTGGCCACTGATTGATGGGGGGGTTGTGATGATAATTTGGACTTGGTTAGCGAGAACGTCCTGCAATGCAGCACCGGATCCCTTGTAGGGTATGTGCAAAATTTGCGTGCCAGTGCGCTGCTTGAGAATTTCTGTGCCGATGTGAGCCACTGAGCCGTAGCCCTGCGACGCGTAGCTGAGTTCGCCTGGATGTGCCTTGAGATAGGATATTAGCTCGGCTAAGGTGTGAGCGGGTACGGAGGGATTGATAGCGATCACATTTGTCGATGTGGCGATGAGCGCAACGGGCCGCAAATCGTTCTGACTCCATGGGAGGTTAGGCATCAACAGAGGGTTCCCGACATGAAACCCGGAGTAGGAAGCCAAGAGCGTATATCCATCAGGTGCGGCTCTGGCTACCTGTGAGTAGGCCACATTGCCGCTGCCGCCTCCTTTGTTCTCGACGACAAAGGGCTGGGCCATCGCACGTGCTAGCTCCGCCGCGACGAGCCGCGTAGAAGCATCGATGATGCCTCCGGGCGGAGACGGCACGATTAGTGTCACGGCTTTGTTGGGATAGTCCAGTGGCGCGCTTGTGGCCTTAAGGGGTAACGTGGACAGCGCCATCAACAGCCATAAACCCGCAGTACTCCACCGCACAGATCGCCGGCATGTCTGTGCTTTCAAGTTATAGATCATTATGTCTCCCGTTATTCTATTGTGAACCCGACGCGGCGTTATCGCGGAACAGGCCCAGTCTTGCCGTTGATCGAGTTGCCGCTGTTCAGCGCATCAGTTCGCCAACGTCGGCGGCCGATTCCAGATGGAGTATCAAGGTCTCAAGTCTTTGCGCGGCGTTCGCAGTAAGGCAATTTCCACAAAGTGCGCGAAACTTGCGAATCAACCGTTCTTGTTGATCATCGAGATTCGGGTTTGGAATACTCGAGTCATGCAGTAGCTCAAACGTACTTGTATTGGCCAGGCGTATTCGCACCAGGGTCTGTGGCACGCGCAGGGTCGGATCGAGCACCACCTGAGCTAGCTCTTGCAAACGCAGCAGGTCTGGGCAACTTAGGTTTTCCAGATTGAAGGAAGCGGGGTTGGCCGTATCCCTGCCTGCCAATGCCAAGGCGACCGTGTGCCGAAGGCTGAACTTTGCCTGTAGCGCGGTAAGTGGGGATTGGATATTGCATATGTCATTGCAATGCGGGTTCACATGAATCGATATCGCGGTGATATCGGTATGCGAAAAATCGTTGTCCTGTGCGAGCTTCAACGCACTTTCGATAGCAGCGTGGGTTTCGTAGCATGCAGCATGGAACTTGAAAAGATTGGTCTCCATATGGAAGTCAAATATCGCAGGGTCGGCTGTCGCAACAGAGAAATCTGGCACATATCGTGCTGGTCCGAGTGCCGCTTCAGGATAGAAATCATCAGAATGCGTGTGCGCGAATCCCAGTCGATGTCCGATCATGTCGGCCGGCGCGTCAACCCCGGATTGGGCTAATCGCGCGGCTTCCAGACCGCTGCGTGCCGCCTCGCCGACTTGCAATGGTTTGCAAGACGAGCCGAATGCCGCCTTCAAGCCAGCCGCCTTGATCGCGGCAATACCCAGAGCCTGTGCGGTGGCGTTCTCATCCAGGCCCAAAATTCGCGCAGAAGCCGCGGCCGCTCCAAAGCATCCCATTGTTGCCGTGGCGTGAAAGCCTCGCGCGTAGTGATTGGGGGCGATCAATTGCGCGATGCGGCATGATGTTTCGTAGCCCACCAAGACGGCTTGCATCAGTTGGTGTCCCCCGGCATGAGTCTGCTCCGCCAATGCTAGTGCGGCTGCCAGAACCGGTGCCGTGGCATGTCCAGGAATGGAGAAACTGACGTCGTCGTAATCAATCGCATGTGAAGCCGTCCCATTCACCAGCGCGGCGACCGAGGCCGGCATTCGCGCTTTGCTGCCTACGATGGTGCATTGTGGATGTCCACCCTCGGACAATCGGTATTTCATCAACTGCCGCGTCACGAGTTCGGCCGAACCCGCCAGAGTCACCGCGAACCAGTCCAGGATTACTAATTTGACTCTTGTAGATAAAGTGCGCGGAGCCGTCGCCAGATCGAGTCCAACGGCCGCCTTTGCGAGTTCAAGGGTGATGTTCTCAGGTGCGGTTTGCATAGCTATCTCAGTCCGCACTCAAATTGGCGCGTCGGACCAGCTCGCCTGAAAGTGCGATCTCATCGCGGATGAATTGGTCGAATTCCGGCTGAGACATAGGAAACTCATCGATGCCATAGTCCTTATATTGTTGTTGAACGTCAGGCGATCTGACTGCTTGCTGGATGGCGGCATGTAGACGGGAAACGGTTTCGGAGGGGGTGTCGGAAGGGACGAACGCTCCTACCCAAAGCGGGTACTCCGCTCCGGCAAGTCCCGCCTCGGCAATCGTCGGGACGTCAGGCAACGCCGGACTGCGTTTCGTGGAAGTAACGGCGAGGGCATCGAAGCGCGCGCCCTGCATTAAGCCCATAATGGTATTGATGGGAGCCACAAAATAATCCGATCGACCCGCGGACACGTCTGCGATCGCCTCGGGCGTCCCTTTGTAAGGAATATGCGTCCCTTTCCATTTTGCGAGCATGTTGATCTTTTCAGCGCTCATGTGCGTGGAGCTGCCGTTGCCGGCCGAGGCAAAGTTCAAATTGCCTTGGGATTCTTGCCCTGCCTTGATCAATTGCGAGAAGTCTTTGTATCGACCGGCCGGTGCGATAACGACACCAGGCAGCGCGCCAAATGCCGCAACGCTGGTAAGGTCGCGCTGCGGATCATAGGCTAGAGATTTGTATAGCCAAGGCGCTGTCACATAGGAGCCAGAATGTACCAAGATGGTATAGCCGTCTGCTTGAGACTGGGCCACGTAGGCCGCGGCAATTGCCCCACCCGCACCAGGGCGATTCTCCACGACGACGGATTGCTTGAGGTCTGCCGTCAATTGGTTGGCAACGATGCGCGCCATGAGGTCCGAAGAGCTACCCGCCGTAAATGCGACGACCATCCGCACCGGACGGGTCGGGAAATCATTTTGTGCGCCTGCTGGGGAGCAAGCCACGGCCAGGGCCATCCCGATGGCACTGATGAAAAGGTTCTTTTTACTGTAGGTGGTTCGATCGAAAAGCGCGGTTAAATGGGATAGCCGTACGGAAAAAAGTTGGTACTTCGGTGATCGAATAGGCATTGTGGTCTCCTCTTGTCCACCGCGCGAGGCGGGGTTTTTTTCTCAATCGGATCGACACGTACGCACGTAGGTGCGCCTCCGATAGTGAGCTCGCATTCTGTAGTTTCGCGTCAAAGGCTTACAAACGATTTTTTTGCCGAGGGCGATTGAGTTTTTATCAATCGTCGATATTTGGCTATAAACTTCCCTTGAAGCGAAAATTCTCAGGATTTTTCAGTCAATCGACCGCCTGGTTGATTGATAAACAATCTGGTTTTTAGGAAGACTGTTGAAGAAACTGCCGCCACTGAGTGCATTGAAAGCCTTCGAGGCCGCAGCCCGGCACCTCAGTGTTACGCTCGCCGCCGAGGAATTGAACGTGACTCCTGGGGCGGTCAGTAGGCAGGTTCGCCAGTTGGAGGATTTTTTAGCTATACCCCTGTTCTTGCGCGGGCATCAGCAAATCGTATTGACCCGCCAAGGTTCCGAATACTTTCGCGCGATATCCCGAGCATTGAACGAGGTGCGTGAGGCAACGTCGAGCATTGGTCGGGGTGCAAAGAAGCAAGAGCTTCGTATCCGTGCCTATACGACGTTTTCTATGCATTGGCTTATTCCGCGACTGCCTGATTTTCACGCCAGACATCCTGAGATTCAGGTATCTCTCACGACGTCACTTGATGATGTGGACTTTGATCGCGAAGACATAGATGGCGCTATCCGACTTGGCCACGGAAAGTGGCGCGGCGCGCATAGCTACCGCTTGATGCCCAATCTGCTTTGTCCAGTTATGAGTCCAACGCTGCTCAAGAGTGGCCCGTCCCTGCGAACACCACACGACCTGTCACGCTATACGTTGCTGCACTCGCTCGCCCGCGCGGATGACTGGGCTGCGTGGCTGACAAGCGCGGGGGCACACGACGTTGATGCCAGCGGCGGCATGACGTTCCAGAGTTCGGTCATGGCATACGCATCTGCAATTCAAGGTCAGGGTATCGCCATGGCTCAGCGCTTTCTCGTAGAGGACAAACTACAAAGCGGAGAGCTGGTTGTGCCTTTCGATCATATTCTCGACTGTGGCACTTTTACGTATTATCTGATCACCGCCTCGGATCGTCCGGAGCGTCCTCAGATGGCCGCCTTCAGGCTATGGATGCTGGAGTATTTTTCCAGCGTTGCTTGATGTCGTGGCATCTCAGGGTATTAGCAGCTCACCCGCGAGGAGCGTCACGCGGAAAGCTAGATTGCCTGCTACAAAGATGTGCTCAGCATGCGTATCTCTAACAGCGCTAACGGGCTCTTAAACCGTATGATCCACTACTCTCCTTGGCAACTCTTGGTTCGGCGCCGTCTATGGTGTTCCCAACCCAGCAGCACGCGTTGCGGGGGAAAGAGCGCGAAATCCGAGCATAGAGCTACCCTGATGGAAGAAGGAAGATCAAGGTGGGAGTGGCAAGAGCGCAAGCCAGCGCTGTGCCCGGATGGTGCAGGGATCAAATCATTGTCATATCAGCAATTAGGCTAGGGTAGCGATGCAGGCGTTTCAGCAAGAGAGAACGTGACCTTGTAGCGCGTAGACAGCATATGCCCCGACGTTACGGGAGGGTACTTGGCGCCGGTTCCCGCACAACTGGGAATGCACTCAATGACCGCATCGTGGTTCGGAATGCAAAAATAAGGAATGGAAAGCCTGTCGGCCTTGTTGGCCACCGCGATGGGCGGGTTTACCACGCGGTGCATCGTCGAGACAAAACGGTCATTGGTCCACCGCATCATGATGTCTCCGATATTGACAATGAACGCCCCACGCACTTTCGGCACACCCACCCACTGTCCGTCGGGCAACTGCACTTGCAGGCCACCCGGAGCTTCGTCGACTTTCAGGATCGTAATTGCCGTCGCATCGGTGTGGGCGCCCGCGCGCTCTTCCCCTTCTTTTGGGCTCTGTGTCTGGGCAGGATAGAAGTTTGCCCGCAATATGCTGGCGTGCTTGCTGACACGCTCCCGGAAATAGGTGTTAGGCACGTCCAGCGCGTAAGCAAAAATATCTAGGATGGTGACGGAAAGGCGCTCCATCTCGCGGTAGTACTCGATGAAAGCCGGTTTTAGTCCATGGGGATTCGCTGGCCACAAGTTAGGCGAGTAGTTGGGCCCCGCGTTTGGACTCGTGTAGTATGGATCATCGGACACGTCCAGAGGGCCTATCGCGAAGCTTTCGAGCAGCGAAGGTTTGAGCCTGGCATCCCGGTCTTTGCCCACCGTCTTCTTCCCTTGTGGGGTAAAGCCCTTAGGGTTCGTTCCTGCGGGTTTTTCAACCAGCAACTTCTCAGCTTCCGGCAACGCAAAAAAAGATTTCGACTGGTTGTAGAGCACGTCGATCGTGGACTCGGCCACGCCATGCCCGGTAATGACCAGGAACCCTACCTGCTCGCACGCCGCGTTGACCTCGGCGGCCACGGCCCGGCGGCCTTCGGGCGACCCATCGATGAATGGGGAAATGTCGATCACAGGTACGTGGTCGAGGACGATATGCGTAGTTTCCATGGCTATCCTTTGGGAGGTTGAGCGATTTAATGTATCAATTGCTCCATTAATTTTCATGCGGGAAGACTGCAGACGCAAGCGTTTTCTGACCCAGCGGACGGGTTTCGTCGCAAGTAGCTCCACCGTTCTGGTAGTCGGGAATTCCCGAATCAAAAATTGATTGCGCATGTCTGAAAACATCGACACAATAAATAAATGTAGCTTTTACTACATTAAATATTTTGTTCCGTTCCGTACTTGTTGTCCTCCCTTGTGACTTTCCCACCACGACTAGGCGCAATGCTGCGCCGCCCCGGAGCTCGACCCATGGCCTGCCGGTATCTTCTCGCCTCGCTGCTAACCTTTTTCACGGCCACCTGTGCGACTGCTGCAGACTGGAGGCCGGAACGCCCGATCAAGATCACCGTCCCGTATGCGGCGGGCGGATCGGCCGACGTCATCGCTCGCGTCGTGGCGCAACGGATTCGTACTGAACTTGGCCAGCCGGTCATCGTCGAGAACAAGCCTGGCGCCGGCACGATCATTGGCGCCATGGCCGTCGCTAAAGCCCCGGCCGACGGATATAGCCTGTTGTTGGCAACCTCGACCACGATGAGCATCGCCCCGCTGGTCCAGAAACAAATTCCCTACTCGCCGTCCCAGTTCGTCCCGGTTGCAGGCTTCATGTCCGTGCCGTTCATGGTCCTGGTGAACAAAGACCTGCCGGTGAATACGGTGCAGGACTTGGTCGCGCTCTCGCGTAGTAAGCCCGGCGTGCTTAATTACGGCACGCTGGGCACCGGAACCTCGAACCACGTGCTGGGCGCCCTGCTGTCCACAGCAGCCGGTGATTCGATGGTGGCCGTGCATTACACAAGTGCCGGCCCTGCCCTGATCGGCCTGGAACGCGGCGATATTCACGTGTACTTCGATGGAATCCCCACATCGGTCCACAAGGTGGCCAGCGGTCAGTACAAGGGCATTGCCGTCACCAGCAAAACGCGCATTCCTGGTGTGTCGAACGTCCCGACTGTGTTCGAGCAGGGATTCCCGCAGGTGGGCTTATCGGTCTGGTACGGACTGGTGGCTCCGGCCGACACGCCCGCGAACATCATTTCCACCTTGAATGCCGCGGTGCGGGCTGCCATTTCAGACCCTGACGTAACGGCGCAGATCACCCGCGATGGTACGCAACCATTGTTGCTGGATCCCCAAGCCTTTCAACGGTTGATTGATCAGGACGCCAGCTCTTGGCGCACCGCATTCTCTACGCTCCAACTGAAACTCGACTGAAGTCCGAACCCACGTCTACAGGGACACAGATGAACGGCGCCGACACTCTCTTGCATACGCTGGTCCACGCCGGCGTCACCACATGCTTTGGCAATCCCGGAACCAGCGAAGTCCATTTCGTAAAAAGCCTGGATAAGGTCCCGCAAATGCGATGCATCCTGGCGCTAGCCGAAAACGTGGCCACTGGCGCCGCCGATGGGTATGCGCGCCTGTCCTCTGGCACGGCAGCGACATTGCTTCATTGCGGACCAGGATTAGCAAACGGGCTGGCCAACCTGCACAACGCACAGAAAGCGGGCAGTTCGATCGTCAATATCGTGGGCGACCAGGCCCAGTTCCATGCGTACAGGAACCCGCCGCTGGCGTCCGAAACCGAAAACATCGCTCGCACCGTCTCGACGTGGACCAGGCGGTCCAACGCATCGCTTTCCGTCGGCGTGGACGCCGCCGCAGCGATATCCCAATCGCGATTTGGCGGTGGCGCGATAGCCACCCTGATCCTGCCGTCAGATGTCTGCTGGGGTCCTGGCGGGCCCGTCGGTACGGTTCTCGAACAGCCTCGGCCATCGCAGGTTCCAGAACTGGCGATCGCCAGCGCGGTGGATCTTCTGAAGCAGGGGCATGCCACCGCATTGATTCTGGGAGACGACGCGCTTTGCGGCGCGTTACCGCAGCTGGCAGCCGCCATTGCTGAAAAAACAGGTGCACGCGTCCTGGTCCACAGCTTCATTCGACGTGTCGAACGCGGCCGTGGCAGGCCAGCCTTCGAGCGCGTTCCATACGCCGTTCCCGCTGCGCGCGAGATGTTCAGCGCTATAAACCATGTCGTGCTGGTGGGCGCCGAACAGCCCGTGTTCGCCTTTGCCGGACCGGACGAACTAAGCGGCCCGGAACAACCGGGCACGAGGTTCGTTTCGTTGGGTAGCCGGGGACAGGACCTGGAATCCGCGCTGCGCTCCGTCTGCGACCGACTGCAGTGCGACGGCCGTCCGCGCGCAATGGATGCCGACGCAGCTACGTCGTCGCCTGCAAGCGGCCAAGTTACCTCGACCGCGTTCGGGCAATCCTTGGCGGCACTGCTTCCCGAAGACTCCATCGTGGTCGACGAGGGCATCACATTCGGCAGATCGGTATATAGCGCCACGCATCAGGCACGCAGGCATGACTGGCTTCAATTGACTGGAGGCGCCATCGGATCGGGTATGCCACTGGCAACCGGCGCCGCGATTGCCGCGCCCCACAGGCGTGTAGTAACGCTGCAGGCAGACGGATCTGGCCTGTATACGGTACAGGCGTTATGGACTCAGGCGCGGGAGCGGCTGAACATCACGACCATCGTATTCGCGAACCGCAAGTACGAAATCCTGTTCAACGAAATGAGGCGCATGGGGGTTTCGCCGGGTGCCAGCGCCGACTACCTGTTTGCACTGGACAACCCGGCGCTGGACTGGGTGCAGCTGGCGCAGGGCTTCGGTGTTGAAGCCGCCACGGCCACCAGCATGGATCAGTTCAATGACCTGTTTACCCATACGCTGAACCACGATGGTCCGTTTTTGATAGAGCTGCGTATGTAGCCTCGGCTGCGTCAGTCGGTCGATTTTTCAAGAATGCGCAACACCGAATCGGAAACGAATACTGTCCATTCCTCGTGCGCCTTGACGTCCAGGGGTTCGCCCAGGAACCGCGACAGCGTGTAGCGGTTGGAGATGAAGAAGTACCCGGATGCCAGGATCATCAAATAAATATGCCGGGCCTTGACGCTGCGACGAAACAACCCCAGGCGCTGCCCCTCGGCCACGATGGTCTGGATGCGCGCCATGATAGGCGACACTGCGCCGTCGACCTGGGCCGGGCGGCTTTTTGCAAGGTGTCGTCCCTTGTGCATGTTTTCATCGTTCAGCAGTACGATCAATTCCGGGTGCGACGCATAGTAGTCAAACACAAACCGGATAGTTTTCGCGATGGCCTTTTTAGGGTCGTCCAAGTCTGTCTCTATCGCCGATTCTGCCACGCCCATGCGGCGGTACATTTCCTCCAAGGCTGCGTTATACAGACCCAGCTTGTTCCCGAAGTAGTAATAGATCATGCGATCGACGGTCTTGGCCTCTTTCGTGACCTTTTCAATGCTGCCGGCGTCGTAACCGTGCCGCGAAAACACCTTCACGGCGGCTTTCAGGATCGCGGTCTTGGTCTTTTGGTTTGAGGGGGCTAGCTTCGGCCGTCCTCTAACCGGCTTATCTGCGGAGTCATCAGCGGGTATCTTGTCGTTCACGTTGGGTTGGCTCCTTTCAGCTTTTCTTATTGTGTCATAACCCTTCCCGGCGGGCTGCTAGACCGGTACTCGACATGCCTTTTGCTGATAGAACTGGCGTTGCTGCGTCCGTAGTCGTAGGTTCCATGGCCTTGCCGGACCTGTTCTTGCGTCGGCGGAACCCGCAGTCGCGGGTCAAACGCATGGGATTTCATGCCTGGTGCCGTGCTGCCTGTGAACAGACAGCGGCGACGGCAATTTGGGGCGGACTCTTGCTCCAAGTGAAGGAGGATCACGGTGGCAGGTCATTAAAAGTGGTTACATATGGCGCCGCGCCGAAAGAGGAATGCCGCTCTACAGCGAGGCTTATCCTTCTTTGGGGAGCCAGCAGCTTTGGCGCGAGAGAATGGCTGCCGTTGTACCGTCGCGATCTCCCTTGCTTGTATGGTTAGGGTAGGGTGCGCGTCCTAGAGTGGAGGCGCTGGGGTGGAGGGACGTCCCTCCACCCCAGCGCATGTCTGCTGCCTTTCATGAGCAGCAGGACAGGATTCAGTACGTCACCTCATTCGCGATCATGGCGTTGTTGGTGTCGGCCCGCTATGGCATCGGGATTTTCGCGCAATCCCGTATCGCGCGTGCCCATTCCTGGGGCCTCACGATGCGCCCCTTGTCTGATGGTCTGTTCCAAGAATAAAAAAGCCGTCCCTGTATAAACAGGGACGGCTTTCGAAATTGGTGCCCGGGGCCGGAATCGAACCGGCACGCCTTGCGGCGGGGGATTTTCTTCCCACTTCGGCTTTCGCCGCCGACGTTCCGAAGAACGGCGTTCGTGGTCTGGAGCACGCCTTCACCATAGCATCGCGTATTACCGCTATGCCTTAGGTGCCCGCCGTCTGCTCTCTACACCTTCCGAGGGGCCTTTCGGCTCCAGGGCTTGGCTCGGCATTAGCTCGGACTTAATGTCCAGGGCCTTCACCGAGTTTGACGGGCTTCACCTCTGGAGTTTCCTCCGGAGGGCTCAAATTTGGTCTGAGTCCCCTGCGTCTACCAATTTCACCACCCGGGCAAAATTGTGAAGCAGTCCTACTTCACTACTACTTACTACCACTACGTAGGATCCAGTACGAAACATTCTGGCTCCTATTTGGCTCCTAGAACAAAAACCAGTGTTTCTGTTCCGACGCCTGCATTTCCCTAAAACCCTCATCCCATGCGGCTTGGCGAGCATTCGACTCATGCTGCAAATAGGTAGAAGTCCCTATTTTTGAGTCCCCTGCGTCTACCAATTTCACCACCCGGGCTAGGAGGTCGCGAGCAGTCTGATGACTTGCTGCGGGAGATGCGAAGACAGCGATTGTATGCTGTTTTTTAAAAAATGTCAGCTCACCCCAATTCTCGCCTTCGCGACGCGCAAATGCCGGGCGCGCACCACACAACATCCACTTCTATCTATGTCAAAAATTCACAACAATCGCAATGGACAGTTGCCTGGCGCGTTATAAAGCCTACTGGACGGCGGCAAGGGCTCATTGTGCATGCCTATAGACCGTCGCGCAGCTCACAGAGGAAGCCAGGACCATATGAAGCGCAGTAATTCGCCATCGATCTCGTCGCCGCGTCGGTTTCTGGCGGGGTTGGCGATAGTCATGTTGAGTGCCTGCTCATCGACCCCGCAGACGCCGAAGACCTCTGGAAACACCGGCCCTGTGGCCTATCTAAAGGCAAACAATGGTGCTAATAACATGCGTATCCCAGGCAGACCCCGCTCTGTGCTGGAACTGCATGTGATCGAGGGCCGTCACCATGTCGAGCCGGTCGCGCAATGCGACCAGATCTACACCGGTACGGCTCTGGGCGGAGGCACGGCGCGCGAGCTGCAGGTCGTGCTGTGCGACGGGGACTGGAATAACGACGGGGAATATTGGCTGATCAGTGAGGCGGGCGTCGTCAGCGTGCGCCGCGTTTCGGCCGGCGACTACCAGCAGACTGTCCTGGAATACCGCCTGCGCGATACAAAGGCTCGCGCTGTGGCGAAGACAGATTAGCAATCCGTCCGGAAGGCATTCGCTCACCAGCCTCGCCCTGGCCTCCGCCTATTGCAAGCAGAAGCCAGGATAAACGCATGCACGATTAGGCCCGTTTTCTCTCGGGCAAGAACCAATTCATCACCAACGCGCAGATCCCGCCTGTAGCTACACCGGACTCCAGCACGCTGCTCAGCGCATGCGGCAGATGCGACAGGATCTCCGGCACTTGCGATACCCCCAGCCCCAGGGCCAGAGACACCGAGATGATCAACAACGCCCGGCGGTCCAGCTGAATGCTGGCCAGAATATTGATCCCCGCCGCCGCGACGGCGCCGAACATCACCATGGCGGCGCCTCCCAGCACGGGCTCAGGCACGGCCTGTAGGGCCCCAGCCACGGCAGGAAATAGCCCCAGCACGATCAGCATCCCGGCGATCCAGATCCCGACGTGACGGCTGGCAATCCCCGTCAGCTGAATCACACCATTATTCTGCGCAAACACCGAGCTGGGAAAGGTGTTGAATACGCCCGCCAACAGCGAGTTCACGCCATTGACCAGCACGCCGCCTTTGATCCGCTGCATCCACAGGGGCCCCTCGACAGGTTGCTTGGAAACCTTGCTGGTGGCGGTAACGTCGCCGATGGCCTCGAGCGAGGTGACCAGATAGATGATCAGCATGGGCACAAACAGCGACCACGAGAATCCCAATCCAAAATGCAGCGGCACCGGAATCTGGAACAGCGCAGCCTCGCGTGCACCTGTGAAATCCAGTCGGCCCATGTAGGCGGCCGCGATGTAGCCGACGATCAGTGCGATGACCAGCGCCGTGCTGCGGATCCAGACGATGGGCAGGCGGTTCAGCAGGATGATGGTACCCAGCACCAGACCGGACAGGGTCAGGTTTTCCGCGCTGGCGAAAGTCCCGTCTTTCATGGCGTTGTAGCCGCCACCCATGCTGATGAGGCCGACTTTGATCAGCGTCAGGCCGATCAACAAGACAACGATGCCGGTGACGAGCGGGGTGATCAGCCGTTTGACGAACGGCAGGATTCGGCTGATAAAGATCTCGACAAAGGATCCCGCGATGACGACGCCGAACATGGTCGCGAGCACCGTTTCGACCGGGGTGCCGGATTTGACCATCGCCGACCCGGCGGTGATCAGCGGTACGACGAAGTTAAAGCTCGTGCCCTGCACGATGAGCAGGCCTGCGCCCAGCGGGCCGAATCGGCGGCACTGGATATAGGTGGCGATGCCGGAGACGACCAGCGACATGGAGACGATCAGAGTGGTGTCGCGGACGCTGACGCCCAGGGCCTGGCAGATCAGCAGGCCCGGGGTGACGATGGGCACCAGGATGGCCAACAGGTGCTGCAGGGCGGCGACAAAGGCGACCGGCGCGGCGGGACGGTCGTCAGGACCGTAGACCAGATCGTGCGCAGGGACGTCGTCGTCCGCAGCGCTGTGAGGGGCGGTTTGGGTGAGAGAGGCTGGTTGCATGAGCGGGCGCCGGCCGGCTGGGGAAAATGGGAATGGGCAGGATTTTAGCGAGGCAGCGGGCCACCTGTCTGAGGGAATGCCTTTTTTGGGGCTCGCAGGGCAGTTTGGCGCGGGAAAGATGCCGGAAAAACCACAAAAGGGCTCAAAAAAGGGCCGATTGAGAGGCGGCTCTCGCTCAGGTCGCGCCTGATGGCGGTCTTGAAACCCTGGCCATCACCCCCATATTGTTGGGGTTTCTCAGGTTTCGCCCTGGCGAATTGCGCGGGTGTCCCCTTTTTTTGGGGGGACTCTGGTGAAATTCGCGGGCCTGTCCAATTTTTCTCTTGTTTTTCTGACCGTTAAAACTATGAGCCAAACCGCCACGTCTTCCAATTCTGAAACCCTGGGGTTCCAGGCCGAGGTAAAGCAACTGCTGCACCTGATGATCCACTCGCTCTACAGCAACAAGGAAATTTTCCTGCGCGAGCTGGTTTCTAACGCGTCGGATGCCTGCGACAAGCTGCGTTTCGAGGCGATTGACCAGCCGGGGCTGCTGGATGGCGATAGTGAGCTGGCGATCCGGGTGGACTACGACAAGGACGCGCGCACGATCACGATCTCGGATAACGGGATCGGGCTGTCGCGCGATGAGGCGATCGCCAATCTGGGCACGATTGCGCGTTCGGGCACGCGTGAGTTTTTCTCGCAATTGACCGGTGACAAGCAAAAGGACGCGCAACTGATTGGTCAGTTTGGCGTGGGCTTTTATTCGTCGTTCATCGTGGCCGACAAGGTCACGGTGGTGAGCCGCCGCGCCGGCAGCGGCGAGGCGATTCGTTGGGAATCCGATGGCCAGGGCGAGTTCAACATCGCTGCCGCGGAAAAAGCCACGCGTGGCACGGATGTGACGTTGCATCTGCGCGCGGACGAAGACGAGTTGCTCAATGGCTGGAAACTGCGCGAGATCCTGCGCCGTTATTCTGACCATATCTCGCTGCCGATCCGCATGTTCAAGGAAGACTGGGATTCGGAAAAGAGCGCGCAGGTAAAGACCGAAGAGCTGGAAACGGTGAACCAGGCCAATGCGCTCTGGACGCGCAGCAAGGGCGATGTCACCGACGAGCAGTACCGCGAGTTCTACAAGACGGTCTCGCACGACTATGACGATCCGCTGGCCTGGACGCACAATCGCGTAGAGGGTCGCAGCGAGTACACGCAGTTGTTGTATGTGCCGAAGCATGCGCCTTTCGATCTGTGGGATCGTGATGGCCGTCGCGGTGTGAAGCTCTACGTCAAGCGCGTATTCATCATGGACGATGCAGAGCAATTGCTGCCGTCGTATCTGCGTTTTGTGCGTGGGGTGATTGATTCGGCGGATCTGCCGTTGAATGTGTCGCGCGAGATTTTGCAGGAAAGCCGTGATGTGCGCGCGATCCGCGAGGGCTCGGCCAAGCGTATTCTGTCCCTGCTGGAGGATATGGCCGAGCACAAGGCCGAAGACTACGCGACGTTCTGGACGGAATTCGGCCAGGTGCTGAAAGAAGGCACGGGCGAGGATACGGGCAATATCGAACGTATTGCAAAGCTGCTGCGTTTCGCATCGACGCATACGGGCGATGCGATTCAGAACGTGTCGTTTGCTGATTACGTGTCGCGCATGAAGGAAGGCCAGGACAAGATCTACTACGTCACGGCCGATACGTTTGCTGCAGCTAGCAACAGCCCGCATCTGGAGATTTTCCGCAAGAAGGGCATCGAGGTGCTGTTGTTGTCGGATCGCGTTGACGAGTGGATGTTGTCGTATCTGCGCGAGTTCGATGGAAAATCGTTGGTGTCGGTGGCCAAGGGCGGTCTGGATCTGGCCGAGTTGGCGGACGAGGACGAGAAAAAGCATCAGGCCGAGGTCGAGGAAAACTTCAAGCCTTTGGTCGAGCGTTTGAAAGAGACGCTGGCGGATCAGGTGAAAGAGGTGCGCGTGACGTTGCGTCTGGTGGATTCGCCAGCGTGCGTGGTGGTGGGACAGAACGAACTCAGCCCGCATTTGCTGCGCATGCTAAAGGCCGCGGGCCAGGAGGCGCCGGATGTGAAGCCGGTGCTGGAGATCAATCCGGAGCACGCCTTGATCGCGCGTGTGCGTGATGCCGACGATAGCGAGTTCGAGCAATGGGCGCGTCTGTTGTTGGATCAGGCCTTGTTGGCTGAAGGTGCACAGATTGCGGATCCCGCGGCGTTTGTGAAGCGGTTGAATGCGTTGTTGTTGAAGTAAGTAGATGGCCTCTGCTGAAAGCTGAGGCAGGTCAGCCGCGAGTCTCTGCGGCTGGCTAATACGCCGATCGCACTGCACCCCAAGGATTGAACATTGGTTCAGTCTTTGGGGTGTTTTTGTTTTCGAGGCGAAGATTTCTCTGGACGTCTGGGGACGCTGGGGCCGGTGGCTGGTTGTGTCATGTCTCTGGCGGCAGGCCCTTCGGTTGCAGATAGCGGGGGCAGGGGCAGCAACCGTTGTGAAATATCGTTCAGTGCGGCTTCGAGTTGCACGATGAGGGCTTGCGCAGCGGGCGACAGGGACCGGTCGCGGCGATGGAGCACACCGATATAGCGTCGCGCGGATGCGTCGCCCAACGGGACACAGCATAGTCCTGTGAGGTTCAGTTCGGGCAATGCCATGCGGGGCAGCACGCTGACCCCCAGCCCTTGACGCACCATGCCGGCAGCGGTGCCCATGTTGGTGACGTCATAACGCAGGGCGGTGACGGGGGCGCCTACTTCGTCCCGCACGGCGCGATCAAATTGTTGCCGCGCGTTGGATCCCTGGGATAACAAGATCAGGTCGTAGCGTAATACATCGCGCCAGTGCAGCATGCGGCGCACGTTACCCAAGGGATGGCCGGCCGGGTAGACCGCGCAAAAGCAGTCCTCGGCCAGCGGGGTAAAGGTGAGGTCGGGCGCCGGCTCGGCCTGGGCGGCGACTGCGAACTCGATCTGATTGGTGCGCAACATGGCCAGCAACTCGTCATTGTGGGCCTCGACGACGCGTACTTTTAATGCGGGATGTACGTGACGCAATGCCCCGACGGCGGCGGGTAACAGTGTCAGGGCCGTTGACGGCAGGGCGCCGAGCGCGACGTTGCCGCGTCGCACGGCAGCGAGGTCGGCCAGGCTGCGATAGGCTTCTTCCAAGTCGGCGATGGGGCGCTGGATGCGGGAATAGAAGTCTTCCCCGGCCGAGGTCAGGCTGATGGTGCGCGTGGTGCGCTCGAACAAGCGCAGTCCGAGGACTTCTTCCAGGTCCTGGATCAATGCGGTGAACGACGGCTGCGTGACGCCCAATTGATTGGCGGCATGGGTAAACGAGCCGGTATGAATGGCCAGCAAAAAGGCTTTCAGAGGGCGATATTTGATATTT
Organism: Bordetella muralis; assembly: GCF_054781015.1. NCBI lineage: Bacteria > Pseudomonadati > Pseudomonadota > Betaproteobacteria > Burkholderiales > Alcaligenaceae > Bordetella > Bordetella muralis. The sequence continues at coordinate 451,286 of NZ_BAAGVF010000008.1, read as the reverse complement.
ATAGCCATGGACTAATAGTAGGGTAAAAATATCTATTTGTGTCTAATAATTGATCGGCTCATGATGGCGTCACCGAAGAACTCTCGGATTCAAAGACGTTATGGACGTATCAAGCCACAAGCCTTTTCGGTTGGGCGCCAAATGGCGTAGCAGCCAGGACGGCGACGCCGTCATCACTTCTATCAATCCCGCCGATGGCAGCATTGCCGGCATCGTGACGCGAGCCCTGCCTCGGGACGTTGATACGGCCGTCGAGGTCGCGCGGGATGCTTTTTTGCACAAACCGTGGCGCAAGTTGCGCCCCGATCAACGTGCCATCACGTTGTACGAGATCGGCCGGCGTCTGTCGGCCGAGCGCGAGTCCTTGGCGCGCCTGCAAATGCAGGACAGCGGCAAGCCGTGGAAAGAATGCCTGAACATGGTCGACAGTGCGGCCGGCCATTTTCGTTATTACGGGGCGGTCTGCGAGACGTGGCAGAACGAGATGACCTCGCCACGTGGGGAATATTTTTCCATGGCATTGGCCGAGCCGTTTGGCGTGGTGGCAGCGATCACGCCGTGGAATTCTCCGATCATGAATGAGGCGCAGAAGGTCGCGCCCGCACTCGCGGCCGGCAATTCGGTGTTGGTGAAGCCCTCTGAGGAAACGCCGCAACTCGCGTTGGAGTTGGCCCGCATCTGTGGCGAGGCCGGGCTGCCTGAAGGACTGGTGACGGTATTGCCGGGCCATGGCGAGGATGTGGGCGCGGCGCTGGTCAAGCACCCTGGCGTGCGTATGGTCTCGTTTACGGGGGGCACCGAGACTGGACGGGTGATCGGCGCGATCGCGGGTCAACGGTTGATCCCGGTTGGGCTTGAGCTGGGCGGCAAATCCCCGCACATGGTGTTTGACGACGCCGATCTGGATCGTGCTGTGGCCGGCGTGCTTTCAGGGATTTTTGGCTCTGCGGGGCAGAGTTGCGTCGCGGGTTCCCGCCTGTTTGTGCAGAAGTCGATCTACAGGCCGTTCATGGAAACGCTGGTGGCACGTACGCAGCAGTTGCGCGTCGGCATGCCCGACGATCCCACGACGCAAATGGGGCCGTTGGTATCGCGTGTGCATCGTGACAAGGTCGCGGACTATGTGGACGTTGGGCGCGCCGAAGGCGGCCGTGTATTGGTGGGCGGGTCTGCACCGGATCGGGCCGAGCTGGCGAATGGTTGGTTCTATCTGCCTACCGTGATTGACGGGTTGGATAACAAGGCGCGCGTGTGCCAGGAAGAAATTTTTGGCCCGGTATTGGTCGCGCTGCCGTTCGAGGACGAGGACGACGTGATCCAGCAGGCCAACGATACGCCGTTTGGCTTGGGCGCAGGCATGTGGACGGGGGATTACGCACGCGCGTGGCGCGTAGCGCGCGAAATCGAAGCCGGGTCGGTCTGGATCAACACGTATAAACAATCACATATCGCAACGCCGTTCGGCGGGTTCAAGGACAGCGGCATCGGACGCGAGAAAGGCCTGCATGGTCTGCGTCTGTACAGCCAGGTCAAGAGCTTGTACTGGGGCATGCACGAAAAACCTATGGGACTTTGACGAAAGATGAACAAGGAAAAGAAAGGCGCCGCGCTGGCGCTGGCGGATTCTCGTATCTTGATTGCTGGCGCGGCCAGTTTGGTGGGCTCGCACACCGCGGATGCGTTGCTGGCAGCGGGTGTGAAAGAAGTCATCCTGCTTGATAATTTCGCGTTCGGCACGCCGGAGGCCATCGCGCATTTGCAGGATAACCCGCGTGTAAAACTGGTGCGTGGAGATCTGATGCGGCTGCCGGATCTACTGGCGGCGACCGAAGGTGTCGACGGTGTGCTGCATTTGGCAGCGTATATGACGCTGGGTTTTGCGCAGACACCTTGGCAAGCGGTTGACGTGAACGTGCGCGGTGCGCAGAACATGTTGGAGGCCTGCCGCGCGAATAAGATAAAGAAGGTCGTGTTCGCGTCATCGAATGCTGTCTATGGCTATGGCACAGGCATTGTCGGAGCGTTGGAGGAAACCGGACCTTTTCATTCGGTGGGAGCGCCTCCAGCCGCGATTCTCTATGGCGCCTCCAAGATCATGGGCGAGCAACTGTGCCGTCAGTATTATCAGAAAGCAGGGCTGGACTATGTGGTGCTGCGCTATTCCACCGTCTACGGCGAACGGCAGCACTATCGTGCGGCGAACTCGCTGTACATCATGGAAACCTATGATCGCGTGCGCAAAGGCGAGCGTCCGGTGTTGCCGGGCGATGGCACGGATACCAAGCATTTTGTTCATGTCTCTGATGTGGCTCGCGCCAACGTCGCGGCGTTTCAGAGCGCGGCGACGGATGTGGCGGTGAACGTGTCGGGTCCTGAACCAATTACGACGGGCGAATTGGTGCGTCTGGTGCTGGACTATTGCAAGAGCGATCTGCAGCCTGAGATCAAGCCGGATCCTCCCGGGACGGTGCGTTTGACATCGGGTGGAGCGTTCCATATTCCCCATGATCGGGCCGGGCAGCATATCGGCTGGCAGCCCAAGGTGGGAATGGCCGAAGGTGTCGCTAGGCTGTTGGCTTGGCGCGAAACGCAGGAAACCCGCTAGCGTCCTTCGTTGTGCGGCGCTTTGTGATGTCACGAGCCGCCGCACAGCATCGAGAGTCCAGCGCAGACACACATAAGGTCGCAGAAAAAAGCGATCCAGGCGTTCATGAGGAGACACGAGGATGAGGTTCACAAAATGGGCCATGCTGGCATGTTTGTCGTTAGGCGTGGCGGCGCAGGCTGCCGCGGCGAATGAGTATCCCTCCCGATCTGTTCATTTGGTGGTGCCTTTTCCCGCAGGCAGTACGACGGATGCGATGGCTCGGTTTTTGGGCGAGCGTGTGGCAAAAGCGCTGGGGCAAAGCGTCATTGTGGAAAACAAGGCAGGCGCCCAAGGCAGTATTGCCGCTTCCGAAGTGAGCCGTGCCGCAGCGGACGGCTATACGTTATTGGTCGGAACCAACTCTACGCAATCGGCGAACGTACACCTGTTCAAAAAGCTGCCTTACGATCCGGCTCGGGATTTTGCGGCGATTACGCAGTTCACGATGAACCCGTTGATACTGGTGGTTCGGCCTGATTTGCCGGCGCAGGATGTGGAGCAGTTTCTCGCCTATGCCAAAGCCAATCCCGGCAAGCTCAATTACGGGACCGGCAATACCGGCAGCCTGGCGGCGGCGCAGATGTTGAAAAGCATGGCAGGGATTCAGGCGATGGAAGTGCCATACGCCGGGACCCCGCAGGCGATCACGGATTTGCTGGCAGGGCGGCTGGATTTCATGATCACCGACATCTCTGTGACGCGGCCATATATCGAGGCGGGCAAGCTGCGTGCCTTGGCCGTGACGCCGCGCGAGCGGGTGGTGTCGCTGCCCGATATTCCGACGTTTGCCGAAGCCGGTTTGCCCGACTACGAGTTTGTGGCGTGGGGCGGACTGTTCGCGCCGTCGGGGACGCCAGCGCCTGTGGTGGATCGGTTGAATCAGGTGTTCGTACAGGCGTTGCAAAGCGACGAAGCCGCGGCGTTCTTTGCCAAGCAGGGACAGCAGGCCGCGCCGCGAACACCACAGGATTTTGCGGATTATGTCGTGGCGCAGACCGATTTATGGGGCGAACTGCTCGCCGCAGCGGGTCAGAAAAAACAATAACGGCCGTTCTGCCAACTGGAAAATGAGGAGGTAGGCATGAACATCATGCATGTGGATGCAGATCGTGTTCGTCAACAAATCCTGAGTATTTTGAACGCTTGGGAAATGGCATCGGATCTGGCCCAGGTGGCGGCAGACATCATGGTCGAGACGGATCTGCTCGGTGTGGATTCGCACGGCGTGTCGATGCTGATGATGTACGAGGAGATGCGTAACGCCGGCATGCTGTCATTGCAAGCCAGGCCGACGGTAGTGCGTGATCGAGGATGCACGGCATTGTTGGATGGCGGCGCGAGTCTGGGACACCCCGTATCGTCCATGGCCATGAATCTGGCGATCGACAAAGCTCTGCTGCATGGCGTAGGCATTGTGGGGGTTCGTAATTCGCATCATTTCGGCGCTGCGGGGTTGTATGCGCGGATGGCGAGTGCTCGAGGCGTGATAGGGATGGTCACCACCGCGACCCGCGGTATATCGCTGGTGCCGCCGCGGGCATCGGTGCCTGTGCTGGGCACCAATCCCCTGGCGTTTGCAGCACCCGCCGGGCGCAATCGGCCTTTTGTGCTGGACATGTCTACGACCACGGTGGCGGCGAACAAGGTAAAGGTCTATCACCTGAACGACAAGACCATGCCGGCAGGATGGGTGGTCGATCGGTCAGGGCAGGTCGTGCGCGATCCGCATGTCGGCATGGACTATGTCTTTAAACAGCCCGATGGAGGGTTGACGCCACTCGGCGGGTCATTGGAGTTAGGAAGCCACAAAGGCTATGGCTTGGCCATGATGGTGCATATCCTGGCGGGCACGTTGATGGGCGGGTCGTTTTCTCCTATCCGCAATCGGACGCAAAAACAGGGCGATCCCGACAATATCGGCCATTTCTTTATGGCGATCGATCCCAGGGCGTTTCGTGACGAAGACGAGTTCGAGCGTGATCTGGATGCGGTCATCGACACGATGCACGCGACAACGGCGGCCAATCCGGACGAGCCCGTTCTCGTCGCCGGAGATCCCGAGGCGATGACCCACGAAAAACGCATGCGTGAAGGTATCCCCATCCCCGAGACGCTGGACGCGCATATTCGGGATATATGCAGCCGCAGCGGTGCGGCGTATCTGCTTCAGCAGTCATGACAACAACCTAGCACGGAGACAGGATGATGAAGAAGCTGAAAGGTATTATCGGTGTGTGTGCGGCTCTGAGTATGGGCCTGGCAGCGCCAACCGCGCTGGCTGCAGACTATCCCAATAAACCGGTCACGCTGGTCGTGCCGTATCCGCCGGGTGGTGCTACGGATGTGATTGCACGGTTGATCGCAGAAAAGTTGCCAGCGGAATGGGGGCAGCAAGTCGTCGTCAACAATCGTCCAGGCGCAGGAACGACGGTCGCTGCCGAAGCCGTGGCGCGCGCTCCTGGAGACGGCTACACGCTGTATATGACGACAGCCGCGCATACGATCAGCGCCAGCCTCTATAAGAAGCTCAACTACGATCCGCTGAAGGATTTTGCGCCGATTACGTTGACGTCAACGATTCCGCTGGTATTGGTGACTACGCCGTCTTTGCCTGCAAAGAATCTGGACGAACTGATCGCCTACGCCAAGAAATCACCCGATGGGCTAAGCATGGCCTCGACGGGAAACGGTACGCCACAGCACCTGACGGGCGAACTCTTCAAGGCGAGAACCGGAATCAATCTGGTGCACGTGCCGTACAAGGGCGATGCGCCGATGCTGACCGACTTGATTGGTGGACAGGTACAGATGGCATTCGTGACCTTGTCGGCGGCGTTGCCGCACATTCAGTCTGGAAAGCTGCATGCCATCGCGCTGGCGCATTCTCGCCGGGTCGATGCGATCAAGCAGGTGCCGACCATGGAAGAAAGCGGCATGAAGGATTTTGAGGCAGCTACCTGGTTTGGGTTGTTTGCGCCCGCCAGCATGCCGGACGGGCTGCGCGAAAAAATCTATCGCGACGTCGCCAAGATCGTCTCAACCCCCGATATGACGAAGAAGCTGCAGGACATGGGTGGCGATGTGAACAATAGTTCGCCCAAGGAATTCCAGGCATTTATCAACGACGAGGCTGCTCGTTGGGCAGAAGGCGTAAAGCTCTCAGGCGCGCAGATCGATTGATCGGTGATACGGCACATAGTCGAGAGGAGAACCAAGCATGAGTGATTCGGATCAGGCGTTGTTGGCGCGTTGCGCGGCAATCGGCACTAGCACGTGGGCGGACGCGATGGATACGTTGGGTATCGCGGGCGTCACGCAAGGGATTACGCGTCGGGCAGGGCTGGGGCGCATCGTGGGGTTTGCGGTGACCGCCAGGCATGTATGGGGAGAGCTGGGGGATTTTGAGAAGGCAGATTTTGCGGTAGGCCGGCTCGTCGCCGCCACCGGCCCTGGCCGGGTGTTGATGGTCGATGCGGGTGGCACATGCATCTCGACCTTTGGCGGTATTGCATCCTTGGCAGCCTCGAAGCGGGATGCGACTGCTGTCGTGATCGACGGCGCATGCCGTGATGTGGACGAAATCCAGGCAACGGGCCTGTGGCTCGCCAGCCGCCATGTCACGCCGTTGACAGGCAAGACGCGATTGCGTCTGCAGGCCATGGGTGAGCCAGTCACGATAGGGGGCGTCGAGGTCGAGGAAGGCGATCTGGTGGTCGGCGACGACACCGGTCTGGTGGTGATTCCGCGGGGGCGTGTGGACGAGGTGTTGGTCGCCGCGCAAGAGGCGCTGGCGGTAGACGAGCGCGTGGAGCAAAGCGTCCGCGAAGGCATGTCATTCGCGGAGGCGGCCGCTGCAGCCAACTATATCCCGGCGAGCACGGGAGCGGGGAAGTGACAGCAGCGTACGACATCGTCCAGGTGGCATCGCTGGGGCAGGTGTTTGATGATCGTCTGGCGGCGCACTATCGGGTCCTGCAAACCTGGCATTCCCCACAGGGAATGATGGCATATCCCGAGGCGCTGCAGGGCGTGCGCGTGGCGGTAACCTCAGTCCGATATGGATTTACGCGTGCCATGTTTGACGCGCTGCCCGCGTTAAAGGCTGTATGCAGCTGGGGCGTCGGCCACGATACCTTGGATCTGCAGGCGGCGGCGCAGCGTCATGTCGAGGTGAGCACTACCCCCGATGTGCTGGATGATTGTGTGGCCGATCTCGCGTGGGCGCTGTTGTTGTCTGCAGCGCGGCGTACCGCGGTGGGCGATCGTTATGTGAAGGCAGGGCAATGGCGTGAGCTGGGGCAGTTCCCACTGGCCACTAAAGTATCGGGAAAACGATTAGGTGTTTTAGGGCTGGGTCGCATCGGCGAGGCGATTGCCAGGCGCGCATCGGGTTTCGAGATGGAGGTCCGTTATCACAATCGGACGCCGCGTGCGCAGGCTCCTTATGGTTATGAGGCGTCGCTGGTTGATCTGGCGGTGTGGGCTGATTTTCTTGTCGTCGCCTGTGTGGGCGGGCCGAGTACGCGGCATCTGGTGAATGCGTCAGTGATTCGCGCGTTGGGGCCGCAGGGCATTCTGGTCAATATCGCGCGGGGCAGTGTGGTCGATCAAGCTGCGTTGATAGCGGCGCTGCGCGAGGGCGAACTAGGCGGCGCGGGTTTGGATGTGTTGGAGCAGGAGCCCGCATCCGCGACGGAATTCGCCGCGCTGGATCAGGTGTCGCTGATGCCTCACGTGGGCAGTGCTACGCGGGAAACGCGGGCGGCGATGGCTGATCTGGTGTGGGACAACGTCGTCGCGTTCATGCAGTCCGGCAGATTGTTGACGCCGGTAATGCGGGAGCAGACGCCATGACACCGTCAGTGCTGTTGGCGGATCTGGCGGCGTGCGTCGGCGAGGGCCATGTGCTGACGGGAAACGACGCCGATCCGTATTTGACCGATTGGCGTCGCGCCATCACGGGCCGTGCATTGGCAGTTGTGCGGCCGGCCAGTCGCGACGAGGTTGCACAGGTCGTGCGGCGATGTGCGGCAGCCGGCGTGCCGGTGGTACCCCAGGGAGGAAATACCGGTCAAGTGGCCGCTGCCACGCCCGATGACAGCGGCCGTGCGGTGGTGTTGTCATTGTTGCGTATGAACAGCGTACGCAATATCGATCTGGATACCGACACCATTACGGTAGAGGCGGGTTGTGTGTTGCAAGCCGTCCAACAGGCCGCGCGCGAGGCAGGTCGATTATTTCCTCTGTCATTAGGGGCAGAAGGCAGCTGCACGATCGGCGGCAATCTGGCGACGAATGCGGGTGGAACACAGGTATTGCGGTACGGCAATGCACGGGAGCTCGCGCTGGGGTTGGAGGTCGTCACGCCGCAAGGCGAAATCTGGCATGGACTGCGTTGCCTGCGCAAAGACAATACGGGATATGACTTGCGCGATCTGTATATCGGCAGCGAGGGCACACTCGGTGTCATTACGGCTGCGGTGTTGAAACTTTTTCCCTTGCCACGCGCACAGCGCACGGCATTGGCGGTGACGTCCGGACTGCACGAGGCTTTATCGCTGTTGCAGCGTGCCCGAGCGGGGTTTGGGGCAGGCCTGACTGCGTTTGAAGTCATGTCAATGCACTGTCTGTGGGATGTGACAACGGCTTTTCCGCAACAGCGTCTACCTTTTTCGGCGACGGCGGAGCATTCGTGGTGCGTGCTGTTGGAGTTATCGGATAACGAAAGCGAACAGCACTCGCAGGATCAGTTAGAGGCGGTATTGTCCGCAGCACTGGAGGCCGGCGAGGTACAGGATGTCGTCGTGGCGATGTCCGAGTCGCAGAGTGTCGAGTTCTGGACCTTGCGCGAGAGCATCACGCTGGCGCTCGCGTTGGCACCGGCGTGCGTCAAGCACGATATTTCATTGCCGACCTCCAGGATTCCTGAGTTCGTACGCGGTACGGATCAGGCTTTGGCTGCTGCGTTTCCCGGTGTGGAGATGCGCGTTTTTGGTCATCTGGGTGACGGTAATCTGCACTACAACCTCTTGCCGGCGCCAGGTGCAGTGGAGGCGGATATCCAACGTCTCGTCCACGATCGTGTGCATGCGGCAGGCGGATCCGTCAGCGCTGAACAAGGTATTGGCCAACGCCGCATCGAGGATTTGCGGCGCTACAAAAACGATGTCGAGCTGGCCTTGATGCACCGAATCAAAACAGCACTGGACCCGCAAAGCGTGATGAACCCCGGCAAGGTATTGCCCCCTTGGCCATAGCGTCCTGTCGTTGGATACAGATGCTCTTTACAGAGTCATGTTCCGGCGGCCTTCATTCTTATTCATATCCAGGAGAATAGTCATGTTTCATTCATGCAAGTCCATTGCGCGCGCGGTATTTTCGGTGGCAACGCTGTGCGCCACACTGCCGGCCTGGGCCTGGCCGGATCGGCCCATTGAGCTGATCGTGGGGTTTGCGCCCGGCGGTGGCACGGATATCACGGCTCGATCGCTGGCCGTGTTTTTGGAGAAAGAGCTGGGAACGACAGTGGTCGTGCAAAACAAGCCCGGGGCGTCCAGTGCTATTGCGCTGTCTTACGTGGCTCGCGCCAAGCCGGATGGTTACACGCTGGCCATGACGAATATGCCGGGGTTGGTGTCGTTACCGATCGAGCGCGATGCGGGGTTTACCACGGCTGATTTCACGTATTTGGCGAATTTGGTACGTGATCCGAGCGCATTCAGCGTCGCCAGCAACAGTCCCTATCAGACGCTGGAGTCGCTGATCGCCGACGCCCGCGCGAATCCCGGGTCGATAAGCTATGGCTCTACCGGTGTGGGGACCGATGATCATCTGGCATTGGTGCTGTTCCAGAGTTTGACGGGAACCAAGTTGAACCATGTGCCTTACAACGGCGCGGGGCCGCTGCGCAGTGCCGTGCTGGGTGGCCATACTGTGATCGGTGGGCTGAATCTGGGCGAGGTCATGCCGTATCACGGCAAGAATATGCGTGTGCTGGCGCAGGCCAGCGAAAAGCGCTCGCCGCTGGGCCAGGATGTGCCGACATTCAAGGAGCAGGGTGTCGATCTGGTGTTTGCATCCGAGCGCGGTATTGTGGCACCCAAGAATTTACCGCCGGAGGTATCGGAGAAATTGCGTCAGGCATTGGGCAAGGTGGCGGCCAATCCCGATTTTCAAGCGCAGATGAAGCAGCAGTTTACGGAAATGGATTATCTCGATGGGCCGCAGTGGCAAGAGCGGCTGAAAGGCGATGATGCCCGTTTGCGTGACATCTGGGCCAAGACGCCATGGGTTGAGTGACGCGCTATGTTGATTGTCGCAATGACAGTTTGAATGCCTTGTCAAAGGCAGCATATCCGCTGGGTGTGACGGCTACGGCACGCGTGCCCTCCAGGCGCCTCACCCAGTCTTGCTTTACGTAGTGCGATAGCATCGCAGCACCGAGCGTGCCTGCGATATGGTGGCGGCGCTCGCTCCAGTCCAGGCATGCGCGGCAGAATACGCGGCCGGATCTTTTGGGCTTGGATTCGATGCTGATGCTGTCGATATCCATGCCCAAGATCGCGAGTGCGTCGACGCCCTTTGGCGTCAATGCTCCTACCTCGGCCGTTAATTCGATGTGCCCCGCGTCGACCATGCTGTCGGTGATCGCCACGGCAATTTCACCGGCCAGATGGTCGTAGCAGGTGCGGGCGTAGCGTAACGCCTTGTCGCGCGGCCCGGTGATGACGCGGGGGCCTCGCGCTGCGGCGCCTTGTTCGCGCTCGATGGAGACGGACATGATCTGTTCCAGCATGCGGGCGACCGATGGGGTAGCAAGGCGGTGATAGTGATGACGGCCTTGTTTTTCCCGGGCTAAGAGTCCTGCGTCAGTCAGTTTTGCCAAATGTCCGCTGGCGGTCTGAGGCGAGATGCCGGCGATGTGAGCGAGCTCGGAGGCGGTCAGGGCGCGGCCATCCATGAGGGCGGCGAGCATGTTCGCGCGCGCCAGGTCGCCGATGAGGGCGGCGGTTTCGGCGAGTGAGGCGGTGCTGACCATGACGGCTCCTGTGATAAATCCGTTTTTGGATTTCAGTCAGCTTAGCAATTTTTTTTGCTGGCGATACTACGGTCTGGACCGTAGCATAGGCGCGTCGACACACGGCACAGTGTGGGCTCTGATTCTTTGGAGCGTCTACGGGATGGCTAACGAATTTGCGTTACCACAGTATCGTTTTTTCGGGCCCTGGGTGATCCGGGCGGCGTTTGTGATGGCCATGTTCGGCTGGGGCGTGGGTTTTTACGGGCCTTCGATTTATCTGGCCGAGGTGATTGCGCGTACGGGATGGTCGTTGCAATGGGTGTCGACGGCAGTGACGGTCCATTTTTTGTTCGGCGCATTGGTGGTGGCGAATTTGCCACGCGTGCATGCCCGGTTGGGATTGGCGCCGAGTATTGCGGTAGGGGCGGTGTGTACGGCGCTGGGCGTGTTTGGCTGGGCGATGGCTGCGCAACCCTGGCAATTGTTTGTGGCGGCCCTGGTCAGTGGTTCGGGCTGGGTGATGATGGGTGCGGTGGCCGTCAATGCGGTGATTGCGCGATGGTACGCCGCGGGCCGGCCCTCTGCGCTGGCCAAAGCATATAACGGCGCCAGTATCGGCGGGGCGATTTTTGCGCCCTTGTGGGTCGCGCTGATACACGGCCTGGGGTTTCCTGCGGCAGCAGGGCTGGTCGGGGTGGTGATGATCACGGTCATCGCGGCGTTGAGTGTGACGGTTTTCTCCAAGACTCCACAGAGCGAGGGGCAATCGCTGGATGGCCGCGTGACTGCGCACGAGACGGTAGGCAAGGCCTCGTCGTCAGCGCGTGGTGTGCTATCGGGCAGGGCACTGTGGCGGGATCGCGCCTTTGTCACGCTGTCGTTAGGGATGGCAATCGGCTTGTTTGCACAGATTGGTTTGCTGGCACATCTGTTCAAACTGTTGCTGCCGATGCTTGGTGCGCAGCCCGCAGGGTGGTTGATGGGAGGGGGCACGGCGTGCGCCATTATCGGCCGCATGGTGGCGGCACGGGCGATGGGCTATGTAGGAGATCGACGCACGATCGCGGCGGCCAGCTATTTCATGCAGGCGATCGGCTCTGCGGTGTTGTTGGTCGCGCCGGCGGGTGCTGTTTGGCCCTTGGTGGTAGGTGTCGCGTTGTTGGGGGCGGGGATCGGTAATGCTACGTCGTTGCCGCCCTTGATCGCACAAACGGACTTTGCATCACAGGATGTGCCGCGCGTGGTGGCGTTGATTGTGGCGATCAGCCAGGGGACTTATGCGTTTGCGCCGGCTATTTTTGGGGCGTTGCAGCAGTCTGCAGTCGATGCGCCGGTTGCTATTGGACATCAAGCGAGTGCGCTTTTTGTGACGGCGATGGTGATTCAGTTGGCGGCCGCTCTCGTATTCTTGGTGGGCCGGCGTCGTGACAGCAGATGACAGACGCAAAGCTGACTTCTACGCTTTGCGTCCGGCTCGATATCAATTGGCCTTGAATCCCGTGGCCTTGACGACGGCAGACCAGCGTCGGGCTTCGCTGTCTAGCAGGCGTTGCAGATCTTGCCGCGTGGACCCCACTACGATAAAGCCCGCATCTCCTAGCGTTTTTGCGGCTTCGGGGGTGCGCAGCGCAGCAGCGCTTTCTGTTTGCAGGCGATCCAGAATGTCTGCGGGCGTGCCCGCCGGGGCGAACAGAGCGAACCATGCGCCGAAGTCGACTTTTCCGTAGCCGGCTTGGACAAAGGTGGGCACTCCGGGTAGGGCGCTGGAGGGCTTGGCACCTGTGATGGCCAGGGCGCGCATTTTGCCGCCTTTTACTTGTGGTGCGGCCAAGGCGGTGGTGACGAATTCGGCTTGTACGCTGCCCGAGACCAATCCGGACACGGCATCACCGGTGGATCGGTAATGGACGGGTTCGATTTGCATGCCGACTTCGCGTGCGAACAGTTCAGCGCCAAAATGGCCCGGTGTGCCCGCGCCGAATGTGCCGAAGTTCACGCGGTCCTTTGAGGCCTTGCCGGCCTTGATGAAGTCGGCCAGCGTTTGATAGGGTGAGCTCGCGGGTACGACCAGGACGAAATCGGCGCGTACTACTTCGGAAATCGGTGCAAAGTCTTTGGCCGGATCGTAGTTCAGGTTGTTATACGTAGCAGGTGAAATGCTGATGGATCCGACTTCGCCCAATAGCAGGGTGTAGCCATCGGCCGGGCTGCGAGCAACGGTTTGTGCGGCGATCTGGCCGCCCGCGCCTGCGCGGTTTTCTACGACGACGCTTTGTTTCAGACGTTCGCCCAGTTGCTGCGAGAGCGTGCGAGCAACAATGTCAGGTCCTGTGCCGGGCGGGAAGCCGACGTTCAGGCGTATGGGCGCGTTCGGATACTGTGCGAGGGAGATGGCGGGCAAGCACAGCATGGCTGTGACGAGCAGTCGGCGCAGGAGGGATGGCATGGGATGTCTCCGTGTCGGTGATGTGAGCTGCCAGTACGTTGCTGGTGGCGATAAGTATTGATGGAACAGTGGTGTGATGAGCGTGGGGATGGGGGCGGCTGATAGAACCGTCAACGCTTTCTCAGCAAACTCGGTAAAAGCACAACTCAACGTGATCGGGAAAGCGTGCGCCGGTGCCGATGAATATCTGTTCGTGCAACCAGCTCAATTCAGGCGCGGCCGTTTCGAATCGTGGATAGCTGCGAAAGTAGATGCGCGATGGATCGACTTTTTCGCCGCGGGCCAGTTTCGCGATGTCTTCGGCGCTGCCGGTGCGGATACCTGTGTTCTCGACATATACGCGATGCCCGTCGGTCGTTTCGATCACGTAGCGTGCGTGAATATCGGTATACGTGGCTGAACGGATCGACTGAAAATCCGCGCCGCCGGGCAGGATGGTGCCGTTGAGCTTGGGGCCTGTGACGGTGCCGCCCAGAATCGGAATGACGCGGCGACGGCCCTGCGGGGTGTCTCCAACCTCTTGCGGCGGGCCGACTTGTACGTGCAGCGTGGCGAGGTGTTCGAGTTTCGGAGGCGTGGGCTCGGTTGGGGTAGCGGCGTTCATTTTTTTTCTCCGGTGTGACGGCGCAGCGCGGCGGGATCAAAGCCCGCCAGCTGCTTATAGCGCAGCGATACGGCTTGCAGTTCGTGTTCGGGGATGACGTCGGCGATGTTGGCAAAGCCTTGCGGGGCGCGCTCTTCGGCCATTTGCATGACTTGCTCGGGGCCGTTCAGGCGATTGCGCAGCACGATGCCTGCGGTGCGCGGTAGACGTTCTGCTTCGTATTCGAGCAGGGCCGTCTCGAGTGCGCGGACGTTGCCTTGTTGTGCCTGAGCCAGGCTGTTTGCCAGACAGCGTGCATCCAGGATGGCCTGTGCTGAGCCGTTCGAGCCTATGGGATACATGGGGTGTGCTGCGTCGCCTAGCAACGTGAGACGGCCTTTGGTCCAGCGCGGCAGGGGATCGCGATCGACGAGCGGGAATTCGTAGATGGCCTGCGCGCCGTCGATGATCGAGGGAATGTCAATCCAGTCCCAACGCCAGTCGGCGAATCGATCGGCAAACACGGATTTGTCTACGCGGCGATTCCAGTCGGTGGCAGGCAGCGTCGCATCGGGAATAGCCAGCTCGGCGATCCAGTTGATGAGCGAACGGCCTTGGCGATGCAAGGGAGCCGAGATGGGATAACAGACAAACTTCTGATCCTGATGGCCCGCCATGAACATCGTGCAGCCATCCAGATAGGGCGAAGCCTCGGTGACGGCGCGCCACAGCATGCGGCCAGAGAATCGTGGCTCGTCGCCGGTGGGATAAAACTGTTTGCGCAAGGCCGAATGGATGCCGTCGGCGCCGATCACGGCATCGCCCACCGCAGTGTGCAACGAGCCATCGGCGCGGTTGCGGAAATGCGCACGCGCTGTATTGCCGTCATTCTCTGCAGATTCCAACACCACGCCGGTGACGATGGCATCGTCGCCGAGCCGCGCGCGTACGGCTGCGGCCAGCAGCATCTGAAACTCGCCACGATGTATCGAGAACTGCGGCAGCGGATAGCCCGCTTTCAGGCCGCGTGGTTCTTGCCAAATGGGCTGGCCGAGCTTGTTGTAGTAGTGCAGTGCGGATGTCGGGATGGCGTGTTCGGCCAGCGTATCCAAGAGGCCCAGAGGCTCCAGTTCGTTTACGGCGTGGGGTAGCAGGTTGATACCCACGCCCAGCGGACGCAGTTCTTGCGTGCTCTCATAGACGCGACTGTTGATGCCTCGCTGATGCAGCATCAGGGCCAGCGTCAGCCCACCTATGCCGCCGCCGGCAATCACGATATTCATGGGTCTCTCTCCAACTTGCGGGTCCAGCGTATGCCGTCAATTTATATTGTTATGTACCATAACAAATTGGGTGTCTGCATCGGCACTGGTACTAACCCGTACGAAACACGGTTCGGCAGGTAGCGTTATCCGCTGGTCTCAGGTAGTGTGTAGTTCCCTTTGATCTCTTTCATAGCCATGCCTTCCGCCTCTGCATCGCGCCCGCGCCGACCCGCTGCCCGTGGCGAACACTTCGATCCGCATGTCGCCGGTATCGAATACGGCGCCTTGGACTCGCTGGTGGGCTATGCCATCCGGCGGGCACAGATTTCTATTTACGAGGATTTTCTGGCGGCGTTGGCGCCATGGGACATTACGCCGCAGCGATTCTCGGCGTTGACGTTGATCGCCGAGAATGCAGAGTTGAAGCTTACTGACCTCGCGCGTATTCTCGGTATCGCGCGCTCGGGCGCTGTGCAATTGGTGGATCAGTTGCAGGCGATGGGCTACGTCACGCGCCGCGATGCGGCAGCAGACAAGCGGGCCTATGCGTTGACACTGACGTCCGCCGGGCGGCGTGCGTATAACAGTGTCACTCGTGCGGTAAAGGCCCATGATCAACGTATCAGCGCGCAATTGAGTGATGCCGAGCGTGAGCAACTGATCGTGTTGTTGGGGCGGCTTGGGTGAATTCGAAATTACCGATCGGGAATATTTTCCAGGGAGTGTCGTTTTTTGAATATTAAAATTCCCGATCGGTAATTTTTGGTCGACATCGACCCGTCAGGCCACATAAAATTACCGATCGGGAATTAGGAAGGCACAATCATGGCAACCGATTCGATACCGCTCGATGTGTACGCACCGACCAAGGTCCGCACTGCCGCAGAGTTGGGCAGACTCGTCAAAACGGTACGAGCGGATCAAGCCTTGCTCCAGACAGACTTGGCTGGGCTTGCTGGGACGGGCAACCGATTTGTGGTCGATCTGGAGCGAGGCAAGCCGACGTTGCAGTTGCAAAAGGTGCTCGACATGTTGGATCTGCTGGGATTAGAGGTTGTGATTCAACGTAAACGCGGGGATTTTTGATGGCGACAGTGGATGCGTTGGATGTCTATGCCGCAGGACGTTGTGTCGGGCGTCTTTTTGACGAGCAGCCTTTGCGGTTTCGCTATGATCCGGCTTGGTTGACGTGGTCCGAGGCGAGGCCGATCGCGCCGAGCCTCGGTTTAGGGCAACAAGATCACGTTGGTGACCATGTGCTCGCGTATTTCGAAAACCTGCTGCCAGAGGGGCATATCCGGCGGTTTTTGTCCGTCAGCCGCCATGCCAGCACGGCATTTGGGTTGCTGCGCAGTGTAGGCGGAGATACCGCAAGTGGGTTGACGATTGTGCCGCAAGGCGAAAAACCGGCACCACCCGGTTATCGGCCGACGACGTGGGTGGATATTGCCCAGCAGTTGCAGCACGCAGTGATCCCCGCCTTGGCTGCCGAAAACGCGGAAGGCACTCGCATATCTTTGGCGGGGGCACAGGACAAGCTATTGCTGATGGTGCTGCCGGATGGTGTTCCAGCGATTCCGCAAGGCACGGCACCCTCGTCGCATATTCTCAAACCAGATATTCGCGGTTTGGACGGAGTCTGGTCATCGGCATTGAATGAAGCGATGGTCATGAAGCTGGCCTCGGCGCTGGGGCTGCAAGCAGCCGAGGTCGAGTATCAACCGGATACGCGTGCTTGTCTGGTGCGACGATATGACCGCAGGGCTGATGGGGCAGGAGGCTTGGCTCGGCTGCATCAGCTGGATTTGTGCCAACTGGCGGGCACGCCATCGGCGGTGAAGTACGAGAGCGATGGCGGTCCGACACTGGCGCAATGTCGCGAAATCCTGCGGCGCATGGGGGTGAAGGCGCAGGATATGCAACGATTCGTGCGCTGGGTGTTCTTTAACTTGTTCGTGGGTAATAACGATAGTCACGCCAAGAATCTATCGGTGATGCAGGATACCGGAGACGCCTGGCGGATGACGCCGTTCTACGATTTGATGTGTACGGCTATCTATCCCGGGTTATCGCGACGGTTCGCATTTCGGATCGGTGGTGAGGCGCTGCCCGGCAAGATCGGTGTGGAACAACTGCAGGGTTTGTCGCAGGATCTCGGTTTTTCAGATCGTTATGTATTGCGGGCAGGACGTGAGTTGGCCGAGCAGTTGCCTGCCGCATTGGGGCAGGTAGCCGCGGAGTTACGGAATCAGACTCGGCCAGGTACGGAGCATACGTTGCTTGAACGATTGGAGCAGTGGATCCGCAGCAATACGCGCAAACATGTGGCTCGGTGGGAATTACGATAGGGGCAGCGTCAGCACGCCCTGCGTCGCCGGGCGCATCATCAGGCGGCGGTACCAGACGTTCAAGGCGGGTGTCGCGGGACGCTCGATCGGCATCGCCAGCCAGCGGTGAGCAACGCAGCCCAGGACGATGTCGGCCATGGTGAGATGGCTGCCGGCGATGTATTCCTTGTTTTGCAGGGCGCTTTCCAGGATCAGGCCCAGGCTGTTGGTTTTGCGCGTCGATGCTTCGATGGCCGCGTGATTGCGTTGATCTTCAGGTGTGCGGATCAGGCCCAGAAATGCCGGGCCCATAGCAGACTGCCATTCGGTCGCGGTCCAGTCCATCCAGCGGTCGGCCTGCGCCCGCACGGCGACGTCGGTGGGCCAGAGGGTGCCTTCGCTGTAGCGTGCCGCCAGGTAGCGGACGATGGCATTGGATTCCCACAGGATCAGGCCGCCGTCGTCGATGACGGGGACTTTGCGGTTGGGGTTCATGGCGCCGTATTCGGGCGTGTCCAGGCCACCGAATTTGCCGCCGACTTGTTCCGTGGTGTGCGGCAGCGCGAGTTCGCGCACGGTCCACATGACTTTTTGTACATTGACCGAGCTTGAACGTCCCCAGATTTTCAGCATCATGATTCCTTAGGTTTGCGGCGCAAGTTGGCGCCGCGCAAAGCCAGTCATACGGCCAAAGCGCGACCACTTGAATGCGGGCCCAGGGTCGGTCTTGCGCCCTGGGGCAATGTGCTCGTGGCCCCACGCCGCGCGCAGCGGATAGCGGGTGCGCAACACGCGGGTCAGTTTGGCCAGACTGGTGTACTGGGCATCAGTGTAGGGCAGGAAGTCCGTGCCCTCGAGTTCGATGCCCAGAGAAAAATCATTGCAGCGTTCGCGGTTTTCAAATCGCGAGACGCCAGCGTGCCAGGCCCGCTTGTCGGTCGATACGAATTGTACGATCTGGCCGTCACGCCTGATGAAGAAATGCGCTGATACCCGCAGGCCTCGCAGTCGTTCGAGCCAGGGGTGGGCGGAATAGTCCAGGCGGTTCAGAAACAAACCGGCGACGTGCGGGCCGCCAAATTGGTTCGGCGGCAGGCTGATGTTGTGGATGACCAGTAATGAAACCGTGGACCCGGCAGGGCGCGCGTCATGGTTGGGCGAGGGTAGCAGGCGCACCGCAGGAGCAGGCCTCAGCCACCCGTGTCGATCAAGCTGTAAAGACATAGATGCGGCTCGTTAATGGTAACTGTAAGCCTAATTATGCCTGCCTTGCTTGATGCATCAACTGGATGCCACGTTACGGCATGTGTGATCAGGTTAACGCTTGCCCAATCGCGCGTGCTCGTTGCTGCACCAGGTCTTGCCTGCGATCAGCAGCGCCTCTGAGCGCGGCAAATGCACGCCGCAGTGCGCACAGCGCACCATGGATTCGACGGGGCCGCTGCCGGGCTGGCGCGCAGGGGCGCTCGGGGGAGGCTTGGCTGCGGCGCTGCGCCTGGCGCTATTGCGGGCCGACACGATGCGCATCACCACCATGACCGCCAGGATGATGACGACCCAGATTAACAACTTGCCCACTTCAACTCCGATGAAGAATGACTTCCAGTACAAACCGGCTGCCGGTGTAGGCCAGGATTAGAAAGGCGAATCCGGTCAGTGTCCAGCGCAACGCGACGCGGCCGCGCCAGCCGCGAATGTGGCGGCCCAGCAGTAATACTCCAAAGGTCAACCATGACAACAGTGTGAAAACCGTTTTGTGGTCAAAGGGCAGGATCTTGCCCGTCAGGTCCATCGAGGCGATGGAGCCGGTGATGACGGCGGCCGTCAGGACAGCGAAGCCGATCCAGATGACACGAAACAACAGCCGTTCCTGGACGAGTAGCGGCGCCTGGGCATCGAGGACGCGGCCGATGAGGCTGCGTTCCGCAGGGGCTTCGAGCGGACGGTGCAGGTGGCGGTCGAGCAGGGCCATTAGCAGGGCGTGCAGGGCCGCCACCGTGATCAGGGCATAGGCCGCCAGGGCAATGAGCAGGTGCACGCGCAGGGAACTGTCTTCGGCGTGGGGGACGAGCTGCCCCTGGGGAAACAGCGCCGCGAGGGCGCAGATCACCGTGGCGGCTGGCAATAGCAGTAGCTGCAGCCCGTCAATGTGAACCAGCAGGCTTTCCAGCCAGAACACCACCATGCCCAGCCATACCGTGGCGGACAGGGCGAGCGCCCATCCGATGAACAGATGCGAGCCGCCCAGCATGGCCTGATACAAGCCGATACCGTGCAGAACCAGGGCGCCCAGCAGGCTCGCACGGGCGACTTTGCCCGCTTTTTCGACGCTGCCTGCACCTTTCAGGCGCCACCAGAGGGCCCCGCCGAGCACGGCGTAGGCCAGGGCGGCCGCTGCGTGAAATACAATGCCTAATGACATAAAAACCGTTGTCTGGATGGGGCCTCTCAGGCGCTAGTCGCTGGCAGGGGTGAAAACCCCCTGCTGCCCGGGCCACCGTTCAATCAACTAGTGTAAGCGGAAACGCCTCTCATGCTCGATAACCTGACTCAACGTTTGTCGCGCGTCGTCAAGACGCTGCGCGGCGAAGCCCGCCTGACCGAGGCCAACACGCAGGAAATGCTGCGCGAAGTGCGCATGGCCCTGCTCGAGGCTGACGTAGCCTTGCCCGTCGTGCGCGATTTCGTCGCACGCGTCAAAGAAAAAGCCCTGGGCGAAGAAGTCGTCGGCAGCCTCAGCCCTGGCCAAGCCCTGGTGGGCGTGGTCAGCAAAGAGCTGACCGCCCTGATGGGCGGTGACCTGGGCGCTGGTGCCGGCGACCTGTCGCTGGCCGTGCAGCCTCCCGCCATCATCCTGATGGCCGGTTTGCAGGGGGCGGGTAAAACCACCACCACCGGCAAGCTCGGCCGCTGGCTGGCCGAGGGCAATCACACCCAAAATGGCCGCAATACCGGCAAGAAAAAGGTTCTGACGGTTAGTGCCGACGTTTATCGCCCGGCCGCTATCGACCAGCTGAAGGCCGTCGCGGCCCAGGCAGGTATCGATTTCCTGCCCTCGGATCCCAGCCAGAAACCCGAGGACATCGCCCGCAACGCCGTCGATCACGCCCGCCGCCATCACTATGATGTGCTGATTCTGGATACGGCCGGCCGCCTGGGTATCGACGAAGCCATGATGCGCGAGATCCGCGCGCTGTACGATCTGGTCAAACCCGTCGAAACGCTGTTCGTGGTCGACGCGATGCAGGGGCAGGATGCGGTCAACACCGCCAAGGCCTTTGCCGACGCGCTGCCCCTGACAGGGGTGGTGCTGACCAAGCTGGATGGTGACGCACGCGGCGGCGCGGCCCTGTCCGTGCGGCATGTGACTGGCAAACCCCTGAAATTCGTCGGTGTTTCGGAAAAACTGGATGGCCTGGAGCCTTTCCACCCCGACCGTATGGCGCAGCGCGTGCTGGGCATGGGCGACATTGTGTCGCTGGTCGAGCAGGCACAAAAGAACATCGATATCGCCGAGGCGCAAAAGCTCGCGACCAAGCTCAAATCGGGCAACAAGTTCGATCTGAACGATTTCCGCGAGCAATTGGGCCAGGTGAAAAAGCTGGGCGATATGGGGTCGCTGCTGGAAAAGCTGCCTTCGCAGTTTCAACAGGCTGCCGGTCAACTGCAGGGCGGCCAGGCGGAAAAGCAGCTGCGCCGTACCGAAGGCATCCTGAACTCGATGACGGCTGCCGAACGCGCCAAGCCTGAATTGATCAAGGCCTCGCGCAAACGCCGTATTGCTGCGGGCTCCGGCGTCCCGGTGCAAGAGGTCAACCGTTTGCTGTCCCAGTTCGAGCAAATGCAGGGCATGATGAAGCAAATGAAAAAGGGCGGTATGGCCAAGATGATGCGCGCCATGGGCGGGATGAAGGGCCTGGGGCGCTTTGGCGGGATGCGCTGAATCTCACCCGGACGGCAACGCTCGTACAAAGTCAATGAATGCCCGTAGCGGCGCAGGGACTAATTGCCGGCCGGGGTAATACAAGAATGGCCCCGAGAACGATTGCCACCAGGATTCCAGTATGGGTTCCAGTGCGCCGCTCTCGAGGTGCGGGCGCAGCCAATCCTCGAACAGGTGAATGACACCTGTGCCGGCGATGGCCGCATCCACGGCGAGGTCGACGCCACCCCCGAGTTGCACCAGCAGTGAACCGCTCGGGTTGATGGTTACCACTTTGCCGCTACGCTCGAATTCCCAGGGGTAAATGGTGCCGCTGCTGAAGCGGCCACGAATGCAGTTGTGGTTGAGCAGGTCTTTGGGATGTTTGGGGCGGCCGTGCCGATCCAGGTAGGCGGGCGCGGCGGCCGTGGCTGCGCGTTGGAGGCGCGGGCCTATCGGGATGGCAATCATGTCCTGCTGCAGGCGTTCTTCGTAGCGGATACCCGCATCGCAACCGGCAGTAATCACGTCGACGAAACTTTCTTCGACCATGATTTCTACCCGTACATCCGGGTAGGCAGCCATGAATCCCGGCAGAATCGAGGGCAGCACCAGGCGCGCGACGCTGGCGGGTACGTTCAGGCGCAACGTGCCTGTAGGACCGCTGCGAAATTGATTCACGACGTCAATGGCGGCTTCAACCTCATTGAGGGCAGGGCCCAGCCGTTCCAATAATCGTTGCCCGGCCTCGGTGGGGGCGACGCTGCGCGTTGTGCGATTGAGCAATCTGACGCCCAGTTGGGTTTCCAGACGGCGTACGGCTTCGCTCAAGCCTGAGGCGCTGGTGCCTGTCAGACGCGCGCCATCGCGAAAACCGTTTGCTCGTGCAACCGTCACGAATGCATGCAAGTCGCCTAGATCTGTCTTCATTGTTCGGATTTTCGCACAACTTGTGCGCTTTATGATGGATTGTCGTACATGTGCCCCACGCGTACATTTCCGATGTCGTTTAGGAGAAATCACATGACGAGTCTTGAAAAAGCCGGCTGGTATTCATTAGGTCCCCGCAGGGTCCATCGTCTGGGCTATGGCGCGATGCAGTTGGCCGGTGCTGGCGTATTTGGTCCGCCGAAGGATCGAAACGCCGCAGTGGCTGTATTGCGAGAGGCGATCGAACTAGGTGTCGATCACATCGACACCAGCGATTTTTACGGTCCGCATATTACGAACCAGATCATTCGTGAGGCCTTGCACCCGTATCGTGATGATCTGACTATTGTGACCAAGATCGGCGCCAAGCGCGGCGCCGACGCTTCCTGGCTGCCAGCGACATCGCCGGATGAGCTAACGCAGGCTGTTCACGACAATCTGCGCAATCTCGGTCTGGATGTGCTTGATGTCGTTAATCTACGCAGCACAATCAGCATGTACGGTCCGGCGGAGGGATCGCTAGAGCCGCAGGTGACGGCAATGGCCGAGCTCCAGCAGCGCGGCTTGATTCGTCATATCGGATTGAGCAATGTGACGCGCCGACAGATTGAGGACGCTCGGCATATCTGCCCCATCGTTTGCGTGCAGAATCTGTATAACCTGGCCCACCGTGATGATGATGGGTTGATTGATACCTTGGCGGCCGAGAGCATTGCCTATGTGCCGTTTTTTCCGCTAGGCGGGTTTTCACCATTGCAGTCGTCGACGCTGTCTCATGTCGCTACGAGGCTGGAGGCGACCCCGATGCAGGTGGCATTGGCGTGGTTGTTACGCAGATCTCCCAATATTCTGTTGATTCCCGGGACGTCTTCGGTGGCGCATTTGAGGGAAAACCTGGCGAGCGCAGAGATCTCTTTGCCTGAGGGTGCGATGGCGGCGCTGAATGATCTGGATGGCGTGAAAAAGGGAGTGGACGTATCGCCGGCCGTTTAGCTCGGACGTAGGCATCCACGAAAAAAACGGCCAGACGGGAGTCTGGCCGAGTCAACCAGTGCGAACGGGGATTGTTCGCGCTGGTCCAAACCGGCAAACGCTGCGGGGCTTGCCGGTTTGTGCTGTGGTGTTCAGTTCAGCGGCGGGATGCGCAGTACTTGGCCCGGATAGATCTTGTCCGGATGCGTCAGCATGGGTTTGTTGGCTTCGAAAATCACGGTGTGCTTGGCGCCCTGGCCGGCACCGTAGTGAGCCTCGGCGATTTTCCAGAGGTTGTCGCCTTTTTTGACGGTGTACATCTGGGCTTCGGGGGCGGCTTGTTTGGCGGTCAGTTGGTTGTCCACTGAGGCCACACCGACAGTGTTGCCGAGCGCCAGCGTGATTTTCTCGGCTTCTTCGGTCGAGGCCGCTTCGCCGGTCACGGTGACTTTGTCGCCATCGACTTGAATGTTCAGGCCATCGGCACTCAGACCGTGCTTGTCCAGTTCCTTCTTCAGTTCATCTACCGATGCCGCCTGGGCTTCGCTGGCGCCAAACAGTTTTTCGCCGACATCTTTAATAAAGCTGAGCAGACCCATAGTGTTTCCTCTTTTAGACTGTTAAGAAACGTTAAGTGCTTGTTGGCAGGAGATGGCGTGATTTAGCTTGCTGACGACATCTTCTGGGAACCCATTATGGGCCGATTCCGTGAACGCTGTGCTCTTCTCGTGCTGATAATAAGTAATTAAACGTTACTCAATGGGCGCATGCAGGGCGCCAGCCGCTGTACGCCGGGTCAATTTCCAGACATGGGCGGGCGGCACATTGGCAATGACCGTGTCGACACGCCGCGCCCGCAGGCCGAGGCGATCGAGCACACGTTGTCGAACCGGGCAACGTGGTCCATATGTAAATAGGACCATTGAACCGCCGGGGCGCAGTTGAGCAAATGTGCTGCGCAAAATGCCAATCTGCTGTTTCACTGGCATATTCAACAAGGGCAGCCCACAGACGGCGACGCCAGCCAAGCAGTCGGCAAACAATGGCACGCCGACCAGTTTCGCGGCATCCCCTTGATAAACATAGGCGTCGGGGAAATCGTGCCGCAATTGCTGCGCGAACTGCGGATCCATTTCCACCAAGGTCAACTGCGCCGATGTCAGGCCGCGCGCCACCAGGGCACGGGTAAAGGACCCGGTGCCTGCCCCCAATTCGAGGCACGGCCCCGAACTGGGCGTGATATCGCGCGTCATGGCGGCGGCCAGGCGGGCGCTGGACGGCCAGATAGCGCCGATGCCTTTGGGATTGGCGCGCCAGGCGCGCAGAAAACGTATGCGCTCAGCCACCCAGGAATGGCGGCTAATGCGACTCGCAACATGCCCGGTGGCGCGGCCTGCAACCCCTGCGATACGAAACAGTCGCGAGCCTACGGGCAGACCGGGCTCTTCTCCGGTCCGGAACTTGAGCAGCATATGAACTCCTGTGAGCAGAGCTGGCTTGCCGCCACGCAATAGACGTGCTTCTTGCGAGCCAACATCAAACACAGGCGCCAGCGTACTACGTGGTTGGCCTTGCGCAAGTACTAACTTCGTTTGGGTAGCTCACCGTTGATAATTTTCACATTCTGTGTCGGATATTCCTGATCGGGACACGCTTAGTCACGCCTGCGTGCCCCAGGTCAGTGCAACCCGCGATTCAGCCTCCGCCGACGGCCACTACGATTTCGATTTGGTCGCCGTCTTTCAGTACGGTGGCGTCGTGCTGGCTCTTGGGAACGATTTCGCCATTGCGTTCGACCGCCACGCGTTTGCCTGCGTAGCCCAGCGTCTGGAGCAGTTCGATGACCGTGGTGTCCAGCGGGAATTCGCGTGCGGCACCGTTGAGCGTGATGTGCATGATGGCTCCTTATTGTGCGGCGTAGGCGTCGGTGGCTTCGATGAGTTTGGCCAAGGTGCCGGGCTCGTCAAAGGCATGGCCCGCATCCGGCACCAGGTGAAACTGCGCCTGGGGCCATGCGCGGTGCAGGTCCCACGCGGTGCGTGCGGGGGTGCAGATATCGTAGCGCCCCTGCACGATGGTGCCGGGGATGTCATGCAGTTTGTACGCGTCGCGAATGAGCTGGCCTTCTTCCATGAAGCCGTTATTCACAAAGTAGTGGTTTTCGATGCGGGCAAAGGCCAATGCGGCGCGATCTGCGGCGTGGCTTTGCTGGTGGCGCGGGCTGGGCATCAGGGTAATGGTGCTGTCTTCCCATTTGCTCCAGGCCTTCGCAGCGCGCAGTTGTGCCACCGGATCCGGGCCAGTCAGCCGCTTGTGATAAGCGCCGATCATGTCGCCCCGTTCCTCTGGCGGAATGGGTTCGAGATAGGCTTCCCAGTGGTCGGGAAACAGCCACGAGGCTCCCTCTTGGTAGAACCACCGCAGCTCCGAACGGCGCAGGCTGAAGATGCCGCGCACGACCAGCTCGCTGACATGGCTGGGGTGCGTCTGTGCGTAGGCCAGCGCCAGCGTCGAGCCCCAGGATCCGCCGAACACCAGCCAGCGGTCGGCGCCCATGACTTCTGTGCGCAGGCGTTCAATGTCCGAGACCAGATCCCACGTGGTGTTGTTGTCCAGGCTCGCGTGCGGCGTCGAGCGGCCGCAGCCGCGTTGATCGAACAACAGCACGTTGTAGCGCTGCGGATCAAACAATTGACGGTGCACGGGAGCGCTCCCGCTACCTGGGCCACCGTGCAAAAACACGGCAGGTTTGCCCTGCGGATTGCCGCAGAGTTCCCAATAGATCAGGTGCCCATCGCCAGTGTCCAGCATGCCGTGGCGATAGGGCTCGATAGCGGGGTACAACATAGTTAAGCGGTCCTCTGGAAGATCAGGTCCCAAACGCCATGGCCCAGACGCAGGCCGCGGGTTTCGAATTTGGTTTGCGGGCGGTAGTCAGGGCGCGGCGCGTAGTCGGCAACGGTGTTGCGCAGCAGCGGTTCGGCGCTCAGGACTTCCAGCATTTGTACGGCGTAGTCTTGCCAATCGGTGGCACAGTGCAGGTATCCGCCGGGGGCGATGCGGCTGGCCAACAGCGAGACGAATGGGGGCTGCAGCAGGCGGCGTTTGTGATGGCGTTTTTTGGGCCACGGATCGGGGAAATAGACGTGGACGCCAGCCAGGCTGTCGGGGGGGATCATGTCGCGCACGACTTCTACGGCGTCGTGCTGGATGATGCGCAGGTTCTGCAGGCTGGATTCTTCGATGCGGCGTAGCAATGAGCCTACGCCAGCGTTGAAGACTTCCACGCCCAGGAAATTGTCGTCAGGGCGGGCCTGGGCGATTTTCTGGGTGGTTTCGCCCATGCCGAAGCCGATTTCCAGCACAGAGGGGGCTTGGCGGCCGAAGGGGGCTGCCAGATCCAGGCGCTGGGGGGTGTAGGGGATGGACCATTTCTCCAGCAGCTGCTCGAGTGCGTCGCGTTGGCCTTGGGTAATGTGGCCACGGCGGTGGACGAAACTGCGGATGTGGGTCGCGCCGGGGCTGTGCGGGGCTTGCGTGGCCGGTTCTAGGGCGGCGCGGGTGGCTTCCGACAGGGGCGCGGTATCAGGGGAGTCGGGGGTGTTCGTGTTCATAGGGGGGATTGTAGTAGGCCCGGGGGCAGTTGTTCTCCCGGACGTCGGTCCGGGGCCATCGGGCCGGCTGGCAGTGTTGGAAAATTCCGCGGCCGCAAAAAGCTATCGGGTTGTGGGGTAGCATTTCGATCATGAATGTCGCTCGGTTTGATCTCACTACGCTGGCTTTGTTCGCCGCTGTTGCGCGGGCGGGCAGTATTTCTGCGGGCGCGCGGCAGTCGCATCTGGCGGTGGGAGCGGCCAGCAAGCGGATTTCGGATCTGGAGGCGGCGTTGGGAACGCCTTTGCTGTATCGGAATACGGCCGGGGTGGAGCTGACCGACGCGGGGCAGGTTTGCCTGGTGCATGTGCAGCGGGTGCTGCAAGAGGTCGAGCAGATGGCGGGCAGCTTGTCTGACTTTGCCCAAGGGGTGAAGGGGCAGGTGAGGATTGCCGCGAATACGTCGTCATTGACGCAGTTCTTGCCGGAGGACCTGGCAGCGTTCATGGACGAGCACCCGGCCGTGCGGATCGATCTGGAGGAGCAGAACAGCACCGATATCGTGACGGCGGTACTGGAAAATCGCGCAGATATTGGCGTGTTTGCAGATCGCACGCCGGCGCAAGGCTTGTTGACGGTGCCTTATCGACCGGATGAGTTGGTGTTGATTGCGCCGCAGCGTCATCCGTTGGCGAATTCGCCGTCTATCGCGTTCGCGCAAACGTTGGATTACGAGTATGTGAGCCTGCCGCCGTCGACGTCGTTGGCATCGCGCTTGAACGAGGAAAGTGTGCGCTTGGGCCAGGCAATGCGGCTGCGGATCCAGGTGCGCAGTTTTGATGCGATCTGTCGGATGGTGGTGGCGACGGGGGGCGTAGGGGTGTTGCCGCGTATCGCGGCGGAGCCGCATGCGCGGTCGATGTCGATTCGCTTGATCCCGCTGACGGATGAATGGGCGCACCGCTGGTTATTGTTGGGCGTGCGCGATGCGGATACGCTGACGGTGGCGGCGCGATTGTTGCTGGCACACCTGCGCAGTGACGAGAGCTCGAACGTGTAGGGACGCGGATACGCTGGTATTTCTGATGTACCCGCGTCATGCGGTGTTTGATGGGCCGCGTCGTCCACCAACCGATCCATTGATTCGTCCACACGGTGTCAGACGTTGACGGCTAGTTATCATCGTTCGGAAAGTAAATGCCTTCTGTGCCAGATACCCATGGGGCGTATTTTTCCATGACTTGCTGAAACCGCGTGTCTGTCAGAAAGGCCTCTAGCCACTGCGTCAACGCAGGCCAGGGCTGCGCCTCGAACCATGCCGGGTCGACATGCGCAAACTGGCGCACGAAGGGTGCGATGGCCATGTCGGCCAGGCTGCGCCGTGCGCCAAACAGATAGTCTTGTCCTTGCAGGAGGCGGTCCAATTCCGTCAAGTATTGTGCCCCCGCCGTGCGATGGGACAGGGCATCGGCGTTTTCGTAACGATCAGGGTATTTATAACGATCCAGATCGCTCTTGAACGAGCCATCGCATTGCTGAATCAAGGCCTCCATATCGGCTGCCGAGCCTCGATCGGGTGTCAGCCAATGTTCCGGGTCGTGCTGCGCCAAGGCCCAACGCATGATGTCCAGGCTCTGGTCTATCACTTTTCCGCCCGGCAGCACCAACACCGGTACCGTGCCCTTGGGCGAGGCCGCCAACAATTCCGCAGGTTTGGCGCGCAAGACTACCTCGCGTAATTCGCAACGCTGGCCACTGGCCGCTAATGCCAATCGTGCGCGCATCGCATAGGGGCAACGGCGAAATGAATAGAGGACGGGTAAAACGGGCGAGGGCATGAGCTGGGTAATAGACGGATTTCTTTGCACGACTTCTCAGGTTAGTACATTCCCTAGTTTTTCCGTGAGATTTCTCCGTTCGTCAGTCGGGCCTTTCTCGTTTGGGAAACCCCATTTCTTATAAGAACAATTCCCCTGCCGCATGCTTTCGCGCACACTCCCATCCGCTGAAATCCATCATTCATAGGAACACACATGGCAGGGCAAATTCTGGCGGGCATACGCGTGTTGGAGTTGGGGCAATTGATCGCTGGCCCCTTCGCCGCCAAAACCTTGGCCGATTTCGGCGCGCAAGTCGTCAAGATCGAGCCTCCTGGCCTAGGCGATCCACTGCGTAAATGGCGATTGTTGCACGAGGGTACCTCCGTCTGGTGGGAGGCCCAATCCCGCAACAAGCAATCCGTTTGCGTCGATTTGCGCCAGAAAGAAGGCCAGGAAATCATTCGCCTGCTGGCTGCCCAAGCCGACGTGTTGATAGAGAATTTCCGCCCTGGCACCATGGAAAAATGGGGCATGTCGTGGGAGGAGCTCCACGAACTCAACCCACGCCTGATCATGCTGCGCGTATCCGGCTATGGCCAAACCGGCCCCAAAGCCCGCGAGCCCGGTTTTGCTGCGATTGGCGAGGCCATGGCCGGTCTGCGTTATCTGAACGGCGAACCCGGCCGCGCTCCTGTACGCGGCGGGCTTTCATTGGGCGACACGATCGCTGGTCTGCATGGTGCGCTGGGCGTGCTGCTGGCCCTGTATCAGCGCGATGCTCGCGGTGGACAAGGCCAAGTCATCGACGCAGCGCTCTACGAGAGCCTGTTCAACCTGACCGAAAGCCTGCTACCCGAATACACCGCCTTTGGTGCAGTGCGCGAGCCATCCGGCGCATCCTTGCCAGGCATTGCGCCCTCGAATGCCTACCGCTGCAAAGACGGGTACGTCCTCATTGCTGGCAATGGTGACGGTATCTACACACGATTGATGTCTCGCATCGGCCGCGATGATCTGGGCAAAGATCCCGGCCTGGCACACAACGATGGCCGCGCTGCCCGCGTGCACGAAATCGACGGCGCCATCAGCGCCTGGACGGCGGAACGGGATATCGACGAAGTTCTGCAAGCCATGCGCGAGGCTGACGTTCCCAGCGGCCGTATCTATTCGGTCGCCGACATCGCCCGTGATCCGCATTATCGTGCGCGCAACGCTATCGCTGAAATACAGGGCGCTAGCGGCATTCGCGTCGAAATGCCTGCTGTTTTCCCCATCCTGTCCGATAATCCCGGCGCTATTCATGATCGTGCACCCACACTGGGCGAGCATACCGATACCGTACTCGCCGACGCCGGGATGACTGAAGAACAACGCGCCGAATTGCGCGCCCGTGGAGTCATCGCATGAACACCGGTACGCCCAGCATCGAAATCAACGAAGTCGGCCCGCGCGACGGCCTGCAAATCGAAAAGGCGTTCGTTTCTACCGAAGACAAAATCGCTTTGGTCGACGCGCTCTCCGACTGCGGATTCGCACGCATTGAAGTCACGAGCTTTACCTCGCCGAAAGCGATCCCTGCTCTGGCCGATGCGCAAGAAGTCATGCGCCGCATCCGCCGGCATCCCGATGTCATCTATACCGCGCTGGTTCCCAATATCCGCGGCCTGGAGCGCGCTATCGAAGTCGGCACCCAGGAAATGAATCTGGTGATGTCCAGCAGCGAAACGCATAACCGCGCCAATTTGCGTATGACGCGAGATCAATCCCTGACTGAGCTGACCAGCATTCTGCATGCGGCGCAGGGCACCTCGACCCCTTGCAACGTCTCGCTGTCTACCGTGTTCGGTTGTCCCTTTGATGGCGATGTGCCGGTGGACGATGTGTTGAGCCTGGCCCACCAACTCGCCGAGGCGGGCGCGGCTGGCATTACGCTGTGCGACACCACGGGCATGGCCTATCCCACCCAGGTTGCGGCGTTGTGCGAGACCGTATTGCGGGAACTGCCGGGCTTGCCCATCACCATTCATTTGCACAACACACGTGGCATGGCGCTAGCCAACGCCATTGCCGCATGGCAAACCGGCGTGACGCGCTTTGACGCAGCGGCGGGCGGATTGGGCGGCTGTCCCTATGCGCCTGGCGCCAGCGGCAATGTCAACACCGAAGAGCTCGTTCACATGTTCGAGTGCATGGGCGTGAAAACCGGTGTGTCCTTGCAGCCGCTATTGAACATCGTGCGCGGGCTGCCGCAACTGGTGCAGCGCGAATTCTCGACCCCATTGCTGGCGGCAGGCCATCGGCTGGCTACGCACCAGCCGCCGGCATGGTTGGCGGAAAAATTTGGGCCGGCTGACGGCGTTCATGCGTAATCAACCGTATGTAGTGACGGATTCTACAGTGCGCTATCGCAGGACACGTGTTCAAGCTGAGCAACGCATTACCGCAGATTAAAAATTTTTCGCAGCATTACCCATAACAAGCTAGCCATCAGAATCATTCCAACAACATCGTCCAGAAAAACTATCAGGAGACCCTGTCCATGACGCTATCTTTACTGTCTAAAACTCTGCGCGCCGGTTTGGCCGCGACCACCCTGGCTATTGCCGCCAGCCCCGCTATTGCGCTGGCCGACTATCCTGATCGTCCTGTTACGCTGCTCGTTCCCGCAGCACCTGGCGGTACGACGGATCTGGCCGCGCGTCTGATCGCACAACCCTTGGGCGAAGCCCTGGGCAAAAGCGTCGTCGTGGAAAACAAACCCGGCGCCTCGGGCAGCATCGCCTCACAAGCCGTCGCCAAAGCCGCGCCGGACGGCTATACCTTGTTGCTGCAGTATTCCGGCTACAACGCGATTTCTCCGCATGTGCAGCCCGTCGATTGGGATCCGATCAAGGATTTTGCACCCATTGCCAACATCCTGTCCGCCCCGCAGGTCATCGTTATTCGTCCGAGTTTGCCGATCAATTCCTTAAAAGAATTGGTCGCCTATGCCAAGGCCAATCCCGACAAGCTGAACTATGCCTCATCTGGCAATGGTGCCCTGCAGCACGTGGCAACGGAACTGCTGAAGCAGATGGCGGACATCAAAATCGCACACATCCCGTACAAAGGCACCGGACCCGCCTTGAACGATTTGCTGGGTGGTGCGGTGGATATGACGATTACGACTCCGCCACCGTTGCTGGGGCATATCGCTGCAGGCAAGCTCCGCGCGTTGGCAGTGACTGGGCCGAATCGTCTGGCGTCATTGCCGGACGTACCGACTGTCGCTGAGGCGGGCTATCCGGATTTGCTGGTGTCGTCGTGGTTTGCCATGTATGCGCCTAAAGGCACGCCCCAGGCCGTTATCGACAAGCTGGCAGGCAAGATCGAGACCATCATGAAGACCGACGATTTCCGCAAAAAAGCGGAAGCGCAGGGCGCGGAAGCCGAGTTCATGGGACCGGCAAAGCTCGGTGAATACACCCAGCAGGAATATGACCGTTGGGGCAAAGTCGTGAAGGCTGCCGGGATCAAGGCGAACTAAAACACGGTGTTGAAACCCGCGCTATAATCCAACCCCTCTGCCGCGCCTATGGGCGCGGCACGACACCCAAGCGGGTGTAGTTCAATGGTAGAACGGCGGCTTCCCAAGCCTCAAGCGTGGGTTCGATTCCCATCACCCGCTCCAGAATTTTGGCTATTTTGCGTGCTGATACTCATTGATTGGGGATGAGCGCGCTTAATCAGGTGGGCCATAAGGGAATGAGCCTGGGTGGGTTCTAAATTCCATTAGCTGGCGGCGAATATGCTTAGTTGGCTTAGCTCCGAGGTAGCAGTCCTTGAGCGTATCGTCGCTGATCGGCAAGCGCTTGCCAACGCAATTCATTTTGCGCTTGATTCCGCATTCCCTCATCCTGAGCATGCTTTCGCCCAAAGTGTTTACGTCGGGATCAATATTCCAAGCTAAGTTAAAGCTTGCTCCTGATCAACGACCAGGTGACATTGATCACTCATCAGGTTCAATCCAAAAGCTGCGCTATCAGTGGTGGTCATCATCAGGTGGTTCGACCGTGGCCGGGTGATCGCCGCGAGAGCAAGACATGGCTGGCCGAGGATATCGTTGCTCAGGCGTGCGCAAGAATGTTGACCAGCCTTCCAAAAGGATCGCGAACATAGAATCGACGTACTCCCCACGGCTCATCAACCGGCCCATACTCGACGGAAAACCCGGTTTCCCTCATCCGTCGCAGCGCTTCGTCCACGTCATCGACTTCGATCGATAAATCCGGCACAGGCGTTCCAGATCCGCCTTGCACTGCAAAGCTCAACTGAACGGTCATTTTTTCCGCCGCGCAGCCATAGGTCTGAAGCCAACCATGATCCATCAAAAGCTCCAGGCCGAGAATGTCTTGATAAAAGGCGCGAGCTCGACTCGGGTCCGGCACGTCCAGGTTGGCCACTATACGTTTGACTTGCAATCTTGACTCCTTCTACCGCGCGGCGAAGTTAGCAAAAAGTTGCTGCAGGTGCTTTAGAGAACGCTGACAAGAACATTGCAGGCTGAGCGCATCACTCTCCGCAGCGTATTTACTGTCGAAGCGCTGCTGCTACTACGTCGGCCAGGCCTCGTCCTGCGCTGCCGTCTTCGTCCAGAAGTGGGTTATAGATGGTGATCTCGATGCCGACTGCCTTGCCACTCGCCAGGGCAATCCGAAGCGTGGTGCTTAGCGCATCCCACGACAACCCTTCCGGCACACGGAAGTCGACTGCCGGCATGATGCCATCATCGAGGCAATCGGCGTCGAGATGAATGAAGAATCCGTCGAGCTCCTCTCGGGTCAGGTGGTCGACTGCTTCCCGCGCGGCGGCCTCGATGCCCTTTGCGCGTACGGCAGGAAGGTCAATCGCCTTGAGCGCTTTGGGGAGCGGCTGGCTTCCGTACTCCTCCTGGTCTTTATGATCACGATACGCGAACGCTACTGCGTCTTCGGGACGCACCAGCGGGCCGCGACCTTCAATGTCGGTTAGATGCGATGGGCCGTGGCCAGTGACCCAGGCTAGGTCCATCGAGGCGCCTTCGCCATTGGGCTCCGCCTCAGGCTGAAAGAAATCAGCGTTGCCATCGATGAAGAACAGGCCGTAGCGGCCGCGCCGTCGAAGGGCGAGCATCGAGCCCAGCACAATTGTGCAGTCGCCGCCGAGGACCACCGGAAATTCCCTCGCGTCCAGTATCGCCTCCACGGCGTCGGCAAGCTGGGGCGACCACGCCGCAATTGCCTCGGCATTCAAGACGCCCGTCGTGGGATCGGGCGTAGGATTCTTGGGAGGCACAGCCAACCGCCCGGCGCGTCGCGCACGGATGCGCTGGGCGAGACCGAGTTCCAAGAGCCGATCAGGCAAGCATTCCACGCCGTCGGTCGCCAAGCCCAACGTGGAGGGGGCTTCGAGAATTGCATAGGAGAGGGTTTGCATGCGCATCTCCATTAGCAGCAATTTGCAGAGTAAGTCACTACTGCGACGGTACGTCGGCCGGCCCCCTCGATTTCCGATTGACGGTCGGGCTTGAGCGACGAAGCGAACATCATTCGGTGCCAACTACCGAGGCGCGCTTTATTGAGCAGTGACTCTGGCCGGTGACAGGAACGGTACGCGCATGAGGATTTGAGCTATGCCGATCCCCATTTTGCAAGATTTATATCTGACCGATAGCGAAACAGTGTGACTCTTTGTTCCAGTCACCGCATCCGCAATGGCCTTTCAGGTATAAAAAACTCGTACGTGTTCGAGTTTGTCCATTCAGCCCGCCATCCCTCAAGGAGAGCCCAGCCATGGCCAATATGCCGAAAAGACGTTCCGGTGCATCCGTCAGCAAGAGCAAGTCCGATCGCCGTGGAAACGGTGATGAGCTTCACCAGGAAGCAGGCGGGACACATCCGCCGCTGACGACCAACCAGGGTATCCCGATCTCCGACAACCAGAATTCCTTGCGCCCGACAATGCGCGGGCCGACGTTGCTGGAAGATTTCATCCTGCGCGAGAAGATCACTCATTTCGACCATGAACGTATTCCGGAGCGTATCGTGCATGCGCGCGGTTCTGCAGTCCATGGTCACTTTGAGTTGAGCAAATCGCTGAAGAAGTACACCACCGCCAAATTGTTGACTGAGATCGGTACCAAGACACCCGTTTTTGTCCGATTTTCCACCGTTGCCGGCGGCGCAGGCTCGATCGACACACCGCGTGATGTGCGGGGCTTTGCAGTGAAGTTCTATACGCAGGAAGGCAACTTCGATCTGGTCGGCAACAACATCCCCGTGTTCTTCATTCAGGATGCCATTAAGTTTCCCGATCTGGTACATGCGGTGAAGATGGAGCCGGATCGCGGATTCCCCCAGGCGGCCTCGGCCCATGACACATTCTGGGATTTCATTTCGCTCACCCCCGAATCGATGCACATGATCATGTGGGCAATGTCCGACCGGGCAATTCCCCGCTCTCTGCGCATGGTCGAGGGTTTTGGCGTTCACAGTTTCCGACTGCTGAACGACAAGGGAGAGAGTACGTTCGCCAAGTTCCATTGGCGGCCGAAGCTCGGCCTGCAATCGACGGTATGGGACGAGGCGGTGAAAATCGCGGGCGCCGATCCGGATTTCCACCGACGGGACTTGTTCGAGGCGATACAGCGAGGAGATTTCCCGCAATGGGAACTGGCCGTGCAGCTATTCACGGAAGAGGACGCCGCGAAGTTTCCATTCGATCATCTCGATGCGACCAAGTTGATTCCCGAAGAAACCGTACCGCTCACTGTGATCGGGACCATGGTGCTCGATCGATGGCCGGATAATTTCTTTGCGGAAACCGAACAGGTAGCGTTCTGTCCGGCCAACATCGTGCCGGGGATCGATTTCAGTAACGATCCTCTGCTGCAGGGGCGTTTGTTCTCGTATCTCGATACTCAGCTGTCCCGGCTCGGATCACCGAACTTTCACCAGATTCCCGTCAACGCGCCCAAGTGTCCGTTCGCTAACCTGCAACGCGACGGTCATATGCAGATGCAGGTTCCAAAAGGGCGAGTGAACTACGAGCCTAGTTCCCTGCAGGTCGATACGCCTCGAGAAACAGCGTCGGGCTTTCGCAGCTACGCGCAACCCGCCGAGGACGGAAGCAAGGGGCGCATCCGGCCGGAGAGCTTTGCCGATCATTACAGTCAGGCGCGATTGTTTTACAAGAGCCAGACGGCACCGGAGCAGGCACATATCGCTTCGGCGCTGGTGTTCGAGTTGTCGAAGGTGGAAACGCCTCATGTTCGGGAAGCCGTCGTTGGGCACCTGCGCCATATCGATGGCGACCTGGCCAAGCGCGTGGCCGATGGTCTGGCGTTGGATAGCCTGCCGCCCGCGCCGCCGGCCGCAGTCAAACCCCAGGATATGCCGCCGTCGCCGGCATTGCAGATCATCGGCAAGATGAAGGCCACGCTGGAGGGCAGGGCGGTTGGTATCCTGGTTGACGACGGCTCGGACGCCGCTGTGATTCAGGCGCTACGCCAAGCGGCGCAGGCGGCTGGGGCCAGCGTCAAGATCGTTGCGCCCAAGGTGGGCGGCGCCAAGCTGAGTGACGGGACCAAGCTGCCTGCCGACGGGCAGCTTGCGGGAACGCCATCGGTCGTCTTCGACGCAGTCGCTATCGTGCTGTCCGCCGAGGCCGGCAAGAAACTGGCCAAGGAGGCTGCGGCAGTTGACTGGGTACGCGACGCCTACGGACATCTCAAGGCGATAGCCGCCAACGTGGGTGCGCAAGCGGTCCTGCAGGCAGGAGGCGTCATGAAGGACCCGGGCGTGGTAGAAGCCGACGATATTCGCGGCTTTATCAAGGCAGCCAAGACGCGGCAATGGGACCGTGAGCCCAAGGTGCGAACGCTGGCTTGATTCCGTACCTGTTTTGCAGAGAGAGTGCGCTGGCGCCTGTATCCGCCGGGGACCTGGGCGGCGCCGCGCACTCAGTTTCGCGAGGCTGCGATCTCGGAGACGATCCTGCGTCGAGCCGCGAACCCAGGTTCGGACTGTTGTTTTACAAGCTCCACGATTGACCGTGGAGCGACATCCGGGCTGCCAGCATTGAAAGGCGGCGCCGGATCATATTCGAGCTGGAGTTGAATAGCCTGCGCTTGCTCAGCGCCCGCCAGTTCCGCGACTACGGTCAATCCGAAATCAATACCCGCTGTCACGCCGCCACCTGTGATGATGTTGCCATCACGGACTACCCGTTCGTGAACCGGAATGGCGCCCAAGGGCTCAAGCAATGAGTGGGAGGCCCAGTGCGTAGTCGCTCGCCGGCCATGCAGTAAACCTGCCGCACCCAACAATAACGCTCCGGTACACACGGATGTGACGTAACGGGCGCTGGTGGCTTGTCTTTTGACAAAGTCGATGGTCTGACTGTCCTGCAGCAAGTCCGTCACGCCACTCCCGCCAGGTACGCAGATAACGTCCAGCGGCTGGCAGTCTTCATAGGTGGCGGTGGGCGTCAAGATGAGGCCACTGCTGGACACAACCGGCTCACGTGTTTTCCAGATCAATTGGATCGTTGTGTCAGGCAACGACGCCAGGACATCGTGAGGACCGGTCAGGTCCAGTTGTTGTACGCGGGGAAATACCAGAAATCCGATTTGAATCGTCATGAGGATGCCTTTTTCAAAGACGCGGGACAACGACGGGGCCCGGGATAGACATAGACATTCTATGCAGGTAGTCTTTGGCGGAATTGCCAATTACCCCTCGGTTTCTGCCAAATCATGTCAGCCCAAGCTCGATCCATTTTGCTGCTGGCGTTTCCGGACGTTCAATTGCTGGACGTCAGCGGGCCATTGCAGGTTTTTGCCTCGGCCAATGAGCTCTTGGCAGCGCGAGGGCTCGCACGGCCCTATGCGCCCAGAGTCGTGTCAGCCGATCCCGGGCTCGTGACCTCGTCCTCCGGCTTGGCCCTGTTGAGCCACTCCCTGCGTACCGTGAAAGGGCCCATCGACACGCTGGTGGTACCGGGCGGGCGTGGCGTCCACGCCGCGTCGGCGGATGCGCGGCTGACTAATTGGATTCGGCGGCAAGTAGGCAGGTCCAGGCGTATCGCCTCGGTTTGTTCCGGTGCGTTTCTGCTGGCAGAGGCCGGATTGCTGGATGGACGTCGCGTGGCAACGCATTGGTCGCGCTGCGAAGAGCTCGCGAACCGTTATCCAACACTGCGTGTAGAAACGGATCCCATTTTCGTTCGCGACGGTGATATCTGGACATCCGCGGGAGTCACTGCGGGCATCGATCTTGCTCTTGCGTTGTTGGAAGAGGACCTGGGGCGCTCGATGGCGCTGGCGGTCGCTCGTGAACTCGTCGTCTTTCTGAAGCGGCCGGGAGGCCAGTCTCAGTTCAGCGCCACGCTCTCGATGCAAAAGGCGAACGATCAGTTTGGCGAATTGCACACGTGGATGGGGGAGCACCTGGGCTCCGACCTGTCCGTTCCTGCGTTAGCCAGACGGCTCCACATGAGCGAGCGCAGTTTCATGCGCCACTACAAAGCAGAAACGGGCATGACGCCCGCGCGTGCTGTTGAGAAACTGCGGGTCGAGACGGCACGGCGGCTGCTTGTCGATACTGCGTGGTCAGTCAAGCGTGTCGCAGCCCGCTGCGGATTTGGCAACGAGGAAGGCATGCGGCGCAGTTTCATTCGGTTGCTACGGATCAGCCCTCAAGCCTATCGGGAGCGATTCTCGATTTCCTGACAGGGCTCCAGGGCCGGAACTGCCTTCCCATTTACTTTCCACCTGTATAGTCTTTCATCACCTGAGTCATGAATTCTGCTTTGGCGATGCGGCCGTCGCGGTTCGCGTCCATCGCTACAAACTGACTCTCGCTGACTTCTTTGGGGAAATCGTTTTTGCCGAGATAGCCGTCCGAGTCCGCGTCCAGTTTGCCAAAGGCCGCTTCCATGAAGGCCCGGTATTCCGTTTGGCTCACGTTGCCGCTGCGGTCGGTGTCGAGTTGTTGGCGCTGCTCAGCTGTCAGCGAGGTCGATGCGGGAGGCGACGCCGCTGCGGCGCAGAGAACGGGAAACAGGACGAGTGCCCCAATTGCGGCCGAAAGTGTGGTTTTATTCATGGGTGCTCCTTCAGTTCGCGAACAGCTTACTTCAATGAGCATAACTGCTTTTCCCGTGGTCTCCAACCCTTCTGCGACAAGGACAGCATTAAATGCAAGCTAGTGAAATCATCGAAACCCTAGGCATGCAGCGCCACCCGGAAGGCGGCTGGTATGTCGAGACCTTTCGTGATGTACGCGGCGACACGCGCGCTCATTCAACGGCTATCTACTATTTGCTTGAGGCCGGTGACAGCTCCCACTGGCACCGCGTGCGCGATGCGGCGGAGGTCTGGCACTTCTACGCCGGCGATCCATTGCTTCTCTCGCTGTTCGATGGCAATCAGGTGGAAGCCGTCACGCTGGGTACCGATTTCGCGAACGGCGAACGGCCGCAAGCTGTGGTGCCGGCTGATGTCTGGCAGGCTGCGCGTCCGCTTGGACGTTACACGCTGATAGGTTGCACCGTCGCGCCCGGGTTCGAGTACGCCAGCTTCGAGTTGGCCCCTCCCGATTGGAGTCCCGAGGGGCGTCAGCGCGGCTAGCTCTGCGTGTCGCGTCTGGGCCAGTTATTCCTGCACGGCCGGGACGATTGAAAACATCAACGCCGATACCGTGGTGCCGTGTAATTGGAGCCGATTCCGCGCGATCCCTTCGAATTGCGCGCCACCTTTGCGAGCTACCGCTTCGCTTGCTGTGTTGCCTACGGCAATCACTATCTCTACGCGCTGCATGCCCAGCGTATTGAATGCATATGGCGCCAAAGCCTGCACGATGCGAACCGCCACACCTTGTCGTTGAGCCGATTGTCTTACCCAATAGCCTAAATTGCAGAAGAGATACTGACGATTTATCGAGTTCAGTGCTGCCCCTCCTAGCAGTTCACCCGTCTTTTCTGAAAACACCCCCAGTTCGTACCCCGTCTCGGCGCGCATACTCGCACGGCATTGGTTGAACCACGCGCGCGCATCTTGTTCTGAAAAGGCGGACGTGCACCATGGCATCCATCGCCCAACCGTCTCGACAGATTCCCGCGCGGCACGTGCAAATTCCTTCGTGTCACTGTTCCGAAAACTACGGAAAACCAGTCCTTCAAAGGTAATTGGAGACATAAGTAGTCCAGCGCTGTTGTTTGCGTTCTAAGGTGCCAGTTCAGCTCAACCCTGCGACGTTGATCGCCCTTGCTCCGCAAACCTGGACCAGCTCGTAATCGTGACTGGCGAACAGCACCACGCGATCCAGAGACCAGATTCGGAATTGTTCGGCCAGCGCGACGCGGGCCTGCGCGTCCAGTCCGTTGCTGGGACCATCTGCGATGATGGCAACCGGGTCGCCAATGGCGGCGGCCGTCAGAAAGACTTTGCGGCGTGTCCCTGTCGACATTTGATCGAAGCGCTTGTCCAGATGAGGCGTCAACCCCAGCCGGGAAGCAAGGTCGAGCACGGCCTCGTCTATGGGAGCTTTCTTCTGCAAAGCTACCTGTTCGAGCAAACCTTTGCCCGTCTGCTCGGGAAATGCCAGACAATTGTCGGGCACGTAGGCCAGGCGGAATTTGGCCTGCTCAGGAGCG
Organism: Bordetella muralis; assembly: GCF_054781015.1. Classification (NCBI taxonomy): domain Bacteria; kingdom Pseudomonadati; phylum Pseudomonadota; class Betaproteobacteria; order Burkholderiales; family Alcaligenaceae; genus Bordetella; species Bordetella muralis. Next base: position 411,087 of record NZ_BAAGVF010000008.1, on the reverse strand, counting down.
TTGACGATCGAATGTCCATCGATCCAGACGTCTCCTTCATCCGGTGCAATGACGCCTGCGATAATGCGCAGCAGGCTGGATTTGCCCGTGCTGTCTTCTTCGCATAGCGCCACACAACCTGAGGGAAAAGATTGTGTCAGCCCCTGAAATACGAGGTGATCGCCATAGCGTTTGCTGAGGTTGTCGATGCGTAGCATATTGGATGGATGTGCTGATGTTCAGGTCATGCAGGGTCTGGGCCATCAATCCGGCAGGGCGTACGCCACCAGATAGTCTCCCATCTTGGTGCCGAACGAGCCATGGCCTCCGGCCATGACGACTACATACTGTTTGCCATTGACGGCGTAGGTCATCGGCGTGGCTTGGCCACCTGCTGGCAGGCGTCCTTCCCACAGCAGTTCGCCGTTGCTGACGTCAAAAGCGCGCAGATAGTTGTCCTGCGTGGCCGCGACGAACATCAGATTCCCGGCTGTCGAGATGGGGCCTCCCAGGCCGGGCACGCCGATCTTCAAGGGCGGCAGTTGGAACAGCTGCGGCAAGCTGTCGCGTATGGTGCCTATACGTTTTTTCCATACCACCTGGTGGTTCTGCAGATCGACGCCTGCGACGTAACCCCAGGCCGGAGCCTTGCATGGCAGGCCTAGCGGTGACAGGAAGGGATTCAGTTCGACGCCATACGGCGTGCCGTACATGGGCTGCACGCCGCTTTCCGTGCCTGCGCCTTTCTCTTTGTGCGGGCGATTCGCGTCTTCGGGTACGAGCTTGGAGACGAAGGGCAGGCCGATGGGGTTCATCAGTGCCACTTGGCGATCCTGGTTCACCGACATGCCACCCCACTCAAACACACCGAGGTTCCCGGGGAACACCAGTGTGCCGTTTTCAGAAGGCGGCGTGTAGATGCCGTCGTAATTCAGGCGTTTGAATATCACACGGCACATGAGTTGGTCGAGCATCGTGGCGCCCCACATGTCCTTGTCCGTGAGCTTTTCTTGCGGCGCGAGATTCAGGCTCGAGAACGGCTGCGTCGGTGCATAATGCTCGTCGCGTGTTTGCGGACCGCGTGCCACGTTCTGCGGCACGGCTTTTTCCGTCACGGACACGATAGGCTGGCCGTTGCGGCGGTCAAGCACGAATACGTTGCCGGTTTTGGTGAGCACATAAATCGCCGGCACGGTTTGGCCATTCGCCAGTGTCACGTCCATGAGTGATGGTTGCGCCGGCACGTCCATGTCCCACAGGTCGTGGTGTGTCGTCTGGAAATCCCAGATGAGACGCCCCGTGGTGGCGTCCAGCGCCAGCATGGAATTGGCATAACGTTCCTTCAGCGGGTCGCGGTCACCGCCCCAGATGTCGGGGGTGCCTACGCCAGTCGGGACGTAAACGATGTCGCTCTGCGCGTCATAGGCCAGCGGCGCCCAGGCATTCGGCGAGTTGTGCACGAACTGCGTGGACTCGCCTGGCATGGCGTTCGGGTCCTGCGCGCCGGTGTCGAACACCCATTTCAGCGCGCCAGTGCGCACGTCGTAGCCGCGAATTACGCCAGAGGGTTCTTTGTTGGAAAAATTGTCCGTGACCGAGCCGCCAATGACGATGGTGGTCGATGTCACCACTGGTGGCGAGGTCGGGTTGTAGCCGCCAGGGTAGGCATGCGGCATGCTTTTTTGCAGGTCGATCTCGCCATCGTTACCGAAGTCGGTGCATTTCTGGCCGTTGTCGGCGTTCACGGCGATCAGGCGGCCATCATTGGCGGGAAGCAATATTTTCCGTGGGCAGATGGTGGACGCGGTGCTGTCCTCCTTGGTCTGGCTGGCCGGGAAGCGCTCAGTGTTGCCAGCATCGTGGTAAGACACGCCGCGGCAGGTCAGATGCTGAAACGTCCTGTCGGCTTTGAGTTTCGGGTCGTAGCGCCATAGGCGTTTACCGGTGGCAGCGTCCAGCGCGTCAAGAAACTGGTGAGGGGTGCACAGGAATAGCTTGTCGCCGACTTTGATGGGCGTTACCTCGTTGGTAGTCTCGCCGGAATCATTTTCCGTACGAAAATCGCCCGTGCGATAGGTCCATGCGACTTGCAGGTTTTTGGCGTTACTGTCGTTGATCTGCGTGAGCGGCGAGTAGCGTACGCCGCCTTCGGTGCGCCCATAGGATGGCCAGTCCTCAGCGGCGACCCCGGATACGGGCTTTGCCTCGGCCGGTTGCGCGCGGCTCAAGGTGCCGTTGATCTCCTGCGGGTCGTTGAATATGCCGTATCCCAGCACGCCAAGCATGGCTATCATGGCTATGCCGATAGCGCCTTTCGCGGGGCGGGGAGCGGCAAAGCCACGCGTGGCTGGCGGTAACAACAACCATAGGCCCAGCAGGAAAAGAATGTCATAGCGCGGCGCCAGCGCCCAGAAATCGGTTCCGGCTTCCCACACGCCCCAGACCACGGTGGCCGCCAGCACCAGCGCGTAAAGCCACAGTCCCGTCTCACGATTGCGCCACAGCAGCCCCGCGCACGCCAGCAGCACGATACCCAGCACGGCGTAATACCACGAGCCGCCCAGCGTCGCCAACCAGACGCCACCCACTAGAGAATAGAGCGCAATGAGCAGCAAGATTACCCAGCCGATGGTCTGGGCCACGCTCCTGTATTGACCGTTGGTATTCATGGCGTGATCCTTTAGGAGTGAGATCAACAACCCATCCATCATACCGGTTCGTAGTACAACAGTATTCGGCCAATTTAAAGTAGCCTCTACAGCCACCGCCTGTGCGATGGCTGTGTGGGACGTGGCTCAAGCCATCGCACTGGCTCGGCCAAGGGCATTACTCACCGAACTTGATGCCTTGGGCGAGCGGCAGTTGACGCGTATAGTTGATCGTGTTGGTGGCGCGGCGCATGTAACTGCGCCATGCGTCCGAACCGGATTCCCGACCGCCGCCCGTTTCCTTTTCACCGCCGAACGCGCCACCAACCTCAGCGCCCGAGGTGCCGATGTTCACATTGGCGATACCGCAGTCGGAGCCCGACGCCGACAGGAAGGTTTCGGCTTCGCGCAGATCATTGGTGAAGATGGCCGATGACAGGCCTTGAGGCACACCGTTGTGTAGCGCCAGCGCCGCGTTGAAATCGGTATAGCGCATTACGTAGAGGATAGGCGCGAAGGTTTCGTGACACACTACATCGGTCTGGCCGGGCATCTCGGCGATGGCTGGGCGCACGTACCAGGCATCCGGGTACTCCTCGGCCAGCACGCGTTCGCCGCCGGTCACCTTGCCGCCCTGTTCGCGCGCGGCCTTCAGCGCCGCCTGCATAGTGTCGAACGACGCGCGGTCGATCAGCGGGCCGACCAGTTTGGTCGCATCCAGCGGATTGCCGATAGGTGCGCTGGCATAGGCTTTGTGCAGACGCTGCAACAGATCGTCGGCCACGCTTTCGTGCACGATCAGGCGGCGCGTGGTGGTGCAGCGCTGACCCGCCGTACCGATGGCGCCGAACACGATCCCGCGCGCGGCCATGTCCAGGTCGGCCGTCGGGCCGACGATGATGGCATTGTTGCCGCCCAACTCCAGCAGCACGCGGCCGAAACGCTGGGCCACGCGCGGCCCCACCTGGCGGCCCATGCGGGTCGATCCGGTGGCCGACACCAATGCCACTGTAGGTGAGTCCACCAGCACTTCCCCGATGTCGCGGCCACCGATCAGCACTTCCACCAAGCCGGCGGGCGTATCGCCGAAGCGCTGCGTGGCCTGGGCAAAGAGTGCCTTGCAGGCCAGCGCGGTCAGCGGCGTTTTCTCCGACGGTTTCCACACTACGGCATTGCCGCAGACGAGTGCCAGCGCAGCGTTCCAGGACCACACGGCGACCGGGAAATTAAAGGCGCTGATCACGCCGACCACGCCCAGCGGATGCCACGTCTCCATCATGCGGTGGCCCGGGCGTTCGGACGCGATGGTCAAGCCATACAGTTGGCGTGACAGGCCCACCGCGAAATCGCAGATGTCGATCATTTCCTGCACTTCGCCTTCGCCTTCCGCGATGATTTTTCCGGCTTCCAGGCTGACCAAACGGCCCAATTCGCGCTTGTGCTGACGCAGAATCTCGCCGAACAGACGCACCAGTTCGCCGCGGCGCGGCGCTGGGACGTCGCGCCAAACCAAGCTGGCCTGATGCGCACGCGTGATGGCGGTGTGGGCCTGCGCGGCGCTGTGTTCGTGCACCCGGGCTAGTTCGGCCCCGTCGATGGGGCTGCGCGCAATCAGCGTTCCTCCAGTCAGCGAATCCGCATTCAGGCCGAGCGCTCGCAAGATTTCTTGGGGGGTGTTCATGCCGGTTCCTTCGCTTTTTAAGGGTTATGCCTAAGTGGCGATTCTGGAAAAAAATTTACTATACGAAACTCTGGCGTGAAATGCGAAACCTTTTCTGCAGGGGACTCCGTGACGGATCCGTTGTTGGTTGTGCAAGCAGTCACCAAGACCTATCAGCGTGATGGGCAGGCCCCTCATCGCGCGCTGGACGCTATCAATTGCGAGCTCGGCAGGGGTGAGGTGATGGCTGTGGTGGGGCCGTCGGGCTCTGGCAAGAGCACCTTGCTGCGCACCCTGAACGGTCTGGAGAGCATTGATAGCGGCACGATTCGCGTGGAGGGTGTTTCGCTCACCGATCCGACCACCGACGTCAATCTTTGGCGTACCGAGGTGGGCATGGTGTTCCAGCATTTCAACCTGTTCCAGCACCGAACCGCGCTGGACAATGTCGTGCTGCCTCAACGCGTGGTGCGAGGGCGCAGCCGCGCTGAAGCCGAGCGCCACGCCCGCGATCTGCTGGGCCGCGTCGGCATGGCCGATTATGGCGATCGCTACCCGAGCCAGCTGTCCGGCGGCCAGCAACAACGCGTCGCTATCGCCCGCGCGCTGGCCATGGATCCCAAGCTGATGCTGTTCGATGAGGCGACCTCGGCGCTCGATCCGGAAACGGTGGGCGGCATCCTGGAGTTGATGCGCACGTTGGCGAGCGAGGGCATGACTATGGCCGTCGTAACCCATGAAATGAACTTTGCCCGCGACGTGGCAGACCGCGCCCTGTTCATGGACGCAGGTCGTATCGTCGAAATGGGGTCGCCTGAAGAAGTTTTCTGCCATCCCAGAGAGGCGCGCACGCGCGCGTTCCTGGAGATGATTCTGTAGTTCCAGCAGCAAAGAAGCAAACAAGAAACAAGGGGCACGCGTGGCGCTGTGCCCGGAATGACAGGAATCCATTCACCACAAGGGGTTAGACATGCTGAAGATTAAACAATGGCTAGGCGTGGCGGGTTTCGCGTTGGCAGCGATGGCTGTCAGCGTGCCGGCACAGGCCGATGAACTGGCGGACATCCTCAAGCGCGGCGAGCTGCGGGTGGCGGTCCAGACGTCTGGACCGCTCATGAGCTTCATGGACAAAACCGGCAAGCGCACCGGTCTGGCTGTGGAAGTGGCCAAGCGCATGGCCGACGATCTGGGCGTAAAGCTGGTGCTACAGGACTATGAGTGGAAGGGCCTGATTCCCGCGCTGCTATCGGGCAAGGCTGACATGGTCGCTGCCGACATGACGCCCACGCCGCAGCGCGCTGCCCAGGTGCTGTTCTCGCTGCCCATGTTCTACGCCGACACGGTGGCAGTCGTTCCCAAGGACTCGCCGTATAAGTCGTATGGTGAACTCGACAAGGAAGGCGTGACCGTCGGCGCGTTGGGGGCCAGCACGTATGCGGAGGTAGGCAAGAAAATGCTGCCCAAGGCCACCCTGAAAGAGTTTTCGGGCGGTAGCGCCCCGGTGGGGCAAGCCCTGTCCAGCGGCCGGTTGGACGCGGGCATCATGTCGTTATCCACCGCCAACCAGTTCCTCGCGGACTTTGGCACCCTGCGGGTGCTGGACGGCGTCATGGTGCGTGAGCCCCTGGCCTTTGCCGTGGGCCCCAATGCCGTGCGCCTGAAGTTCTGGCTGGATAACTGGCAGACCCTGAAGACTGCCGATAACTCGCTGCCTGAACTGGTCAAGTATTGGTATTCCACCGAATGGAAGAAAGAGCACTGAGCTCATGGACTGGCTGATCGATTTTTATAACTGGCGCATCGTCAGCCAGTACGCAGGCGAGTTCGCGACCGGCCTGGGCAACACTCTCATTGCCGCTGGCGCGAGCCTCGTGTTGTCGGTGTTGGCGGGCATACCGATAGCACTGGCCCATATGTCGTCACGGGGCATTATTTGGCGCCCCGTGGCGGCTTATGTGCAGTTCATCCGTTCGACGCCGCTCCTGGTGCAGATCTATCTGGTCTACTATGCCGTGCCATACCTGGTGCCAGGGGCCAAGGGCTGGAGCGAGATGCTGCTGGGTATCATCGCCATGACATTGCACCACGCTGCCTACATGAGCGAGATCATTCGCGTGGGCATCGAATCTGTGCCGCGCGGTCAGGTCGACGGTGCCAAGGCCTGCGGCATGAATTACCGCCAGCGTTTGCGCTACGTCGTGCTGCCACAGGCCTTCGTCAATACGCTGCCGCCGCTGCTGGGCCAGACCGCGGTGCTGATCAAGGATACGTCCTTGCTGTCATTGATCACCGTATTCGAGCTGGTCGCCGCTGGCGTACAAATGAACAGCGACCGCATTGTGCCCAGCGAGAGTTTCTTGACTATCGCGGCGGGCTATCTGTTGATCTACGGTTGCATGCTGCTGTTGTCCAAAGGTGTGAGCCTCTGGCTAGCGGGTCCTGCCTGGAACGCGAGGTGATCATGCTGGACTCCTATCTTTCCACCGCGGGCGTCGTGCTGCCCTTCCTGTTGAAGGGCTTTTGGGAAACGCTGAAGGTTTCCTTCGTGGCTATCATCGCCGGTTCGCTGCTGGGATTCGTCATCGGCGTGATCCGCAGTTATCGCATACGCGGCGTGCATCAGTTGCTGGGGTTGTATATCCACCTTTTGCGCGGTACGCCGTTTCTGGTGCAGCTGTACATCTTCTATTTCGTGCTGCCCAGCACCGGCATCGAACTCCTGCATTGGGATTCCGCCACAGCGGCGTTCGTGTCGCTATCAGTCTACACATCCTGCTATGTGGCAGAGATCGTCATGGGCGCTATTCAGTCGGTACCGCGTGGCCAGACCGAGGGCGCAATGACGCTTGGCCTCAAACCTCTCCAGATCCTGTGGCTGGTCATTTTGCCGCAGGCCATGCGTCTCATCGTGCAGCCGATGAGCGGCGTCTACGTCATGCTGATCAAGAGCACGGCCATTCTGTCGGTGGTCGGCATCACTGAACTGACGCGGCAGGGTGAAGTGTTCATCATCACCTTCCCGTCCAAATCGCTCTTTATCTACGGCATGATCGCGGCCATCTATTTCATTTACTGCTACCCGCTGCTGCGCCTGGCCAACTGGCTCGAAAAGCGGCTGGCCGGCGGCCTGCAGGGCGCAAGCCTGCACTGAGACACAGCATCATGGCATCCGAGTACGTTGACACTTATTACCGCCGTACGCTAGCCGATACTGGCACTTACTATCCACCGTTGACGGGGGCGGATAGCACCGATGTCTGCGTGATAGGAGGAGGGTTGGCTGGCCTGTCCACCGCGCTGGAGCTGGCACGGCGCGGGCGTAACGTGACCTTGCTGGAAGGGCGGCGCATCGCCTGGGGGGCATCGGGCCGCAATGGCGGATCAGTGTCGCCCGCCTTTGCTGCGGGCACGGACACCATTCGCCGGCATGTGGATGAAGACCACTACCGTGAGCTCTACTGGCTTTCTATGGAAGGCGTGGAAATTATCCGCGCCAATATCCGCGATCTGGCGATCGGCGATGCGCACAAGGTAGACGGCCGTTTACGCGTCGTGCGCTACGAAGCGACCGATGCGCTGCGGCAATGGTGCGATGGCCAGCAGCGCGACTTCGGGCGAGACGTCCGCTTTCTGACCCGTGCCGAGGTGCGTGAGCGGCTGCTATCGGATGTCTATCACCAGGGGATCGAGGATCCTTCGTCGTTTCACTTTCATCCGTTGAATTACGCTCGCGCGCTGGCCCGCGAATGCGTGCGGCTGGGCGTACGGATTCACGAGGATACTGCCGTCAAGCACGTCGAACTGGACGGCGCAGTCAAGCGCGTGCTTACGGGGCAGGGCCAGGTCGACGCCCGCTCCGTGGTGCTGGCCACCGGCGGCTATACAGACGGAATCGTGCCCACGTTGCGCCGGGCAATGCAACCGATAGTCACCTACATCATGCTGACGGAGCCTCTTGGCGACCGGGTCCGAGACGCCATCCGCAGCAATGCCGCCATCGGCGACGACCGCCGCGCCGGCAACTACTACCGGGTGCTCGATGGCGGCCGCATCGGCTGGGGCAGTAGAATCACCACCCGTGTGGATGATCCACCGGATCTGGCAGAGTCGCTGCGTCGCGAATTACTTTCCGTCTACCCTCAACTGACGGGGGTGAAGGTCGAGACGGCGTGGTCGGGGCGTATGGCCTACGCTCGACATCTGATGCCGCAGATTGGCCAGTTGGCTCCGGACGTCTGGTACTGCACGGCATTCGGCGGGCATGGCATGAATACCACCGCGATCGGCGGCCGAGTCGTCGCCGAGGGCATCACAGGCGATACCCAGCGCTACAAGTTATTTGCCCCCTTTGGACTTGCATGGGCCGGGGGCAGTGTCGGCAGGGCGGCGGTTCAATTGACTTATTGGTCGTACCAGGCCCGCGACTGGTGGCGGGAGAGGCGGTCGCGGGCATGACAGGGCGTATAGATGGAAGACGACAAACAGAGCGTGTTGGCACAACGGCTGAGAGCCTTGCGCCGAGCGCGGACCTGGACTTTGAAGCAGGCGGCGGCGGCTACCGGCGTGTCCGCATCCACGTTGTCCAAAATCGAGAACGGCCTGCTCTCGCCTACCTATGACAACTTGATCAAGATCGCAGCGGGCCTGGATCTGGACGTGGCCGAACTGTTCACGGCATCCGACGCCCATATGGGTACCGGACGCCGCAGTCTCAGCCTTGCGGGAGAAGGGCGCCCGTACGAAACGCCGTACTACGGCCACCGTCTGCTCTGTACCGCGCTGTCGCACAAGCGCATGATGCCGTTCCATACCCGAGTGAAGGCTCGCTCGTTTGAGGAGTTCCACGACTGGAGCCGCCATCGGGGCGAGGAGTTCGTCTACGTCCTGGAAGGCGAAGTCCAGCTCTACACCGAGTTTTACGAGCCCGCCCGCCTGCGAGCGGGCGAGAGTTTCTACATCGACAGCCGCATGGGCCATCGGGTGATCAGCCTGAGCAAGAAAGACGCGCTGGTACTGTGGGTGTCTACGCACGCAGACATTGGCGAGGAGTAAACCTTCCGGCAGTTCGAAAGGCTTACTTCACCCTAACCTTTACGCCAGACGCATCATCCAGCCGTGAGGGTCCGCCGTACGGCCATACTGGATGTTCGTCAATTCCTCGCGCAAGGCCATGGTCAGCTTGCCTGCGGGTGCATTCTCGTCGCCCACGGTGAAATCGGCGCCTTTCAGCACCGATATCGGCGTCACCACTGCTGCGGTACCGCAAGCGAAAGCCTCTACGATGTCGCCAGACGCAAAGCCATCGCGCCATTCTTGCACCGAGACTTTGCGCTCTTGCACCTCATGGCCGCGGTCACGAGCCAATTGAATGATGCTGGCGCGAGTCACACCCTCGAGAATGCTGCCGGACAACTCGGGGGTGACCAAGGTTCCGTCCTTCCGGACCAGGAACACGTTCATTCCACCCAGTTCCTCGAGGTATTTGCCCTCGAGTGGATCGAGGAACAGCACCTGAGCGCAGCCGTTTTCGTAGGCTTCCTGTTGGGGCAGCAGCGAGGCTGCATAGTTGCCACCGCACTTGGCAGCACCCGTACCCCCCTTGGCCGCACGCGCGTAGTCGGTCGACAGCCAGATCGACACAGGCTTGACTCCGCCGGCGAAATACGAGCCCGCCGGGCTGGCGATCACATAGTAGGCTGCACGGTGCGCCGAACGAACACCCAGGAAGCTCTCGTTGGCGATCATGAACGGACGCAGGTACAGGCTGGTTTCCGGCGCGGAGGGCACCCACGGGGCGTCGACGGCCAGCAACTGCTTGAGCGATTCGATGAATATTTCGGTGGGCAGCTCCGGCAGGGCCAGACGGCGCGCGGAGCGTTGCATGCGTTCTGCATTGGCTTGCGGGCGGAACGTCCAGACCGAGCCGTTTGCATGGCGGTAGACCTTCAGGCCTTCGAAGATTTCCTGCGCATAATGCAGGACCGAGGCCGCCGGATCCAGCTGCAACGGACCGTAAGGCCGTACCTCGGCATCATGCCAACCCTTTTCCTTGGTCCAGTCGATCGAGACCATGTGATCCGTGAAATATTTCCCAAACCCAGGATCGGCCAGGATGGAGTCGCGTTCGGCGACCGTCCGCGCTGTCGTAGAACGTATCGTATTGAAGGAAACGGAAGAAGAGGCGGTGTTGGACATGGGAATATTCGCTAGTTCACTGAAATAACGGCTTGAATTCAAAAGGCAAAGCCGCAGGCCGGGATCACGTGCCCGTTGTCAGCAAGTGTAATCCTTTCGGACGACGGGCCGGGTGTGGCGGGTCGCTCTGCAGGGTGAGATTACTCCTTTCCGCCATCAAGACGGCAATACGGTACGCTTTAGCCTGTTTCAATGCCAGTATCCAAGCATGCAAGACGACTTATTTGGAGATACCGCTACGCAGCCGGAGGCCGCTGCCGCCTCTCAGGGGGATGCGGTGTCTTTCATCAACCTGAACCCTAACAAGGTGCAGCCCGCGCCCAGCGTTGAGGGCTGGCGCGATCTTGCGCGGCAGTTGCCAGCGCAATTGCGTTTTGGTGTCTCTACCTGGTCCTATCCGGGCTGGGATGGATTGGTGTGGGATGGGGATTACGCTTCGGCTACGCTGTCCAAAAACGGCCTTGAGGCCTACCATCAGCACCCGTTGTTGCGGACAGTGTGCGTGGACCGTACTTTCTGGCGCCCGTTGACGACAAGCCAATACGCCGCTTACGCAGGGCAAGTCGACGAGGATTTCCGTTTTGTCGTCAAGTGTCCCGCCAGCATCACCGATGCCCAGGTACGCAGCGAGGACGGCAAGGCACGCAAGGCCAACCCGAATTTTCTCGATCCGCGCCTGGCCGTGGAGCACTTTGTACAGCCGACGCTCGCCGGTTTGCGCGCCAAACTGGGCGTCCTGGTCTTTCAACTCAGTCCTTTGCCCTGGAACTGGCTCGGCCATCCCGCATCGCTGCTGGAGCGGCTGGACGGTATGCTGGCGGCCGTCCAGCAGGCCTTGCCTGCGGATGGCGCCGTAATCGTGGCCGTGGAAGTCCGAGATCCCGAGTTGCTGAGCCAAGGGCTGGTAGACACACTCAAGGCGCATAGGGCCACGTTCTGCCTGGGCTTGCATGGCAAGATGCCGCCGATCGAGGAGCAACTGCCCATGCTGCGTGCGCTATGGCCGGGCCCGCTGGTCTGCCGTTGGACCCTGAATCGGATCTTTGGCGCGTACGGTTATGCCGACGCGCAAAAGAAGCACGATCCATTTAATGCCATCCTCAGCGAAGACCCTCATACACGTGCCGTGCTGGCACGCACCATCCGTGGTATCACGGGCGCAGGCCAGCCTGCCTATGTGACGGTCAGCAATGATGCCGAAGGTTGTGCGCCGCTTTCCATCCAGATGCTTGCGCAGGCGATCGGAGCATAGTGCATGCCGACACGGTATCGCGGCGGCCGAGGATTAAATAGCGCGGGCCATGACGATAGGACAGCATTGCCTGATAGGAGTGCCAACGTCTTATCTGTTATTTCGACATCGGATAACTGTTAGCCGAATTCTGTATTAGCCACCCTGGCAACTAGTCTCTAGAGTGATGTTCCATGGTCATGACAGGAATGTCACCGCGACATTGCACAGGAGCAACAATGCAGCCGGTTTCTCAATCCTCCTCGTCGTTCGACAGCGACGACGGTGTCCACCCTGCTGGGCAGAACAGGATGCGCTACAAGATAAAGCGCCCGAATGGCGTCGAGTTGGAAGTCTATGCGTATGGCGATCGCGGTGGCGATCTGATCGTGATGCTGCCGTCGCTCGGCCGCGGCGCAGAGGACTTGGCCGACATTGCCACCCCGTTGAGTCAGGCAGGCTATCGGGTGTTGTGCCCCGAGCCGCGTGGTAACGGTGGCAGCACTGGTCCCTTGGAAGGAAAGACGTTGCATGACTGGGCCGAGGATATCGCGGCCGTCATCGAACATGACGGCGGAGGGCCAGCGTTCGTCATCGGGCATGCTCATGGAAACTGGATTGCCAGGACGGTCGCGTCTGACCGGCCCGACTTGGTACGTGCATTGCTGCTGTTGGCGGGCTCCGCTGGTAAAGTGCCCGTAGGTTACCAAGGCGTTCCTATCAGCGATGAGACCCGGGCTCAGATCGAGGTCTGCGGAAATATGCTGTTGCCTGAAGCAACGCGCCTGGAAAGCCTGCAAAAGGTCTTTTTCGCGCCGGGCAATGATGCGAGAGCCTGGCTCAATGGGTGGAACACGACGCTGATGACTATGCAGACACTCGCGCAAAAGAGAACGCCGGTGGATGATTTCTTTGCGGGTGGGACAGCGCCGATATTGAATCTGCAGGCCGAGTACGACGTCATTGCTCCTGCGCGCTTCGCAAACGTGCTCAAGGATTATCTGGGCGAGCGCGTGACGAACAAGACCATTCAGAACGCTGCGCATGCACTGCTGCCCGAGCAACCGCAGGCCGTCATACAGGAAATGCTTGCGTACCTGGCTGCACAGTCACGCCTTGCCAATCATACCCGCGACGAATGACTCAATCATCCATCTCCTTGTTGGACAATGCCACGCGGGAACTCGCCAGCTTTTCGGCTGCCCTGTCGTTCAATCAGATTCCCGACAATGTCGTCGGCAGAATCAAGACCAGCATATTGGACAGCATCGGTTGTTGCCTGTTCGGGATGACCTTGCCCTGGACACAGAAAGTTCAAGCCATGGTGGAGGAACAGGGCAGCATTCCTGTCGCCTCGTTGTACGGCTGCGGACGGAAAGCCTCTGTCGCGGATGCCGTGCTGGTCAACGCCACCGCGGGCCATGCATTCGAATTGGACGATATTCATAAGGAATCGATCCTTCATCCTGGTTCCATTGCTGTCCCTGTGGCGGTCGCCTTGTCGGAAAAGACGGGCAAGCGCCACGGCCGGGACCTGATAACTGCGATTGTGGCCGGATATGAAATCGGGACCCGTATTGGCAACGCGGCGACCATGGATCTATTTTTCCGAGGCTTTCATCCGCAGGGGACGTCCGGCGTTTTCGTTGCTGCCGCAACGGCGGGCCGCATGTTGGGGCTCGATGCGCATCGTATGCAACACACCTTGGGTATCGCAGGGTCTCAAGCGGGCGGACTGATGGCGGCTCAAGAAGGGGCAATGGTCAAGCGATTCCATTCTGGACGTGCGGCTCAGAGCGGGGTCTATGCGGCGCTGCTGGCTGACAAGGACTTTACCGGCATCACTGATGTGCTGGAGGCTTCTTATGGAGGCTACTTGAGCTCCTACTCGGGCAAGCCCAATCCTGGGCGATTGACCGATGGACTGGGCGTTGTTTGGGAAACGGAAAAAGTCGGCTATAAGCCACATGCCAGCGTTACAAGCATCCATGCCGCGCTCGATGCGCTGGCACAACTGATGCAGACTCACGATCTACGGCCGGATACGATAGCAAGCATTGATGTCGGCGTCAGCCACATGACTCATGTTCATTGCGCCTGGGAATACAAAGCGCAGGGAGTCACTGCCGCGCAGATGAACCTGTTTTATAGCTTGGCAGTGATGGCTTGCGATGGCATGGCGTTCGTAGAGCAGTATCGCCAGGAGCGTTTGGCCGATCCCCGCCTCCTGGCGCTCATTGCCCGCATGACGGCTCGTGTCGATCCCCGCATCGACGCGATGGGACCGGCATTCCGGCACGCGGCGGTGGTGACTATTACGTCGATCTCTGGGGAAGTGTTTACCACCGAAATACTGCATCGGCGCGGCAGTCCGGAAAGCCCGCTCAGCCCATCCGAGATCGAATACAAGTTCCGCAATATTGTGAGGCCTTGCCTACGGACGGAAGACATCGATACTGTGATTGAGCTGACACGCAACCTGGATCAATTGGAGGACATCCAGCCGTTGCTCGATATTTTGAGCGCAACCCGCGCCTAGTCAAGCGGGGCAGCGGGTTGGCTGGTTGAGGAGCGTGCGGGATCGTTACTCGGGATCGGCGAATGGCTCGTACATCACCTGACGGATGACTTTCTTGACCAGTTCCGTCGATACCTCGTCTCTCCAGATTGCGTACAGATGCAGATGGCCGGCGCTGTTGTCGACGTCCTTGAAGACGATGCCGGGAAAGGGTAGTCGCGAATACGGCTTGGGAACAATGGAGATGCCCAGCCCGGAACGGATCAGTTGAAAAACCGTGAATGGCGTTCTTGCCTGGTGTACCAGCGTGGGACGAAAGCCTTTTGCGAGGCAGCACGCCAATTGCGCATCATACAAAGACGGCGAGTGATCCCGTGAGAAACCAATGATGCGGTGTTTTTCCAGCTCCGCTGCGGTGATTTTCTCTGCGTGCTCGAGCTCATGACCTTCAGGAATGGCCAGGATAAACGGTTGAGAATAAATTGGCAGCTTGTTGAATGTCGAAATGGCCGGGATGGAGTGAACGATGCCGATGTCCAGCCGTTCCTGCATCAACGAGTCGACTTGGTCGCGCGACGACATGTCGTAGATGCTTAATTCGATGCCGGGAAAGTCTTTTGATATCCGGTCCAACACAATGGGCAATACCTGCAGTAGCGCCGATGTGACGAAACCGATTCTTATATTGCCGCCGTCGACAGCGGCCGCTCTGATCGTGGCGCCGACCGCGCTACGCAGGTTCGCGAGAATGTTGCGGCTCTCGTTCAGGAATATCTTGCCGGCCTCTGTCAATCGGACTTCGCGCCGGCTGCGCTCGAGCAATTGGACGCCCAGATCGTCTTCCAGTGCCTTGATCTGCTGCGATAGCGGTGGCTGCGACATATGAAGCCGGACCGCCGCCTTGCTGAAGCTTAGTTCTTCCGCGACAGCCACAAAGTAGCGCAGATGCCTGATTTCCGGACTATGCATGGCAGCCCCCCGTTTTGATAGCGCCTCCATGCACTCCCGGCATGGTATGCGGATCATAGCGTTGTTCGTTATATCCGCGGCAAATAACTCGGGTATCGAAACGGTATTGGACGGGCTCGAGGATGGCGCCTAGATTGTCAATACACACAAAAGCGGTGTCGATGAACGACTTACCGCACCGATCATTCACACGGAGACAATAATGACGAACCTGCATACCTCGCGACGGATATGGGCAATGATCGCCGTGGCGGTGACTTCCTTGATGGCGGCTCAAGCGCACGGCGACACTGACAAATATCCTTCCAGACCCATTACCGTCGTCGTGCCTTACACGCCGGGCGGGTCTGTTGATACCGTGGCTCGCCTGGTCACCGCTCAATTGCAGAAGCAGTTGGGACAACCGATCGTGATAGAAAACAAGCCCGGCGCGTCCGGCATGATCGGCTCGGAATATGTCGCTCGTGCCAAGCCCGATGGCTACACGCTGCTGCTGCACGCCTCTAGTCAGGTATATCTGCCCTTGGTGGATGCGCGAGTCAAATACGATGCGCTGAAGGACTTTACCCCGATCGCCCGGCTCGGCACGGTGCCGCTATTGGTAGTCACAGGGGCGCAGTCGCCCTTTAACACGCTAAAGGAACTGCAAACCCAGGCTCACGCAAAAAAGGATTCCTTGACGTGGGCGACGTCGGGTTATGGGACATCGAGCCATCTCGTGGAGGAGATGCTGAATCGTGATCTGAAACTCGGCATGCAGATTGTGCCGTATCGCGGTGCTGCACCGCAGCTGACCGATGTGACGGCTGGGCATGTTTCGGCTGCGGCTTCACCCATGCCCGGCGCTTATCCTTATGTCGCATCCGGAAAGCTCAAGGCCCTCGCGGTGACAAGCTCGTCGCGAGTCTCCAGACTGCCCAACGTGCCTACCGTGGCGGAAAGCGGGGTAGAAGGCTTCGATTTTTCCTCGTGGTATGGCGTATGGGGGCCGGCGGGCCTGCCGGCCAACATCGCGAGCCAACTCGCCACCGAAATCAACAAAGCGATCCATGCGCCCGAAGTGACCAAGGTCTTTGACACCATGATGTTCGAGGTCGCCGAGACTTCACCCCAGGACTTGGCAAAAGTACAGCAAGACGAGCACGACAAGATCAGCCTGCTCGCCAAAGAAGCCGATATTGCGGTCAAGTGAAATAAAGGGACCCTCACATGATAACGAGTAGCTTGGCCACGTGGTTGGCGGATTTATCCCCCGACCAGATCCCCGACGCAGTCACTCGAGAAATGCGTCATCTGGCGCTGGACACCTTTAGTGTGGCGCTCAGTGGCAGACGCACTCCGTGGTATCAGGCGATTCGCAACTGGGCCGTCCAGGACAACCGCTTGCAGCGGGGCGCGACCCTCTGGGGGGAAGGCGATACGCGGCTAAGGCCATCCGATACCGCCTTGGTCAATGGTGCAGCAGCTCATGCGTTGGAGCTCGACGACTTCCACAATGCCAAGGTGCATCCAGGCGCTGTCATTGTTCCGTCCGTGTTCGCGGTGGCAGAGCATTATCGCGTTGACCCTGCGCAACTGGATATGGCTCTGGCTGTGGGCTATGAGGTGATGATAAGGACGTCGCTGGCATTATCGCCGGCCGAAACGCGTCTGCGCGGTTGGCATCTGACGCCGGTATGCGGGCCGCTGGGGGCGGCTGCGGCCGTATCGGTCATGTTGCAGTTGAAACCATGCGAGATCCAGTCCGCTTTGGGATTGGCAGCTACCCAATCTAGTGGACTATTTGCCTTTACGTTGGACGGCTCCGACTCGAAGCGGCTGCACGCGGGCATGGCCGCCAGAGCCGGTGTGGTATCGGCAGAGCTCGCGCGCAATGGTTTGACCGGCCCGGCGTATGCCATCGAGGCGGAAGACGGAGGCATGATGAAGGCGTTTTCCGATCATTCGGATGCCACTCGCTTGCTGCATGAGTTAGGTAAAACCTGGCACGCCGCCAAGACCAATTTCAAACCCTATAGTTGTTGCGGCAGTGCTCATGCTCACGTTGATGCAGCCCTCGAGCTACGGCCTGTATGGTCGCATGGTGGGGTGGTGCGGGTGGGTGTGCCGACGCTGGTGGACATCCAATGCGGTTACCGATACGAGCCAGGGTCCGAGCTGCAGGCTCAGATGAGCGTACGTTATGCCGTCGCTGCTGCACTGTTGCGAGGTTCGGTGTTGCCACAGGATTTCGGCGAAGCGCAACGCCGTGATCCAGCCATCGTTCAGCTGGCCAATGCGATCGAGATGGTCAGGGACGATGATCTGGATCGGCGTTATCCAAAGGAGTTCTGTGGTTGGGTGGAGGTCATTGATCGTTCTGGCACGCCACATCGGATCATGCAATCCAATCCGTCTGGATCCTCAGAGAACACAGCACGACACGAAAAACTCCGGGAAAAATCCCTGGTGCTCTTGAACCAGGATTGCGACCCGGAGATCTCCGAGGCAATTTGCGATCAATTCCTGAGGTCCGGCCCGTTGGATATTCGAGGGATTCTAGGATCGCTGCGCATTGAGTAACCTCAACGCCGTCCGAGTCAGGAATCCGCCTCCACGCATCATCCAATGCCCGAGGCTATCCTCGGCGACGGAAAACCATGCCGCCGTGATGAAGGGTGTTCTCATCGATGAATACGCCATCTGCGGTGAATCCGGTGTCGTCCCAATAATCGATGTGGTTGCCCTTCACCTCATAACGGCCCTGATAGGCGCTCTCCCGACTACCGCGCGCCTCGTCGTATCGACCGTTGGCTAGAAGCTCATGGCGGATGTGTCCGTCGTCAGTCACCCACATTCCTACGTAAGGGTGCTCATTCATGTGCGTTTCTCCTTGTTGTTCAATAGAAATCCGTTTTATGACATCGTCATAGGGCGCGAGGTCGAGGAAGGCGATGACTTCGATTGCGCGTTGATTTTCCATTCGGAAAATCCACACATAGCTGTTGTGGTAGGGCTCCCCGTCGGCGGCGGTTGCCGTGCCATCCCAATGAACGACGACATCGTCACCCTCGGCCCATACGTCTTTCACTGTGGGCCGCACGGGTGTAGACAGGCGCGCTGCGAAGGGCGCGACTGCCTGCTCCATGAACGCATCTCGGCCCCGGTATGTTCCGGCAGCAGGGCTCGTTCCCTTGATTGTCCAGACGACGTCAGGTGACAACACGTCTTGGAAGAACGTCCCGGTGCCAGCGGCCCATTGCTCAAAGGCCTGTACGATGAACTGCCGATTACGCTCGGTCGTGGAATCGCCGGGTTGGGCATTCGCGCAGCCAGCGATCAGCGTGGCGAACGTCAGCGCCGTTACTGTGATGAGATATCTGAAAATCAGCATTCGCTGTGCTCCTATGGGTATGAGAGTGCTCTGGAATAGGGAGACGTTGTGGTTGCCAGTGCATCGGCACTGACGGACACCGAGACAGGAGGCCACGCCGATTTGTTCGGATGCGTCATTGACCGAAAATCGTGTATCTGGCCAGGCAGCAGTTTGCGTTGAGTGAGGTCAATGGGTGTAGCAGGATCGTCCTGAGTTCTTGTACGATCGTCCGAGCACACGGCTCTGCGGCCGTTGATATGCCAACATTCTCATAGAGTGACACATGGGTTCTCTGACAAAGCTTGTCGATATTCTGAATCGCCATGCCCCGGGTAATGGCGCCTATGACACGCCGATTCCAGGTGTGAAATTGCTTCGTTCAAACAGCCCTACCATGCCGATGCCGGTGGTGTATGAGCCGACACTTTGTCTTATTGCACAGGGCCGAAAGCGGGTAATGCTGGGGACGACTACGTACGTGTACGACCCGGCCAGATACCTGGTTGCTTCCGTCGATCTACCTGTTACGGGGACAGTCATTGAGGCCAGCGAGGCGGCTCCCTATCTGTGCCTCGTGGTCGATCTCGATTTGGCCGAGCTGAGCGACCTTTGTTTGCGTTACCCGGTGCAAGATCAGAACGACGATGTACCGTCGGCCGGCATCGCGCTCAACGACACCACACCAGAGGTGTTGGACGCCGCGGTACGCCTGGCAGCGCTGCTCGACACGCCGAGGGATATCGACGCCCTGGCTCCGCTAATGATCCGCGAGATTCTCTATCGTCTTCTGATGGATCCGGGAAATGGCATCCTGCGCCAGATGGCTGCAGCGGACAGCCGCCTGAATCAGATCGCCAAGGCCATTGCCTGGCTGCGCGGGCATTACAGCAAAAACTGCCGGATTGAAGAAATCGCCGACGTCGCCGGAATGAGTCGCTCGGCCTTCTATGCGCACTTCAAGGCGGTCACATCAATGAGTCCGCTGGATTTTCGGAGCCAATTGCGATTGCAGGAAGCGCGCCGGCTGATGGTTGCGGAGTCGATGGATGCCGCAGGCGCCGGGTTTCGGGTGGGCTACGAAAGCCCGTCTCAGTTCAGCCGCGACTATGCCCGTATGTTCGGTGATCCTCCGGCCAAGGACGCCTCTCGATTACGCAGAATGGCGCAGGCGTCTGCCGCACGTCCATAACAATGCGTCAGCCTGATGGCCTGACGCGCAGATCATCTACGCCGGCTGCTTTCCCTGACAATCAATTCGCTCTCGAATTCATCCCGCACCAGATCCGCCGGGTTTTCCCCTTCAGTATTCAAGAGCTTCAATATCGCTCGCGCCGCGTGTTGACCGATCTGGTATCTCGGAGGCCGCACGGTCGTCAATGCAGGTGTCAAACGTGAAGATATTGCCGCATCCCCGAATCCCGCGATCAGGCAATCCCGAGGCAGTCCTGCACTACACGCCGCCGCATGCAGAATAGCCCCGGCAGCCATATTGTCGTTGGAAAAAATCACTGCCTCGGGCCGCGAGCGTTTCGGCGCTTTTGCGAATGACTCGATCCATTTTTCCCCGACATCAAAGTCATCAGAATGCGCCGCGATCTGGATATCTGGTTTCAGCCCTGCTTTTCGCATCTGCGATGCGTACCCGTCAGCCCGTTGTCTGGCACGAAAATCTTCTTCAGCCATGGGCAGAACAAACTGAATGCGCTTGCATCCTTGATCTAGAAAATGCCCAGCGAGTATTGCGCCGACTTCAGCGTGCGGAAATCCCACTTGATGAAAAGGTCGCTCCGGAACAAATCCCCAGGCCTCGACGATTGGAATGTTCAACCCTCTCAGCATGGTTTCCGATGCGGGCGTGTGATCATCCCGTGTCAGTATCAGCGCACTCGGATGCCAACCCACAAAGGTGCGGATGGCTTGTTCTTCCTGTTCTTTTGAATATTGGGCGTTGGCCAGCAAGAGCTGCAGACCGGACGATTGCAGTTCATCGGTCATCCCCTTTACGAGGTCGGCAAACGTCGTGCTGGCAATGTTCTGCATGACTGCGCAGACCACGCGGCCTCTGCCTGAGGCGAGCCCGCCGGCGACTTGGCTGGGGACATAGCCAATGCTGTCGACGATCTCTTTCAGGCGCTCGCGTAATCCGGCAGACACTTTATCGGGCGAGTTGAAGTAGCGGGAGACGGTAATCGAGGACACGCCAGCCATGTGGGCAACGTCATGGATGGTGTAGGTCCCGGTCTTGCGACGGGCCGCGCGAGGAGTCTCTTTGGTGTCAGGCTTATTGTGTTGAGTCATGGTTTCTACTGATGGCGCCAGATCGAATGTTGATCCTACACTGCCTTCGATGTTACCGGTAACAGTTACCGGTAACATCCGAGCTAACCCTGAGATGCAATTCGCTAGAAATTGCACGAAAACGAAGAGGGGCCTGTGCCCCGGGAGACAAAAGATGGCCGTACATGGAGCTGGATCAAGACGTCGATTTGCCCTTGCCGCAGCGCTGCTGGCCTGCTTGCCGCTATGCCCCGTGCCCGCCCAAGCGAATGAGGCGCAGGGTTACCCGAAAAAGCCGGTATCCCTGGTGGTGCCGTATCCGGCCGGCGGCGTTGCCGACCAGTTTGCGCGCAGTATGGCTAGCGAGCTGGGCAAGCGGCTGGGGCAAAGCGTCATTGTGGAGAATCGCCCTGGTGCGAATGGCAACATCGGCTCAGCCTTGGTCGCCAAGCAAGCAGCGGACGGATATACCTTGCTGCTCGGCTCGACCAGTACGCTCGCGGTCAATCCGCACCTGTACAAAAACATGGGTTATGACCCGGTCAAGGACCTGCAACCGATCACGCTGACGCACCAAATGCCCAACGTGCTGATCGTCAATAGCGGCACGCCATATCGCAGCGTTGCGGACGTGATTGCAGCGGCAAAGAGGGCGCCTGGCCAGATTGCATTCGGGTCGGCAGGGAATGGCAATTCCATGCATTTGGCAGGGGTGTTGTTTCAAAAGCAAGCGGGCATTGAGTTGATGCATGTTCCGTATCAGGGAGCGCCTCCGGCGTTGACCGATGTCATGGGCGGCGCCATTCCGATGATGTTTATCAACTTGCCCGCCATCGTCGGCTATCAAAAGTCGGACAAGATTCGCATTCTGGCTGTGACGGATACCAAGCGCGCCAACAGTGCGCCCGGCGTGCCTACCTTCAGCGAGGAAGGTGTCGATGGGGTGGTGTCCCGCGTGTGGAATGGGTTGCTGGTGCGTCAGGGCACGCCCGATGCCATCGTAAAAAAATTGAACACCGAGATCGTGGCCATCCTCACCGATCCCACATTTCGCAAACCGCTAGAGGCGCAGGGCTACGAAGTCCTTTCGTCTTCTCCGCAAGAATTCTCGGATCTATTGAACAAGGATCTGAAAGCAATGGGCAAGCTCATCGAGGCTGCCAATATCAAGCTGGATTGAAACATGGTTGAAAGAAAGAAAATCGGCGAACTGCGCAGCCAACGCTGGTTCGCCGGAGAAAGCATTCGCGGTTTTGCCCATCGGCAGCGCATGCAGCAGCAAGGGCTGAATCGCGAAGAGTTCATGGGACGGCCCATCATCGGCATCCTGAACACGTGGAGCGATCTGTCTCCTTGTCACGCGCACCTGCGAGATCGCGCACAAGCTATCAAACGAGGCGTGTTGCAGGCAGGGGGGTATCCGTTAGAGCTGCCGGCGATGAGTCTCGGCGAGGTCATGGTGAAACCGACGACCATGCTCTATCGAAACTTTCTGGCCATGGAGGCCGAGGAGCTTATCCGCAGTTTGCCTCTGGACGGCGTGGTGCTACTGGGCGGCTGCGACAAAACCACGCCCGGCCTGGTGATGGGGGCTATATCGATGGGGATTCCTGCCATCTTTTGCCCTGCAGGTCCTATGTTGAACGACCGATACAAGGGACAAGCAGTCGGAGCCGGCACGCATACCAAGAAATACTGGGAACAGTACACCATTGGCGCCATCGACCAGGATGAATGGATATCACTGGAGGCGCGGATGACGCGTGCCCCCGGTACGTGCAACACGATGGGTACAGCCAGCACGATGACCGCCATCGTAGAGGCCATGGGACTGGCCTTGCCGGGCTCGACGAGTGTGCCTGCCATGGACGCGGGGCATACTCGAATGGCCTGGTCCTGCGGAACTCGGATTGTCGACATGGTGTGGGATGACCTCACGCCGTCGAAGATCCTGAGCCGTGCGTCGTTTCTGAATGGGGTGGCGACGTGGATGGCGTTGGGTGGGTCCACCAATGCGGCTGTTCATCTACCCGCCATGGCGAATCGCGCCGGCATTGAGCTGGGGCTGGATGATTTCGACAGCATGGCGCGCAAGGTACCCGTCATCGCCAATCTGTTCCCCTCGGGTAACCGCCTGATGGAAGACTTTTACTACGCAGGTGGATTGCCCGCGTTGCTGAACCGTATCAGCGATGTATTGGCACTGGACACATTGACGTGTACGGGCAAGACATTAGGCGCCAATATCGAGGGGCATGTCAGCACAGACGACGATGTGATCCGGCCGTTGAGCAATCCGGTTGTGAGTGCGGCGGATGGCTGTCCTGAGGCCAGTATGGCGCTCGCCGTGTTGCATGGAAATCTATGCCCGCAGGGGGCTGTCATCAAACCGTCTGCCGCATCTGCACGCTTGCTGAAACATACCGGACCGGCGTTGGTCTTTGATTCCAACGCAGATATGTTGGCTGCCATCAACGATCCCGCATTGGATGTGGATGAGAATACAGTTCTCGTGTTGCGTAATGGCGGTCCGGTCGGTGGCCCTGGCATGCCGGAATGGGGCAATCTGCCGATTCCCAAAAAGTTGCTCGAAAAAGGCGTCACCGACATTTTGCGTCTCTCGGATTCGCGAATGAGCGGCACACATTATGGGACTTGTGTTTTGCACATCAGCCCCGAGTCCGCTGTGGGCGGGCCCTTGGCTCTGATTCGTACGGGCGATCTGATTCAGCTCGATATCGCGAAACGGCAACTCGACGTTCTGATTTCCGACGCCGAACTGGCTGAGCGGAGAAAACAATGGGTGCCACCCGCCACGACCTATGAGCGCGGCTACACCCGTATTTACCAGGCAGAAGTGACACAGGCCCATCAAGGCTGCGATTTCAAGGCCCTCGAAGGGACCGCGCCTACGCCCGAACCCTCTATTTACTAAAAACGCAGACAAGGACACGTAATGCCAGCGCCGAAAGACTTGTTAGAAAACGCATTTCGCACCCGTTTGAATGAACCTGGCGTGCCGCTTGGAACGTGGCTGATGTCAGGCACCTCCAGTACGGCGGAGGCCATGGGCCACGCTGGATTCGATTGGCTATTGGTCGACCTGGAGCATGTCCCGCTTGATGAAAAAGAAACGCTCGCGGTACTGCAAGCGATCGCCGGCACTAATGCCTGCCCGATTGCCCGGTTGGCGGCCAATGATCCGATCCTGTTCAAGCGTGCCTTGGATCTCGGTGCCAAAACCGTCATGGTGCCGTTTGTGGACAGCGCTGCGGCGGCTCAGCAGGCGGTATCGTATGCAAAGTATCCGCCTGAAGGAATTCGCGGTTTTGCGGCCGTGCATCGTGCCAGCGGCTATGGCACAGCAAACGAGTACGCCAAACGCGCGAATGACTCGGTCTTCACCATCATTCAGTTGGAAACGCCGCAGGCTGTGGCTGCGTTGGAGGATATTGCGAGTGTGCCGGGCGTCGATGCGCTTTTCCTGGGACCAGGCGATCTATCCGCCAACATGGGGCATATCGGCAACATCGCTCATCCCGACGTCGAAGCCGTGATCGCCGATGTGGCCAAACGTTGCCAGGCGATCGGCAAACCTTGCGGCATTGTCGGTCCTACCCCCGAGATGGTTTCCGAGTTCATCGAACTCGGTTACTCGTTCGTTGCCGTGGCTTCGGATATGGGCATGATGATGCGGCAGGCGACTGCTTTCATCGGTGCTATCCGGCCCGCCATCGCAAAAAAATTCGAAAGCAGCGTGTACTAAAGAGAGATTGGGAGACAACACGATGAAATCACCATTGGCTCTGGTGAGCGCGATCGCGACCGCCACGGCGCTGGCCATGGCGCCTCAGATCGTGTCTGCACAGCAGGCGAACTACCCCAGTAAACCCGTCACCATGATCGTGCCGTTTGGTCCAGGCGGCACCTCCGACATCATGGCTCGAATCCTGGCGAAGCATCTGAGCGCCGCGCTGCCTGCGACGATTGTTGTTGAAAACAAAGCCGGAGCGGGCGGTGCCATCGGGATGACCCAACTGAAGCGATCTGCGGCAGACGGATACACGGTGGGCCTGTCCGTTATCGGGCCGGAAGTCCTGCAACCCGCGATCCGACAGACGGGATACACCTATCAGGATTTTGACCACGTATGTGCCACCTATTCAGTGCCGCTGATGATGATGGTCACGGAGGATTCGCCTTTTCGCAGCGTCTCGGATGTCATCTCTTATGCGAAAGAAAACCCGGGCAAGCTGACGTATGGGTCATCAGGGCACGGCACATTGCTGCATCTGGCCATGGAGATGTTGATGGATCAGGCTGGGGCCACGGCGCTGCACGTTCCATACAAAAGCTCTGGAGAGATGGTCACTGATCTGATGGGGAAACAGATCATGGTGTTCAACGAGACGCCGACGGTGTCCAAGCGCTATAAGCTGCGCCCGTTGGCGGTGTTCTCGGACAAGAGGCTGGCCGGCTATCCCGATGCTCCGACCATTCAAGAAGCGGGATGGTCTATCAATGCGTCTATATGGGGCGGGTTGATTGCGCCAAAGGGCCTGCCTAAAGAGGCGATAGCTGCATTGGAAAACGCATGCCAAACGGCATTGAAAAGCGATGCGTATCGGGCTGACGTCGAGCCGGTGGATACCCCAGCCTATTACATGGACTCGCAAGCCTTCGCCGCGTTTGCACAGGACCAGTTCAAAATGTATGGCGATCTTATCAACCGTCTGGGTTTAGTGGAAAAGCAATAACTTGGCGCATGGTTTGATGGGCTGAGTTTCGTTAATGTCCGAGCAGGCTTAGGCTGCCGAGGGCAACCGAGGATGCTCAGATCCTCATTGAAGGGGGATGCTGGTGCCAATATTCAGCATTCCCCTTGTTGGTTCACGCGTCCCCTTTTTGTAGGGACGATCAGCACCATTGTCGTGCGGGCAGATGTCCGCGAGAACCCAGCAGCACCTGATTGGTGCACATTCACCCGGAATGAGTGCGCGTAGCACTCGTTTGGTGCGACGCAGCATTGTCTTGTCTTGGTGGCCTCGTTTGGCACGGTTTTTGCATAGTTTCTAAGGCAAAAAAGATCCGTGCCAGCCGGTACACCAGCTGGTCTCAAGTAATTCGTCATTGGGACAGACATGACTGCCAGAGCTACTCGCATTGATTTATTCAGCCTGCGTACGCCGCAGATGCGTGCCTTTCATTTGACTTGGCTGGCATTCTTTGTGTGTTTCTACGCCTGGTTCGCGTGCGCGCCGCTGATGCCCGTGCTAAAGGGCGAATTCAACCTCACGCCCGGACAGATTGCCAATATCAATATTGCCGCGGTAGCGGTGACCATTCTCGTGCGCCTCATTGTCGGGCCGTTGTGTGACCGCTATGGACCGCGCAAGGCCTATACCGGTTTGCTGGTGTTGGGAGCGATCCCCGTGTTGGGCGTGGCGTTGGCACAGAGCTACGAAGCCTTCTTGTTTTTTCGCCTGGCGATAGGTGCGATCGGCGCGAGCTTCGTGATCACGCAGTATCACACCTCTGTGATGTTCGCACCCAACGTAGTCGGCACGGCCAACGCCACCACGGCAGGCTGGGGGAACGCAGGTGGTGGCGTGGCGCAGGGCACGATGCCGCTACTCTTGACGGCCATTGTGATGATAGGCGTGAGCCAAAGCCTGGGTTGGCGGCTGGCCATGGTGGTGCCCGGTGTAGCCATGCTGATTGTTGCCGCGCTGTATTGGCGCTACACGCAGGATTGTCCCGAAGGCAACTATGCAGATCTGCGGGCAGCCGGAAAGACGATCGATGGCGCCAAGAAAGGCGGCTGGGCGAGTTTTGCCACGGCGGCCTGTAACTATCGCGTGTGGCTGTTGTTTGTGACCTATGGCGCCTGCTTTGGTGTCGAGATTTTTATCCACAACGTGGCCGCTATTTACTACGTCGAGCATTTTGGTCTGTCGCTCTCCTCGGCAGGCATGGCGGCCGCGAGCTTTGGTTTGCTGGCGTTGTTTGGCCGTGCGTTGGGCGGCATCGTGTCTGACCGGATGGCCCAGCGCCGCGGATTAGATGGACGCACGCTGTTGTTGTGCGTGCTGATGGTGGGCGAGGGTGTGGGGCTGTTGGGCTTTGCTCATGCGGATAACACCACGCTGGCCGTGCTGGCAATGCTGGTGTTCGGCCTCTTTACCCATATGGCCTGCGGTGCGACGTATGCGCTCGTGCCCTTTGTTGATCGCAATGCCTTGGGCGGTGTGGCGGGCATCATCGGCGCCGGCGGCAACGTAGGCGCGGTGGCGGCAGGTTTCTTGATGAAGGGGATGGGCGATACGCAGAGCACCCTGTCCGTGCTGGGTGTGTTGGTGATCCTGTCGGCGGCATGTGCGGTTGCCGTGCGTTTTTCTGCAGAACATAAGGCCCGAGAACAAGCCTTGTACAACAACACGCTGAACCCCAGCGCCGCGGGCGCCTGAGGAGGAGTTTTTCATGAGTATGAAGATCATCGTAGTTGGCCACGGCATGGTGGGCCACAAGTTTCTGGAAAGTCTGGCTGAGACGGGGCTGCAAGATGTCGAAGTCACGGTGTTGTGCGAGGAACCCCGTCCTGCCTATGACCGGGTGCACTTGTCAGAGTTTTTCAGCGGACGTACCGCTGACGATCTGTCGCTGGTAGAGCCTGGTTTCTTTGAACGTACCGGTTTCAAGTTGCGCCTGGCTGCGCGCGCCGTTGCGGTAGAGCGCCGCAATAACACCGTGACGACTGCTGATGGTGAGGTGCTGCCCTATGACAAGCTGGTGCTCGCCACGGGCTCCAATCCCTTTGTGCCGGGTTTGCCTGGACGTGATCGTCCGAATTGCTTCGTTTATCGCACCATCGAAGATCTGGAAGCGATGCAAGCCGCTGGCCGTGGGGCCAGGCGCGGTGTGGTCGTCGGTGGCGGGCTGCTGGGCCTGGAGTGTGCGAAAGCCCTGCGCGATATGGGCCTGGAAACGCATGTAGTCGAGTTTTCGCCTCGCTTGATGACGGTACAGGTAGATGAGAGTGGCGGCCAGATGTTACGCCGCAAGATCGAGGCCTTGGGCGTTCAGGTGCATACCGACCGAAACACGGTAGAGATCGTTGACGGGACGCTGGCGCGCCACCGTATGGTGTTTGCCGACGGCAAGCTCCTGGAAACCGATATGATTGTGTTCTCTGCCGGCATACGGCCGAGAGACGAACTGGCGCGGCAGTGCCTGCTGGCGGTGGGCCCGCGTGGCGGCGTAGTGATCGATGATTTCTGCCGCACAAGCGATCGCAATGTTTATGCGATTGGCGAATGCGCGTCGTGGCAGGAACAGGTGTTTGGCCTGGTGGCGCCCGGTTATGACATGGCTCGTGTGGCGGCTCGGCATATCGCCGGCGAGGCTGGCCTGACCGGTGTCGAGTCCATCCGGTTCACCGGCGCCGACATGAGCACCAAACTCAAGCTGATGGGCGTGGATGTGGCCAGTATCGGTGACGCGCACGGCAAGACGAAGGACTGCCGCAGTTACCAATATGTCGATGAGCGCAAGCAGGTCTACAAGAAAATCGTCACCAGCGAGGATGGCAAAAAATTGCTCGGCGCCGTGCTGGTAGGCAACGCCGACGAGTATGGCACGCTGCTGCAGATGGCGCTGAACGGTATTGCCCTGCCCGACGAACCAGAGTTTCTGATTCTGCCGTCCAGCGATGGCAAGGCCAAGCCTGGCCTGGGCGTGGACGCGTTGCCCGACAGCGCACAGATTTGCTCCTGCAATAACGTCAGCAAAGGACAGATCTGCGCGGCCGTAGGGGAAGGGGTATGCACGATCGGCGATCTGAAAGCCTGCACGAAGGCGGGATCGACGTGCGGTGGCTGTGTGCCGTTGGTGACGCAGGTCATGAAGGCCGAAATGAAAAAGCAGGGAATGGCCGTCAACAACCATTTGTGCGAGCATTTCCCCTATTCGCGTCAGGAAATCTACCACTTGGTCCGAGTGGGCGGCATCAAGACTTTCGACGCATTGTTGGAAAAGCATGGCAAGGGCCTGGGTTGCGATATCTGCAAACCCGTCGCGGCGAGCGTGCTCGCGTCCTGCTGGAACGAATTCGTTCTGCAACCGCCTTTGGCTGGCCTGCAGGACAGCAACGACTATTACCTCGGCAATATCCAAAAAGACGGCAGCTATTCCGTCGTGCCGCGTATGCCTGGTGGCGAGGTGACTCCCGACGGTTTGATCGCAGTCGGTCAGGTGGCCAAGAAATATGGCCTCTACACCAAAGTCACAGGTGGCCAGCGCGTGGATATGTTTGGCGCGCGGGTAGAGCAACTGCCTCTGATTTGGGAAGAGCTGATCGCTGCCGGCTTCGAATCGGGCCACGCGTATGGCAAATCGTTGCGTACCGTCAAAAGCTGCGTGGGATCCACGTGGTGCCGTTATGGTGTGGGTGATTCCGTGGGCTTCGCCATTTCTCTGGAGAACCGATACAAAGGCCTGCGTTCTCCGCACAAGATCAAGTTCGGCGTGTCGGGTTGTACCCGTGAATGCGCCGAGGCACAGGGCAAGGACGTGGGCATCATCGCCACCGAGAAAGGCTGGAATCTCTACGTTTGCGGCAATGGCGGCATGAAGCCACGTCACGCCGAGTTGTTGGCATCCGATCTGGATCAGGCCACGCTGGTGAAGTATGTCGATCGATTTTTGATGTTCTACGTGCGTACGGCAGATCGCTTGCAACGCACCAGCACCTGGCGCGACAACCTCGAAGGCGGCCTGCAGTATCTGCAAGATGTCGTGGTGCACGACAAGCTGGGCATTGCGGCCGAGCTGGAAGCCGAGATGCAGCACGTGGTCGATACCTATCAGGATGAGTGGAAAGTCGCTGTCACACAGCCGGAGGTGCGCAAGCGTTTCCGCAGCTTTGTGAATAGCGAATCGCTTGACGAGAAAATCGTCTTTGTCCCGGAGCGCGGACAGATTCGCCCTGCCTCGCCGCAGGAGCGTGAAGAATCCGAGCGAGCGGAAGCCCTCACCGTCTAGCACGGCCTCATTGGATATAGAGAAGGAATGGCAGCATGACAACCTTTGAAAAAGGCTGGGAAGACGTCTGCGCAGTTCAAGACATCGTGCCCGGCACCGGCGTCTGTGCCTTGGTCGGTGGGCAGCATGTGGCGGTATTTCGTTTGATCGACGGGCGCATCTTCGCCATTGGCAATATCGACCCCAAGAGCGGCGCCAGCGTGCTGGCGCGCGGTTTGGTCGGAAATCTCGGTGATCGTGTCGTCGTCGCGTCGCCGTTATACAAGCAACATTTCGACCTGTTCACCGGTGAGTGCCTGGAGGAGCCAGAGCAGTCAGTGCCAGCATACCCTGCCAAGATCGACAACGCTCGGGTCTGGGTGGCAGCATGAGTCAGGCGGGGCGCCCCAGCCTGGTGGTAGTAGGCAATGGTATGGCTGGTATGCGTACCGTAGAGGAACTGCTGCAGCTCGCCCCGGATCTGTACGACATCACCGTATTCGGTGCAGAGCCGCATGGCAACTACAACCGTATCCTGTTGTCCCCGGTGCTGGCCGGTGAAAAGAGCGTGGGCGATATCATGCTCAATACGCGTGAATGGTACGCGGAGTACGGCATCACGTTGCATGCTGGTGATCCGGTGGTGCAGATCGATCGTTCGCGCCGGTTCGTGCATGCGCAAAGCGGCCTGCAAGTTCGCTATGACCGATTGTTGATCGCCACGGGGTCGCGGCCCTTCATTCCTCCTGTGCCGGGCAGCGACCTCGATGGCGTAATCGGGTTTCGCGACATTCAGGACGTGCAAACCATGCTGGAGGCCTCGCGCCAGCATCATCATGCTGTGGTGATCGGCGGTGGGCTGCTGGGGCTGGAGGCTGCCAACGGTTTGCTGCGTCAAGGGATGACGGTGACCGTGGTGCACTTGCATCCGAGTTTGATGGAGCGCCAGCTGGATGCGCCGGCCTCTGCATTGTTGCAGCGGGCGCTGGAGTCCAGCGGCCTGCGTTTTGAAATGAGCGCGCAGACTGCCGAGCTGGTAGGCACGGAGCGCGTCACCGGGGTGCGTTTCAAGGACGGGCGCGAGATTGCCGCCGATCTGGTCGTGATGGCGACAGGCGTGCGGCCAAATGTCGACCTGGCCCGTGACTCGGGCCTGCATTGCGAGCGTGCGATTGTCGTCGACGATACGCTGCAAACCTATGATCCGTGCGTGTACGCGGTGGGCGAGTGTGTAGAGCATCGGCGCAGCACGTTCGGCCTGGTTGCCCCAATATGGGAACAGGCGCGCGTATGTGCTGCACATCTGGCGGGGGCGGGCCACCGCCGCTATGTTCAGCGTGCCACGGCGACCAAACTCAAGGTCACGGGCGTCGATCTTTATTCGGCAGGCAACATTGTAGGCGGCGCGGATACTGAGGATATCGTTCTGCGTGATCCACGGCGGGGTATCTATAAGCGGCTGGTACTCAAGGATGATTGCGTCGTCGGCGCGGTGTTGTATGGCGACGTGACGGACGGGCCGTGGTATTTCGATCTGATCCAACGGCAAGCGCCGATTACCTCGATCCGGCAACGCCTATTGTTTGGCCAAACACTCTGCGAAGCAGATTGACGGCATGATTGCAGATGACAACGACGATTAAGATAGCTTCCGTTGATGCGCCGGTACGTACCACGTGCCCCTATTGTGGCGTGGGTTGTGGCGTGTTGGCTACGCCGCAGGTTGATGGCGAAGTACACATTGCGGGGGACCCTCAACATCCTGCCAATGCAGGGCGTCTATGCGTGAAAGGCTCCGCGCTGGGTGAGACGGTTGGCCTGGAGGGCCGCCTGCTTTATCCTGCGATGCGGCAGGCCGGGTCCGATAAAAACGCGCCTTTGCAACGCGTATCGTGGGATCAGGCACTCGACACTGCAGCCCAGGGATTGCGTCGCATCATCGAATCGCATGGTCCTGACGCCGTGGCGTTTTATGTGTCCGGTCAGTTGTTGACCGAGGACTACTACGTTGCCAATAAATTGATGAAGGGCTTTATCGGCAGCGCCAACATCGACACGAATTCCCGGCTGTGCATGTCGTCGGCCGTGGCAGGACACAAGCGGGCCTTTGGTGAAGATCTCGTGCCTGTCTGCTATGACGATCTGGAATTGGCGGACCTGGTCGTTCTGGTGGGATCGAATGCCGCATGGTGCCATCCCATCCTGTTCCAAAGGATCGCGCGTGCCAAAGAGGCCCGGCCAGACATGAAACTGGTAGTAATCGATCCACGTCATACCGCTACCTGCGAGCTGGCCGATCTGCACCTGCCGGTCAAGTCTGGCACCGATGTCTGGCTATTCAATGGTTTGCTGGCGCATCTGGTGCGGCAGGGTCTCACTGATGAGAGTTTCGTTTCCGAGCACACTATGGGTCTTGATGAGGCGCTGCTCGCCGCGGGCGTTGAGAGCGACATCGCATCTGTGGCCCGCGACTGCCGGCTCGATGAGGAATCGGTTCGCACTTTCTTTCAGTGGTTCAGCGAGCGGCCCCGTACGATCACCGCGTTTTCGCAAGGCGTGAATCAGTCCTCCGCAGGTACAGATAAAGTCAACAGCATCATCAACTGCCATCTGCTCACGGGTCGTATTGGTCAGCCCGGCATGGGGCCGTTCTCAATCACCGGCCAGCCCAATGCCATGGGCGGACGCGAGGTTGGGGGCTTGGCCAATATGCTGGCAGCCCATCTGGAACTGCATGAGCCGGCGCATCGCGAACTCGTCCAGGCATTCTGGCATGCGCCGCGCATGGCCAATCGTGTGGGTTTGAAGGCCGTCGACTTGTTTCGTGCCATCGAGGCGGGGCGCGTAAAGGCAGTATGGATCATGGGAACGAATCCCGTGGTCAGCCTGCCCGATGCAGACCAGGTCCGACGTTCCCTGAATGCGTGCGAGCTTGTGGTGGTGAGCGATATCGTCGCTCATACCGACACCATGGCGCACGCTGACGTCGTACTGCCTGCATCGGGTTGGGGAGAAAAAGACGGCACCGTCACCAACTCGGAACGCCGGATCTCGCGCCAACGTGCGTTCCTGCCGGCGCCAGGCGAGGCGCGAGCGGATTGGGACATCATTGCCGATATGGCACGGCGTATGGGCTACGAGGGCTTTTCGTATCGCCACCAACGAGAGGTGTTCGACGAGCACGCGCGCTTGTCGGCGCAGTCCAACGAAGCGAGTCTCATACCGAGAGCTTTTCATATTGGCGGGCTGGCGGGACTATCACCAGCCGCATACGACGCGATGACGCCGGTGCAATGGCCTCTGCCATCGCCGGGCGACAGTGGCGTCGCGCGCCTGTTCAGCGACGGCGGTTTTTCCCATGCAGACGGACGTGCGCGTTTTGTACCCACGCCGGTGCGTACTCCGGAATACGCCGTAGATGACGAGTATCCGCTGATACTCAACACGGGCCGTGTGCGTGACCAGTGGCACACCATGACACGCACGGGCCGCGCTCCAAAACTGGCCGAGCACGTTCCCGAGCCCTTTATTGACCTGCACCCGCACGATGCGCTCCTTGCTGGCGTGCGGGAAGGGGCGTTGGCACGCGTGCGTTCTCGCTGGGGCAGCGTGGTGGCCAGAGTGCGCCAAGGGGGCGGCATCGCTCGCGGCAGTGTGTTCGTGCCCATTCACTGGAATGGTCAGTTTGCTTCTGACGCGCGCGTGGGGGCTGTGGTCAACCCAGTCGTCGACCCAGTTTCGGGCGAACCGGAGTTCAAGCACACACCGGTGATGGTGGAGCCTTTCGACGTGGCATGGCATGGTTTTGTGCTGACGCGCCGGGAGCTGAATACCCATGATGTAGCTTGGTGGACGCGTATCCAGGGGCGACAGTTTCTGCGCTATGAACTGGCCGGACGGCAGCTGGTCGATATCCCCCACGATTGGGCGCGCGCGCTGCTGGGAGTGGACGACGCGCAGGCCGACTGGTTGGAATACGAGGACCGTACTGCACGCATCTATCGCGCCGTGTACGTCGTCGACGATCGCATCGAAGCCTGTGTGTATCTGTCGCCGCGTCCCGATCTGCCGTCGCGTCAATGGTTGGCCAGCTTATTTGCTCAGGAGCGTCTGGAAGACATCGATCGCGCAGGCGTGCTGTTGGGCCAGCCCATCGTGGCTGGAGCTGATACCGGTCCAGTCATTTGCTCCTGTTTCGGTATCGGCCGCAATACTATCTGTGATGCGATCCGTGACAAGGGACTGCAGACGACCGGTGAGATAACGGCCTGTGTCAAAGCCGGTGGTAACTGTGGTTCGTGCGTGCCAGAGCTCAAACGGTTGCTCACGGAGACACAGGTATTGATGCGCGCGGCGGCTTGATTCTTTGAGTGTTCCAATGCTGATCAGGCACTCGCGCTACACGTATCCCGGACTTAAAACCGGTGTCTCAGCCCCACCGCATACTGCGTCTGGTGCCAGGACGGATCGTCCCATGCACCACGTAAGTATCCCGCAATGGCGTAGACGCCCGTGCGTTTGGACAGTTCGTGGGTGTAGCCCAGTGAATAGACTTGCTGGTGATGCGTGGCATTGGCTGCGGCCAATGCACCGTCGTTCTGCGGCACACTCGCCTGCCAGGATGCCATGACCGAGCCTGCGCCCACACGCCAGGTCAGGCCCGCTAATAGTCCATGTACCGTGCTATCGGGAAAATACGCCTGTTGCCCCGGTGACGGAACGGCGGGAATTGTGGAGCCGTGCCGTATCCACGACCATGCGGCGTAGACTGTCAGCGCCTCCCAGGTGGCACGCACCGCGGCCGTCGTGGAATAAGGCTGGCGTGCGGCGCCCTGGGCAGCCATCGCCTGGGCCTGTGGGGTGTTTTCTGCCCAGTGGGCGCGCTCGTGCGTCAAGGTCATCGCGTAGGCGTCTTGTTCATAGACGACCGCCGCGCCGGCCAGCTTATTGGAGGTATCCGTGGCGAACCCGCCAGCACTGTCGTAGTCGAAGCTATAGTCTGCGCCGGCGCGCCATCCGTTCCACGATGGCGTCCAATAGGACACCATGTTGTCGGCGCGATTCGCATTGAACGGCAACAGGTCGGTCTGCGCACCGGTATTCAGATAGGAGGCCAGGAACGGATCAAATTCAGCCAGCGTAGCGGATGATGCCGAGGTCTGACGCCCCAGTCGTAACTCTCCAATGGGGCCGGACAAGCCCACCCAGGCGGCGCGCCCAAATAGCCGGCCACCCTGCGCGGACCGTCCATTGGTCGCCAGAATGCCGCTTTCCAGATTGAAGTTCGCACGCCAGCCCGAGCCCAGGTCTTCGGTGCCGCGCAATCCCCATCGCGATCCCGATTGCACGCCGCTTTGCATGGAGATCGATGTGCCTTGCTCTTGGGAACTGATGCCCGCTATGCTGAGATCGATGACGCCATACAGCACGAGTTTCTGCGATTGCGATTGTGCGTGTGCGACGTACGGCGTACAGGCGGCAGTCGCGCATCCGGCATGGATTGCCGCGTTCCGTAGCCAGCTGTGCATCACAGATACTTCAGCCAAGTGATGTCACGACGACGCGCTTTCAGTTGGCCATACCAGCGCACGGGCAGAAACAACGCCGCGGCCAGCAATATCGAAATGACCCACAAAGCAGGCACGCCAGACACACCAAAGTAGTCGCCCTGGTTCAATCCCCATATCGCAACGCACGCCAGATATAGAGCTTTCAGAACATAAAGGTGCAGCAGATAAAAGAACATGGGTGCGGCACCAAACACGCACAAGACGCGTATCCACGCGGCTCGTCCTGCACGTTCCATCCACGCCAGCAACACCAATCCCAGGCCGAGGGTCAGCAACAGGAACATGAGCGATGGCGGGTACTTTGTCACGTTCAAAAAGCTCATGAGTGTGTGTATCGTGTCGTCTTGCATCCCCCATTCTTGGGCTTGGCCATAGCCATTGATTGCACGCAGTACGATAAACGCTGCCAAGACTCCCAAGCCGCCATAAAGCAGGCCGCGTTGTCGCGCCGTTGAATGGATTCTCGCGTGAAACCAGGGACCGGCGGCATATCCCAATGCAATGACGCCTATCCAGGGCAGCAGAGGATATGAGGTGCGCAGACGCAACGCGTCGCTCACTTCGATCCAGCCGCGATCGTGGAGGACGGCCCAGGGGATGTGTGCCCAGTGATCTTGTGCGAAGTGGACGGAATCCAGCAGATTGTGCCCTGCGACCAGCAGCAATCCCACGCCGGCCACGACAGGGCGAGGCAGCCACAGTAACGCTGCCAGGGCCAGCATGCTCAGGCCGATGACCCAGATGACTTGCAGATAAATGACCGATGGCGGAAACGCAAACGTCCACGCGAAGTTCACGACCACGATTTCCAGCGCGATCAGGAATAGACCACGCTTGGCCAGGAATGCTGCCGTGGCGGCTCGGCTACCGGCGCGATCGCCATATAGCCAAGCCGAAATGCCGGTCAGTAAAACAAAAACCGGGGCGCACAAGTGAGCCAGCAAACGGGAAAAAAACAGGTCGGGCGGCGTGGCCGCGGCATCCATCGGATCGCCCACCTGAAAATGCAGGTAGAACGTTTCTCGGACGTGATCCAACAGCATGATGACGATGACCAAGCCACGCAAGGCATCGATGGAATACAGGCGGTGAGAGGCGGCAGAAGGGTGGGGCGAGTGAGGCTGGACGGCAGACATGTAATGGTGGCAGGCGTGCCGGCGATGCGGCAAATGCGTCGGTGCTTAAAAGTGGCTGTATTGTAATGTAATAACATTCCAATACAACTGGGGCACCCTGTCACGCTACTCGTCCAGGCAGGCCGATGCAGCACCTGCCTGCCTCACCATGCCGGACTCACAATACGGCGATACGCTTACGCTCAATAAGATCAAAATCGATTTTCGCGCCGAGCCCCGGCTCGGTCGGAGCGTGAACAAACCCCTGCGCATCAGGTTCGATGTCTTCGATCAGACCGTACTTCTGCGCGCCAGCGGGTAAGAGCACCTCAAAGAACTCGGTATTCTTCAACGCCATTGCAACGTGCAACTGAGCCACGTTGTTCAACGAGTTTCCACCATGGTGAATTTCATAATTCATGCGAAAGGCTTCGGCCAGATGAGCGGCTTTCAGCATGCTGGTAATGCCGCCTTTGAGCGGGATATCCCCTCGCAGGAAATCAGTCGCATTTTGCTGAATCCACGGCACATAGGCATCGAGCACAGCTGCCGGGGCCTCGGTGGCCATGATGGGAATATGCAGTTGCTGCTTGAGTTTTACGTAGTTGTAGAGGTCCGAATCCTGTAGCGGATCTTCGTACCAGTAGTAATTCAATTCCTCGATAGCGCGGCCAACGCGGACGGCCTCGGGATACTGATATGCCCACGCGGCATCGAGCATGACCAGATAATCATCGCCGACCGCCTTGCGTACCGCTTGGCATACGCGGATATCCTCTTGCCAGGGATGAGGCGGGTGGATCTTGTAGGCGGCCCAGTTCAAGGATTGATAATGCAACGCCTCGTCGGCATATTCCTGAGCCGAGTCCAAAATCATGGAGCTGGCGTAAGCCCTGATCTTGGTGCGATAGCTGCCGATCAGGCGATGGATGGGCAGACCTGCGACTTTACCGGCAATGTCCCATAGCGCCACGTCGCAGGCGCCAATCGTGCGTATGGTGGTGGTGCGGGCGCGACGCCACATGGCTTGAAACAGCCGCTCCCGATCCAGAGGATCCTGGCCCATCAAGATGGGCTTGAGATACTTGATCAGATTAGGGGCATCCAAGTCCGCGGGATAGTACGCGGACCCCAGAAACGCATGCCCGGTCACGCCGTCGTCGGTCTGGATGGATAGCAGACCCATTTTGCTTGATCCCGCGAACTTGCCAGTATGGGCGGCGTAGCTGGTAGGAGGGATGTCATCCCAAGAGAAAAGGGTGACGCTGACATTGTCGATCTTCATGAATACTCCGTTATGGGGCGCCTGTGCTGTCCGGCTCAATGCAGTAGTCCGGCAGTAGCCTCGCCGATCATTGACTTGCTTCGGTATATAGGCGCAT
This sequence comes from Bordetella muralis, assembly GCF_054781015.1. Lineage (NCBI taxonomy): Bacteria > Pseudomonadati > Pseudomonadota > Betaproteobacteria > Burkholderiales > Alcaligenaceae > Bordetella > Bordetella muralis. The sequence goes on along the minus strand of NZ_BAAGVF010000008.1, from coordinate 373,170 downwards.
ACCTTCGATGACGCCAGGCCGTGCCGCCATGCGTTGCGCCCATGCGGTCAGTGCGGGATATGTTCCAGGATCCAGCAGATTGCGGCGTAGCGCATAGTTGGGGTAGAGGATGAAGTCGGCATAGCTGATCGCACCCGCCAGATACTCGCGCGTTTTGAGATGTTGCTCGACAATGCCGAAATAGCGCAGGAAACGTTTCCGAAAGAGATCGATGTGTGACTGGACTTTTTCCGGGGAAACGACCTCTACCTGGTTCATGGCGGCGCTGGTGCCGCCAATGTCGGTGCCGGCTTGCCAGGCCCATTGCATTGCCTGGGCCTGTCCTGCTGCGTCTTGAGGCACAAAGCGGCCGGATTTCTGGCACACATAGAGCACGATGGTTCCCGATTGCGCCAGTACGAGAGGGCGGCCATCCGGGCCGTCAGGATCCACGATGGCAGGAATCTGGCTGGCCGGATTGATCTTTAGATATTCCGGTGTCTTGTGTGCACCCGCGCCTACATCGATAGGGATCACGCGGTGCGGCAACCCTGATTCCGCTAAAGCGATCGTAGCGCGTAGACCGTTGCTGGTACGCCAAGCGTAGACATCTATCATTCATTTACCTTTCTGTTGATGTGGGGTGACAGCGCTTTGCTGGCGATGCGGCCAGTTTCCGTCGGATCATTCCACTTTCACGTTTGCCCGTTTGATCAATCCGGCCCAGTCGTTGGATTCCGCATCCAGCCATTGTTTGTATTCAGCGGCCGACTGGTACACAGGCTCGACCATCATTTTTCTCAGCGTCTCCACCGTTTTAGGATCACGCATGAAATCCTGCACCGCCTGATTAAGCTTCTGGATATCTGCCGCCGGCATCGTTGCCGGTGCAAACAGGCCTTGCGAGATCATCGCGGAAAATCCCGGCACACCAGCTTCACTGATGGTCGGGATGTCTGATGCGTAGGGGGAGCGATTGGGCGTCGCGATCGCCAGAGCACGCAGCTTGCCTGCCCGTAGCAATTCCAATACCGACGGCAATCCCGTAAACACCATGTCGATATGACCGCCTACGGTATCCGAAATGGCGGGGCCGCTGCCTTTGTAGGGGACATGCACCAGCTTGATCTTGGCCTGCTCCATGAGTTTTTCTGCAGCCAAATGCGTGATGCCACCTGCGCCGGAAGAGCCGATGGTGAGCTTGCCTGGTGTTTTGCGGGCGGCTTCGAGCACGTCCTGGAACGTCTTGAAGCGGGAGTTGGCGGGGACCACGAGTACGTTGCCAAAACTCGCCAGGTTGGCCACGGGAATCAAGTCTTTGCGCGAGTAGCTCAGAGAAGCATAAAGAGAGGGAATGATGCTATAGACCGCGGAGTCCGAAACCAGCAGCATCTTGTTTGGGGGCGTTGATTTGACGACAGTTTCGGTGCCGATGATGCCGCCTGCTCCGGCGCGGTTTTCAACGATGACTGTTTCTTGCAGCGCTTTTCCCAGCGCTGGTGCGACCATGCGGCCGAACAGGTCAGAGCCGCCGCCGGGGTTGTACGGCACGACCAGTTGCACCGGTTGCCCGCCCTGCGCACTCGCGGCGATAGGAACGAGTGGTAGTCCGAGCGCGATGCCAGCCGCGCATAACAGCTTTTTCAACATTGCTTGTCTCCGAATTTTGTTCGTACTACCGATTGGCATGCTTTGCATGTCAAACTCGTCTTCTCGGCTGTCGTGGCCGACGATTTATTTGTTTGGTAAATTACATCATTGTTAAGTTGTCAGGCAACTATTTTATGGCTAGCGTTCCGACAAATAACCGTTCGCGGAAGACGCCTCCCCATGAGCCCTCCGACGAGGACCTGCGTGCAGCGCGCCCACCTCGACTGGCCGATCAACTCTACGATCGTCTGCTGCAGCAGATCACCTATGGGAAATATCCCGAAGAAAGCCGGCTGCCGTCGGAGTTCGATTTATGTGCGACGTTCGGCGTTTCCCGGCCGGTGGTTCGCGAGGCACTGTTTCGCCTGCAGGCTGATGGCGTCATCGTGTCGCAGCGCGGCGCGGGGTCTTATGTGCGAAAGCGCCCCAGTCCAGAGTTGATACGGCTGGCTCCGATAGGAGGCTTGGCGGAACTGGTGCGTTGTATGGAGCTACGCAGCGCAATCGAGGGTGATGCGGCCTATATGGCTGCGGCGCGACGCAGCGACGATGATCTAGCCATCATGGCCAAAGCCCTCGAAGATATGCGAATCGCTTTCGAGGCACGTCAAGTCGGCAACGATGCCGATTACCGTTTTCATCAGGCGATTGCGGCGGCATGTGGCAACGATCTATTCGTGACGACGCTGCAGTCGCTTTCCCAGCAGATATTCGACTACATGCGTGTCATGCGCAGCTTGGCGTTATCCAGCGCGGTGACACGAGGCCAGCAGGTGCAGCGCGAGCATGAATGTATTTTCCAGGCGATTCGTGATCAGCAACCTGAGGCGGCACGAGATGCAATGCGTGAGCATATCCACAATTCCAGGATGAGAACGCTGGACGAGAATTTTCTGCCTGCGAGAAAGCGGTAATGGGCGGATGTTGTAGGTACCTCCGGCCAGGAGCATGTCAGGTCCTGATCGAGTAAATGTGCTGGTGCGCCAGCCATCACCCGGAACCGCAAACGGCGTGCGACAGATGATGGCCCGGCGCTAGAGCTTCATCACGCCTCAGACATCGGCCCGCCCCGATATTTCGGACGCTTGGCCGCAGTCACAATGATTTCCACCAGCAGCTCCGGCGAGGCCAATTTGGCCTCGCACGTCGCACGCGTAGGCATTGCGTTCGCCGGCACCCATTCGGCCCAGGCGGCGTTCATGCCGTCGAAGTCGCGTTCGATGTCTTTGAGCCAGATCTGCACGGACAAGAGTCGGGACTTGTCCGATTTGGCCTGTGCCAGATAGCCATCGATTTTCTTCAGCACATCGCGGGTCTGTTCGGTAATGCCTCCCGCGGCATTCGATGTCACGCCCGCCACATACACGGTATCTCCGTGAATCACGATTCGGCTCAAGCGCTCGTTGGACTCTCTGCGTACGATATCGGTCATGGGGGTCTCCTTTGCGCGTGGACGGGCGTGAATGATCGTCAGGATCGTGTCGGTTCGATCTTATCCTGAGTTTTGGTTTCAAAGTCACCCGCGTCGTGGCGCTCGCGCAATTGTTCGGATGGCTCTCCGCTCATGCGATTGACCATACGGCCGCGGCGTACTGCGGGGCGCGCCAGAATGGTATCGGCCCAGCGCTGGACGTGCTTGTAGTCCTGGACGCTGAGGAACTCTGCGGCGCCGTATTGCCAGCCTTTCGCGAGCCCGCCGTACCATGGGAACACGGCGATATCGGCAATCGTATAGTCGTTGCCAGCCAGGTACTCGCTCTCGGCCAGCCGCCGATCGAGTACGTCGAGTTGACGTTTGACCTCCATGGCGAAACGATCGATGGCGTACTCGATCTTGGTCGGTGCATAGGCATAGAAATGACCAAAGCCCCCGCCCAGATAAGGGGCGCTGCCCATTTGCCAGAACAGCCAGTTCAACGTCTCGGTACGCCCCTGGATAGCCTTCGGGATGAAGGCACCGAATTTTTCGGCCAGGTACAACAGGATCGAGCCTGACTCGAACACACGAATCGGCTCGGAGCCGCTGCGATCGAGCAGGGCAGGGATCTTGGAATTGGGATTGACGTCGACAAATCCGCTGCCGAACTGATCGCCGTCACGGATATTGATCAGCCACGCGTCGTACTCGGCGCCAGTGTGCCCCAGCGCCAGCAGTTCCTCCAGCATGATCGTGACCTTGACGCCGTTGGGCGTGCCGAGCGAATAGAGCTGTAGCGGATGCCGGCCGACCGGCAATTCCTTGTCGTGCGTCGGCCCCGCGATGGGCCGGTTGATACTGGCGAAATGACCGCCGCTGGGTTGGGTCCAAGTCCAGACCTTTGGTGGGACATATTCGGGAGAGTCTGCCATGCTGATGCTCCGGGATAGCGTCGATGCCGCTCAGGCGGCCGGGGGATAGTTGGAGGGAAAGAGCGCGCGTTTGGTTTCTTCGTCGTTGACGCGCTTGAACTCGTGGTCCTGGCCTACGGCGCGTGCTCGCGCAGCCGCTGGGCGCGCTTCAACGGTTTCAAAGAGACGCTTGAGATTGGGGAAGGGCGCCAGAGGATCGTCCGCACCTTTGCGTACTCGCGAGGCACGGTCGAGCCAGCCCCAAGCCGACATATCTGCGATCGTGTACGTGTCACCGACGATGTAGTTGCGCCCTTCGAGGTGGTCGTTCAACACCTGATAATGACGTTCCGCCTCGCGCCGATAGCGATTGACGGCATAGTCCAGGCCCTCCGGTGCGGCAAACTGAAAATGTACCGCTTGTCCCGAGAATGGGCCCAGGCCGGATGCCAGGAACAATAGCCACGAGAGCAACTCTGGCCGGTCTTGGGCGGAGCCCATGAACTTGCCGGTTTTTTCTCCGAGGTAGAGCAGAATCGCGGTGGAATCAAAGACGCGCGCTTCTTTGCCATCGGGCCCATCCGTGTCGACGATGGCGGGAACTTTGCCGTTGGGGTTGATCGCCCGGAAGGCAGGCGTATGTTGTTCGCCCTTGCTGGTATCGACCGGGAAGACTTCGTAGGGCAGGCCGGCATCCTCGAGAAATAGTGAGATCTTTGCGGGATTCGGCGTGGGATGAAAATAGAATCGGATCATCTTTTGCTCCGAGCAACCTCGGCGTCTATGCCGGGGAGGAAAGGGGGAACGGGGTTTGTACTATTGAGTTTTAGTACAACCATTCTATAATCGCTCAACAGCAAAAGAATGGCAAGCACTGCGATGCCATGACGGGATCAGAAAACGATATGGCAAGGCCCAGAGAGTTCGACGAGGATGTGCTGCTCGATGCGGTGATGCATTGCTTTTGGTCGCAAGGCTATGAGGCCACGTCCGTGAAAGACCTCACTTGCGAGACGGGAATCACTGCGGCCAGTCTCTACAACGCCTATGGGGATAAACGCGGGCTGTTTCGAGCCGCGCTTGATCGCTATGTGGTTCACATCACAGAGCGGATACAGAAAGGCGAAACGCTCCCGCCTCACGAAGCCATCGCCTATTTTTTTGACCAGATTCTGAGCCGTTCGCTGAATGATCGCGAACACAAGGGGTGCATGCTGGTCAATTCTGCGTTGGAGCTCGCCCCTCATGATCCCGAGTTTCGAAGGACCATTGCCGATGCATTGAAGAACATTGAGATGTTCTTTCTACGTTGCATCACTGCAGGGCAGACTGACGGGACGGTCACGCGTGCGTTGCCCGCAGAGCAATTGGCTCGCCATTTGCTCAGTGTGTTGATGGGTGTGCGTGTGTTGGCCCGAGCACGCCCGGAAAAAGCGTTGCTGGAAGGAGCGGTTAAGACTGCTTTAGCATTGCTGAGAAGTTAGGGCTGCCAATCCGTATAGTAACTCCAGTCGCCTTCTTTTCCGGGACGTGATCTGCTGAACGTCAGGGGGTGAAGAATGACACCGGGGTCATCAGGCGGTTTTCCTGGCTGACGACATAGCCTGCTTCGGCGCTCTTGGTCAGGTAGCTCGCCCATTCTGGATCGCTTTGCAAGGCCTGGCGCCGCGCTGCGCGGTCAGCGGCGTCTTGATAGACCCAGATGTGCATGTAGCTGTTTACATTGCCCGTCTCGGTCTGCATATAGGCCAGGGGCTTGCCCAGATGCCGGCTCTGTATCTCGTAGCCATGCTCCGCATATAGGGCGAGATGTTTTTTGATCGTGCCGGGGCGGCAGGTGTAGGTACGGACGTCGTAAAGCATGCGTGTTCCTTCGTGTAGCATGAGTATTGATGCCAGGCTGCGACAGCCACTTGCACTTTTTGCCTTTGGGTGGCGAATTAGTACGAGTGGTACTGTACGCAGCCAAGGGAACGGCGCGTTAGGACAGATCAGATGTCGTCCAGGACTTTTTTGCGGTAGTGGGAGGCCCGGACCGTTAACGGTCAGATCAGCGCAATCCTGTTTTTACCGTTTCGCGATAGGCCAGTACCGATATCAAAGTCAGAACGGCTGCGCCGATGACAATCCACGATGGCGATAGCAGGTTGCCGGTACGCGACACAAAGTATGTCGCCAGGAAAGGCGCAGTGCCTCCCAGCAGTGTGACGGGGATATTCAGGCTGACCGATAGTCCGGTGTAACGCAACTTGGTGGGCATGATTTCCGACATGGCGCATAGTGCGGTGGCAGAATGGGGGGCGAACGCCAGGCTCATGAGGCACAGGGCGAACACGGTCTGGTTGAAATCCTTCGGATCCAACAGATGGTAGGCCGGATAAGTAATCAGGGCCACGGCAATCATGCTGATCAGCATCAAGGGTTTGCGGCCGACAATGTCGCTGAGCAGGGCGAAGAAGGGCAGTAGGGCGCAATAGAAAACAAGGTTGTACAGATTAGCGCGTTGGGCATCGGCCAGACTGAATCCCAGTACGCTGGATAAGTAAGTGGGCGAGTAGATGTAATAAATGTAGATGCACGCAGACGGTGCGGAGATCAGACCCATGCCGATGAGAATGGATTTCCATTCCTGTTTCAAACCCGTCAGTAGAGGGGCTTTTTCGATTTCGGCGTGCTGTTGTACTGACGTAAAGTGTGGTGTTTCTTCGAGTTTCAGGCGTAGGTAAAGCCCGACTAAGCCAAGCGGGACGCCTGCCAGGAACGGCAGGCGCCAGCCCCAGCTGTGTAGCTGTTCCGTTGTCAGTGTTGCCGTGATCAGGGATGCTACGCCGCCGCCCACCAAAAGGGCCAGGCCGATGGTGAATGTCTGCCATCCAGTGTAGAACCCGCGGCGGTTGGGGGGCGCGTATTCCGAAATGAACGAGGTCGCACCTCCATATTCACCCCCTACGGAGATACCTTGTATGAGTCGCAGTGTGGTGAGCAGAATCGGAGCGGCAATCCCGATCGCGGCATAGGTGGGCATTACGCCGATCAAGGTAGTCGCAGCTGCGATCAGGATGATGGCCACGGCCAGGGGCGTTTTGCGTCCGTATCGATCTCCCAGATGCCCGAATATGATGCCGCCAAGCGGACGCGAGGCGTAACTGATGGCGAAGACCGCAAATGTCAGCAGCAGACTGGCAGCGGGATCATCGGCCGGGAAAAACAGACGGGCGATGACCGTCGCGAAATAGCCGTAGATGACGAAGTCGAAATACTCGATAAAGTTTCCTATGCAGGCTGCTATCAACGCACGCTTGTGCTGTGCGGGTTCCCGCCGACTGGCGGGCAAAGTGGTGGTGGCGGTTTGCATGATGTCTCCTCGGAATATTCTGTAGGGGGTATTAGGCGAGCGTGCTGCCGCCGTCGACGACCAGCGCCGCGCCGTTGCAATGGCGTGCTTGGGGGGACAACAGGAATGCCACCATGTTGGCCACGTCTGCCGGTTGCCCGTAGGGGGCGGAAACAGCGCGTTGAATTTGATTGACTGCGGTATCGCTCTGGCCGGCCATGACATTGATGGCGTCGATCATGGCGGTCTGCGTAGGGCCAGGCAGTACGGCATTGACCCGTACGTTGGACCCAACGGTTTCCAATGCTGCGCTACGTACCAGTCCCAGGACAGCGTGCTTGCTGGCTACATAGCCGGACAGGCCGGCCCGACCTCGGATAGAGGAGGTCGAGCCGATGGCCACGAAACTGCCGCTGTCCGATGTGCGTAACGCTGGCAAGGCATATTTCAGGCACAAGAAAGTACCCGTCGTATTCACCGCCATGGTGCGAGCAAAGACATCGACGGGATACTCAGCGATCGGCTGCACCACGCCAGCTACGCCCGCATTGCTGACTACGCCGTCCAACCGACCATGGCGAGCCAATACATGCTGGATGGTCTCGGCGACGTTTTCTTCACATGTGACGTCCAACGCCCGGATCTCGATGTGCTGCCCGAGGGCCTGACACTGTTGCTGAGTGTCCCGTAGCGCGGCGACATTGTGATCGGTGAGCAGCAGCCGGCAGCCCTGACGCGCCAACGTCAAGGCGATGGCAGTGCCGATGCCGCCAGCGGCACCGGTCACGAGCACCGTTCGTACGGGTTCGCCTGTGTGGGTCATGTCAGGGAATCAGTCGTTGCAGCAAGCGGCGATCCTCTACGGCAAAGCCTCCGCCATAGACGTTGGAGGTCATAAAGTGTGCGCTGAGAACTTCAGGCTCCAAGGCGGCAATAGGGTCGTACTCGCTGGCATGCAGCGTCCAGTCGATGCGGCCGGACAGCGGCTTGCTGTATTGCAACGGCGTGCGCCGGTAAACCACGTCGGCGTAGGCGGTGCCGACCTTTTCCGGGTCGGGCAAACGGCGCACATGGATTTCGCCTGCCGGCTGTTCGGCCTCGTCGGTCAGCAGGATCAGCGGTGCGTCTGGGTCGGGTGTGAAGTGGTAGTCGACCAGTTGTACGCCACGCCGGCGTACCCATCCGCTAATCTGTCCGTCGCGGGTTTCATCGAACGCGTAGTGAGTGTCTTTTTTGGTATAGCCAAAGAGTTCGCGGCCCGCGCAGATCCCCATGGGGTCACTGCAGTACATGAAAATGTGTGTCTGTGTGAATAGATCCTGATAGCGCACCGGTACGGTCACCATCAGATCGAACATTTGGCCGGCGTGGACAGCCAGCGTATGACCAGGCGACAACATGAAGCGGAAGGCAACCCGGTCATTGACCAGTTCGAAGGGCGTATCCGACAAGAGTTTCTCGATCTTGCTACGCTCTACACGGGTGATGACTTCCAGTGTGCGCAGTGGGCATTCCCATTCAACAGGATAGGCGGGGGAGTAAGGCGGGTTCACACCACTGTTCTGGTGCATCTTGTAGTTTCCGAACATTGCGGTCATGCGTGGTCTCCTTGCATGGATTGGATATAGGGATTGACGATTACATCTGGACTGGCATTGTTGATATCGGTCAGGCCGCAGAGGGCCATGGTGGATTCGAGTTCGTGACGCAGGATTTCCAGGCAGCGCGTGACACCGGTTTGTCCCGCGGCGCCTAGGCCGTACATATAGGCTCGGCCAACGAAGGCTGCGGTAGCGCCTAGCGATAGGGCGCGCAGTACGTCCTGGCCACTGCGAATGCCGCCGTCTACGTAAACTTCAGCGCGGCCCGAGACGGCCTGCACGATGGCGGGCAAGGCTCGAATACTGGATGGCGCGCCATCCAATTGGCGGCCGCCGTGGTTTGATACCACGACGGCATCGGCGCCCGCATCAATGGCGCGGCACGCGTCATGCGGATCCATGATGCCTTTTACGACGAGCTTGCCTCCCCATCGTTGTTTTAACCATTGCACGTCTTTCCAAGAGACTGTGCGGTCGAATTGCCGGCTGACCCACTCGGAAAAACCCAGCGTGTCGGATACTCCTTTAGCATGACCGACGATATTGCCGAATGTGCGGCGAGGGGTGCGCAGCATGGATGCGCACCAGCGCGGGCGCGTCAGCAATGCTGAGAGGCCATGTAGCGTAATGCGCGGCGGCACCGACAAACCGTTGCGGATATCTTTGTGGCGCTGTCCCTGAATGGGCAGGTCCATGGTCAGTACCAGCGCGGAACATTGTGCTGCACGGGCGCGTTCGATCAACTGCTCGATGAAGCCGCGATCTTTGAGCATGTAGATCTGGAACCAGAACGGTTGTGCGGTGTGACGGGCGAGATCTTCTATCGAGCAGATGCTGACGGTGGACAGAACGTACGGTACGCCGAACTTGGCAGCTGCGCGTGCTGCCAGGATCTCGCCGTCTGCATGGACCATGCCCGCCAGACCCGCCGGCGCCAAGCCGACAGGCATGGTGACAGGCGTGCCCAGCATGGTGGCATTGACACGGATATCGGCCACATTACATCCCACTCGCTGGCGAAACTTCAGGCGAGCCAAGTCGTTGCTGTTGGCGCGATAGGTAGACTCGCTCCAGGAACCACTATCGACGTAGTCATAAAAAAGACGTGGCACCCGCTTGCGGGCGATAGCCTGCAAGTCGTCGACACAGGTAATGACATTGGCCATGTCGTCAAGCCGCCGACTGCGTGCGGTTTTGTTGCGTGCCCAGCCCCTGAATGCCCAGTTGCAGGGTTTGGCCCGGTTGCAAATACACGGGTGGCGCAAAACCCATACCTACGCCGGCAGGCGTGCCGGTGGCAATGATGTCACCGGGATGCAAGCTCATGAACTGGCTGACGTAGGCGATGAGTTCGGCAACGCCGAAGATCATGTCTGCGGTGTTACCGTCCTGACGGCGCACACCGTCTACGTCCAACCATAGGGGCAGGCGTTGAGGGTCCGTGACTTCATCGCGCGTTACCAGCCAAGGGCCGATAGGGGCGAAGGTATCAGCGGACTTCCCTTTATCCCATTGACCGCCGCGTTCCATTTGCCAGGCGCGTTCGGACACATCGTTGACGATGCAATAACCTGCCACATGATCCAGCGCCTGGGCTGGATTGATACGACGCGCGGTCTTGCCGATGACTACACCAAGCTCGACTTCCCAGTCGACTTTTTCTGCATTTGCGGGAAACTCGATAGGATCATGCGGACCAATGATGGCGCTGGTGGCCTTGAAGAAAATAATGGGTTCTTTGGGTTCGGCCAGTTTGGCTTCACGGGCATGATCCCGATAGTTGAGCCCGATGCAGATGATCTTGCCAATGGCGCCTACGCAAGGGCCAAGACGAGTCTGCGCCGCGACGATGGGCAGGTTGGCCGGATCCGTGGCGGCGATGCGTGCCAAACCCTCGTCTGACAGGTTTGCGCCTGCGATATCGTCGATCAGGCTCGACAAATCGCGAATCTGGCCGCTTTCATCCAGCAACCCGGGGTGTTCGGTTCCCGTGTTTCCCCACCGTACCAGCTTCATATCGATTCACTCCAGAAATTTGGTCGCCAGGACATTGGCGATAGGAATAATGTACATTGTGTGCAATGTACATTTTAGTAGGGTAATCCCGAAGGATGCGCTGTTGTGCTGCATGAGACACTTTCGGATAGTGCCCGCCTGACGCGTGCCCGGCAGTCGCGATACCATTGCGCGCAAGGAGTACATGGGCGGATATGCAAACGATGACCAAGACAGTATGTTGAAACCTACAAACGATCCTTCCGTGGCATTGGACAGAATGTCCATCCAAGACCGTGCCTATCAGTTGCTGAAGAGCATGATTGATGAAGGCCGTCTGCAGGCGGGGGAGAAATTGCTGGAAGCTGAAGTCGCCAAGGCATTCAGCATCAGTCGATCGCCTGCGCGTCACGCATTACGGACCTTGTGTGAAGAGAAACTGATTCGTGAGTCGGCCGGACGTGGTTATGAGGTGATTGGCGTACGCGGCAAGGGCGTTGCGCCAGTGACGGGATTGCCCCGTCGTGCTGTGCTGGATAACGTGCAGATCATGCCTGTGCCGCAGTGGGAACGCATGTATGGCCAGTTGGAGCGTGAGCTGTGCACACAAATGATTTTTGCCAACGTGCGCATTGTGGAAGAGCGCGTGGCCGAGCATTTTGGGGTCAGCAGAACGGTGGTCCGCGATGTGCTGGCGCGCATGCATAGCGTAGGATTGGTCAGCAAGGATTCACTGGGGCACTGGATTGCTGCGAACGTTACTCCGGACAAGACACATCATTTATATGAGTTGCGCTGGATGTTGGAGCCCGAGGCATTGCGTCAGGCTGCACCGCATGTTTCGATGAGCTATCTCGAGCGTGCGCGTGCTACGGCGCTGGATGCATTGGATGGATTTCCGCGCGAGGGCTTCGATACTGACGTTGTCGAACATGACCTGCATGTCACGTTGCTATCGCATTGTCCCAATGAGGAAATTCTGCACGCGTTGGGGCGTACCCGAGTGTTGTTTGTGCCAACCCGGTATTTATTTGACCCCGTACTGCATATCCCATTGAGCCTGATCGAGGATGCCCTGCGCGAACATGTGCAGATATACACGTTGTTGCTGGATCGCAAGCCGGCTCAGGCTGCGCGCGCGTTGCATGAGCATCTGCGGCAGGCTGATGATCGCTGGCTCAAGCGTTTTCAGGGCGCATCATCGATCAAACCGATGGAAATGCCCCCCTATTTGGTAAAACTGTGATGCGACGGTGTGTGCCGGGCTCAAGCTGATCTTGCCGCTCGCGACTCGACCTGTTCCCACGCGATATCGGCGACTCTCGTAAACCGATTTCCCATCGCCTCTGCATCCGCGCTGGCTGCTGTTCCCCGCAGCACACGGCCCTTGATCCCGTGCAGGATGGCGGCAAAGCGGAACATGTTGAAGACGACGTAAAAATCCAGGTCGGGAATTCCCGCGCGCCCAGTGCGTTCGCAATAGGCCCGCACATAGGCCTGTTCATCGGGCAACCCCGAGGCCTGCAAGTCCAGCCCCCCGATCCCTCCCAATATGTCCGGCGGCATGCGGAACATCATGGCGTGATACGCAAAATCCGCTAGAGGATCACCCAAGGTGGACAGCTCCCAATCCAGCACCGCGAGTACCTTGGGTTCTGTCGGATGGAAAATCATGTTGTCTGCCCGAAAGTCGCCGTGCGTGATGGTGACATCCTCCGTATCGGGCAGATGTTTGGGCAGCCATTGGACGAGTTGGTCCATCGCCGGATGACGGCCCGCGAGATCATCCTCGAGATATTGCTTGGACCAGCGGTCGATTTGGCGTTTGACGTAACCTCCGGGCCGGCCGTAGTCACCCAGGCCGATAGCGGTGTAGTCGATCTGGTGCAGCGCTGCCAGCGTGGCATTCATGGCATCCATGTACTGAGCGCGTGCTTCACGCGGTACGTCGGCGAAACTGGCATCCCAGAATACGCGCCCCTCCACCATGTCCATGACAAAGAACCAGCTGCCGATGACGCTGTCATCGGTGCACAGGCCATAGATCCGTGGTACTGCGAAACCTACAGTCCCTAGTGCGCTCATCACGCGGGCCTCGCGTTCTACGGCGTGCGCGCCTTTCAGCAATACGCCTGGCGGTTTGCGTCGCAGGACATAGTTGCGAGCCGGTGTCTGCAGGCGATAGGTCGGATTGGATTGCCCGCCCTTGAATTGGTCTATCGTCAGCGGTCCTTGGTATCCCTCCACGTTGGCCTGCATCCACGCCTCTAAAGCAGCCTGGTCGATGCGATGCTCGGGTCGGATGGCCGTGGTGCCTGCGAAGTTGCCGCTCGCCTTACTCATGCGAGCCTCCGTGCAAAGCATCGCGTTTCATCTTTTTCGCCAGCGACCATTTGTGGACCTCGGTCGGGCCGTCATAAATGCGGAACGCACGGACTTCGCGAAAGATCTGTTCGACGATGGTGTCACGCGAGACACCAGTACCGCCCATGACTTGCACGCAGCGGTCTGCTACGCGAAATAGTGCGTCCGATACCGCGACCTTGGCCATGGAGCTTTCAGTGGTGGCTTGAGAGCCGGAATCCAGTACGCCAGCGCACCAATCGATCATCAGGGCGGCTTGTTGCAGATCGATCAAGTTATCGGCCAGCATGAAGCCCACACCCTCGTGATCGATCAGCGGCTTGCCGAAGGCTTTGCGTTTGACGGCATATGCAGTCGCGATTTCGTGCGCGCGCGCGGCGCCGCCGAACCAACGCATGCAATGCGACAGGCGGGCCGGAGACAGGCGGATCTGCGCATAGCGAAAACCCTCGTGCACTTCGCCGAGGACGTCTTCCTGTGGAACGATGAGGTTATCGATGACGATCAAGGCGTGGCCGCCGGGCATCGAGCTGTCTATGGTATCGAGGATGCGTTCGATACGAATGGCGGGATGGGGCAGTTTGACCAGGAACATCGTGGCTTGGACTTTGTCGCCGGTATTGCTGCGTGCCATCACGATGCCGACTTCGGCGCCTTCTGCACCGGTGATGAACATCTTGCGTCCGTTGATGATCCAGTTATCGCCCTGTTGAACGGCGGTCGTCTGCAGCATCGAAGGATCGGATCCCGCACCGCCGTCGACCGCAGGTTCGGTCATGTAAAAGGCCGAACGCGCGTGTCCACTGACCAGCCGGTCCAGGTACTTGGCCTTTTGCGCTGGGGTGGCGACTTTGCCCAGCAAAAACATATTGCCTTCGTCGGGCGCCATGGTGTTGACCGCTATCGGTCCCAGTGGCGACAGGCCTGAACGCTTGAGCACGGCAGCAGTCTCCTGCTGCGTCATGTGGCTGCCATCGGACAGGATGTGCGGCGTCATTACACCGGCAGCGCGAGCCTTGGCACGCAGTTCCTCGACCAGTTCTGATGTCGGGCCATGTGCAGTGCGGCGCGGATCGTTCTCATAAGGCACCACGACGTTACGCACAAACGCCTCAACGCGTTCACCGGCTTCGCGGCTGCGTTCGCTGGGGTAGGGGGTGTACATGCCTGTTTCCTCAAAGCGTGTTGACGAGATGGCCGCCATCGACCACCAGCACCGAGCCTGTCATGTAGCGCGACGCGTCGCTGCATAACAGCAGCAAGGGTCCATCGAGATCCTCGAGCTGGCCGAGACGCCGTTGCGGAATACGTTTGATCAATGCTTTACCGGCGTCGGATTGCCAAAAATCGGCGTTGATCTCGGTCTCGATATAACCCGGCGCCAGGGCATTGACGCGAACGCCATAACGCGCCCACTCCAGTGCCAGCGTCTTGCTCAGCTGGATGACCCCAGCCTTGGACACGGCATAGGACACGATGCCGCCCGCCTGGCGCAGACCCAGAATGGAAGCCACATTGATGATGCTGCCACCATTGGCCTGTAGCGCGGGCAGCAAGGATTGCGCCAGGAAAAACATCCCTTTGAGGTTGGTGTCCAGCACGGCATCCCAGTCCTCCGAACTGTGCGTGGCTGCCGCACTTTCGCGCACGATGCCCGCGTTATTGATCAGCACATCGAGAGTATCGATGTGCTTGACCAGCTCGGTATGGCTGGCGGCATCCGTGACATCAAAGGGCAGGCACAGCGGGGCCACGCTGCACGATAGCGTGTCGGCAAAGGCCTGCAGCCGGTCCAGCCGCCGGGCGGCGAGGATCAATTGCGCACCCTCGGCGGCCAAGGTTTTGGCAAAGTGCTGTCCCAGGCCGCTGGAGGCGCCTGTGATGAGTACCCGCTTGTTTGCGACGGATAGTGATGACGCCATCGTATTTGTCTCCTCTGGTTCTATTGATCCGCTGCCGGGCGCTAGGCTAGGCGATGAGCAATATTGTCATCCGTGGGGTAGAATTGTTCCATAAAATTGTAGGATGATTTATCTGGCCTGACCAGACCTTTATTTTGATGTGACTAGATCCTTGCTCATGAGCCCATCTGCCCTCGTTGCTGAAACCGGCGATTTGCCGTCGCTACAACCGAAAGCCAAGAGCGCCTCCGATATGGTGTTTCAGGGCATCTTGCGCGAGCTCGAGGCGCATGCCCTGGTGCCTGGCCAACGTCTGGTCGAAGTCGATCTGGTTGCACATTTCGGGGTGGGGCGCAATTCTGTGCGCGAAGCCCTGCAGCGGTTGGCGGCAGAGGGGGTCATCGAGCTCTCGCGGCACAAGGGGGCGGCGATACGATCGCTGAGCCAGCAGGAAACACTGGATGTGCTGGACGTGGCCGAGCGCATGGTGGGCCTGTTGGCGCGCACGGCGGTTCGGGGTGCAGGCGAGCCGTCCGCCCGTGCATCGTTGCAAGAGACCTTGCAGCAATTGGAACAGGCCGATCAGACGCAGGACGGCATTGCTTTTGCCCGCGCCCGCCGGCGGTTTTATCGGGTATTGCTGGATATGGGGGGGAACCTGGAACTCAAGCGCCTGTTTCCTACGATTTTGATGCCGGTGGTGCATGCCCAGCATCGTTTGCCCAGCCTGCAGAAAATGCGTCTTGACGACTATCGGCGCATTGCCTTGGCCGTATTGGACGACAAACCGGACCAGGCCGAGGCGGCGGCCAGCGCGCACGTGAACCATGTGCGCACGACGATTCAGACCGCCTATGCCGCTGGTACGTCGTCCTGACCCAGAAAGCCGCCGCTCTGGTGTTGCCACAAGTTGGCGTACACGCCATTCTGCTGCAGCAGCTCAGCATGAGTGCCTTGCTCGATGATGCGGCCTTGGTCCATCACGATCAGCCGGTCCATCGCTGCGATCGTGGACAGGCGATGCGCGATCGCAATCACCGTCTTGCCCTGCATCATTTCGCTGAGGCTCTCCTGTATGGCGGCTTCGACTTCGGAGTCGAGGGCGCTGGTGGCCTCGTCCAGTAACAGGATCGGGGCATTCTTGAGCATGACCCGTGCAATCGCGATGCGTTGGCGCTGTCCGCCCGACAGCTTCGCTCCGCGTTCGCCGACCTGGGTGTCGTAGCCTGTGCGGCCTTGCGGGTCGCTCAGGCGTTGAATGAAATCATCGGCCTGGGCATGCATGGCGGCCGCTTGTATATCCGCATCGCTGGCCTCGGGCAGTCCATAGGCGATGTTGTCGCGAATACTGCGATGAAGCAATGACGTGTCTTGGGTGACCATGCCGATGGCTTGCCGCAAGCTGTCCTGGGTCACGTGAGCGATGTTTTGTCCATCAATGCAGATGCGGCCTGCATCGACATCGTAAAAGCGCAGCAGCAGATTGACGAGTGTGGACTTGCCTGCGCCGGAACGGCCGACAAGGCCGATTTTCTCGCCCGGTTTCACGGTCAGGCTCAGTCCATCCAGCACCTGACGGTTGCCGTTGTAGTTGAACGAGATCTGGTCGAAGACGACTTCGCCCTTGGTGATCTGCAGCGTCGTTGCGTCGGGTTGATCCTGGACTTTGACCTTGCGGGAAAATGTCCCGATGCCATCCTGCACCGTGCCGATAGCCTCAAAGAGCGAGGTCATCTGCCACATGATCCAGTGCGACATGCCGTTGACCCGCAAGGCCATTGCCGTCACGGCGGCCACCGCGCCGGGCCCTACTGAACCGACATGCCACAAATGCAGGGCATATCCGCCAGCAGACAGAATCAGCCCGACCACCAATGCCTGATTGGTAATTTCGAATTGGCTGACCAGGCGCATCTGCCTATAACCGGTCAGCTTAAAGTCTTCCATCGCGGCGCGCGCGAAATGCGCCTCGCGATTGGTATGCGAAAACAATTTAACGGTAGTGATATTGGAATACGCATCTGTCACACGGCCTGTCATGGACGAGCGCGCGTGTGCTTGTTCCTGCGATACCTTGCCCAATCGCGGAATGAAATATCGCATCGTCAGCCCATACAGGACGATCCAGGCGAGAAACGGGATCATCAGCCGGCTGTCAAAACCTCCTGCCAGGGCGATGATGGTCACAAAATAGATGCCGATGCCCAGCACAATCTCGGAAAACGTAAACAGCACCTCGCGTACGGCGAGGGCGGTCTGCATGACCTTGGTGGTGACACGTCCGGCAAACTCGTCGGCAAAGAACGACAGGCTTTGCTGCAGCATCAGGCGGTGAAAATTCCAGCGCAGCCGCAGCGGGAGATTGATCGCCAATATCTGATGCTGGATGATGGTCCGTGCGGCAACCAGGCCGATACTGGCGACCAGCACGATACCGATGCTCCACAGCACCCGCGTTTCCTCGGCAGATATCGCATCCGTCTGCCAATCGGCCAGAAAATCCACGATCTGGCCGAGAAAGGCAAATAACCAGGCCTCATAGATCGAGACGCTGGCGCTGAACAGCGCCAGCAGGGCGAGATAGCCACGCGCGCCTTTGGAGCACGCCCATAGGAACCGCAACAACCCCTTGGGAGCGATGGCGGGAGATTCGGTGGGAAAGGGATCAAGCAGGTGTTCAATCGGGCGGGGCAAGATAGCCTCCGGTGATGCAGGGAAAAAGGAGACTTTACGACATTCGATGCCTATTCTGCCCGATCGTGACCGTGCCGGGCATATCGGCGCCCCGGTTGCGAGGCTTTCTGGGATGAATCGATAGTGCGCGCTTTCCTGCTGTGCTCGTGGGCCGCCCTTTTTGGGAGTGATTTGGCTAAAGGATCAGTTCGCTTTTAAACCCGCAGTCTCGATTACGGGCGCCCATTTCTGGCGTTCGCTTTGGGCAAACTCGGCCAGGGCGCGGGATGAACCGCCGGCAGGTTCATGGCCGAGTTCGAGTAAACGTTTTTGAACATCAGGCCGCTTGAGGATCTTGGCCAATGCCTGGTTGAGCGTTTTGACGGTGGCAGGCGGCGTTCCGTGGGGCGCGTATACGCCGTTCCAAGCGACCACCTGAAAGCCGTCTATCCCTTCGCCTGCGACGGAGGGTACGCCAGGCAAGAGGGCCGATGGCTTGAGAGATGTGACCGCCAGAGGCTTTATTTTGCCGCTGTCTATCAGGGACCGAGATGCGCTGACGGTATCAATGGCGAGAGCGACGCGACCGCCGATGAGGTCTGTCATGACGGTACTGGAACCTTTATAAGGGATGCCAGTAATGCGCGTGCCTGTCTGTTTTTCAAAAAGTTCCAGAACCAGGCGTGCTGTGGTGCTGGGCAGGCCTGCATCAATACTGTCAGGTTTGGCTTTGGCGGTGTCGAGCAGCGCCTTAATGCTGGTATACGAGGATCCTGGCGACGTCAGAAGAACCATTGGAAAGGTGCTGACCAGAATCACAGGCTCGAAATCCCTCTCAGGATCGAACGGCACGCTGTTGTAGAGATAGGGGTTGAGTACGTGGGTGCCGTTTGTCCCCATAAGGATTGTGTATCCGTCAGGGGCGGCGCGTGCTGCTTCGGCCGCACCGATGTTGCCTCCAGCGCCGGGACGGTTCTCCACGACGAA
Organism: Bordetella muralis; assembly: GCF_054781015.1. Lineage (NCBI taxonomy): Bacteria > Pseudomonadati > Pseudomonadota > Betaproteobacteria > Burkholderiales > Alcaligenaceae > Bordetella > Bordetella muralis. The sequence continues at coordinate 354,358 of NZ_BAAGVF010000008.1, read as the reverse complement.
GGCCTGACCTAGTTCTTTGGTCAGATGCTCCGCCAGCAAGCGCGTGGCGACATCGGTGCCCTGGCCCGCTTGATATGGCACGATCACGCGTACCGGTTTTTCCGGATAGGAAGCAGCGGCGGCGAGTTGGCTGAGGGACAGCATTACTGCAGCAAACAATCTTTTCATCTTTGTCTCCAGGTGGATGAGGTGTTGCTGTTTTTTTGCTATGTCTGAGTTTCTAGGGACTGGGCAAAACCCCGCGCGCGCGCAATTGCGCAATATGTTCGTGGCCAAAGCCGCTCTCGAGCAGAATTTCTTCAGCGTGCTGAGCGAATCGAGGTGGTACGTTGCCCGGCGTACCGGGCGTACGGCACAAGTGGTTAGGCAGACCGACGCCGTGATAATCATCTCGGTCGACTCGTGCGGCAGCCGCCTGGGCTTGCGCGAATGCTTCCGGCACACTGTTAATAGGGCCGACAGGTACGCCCAGTTGCATTAACTCCCGGCACAGGTTCAGACGATCTTTGTTTGTCAGTGCACGACTGATGGCGGCGGTCAGCGCGTCACGATGGGAAAGCCGCGCGGCATTGCTGGCGAAACGTGGATCAGCGATCAACTCGGTCAGTTCAAGATGGTCGCAGAATCGACGAAACTGCCGATCATTGAGTATGCCCAGAAATACCGATCCGTCTTTGCAATGGTATTTGTCGTAAGGGGCGATATTAGGGTGTGCGCTACCCAGCAGCTGCGGGGTCTTGCCTGAGTACATCCAGTTGGCAGCGTGCGGGACAAGCAGGCTTAGGGCGGTGTCGAATAGAGTCGCTTCGACACGCTGGCCACGATTGCTGATGCTGCGCTCTACCAGCGCCATCAGTATTCCAGTCATGGCCGTGTAGGCGGTCAAATGGTCAACGATCGGAATGCCGATGCGCGTAGGGCCGGACTCGGGTTCTCCGTTGACACTCATCAAGCCGCACATCGCCTGCAGAATGGCGTCGTAACCTGGCATCCCACCCATAGGGCCTCTGTCGCCAAAGCCGGAGATAGAGCAATAAATCAGGCGGGGAAATTTTTCGGCGAGAACGGCGTCGAAATCCAGTTGCCAGCGTGCCATGGTGCCGGGCAGGAAGTTCTCGACCAGCACGTCCGCGTTTTCCAACAGCCGCAGCAAGACTTCGCGTCCCTCCGGTTGGGCCAGATCGAGTGCCAGGGCGCGCTTTCCGCGATTGACGGCATTGAAGTAGGCTGCAGTGCCGCAGCTGTCGAAAGGAGGCCCTAGCGTCCGTGTTTCATCGCCCGCAGGCGGCTCGACCTTGATAACGTCTGCGCCGTTGTCTGCCAGCATCTGGGTGCATAATGGTCCTGCCAATACCCGGGATAGGTCTATCACCCTAAGGCCACTCAGCGAGCCCTTGTGATGATGGTCTAGCATGATCGTTACCTCACATGCAGCGAGTCCGGCCGCAGGCCGGAACTCTGTGGGGCGGTGGTTAGCCGCGAGAGGGGAGCTCCACTACGCCGATACCCAGCACTGACAGTTCATTGTCCTGATTTCGAGCCTCTTGCTCGATTTCAACGAGATGCCTGCCCTCTTCGACATATTTACGCTTGACCTTGCCAGTAAAGAAAAGCATGTCGCCTTCGGGGTTATGGCGGCGGATCTTGCAATACGATCTACGCAGAAAACCATCATCGCCCATCCAATTGGTCAGATGGTGAGTAAGCCACGAGTTTCGTTCCGGGCCATAGTCATAGGCACCCGGAGCGCCGACCTCCAGCGCGAAGTCTTCTTCCCAGTGCACCCGTTCCGGCACGTCCGGAATGCCAAAACGGTTGGTGATGCCGACGCCGGGATGGGCATCTATCAGTTGCCACGCAAGTTTATTGGCCCGAATATACAGGCCGCCCCAACCTTGCGCGTAGGCAATGAAACCAGTCACCGTCATGGGGCCCTTGAACAGAGTGGGGAGGCTTTCCCCTTCTGTGACGTCATCCCAATAGCGCGTTTCTGAGCCGCGAATTTCTTCGCGGGCATAGAGCTTATAGGCCTCGCGTATTTCTTCCTCGCTGTAGCGGCGTGGTTCGCGTGCGCGTACTTCCTTGTATTTGCTGCCTTGTTCACGGGCGTGGTCGCGCTCTGTGCGAAAGCACCAGCTGTCGGCTTCGGCCAGCTTGTCGCCCGCCTGGTTAAAGAAGTCGACGTGATAAATCTGCTGCACTGCGCGTCCGGCAAAGCGGGTCTCATGTTCAATGAGATCCTTCAGATAGGCCTCGGTGGAAATCACATCATTACGACGTATGGGCTTGTGCCAGGTCCAGTCTGCGCCCGACCACATCGCATGTACGCCTGGCAGTCCTCCTACATAACCCGATACGATGCGGCTGGTCGAGAACAAAAAGCTCGGCAGAGCGATGATGCCGCCGTAACGCGTTTTGGCGGCATATACCGGATCGCACCATAGAGGGTTATCGTCACCAATGCCATGCGCGTAATGACGGATATTGTCCCGGGTCGCCTCGTAGCACCACGGTTCGGCCGTAAAGCCGATTTTTACGCCGATACGTTGACGTAGCTCTTCCAGCCCCTGCTCGGTGATTTTGGGAAAGCTTCTTTGCATTTGAGTTTGAGTCAGCATGATGTCTCCGGTTCTGATTGTCATTGCACTGCGTCGGCCGCAGCGAGGTTGGCGATTTCCTGTTCGCGCAGTTTTTTGCGATGAATTTTTCCAGCAGGGGTCTTGGGCAACTCCGTCACGAAAACGACTTGACGCGGATATTCGTGCTGGCTGAGTTGCGTGCGTACCGTGTCTTGGATCTCTTGCGTGAATATGCCGTCGCCAGCGCGCCGTGTGACAACGAACGCCTTGACCACTTGACCACGCAGAGTGTCGGGCACCCCGATCGCAGCGGCTTCAATGACGTCAGGATGTTTGAGGATGGCGTCTTCGATTTCGACTGCGCTCATCGTCCATCCTGCAGAAATGATGACGTCGTCGGCGCGCCCGCCATGCCAGAAATAACCATCTTCGTCGATGCGGCCCAGGTCCTTGGTGGCGACCCAGGCGCCTCGCCGCCAAAGTTTGAGCTCTCCGGTAACGCCTGCCGGACATGGAAATCCATTGGCGTCTTGCACCTCTACACGCAAGCCTGGTACGGGTTTGCCAAGTGATCCAGGCTTGATCTGAAAATCTGGCGCACCGGGATAATTGACAAGGCAGACACCGATTTCGGTAGTGCCATACATACTGCCGGCTGGATGCCCGAATACGCTGGCGACAAATTCTGCTGTCTCGCTATCAATGGGTTCGCCGGTAAAGGAAAGCTTGTCCAAATAGTATTGGTAGTGCGTCGCGACACCGGAATTCCGCATCATGCGGTAATGCGTGGCTGCCGCCGATAGATTATTGAATCGATGATCCTGCAGAGCCTTGAGCAGTCGCTCGGCTTGATATTTGCCGCTATAAGCCCCGATTGTGACGCCCAGAGCCAACGGGGCTAGCGTGCCATGCCACAAACCATGCCCCCACGCGGGCGAGGAAGGGCACATAAACCGGTCGCCCGGGCGGATCCCGCTACCGTATAGTGCTGCCAGCATGAGCGTGACGATGGCACGATGCGAGTGCTTCACCGCATCAGGCAACTCTCGTGTCGTACCCGAGGTGTACTGAAAGATAGCGAGATCGTCGGCACGGCTTTGGCATTGGAAATGGTCGGGGTAGCCGATCAGGTCAGCCAGGAAACGGTCACTCGTCACGATCACATCGAGATTCGGCAGGTTTGGCACCTGCGGGGCCTTTTCGGAGTTGGTTATCAGTAGACGGGGCAAGCAGTCTTCAATGCGTAAACGAATTCCGTCCGGGCCAAAAAGGGTGAACAGGGGGACCGCGATTGCCCCCATCTTGATCGTGCCAAATAGCGACACATAGAATTCGCGCGAAGGCTCCAACATGACGGCAACCCGGTCCCCTGGCTGGACGCCACGCGCGACCAGGGCATGCGCAAAGCGTGATGCGTCGCGAGAGAGTTCGTCGAATCCCAGAATTTCGTCATCGCCGTTCGCCTTGACCAGGATCACTGCCGCTCGGCCGCTCTCGGCATGGCGATCAATGCACTCATGCGCAATGTTCATGTATTGGCTATCGCCGTCGAACAGCTCCCATAGCTTTTCAGGCGAGCAATGCGCCTGCGCATCGGCGTACGTCAGGTACTCCGTCAACTTTGTCATGACGTCCTTGTCTCCTCTTTCTTGTTGTGGCTCACTTTACGCAGCAGCGAATAAATTGTCAATTACGTTTATGAATTGTATTAGTACAATTATTGGCCGTGCGTTAAGAAGACCAAAACGCCGAAAGCGTCGTATCCTTAGCGCCATAGATGGAGACGAACGTATGAGCGATGTACATGGCGTTGCCCCCAAAGCGGGGCCGCGTATCCGGGAAGTGCCTGCGGTGACGCGGGCTTTTGCGATCTTGCGATTACTCGGGCGTGAAGGCGATCCGATGACGCTCAAGACCATTTCTGAAGAGCTCGGAATGGTCACCAGCACGTGTCTGCATATCTTGCGGGCGCTGGTAAGCGAGGGGCTGGTCAAGGTCGACGTGGGCAGCAAGCGATATAGCCTGGACGTAGGCATGCTGACGTTGGCGCGCAGCGTGATCGAGAGCAGTCCTTTTCCCGCATTGGCACAGCCTGTGCTGGACCGCCTGTCTAAAGAGGCAAATGTCACGGCGATCGGTGTCGAGATCGCGAGCCAGGACCATATGGTGGTACTGGCGCTTTCTCGTTCCCATGCACCATTCCGCTTGCATGTCGATGTGGGCAGCAGATTTCCTGCGCTGATCAGCGCAACAGGAAGACTGGTCGCGGCCTATACCAGCATGGACGAGGCTGATGTGGAACGTCGTTTTAAAGCCTTGCGTTGGGATCAACCGCCTGATATCGATGCTTGGCGTAAAGATGTAGCAAGCGTGAGAAAGAAGGGTTACAGCATCGATCGCGGAAACTATATCGACGGGGTGACAGTCGTTGCTGTGCCGGTATTCAATGGACAGGGCAGGCTGTCGCACTCTCTGGTTGCCGCAGCATTGTCGAATCAGTTGGTGGCGGCCAAAGCACAGGCATTGGCGAAAGACCTGCAGAACGAGGCCGAAACCTTGTCGGCACTGCTGGCCGGGAGAGCCTGAATATGACAACGGCAGTCGTGACGGAACAAATGCTGCGCGAGGGCGGTTGGCGTGAGCGCACAAACCAGGGTTTTTCCGCGTTGGTCGGGCCGATCTGGTCTCGCCGTGAAAAAGATACCTGGATGCTGGGCGTGTTGACGGGCGATCAGCATGCCAATGTCATGGGCATTGTGCATGGTGGATTGATAGCGACGCTCATGGATCAGGTGGTCAGTGTTGCCGCGTGGGAGGCGCTATCCCGTACACCTTGTGTAACTGTTCAATTGGATATGCACTGCCTGGCGCCAGCACAGGTAGGGCAGTTTCTGCAAGCACGTGGACAGGTGCTGCGTATGACGAATAGCCTCGTGTTTGTACGAGGGGAAATATCCGTGGGGGCGGATCCGATCGCCAGCGGCCAGGCCGTGTTGAAGAAAGTACGCGGGTAATTTTCGGGATTCATCTGTTGAGCGTCCTGTCTGCTCGGTAGTTGCCTCGGTTGCCTGAGGTGCCGACAGTCCAACGATGCAGAGGAACTGGTATCGATCGGTTTGACGCCATACTACGGAAATGGCGAGGCATTGGCGGCCAGTATCGAAGAGTCTCCGCTGATGAGCCATTTAGCGCTGCAACGATGCGCCTCCACAGATGCTTATATCCTGCCCGGTGATCGCGGCCGCTGCCGGAGACAGCAGGTAGCCGACCAATTGCGCAATTTCGCCGGGCTCGATCAATCTGCCAATCGGCGGCAGTTGCGCTGAGCTGGCAGATCGCGCCGGGTCATTCACCATACCTGTCGCGGTCGCCGCTGGCGAAACCACGTTGACCGTGACGCCGTGTGCGGCGACCTCTGCCGCCCAGCTGCGCGATAGCGCAATCAACGCGGCCTTGGTTGCGGCGTACTGGCCGCGGCCCGGCATGCCCTGCGCGACGCGGCTGCCGATGAATACGACCCTGCCGTCACGGCGGTCCACCATGGCGGGCACGATGGTGTTACACAATATGCTGGCAGCGTCGACGTGTAGGCGCCACATCAACTCGCCTGCATGACGATCCAACGCACCGACGCGTCCCACCCGCAGCACGCCTGCTGCATGTACCAAAGCATCGGCATCAAGCAATCGGGCGGCTATGCTTTCGACTTCCGCGGCGATGCCTAGGTCGGCCGTGACGGAGCGGAAGTGTTCGGACTCCAGTGTCGGTGCTGTGCGGTCCACCCCCGTCACACGCCAGCCGGCCTGCAACAGAAACTCGGCGATCGCTCGTCCGATTCCTGCGCTGGCGCCGGTTACGATGGCGTGTTTTTGCGGGGCGTCATCGTTCACATGTTGGTCATTGCACACGGATATTGGCCTCGGTCACAATTTTTTGTGCTTGTGCCATCTCCTCGCGTTGAAAGTTGGCGAAATCGGCTACCGAGCCAGGTTGGAACATCAGGCCTTGTTCGGTGAGCTTGGCCCTCATATCGGAGGCCAACGCGATGTTGACTTCTTTATTCAAACGCTCGGTGACCTCCGCAGGTAGATTGGCGGGGCCCCATAGCCCATACCAACTGTAGAACGCGTAACCAGGAATCGTTTCTGCGACGGTCGGTACGTCAGGCAAACTGCTTGCGCGTTCTGAGGATGTGACGGCGATGACCCGTAGCATGCCTGTCCTGTGATACTGCAGCGATCCCAGAATGGGGTCAATAAAGCCATTGATCTGTCCGCCGATCAAGTCGTTGAATGCCGGGGCGGTCCCTTTGTAGGGCACCGTCAAATATTCCAGATGGCCGGCACGCTTGAGCGATTCGGTGGCCAGATGGCCCGCTGATCCTATGGATCCCACCGCAAAGGTCATTTTGCCGGGGTTGGCCTGCGCATAGCTGATGAGCGACTTGATGTCGGTAATGGGCAGGTCTTTATTGATGGCCACGGAAAGCGGGGCTTTTGCAACCAACGCAATAGGAGTGAAGTCTTTCTCGACCCGATAGGGAACAGACTTCATTGTCATTTGCGTCGTGGTAAAGGTCGACGCGCTGAACAACAGGGTATAGCCGTCGGGTGTCGCACGGGCAACGGCGTCGCCACCAATGATGCCGTTGCCGCCAGGGCGATTTTCCACAACGATGGATTGACCCATCTGCTTGCCCAGTTTTTCCGCGAGCATACGGCCAACAATATCCAGCGTGCCACCCGGTGGAAAGGGAATGATCATACGTATCGGACGGGTGGGATAGTCTGCCGCGCCAGCTTGAGCAGACATCGCCAGAATCACTGCCGTGACGCACGCGCTGAGCAAAGTCTTGATGTGCATGATTGTCTTCCTCCTTGTTATATGTTGGCCGTTACGTTGTCAGCGTACGAGCAATCCTGCCTGTTTGACCGCGGCACGCAACGCGTCGAGTTCGCCTGCGGAAGGCGCCTCGGTGGGCGGGCGCACAGTGGCATCGTCGATGACGCCGGCGAGATACATGCCGCCCTTCATGCGCGCATGGGCTTCGCCTGTGGGCTCGCCGCCGCCATAGACGGCGTCTTTCAGAGGGGTAATGATGGCCTGGATTTCCACCGCTTTTTTGAGATCGCCCGCTTTGACGGCATTCCACAGATCGATGATCAGTTGCGGGATAAAGGTGGCAAAACCGACCAGCGCACCATCCACGCCCTGAACCATCGACGCGAGCAGATACTCATCGTGGCAGGTCAGAATGGCTTTGCTGGCGTTGGCCTCGCGGATCGCCTGAATGTCGCGGGCATACTTGTTCATGTCGCGCTGGCCGACCTTGAACGCTTGCACGTAGGGCAGACGAGCCAGGTCCGCCAATAACCGGGACGAGTACGAGGCGCGTGTCCAGGCGGGATAGACATGGCAGACCAGGTCGAGATCCGGCGCAGCATTGTGAATCGCCTCGAAATATTGCAGCGCATGGCCAGGGGTGAATCCAAAGCGCAGCCAATGGTGTGGCGGCATGACGTCCAACGCGGCGGCGCCTGCTTCTTTGGCGGCACGGGCATGATCTGCAGCATCGGCGAGACCTTCGCACACGATAGACGAAATGACGGGGGTCTTGCCTTTCAGTTCGTCGGCGACGATGCGAGTGACTTCCGCTCGCTCATGCGGCGTCAACGCGAAGACTTCGCCGGTATGGCCGTTGGTCATGACGGCAACGACTCCCTCGTGGCCGGCAAGCCAGGAAGCCAGCTTGCGCAGGGCAGGCTCGTCGATGCGATGATCGGGGGTAAACGGGCAGGAAATAGCAGGTATGATTCCCCGATAATTATTAATGGAAGGCATAGTCGTCTCCGGGTGTAGATAGCGAGTTCGATTCGAACTCGGATGCCGCTATGGTTTCTCATCCGCCTGCTGTCCGTCCAATACTCGAATCGCATAGAACTATTCACGGCAAAGATGGGCCCCGGAAACCGACCTCTCGATCTCGAATGGCTAGAAGATTTTCTGGCCCTGGCAGAATGCGGCAATTTCTCGCGGGCGGCCGAGGCTCGCCGCATTGCACAACCCGCTTTCAGCCGCCATATTCGGGCGCTCGAGGAATGGGTGGGGGTGGATCTGTTCGATCGCAGTGCGCATCCTGCCGCGCTGACGGCGGCGGGCAAGCGCTTTCATCCGTTGCTGGAGGACATCCTTGCCAGCCTGCAGGCCGCACGCATCAAGGCGCAGATCGCGCATGACGTGGCAGCCGCGAGCCTGCGGTTTGCTGCGACGCACGTGCTGTCGTTGACGTTTTTCCCATCCTGGTTGAGCCGCCTGGAGGGGCAACTGCACCTCGGGTCGATTCAGACCATGTCTGATAGCGCGCAGACTTGCGAGGACGCCATGCTGCAGCGCCGGGTGCAATTCATGCTTTGCCATGGCCATGCCCGGATGGTCAATCGATTGGATGAGGCGAATTATCCAAAATTGATCCTGGCACAAGACGTCTTGATGCCGGTATCTGTACCCGATGAGCAAGGGCGAGCGCGGCATAGTCTGGACGCAGCGTGTGTTCCGCCTTTGTTGGCCTATAGTGAAGGCGCGGGGCTGGGGCGGATATTGCGCGCCGAAATGCGCCAATGGTTTGGGAGCAGTGCAGAGGCGATTTCGCATCCTGGCGCGTCCGTCGTGTTCACGGCGCATCACGCCTTGTTGCTCAAGTCCATGGTTCAAGCCGGCCGTGGCGTAGCGTGGCTGCCCGAAAGCCTCATTCGCCGAGAACTGGAACTAGGTGAATTGGTGGCTGCTGCGCAATCCTCGGCATATGTCTCCGTGGATATTCGCCTGTATCGGCAGCCCTTTGAAATGGCGCCCGCCGCGGAAAAAGTATGGCAATTGGCGAGCGGCGAGAATTGAACAGGTGCAGTTTTCTTTGACTGCGCCGCACCGCGGATTTCAGCGTCTCAGCTGACGGCCTTCAGCGGAAAAACAGTGTGGACGCGTTCGCCTCTGGCGTCGATCGCCACCGTGACGGGCATGTCGCGCACCTCGAATTCATAAATCGCCTCCATGCCCAGGTCCTCGAACGCGACGACACGTGCCGCCTGGATCGCGCGTGCCACGAGATAAGCGGCGCCGCCCACTGCACTCAGGTAGGCGGCACCGTTTGCCTTGATGGCATCTATCGCAATAGGGCCGCGCTCCGCCTTGCCTATGGTTACCAGCAATCCGGTTTCGGCTAATAGCCTCGGCATGAATTTGTCCATGCGGGTGGCGGTGGTGGGACCTGCCGGACCGACAGCTTCGCCGTCGATGGGATCCACGGGGCCGACATAATAGAGCGCACGGTTGCGCAGTGGCACCGGCAGGGGCAGTCCTTTAGCGAGCAGGTCCACCATGCGCTTGTGCGCCGCATCGCGTCCGGTCAGGAGTTTGCCCGACAACAAAAGTGTCTCGCCCGCTGTCCATTGAGCGACATCGCTTTGTGTCAGGGTGTTGAGATCAACGCGTTTGCCTTCTTGCAGAGGCAGCGCATCGGGGATACCGTCCCAGACATGAGGGTCTGTTTGTGCAAGGCGCGCAGGACCCTCCGCAGGCATCTCAAAGGAAACAAAACGCGTCGCCGCGCAGTTTGGTACCAGGGCGACGGGCAAGAGCGCCGCATGCGAGGCCGAGGTAGCGACCTTGACGTCCAGGACGGTCGTGTCGCCGCCCAGGCCCTGCGCGCCGATGCCTAGTGCGTTGACGCGCTGAAAGACTTCTATCCTGAGCTGCTCCTCGGCGTCACGAGGGCCCCGTTTGAGCAGGTCTTGCATGTCGATGGGCTTGAACAGTGCACGTTTTGCCATCGATACGGCTTGTTCGGGTGTGCCTCCGATGCCTAAGCCCAGTACGCCGGGTGGGCACCATCCCGCTCCCATGCCGGGTAGCTGGGACACGACCCAGTCCGCGACAGAATCGCTGGGATTGAGCATGGCATAGCGCGTCTTGACGTCACCGCCACCGCCTTTGGCGACGACGGTGAGCGTCAGTGCATCGCCTTCGACGAGGTCCACTTGGACAATTGCGGGAGTATTGTCTCGCGTGTTGCGGCGTGTTCCGAGCGGGTCCTGGATCATCGACGCCCGCAATGGATTTGTCGGGCAGCCATAGGCGCGAGCGACGGCGCGATTGGCGATGCTTTGCAGACTGGGCGTGGGGCCCGGCTCATCGTGGCAGATGCGGACATCCATGCCCATAGTCACATAGACATGCGCAACGCCCGTGTCCTGACAGACGGGCCGGCGAGCCTGTGCACTGAGCTTGCTGTTGATCAGCAACTGCAGCAATGCATGGCGCGCCGGGACCTTGCTTTCCGTTGCGTGCGCCGCCTTCAGGGCTTGCACAAAATCCGCGGGGTGGGTGTAGCTGATCGCTTGCAAGGCCTCAGCAATGCTGGTTTCGATATCGGCGGCTGACACGCGGCGCATGGTGTTTTTCCCTTATTGCAGGGTGATGCCGGCTTGTTTAATGACCGCTGCCCAGCGTTTGCCTTCGTCTGCGGTGAACTGCTGGAATGCCGCGGGGGCATATTGCTCGGGTGGCAGCAATTTGATGCCTTGGTCACTCATCTTGCTGGTGAAGTCTTTGTCTTGCACGGCCTTCTGCCATGCTTGATACAAGGTCTGTACGACTTGATCCGGCGTGCCCTTCGGTGCATATAAACCAAACCAGGTCGCGACCTCGAATTTCGGAATTGCTTTTTCTCCTATCGTAGGCACATCGGGAAACTGTGCCATGCGGTCCGGAGAGGTCAGGCCCAGTGCCCGCACTTTGCCGCCCTTGGTTTGTGGCAAGGCGGTGTTGGTCTGGTCGAACATGGCATCGACTTGGTTGCCCATCAGGTCGTTCAATGCAGGGCCGGCGCCCTTGTAGGCGATAGGCGTGATTTCTATGCCGGCCTGGCTGGCGAACATTGCCGCGACCAAGTGCGAGGTGGACCCTACGCCTGCATTACTGAAGTTCAGTTTCCCGGGATGCTGTTTACCATAGGCGACCAGGTCGGACACGGATTGGTGGGGTGAGGACGCGCCTACCAACAACACCAATGGGGTATCGGGAAACCGAAACACAGCCTTGAAATCTTTGACCGGGTCGTACGGCAAGCTTGAATACAGCGCAGGAGCTGCCGCCATATAGCCGATGTGGCCGACCAGGAATGTATAGCCGTCCGGCGCTGATTTGGCGGCTTTGGTTGCGCCTATCGTGCCTCCTGCGCCGCCGACGTTCTCGACCAGAATGGTTTGCCCCAGCTCTTGGGAAACGCGATTGGCGACATTGCGCGCCATCGCATCCGTCGGGCCGCCTGCGGCAAACGGCACGATCCAGGTAATTGCCCGGTTGGGATAGTTGTCTTGTGCTTGCGATGACATCGGCAGGGCGAATGCCCCGGCGATGGTGAGTGCAGCTATCAAGTTTTTCATAATGTCTCCGTCCTGTTATGTGTGGTGGAGGCGAATGCTCAGGCTCGCCCCGAGAGTGAATAGGCGCGCATGCGATCCACCATGGCGGGCGCAGCGCCCAGATAATTGGCGGGGTCGCACAGGCGTTCAATTGCCGTACCGTCCAACCGCTCGGTGACGCGGGCATCCTCTTTCAGGACATCAGCCAAGCGGCGGCGTGAAGTCGCGGCAGCACGGCAGGCGTCATAGACCACGTCATGCGCGGTCTGGCGGCCGATATGCGGAGCCAGGCCCATCATGACGGCTTCGGCCACAATGAGGCCGCCGGAAATATCCAGATTGCTCGCCATGCGTGCAGTGTCGACCTCCAGGCCGCCCAGCATGAACTTCGCCTGGTGCAGCGCGCCAGCGGTCAAGACGAACGCTTCCGGCACGGCTGACCATTCGATATGCCACGGACCTGTCGCGCGTTCGAAGTCCTGCAGCATGGCATCCAACGCCAGACCGGCATGTTGACGCACCGTTTTAGAGGCGCTCCACATGAGTTCGCAAGAAATCGGATTGCGTTTTTGCGGCATCGTGCTGGATGCGCCACGGCCTTTGACAAACGGTTCAAAGGCTTCGCTGAATTCGTTGGTCATCATCAGCATGATGTCGACAGCGATCTTGCCCAACGACCCGGCGACCAGGGCCAGAAACTGTACGGTTTCTGCCAGGCCGTCTCGGGCGACATGCCACGTGATGGGCGTTGCCCCGAGGCCCAATTCTTGCATGAGCGCGGCATGTACGGCCAGGCCCTGGTCTCCGAGCGAGGCCAGCGTGCCGGCGGCGCCGCCAAATTGGCCGATCAACACGCGTGGGCGTAATTGGGCCAGGCGTTCGCGATGACGGCGCACCATCAGCAGCCACACGGCGGCCTTGTAGCCGAAGGTGATGGGCAGGGCATGTTGCAGGTGTGTGCGGCCCGCCATCGGTGTGTCACGATATTGCAGCGCGAGCTTGTCCAGTATGCCGTCCAGCGCGGTCAGGTCGGCGTCGATGATCTCCAGTGCATCGCGCACCTGCAGCACAGTAGCCGTGTCCATGATGTCTTGCGTGGTGGCACCCCAATGCAGGTATTCGCCCTCGGCGCCACATATCCGGGACAACTGGTGTACGAGCGGCAAGATGGGATAACCGACGATTTCGGTTTCGATGCGCAGCGCTTCCATATCGATAGCCGCCGCGTCCGCGCGCGCCGCAATCGCGTCGGCGGCCTGCGCCGGGATGACGCCTAGTCGGCCCTGCACACGGGCCAGCGCGACTTCGGTTTCCACATAACGCCGTACCGTGGCGGCGTCGTCGAACACGGCGCGCATCGCGTCGGTGCCGAACATGTCTTTGAACAGGGCAGATTCGAGAACGGAGACTGGCATATATGTACGCTCATAAAAAGTTGTACGTACATTTAAGCAGGCCTGATTTTGCGCGTCAATATCGGGAATTACCCGTAACGGGGTGGCATCTGGGGCAGCAGATAGAATGGAGGTTGTTGCTGACTTTCCCGCCGCCATGTCAATTACGCTGTACACCCGCATCTCAGAAGAACTCGCACGGTTGATCGCAAATGGCGTGTATCCCGTGGGCACAGTGCTGCCTGCCGAGCACACGTTGACCGAGCAGTTCGACGCCAGCCGCCATACGGTGCGCGCTGCGCTGCGTCAGTTACAGGATCTGGGATTGATCGCGCGCCGTCGCGGGAGTGGAACGGTGGTGATTGCGGCTAGACCGAAGGCGGGTTTCAGTCAGTCCTTGAGCTCGCTGGAAGATCTCGTACAGCTGGCGGTGCGCAGCCCCCGGACGATCAAGCAGGTTCAGGAAGTCGTGGTGGACGTGGAACTAGCCGCTTATCTGGGCGTGGGGCCAGGGACGCGATGGTTGAAGTTTTCATCGACACGCGGCGTTGACGGCGCGCCACCGGTGGCGTGGACGGATCTTTATGTCGATGCTCACTATAAAGGCGTTCGCAAGCTCGCTCGCGAACATCCAGATCGATTGGTCTCTGAGTTGATCGAAGAACATTACGGTCGCCGCATTGCGTCGGTTGAGCAGACGATTTCGGCAGTGGCGATTCCGGCGTCGGTCGCAAAGGAGCTGGCAGTGCCGGCCGACTCTCCTGGCCTGTTGATTCGCAGGCAGTACAAGGATCAGGCCGGTCAATTGGTCGAGGCGTCGTGTTCTTATCATCCCGCAGGGCGGTATGAGTTTTCAACGACGCTGATTCGAGAGCAGTGATACGAAAGTAATTGCCAAGCCTGCCTGTCTAACCGCCGGTGTCGGTCGATGTGAGCAGGTGGTCGAGAATGGGGCGTCCGCCTTCGATGATGTCGCGCACGATGCTGGCCTCGCACGCCTGCGGGTCGCGGGCTTTTAGTGCTGAAAACAAGGCTTCGTGCTCGTGAGGTTCGATTTTACTGGGATCGACATTCTTGTAGATCAGGTTGAGGTAGGGACCCGTGCGCACCCATAGCGATTCGATCATCGCCACGAGTTCTTCGCGTTGACTCAGTTCGTATACGCCGAAGTGAATTTCCCGATTCAATCGCAAGGTGGTCGAGTACTGGCCCTCTCGCTTGGCCGCAATCATTCTCTTGTGCAGGGCCTTTAGCGCGGTGATGTGCTGCGTCTGGACGTGCTCTGCCGCGCAGCGAGCCGCCAAGCCCTCTAGCGCGACACGCATGTCGCGCAGTTCCACGAACTTTTCGCGTGATAGCGTCGGCACGGTGACGGAACGATTGATGTTCATCGTCAATGCCCGCTCCGCTACCAACTGCAGCATGGCTTCACGCACGGGCGTCTGGCTGACGCCCAACTTTTCGGAGAGCATCCGGCCGGTCAATTTCTGGCCCGGCATTAATTCTCCGATCGCCAACGACGATCGCAGTGCTTGATAGACCTTCGATGACAGATTGGAGTGGCTGATTCGAGCCGCGGACAGACTGTCTGGCTGTTCCGAGGGGGAGGTGGGGTCGACTAGTCGCATAGGGTGGGTTGTCTTGTCAGTACTGCTTCATACCACATCCACACGGGTACTCAGACTGCTCGACGATATTTCGAAAGAAGTGTTGACGTAAATTATATTTTATAAAATACTTAAAAAAACACCACAACACTGACTCGGAGACAACTCTCATGGCGGCATCGGCGGCAGGCAATGCATTGGTTTCGCGCGGGCTTTTGTATCAAGGCACCGTGGCGCATCGACTGGCAGAGGGGCTGAAGCGGCACGGCGTGACGTGCCTGTTTGGCCAAAGCCTGCCGTCGCTGGTGCATCTGGCAGGGCGGGAGTTCGGGATCAAGCAGATCGCCTATCGCCAGGAAAATACAGGCGGCTATATGGCTGACGCCTATGCGCGCGTCACGGGAAAAGTGGGCATCGTGACGGCGCAAAACGGCCCGGCCGCCGCGTTGCTGGTGGCACCACTGGCCGAGGCTCTCAAGGTTTCCGTGCCAGTCATTGCCCTGGTCCAGGAGGTCTCCAGAGACCAGACGGACAAGAATGCGTTCCAGGAACTGGACCATGAATCGATGTTCCGTCCGGTCACCAAATGGGTCAGGCGAGTGACCGAGGCCAGTCGGATTGATGACTACCTGGATATGGCTTTCACGGCAGCCTGCGGTGGCCGTCCTGGTCCGGCGGTTCTGCTATTGCCAGCCGATTTGTTGCTGGAGCCCGCACCGGCAAGTGCCGCCCGCAAGGCGAACCTGGGGCAGTTCCCGCTAGACCGGTCCCTCCCGCATAGTGACTCCCTGAAGGCGGCGGCCGAGTTGCTGGCTTCAGCGCAGCGCCCGGTAGTGATTGCGGGCGGAGGCGTACATTTGTCAGGCGCAGCACAGGCCTTGGCTCGCCTGCAGGAACAGTACAGCCTGCCTGTTGCGACCACCGTGATGGGCAAGGGCGGCGTGGACGAGACACATCCCTTGTCGATCGGCGTGGCTTCGTACTTTATGGGCGAGAATGGCTCTGCCCGATACATGCGCCATTTGATCTCGGATGCTGACGTCGTGCTATTGGTCGGGAATCGCACCAATCAGAATGGCACCGACTCCTGGAAACTCTATCCGTCGGGTGCGCGGTTCATCCACATTGATGTAGATGCCCAGGAAATCGGCCGGAACTATGAGGCATTGCGGCTGACCGGCGACGCTCGTACCACCTTGGAGGCACTATGCGATCAGCTTGCCACGGTCGATACCTCCGCCAGAAGGCAAGCACGTGCAGAGGTCGAATCGGCGATTAAACGTGGCCGGGAACAGCACGAAGAACAAGTCGCCTCGCTCATAGGCAGTGACTCTGCGCCCATGCGCCCGGAGCGCATCATGCGCGAGATCGACAAACGATTGACAGCCGAATCGGTCGTGGTGGCCGATGCCAGTTACTCGTCAATCTGGATCGCCAACTATATGCGCGCGCGCGCAGCCGGCAGCCGGTTCATTACCCCCCGGGGGCTGGCAGGCCTAGGATGGGGGTTCCCCATGGCGTTGGGCGTACGCGTGGCTCGGCCGCAAGCGCCGATATTCTGCGTCGTCGGTGATGGCGGTTTCGCCCATGCGTGGGCAGAGCTCGAAACCGCCGTACGTATGAAACTGCCCGTGGTGCTGGTCGTGCTGAATAATCAGATTCTGGGCTATCAAAAGCATGCGGAAAATATCAAGTTCGGCGAATACACCAGCGCCTGCGAGTTCAGCCCCGTTGATCATGCCGCTATCGCCCGGGCGGTAGGTGCCGAGGGTATCCGCGTGGAAAAAGCAGAGGATCTCGGCGCCGCCTTGGACCGAGCCATGTCGTCAGATACGGTGACCCTCATCGACGTCATTACCGACCCCAATGCCTTTCCACCGGTGACGTGGTACGAGTCCAACTGATTTCATCCACTGCAAAAGTGTGCCCCACTGCGGAGGGTGAATGGAAACGGTTCTGCAACTACTGATCTCTGGCGTACTGCTAGGCGGCGTCTATGCCCTGGGTGCGATGGGGTTAAATCTGATTTTTGGTGTGGCCAAGGTCGTCAACTTCGCTCATGGCGAGTTCTTGATGATTGGCATGTACGCGGCATATTGGCTGTGGAAGCTGACCGGATTGAATCCGTACGCCGGAGCGCCAGTGATCCTCGTGTTCGGGGCGGCGATAGGTTGGGTTTTCTATCGCTGTTTGATTCGCTACACCATCTACAAGACCGAGATGACGCAGGTGTTTGCCACATTGGGCTTGTCCATCGTGTTGCAGAACCTCGCGCTGATGTTGTTTTCGGCGGATTTCTTGACGGTGAAGGTCTTTACGGCCGATTGGGAGTCCATACCCTTTCTGGGCGGCTACGTCAGTACTACACGTCTGGTGTCGTTCCTTTTTGCCGTCGTGGCCATGGTCCTCACTCTGCTCTTCATGAAGCGCACCTATACCGGCCGCGCCATTGAGGCGGTATCGCAGGACCTGTCCGCTGCCCGGTTGGTCGGCATCGATGTCAATAAAGTCTTGACGATTGCGTTCGCGCTCGGTATCGGCCTGACGGTGTTGGCGGGAGGTGTTCTGGTCCCCAGTTTCTATGCCTTTCCGACCGTGGGATCGAGCTTTGTTCTGATTTCGTTTGTCGCCGTCGTGCTGGGAGGTTTAGGCAACGTCGCCGGAACGGTCGCGGGCGGATTGATATTGGGAGTGATTGAAACGCTGGTCGGATATCTGGAACCCGACTTGAAAGAGGCGACGCACTTCGTCCTGTTGATTGTGTTGCTGGCCTTTCTGCCAAATGGGCTATTTGGCGTGGGTGGTGCCGAGAAAGAGGGCCTCAAATGACGTTACATCGCATTGATTACCGTGATGGCGATGCGCTGGGCGCTGTCTTGCTTGTTGCGATTGCGATCGGTCTGCCGTTTTTGGTGGCGGACAGGTTTTATCTGAATCTGCTGTTTCTTATTCTTCTATATGGTGGTTTGGCCTCGGCCTGGAATCTTCTTGGCGGTTATGCGGGGCAGTTCTCTCTGGGGCATACGGCGTTCTTTGGGATCGGGGCATACAGTTCGACGCTGCTCTACACGATGGCGGGTGTTTCTCCCTGGCTAGGCGCGCTGGGTGGCATGGCGATCTCGATGGCGCTGGCTTTCCTGATTTCGTACCCCGTGTTTCGGCTGCGTGGCGTGTTCTTCGCGATGGCGACAATCGCCGTTGGCGAAACTGTACGCATTGTGCTGTTGTGGTACCGCCGCATTGCTGATATTCCGTACGGTATCAGCATTGACTACAAGCCCGGTCTCGCCCGCATGATTTTTTCTGAGCCACGCAGTTATGCGTTGATGGCAGGCATATTTTTGCTGGTCGTCGTCGCCGTCTGTTATGCCGTTTCTCGCAGCCGGGCTGGCTACTATCTGCAAGCGTTGCGCGATAACGAAGACGCAGCGCAGGCTGTGGGTATAGATCTGCGGCGATACAAGCTCATTGCATTTCTGATCAGCGCGGCCTTTACGTCGCTGGGGGGCACGTTGATGGCGCAATATGTGCTTTATATCGAACCCAGCACGGTGTTCAACACGACTATCTCCATCGATCTGGCGTTGATGTCCATATTAGGGGGGATAGGCACGCTGTGGGGGCCATTGCTCGGAGCAGCTGTCACCATGCCGTTGCAGGAGTTCCTGAGGGATTGGCTGGGCTCGGCGGGGGCGGGCGCTCATCTGGTGGTATACGGCGCGTTGTTGGTGGTAATCGTCATGCTGCTACCTCAGGGCGTCGTGGGAGCCTGGAAAGACTGGCGCGCCAAACGCCGCCGGTACGGAGGCCAGCATGCTCGAGGTTAAAAATCTATCGAAGCGGTTTGGTGGTTTGACTGCAGTGAACGAAGTCAGCCTGTCGGTTGCCGAGGCCGAGATCGTGGCGCTCATCGGGCCTAACGGCGCGGGAAAAACCACGCTATTCAATTTGATTGCGGGAGCGATGCCGAGAGATGGCGGCGAGGTCGTATTCGACGGTCGCGATTTACCTCATCAAGGCAGCGCCGCCACGTGTCTGGCCGGCCTGGCCAGAACCTACCAGATCCCGCAGTTGTTTACCTCAATGACTGTGCTGGATACCGTCTTGGTTGCTGGCTTGTGCCGTGGCTCATCAATCCATCTAGCCCGCATCAAGGCCAGGGATGTGCTGGCACGCGTCGGTTTGGCAGGGCGCGAAGACCAAGTCTGCACCACATTGACCATCAGCGGGAAAAAACGCCTGGAAGTCGCCAGAGCCTTGGCCACCGAACCTCTCGTGCTGTTGTTGGATGAAGTCATGGCGGGGCTGAATCTGTCAGAGGTGAACGGATTGCTCGACATGATTCGAGAGTTGCGTGCAGGGGGCATGACCATTCTGCTGGTCGAACACAATATCGACGCTGTTCTTAATATTGCCGATCGGGTCATTGTCATGGACCAGGGGCGAAAAATCGCAGATGGCTTGCCACGTGAGGTGCTGAGCCAGCCCGAGGTCGTCCGCTCGTACCTGGGAGATGGCTATGCCGTTGCTTGAAGTGCAAGATGTGCATGCATCCTACGGCGATACGGAAGTGCTGTTCGGTGTCGATATGCATGTCGACGAAGGCGAGGTGGTGGCAATTGTCGGCTCTAACGGCGCGGGAAAGACAACGTTGATGCGCACGGTCGCAAAGCTCATGCCGGCAAGCCGTGGAAACCTCAAGTTCGGAGGGAAAAGCCTGAGCCCCCTGGCGACGCACGAGGCAGTCGAACAGGGGCTGGTGTATGTCCCTGAAGGACGGCGTCTGTTTCCGCGATTATCCGTGCGAACAAATCTGGAACTTGGCGCTTACAGCCCGCGAGCGAGAGACCAGCGCGACGCAACACTGGAAACGATATTTCAGTTATTCCCCGTGCTCAAACAACGCGAGTCTCAGCTCGCCGGCACGCTGTCGGGTGGCGAGCAACAGATGTGTGCGATTGGCAGGGGCCTGATGTCAAAGCCCAGATTGCTGATGGTCGACGAGGTGTCGCTTGGGCTGGCGCCCGTCATCGTCTCCAAGGTTTACGAGGCCATTGCGCAGATCAGGCAGTTGGGTACGACCGTGCTGTTGGTCGAGCAGAACGTACGGCAGGCTATCAAAGCGGCCGACCGGGGCTACGTCATCAAGCATGGCCGGGTCGTGCTATCGGGCAGCAGCGATGAGCTGATGGGAAATCCAGAAGTCAGAAAGGCCTATCTGGGCATGTAGTCGAACATAGAGGCGAGGGTCAATCGCCAGAAGGAGGAGATATGAACATACATAAAAGAATCCGTCTTGGCTTGGGCATGCTCATGGTGGCAGCGTCGGCCAATGCCGTAGCGGATGTAAAAATCGGCGTGTTATTGCCGCTGACCGGTCCGCTGTCGTCGCTGGGGAATGATGTCAATCGCGGCTTTGAGCTCGCCAGAGATATGGTGAACGACAAAGGCGGCGTGAACGGCGAAAAAATCGTATTTGCGACCAGTGATGTGCCTGGATCGAACGAGGCTGCGTCGCAGGCCACACGGCTGATTACACGGGACAGAGTGCAGGTGATTGTCGGGTCATACGCGAGTTCGATCTCATTTGCCGCCAGCCAGGTCGCCGAACGAAATGGTGTCATTTATGTCGAGCAAGGCGCTGTCGCGGATGACATTACCAAGCGGGGTTTCAAGAATCTTTTCCGCTTTATCTACCCCGCTACGGAGCTGGGCCGCGGGGGCGCCAAGTATGCGACAGACATCATTCTGCCTAAACTCAATATCTCGCTGAAAGATGCCCGCGTGGCGATCATGAACGAGGACAGCTCCTATGGTACGGCCGTTGCCGAAGGGGCGAAGAAGTGGCTGCAGGATAAGGGCGTGCAGGTGGTGGATACTGCCAGCTATAGCTACAAAACGACTGACCTTTCATCGGTGGTACAGCGCTTCAAGTCCGCCAAGCCGGACATCGTCATTGCGTGTTCCTATACCCCTGATGGCATTCTTTTCTGGCGCCAGGCGCGTGAAGCCAAGCTGGAACTGAAGGCGTTGATCGGCAACGGCGGCGCCCATAATATTCCCGATTTTGCCGAGGCCTTGGGTGATGATGTCAACGGACTGTTCAATGCTGGCACGTCCGCCTATTTCAATCCGAGCGGGTTGAGCCCCGAGGCGGCACAGCTGTTCAAGGACTTTCATTCCGCCTACGAAAAGAAGTTTCAGCGTAAACCGTCGGCGCATTCTGCGATGGGTTTCAACGCCATGTGGGTGCTGCTGTCTGAAATATTGCCTGCCGCCGGAGGTACGGATCCGGAAAAAGTACGGGCGGCATTCCTCGCGCTGGATAAACCCGTAGGCTCGACGATCGTGGGTTGGGGGTTGAAATTCGACCCTCAGACGGGGAACAACACGCGTGCCTTTCCGATGATAGATCAGTGGCAAGAGCGGCAAATCCGAACGATTTACCCGCCGGAGTTTGGAGTGACGAGCAATATCACCATGCCTCTGCCAGAGTGGGGAAAACGCGCGGACGTGGGCAAATAGGACGATCGTTGCCGAGAGGACATTCGTTCGATCAATACTTTGAAAGATGAGGAGTCGCCATGCTCGCGTTGAGAAAAACGGCACCTGTACAAGGACTCAATCTGGAGCACGTGGAGGAGCCTTGCGACCTGCAGCCAGATGAGGTCTTGGTCGAGGTCGCTGCAGTGGGAATCTGCGGTTCTGATCTCCATGTGTACGACTGGGGTGCTAACTATGAGTTCATGCGCGAGCGTCTTCCCGTCACGCTAGGGCATGAGTTCTCTGGGCGCGTGGTCAATATAGGGGCCGATGTTTCCAGTTCGAAGATTGGCGATCTGGTGGCGATAATTCCGAGCACCAGTTGTATGAGATGCGAGCATTGCCTTGCTGGATATCCACAGCGGTGTATGCAGCGAAGCACGGTGGGGCTGACTCGGGACGGTGCGTTTGCACGCTATGTCCGTGTGCCCTCCGTCAGTTGCATTCGATTGCCTGAGAACATCGATATGGCGCTGGCCGCGCTCATGGAGCCGCTGAGTGTGGGAGATAACGCCGCGCAGATTGGCGCAGTGTCCATGGGGGACACCGTGGTCGTACTGGGACCGGGGACCATCGGCCAGGCTATTGCACGATGCGCCCGATGGCGGGGGGCATCCCAGGTCATCGTGGTGGGGAAAGGTGATGAGTCCCGGTTAAAGACGGCATTGCAGGTGGGGGCGACCCACGTCATTGATCTGGACGAGACGCCGGATCTCAAGTCCGCGGTGATGGCGCTCACCGGGAATCGACTGGCTGACGTGGTGTTGGAAGCGACGGGGCGTGCCTCCAGTGTCGGCGATGGGTTGGGTCTGCTGCGTAAAGAGGGTGTGCTGGTCTGCGCGGGAATCCACGAGGAACAAGCCATGTTCGATGTGACGTCATTAGTCCGAAATCGTCAGCAAATACGGGGGGCGCACGCGTCGCGCCGTCCCTCCTGGCATGCCGTCGCACACAGAATTGCGAACGAGCCGGATAGTGTGCGGGCCATGATCTCGCGCGAAATGCCTTTGTCCGACGGATTGGTGGGCTTTGACCTTTGTCGAAATCGAGAAGTGTCGAAAGTCATCCTGCGTCCTTGACGCGGGGGGGCAAGCGCTACTTACAACAGGAGTGCAAGGAAATGTCGAAGCGTTGGAAAGTACGTCCACCCGGTTCGAACTGGGGGGATTATGGCGAGGACGATGAACTGGGGCGATTGAATCTCCTCACGCCCGAAAAGCGCCTGGCGGCTGCCCGGGAAATCCGCGAGGGGATTGCGTTCTGCCTGAGCCTGCCATTGGATTTGCCCGGCGGGACGGCGCTGAATCCGAACCGGCACCCGCCGCAACGTCACGTGGCCACTCGAAAACAAGGCAAGCCCAGCGTCAATTACCCGCTGAAGCTGGAAGATAGCCGTTATGTGGATTGTTCCAGCGATGACTCGGTCACGCTGTTTACTCAGTATTCGACGCAATGGGACGCGTTGTCTCACGTGGGCCAATATTTCGATTCGCAGGGTGATGGCACTGCGCAGCCGATGTACTACAACGGCTTTCGCGCGGACGAACACATCAAGCCGCCGCAGTCAGCCGAGCCGGCGTATGCACACCGATTGGGCATCGAGAAGATGGCCGAGACTTGCGTTCAGGGCAGGGGCGTATTGATAGATCTGCATGCGCACTATGGCGATGCACGGACGCTTGTCGATTATGAAATGTTAAAGCGGGTGATCGATACGGATAAAGTCGATGTCGCTCCTGGCGATATGTTGTGCCTGCATACGGGATTTGCTCAGAAACTCGTCGATATGAAAGGCGATCCGGATCCGCATGTATTGCATCATTCATGCGCGGTGCTGGACGGTCGCGACAAGCGGCTTGCGCAATGGATAGAGGATAGCGGTATCTCTGTCTTGATTGCGGATAATTTTGCTGTCGAGGCCTATCCCTATGATCACCAGGGTTGTGATCATTGCGAGGGGTTGCCGCTGCACCAGGTCTGTTTGTTCCGGTTGGGCATCCATCTGGGCGAACTCTGGTATCTCACGCCACTTGCGCGATGGCTGCGCGCCAATAACCGGCATCATTTCATGCTGACCAGCCCGCCGTTGCGGTTGCCGGGCTCGTTCGGTTCTCCTCTTACTCCCGTGGCCACGGTGTAGCTATGGGAATAGACATCATGAAAGCTCGTTTCGAGGGCCGAGTGGCGATCGTGACTGGGGCCCGCCAGGGGATCGGATATGCCGTCGCACAGCGCTTTTATGCCGAGGGCGCTTCTGTCGTGTTGTGGGATGTGGACGAAACACAGACGCGCCGGGCACAAGATGAGCTGGACGCGAATGGGCAGCGGTCATTGGCTGTCTCGGGCAGCGTGGCTGACAGTGAGGCCGTTGCATTGGCTTTTCGCGCCATCGCCGATCGATTTGGCAGAGTCGATATTCTCGTCAACAACGCAGGCATATCACCAAAGCACGGCGGCAAACGGGCGTCGATGGAAACGGTAGACGTGGCCGAGTGGCGCGAGGTCATCGACGTCAATTTAACAGGCGCTTTCCTATGTGCTCAGGCCAGCTTGCCGTTCATGAGAAAGCTGGGCTATGGACGGATAGTGAATATCTCGTCTCAAGCTGCACGCACGTTGTCAACGGTCGCCGGAGGCCACTATGCGGCGTCCAAGGCTGGATTGGTGACCTTGGCGCGCAATCTCGCAGGCGAGGCTGGGCCATACGGGGTGACGGCGAACTGTGTGGCGCCCGGCCGCATCGTGACGCCGATGGCCAATGCGGCAGGCGCTGACGTCAACGCTCAGTATTTGACTCGCATCCCGGTTGGACGGCTAGGAACGGTGGGGGACGTTGCAGCAGCAGTGGCGTTCTTGGCCTCGGAGGAGGCTGGCTTTGTTACCGGCGCCGTGCTTGATGTGAATGGTGGTTCGTTTATGGGCTAGCACGATGCACGTCGCTTTTGATCGACGCGCCACAATAACAGGAGACAAAAAATGGGCTGGATGAGATATCTGCTTGCGGGGTTGTGCATCAGTTTTTCGATGTCGATGGTCTGTGCGGCTGCGTATCCTGATCGGGAAGTGCGTCTGATCGTAAATTATGGCGCAGGGGGAGTCACCGATGTCGCGGCCAGACTGCTGGCGAAAGCCTTGGAACAGGAACTCAAAAAACCTGTCGTCGTGGAAAACAAGGCAGGAGCCCAGGCAACACTGGGACCTGCTCATCTAATGCGGCAGCCCCCTGACGGCTATACGCTCGGCATTATCACGCTGTCCGCCGTATCAATTACGCCTCATATGATCGATGTTCCCTATACGATTGACGATTTCGAATTTATCGGTGGTTCAGGTCGATATCGCTATGGATTGGCAGTTCAGGCAAACGCACCGTACAAGACGGTACAGGAATTTGTGCAAGCCGCACGCGGTGCCAAGGGACAGCCGCTGTTCTTCGGCACGCCGGGAGCACCCAATAATCTCGCTTTTTTTGACATTGCCAAGAAGACCGGCGCCAATCTGGAGCAAGTCCTGTATAAGTCCGGCACCGAGGCTGTGACAGCATTAGCTGCGGGGCAGATTGCGGCCGTGATCCAGACTCCTTCAGAGATAACCCCATTCGTAGAGTCGGGGAAAGTCCGCCTATTGGCGTCAGCCAGCCCCGATAGATGGCAGACCTTGCCGGACATGCCTACCTTGAAAGAAGCCGGCGTGGATGTGGAAATCGGTTCCTGGATGGGCGTCGCTGTACCGAAGGGAACGCCTGCATCTGTGCGCTCGAGGCTGGAACAGGCGTTGGCAGCGGCGATGAAGAATCCCGATCTTGTGAGCGGTTTGAGCAAGATGGGCATAGACCCCGCCTATCTCAGCGGACAGGACTATGCCCAGCTCCTCAAACAGGAATACAAGCTCATGTTGCCGCGCTTGGAGGCTGCGGGGGCGCCGGTGAAAGACCGGTAGGCGTCTATTTGCTGGCGCTGTGTGGAGCAGCTGGCGTCGTCATGCCGCCAGGTCCGATATTGGCGCAGCAGGTTCAGGATTGCGGTAGAACAGCCTCCGCACCTGGTATCTCGATCCCCGAATGTCCTTCTTTCCGAATGACGTCCTTCAGCGTGTCAATAAAGGACTGCGATAGTTGCGAGACGGGCTCATCGCGCAGACGAACCAAGTGAGCCCGCAGGGTCGGGCTCTCTGCAATCGGACGCGTGACAAATCGGCTGGCCGACCAGCTGCGGGCCGAGAACTGGTCAACCAGGGCTATGCCTGCGCCCGCTTGGACAAGCGCACACGCATTTTGCGGCGACCCTACCTCGACGACGGGACGCAGCGGCAGCTCGCTTTCTTCGAACATGCCCTGCACCATGCGTCCAAACGGCGACGATTTTTCGTACGAGATGAATGGATACGCCAGCAGGTCTTTGATCTCGAGGACGGCCCTGCGTGACAGCGGATGGTTGTATGGGCAGATGCACACCAATTGCGCGCGTGCGATTTCTTCTTGTTCCAGACTGGGGTGTTTGATGGGGAGGATCGTGACGGCGAGATCCGCCTGTCGTTTCAGCAACCGTTCGGTCAACGGGTTGTGATTCAGATAATGGAACGTGAGCTTTACGTGCGGGTGCGTATGCCGATAGCTGGCAATGGCAACCGGTATGAGCATCTGGCCCAGGCTAGGGCTGGCGACAATGTTGAGAATTCCTTCCTGGTGTTCAAACAGTTCGCGCGCCATATCGTTTACGCGCTGCACGCCTTCGTATACGACCTCGACTTCATGAAACAGCTTCTTGGCTTCCAGCGTGGCCTGCAGGCGTCCGCGGATCCGATTGAATAGCGGAAAACCGATGCGCTGTTCGGTGTGCGAGAGCAGCCGGCTGACGGCGGGCTGCGAGACGAACAGCATTTCGGAAGCTCCCCGGATGGACCCGGTAATCATCACGGCACGAAACACTTCGATCTGTCGGATATTGAGCTTCATAGGAGGGGGTATCGAGGCTGGCCTGAGGGGCGCCGGTTGCGATTAAGGGTTAACACTTATGCCAACGTTGGGTAGTCAAATTTGAACAAAGGGCGAATTTTCCCCAATTAATTAAGGGTTTTCCCTTGAAAAACATCTACGCTGGCTGAAAATCCTTAACCTCATGTTAATCAATGGGGCTAAAGAAGCAATAGGCATAAGGGTAAAGGAGGTCCAATAATTCTCCCAATTGGAACTCCCTGAGCCATTCACCGATGCAGCCTTCAGATACGTCTCCCGTCGAATTCGATCTCACTATCCGCAACGGGCGGATAAGCAATGCGGACCGCACTTTTTTCGCCGATATCGGTGTGCGCAACGGTGTCATCGTTGAGATTGGGCAGGGGCTGCCTGCCGGCAAGCAGGACGTGGATGCGGACGGTCTGTGGGTACTGCCCGGCGGCATCGACAGCCATACGCACATTGAGCAATTGTCCGGCATGGGTGTGATGTGCGCAGACGATTTTTACTCCGGTACGGTCTCCGCTGCTTTTGGCGGCACCACCACGATTCTGTCCTTTGCCGCTCAGCATCGAAATGACCGTATCCCCGATGTGCTGGAGGACTACTCGCGCCGGGCCAGAGAAAAAGCTGTCATCGACTACGGATTCCATTTGATCCTGGCCAACCCCGACGAACAGGCGTTGATGCACGATCTGCCCGCCGTCATCGATGCAGGCATTACCTCGTTCAAGGTCTACATGACCTATGACAAGCTCAAGCTCGATGACTATCAACTGCTGGATGTGCTGGCAGTGGCGGGTGAGCGTGGGGCGATGGTCATGCTGCATGCCGAGAATCACGACATGATCCGTTGGGTCGCACGCCGCTTGCTGGAGCGCGGCCATACGGCGCCAAAGTTTCATGCGGTATCGCACGATCCGCTGGCGGAATCAGAGGCAACGCATCGCGCCATCGCGCTGTCTCGGTTGATCAATGTGCCGGTGCTTATCGTGCACGTTGCAGGCGCCGAGACTGTGGACATCATTCGCAAGGCGCAGCATTTGGGGGCTCAGGTGTATGCCGAGAGCTGCCCGCAATACCTGTTTCTCGAGGCGAAAGACTCTGATTTGCCGGGATTCGAAGGCGCGAAATTCTGCTGCAGCCCGCCTCCTGGAGACAAGGCGTCGCAAGAAGCCGTGTGGCAAGGTTTCAAGGATGGGACGTTGAATGTCTATTCCTCTGACCATGCGCCTTATCGTTTTGACGAGTCGGGAAAGCTGCCCAAAGGCGACGCCACCACGTTCAAAGAAATGGCCAATGGCGTGCCCGGGATCGAGTTGCGCTTGCCCCTGCTGTTTTCCGAAGGGGTGATGAAAGGCCGTTTGACGCCCGAGGAGTTCGTGGCCTTGACGTCGACCAATCATGCGCACATGTACGGTCTGGCTCCGCGAAAAGGGTCGATCGCTGTGGGCGCGGATGCCGACCTGGTGCTTTGGGATCCGAATCGCAAGACGGTGGTGTCTGCCGAGATGCTGCACGACCGTGTCGGCTACACGCCCTATGAAGGCAGGGAAATCCAAGGCTGGCCGGTCGAGGTCTACAGCCGCGGGCGTTGTGTCGT
Source organism: Bordetella muralis (assembly GCF_054781015.1). Classification (NCBI taxonomy): domain Bacteria; kingdom Pseudomonadati; phylum Pseudomonadota; class Betaproteobacteria; order Burkholderiales; family Alcaligenaceae; genus Bordetella; species Bordetella muralis. The sequence continues at coordinate 326,259 of NZ_BAAGVF010000008.1, read as the reverse complement.
CAAAGACAACCTGCTCCAAGTCGAGCGCGGCAGCGGCCAATTCATCGCGAGGTCTCGTCCCGATCCCGTGTTGAACCGCCGCGCGCCTGCCGAAGGCCGCGGGATATTCAGCCAGTTTATCGGGCTGAAATCCGCAACCGCAACTGAGTAGTTTCACACAAGCCGGTATTCCGGTGAATTCCTGACAGAACAAGGGGATGTTCATGCAAGGTCTGAAACTGTTTTTTCGTAGTTGCTTGATCGGAAGTTCGTTGTTGGTCGGGGTGGCAAATCAGAGCGCTGCGCAAACCGCACCTATACGGACGGCCGTGGACGCCACGTTCGCGCCGCACGCCATGGCCAGTCTGGGTGGCGGGCTGCAAGGGTTCAACGTAGATCTCGGCAAAGAGATCGCAAAACGTCTGGGCCGTGAAATCACCATCGAGCCTGCGGAGTTTTCCGGGCTGGTGCCGGGGCTGAACAGCCGCCGATACGATTTCCTGATTGCGCCGGTCACTGTGACACCGGAACGCGCGAAGGCCTTGTTGTTCACAGAAGGGTACCTGGATACGGACTACACGTTTCTCGGCCGCAAGAATGAGCCGCCCCTCGAGTCACTGGAGCAATTGAAGGGCAAGGTGATCGCCGTGAACAAGGGCTCCAATTACGAGGCCTGGGCACACGACAACGCCGCGAAATATGGTTTTCGCTACGACGTTTATGGCGGCAATGCGGATGCGGTTCAAGCGGTGCAGGCATCGCGCGCAGATTTCAATCTGGCGGGAACAACCGTGGTCGCCTGGGTGGCGAAGCAGAACCCGCGTATGGTGACCAGCTACACCATCAAGACGGGCCTGGTATGGGCACTGGCATTTCGCAAGGATGACCAGGAGGGACGGCTCCAGGTATCGAATGTCCTGAAATGCATGAAGCAGGATGGAACGGTGTCAAAGCTGGCGGAGAAATGGTTCGGATTCAAGCCCGTGGCAGAAGATGCCGCCGTGCGCATCGCGCCGGGAACGGGCGTGCCCGATATGGAAGGCTACGACCCCGCGCCGGTACAGCCTAAGTGCGCCTGAGCAGCAGACCTGAACTGAGGGAGTGTGTCATGAGTACCAATGCCATTCTTGAGATTTCCGGTTTGTGCAAACAGTATGGTCAGACCGAGGTGTTGCGCGGCATAGACCTGCAGGTGGATAAAGGGCAACTCGTGTGCGTGATCGGCCCTTCGGGTTCCGGGAAAAGCACGATGTTGCGATGCTGCAATCTGCTGGAAGTCCCCAGCTCTGGCCGCATCGTAGCCAATGGCCATAACGTGCTGGATCCCAAGACGGATATCAACCGGATGCGTCAGGATGTGGGGATGGTGTTTCAACAGTTCAATCTGTATCCCCACCTGAATGCGTTGGATAACGTCAAGCTGGCGCTGTGCAAAGTGCAGAAACACAGCACGGACGAAGCTCGCAAGATCGCCATGTCGGCATTGGAGCGCGTCGGATTGGGGCATAAGGCAGATGCCATGCCGGCACAGCTGTCGGGTGGACAGCAACAGCGTGTCGGCATCGCACGAGCCATTGCGCTCGCGCCCCAGATCATCTTATTTGATGAGCCGACCAGTGCGCTGGACCCCGAGCTGGTCGAAGACGTGTTGGGCGTCATGCGAGAGCTGCGGGCAAGCGGCATGACGATGCTGGTGGTCACGCACGAAATGGCATTTGCGCATGCCGTCGCGGACAAAGTCGTCTTTATGGATGGCGGGGTCGTTGTAGAGCAAGGCAGCGCGGCCGATATCTTCGAGCATCCAAAAGAAACACGAACCCGCAGCTTTTTGGCTCGCTACGCAAACAGGCTCGTTCACTGATGGGGACGTCCAGCGGATTTTTCTTTACGTTTTTCAACGTCGATATTGCCGTCCAATATCTGCCGGCACTCGCTGCCGGCGCGGCGGTGACGTTGGGAACCGGGCTGGCTGTGGTGCTGACGGGCACTGTCCTGGGTGTGGCCCTGGCCATACTCCGGGCGCTGGAATGCCGCGTCCTGACGTTGATGATCGTGGCGTTTGCCGATGTGTTGAGGTCGTTGCCGCCCCTGGTGATCCTGATCGTGATGTATTTCGGTCTGCCCGAGGTGGGCCTGCCCTTGTCGGCATTGTTCGTGACGTGGTTTGCGCTCTCTCTGGTGCTGGCTGCTTATGCCGAAGAAAGCGTCTGGGCGGGAATCTCGTCATTGCCTGATGGCCAGATGGAGGCGGCGCGATCGACAGGCTTGTCATGGTGGTCCGCGATGCGATGGGTCGTATTGCCGCAGGCGCTGCGGCGTGCCGTGCCTACGCTGACCAATCGCATCATTTCCATCACGAAGAACACGGCATTGGGATCGGTCGTGTCACTGAACGAGTTGCTCAATGCGGCGCAAGGCGCAAGCAGCCTGTCCGGGAATCCCACGCCTTTGATGATGGCGGCCTTGTCGTACGTAGTCATTTTCCTGCCTTTGGTGATCCTGTCCAGATGGCTGGAAAGAAATTGGGTTCGATGCTGAGCGCTGGATGACACTATGGAAAATCTGATCCAGAACTTCTTTAACCTGCCTCTTTATGCGGATGTTTTTCCGTATTTGATGAAGGGCCTCTGGACCACCGTATGGTTGTCGGCCATCGTGATTCCGCTTGGCGCCCTATCAGGGCTGGTGCTGGCGGTGATCGTCACACAATCCAGCCGCCGATGGCTGCGTTGGGCGGTGATTGCGTATATCGATTTTTTCCGCGCTTTTCCTCCGTTGGTGTTGCTCATACTGGTCTACTTCGGTTGGCCGTTCCTCGGGGTGGAACTGGACAAGCTGACTGCCGTCGTCATCGCTTTTGTATTGAATAACGCGAGCTATTACGCAGAGGTGTTTCGAGCCGGTCTCGAGGGCGTACCGAAAGGGCAGATGGAAGCTGCTCGCTCGACCGGGCTGGCGCGCTGGCAGGCGCTTTGCTATGTCCTGATTCCTCAGGCCGCGCGGAATGTGCTGCCTGATCTGGTGGGTAACAGTATCGAGGTGTTGAAGTTGACGACCATCGCCAGTGTCGTGGCGCTCCCGGAGCTGCTGCGTTCTGCCAGAGATGCTCAGGCGCTGCTCTATAACCCGTCGCCCATTGTGCTCGCGGCGCTGATGTATCTGGTGTTGTTGTGGCCGCTGACCCGCTGGTTGGGTAGGCTGGAGCATAGGCGGTCGCGCTAGACGATACAGACACTATTCACGAATTTCAGGACGCACTGATACGTCCTCGTGGGGAAACTACGCCCTGAGTGGGCTGATCAAGACTTTTTGGAGTGATTCTACCTATGGCTACCCAATCGCATCGCCTCACAGAGCAGGCCAGCGGCGTGTACATCATTGCGGCGACGCCGTTTGATGATCAAGGTGAGGTTGACCTGTATAGCATCGACAGCCTGACCGATTTTTATCTTGAGAAAGGCGTGACCGGCTTCACTATCCTGGGCATGATGGGCGAGGCCCCCAAGCTCAGCGAAGCGGAAACAACCCTGGTGATGGAACGCATCCTCAAACGCGTTGATGCCCGAGTGCCGGTCGTGGTGGGCGTGAGCCATTCGTCGAATCGACACATCGAACGGCTCTCCAAGGAGGCAATGGATCTGGGCGCGGCGGGAGTCATGGTTGCCCCGGTCCCCAATCTGAAGACTGACGAGCAGGTCTACGGTTACTACGCCAATATTGCGAAATTACTGGGGCGAGACACACCGATCTGCCTGCAGGATTTCCCTCAGGCGACGGGTGTGCACACATCGGTATCAGTCATCAATCGGCTGATCGACGAGTTCGAGCAGGTGGTCATGCTCAAGCACGAGGACTTTCCCGGTATGCGCAAGCTGAGCCAAGTCCGGCAGGACAGTGAGGCGGGCGGACGCCGCCGCATCAGTATTCTGGTGGGCAATGGCGGACTGTTCCTGCCGCAGGAAATGCTGCGCGGCGCCGATGGCGCGATGACGGGGTTTGCGTTTCCCGAGATGTTGGTTCAGGTATGCCGGCTGTTTAGCGAGGGGAAATCCGAAGCCGCGGAAGATCTGTTCAACGTGTATCTGCCGTTGCTGCGTCATGAGTTCCAGTACGGCATCGGCTTGGCCTTGCGCAAGGAAACGTTGCGCCGCCGCGGCGCGATTCGTTCGGCATTTGTGCGCAAGCCCGGCCCCGTTCTGGATGCACGGGATTATGAAGAACTGACGCGTCTGATCGCGCGCCAGGAAATCGCGTTGGCTCGATAAGAAAAACTGACAGCCACCAAAGGACAAGCCATGAAGAAAACGCTTTATGTGATCAATCCAAATAGCAACACGGGTGTGACCGCCGGGATTGACGCTGCGCTGGATATTCTGCGCCAGGATGACGCGCCGAAGATCGAGTGCGTGACATTAAAGGATGGGCCGCCTGGGATTCAGACCCAGCGCGATGTTGATCTGGCCGCTGTGCTGGTGCGAGAGTTCGCCGAGCAGCATCGAGAGGATGCTGCGGGGTTCGTGACGGCGTGCTTCAGCGATCCCGGGCTGCATTCGCTGCGCGAGATACCGGGCGTTTTGTCGCTGGGTATCAGCGAAGGCTCGGCTCTGACGGCGATGACTCTAGGCCAGAGGTTTGGCGTCATCGCCATCCTGGATGTGTCCATTCCCCGGCATATGCGGGCCTGGGCCGCGATGGGGATCAATGATCGTGTGGCAGGAGAGGTCGCGATTGGGCGTACGGTGGCGGAGTTGGCCGACAGCGAAGCGACCTTGAAGTCCATGATCGAGGCCGGCAAGTCGCTGCGAGACGAACATCGGGCCGATGTCCTGGTCATGGGATGCGCCGGGATGGCGAGCTATCGCGAATCGTTGCAACAAGCCGTCGGGCTGCCCGTCGTCGAGCCCAGCCAGGCAACCGTCGCCATGGCGCTGGGACGCCTGCGCCTGGGATGGTGAGCGCATGAGCCGATCCATTCCCCACCTCAAGTCCCAGTTCTTGCAGCGTTTATCCGAAATCGTCGGAGAGCCGGGACTCGTCAGCGACGCGCAGCAGAAAGACGATCACGACACTGACTGGCTGAAGAAGTGGCACGGCCGCAGTTGCGCGGTGGTGCGTCCAGAGAGTACTGAGCAGGTCGCACAGGTGATGCGGCTCTGTCACGAAACACGCATTCCCGTAGTGACTCAGGGAGGCAATACGGGAATGAGTGGCGGGGCCACGCCTGATGACAGCGGTGCGCAGTTGATCCTGAGCACGTCGCGGCTGCGGCGCATCAGAGAAGTCGATCCCTTGAACAATACGATCACCGCTGAGGCAGGGGTGTTGCTCGCACATGTTCAAGAGGCGGCTCAGGAGGTGAATCGCTATTTCCCTCTCAGCCTGGGGTCCGAGGGCAGTTGCACCATTGGGGGCAACCTGGCGACCAATGCCGGGGGTGTTGCGGTACTGCGTTATGGCAATACCCGCGACCTGGCGCTGGGACTGGAGGTCGTACTGCCCGATGGCCGCATCTGGAATGGTCTGCGTGCATTGCGTAAAGACAATACCGGCTATGCGTTGAGAGACCTGTTCATCGGCTCGGAGGGAACGCTCGGCGTGGTGACCGCCGCCGTACTCAAACTGTTTCCGCGACCCGTGGCCCGCGTGGCGGCGTGGGTCGGTTGCGATAGCATGGAAAACCTGTTGGCCTTGCTGGCACTGAGCCGAGATACCTGCGGCGACCGCCTTGTCGCGTTCGAGATGCTGACGCAAGCCTCGGTGGATCTCATCATGCAGCACATCACGGATGCAAGACAGCCGTTGGCGAGTGCGCATAAATTCCATGCTCTGGTCGAGCTGGCCGATACTCGCGAGAGTGGCTTGGCAGAAATGCTGGAAGGGACGCTCGAGCGGGCCATGGCCGCTGGCTATGTCGAAGACGCCGTTGTCGGGCTCAATATTGCACAACGGCAGGCATTCTGGAAAATCCGTGAGGGAATCTCGCAGGCGCAGGTCCGGGCTGGCAAGGCGATCAAGCACGATATTGCTTTACCCATATCGAAGTTACCTCGATTCGTGGCTGATGCGGACGCCGCCGTGAAAAAGGTCAAGCCCGACGCTTGCATCATTAATTTTGGACATATGGGCGATGGCAACTTGCATTTCAATGTGCTGATGCCGCTAGACACGCCCGCGGCTGAAATGTCGCAAGCCGTGAGGCTGCTCAATCGCGTTGTGCATGACCTCGTCCATGAGGCCAATGGCAGTATCAGCGCCGAACATGGCGTCGGGCAATTGCGGCGCGATGAGCTGCGTAACTACAAATCCTCCGTCGAGCTGGATCTGATGATGCAGCTCAAGCAGTCTATGGATCCGAACCAGATCATGAACCCTGGGAAGCTGCTTTGAGCATTGCGGCTCAAACATCAGGGCATGAAATTTTTTCGCAGTACTGCACGGTTTTTTTCAACGTCGTGCATTTTTTTAAATGAGATAAGTATGAGTAATAGCAGACACTTGGGAATCGCCGTTGCCCAGATGGGGCCGGTGCATTTGGACGATAGCCGTGCCGCCGTGGTAAAGAGACTCGTCGAAATGTTGAACGAGGCCGCCTCCAGAGGAGCGAAGCTCGTTGTTTTCCCGGAGCTGGCCCTGACCACCTTCTTTCCGCGTTACTGGATGACCGAGGAAGAGGCCGTCGAACGTTTTTTTGAACGGTCCATGCCGAACAAGGATGTGCAGCCGCTATTCGATGCTGCGAAGGCTCGGGGCGTCGGGTTCTATCTGGGATATGCAGAACTGACTCCCACCGGCCAGCGCTTTAACACCAGTATCCTGGTCGATGCGAACGCCAACGTCATCGGAAAGTATCGCAAGATCCACTTGCCAGGGCATTCCGATCACAAGGTGGATGCACCGTTTCAGCATCTGGAGAAGAAATTCTTCGAGGTGGGCGACGTGGGTATTCCGGTATTTGAGGCATTCGATACGCGCGTTGGCATGTGCCTGTGCAACGATCGCCGTTGGCCCGAGACCTGGCGCGTGATGTCGCTGCAGAGTGCAGAGGTCGGGGTATTGGGCTACAACACGCCGTCTGTCAACATTCATTGGAATGAGCCTGTGCATTTGCGCATGTCGACTCATCTGGTGTCGCTGCAGGCCAGTGCCTATCAGAATGCAATGTGGATCGCCGCCGCCGCCAAATGCGGATCGGAAGATGGGCATCACATGATTGGCGGCTCCGTTATTGTCGCGCCGACCGGTGAAATTGTTGCACGCGCCATATCCGAGGACGACGAGGTCATTGTGACCTCGGCAGATCTGTCGTGGGTCGAGAATTTCCGTAATCACGTCTTCAATTTCGCCAAGCATCGCCGCCCGGAGCACTACAAAATCATTGTAGAGCGCACCGGTGCGGGCGAGCCTTTGCCGATTCCAAAGATCTGATCTGCACGTCTTTGAGGCCGGCGAATCCGTGTTTCGCCGGCCAGGCAAAAAAGGGAAATAAATGAGTCAATACAATACCTCGGGTACCGAGGCCTTGAGTGCCGCCCCGGCATCTCACGATGCCGACACTCAAAATGATGGGGCGCGCAACAGCCCGATGCGGGCACTGATCGCGGCCGTCTCCGGCTATGCCATGGATGGCTTTGATCTCCTGATCCTCGGGTTCATGCTGAATGTGATTGGACTTGAGCTCGGCTTGACCGAAGCACAAAGCGGGTCGTTGGTCACCGCGACGCTGATCGGCGGGATTTTTGGCGGAATCGGTTTCGGTATCCTCAGCGATTACTACGGTCGAGTCAGGGTGTTGACGTACACCATCCTGATGTTCGCGATATTCACAGGCCTTTGCGCCTTGGCCGTTGGCTACTGGGACTTGATGGCGTATCGATTCCTGGCGGGGCTTGGTCTGGGCGGCGAATTCGGTATCGGTATGGCGCTGGCTATCGAGGCATGGCCGGCAGAGAAACGTGGCCGTGTGTCGTCGTATGTGGGAATGGGATGGCAACTGGGGGTGCTGGGGGCGGCGGTATTGACGCCATTGCTCTTGCCGCACATCGGGTGGCGCGGCATGTTTGTTGTGGGGCTCTTTCCTGCAGTGGGATCGTTCATCATTCGCAAAGTCATTGGCGAATCCGAGATCTTCCTGCGCTCTACAAAGAAGAAAAAGCGCGAGTTCCCGATCAAGACATTGTTCCGTGATGCTGAGACGACCAAGCGCAGCATCGGCGTGATCATTCTGTGTTCGGTACAGAACTTCGGGTACTACGGACTCATTGTCTGGATGCCGGCCTATTTGTCGAAGATGTTCGGCTATAGCCTGGCAAAATCCGCCGTGTGGACGGGGGCATCGATCATCGGGATGCTGGTGGGTATCTGGATCTTCGGCCAATTGGCGGATCGGATCGGCCGGCGCCCCACGTTTGTCGGTTATCAGATCGGTGCGCTTGTCATGGTGTTCGTTTATTCGACCCTGACCTCGCCGGAGGCATTGTTGATCGGTGGGGTGGTGATGGGCGTGTTCGTCAACGGCATGATGGGCGGGTACGGCGCGCTCTTGGCAGAGCTCTATCCGACTCACGCGCGGGGGACTGCCCAAAACGTGCTCTGGAGCATCGGGCGGGGAGTGGGGGGCTTCAGTCCGTTGGTGATTGGCGCTCTGGCCTCCTATTATTCGTTTGGGATTGCCATCGCCGCATTGGCCATGATTTATCTGATCGATATCTTTGCCACGATCTGGCTGATTCCCGAGTTGAAAGGGGCGGAGCTCGAATAAGCCGCGCGACCATCGCTGTGGCGCTACAGCGATGGTCAAACCATCAGTTCATTCCACCATTGGCCCGCAGCGTCTGCCCGTTCACCCATGAACCCTGCGGGCTCGCGAGAAACGATACGACGTTGGCAATGTCTGCCGGTGTGCCCAGCCGCTCCATCGGATTCAGTTTGGCCAGCCGCTCGATCAGCTCGGTGGATTTGCCGTCCAGAAACAAGTCGGTCGCAGTAGGGCCGGGAGCCACGGCATTGACCGTGATCGACTTCCCCCGTAACTCTTTAGACAGCACGCCAGTCAGGGTTTCGACCGCGGCCTTGGTGGCGGCGTAGACGCCATAACCCTCTTGTCTCAGGCCGATGACGCTGGTCGAGAAGTTGATGATGCGTCCGCCCTCGCGCATGCGCCGTGCGGCCTGGCGCATGGCGTTGAAGCTGCCTTTCAGATTGATGTTGATCAGGCGATCGAACGCAGCATCGTCAAACTGCGCGATGGCCGATAGATGCATAACGCCCGCGTTGTTGACCAACACGTCGATGCCGCCGTAGCGGGCCTCGGTGGCATCGAACAACTGTTCGACTGCGGCGTTGTCGCTGACGTCGGCTTGCAGGGCGTGGGCCTCGCCGCCTGATGCGCGGATACGTTCCACGACTTGTTCCGCATCGTCGCGCCGACCGGCGTAATTGACGGCCACCGCGTAGCCGTCAGCTGCCAGGCGCTCCGAGATGGCGGCACCGATGCCGCGGGATCCTCCTGTGACCAGGGCGACTCGCAAGGGGGAAGGGGCGTTCATGTTGATGTCCTTGGTTATCTGCCGGAATGGCGTAAAGAGACTTTATTCGTTATTTTTAGTTGGATAATCTGGCCAAATTTGCATGGACTATTCAAGGATTTGAATAATGGCGGGGTTTAAAGTCGGGCGATAGCCTGGCCGATGCGCGTTTACCCCGAAACCTGGAATGCGCTTTCCCGATGATTCTCGTGCAAGGCGATCGACGATTGGTGTTATTCAATCAACATCATGATCCCCTCGGAGGACCTACCGGTGGACTCCCTGGCCCCCTACGATGTGACTGTCCGTTGCTGCACCGTTGCAACGACCGTTTTCGAGCCGCCGGGCGGGCGGCGTCAATCTATATCGAGGGAATCATCATGAGTCAGCGTATCAACGCGTTTGCGCAATCCCCTGAGTTGTTCAAGAAATTCGTCGAGTTTGGCATGCTCGTGAAATCCGGCTCCATCGAGCACGAGATCCTCAATCTGGTCGATATCCGTGCGTCGCAACTCAATGGCTGCGGGTTTTGCCTCGATATGCACGTCAAGCAGGCCAAGATCCAGGGCGAACGCGAGCTGCGTCTGCACCACGTTGCCATTTGGCGCGAATCTACATTGTTTTCGCCGCGTGAACGCGCCGCGCTGGCATGGACCGAGGTACTGACCCACCTGCCTGCACAGGGCGTGCCTGCCGATATCTACGAGCGCGTGCGTACGCAGTATTCGGAAAAAGAGCTGACGGAGCTGAGTTTCGCCATCATGGCGATCAACGGCTGGAATCGTCTGAACGTGGGATTCCAGACGGTTCCGGGTTCAGCGGACAAGGCCTATGGCCTGGACAAAGCCAATCTGAGCTAAGGAATTCATCATGAAAATCCTGGTCATTGGTGGTACGGGCCTGATCGGCTCCAAACTGGTCGCCATCCTGCTTCAGCACGGCCATAATGCCATCGCGGCATCGCCGGCTACGGGAGTGAATACGATCACTGGCGAAGGCCTGGCCGAGGCGCTCAAGGGTGTGCAAGTCGTCGTAGACGTGGCGAATTCTCCGTCGTTCGAGGACAAGGCTGTGCTGGAGTTTTTCGCCACGTCAGGGCGGAACCTGCTCGCTGCCGAGGCCGAGGCTGGCGTTCGCCATCACGTGGCGCTGTCGGTGGTCGGTACGCATCGACTCGCGGAAAGCGGCTATTTCCGCGGCAAGATCGCCCAGGAAAAGCTGATCAAGGCCAGCGGCATTCCGTACACGATCGTCCATAGCACGCAGTTCTTTGAGTTCTTGGGCGGTATCGTGCAGTCCGGCGCCGAAGGCGATCATATTCGTTTGCCTGCGGCCTACGTGCAGCCTATTGCGTCGGACGATGTGGCCAGGGCGATGGCAGACGCCACACTGGCGGCACCGGTGAACGGGACCATTGAAATCGCCGGTCCGGAAAAGGTGCGCATGGCCGCATTGGTCGAGCGCTATCTGGCCAATACAGGTGATGCTCGTTCGGTCATTGCGGATCAGCAGGCCCGTTATTTCGGCGCACTGTTGGAGGACGATACGCTCGTACCAGTTCGCAATCCCCATTTGGGGGCGATTAATTTCGATACGTGGTTTCGCCGATCACGAGCCACGTTGTAAGTCGATCGGCAGGAGTGGTGGAGGTGATAGCATCCGTTGTCGCCTCCATTCTCAGATCTGAAATGAGACAAGTATGAGCAAATTGCAGCCCCCCCCGTTAACTTTATTAGATAAATATCGTGGGGACGATTTCCAAGCTGTCTATACCGCCAATGTCACCGTACACGGGGGCGAAGTAGAGCATGGCCGGGCGTCGGGCGTTGCTCGTTCCGACGATGGTGCTTTGCAGGTGGAATTGCGCCTGCCGACTGAACTGGATGGTCCCGGAGGCGGGACAAACCCGGAACAGCTGTTTGCCGCTGGTTATGCGGCCTGTTTTCATGGCGTACTGAGTTTGCAGGCAATGAAGGCGGGTGTGATGTTGCGTGACGTAGAGGTCAAAGCGTCAGTGAGTTTCGGCCGCGATCCGGTTGACGGCTTGCATGCGCTGACTGCGCACATCCATGTGCATTTACCAGGCCTGGACAAGGCTGCGGCACAGGAGCTGGTGAGAAATGCCGAGCGCCTATGCCCCTATGCCAAGATGGCACGGCAAGGCATACATAGTGTCGTTACGGTGAATGATCCGATTTAGCCTTTGAGCAGGTAGTTGTCTACGCTCAACAGATCCAGGGCGCGGATTTGGGCGGTCATGTAGTCAATGAAGACGCGAATTCGGCCGGGCAGGTGTTGCCGGCTCAGATAACACAGGTAATGGCCCCGATCATCGGGCGCGTAGTGCGGCAGGCAGGGGACGAGCGTGCCCTGTCTCAGGTATTCGATTACCTGATAGCCTGCCATTTGGGCGATTCCCTGTCCTTCGAGAACGGCTTGCAGTATGAGATCAGCGTCGTTGAACGAGAGCATGGATTGTGGCGTGAATTTGCGCGCCAAGCCATTTACTTTGAATTCCCAGTCATAGAGCCGCCCCGACGGCAACCGGAAATTGATGCAGCAATGCCGGGCAAGATCATCTATTTCTGCGGGCATGGAATGCGTTGCTATATAGCTGGGAGCGGCGCATAACAGCATCTGCATCGGGACGATCTGTTTGGCGATGACCTGACTGTCCTCCATGCGGCCATCACGGAACGAGACGTCGATCCGGTTACCCGTGAAATCAGTCGGTCCATCATCCAACAGCAACTCTACAGAAATGTCAGGATAGGCCGTGCGAAACCCCTTCAATAATGGCGCCACGATTTTTCGTCCGAAACCGGCGGTGGCGTTGACGCGCAGATGTCCTGCCGGAGGGCCTTCTCGCAGTTCCCGCATGTCGTCCAAGGCCTGCACGATATGTTTGACCCCTGTATGACAGTTTTCATAGAATCGTTCGCCTTCGCGGGTCAGCGAGGTACTGCGCGTGGTGCGCAGGAACAACCGTGTTCCCAGCTGGTCTTCCAGCTTTTGTACGCTGCGGCTGACGGCGGAGCGTCCGATGCCGAGGCGGTCGCCGGCTTTGGCAAAATTGCCTTCCGATGCCACCGCGATAAAAGCGACGACGCCCGCGTAGCTGGTCGCGAAGCTGTAGGCCAGCGAGTCGGCACCGGTACCCGATGCAGCGATCGCAGAACTGTCGACGGATCTGCCCGATAGTCCGTCGTTAGGGGAGGCTGTGTTTTCCATATCCCTAAGACGTGCGGGCTATCGAATTTGTGACGTTACTTTTGAAAAAATGCTCAAAATGAGCTTCATGTTCGGGTATACCCTATATAAAGGCCGCCGATCGCCACTCGGGAGGTGGCGCCTGAGGGGTTATTGCACAGGTATCAGTGCCGGGGCGCCTTGTTCTTTGATCAACACCACAACGAATTTGGCCGGCTTGGTTTTGCTGGCATTGCGTCCGACGGTGTGGAGATCATTGGGGCCTTCGTAATACGTCTGGCCCGGGGTCAGGGTCACTTCCTTTTCGCCTTCGACCTGCATCACGATGCTGCCTTCGAGGACATAGACAAACGCGTGTGCGTCGTGACGGTGGATAGGGTCGGCTGCGCCGGGCGGGTAATCGACCGTAATCATCAGCGCCTCTTTACCCGGGAGGTCGGGCAAAGCCTTGGTCATCAGCGGCGTAACAACGGGTTCAGGCACGCCGGCGCTATGGGCCCCGTGAGGCGATGCGGCGACTGCGATAGTGGTGACCAGAGCGCTGGCGGCGCTCACGAGTAGTCCGTGCTTGAGAATATTGCGCATGACCTGTCCTTGTGCTGGTTGGGGAACAGGTCCATCGTAGGGCGGCGGGCGTTGCGCCGGTAGATAGGCGAAAGGGATCACGATGTTGCCCGGACGGCACCAATGTCCGGGTTCAGATCGCCACGGCGCCGCGGGTTAGTTTGGGGAGTACGAGGCGGCGATGCGCGCGAGTTTGTCCGGATTGCGCTGGACGAGCACGCGGGTGATGCGTTGTCCGTCGGTCTCATAGGACTGTACGGATTCCAGCGCGCCCTGGATATAGCGCAGCAGCGTCCATTGCCCGTTGACGAGTGCGACCTCCACTCGCAGCGCATCGCGATAGCGCCGCTGACCGGCGTAAAACAACTGGGCCAGGCGCTTGCCGCCCACCAAGCTGGAAAAGCTGGGCACCTTGCCGCCGCCGTCGCCGATCAGTTCCGCGTCGTCACTGAGCAGCGCGTACAGGCTGTGGAAGTCGCCGCGCTGCATGGCATTGGCAAAACCTAGCATCAGGCGATGATGCGTTTCGCGGGATACCTTGTGGCGGGGAGGCGATTGTTGCAGTTGTTGTTTGGCACGCCGAACCAATTGACGGCAGGCGGCCTCGGTCTTGTCCAGGGCTTTGGCGATATCTTCGTAGTCGACGTCAAAGACCTCGCGCATCAGGAAAGCCGCGCGGGCCTCGGGGGACAAGCGTTCGAGCATGAACAGGAACGCGACCGAGACGTCGTCCGCGAACTCGTGGATTTCCTCGGGAGTGGAGGGCGGCGCCATCAAGATCGGCTCCGGCAACCAGACACCGGTGTAGTTTTCCCTTTGGGCCTTGGCCGTGCGCAGGCTATCGATGGATAGCCGGGTGGTGACGGTGACCAGCCAGGCTTCGGGGTTGTCCAGGGTCGAATGATCGACTTCGTGCCAGCGCAGCCAGGCGTCCTGGACGATGTCTTCGGCGTCGGCGACAGAGCCCAGCATGCGATACGCGATCGCCAGTAGACGGGGGCGATGACGATTGAACAGACTGGTGGAGTCGGTCATGGAGAGAGGGCGCGCCGCCGGAGCATGAGTGGGCTGGAACGGGCGTTATTGTGCGGTTTCCCTCCGGAAACGGCAAGTATGTCTCCAGCAACTCTCATTTCACGACGGTTCGTCCTGGGGGACCGGGAACCGCCCTGGTCGCAGGCGGATCCTTATGCTTGAGGCCGAAGTATCAGTGTTCGAGGAATTCGCGCAGGCTGTCTACGCCAATTTGCGTTTTCCTGAGTGCTCTGGCTACCATGGCGCGTCGCCAGTAGCGATACACAATGTAGAGCGGTAAAGCGGAACCGATGATCACCAGTGCGCGCCAGCCTAGCTCGGACAATAGCGCAAAGATTTCCTCGATCTGGGATGCAAAAACTCCCCCGATGATCAGTCCGGACGATGCCCATAGGGCGACGCCCGCACAGTCGTGCCACAGGAAAGATCGCAATCTGACGGCCATGGCGCCGCAAAGAGGCACAGACACCAGCGACAGCCCGGGGATGAAACGGGCGACGATGAGCAGCCGCACACCCCATCGGCTGAAGAAGTTTTCGGTCCGGGCGATGCAGGTTTCGCGGGAAAGGGAAAGGCTGCAAACGGTGTACAGCGTGCGTTCTCCGTATCGCTTGCCGCCGTGAAACCAGACCAGATCGCCCAGAATCCCGCCTGTAACCGCCGCGCCCAATATGATGGCCAACTGTGGCAACATGGCCGTCACGGTCGGTGACGCAATGGCACTGCTGGCGCCGATGGTGATCAAGGTAGGAATCACCGGCAGGGGCAGGCCTAGAGAGGCGCCAAGCACGTTGAGAAAGACAACGAGGACGCCGTAGTGCGCGATGATCTCATGCGACACCATCATGGTCTCCTTTGACGAATGTCTGTCTACAGGAGCAAATCGTATCGAAGGCAAACGCAGGACAGTAGCCCTGATGAGGGACGCGTCGTGTTGCTCAGGCGGCAACAATCCGTATTGGCGATGAAGACCGGATAGCTGTCATGTGCGTAAATCAGGTTGCCCCAGGGGGTTTCCGGGCTTTTCGCAGCAATACCCATCCGCCGATGATCAATGCCAACCCGGAAATCAGCATGGGCAACCCGAAAATCAGGGACCAGAAGAAGAGCGCGACGCGGCCGTCATTGCCTCCCTCTCCTCTGAGTTCGCCGGTGTCCATCATCAGTATGGCAGCGAGCAGACCGAGTAGCAGTGCGATGCCGAGAGGGATGCAGCCTCGACCGAGCAACTGATACAGGTTTGTGCTGCGCAAGAGGAACGCGGCGACGGCGATGGCGACCAGCAATGACAGGACCGATGCGCCTATCAACACGCCGTTGATGGCGTCGGGATTCGTCGTGGCAGTGTCCGTGCCAAATAGGCCGAACAGGGCCGGGCTGATGAAGCCATAGCTCGCACGTCCGACAAACAGGCCAAACAGGATGCTGGCAATCCATTTGAGTGAGGTAGGGATCATGCGTGGGTTCGGGTTGTAGGCTCTGTGGCCGAGCATACCCGGTTTTCGGTAATTCAATTTTTATATCACCGCATACGCTCTTCGCATTGGACGAGTGCGGGGCAAAGGTGTTCAATCTATCAAAATCCACCCGGGCGTCCGCTCGGTCAGATCCACAAACGAGACGAGAGTTACATGAGTCAGGCCCCTACCGCGTTGCGTGCCGCCCTGAACGGGATTTCCGGCATTCTGGTGACCCCTTTTGACGATGCCGATAAACTGGCGCCTGCGCGATTGGCGCCCATTGTGGATCGTGCAGTCAATGCAGGGGTGCATGTGCTGGTGGCCAACGGGAATACCAGCGAGTTTTATGGCCTGACGACTAACGAAGCCGAACAAATGGTGCATGCGGCGGCTGAACATGTTGCCGGCCGCGTGCCGCTGTTGGCCGGGGTAGGGCGCAGTCTGCATGACGCGATTGCCTTGGCGCGCGCATCGCGTGCCGCGGGGGCAAGCGCACTGATGGTGCATCAGCCGCCAGATCCCTTTGTGGCCCCGCGTGGCGTGGTGCAGTATGTCACGCGTATCGCCGAGGCGGGCGACGGCCTGCCGTTGGTGCTGTATCTGCGCGATGACGGGATCGGGCTGGACGCGGTAGAGGAGCTTTGCGCCATCCCTGGCGTTGTCGGCGTGAAATGGGCTTCGCCCACACCGTTGCGTCTGGCGGAAATCATCGAGCGCACGCGTGAGCGCGATCTGGCCTGGGTCGGCGGCTTGGCCGAACATTGGGCGCCGCCATTCTATGCGGTCGGCTCGCGTGGTTTTACCTCGGGCCTCATCAATGTGCTGCCCGAGCGCTCGGTCGCGATTCATGCCGCGCTGGAGGCAGGCGACTATCCGCGTGCCATGGAGCTGATTCGCAGCATGGCCGAATTCGAGGCGTTGCGCGCATTGGAGCGCAACGGCACCAACGTGACCGTGGTCAAGCGTGCATTGCAATTGATGGGCAATGACTGCGGTGCCGTGCGGGCGCCGGGTGCCTGGCCCCTTTCTACCGAAGCCGACGATACGCTGCGCCGCCTGCTCGGCCAGTGGGGCTTGATCTAATTTCCGTGTTTTTGATGTTCACGCCGGCCTGAAATTCTACAGGCCGGGCGTGATAGTGCGCCTGTCTTTTGATACAGGCGTGGCGTACTGCTGCGCGTCGCTGCCGTGCGACCAGAAATCCAATCATAGGAGTAGGAGACTTCATGTCTGTTTTTTCTCATACTGCCCGGATAGCGCGTCTGGCGGCTGCTTTTGTTGTTGCTGCCGTTGGTGCCAGCGTTGTTCCTGCTGTTGCCGCTGATTTTTCCAGTCAACCTCTCACTATCATCGTGCCTTATGCGCCGGGCGGCTCGTCGGACGCGATTGCCCGCCATTTATCGCAGCCGTTGAGCGACGCGTTGGGCACCACGGTGATCGTGGACAATAAGGCGGGCGGGAACGGCGCGATCGGCGCGACACAGTTGGCACGTGCCAAGCCAGATGGCCATACGATTCTGATCGGTGCCTTGGGCGTGTTGGCCATCAATGAGGGCTTGTATCCAAATCTGAGCTATTTGCCGCGCAAAGATTTCGACATGCTCACCATTGCGGTACGTACGCCGAACGCCTTTGCGGTGACGCCGACGTCTTCTGTTCAGACCTTGCCCGAATTGATCGAGCATCTCAAAGCAGAAAAGGGCAATGTGCCGGTTGCAACATCGGGTTCCGGATCGAGCGAGCATCTGACTTTGGCGCTCTTTTTGCAGAATAGCGGGACGCAGGCAATTCATGTGCCGTATAAGGGCGGCGGGCCGGCGATCACCGATACGATGGCAGGCCATGCCGAGGTCCTGGTGTCGAACCTGGGCGCTGTAGCGCCGCACATTCAAGCCAAGCGTTTGCGTTTGATTACGGTGACAGGAGCGGAACGATCGGCATTGTTCCCGGATGTGCCGGTGCCAGGCGAAGCGGGCGTGCCTGGCATGGACGTGTATTCCTGGCAAGGTATTGCCGCACCCAAGGGCTTGCCGCCTGAGGTCAAGGAAAAACTGGTGGCTGCCCTGCATAAGGTGCTGACGTCCGCGGAGTTTCGTCAGAAGATGTCGGGCCTGGGTTTTGAAGTGGTAGCCGACGGGCCTGATAGCGCGACCCAGTTTCAGATCGCAGAAGCCGAGCGTTGGAAGAAAGTCATCCAGGACGGCAATATCACCGTTGACTGATCCTGCGGCTCAGTTGAGTCCACCCTGCTCGATGAGCAGGGCCCGCATGCGTTCCATCGCCGGATTGGCGATGGTTCCGCTGCGCCGCCAGACGAGATGCATCTCGGCACGGATGTGGTCTGGCAGATTGATGTCGCGCACGGTTATGTTATCCAGACGCATGAGCGCCGTCGATGCCGGTACGAGCGCCAGGCCTATCCCCGCGTTGACCAGTGCAATCATGGAATGTGTGTGCCGCACATGTTGCATAAAGCGCGGCGCGACGCCGGTCTCGTGAAATAGCGCCTGCAGCATTTCATGAAAGTAACGGCCATCACCCGGCTGATACATGATGAATGGCTCACCGTGCAGATCACCCAATTGCAGGGCTCGCCGGCGACGGACCAGGGGGTGGGCGCGAGGCAGCACCAGTGACATGGGTTCACGCACGACACAGGTCATTTCCAGGCCCTGCAAATCGGCGGGCAAGCGGATGAGCCCCAGATCGATGCGTTCGGTGCGCAGTGCCTCTAACTGATCGTCGGACACCATTTCGCGTAGTTCGAGATCAATGTCCGGTAATTGCTGTTGCGCAGCCGCCACCACGCGGGGCAGCAAGTCATAATTGGCACCGGCCGAATAACCCAGAACGACGCGCCCGGCTTCGCCTTGCAAGGCATAGCGGGCCTTGCTGGTCGCTGTGACGCAGCGCTGCAGGATATCGCGCGCTTCGGGTAGAAATGCCCGTCCGGCTGCGGTCAGACGTACGCTGCGCCGAGTGCGTTCGAGCAAGGGGGTGCCCAGTTCGTGCTCCAGCTGACGGATTTGCCGGCTCAGAGGCGGCTGCGTCATGTTCAGGCGCTCGGCCGCCCGACCGAAATGCAATTCGGTCGCGACTTCGACAAAGCAACGCAGTTGGCTGAGCTGGAACATGGCATAGGCGAAGCAAAAGCGTTATGTTAGCTAACTTTGAGGAATCGCCTCCCTTGGCAAGTGCCACAGGTTCCACAGGTTTCGGCAACAACCGCCGCTGTTTCCCTCTATGTCGCAATCAGTTCATAACCCTTCGCACGTCGCATCAGATCCCATTCTTTCCTCCAGTACAGGCAAAACGGCACTCGTGCTGCGGTTACGAGAACTACATAGTTCTCGGCTGACACCGGTCACGCTTGATGTGATGGCGGGGGAGTGTGTTGCCATCGTCGGCCCGTCGGGCTCGGGCAAATCTTTGTTGCTGCGCCAGATCGCCGATCTGGATCCTGGACAAGGATGTGCCGAGGTGGATGGCCGGGATCGTATGCAGATGCGTGGTTTTGAATGGCGGCGCCAGGTGGTGTATTGCCAGGCCGAGGCGGGTTGGTGGGATGACGCGGTCGCGGCACATTTTGCAGATCTGGATGCCGCGCGAGTCCTCGCACAACGATTGGGTTTGTCTGCCGACAAGCTCGATGCGCAGGTGCGGGAGCTGTCGACCGGCGAGAGGCAGCGGTTAGGGTTGATGCGAGCTCTGTTGTTGCAGCCGCGCGTGTTATTGCTGGACGAACCCACGGCAGCCCTGGATGAGCAGGCGACGGCGTTGGTCGAGCAAGAGTGGCAGCGCCGTATGCAGCAGGGCGCAAGTATTGTGCTGGTGACGCATAACATGGAGCAAGCCCACCGTATGGGTCATCGGCGATTCCGTATGGACGCAGGCAAACTGGAGGCCCTATGAACGTGATTCCGTTGCACGCATCGGACTTGCTGATCGCGTCCTGTCTGGTCGTGTTGTGCGCGCTCGTGTCGTTTGTTTTACGGTTGAATCTGCAGCGGCAGATTCTCTGGGCGGCGATTCGTACGGTGTTGCAACTGTTGCTAGTCGGACATTTGTTGCGTGTGGTCTTTACGCATGCCAATCCCTGGCTGACGCTGCTGATTATTGCCGTGATGATGGCGCTGGCGATTCGAGAGGTCGCGGCCCGGCCCAAAGCTCGCCTGAAACAGCATGGCAATCTTGTGATCAGCGCCGTCGCGGTGGCAGCGGCGACGTTGATCTGCGTGTTTTTCATCACGAATACCGCCGTACAACCGACACCTTGGTATGACCCGCGTTACGTCGTGGCGCTGGTGGGGATCGTGCTGGGCAGTGCGCTGAACGCGGCGAGCCTGGCGCTGGATGCCGTCTTGTCTGGCGTGAGAAGAGAACGCTTGGCGATCGAGGCCCGCTTGTCGCTGGGGGCCACGGTGCGCCAGGCGTTTTCCAGCTTGCTGCGCGAATCCGTACGCCGCGGCATTGTGCCCAGTATCAATCAGATGGCTGCCGCGGGGATTATCACGCTGCCCGGAATCATGACTGGGCAGATTCTCGCGGGCATGGATCCGACGGACGCTGCCAAATATCAGATTTTGTTGATGTTTCTACTGTGCGGAGCGAGCAGCATGGCTGCCATGGGGGCCGCTTATGGGGCGGTGCACCGTTTGACAGACGAACGGGGACGCTTGCGTCTGGATCGGTTCCGGCAAGAGAGCTGACTCGGCGTTTAGGTATTTGTTATCGACCTCGCGTCATAATGCACGCATTCATTGTGCAGGCGCCGCTCTCTCTGACACCCAAGGACGCGCCAATTTTTCGCCCCTATCATGCAAATTGAGAATGTCGATATGGAGCCCAGGCCGAGCGCATGGAGCTTATTCCTGATCTTTTCTCGTATCGGATTGTCGAGTTTTGGCGGTGGGCTGAGCGGGTGGTTTTATCGCGAGTTCGTCCAGGACAGGAAATGGATGAGCGAAGAGGAGTTCCTAAACGGATTGGCCTTGTCTCAGGCCTTGCCGGGTGTCAATGTCAAGAACATGGCGATCTGGATCGGCTACCGATTGGCCGGTGCGCGGGGGGCCGTGGCGGGTTTCATGGGAATCATCGTTCCCCCGGCGATTTTCATTATCTTGCTGGCGACGGTGTTTGCCGCGCTGACCGGATATTCCATCACGAATATTGCCTTGGCAGGCGCAGCGGCGGCCGCGATCGGTCTGTCCGCCAGTATGGCGATCACGACGGCGATCCGGGTACCCAGGCGGGTTTTGCCATGGATTTTCGTCGTGACCACATTTGTCGCGGTGGGAGTACTGCAATGGCCGCTGCTGTGGGTAGTGCTAGGCGAAGGTGTCCTGAGTGTTGGCATTGAATATGCCCGTCTTTTAAGACAGGAGGCCTGAGATGGGCAATATCCAGTGGACACTCTGGGGGGTGTTCGCGCCGCTTTCGCTCGTGACGATCGGGGGAGGGCAGGCGACTGTGGCCGAGATTCACCGGCAAGTGGTCGATGTGCATCAGTGGATGACGGCTCAGGAGTTTTTGAATACGTTTGCGATTGCCCGGCTCGCGCCCGGGCCGGGTTCGTTGCTGGTGACCTTGATAGGTTGGAATGTCGGGGGATTTTGGGGAGCGGTAGTCGGGACTATTGCGATTTTCGGACCGACTGCCTTCTTGATCTATGCCGTGGCGTATGTATGGCGACGGCATCAGGGCGCGCGTTGGCAATTGGCATTGGAGGCCGGACTGCGTCCCATCGCCGCGGGTATGATTCTGGCGGCAGTATACGTATTGTTCATGTCGCTGGAGGGCGGCTGGTGGGCGCGCGCAATTGCCGTGACGGCCACGGCGTTGATGATGCGCACGCGATTGAATCCATTACTGTTGATCGCATGCGGCGCCGCTGTGCTGAGTGCGGCGCATATGGCAGGATGGGTGTAGCACGAGATCCGAGGCAGCCTGTGGGGTCTGCCTCGGGTGTCGATGTTTGATGGAAGAGCGGTCGTTGCACGCTTCGATCATCGGCAAGGTCGATCAGGCGATACGCAACGTGACGTCAATATTGCCGCGAATCGCCGCCGAGTATGGGCAGGTCTGGTGGGCCGTATCGACGAGTTGTTGCTTTTGAGCGGAATCCAGGCCGGGCAAATCAATGGTCAGCGTGACGGCCAGCGCGTAAGCATTGGTGGCTGTTTTTCCCAGCGACACTTCTGCGTCGATGGCGGAGTCTGCCGGAAATTTGATGCCCAGCCTGCGTCCGGCCAGTTGCATGGCGCCGATGAAGCATGCTGAATAACCGACGCCGAACAATTGCTCGGGATTGGTGCCAGGCTTGTTCGAGCCCGGGGTGCTGAGTTTGACGGCCAAGGCGCCGTCGCCGGCGCTGCCGCTGCCTTCGCGGCCGCCAGTGGTGCGGGTGTTCGCCGTGTACAGGACCTGTGCAAGCTGTTGGGTCATGATGGATCTCCTCAAGAGAAAAATGAACGATTGAATCGAGCCATCATTTCAGCCTGCTTGTGTATCCGCAGTGTGTCTCGGTGAGGATGGTTTTGTATGGCAGTGTTTATGTACAGCTGAGCGGAATGTTTGACATGGGCGCCTCGGGAGCGAGGAAATCCGAAAGAACGTCATCGCGGATACGGACGATTCGAGGGTCGCTGCGGTTGCGGATGAGCGAGCGGCACGGGAACGATGCGGCGGATGCGGCTGCATGATCACGACGCGATTGCCTAGAAAGAGTGAGGGCTGAACGATGTGCAGACTAAGGACGGCGCGTTGGAAGATAAGCCCCCGAATGATGCAATTGGACTTCGGCATGCTCGATGGCTTTGATGGCGCCTTTGCCTTTCTTGGCGAGCAGTTGTTCGAGCAGGGCCTCGGTCAAGGCCGTGGCGGCGGTGGTGGACGGAAAAAACGATGGGCTGTCCGTGGAAAACAAAAGCGTGCAATCCGCATCCAACGCGATGGGAGAGACCTTGCTGTCCGTCACGGCCACGAGCTTGCAACCTGTCGCACGAGCGGTGCGTGCAATCTGGCTGATTTCTTGTGAATACGGGGCAAAACTGATCAGGACCATCGCATCGTTGGCGGTCAGCGAACGAAGCTCTAATTCGAGCGTGCCGGCGTCGCCGCGGATGAGAAATGTGCTGCCGCGAAACAGTCGATAGACATAGTGAAAACCGAATGCAATGGGATAGCTCGCGCGAAAGCCGGCGATATATACGTTTGCGGCACGCGTCAGCAGCTCTGCGGCGACGGGCAGGGTCTCGGTGTTCTGGGCGCTGGTGTTCTCAAGGTTTTTGAATTGTGTGGCCAGCATTTCGGCCTGCAGCCGTGATGCCTTGCCAGTGCCGATGATTTTGCGGGCGCGCTCGGCATAAGGCTGGGAGCTGCCGTGAAGGGCATCGACAAAGAGTTCGCGCAGGTCTTGCCAGCCGGAATAGCCCAGGTGTTGAGCCAGTCGAACGAGCGTGGCCGGCTGCACGCGAGCCTCCGCGGCGATTTTGCGCATCGACAGGATAGGGACGTTGCGCGGATGGTTGAGCAGATAACGTGCTGCCTTTTGAAACTGCGGGGTGAGTGCGGAGAACACCTGACGTAGGTGGTCAATCAATTGATCGAGCGATTCGGGCGGGGGTGGGCTATCGGAATGCATAGTTGGAATGCCGTGGGTTTGAAACGATTGTTGCATAAGTGCGTCGCCGTTGCATATCGGTAGGCGTGGCGCGGGAGCCATGCGTAGAATTGGCGATGGTGATGATTCGTTTGTTCCCTTTTTTGGTATTTATGAAACAAGTGTTGCTTCGGCGGAAAAGAATCCATATACTGACTGAACGACGCTATCGTCAGCCGCTACCGTTTTCCCCTACAAAGAGACTTGACCATGACGCACGTTTTCCATCGTCAGCCCAAACAAAAACTCCCTGTTGCTGTTGGCGGAAAAGGGATAGAACTGTTCGATCAGGATGGCAAAAGCTATATCGACGCATCGGGCGGGGCGGCGGTATCTTGCCTCGGCCATGGCCACCCTGTTGTGATCGATGCGATCAAACGGCAGGTGGAGTCGCTGGCCTATGCACACACGTCGTTCTTTACGACCGAGGTGGCGGAAACCCTGGCCGACAAATTGGCCCAGTCTGCGCCCGGGGATTTGAACCATGTGTATTTTGTCTCGGGGGGATCGGAGGCGGTCGAGGCGGCGTTGAAGCTCGCGCGTCAATATTTTGTGGAAATCGGCCAGCCGTCGCGCCGTCATTTCATTGCGCGGCGCCAGAGTTATCACGGCAATACGCTGGGAGCGCTCGCGATAGGCGGTAATGCCTGGCGGCGCGAGCCGTTTTTGCCATTGCTGGTGCCGGCGCATCATGTGTCGCCCTGCTATCCCTACCGCGAACGCAGGGAGGGCGAGAACGATATGCAATATGCCCAACGGCTGGCCGACGAGCTGGAGGCCACGATTCTGGAGCTAGGCCCCGATACGGTGGCAGCCTTTGTCGCGGAGACGGTGGTAGGCGCCACGGCGGGTGCGTTGGCGCCGGTAGGGGACTATCTCAAACGTATTCGCGCGGTGTGCGATAAGTACGGGGTGTTGCTGATCCTGGACGAAGTGATGTCAGGAATGGGACGTACGGGATACCTGTTTGCCTGCGAAGAAGACGGTGTGGTGCCGGATCTGATCACCATCGCCAAGGGCTTGGGAGCAGGATATCAGCCGATCGGCGCGACCTTGTGTACCGACCGTATCTATGACGCCATTGTGGCCGGCAGCGGCTTCTTTCAGCATGGGCATACCTATATCGGTCATGCGACGGCATGTGCGGCATCGCTGGCGGTGCAGCGTGTGATTCAAGAAGATAATCTCCTGGCCAACGTCCTGGCTCGAGGCGAACAACTGCGTGCAGGACTCAGGGCCGCGCTGGCAGATCATCCGAATGTCGGGGACGTGCGTGGACGGGGCTTGTTTGTAGGCGTCGAGTTTGTGGCGGATCGCAATACCAAAGAGACGCTGGACCCTGCCCAAAAGACCCATGCCCGACTCAAGGCGACGGCCAAGCAGAACGGCCTGCTGGTGTATCCCATGGGCGGGACGGTGGATGGCGTCCGGGGTGACCACGCACTGTTGGCGCCGCCGTTTATCTGCACGCCTGCAGATATTGATCAGATCATTGACCGGTTTGCGCAATCGGTGCGCGAAGTCCTGCCGGTGGCGTGACACATAGACAGCGTATGGGCGGGCAACCCTCGGATGCATCGAGTTGGTGCATCCGAGGGTTGCGCTGAGGCGCGCAGCGTGAGCCTTCAGGCGGTCGGGTATGCTTTCGCCATGACGAGAAATGTTCAATCTGCTGGCGTATTTGCGTTGCTGATGGCAGCGACCCTGCCAGCCATATCCCAAGAGCAAGAATTCGACCGCTATGGTCACGCGTTGATTCAGGATAAACACGGCTGGGTCTATGTCGATCGGGATCAGCGCCCTGTATTGCGGCCGTATATCTTCGATAACGGTCCGGATTACTACGAAGAAGGGCTGGCCCGCTTTGTCGATAACGGCAAAATGGGCTTTCATAACGAGGCCCTGCACGTGGTGATTCCGGCGGTGTACGATTTTGTCTTTCCATTCGAGAACGGAGCAGCCCAAGCGGGGACCGACTGCACCTTCCATCGCGCGGCTGAGCACTCGAGCGTATCTTGCCAGCAATGGAAAACACTTCGCAATCCGATGCGTCCCGCAGGCGCCAGATAGCGGCTCAACGTCCAGGCAGTCCTGGGCGCGTGTATGCGCGATGGGCGCGGAACGCCGGATTGCTGCGTTGCACGATTCCTTGATTTGATAGTGAACACGAGTACACTCGGCAAACATCTTTCGTAGTCGATGTCTTTGCCGAACAAGGAGCTCGTATGGCTAGTCTGACGATCAATGGCAAATCCCAAGAGGTAGACGTTCCCGATGATATGCCATTGTTATGGGTGATTCGCGACCGGCTGGGGATGACCGGCACTAAATTCGGGTGTGGCATGGCCATGTGCGGCGCCTGTACGGTCCATCTGGACGGACAGCCGATACGCTCCTGTATTACGCCGGTCGCCGCTGCGGCCGGCAAGCCGATCACCACCATCGAGGCGATCGGCGATGATGCCGTAGGCAAAGCTGTCAAAGAAGCCTGGGTAGAGGTCGGCGTGCCGCAATGCGGGTACTGCCAGTCGGGCCAGATCATGTCTGCGACCGCGTTGATCAAGGGCAACCCTAAACCTACCGATGAGGACATCGACGCCGCCATGAGCGGCAACATCTGCCGCTGCGGTACCTATCCGCGCATCCGGGCGGCGATCAAGGAAGTCGCCATTAAACAGGTCGCCAGCACGGGAGCCGCGAAATGAACCAGTTTGCACATTTGATGGCACAGCCGTCCGGGGCGATGGCTGATATGGCTCGTGCAGATCAGCTGGCCTCGCCGGGCCGGCGCGATTGGATGAAAGCCGCAGGCGCGTTGACCGGTCTGGTGCTGATGGTGGGCGCGGGCGGCATGGTGCGCGCTGCCGAGGCGGCTAAAGAGGAAAAAAAGTACGGTGCGGACGGCATGCCGCACGGTACGGTGGATGATCCTCTGGTGTTCGTATCGATCGACAAGGATGGCATTGTCACGATCATCGCGCATCGCGCCGAGATGGGTACCGGGGTACGGACGGGCTTGCCGATGGTGGTGGCCGATGAGCTCGAAGCTGACTGGAGCAAAGTCCGCGTGATCCAGGCGCCAGGCGATGAACCGCGCTATGGCAACCAGGATACGGATGGTTCGCGCAGTACGCGGCATTTCTTTCAGCCCATGCGGCGTGTCGGTGCGTCAGCGCGAGCGATGTTGGAGATCGCGGCGGCCAAACAATGGAATGTGCCTGTGACCGAGGTCGTGGCGCGCAATCACGAAGTCCTGCATGAGGCCTCCGGGCGCAAGCTCGGTTATGGCGAGCTCGCCGAGGCTGCTGCCGCGCTGCCGGTACCTGCCACAGACACATTGCGGTTGAAAAAGCCAGAGCAGTTCCGCTATATCGGCAAGCAAAGCACGCGCAGCGTCGATATCCAGGACGTTGTTTCCGGCACGACGCATTTCGGTATCGATACCCGGCTGGATGGCATGTTGTATGCCGCGGTCGCACGGCCCGCGGTATTGGGCGGCAAGGTCAAGAGCTACAAGGCCGATGCGGCCATGAAAGTACCGGGTGTGCTCAAGGTCGTAGAGATTCCTGCGGGTCCGATCCCGCCTGTGTTTGCCGCATTGGGCGGCGTGGCCGTTGTCGCGGCCGATACGTGGGCGGCGATGAAAGGGCGCAATGCCCTCGAAATCGAGTGGGATGATGGCCCTAACGCCAGCTACGATTCGGAGGCATTTCGCAAGACCTTGAGCGAGGGGGCGAATAAACCTGCCCCGGCGGTGCGCAATGACGGCGATGCCATGAAAGCCCTGGAGGGCGCCGCACAACGCATTCAAGCGGAATATTACCTGCCTCATCTGGCGCATGCGACCATGGAGCCTCCTGCGGCGACGGCGCGCGTGGCCGACGGCAAGTGCGAGGTCTGGGCCTGTGTGCAGTCGCCGTACGGCACGCGCGAGAACGTGGCCAAGCAACTGGGCCTGGATATCTCGGCCGTCACGGTTCATCAAACGCTGTTGGGTGGTGGCTTTGGGCGCAAGTCCAAGTCGGATTACGCCGTCGAAGCGGCGTTGTTATCGCGTGCCATGGACGGCAAACCGGTCAAGGTCACCTGGTCGCGCGAGGATGACATCACCAACGATTATTTCCATACCGTATCGGTCGAGCGCCTGGAGGCAGGTGTCGACGCCAACGGCAAGGCTGTCGCATGGCTGCATCGTACTGCCGCGCCGACCATAGGTTCGACCTTTGTCGCGAATGCGCAGGGACAGCAGCCTTTCGAGTTGGGTATGTCGGCCGTGAATATTCCGTTTGATATTCCGAATTTTCGGGTCGAGTCGGTGCCGGTCCCTGCCCATACGCGTATAGGCTGGTTCCGGTCCGTGTCGAATATTCCGCACGTTTTTGCGGTGCAGAGTTTCGTCGCGGAAATGGCGCATGCGCTCAAACGCGATCCGAAGGATTATTTGCTGGAGCTCATCGGTCCTGCGCGCAAGATCTCTCCGCCAGATATGTCCGACAGCTGGAACTATGGCGAGTCGCCTGCGATTTATCCGCTGGACACGGGCCGTATGCGGCATGTGGTCGAGGTAGCCGCCAAAGCCGCGGGCTGGGGGCGCCAGTTGCCGGCCGGCCGTGGGCTGGGCTTGGCGGTGTCATATAGCTTTGTGACCTATGTGGCCACGGTGGTAGAAGTCGAGGTCGGCAAGGATGGCAGTCTCACCGTGCATCAAGTGGACGTAGCGGTCGACTGCGGTCCGCAAGTCCATCCCGATCGGGTGCGTGCCCAGGTGGAAGGAGCATGCATCATGGGGCAAAGCCTGGCTACGCGCAGTGAGATTTCGTTTGCAAAGGGCCGCACCAACCAGACGAACTTTCACCAGTATGAGGTTACGCGTATGTCGGAGGCGCCGCGGGCGATCAAGGTGCATCTTGTTGAGCACGGCTTCGATGTGCCCTTGGGCGGCGTAGGCGAACCGGCTGTGCCGCCGTTTGCGCCGGCCTTGTGTAATGCGATTTTTGCCGCGACCGGCAAGCGTATTCGCAACCTGCCGATCCGGGATCAGCTCAAGGCATGACGTAGCAAATGCTTCGGCCCAGGCGATGTGCCCGGGCCGAAGTTCGCGTCACGATGGCGATCAGTTGACGTTAATGCCTTCTGCTTTCAGGATGGGCGTCCATTTGTTGATTTCGGATTGCACCCATTTTTTGAGGGATTCCGGGGTCTGACGATCCTCGGAGACGATTTCTGCTCCCAGGTCGGCCATCTTTGCAGTGAAGTCCGGCGACTTGAGTGCGGTCTTGAGTGCTTTATTAAAGATGGCGATGTCTGCGGCGGGCGTGCCCTTCGGCGCGTAAATGCCATGCCACACTTTTACCTCGAAATCCTTGAGACCTTGTTCGTTCAGCGTGGGAGCGTCCGGCAGTTTAGAGATACGGTTGAGTGTGGTGACGCCATAGAACTTGACGTTGCCTGCCTGGATGTGCGGGATGGTCTGCGTGGTCTGGTCGCACAGCACGTCGACTTGTCCGCCCAGCAGGGCCGACATGGCGGGGCCGGTGCCTTGGTACGGAATGGTGGTGAATTTCACGCCGAGTGCTTGTTGCAGCAGTGAGCCGCACAGCTGCGAGACTGCGCCCGGGCCGGCATTGGCCAGGTTGATCTTGTCGGCGTTGGCTTTGGCATAGGTGATGAATTCCGCCATGTTGTTGGCCGGGAAGTCTTTGCGAGCCAGCACGGTCATGGGAACATCAATGACTTCGCCGACGTACTCGAAACTTTTTAACGGGTCGTATTTCAATGCGGGATAGAGCGCGGTGGCGGTCGCCATGCCATTGTGGTGAATGAAATACGTATAGCCATCAGGCGCCGCATTGGCGACATAGTTGGCAGCGACGGTCCCGCCCGCGCCGGTGCGGTTTTCTACGACGATGGGCTGCTTGAGTATTTTGCCGAGTTCAGCGCCGAGCGAGCGGGCGACGACATCAGTGGGGCCGCCTGCGGCAAACGGAACGACCAGCGTGATGGGTCTGGAGGGGTAGTCCGCGGCCTGTGCGCTCGATGCGATGGAAAAGGAAAGCGCGAGCCCAGACAAGGCAATATTTATAGAGCGATGGAAAAGCATACTGTCTCCTGTTAGGGAGGCTATGTTTTCCGAACCGCTTCAGTTCAGCAATTTGATTTTTTGGAAGCAAGGGTTTGGAGCGAGGAAAGTCGGGTAAACCCTGGTACTGCATTGCGGAAAAATACAGCAAAAGCTATGGCTTTAATTGGAGCCATAAATATATTGCCGTGTTGGTGCCCTATTAAAGGAAAGAATTAAAAATAAGTGTCACAAATAGGCCTGACTTGGTACTGAAAAAGCACAGCCATCTGTCGGGATAGAGGCCATTGTGGAACGGCAGTATTGTTTCAATTTATTGAAATTACCTGTGCGGAATTTGTTCGAAGATTTTCTTATTTGTTAATGAATAGTAAGAAAAAACAGTAGCTGTTAGGTGTCATTGGGATGCGTGCCGGCTATGCCTAGAATCCGAATTCTCGGGGAGATAAGCGAAGTTGGCCTATTTTGGGCCCAGGGTAATCCCGGATATGAACGATAGCTATGGAATTTGCCGATATTCTGACCGCCCTCGATCCACGTCTGCCTTGCGGTGAAGACCTGGAGTACGACGCCGAGTTTCTGCAATTGCAGCAAGCTGCGGTCGAGCGTAGCGAGCAGCAATTCGGGTCGACGATCATCCCGGCCCAGCCGCCTGACTGGCGCGAAGTCGAAAGGCTGGCGCGCGGGTTATTGGATCGGACGCGCGACCTGCGCATCATGGGCTATCTGACGCAAGCCTGGACCGAAACTCGCGGTCTGCCGGGCTATGCCGACGGCTTGACGTTGGTGGCGGACACGTTGGAGCGTTATTGGGACGCGGTGCATCCTCGTCTGGATAGTGTGGACGATCACGATCCGATGCCGCGTATCAATGCGTTGGTATCGTTGGGTGACCATGCCGGTGGTGCACGGAGTGCACGTTCCAGCCGACTGGTCAATGGCGTGCACGGGCAATTGTCGTTGCGCGATGCCGAATCCTTGCTGGATGGCAGCCGTTCGGATCCGGATTTCTATCCGGGCGGCCGTACACGCCTGATCGAACATCTGCGTCAAGCATGGCTGCAGCAAGATGAGGATTTGATTGCCTTGTCGGCCGCCGTACAGGCGTTGCGCCGCATCCAGAATCAAGTCGCCGACAAGCTGGGGCAAGAATGGGTGCCGGATTACGTAGGCATCCTGCGGACACTGGATGTGGTGATGCAGGTCCTGGGTGATAACGCACCAATGAGTGGTGCGGGCCCATTAACTGGGGACGCAAGCGCGACGGCTCAGCCGGAGGCGGCTGTGCAGCCCTCTGCAGAGCTTGCATCATCGCCCGCTGCCACAGTGCCCGTGATGCGTTGGCAAGATGCCCAGATTCAATCACGCGAAGAAGCGGCGGCCATGTTGGCCAAGGTCTGTGCGTATTTTGAAGTGCATGAACCCAGCCATCCGGCACCGTATTTGATACGGCGGGCGCAGCAATTGATTTCCATGAGTTTTCACGACATTGTTAAAAATCTGGCGCCGCAAGGTCTTGAGCAGTTCGAGGCCTGGTTGCCCAGGGACGCCAATGGCGGACCTGGCAACTGAGGTGACGTAATGCAGGCACACATATAGCTGGACAGGAGAGCACACATGGTAACGACGACATTAAAGGGTAGCGGGCAGAAGTTCATCGCACGTAACCGAGCCCCGCGCGTGCAGATCGAATATGACGTGGAAATCTATGGTGCGGAGCGCAAGATTCAACTGCCTTTTGTGATGGGTGTGTTGGCAGATCTGGCCGGCAAGTCCGTGGAGCCTCAGCCTGATGTGGGCGAACGCAAATTTCTGGATATCGACATCGACAACTTCGATGAGCGCATGAAAGCCATTCAGCCGCGCGCAGCTTTCCAGGTGCCTAATACGTTGACCGGCGAAGGCCATCTGAATGTGGATATCACATTCGAGAGCATTGACGATTTTTCGCCTGCTACGGTGGCACGCAAGGTGGGCGCGTTGAACGAATTGCTGGAGGCCCGTACGCAGTTGGCGAATCTGCTGACCTATATGGACGGGAAAACAGGCGCCGAGGAACTGATCGGCAAGGTATTGAAGAACCCCGCTCTGATGAATGCGTTGGCTGCCGCACCGAATCCGGATGCGCCGACGACGGGCGCCGATACGTCCGAATCTGATCCGGCCGCGAAATAAACGATAACGGAGATCGCGATGACTGCAGTAGCCAAACACGCAGATGCCCGCAGTACCGAAACGCTGGAGGCCGATGGCCTGTCCGCGTTGCTGAAGAAAGAATTCAAACCCAAGACCGAACAGGCCCGCGAAGCCGTCGAACACGCTGTTCGTACGCTGGCGCATCAAGCGCTGGAAAACAGCGGTGTGGCGGTGTCCGCCGATGCTTATCGAACGATTCAGGCCATCATCGCCGAGATCGACCGCAAGCTGTCGGATCAGATCAATCTGGTGATGCACCATGCTGATTTCCAGCAACTGGAAGGGGCGTGGCGTGGTTTGCATTATCTGGTGACCAACACCGAAACGGACGAGCTGCTGAAGATCCGGGTGATGTGCATTTCGAAAAAAGAACTGGGCCGGACCCTGAAGCGCCACAAAGGGGTGGGTTGGGATCAAAGCCCGATCTTCAAGCGTGTGTACGAAGAGGAATACGGTCAGTTTGGCGGCGAGCCGATCGGCTGCCTGGTAGGCGATTACCATTTTGATCACAGCCCTCCCGATGTGGAGCTGCTGAGCGAAATAGCGAGGATCTCTGCTGCTGCGCATTGCCCGTTCATCGCAGGCGCATCGCCCAATGTAATGCAGATGGATTCCTGGCAAGAGCTGGCGAATCCGCGCGATTTGACCAAGATCTTTACGAACACGGAATACGCAGCATGGCGCAGCCTGCGCGAGTCGGAAGATTCGCGTTATATCGGCTTGGCAATGCCGCGATTCTTGGCGCGCCTGCCCTACGGCGCGCGTACGAACCCCGTCGATGAGTTCGACTTCGAGGAAGACACCGACGGCGCGAATCACGATCGTTATGCGTGGGCGAACTCGGCGTATGCCATGGCCGCCAATATCAACCGTTCGTTCAAGTTGTACGGTTGGTGCACGTCGATTCGCGGCGTGGAATCGGGCGGCGCCGTGGAGAATCTACCGTGCCATACGTTCCCGACTGATGACGGTGGCGTCGATATGAAGTGCCCCACCGAGATCGCGATCAGCGATCGCCGCGAAGCCGAGTTGGCCAAGAATGGCTTCATGCCGCTCGTGCATCGCAAAAACTCTGACTTTGCGGCGTTCATCGGCGCACAGTCTCTGCAAAAGCCGCACGAATACTACGATGCCGATGCCTCGGCCAACGCCAAGCTGTCGGCACGCCTGCCGTATTTGTTTGCCTGCTGCCGTTTTGCGCACTATCTGAAGTGCATCGTGCGCGACAAGATCGGTTCGTTCCGTGAGCGTGATGATATGGAACGCTGGCTCAATGACTGGATCATGAATTACGTCGATGGTGATCCTGCGAACTCGTCCCAAGAGACCAAAGCGCGCAAACCGCTCGCGGCTGCCGAGGTCCAGGTGCAAGAGATCGAGGACAACCCCGGCTATTACTCCGCGAAGTTTTTCTTGCGGCCTCACTATCAGTTGGAAGGGCTGACAGTGTCGCTGCGTCTTGTGTCCAAGCTGCCATCGTTGAAAAAGAATGATGGTTGAGATGGGCATTTTTTTCAGGGCACTTCGTGCCGTGACAGCAACTTAGGGAGAGAGAAGTGTCTGTTGACATGTTCATGAAGATCGACGGTGCCAACGGCGAGTCGAAAGATGCCAATCACAAGAATTGGACCGATATCGTTTCGTTCTCGTGGGGTGCCACACAGCCCGGCAACATGGCTAGCGGTGGAGGCCTGGGTGCTGGAAAAGCCAGCTTTAACGACCTGCATGTCGTGGCGCGTATTGACAAAGCCGCTCCGGCTGTCATGAAGCATTGCGCCAGCGGCAAACACCTGAGCATGATTGAATTGTCGGTGTGCAAGGCCGGCGGCCAGCAGATTGAATACACGAAGATCACGCTGGAAGACGTACTGGTGTCGTCCGTGCAATTGACGGGCGAAATGAACCAGGAGTCCGTGACGGTGAACTACGCATTTCAAGCCGCCAAGGTCAAACAACAATACTGGGAGCAGACGGAACAGGGCGGCAAGGGCCCGGAAAGTGTGGTTGCTTGGGATATCAAGAAGAACCAGGAAGTTGGTTAAGGCGTCGGTACGGACCTGACGTCTCCTGGCGTCCGGTCCGTTCACGTCAATTCTTGCTCCCTTGAGCTGGCGCCACTGCGGGAAGTGTGTTGTGGTGGAGTCTCTCCGTTTTATGGCGACGGGCGATTTTCGGATCGACCGTCGACTTTGTTTTTTGTCTGCGGTGCTTTCTTATGATCAGACCTGCCGTTGCGTTGCGTGAAAGCAGCTTGTCCCAGCATCTGGAGACGATCCAGTCGCAGATACGCCGTCAACCGGCGGACGCTGACTTGCGGGCACAGTTGTTCCAGTTGATGGTTGTGCAGGGTGATTGGGGACGGGCATCCGAACAATTGAAGCTGTCGGCCCAGCTTAATACACAGGCTCAGCCTACCGCCATCTTGTATGAGCAGGCGATTGCTGCCGAGCGTCAACGCGAGCGCGTGTTGCTTGGCCAGGAGCAGCCCGCCGTGTTTGGCGAGGCGCCCTCGTGGTTCGCTGATTTATGGCGGGCCTTGAGTTGCGATGTCGATGCGCCGGAAGAAGCGGCGCAATTGCGTGACCGTGCCTATGAGGCGGCCGAATCGCGAGCCGGGACATTGACGGTGTCCATGGACGATGCTGCGGCGACCTTCGAGTGGATCAGCGACGGCGACAGCCGCCTGGGCCCGGTTTTTGAATTCATGTCGGCGGGGCGTTATGGCTGGCTCCCGTTTTCGGCGTTGCGCGAGGTGCGGTTGTTGCCCCCCGAAGGATTGTGCGATGTGGTGTGGGCGCAAGCGGAAGTGACGCTTGACGAAGGCCGCACGCAGTACGGCCTGATCCCGGCGCGTTATCCGGCTCTGCCGGGACAAGTGTTCGCCGACCTGCCGGATGGCGTGAAACTCGGGCGAATGACAGATTGGCATCCCCTGCAAGGCGAGATGTATGCCGGCGTGGGACAAAAAATGTGGATGACCGATCAAGGGGAATACGCATTGCTCGATATCCGATCGCTGGAGATGCGCTGATGGCAGTATCTGAGTCGACGGCGAGCCTGCGCCCTTGGGAGCAATTGCCACGCAGTGAACGTGTGGCTCGGGACCGTTTGCAGCCGTCGCTGTTGGATCGTTTGATGGATAACGATCCATCCAAACGGCAGGAGCCTCGCGAGGCCTCGATGCTGACCCATGAAGAACTGCGCATCGCTGTACTGCGGGATCTGCGGTGGTTGCTCAATACGGTCAACTTGCAAACCACGGACGACTTGTCGTCGTACCCGTCGGTGCCCGAGTCGACATTGAATTTTGGTGTGCGCGCCATGGCGGGCAAGCGCATGTCGGAGATCGACTGGATCGATGTCGAGGATTCGATTCGTAATGCGATTGCGGCGTTTGAGCCTCGTATTCTGGATTCGTCGGTTGAGGTGCGCTGTGTGACGGACACGGGCACTTTGGAACATCACAATGTGTTGAGCCTGGAAATCAAGGGCATGTTGTGGTGTGTGCCGCATCCCATGGAATTCTTGTTCCGCACAGATATTGATCTGGAAAGCGGTCATATGGATCTGCGCGACCTGGGGGGGCTTGCCTGATGGATTCGCGCTTGCTCGACTATTACAACCGCGAGTTGGTGTACATGCGGGAAATGGGCGCCGAATTTTCCCAGATGTACCCCAAGGTGGCCGGCCGTCTGGGAATGCACGGCACCGAAGTGGCGGATCCCTATGTCGAGCGGCTGCTTGAGGGTTTCAGCTTTCTGACTGCGCGCATCCATCTGAAGATGGATGCCGAGTTTCCGCGGTTTTCGCAGCGCCTGTTGGAGGTGGTGTATCCCAATTACCTGGCGCCTACGCCTGCGATGGCGGTGGTGCAGTTCTCTCCCAGCATGAATGAGGGCACGCTGGCCCGCGGTTTCGATCTGCCGCGAGGCACCTTGTTGCGCGGACGTGTGCCGCGCGGCGAGCAGACGCCGTGCGAGTTCATGACGGGCCACGCGGTGCGTCTGTGGCCGTTGCGTGTAACGCAGGCCGAGTTCACGGGGACGCCACCGGACCTGCCATTGGCACGCCTCGGATTGGGCGGACGCAATAGCCGCGTGCTGAGCGCTTTGCGAATTCGCATTGAGGTCTGCGGCGGAGTGCGTCTGGAAGACATGGACCTGGACCAGCTCGTGTTCCATCTGGCGGGCCAGGATCTGCAGATGCAGCGCCTGCTGGAAATCCTGATGGGCCATACTGTGGCGGTGTTGGGGCACGATACGCAGCGGCCGGTCAGCTGGATCAACAAGCTGTCGCCCTCGTCGGTACGTCATGAGGGATTCGATGACGATCAGGCATTGCTGCCGGCCGATTCCCGTGTGTTTCAAGGGTATCGTTTGCTGCAGGAGTACTTTGCGTTTCCGCGGCGCTTCCTGTTTTTCAGCGTGAATGACCTGAAACGCGGCCTGCGCACGGCACCTTTATCGGGAGGCACGCGCCGAGAGACGCGCAGCTTTGACCTGACATTTTTGTTCTCCGTCGCCGCGCCGGAACTCGAAGGCGCCATTGCGGCGGAACATCTGGCATTGCATTGTGCGCCGGTCATCAATCTGTTTCCCAAGCGTGCTGATCGTATCGCAGTGACGTCGCGCACGAGCGAGTACCACCTGGTCGTGGATCGTACGCGTCCGCTGGATTACGAGGTGTTTGGCGTGACGCAGGTGTTGGGCCATGCTTCTGCAGAACGGCCCGAGCAAGAGTTCCGGCCTTTCTACGGCACCCTGGGGTCCGACCCGGATGACTACGGCGCCTACTATTCGATGCGCCGCGAGCCGCGTTTGTTATCTGAGCAGGCGAAGCGCAATGGCACGCGAACGGGTTACATCGGCAGCGAGGTGTTTGTGTCGCTGGTAGATCGGAACGAGGTGCCGTTTTCCGGCCAGCTACGTCATCTGACGCTGGATACGCTGTGCACGAATCGTGATCTGGCGATGTTGTTGCCGTTGGGAACGGATACGGATTTCACCCTGCGCGTATCGGCGCCGGTGGGTGCAGTAAAGGTGCTGCATGGTCCCACCCGTCCGCACGCGGCGTTGGCAGAGAATGCGGCGACGTGGCATCTGATCAGCCACTTGGGCTTGAATTACCTGAGCCTGATGGACCTGGATGCGGAGCAAGGCGCCCAGACGCTGCGTGAAATGTTGAACGTGTATGGCAACCTGGCCGATCCGGTAGTGCGCAAGCATATAGGCGGCGTGCGACATGTGCGTGCCGATCCGATGCACCATCGCCTGCCCGTGCCCGGTCCCATTGTGTATGGACGAGGAGTGCGCATCAGTCTGCAAGTCGATGAGGCGGCGTTTTCGGGCATCAGCCCGTATTTGTTTGGCGCCGTACTGGAACAGTTTTTTGCTCGGCACGTATCGATAAATATGATGTCGGAATTGGTGTTGTCTACATTGCAGCGTGGCGATATCGCCCGCTGGAAGCCCCGCATGGGGGCACGGCCCGCCGTATAGGGCTGTCAAGGTTGAGTGAAAGGAGTCGTGCCATGAATACCGCTGCGAAACGTCAGTATCCGGTCTACGATCCGGTGCATTTGATTGGCACGGTGTTGCATCGTGATGACGACGGCGGTTTTGTTGTCGAGTGTGATGGACACCAATGGCGCACGCGCTTGGCCGCCAGTTGCTTGCTGATGCCGCAAGCGGGCGATCATGTGTTGATCAGCGGCCCGGAAGCGTCGCGCGTATATCTGATCGCCGTCGTGGAGCAGGCAGATCCGCAGCGTACGCAGCTCGAGGCGGTGGGCGATGTCGTACTGCGATCACGCACGGGCAGCGTGTCTCTGGAGGGAGCAACTGACGTGCATGTGTCTGGACAGAATGCGGTCACGATCGAAACCGCGTCACTGGCACTGCAGGCGAAAGAAGCCAGCTTTGTCACGGAAAAGATGAAATATCTCGGTGCCGAGGTGACGGCCACGGTAGGGGCTACACGCGTGGTCGGCAAGGTCTATGAGGCAGTCATGGACCGATTGTCGTTTCTCTCGCGTGTGACGTTCCGCGCGGCGGAGGAGGTCGAGCACGTGCGCGCCGGTTCCTTGGACTATCGCGCCGACAAGAGCGCGCGATTGCATGCGTCGTACACCATGGTGACCGGCGAGAAGCTCGTGAAGGTAGACGCCAAGCAGATTCATATGGGCTGACGGATGACAGACACGATGGCGCAAGCAGGGGTACAAGCGACGGCCGACGACATGTCCGGCTCGCAACCCGCTGCGGGCGAAGCGGGCCGGCAGGCGTCTGAGACCTCGCCACCCTCTGCGGCAGGCGTCCTGCCGGGCATGCCTGCCGAGTTCTGGCGGGCGCTGTCGCAGGATCCGTATTCCCACGATCTGTTTCATACTTTGCGCTGGATCGATGCGCGGGCCGGCGCTCGTTTGCCGCTGGGGCGCGATACGGTCGCGCGTAATGAACCCGTACGCTTGAGACAGGAACCCTCGATGGCTTTTGCACCATCGACTCTGGCTTCGGTCTCGTTGGGACGCGGAAGCCGGCCGCCGGAACTCTCGATCTACAGTTTTGGCCTGTTCGGTCCGAACGGGCCGTTGCCGCTGCATTTGACCGAGTATGCGCGTGAGCGCATGTATCACTATGGCGATCGAACATTGTCGGGTTTTGCCGATGTGTTTCATCATCGGCTGATCCTGTTGTTTTATCGGGCATGGGCCGACGCGCAGAGCACGGTCAGCCTGGATCGCAAGGAAGCCCGCTTTACCCGCTATGTGGCGAGCCTGCTGCATATGGGCATGCCCTCGTTGGCCAGACGCGATGCGGTGATGGATCACGCCAAGTTTTTCATGGCGGGCCATCTGCTGCGGCAAACCCGGAATCCCGAAGGGTTAAAGCAGATCCTGCAGACTTTCTTTTCCGTGCCGGTACGTATTGCGGAGTTTGTGCCTCAGTGGATACGGTTGGATCCGTCGCAGCGGCTGGGGCTGGGCGGCGCCATGGGATTGGGGCAGGACACCATTCTGGGGGCGGCGGTGCGCGACGCGCAGCACAAGTTCCGCATCGAACTCGGCCCGTTGACGCGAGCCGATTACACCAGTTTCCTGCCTGGCGGCCGGCGCGCCAAACAATTGCTGCATTGGGTCCGAGACTACATTGGTGTCGAACTGGCGTGGGATGTTCGGCCCGTGCTAAAGCGGCAGGACGTGCGGGGCGTCAAATTGGGCGAGCCGCAGCCCCTGGGCTTGTCGTCCTGGCTGGGTAAGCGCCGGGCGGAGCAAGGGGACGCCCGCGATTTATTACTGGATTACGAAGGCCGTGACCGTGCAAAGCGTGACGCACGCCAAGCAGCCGCAACATCACAACCCGAGGAGGTGAGATCGTGACGCATGACATGTTCTACGATGGTCAGGTATTGCATTGGCCAGGCCATGGAAAATTCCGTGCGACGAGCGGCATGCGCGGCTCACAGATTCCGTCTGAATCATGCACGCCGGACGCAGGCCCGGTGCCGCCCGGCTTGTACAAGATATTCCTGGCGGATCAGGGCGCGGCGCAAGATGACGGGCGCGGCGCTTGCGCGTTGCAGCCGGCGTGGGGAATTCAGACGATCCCGCGTGGCGCTGCTGCGGGGGCTTGCGAGCCATACTGGGCTAATTGGGGCGTCAATCGTGCGCGAATGGAGCCGGCCGATACGGCCACGCGTAACCGTTGCTCTCCGGTGCGCGGCGGCTTTTACCTGCATGATTCGACCAAGGGTTTCAGTCACGGATGCATTGAGGTCGATGGCCGCATTTTCCCGCTGCTGCGTACCTATGCGCGTGGCGGTAGAGGGCGTTCGACGATGATCATCAAGGTCGATTACGTAGCCGGCCGCGAGACCAATGGAGGCACGCTTGTCGAATAATGCACGATGCCTGGCGATGCTATTGGCAGCCGCCCTGACCGGCACGGCAGCACAAGCGGCCGGGCCGATCAAAGTCGAGAACGCCCTGGCGCAATGCGTCGCGTTGCAGCCGGGAGTGCGTACGACCACCGGACAGCAGGTGGTGACGGAGGCTACTCTGACTGTCAAGAAATCGATCGGAGAGTGCGGCTGCAAGTCTGCTATTGCGACGTATACCTCGCAGGTGGAGATGGAGGGAGGATATCGCAGCTTTTTGCAGCGCGGCGCCTTGTTGGTCAAGGAGTCGGGAGTGCAGCCGCTGACATTGGCGAGCAGTGCGCAGCTGCTGGGGGATCGAGGCGTGGTGCTATCGTTGGCTTGTGCGGGACCGGATTGACGTTGCTCAAGCATGGCGCTTGATTGATTTTCCTGTTTGATCCTGCCAGATTGTGCTGGCGGGCGGGTTCGTTTTCACGCTGGGTACTACACAACGATATGTCTGATATTGGCCGCATAGATTTGTTTGGCAAGCTCAATCCGCTGCTATACCAGGCGCTGGAGGGCGCGACCTCGTTTTGCAAGCTGCGAGGTAATCCCTATGTGGAACTGGTGCACTGGATACACCAGATCGTGCACACGCAGGATAGCGATCTGCATCGTGTCGCGCGGCGGTTTAATGTCGATATGGGGATGCTGCAGGCCGATCTGACACAGGCGCTGGATCAGCTGCCGCGTGGCGCGGGGTCGGTGTCCGACTTGTCCGAGCATATTGACCATGCTGTTGAACGAGCCTGGGTGCTCGGGTCGCTGCGCTATGGCGCAGGGCGCATTCGCGGCGGGCATTTGATCGCGGGGCTGGTAAAGACCTATGCCTTGCGTAATGTGCTGCTGGGGATGTCCGACCAGTTTTCGCGCATCGTGCCGGATGTGTTGCTGGAACAGTTGGATGACATCGTACGCGGGTCGCCCGAGGAT
Organism: Bordetella muralis; assembly: GCF_054781015.1. Classification (NCBI taxonomy): domain Bacteria; kingdom Pseudomonadati; phylum Pseudomonadota; class Betaproteobacteria; order Burkholderiales; family Alcaligenaceae; genus Bordetella; species Bordetella muralis. The sequence goes on along the minus strand of NZ_BAAGVF010000008.1, from coordinate 285,699 downwards.
GCCACGGCGCAACCGGTGCAGACTGATGCGGAGGGTCAGGCATCAGCCGAGGGCGGCGGCTCCGCATTGGCGAAATATGCGGTCGACTTGACTGCCAAGGCGCGCGCGGGCGAAATCGACCCTGTATCCGGACGGGACGAGGAAATTCGCCAGATTGTCGATATTCTGATGCGGCGTCGGCAGAACAACCCGTTGCTGGCAGGCGAAGCCGGTGTAGGCAAGACGGCGGTGGTCGAGGGGCTGGCGCTGCGTCTGGCCAGTGGCGATGTGCCGCCTCCGCTGCGCGAGGTTTCTCTGCTGTTGTTGGATATCGGGCTGTTGCAGGCAGGCGCCGGTGTCAAGGGCGAGTTCGAGCAACGTCTGCGCAGCGTGATCGACGAAGTGCAGTCCAGCCCGCGTCCGATCGTGTTGTTTATCGATGAGATTCACACGCTGGTAGGCGCTGGCGGTGCGGCAGGGACCGGTGATGCGGCGAATCTGCTCAAACCCGCATTGGCGCGGGGCCAGTTGCGCACGATCGGCGCGACGACGTGGTCCGAGTACAAGAAATACATCGAGAAAGACCCCGCGCTGACGCGGCGTTTTCAGGTGGTGCAGATCCATGAGCCGGCAGAGCCTCGTGCGGTAGGGATGCTGCGAGGGCTGGCAGCGACACTCGAGGCACACCATCAGGTGCTGTTGCTGGACGAGGCGATCGAGGCGGCGGTGTCGTTATCGCACCGATATATTCCCGCCCGGCAATTGCCTGACAAGGCGGTTGCCTTGCTGGATACGGCGTGCGCCCGGGTTGCCGTGAGTCAACATGCGGTGCCTGCTGCACTGGAGGACGCGCGTCGCCGTATCGAGGCTCTGGAAATCGAGCAGCGTATCGCCGTGCGCGAGGCGCACTTGGGTGCGGGAGCCGCAGACCGGGTGGATCAGGTCGCAACGGACCTCGAGCAGGCGCGTGGACAAGAGCGCGAACTGGTGCAACGCTGGGAGGCCGAGCGTGAGCTGGCCGAGCGGGTATTTGCGTTGCGGCAGGCGCTGGATGCGTCGAACACGCGCGATGGTGGGTCGACAGAGGCATCGGCTGGCGGTGCGGCTGGTGCGGGTGGCGCATCGACGGCGCGTACCGTTGCCGCGACGGATGCAGAGGGAACGAGTGCAACGGCTGCGGCTGAAGCATCGGCGCAGAGCCCGGTCGCCACGGCGGACCCTGCGCAATTGCGTGCCGAGTTGGCGCAGGCACAAGAGGAGCTGGCACGCCGTCAGGGCGAGCATGCGTTGATTTATCCTGCCGTGGATGCCGCGGCAGTGGCGTCGGTCGTCGCGGATTGGACCGGTATTCCCGTGGGCCGCATGGTGCGCGATGAGGCCCATTCGGTATTGCGTTTGGCGGATACGTTGGAACAGCGGGTCATTGGCCAACGGCATGGTCTGGAGGCGATCGCACGGCGTATTCAGACTTCCCGCGCGCGTCTGACCGATCCCAACAAGCCCGTAGGCGTATTTTTGTTGTGCGGCCCCAGCGGTGTGGGCAAGACCGAGACGGCATTGACCTTGGCCGAGGCCCTGTACGGCGGTGAGCAGAATCTGATCTCGATCAACATGAGCGAGTTTCAGGAATCGCATACGGTGTCTACGCTGAAGGGCGCGCCGCCGGGCTATGTGGGGTACGGTGAGGGCGGCGTGCTGACCGAGGCTGTACGGCGGCGTCCCTATAGCGTCGTGCTGCTCGACGAGGTAGAGAAAGCCCACGCGGACGTACATGAGATTTTTTTCCAGGTCTTCGACAAAGGCTGGATGGAAGACGGTGAAGGCCGCTATATCGATTTTCGCAATACCGTCATCATCCTCACCTCGAATGTCGGTACCGAGTTGATCAGCAGCCTGTGCAAGGATCCGGATCTGATGCCGGATGCCGATGGGCTGGCCTCTGCCTTGCGAGAGCCGCTATTAAAGGCGTTTCCTGCAGCATTGCTGGGGCGTCTGGTGGCGGTGCCCTATTTGCCGCTCTCTGACGAGATGTTGGCTCGGATTGTGGATCTGCAGTTTGAGCGGGTTCGCCAACGGCTGTGGGATAACCATGGCATTACGTTGACGGTCAGCCCCGAGGCGACGGCCCTGGTGGTAGCACGTTGCACCGAGGTTGAATCGGGCGGACGCATGGTGGACGCGATTCTGACCAACACGGTGTTGCCGCAGATCAGCCGCGAACTGCTGACCGCCTCAATGGATGGGCGCCGGGTGAACGCCGTCAGTTTGCAAGCGGCTGATGGAGAGTTTCAGTACGAGTACGAGTCGTAGCCCTAGCCCTGAGCGTTCGGGGCCCTCTCCGTGCGCTATTTGCGGCGGGGAGTGTCTGGCTTGCCGTCGGCTTCGTCGGAGGTGGGAGCAGGCTGCTGCACGCGCGCCGGGCGCAGGTAGCCGCCATATTCGCGCAAATGATCGCGTGCCGCCCAGCCTTGGGTATCGTGATCCTGCTTGTTGCGCAGGGCCTCGCTGACAGGGTCCAGGCGATGCGGGGCGAGCGGATCATGTGAGGGCAGGGTCGAGGGCGTTTGATCAGAAAATACGTTGTGCACGTCCTCGCCTTCGTGAGAATCCAGCAGGTCCAGAGGATCGCGCAGGGGACCTGAAACATTGGCATCGCCGCGCGGCAAATGACGCAGGGGATCTTCGGGATTGCGGGTTTGCGCGGATTCCATATCGAAGGGATGTGCGGAAACATCGGGTACGCTGCCGACGGGAAGGGTGCCCGGGCCGAACAGGTCACTGAAAACGTCGGTGGATGAGGTATCAGCTGACGATGCCGGAGCAAGCGGTTCGTCGAAAAGGCTTTCCTCGGCGACGGGGGGATTGTCCGCTGGTGCCGTCTGCGGGAAGGGATCCGTGGCCGGGGATTGCGCGAAGTGCGTTGTGGGCGGAGGCGGGGCAACGGGCTCAACGGCGGGCTGCGGCGGGACATCCTCGGTGAACGGGGCTGCTGCGACAGTCTCTGGAACAGGGGCTGTCGTGGTGGGGATATCGGCCGCAGATGAGGTGTCTGAGGTATCAGAGGGATGTGCGCTTTCGGGCTGAGCTGCGGTTTCTGGCTCGGGCTTGGCGGTGACGAGTGGGGCCGTCATTTCGGCAGCAGTGGTCATTGCCGCGGTTGCTGTTGCGACGGCGACAGGGGCCGATGTGGGGAGTGGCGGCGAGGCAGGTGCGGACGTAACTCGCGAGATAGGCGTCGGGTTTTCCCGAGGTGCTACGGATTTGGGCGTGATCGCTGCAGGGTCCAGTAATGGGCTTTCCAGCAGAGGGTCCGGTTCTGCCAGGAGCGGGTCCGGCGCTACGGCGTTCAGCGTCGCGAATCCGCCTGCCGATGCAGGGGCGTCCTCGACGGCGGGGGCAAGCGGGTCTTCAGCTTTGAGCGTATAGGATCCGATCACCAATTCGTCGCCGGGAGAAAGCGGCACCTCCTGGTCTCGCTGGATTGCGCGGCCATTGATGCTGACGCTGCTCATGCTGCTGAGGTTCACCAGGTAGCAAGCATCGTTGCTGATACGCAAGGCGGCTTGAATACGGCATATGCCGCGTTCAGGATCCGGCAGGATGAGGTGGTTGTCTGCCGACCGTCCCAGCGTGCCGCCTGGGGCTTCGAATACCGCGGACCACGGCGTGATGAAGCCGGAGTCGTTGGGATAATGCTGAACGGTGAGTTTCATGCAGAGATCTCCAGTGCAGGTTGTTCAATGATAACGACCCTTATAGGTGGAAGTGATGACGGGGAGTGATGAAAATTTATTGGCTCAAGGTTTTTTCGCCATGTGCGTAACAGTCGTAACTGTTTCTGTATTTACACGACAGTTTCTTATTTTTCGCTTGATATAGTCGGTTTATTCATAAGCTAGGGAGGCGAGCCGCGAATGATGGTGTTCCGTAATACCTCGACTGCGCTTGGGAGAGCCCTGCGGGCAGGGCTGCTGATGGTTTTCGCGCTGGTGATCGCGGGCTGTTCTTCCACGGCAAGCCGTGTTGCGGTGCCGTATGCGATTGAGTTGACGGCTGATAAGCAGGTTAACCCCGACATCAACGGGCGGCCTTCTCCTGTACAGATCACAGTCTATGAGTTGAGCTCGACCAGTGCGTTCAGCTCTCGCGATTTTTTTGCACTGCAATCTGATCCCCAGGTTGCGTTGGGCAAAGAACTGCTGAATTCGGATCAGGTGGTGCTGCGCCCCGGCGAAACAAAGACCCTGCAGTATGCTGGCAATACCGAGGCCCGCATGGTGGGTATCGTGGCGGCGTACCGCGATTTAGAGAAAAGCCAGTGGCGCCTGGCGGTGGAGTTGCCCGAGGCGCAGAAAACCAACATCTTCAAGGTATGGCAGTTTTCACCCAACGAAGAGACGATCAAGGTCTCTGTCAAAGATAACGAAGTGGTTGTCACGGATCGGGATAGATCGTGGTGGCCGTTTTAGGCGCACGGCTCGCGCTGCCCGCGGTCTGACTCCGCAACCCTATTGCAAGCATAACCATGGCAGAGAAGAACAAAGTCATTTGGTCAGAGGGGATGTTTCTGCGTCCCCAGCATTTTCAGCAATTTGAACGTTATCTCGATGGCGCGCTAAAGCAGCGCACCGCAGCGCTGCAGGGGTTTTTCTGGGGCTTCAGCCACCTGGTGCTGGATCGCGATGCGCTGGCGATCGGCAAGCTGGTGATGACGGAGGCCAGCGGCGTCTTGCCGGACGGTACGCCGTTCGACTTTTCCCATCCGGACGATGCACCGCAGGCGCTGGATGTGCCCGGCTCGGCGCAGGACGTGCGCGTCATGCTGGCTTTGCCGCGCGTGCGGCCTGGGGCCACTGATGTGCAGTACGAGGACGAAGCGGATTCGCTGGCGCGCTACCTTGTGCAAGAGGCGGAGGTCGCCGATTCGGGATCAGTGGGGTTGGAGCCTGCATTGCTGCAGGTGGGACGCCTGCGCTTGCGCCTGATGCTCGAAACCGACATGGGTGACGAGTGGCTGGGCCTGGGTGTGGTGCGCGTCATTGAGCGCCGTGCGGACAATCGGGTCGTGCTGGACGAGCGCTACATTGCGCCGTGGCTGTCGACGGGGACGCATCCCTTGTTGCTGGGCTTTGTGCAGGAGCTCTACGGCTTGCTGCAGGCGCGCAGCGAGGCGCTGGCGATGCGCCTGTCGCAACCTGGCCGAGGCGGCGTGTCTGAAGTCTCCGATTTCATGTTGCTGGAGACGGTGAATCGCTATATCGGGTCGCTATGGCACACACGCCAGTCGGCGTGGCTGCATCCGGAACGCCTGTTTCATGATTGGCTGATGCTGGCCTGCGACTTGGCGACCTATACCGCGGCAACGCGACGGCCTGAGGTCCTGCCCACTTATGAGCATGACGATCTGCAATTGACGTTCGGTACCCTGATGGATGAATTGCGCCGATCGCTGTCGGCGGTGCTGGAGCAGCACGCTTTGCAGATACCGCTGCAGGATCGTGGCCAGGGTGTGAAGGTGGCGCAGATTCCCGATCTGGAGTTGCTGCGCACGGCGGGGTTTATCCTGGCCGTGCACGCGGACATGCCGTCGGATACGGTGCGTTCGCGCTTCCCAGCACAGGTCAAGATCGGACCGGTAGAACGCATTCGCGATCTGGTGCATTTGCAACTGCCCGGTGTGACGGTACGGGCTTTGCCGGTGGCGCCTCGTCAGATTCCGTACAGCGCGGGCCACGTGTATTTCGAGCTCGACAAGGGCGGCGATTTCTGGAAACAGCTGGAGCGCACGGGCGCTCTGGCTTTGCATTTGGCGGGCGAGTTCCCGGGCCTATCCATGGAGTTCTGGGCATTGCGCGATTAGGGTAGCCCGCCGGAGATATCATGCACGCATCTGATTCTGCATTACCCGGCCCCATGGGGTCAGGCCTTCCAGAAGGGGGCGCTTCGGCCTCCGGCCGATTGCGGCCACACGAGTATGTGATCAGCGGCTCTAATCCATTGGTCGCTGCCGCGAATCCATTGCTGGATTTGATTCCCCAGATACGTGCGACTACGTCGCACCCGTCACCAGCCATGTTGCGCGAGCATCTGCTCGATGAGATTCGCCAGTTCGAGTTGCGTGCGCAGCAGGCCGGCATCCCTAACGAGACCATTCTCGGGGCACGATATTGCTTGTGCACCGCATTGGATGAGGCGGCTGCTCTGACCCCATGGGGAGGCAATGGGGTATGGTCGGCGCACAGTCTGCTCGTGACGTTTCACAATGAGACCTGGGGCGGGGAGAAATTTTTTCAGTTGCTGGCAAAACTCTCGCAGAACCCCGGTCAGCATCTGGATTTGCTGGAACTGCTGTACTTTTGCCTGGCGCTGGGGTTTGAAGGGCGTTATCGCGTCCTCGATAACGGCCGTTCGCAGCTGGAGACGCTGCGTCAACGCTTGCTGCGGATTTTGCGCGGTGCTCGAGGCGAATACGCGCTTGCCTTGTCGCCACATTGGCAGGATGTGCCGGCCCAGACCCAATTGCGGCGGTTGCCTGTGCCCTTATGGGTGTTCGGCGCGCTGGCTGCAGTATTGGCGCTGGCTATTTATTGGGCCTTGGCTTGGAGTTTGAGCCGGCAGTCTGATGTCGTGTTTTCGGCAGTGAACGGTTTGAGGCCACCTACGGTGCAGATCGCACCGACGCGCCAGCCAGCGTCTTCGCCGCGTTTGGCGGTGTTTTTGGCGCCGGAAATCCGGGATGATCTGGTGACTGTGCGCGATGAGGTTGACCGCAGTGTTGTCGTGCTGCGCGGCGACGGGTTGTTCGAGTCAGGATCGGCTGCAGTGAGAGACCAATACTTGCCGGTGCTGTCGCGCGTGGCCGATGCCATGCGTCAAACCGAAGGCGATATTCTGGTGCGTGGGTATTCCGACAATGTTCCGATACGCAGCGCGCGCTATCCGTCGAACTGGCATTTGTCGCAAGAGCGTGCGGACGCGGTCAAGGATCTGCTGGAGGCCCGATTGAATCAACCAAACCGCGTGCGGGCAGAAGGCCGTGGCGACGCCGACCCGGTTGCGCCCAACGATACTGCAGCAGGGCGCGCGCGTAATCGTCGTGTTGAGATCACGCTGATGGTGCCACCGGTGCCGCGAGGGGAAACTGTCGAGGGTGCGCGGCAATGATTCATAACGTGTTTAGTTTCCTCTTTAGCCGAGGGCTGTGGAATTTCTTTGGCTTGGTGGCGATTTCGCTGCTGATCTGGATTGCCGGGCCGCTGCTTGCCATTGGCACGACGCGTCCTCTGGAAAGCGAGATGACCCGCATCATTGTGATTGCGGTGTTGTTCGGGCTCTGGTTGTTGCGCATTATCTGGCGCAAATGGCGTGAGGGCCGATTGAATGCGCAGCTGCTAGGTCAACTACGCAAGCCTGCTGCTAAAAAGAAGGTCGAGCCCGAGCCTGGCAATCCTGAGATTCGCCAGCTCGAAGAGCGTTTCAACGAGGCCGTGGAGTTGTTGCGCAAGACGCGCTTTGATGGCGATAAGCGACGGTTCTCGTTGTCTCGTTTTTCCAAGCAGCATCTGTATCAACTGCCTTGGTATGTCATCATCGGTGCGCCAGGGGCGGGCAAGACGACGGCGTTGGTGAATTCAGGCCTGAATTTCCCGCTGGCGGATCGTTTTGGCAAGGTCGCGCTGCGTGGGGTGGGCGGTACACGGAATTGCGATTGGTGGTTTACCGACGATGCCGTGCTGCTGGATACGGCCGGCCGCTACACCACTCACGAAAGCGATGCGACGGGTGACGAAGAGGAATGGAAAGGATTCCTCGGCCTGTTGTCGAAGTATCGCGGCCGTCAGCCGATCAATGGCGCCATGCTGACGATCAGTGTGGAGGATTTGCTCGCCGCGTCGGACGCGGAGCGTGCGCAGCATGCCGCGGTGTTGCGCCGTCGCTTGCAAGAGCTGCGTGAGCAGCTTGGTATTCAGTTTCCGGTGTATGTGCTGGTGACGAAAGCCGATTTGCTGTCGGGTTTCGAGGAGTATTTCGGGTCCTTCAGCCGCGAGGATTTGTCGCAGGTGTGGGGCTTTACCTTGCCCTATACCCGGACTCAGGAAGCCGATTTCGATTTGTACGAGGCATTTCATACTGAATATCAGTTGTTGCAGCGCCGCTTGCATGATGCATTGCCCGAGGTGCTGGCGGCTGAGACGGATCCAGCCCGGCGGGCGTTGGCCTATATGCTGCCGCAGCAGTTTGCCGGGTTGCAGACGGTGTTGGGACAGTTCCTGAGTGATGTGTTCGCGACGTCGAAATTCGAGGCACGGCTGGTGCCGCGCGGTGTGTATTTCACCAGTGGCACGCAGGGCGGCGAAACGTTTGACCAGGTAACGGGCTATCTGAAGCGCTACCTGCGTATTGATGGTGGCGCGGCACAGGCAACGCCAGCACCGGAGGAAGACGGACGCAGCTATTTCTTGAAAGGCGTGCTGCAGGACGTGATCTTTCGCGAGGCCGGCCTGGCAGGCCGGAATTTGCGCTGGGAACGCCGCTATCGGCGTTTGCATTGGGCGGGTTATGGGTTGATCACGGTGTTGTTGATTGCCTTGCTGGTCGGGTGGGGTATCAGCTATCGCAATAACAAGACGTATGTCGCCGAAGTCGAGCGTCGTGTGCCTACCGTAGAGAAGCTGGGACGCGACATCAAGATTACGCGTGCAGGCGATGTGCTGGGGTTGATGCCCTTTCTGGATAGCTTGTGGTATTTGCCGCGCGATGCGAGCTTTGAGTTGGATTCGCCGCCCTTGACGTATCAGTTTGGCCTGTATCAAGGTCAAAAAATGCAGTCTGCAGCCCAAGGGGTGTATCGAAATACGCTAGAGCAAGTACTGTTGCCACAGATAGCACGTCGCGTAGAAAGTGCATTGCGTACGTCGGCGCCGAATGACCTGGAATTTTCGTATGAGGCCTTGCGTGCCTATCTGATGCTGTATGAACCTGATCATTATGATGCAGAGTTCATGCATGCCTGGTTGCTGTCGGATATGCAAAAGACCTTGCCCGAGGGCTATACGCGGCGTCAGTATGATTTTATGTCGTTGCATTTGCGCAATCTGGTGCAGGGCCGTGTGTTGTCCTCGCCGTTCCCGCGTGATGACGAGCTGGTGACTCAGATGCGTCAGAGACTGGCGCATTACACGTTGGCGCAACGCTCGTATAGCCGTCTGCGCCGATTGCTGTCCAATACCGATCAAGGTCCGGAGCAGACAGCAGTGACGTTGGGTGGGCCTCAGGCCAGTTCCGTGTTTGTGCGCAAGAGCGGCAAGCCCCTGACGGACGGGATCCCATCGCTGTACAGCTACGATGGCTATTGGAAGGTTTTTAATCAACGGGTGAATCGGGTTGCCGAGTTGCTGCGTCAGGATGATGCCTGGGTGCTGAATATCGCGCCGCCTGGGGCCTTGGATCAGGCAGCCCAGCAGCAGTTGATCGTCGATATCAAGCGGTTGTACATGAACGACTATGTACAACAGTGGGATGCCTATCTGAATGATCTGAAGCTGGCGCCAGCGACATCGCTGCTGCAGAATATTCAGATTGCCCGCACCTTGTCAGCGCCGGACTCGCCGTTGGTCAAGCTGGTGCAAGGCGTCGCACGCGAGACGAATCTGCTGCGCGATACGGGTGACGGACGCTCGCTCATGGATCAGGCCCGTGAGCGCGTGAGCAGCACACGCGATGCGTTGGAGCAGATGTTTGGTCCCACAGGGCCCAATTCGGCCGTCCGTAGCGACGCGACGGATGACAAGCTCGAGCGGATCGTGGACCTGCATTTTGAGCCTTATCGTCGCCTGGCTCAGAGTGAAACGCAGGGTGGTCCGCCGCTGATTACGGCTACGACGGGTTTGATCAACGACCTCTACACGTATCTGACTGCCGCAGATGCGGCGCTGCGCAGCGCCAGTCCCGCGCCCAATTCGGATGTCGTGACCAAGCTGCGCGCGGAGGCGGGACGATTGCCCGAGCCGATACGTGACGTGCTCAATACGATGTCGGTGAATGCTTCCGATGAGATCTCCGGTGCATCGCGCCAGCGCATGGGCGAGACGATGTCGGCGACCATCGGATTGTTTTGCCGGCAATCGATTGCGGGGCGTTATCCGTTTGCCCGCAGTTCGTCGCGCGATGTTGCGCCGAACGATATGGCGCGGCTGTTCGGCCCCAACGGGATGATGGACGAATTTTTCCAGAAGGAATTGGCCACACAGATCGATGTGTCGGGTTCGCGGTGGCGATTCAAACCCGGTATCGACGGCGAAAAAGGTGAGCGCGCGTCGTATCTGGATTCGTTCCAGCGTGCGGGGGTGATTCGCGATGTGTATTTCATGGCGAGCAGCCCGTTGCCGTCTTATCGAGTCGCGATTCGTCCGATCGAAATGGATGCGCAGATTACGCAATTCGTGATGGATGTGGATGGCCAGGCCGTGCGCTATGCTCATGGTCCGCAGATCGCAACCACGGTGCAATGGCCGGGGGCGAGAGGATCGAATCAGGTGCGCATTGAACTGACGCCGCAGACGGGGGGCGCAGGTCTGTCTGCTTCGGGGCCTTGGGCGTTGAACCGGTTGCTGGACAAGGCGCAATTGAGCCGCGGCCCATCGCCTGAGATTACGATAGCGACATTTGATATTAACGGCCGCAAGGTCGTGTTGGAGATCACTGCGAGCAGTGCAAAAAGCCCTTTCAATCTCGCCGAGATGCAGGGTTTTGCCTGCCCGGGCCGCTAGATGAGACTCGCCATGGACGACGCAAGAGGACAGTTGGGGTGGTACGGCAAGATTCCCGCGTCGGGGGACTTTGTTCATCGTCGCTTGTCGCGTGAGCTCATTGCCTGGTGGGACCGATGGCTGCAATATGGATTGGCGGCGATGAAACAAGCGCCCGATGACAGCGTGGCTCGCAGTTTTGCATCGGCGCCAATTTGGAATTTCGCAATACCGGCCGGGCCGAGTGGCGGCGGCGCGCAATTGGGATGTCTGGCGCCGAGCCGGGATAGAGTGGGGCGAGCCTATCCTTTGTGCGTGATCATGCCGATTGCCGAGAATGACTATCACAGCAGCATTCTGGATGGCGCGAGCGACTATTACCGCAAGATCGGCGCGAGCATCCTGACAGCAGTGCGCCATGGTTGTGCAACGGAACAGTTTGATCGCGAGCTGCAGACGATCCAGATACCGGGGGTCTTGCAGCCGGTGGCCCGCTCCAGCGGCAGCGACATCATGGATATCTTGAATGCGGGTCTGGAGACGGCGGCCGAACCGGTGGCAGCGCGCAGTTTGACGGCGTGGCCCGATTTGCCTTTTTGCTTTAACCCCAGTTCGCATACCAGTTATTGGTGGACGAATCAGATTGATGGGGCTGCATTACAGACGTATATACACGGCGGGGCTTTCAATGCCACGTTGTTTACCCGATTGTTTGCATCGCTGCCCGCGTGGCGCTAGCGACGTAGCAGGTGTCTGGAGTTCCGAGCATGAGTGCGACCACCCCTTTGCCCAAGCGCGATGCGTCTGCGAGCGATGCTCCTGGATTGCGATCTTTGAATGTAATTGCCGCTGCTGCCAACGGCGGCGTTCCTCAGGCGCGGATCCGCAGAGTGTTGGCCGATGTCGCCGAATCGCTCAAGCCATTGCATGCGCAAGGCGGTGTGCATGGCGGCATCGCCATGAGCACCATTGGTCTGGATGCATCGGGCAAGGCTCACTTGTTGATTCCGCCGCTGACGCCCGCGGCCGATGCGGAGAGCGCCGCCCGTATCGACGGTTATGCGGCCTTTGAGCAATACACCGATGATCCAGATTCGCCCTGCGGGCCTTGGACAGATATTTATGCCTTGAGCGCGGTGGCGCACACGATGCTGGTGGGAAAGGCCCCGCCGTCAGCGCTGGAACGCTGCATCAAAGACGTGTCTGCTCCCTTGGCGGGTCGCGATATCGGTGCTTACGATCCGGAGTTTCTCCAGGCAGTGGATCGCGGATTGTCGATGAGACCATCCGCGCGGCCTGCGAGTATCGAGTCGTTTGCTCGCGCGTTCGGCTTGGAGCCGGCCGTGTCGGCCGTTGCGCCCGCGGCAGCGGCAGTTGCAGGATCGACGCAAGCGCCTGAGTCAGTCTCGACATCTTCACATCAGCCAGAGCCCGAGTCGCAGCCGCAGTCAGAGACGCAGGCGCCCGTTGCATCTGCCGAGACCAGCGATGCATCTGCCGCACTGCCTCCGGTGGCTCCGGCGGTGACAGGACGGGCCAAGTCGGGGCCGCGTGTACCGTTGCTTGTTTTATTGGGGGTTTTGGCAGCGATAGCGCTGGCGGTCTATATGTGGTTGCGTCCCGATGGTCTGCTGTCTGCTTCCAACGGGCAGAAACCCGCGCCCAGCGCTGGAATCGAGCCGCCTCCTGCGCCGGCCAAACCAGAGCCGCCGGTCCCGACGCCACCCGCCTTGTCCGATCTCGGACGCAGTGCGCAGCCAGGCGAGGGGACTGAAGGGACTGCGTCTGGCACTTCGCCCGCGGCTACGCCGGACCCCTCTGCGGTCACGAGTTCCGGCGCGCCACCGACAGCAGGCACCGCGAATGGCGAGGACGGACAGACCGGGGCTATCAATTCTGGCTCATCCGTTAGTGCTGCGGGGACGGCGTCAACGTCTGCCGCTGCGACACCAGAAGGGGCGATTGCGCCGCGTGTCTTATCGAATCCCGGCAGTGACTTGAGCCCGGGGGCTGCATCGGGCTCTGAAACTGCACCCAGTGCTCAGGCGCCGTCGAATACCGGTGCGAGTGTGGCAGGGACGGGTACGGACCCAGGCGCGACGCCAGATGGCGCTTCGACCTCGATCCCTGCGACGCCGCCCGCGCCCGGAACGTCTCCCGATGCAGCAAACGCCTCGACAGTTACGGATGGCAACCAGGCCCTCAGCCAGGATATCGACGCTGCTGCGCAAGCAAAGGCCGCTGCAGAAGCGAAAGCCGCCGCAGACGCCAAGGCGGCAGAGCAAGCCAAGACTGCAGCCGCACAGGTGGCGGTGCGGATCAGCGTGCGCCCCTGGGGTGAAGTGATCATCGATGGCCGTTCGCGGGGAATCAGTCCGCCGTTGGGCCAAGTCATGCTGGCGCCAGGCCGGCACCAAGTCACGATTCGCAATCCTGCATCGAGCGATTATCAGACGACTATTAACGTCACGGCTCGTGGTTCAGCCGGTATTTCTCACGTCTTTGAGTGACGGCGGATGCTCGTGTTGGCGCCGCAGCGGCGCTAACACGAGCGCCTGGGTTTTCGAAGCCGGCGTGCTATTGAGCTTAATCGGAGTCCGTCATCGTTCCCTCGAAATCGGGAATATCTGCGTCGACGAGCAGATCGGCAGTGAACATATAACCCCAACCGTGCACCGCTTTGATGGGCAGGCGCACTCGCTGAGCGGCCGCTTTGCGCCGCATGCGGCTGATCATGACGTCGATAAAGCGCCCACGGCGATCGCTTTCGGAGCCTTCGCCTGCGGCAGTGTCGAGGCTCAACGCATCGCGGCTGATCCGTTTGTCGGGTTCGTGGGCAAATCGCAGCAGCAAGCTGCGTTCGGCGGTGGTCAGAGAAAGTGTCTGTCCACTGGGTGCCATCAACGCCCAGCCTTTGCTGGTCAGGCGCCATCCGCCCGAGGGGGACGGAACGGATTCGGCTGAAGCGTACGCAGAGTCGGGCGCCGTTGCGGTGGGAGTCAGCGTTTGGGCCGAAGCGGCATCCGCCGGAGCAGGGGCTTGCGTAGTGTCGGGCATCCGACGCATGAGAGCCTGAAACACGGCAGCCAATTCCAGGCCGTTGATATAGGTGTCCAGACAAGCATCGGCGCCGCTTAACAGCGTGCGCACCCGAGCATCGCTATTGGGAAATTGTGCGAGGGCGACGATGCCGATACCAGGGCGCATGACGCGCAACTGCGCTGCTGCAATATCGATAATGGCCAACGGACCTGCGAGCACTACTAAGGGAATGGCCTGCTGGGACAGGTGCAGATATAGCTCTGATAGTCCAGAATAACGATGTATCTGAAATCCCAGGCGCGATAACTCAGTGATCTGCTGTGGATAGGCGGTGTCGTCGCCAGTAAGAAAAAGGACGTCCGGCGATGTGTTCATGATTCCGTTCCGAATAGGGCGTCGAGACCCATCAATAATAGGGCCGTGCCCGGTCAACCCCGGCGAGGGACTTGTTTGTGTTGTGGCTCAGGACGAGCCGTGCAAGATGCACGCGGCAAATCTGAGCTAATGTCCAATTCGCGCGAATCAAGGATAGATCGCCAGGCTGTAACAGACGAGATGTGAAGGGCAATCTTGTGTGACGCTGTGTGTCATATGGCGCGAGGCGGGCCGAAGTCCGCGTTACAGTTAATGAGTGTACAAATAGGTTGGAGTGCAAAGATGTTCACTTGGTTGCATGTGCGTAATGTGATATTCGCCGGTTTACTCGTCGGGACGGCCGGATGTGCCGGCACAACCGGCCATGCCACGGCAGAGGGGGCTGCGGCCAGCAACGCGGCCACCAGTGCGGATTCGTTGGCTCAGACCAGCTGGGAGTTGACCCGCTGGGTGAACGCGACAGGAGATCAACGGGCCATTCCGCATGGTGACAATGGTGAGCCTATTCAGTTGGTATTTTTGGCCCAAGGCCAAACGTATCGGGTCAATGGGTTTTCTGGTTGTAATCGCTATATGGGCGATTATCGCTTGCAGGACGGGAAACTGTCGATTTCTGTGCAGGGGGCGACTCGCATGGCATGTGCGGCGCAGGATCGCGCCCAACTGGAAGCCTCGTATTTGCGAGCCCTGTCGGATATTCGGTCTTTTACCCTGGATAGTGGCGGTGCGCCACGTCATTTGACATTCAATGTGCGCAATGGGGATGTGCTGGAGTTCGTGCGCAGACAGGACCCGCCGACGCCGCAATAATTTACCCGGGTAAAATTCTGAAAAACGTCATTTCCGGCGGACTCGTTTACTATTACGCCGCTCCGCTTATGCCGTTGTTTCATTTGCCATGTCTTCCGTCGTCAATATTGCTGCTTACAAATTTATCCCTTTGCAGGGCCTCCCCGATCTGCGGGCGCAGGCGTTGGCTCAGGCTGAAGCGGCAGACCTGAAAGGCACTGTGCTGTTGGCCGAAGAGGGTATCAATCTCTTTTTGGCTGGGTCTGCCAGCGGTATCCAGGCGTGGCTGCAATGGCTGCAGTCGGACTCGCGCTTTGCTGAATTAGAGGTGAAATTCAGCTATTCGGCGCATGTTCCATTTCGCAAGATGCTGGTCAAGATCAAGCGCGAGATCATCCGCATGGATCATCCGGCGATTCAACCGCGAACCGGGCGCGCGCCCGCCGTCGCGCCGGTGACGTTGGCCCGTTGGCTGGATCAAGGGGTGGACGACGAGGGGCGGCCGGTGGTGATGCTGGATACGCGCAATGCCTTCGAGGTCGACGAGGGGACTTTTGACGGAGCCATCGACTGGCGCATTGACCGGTTTACGCAGTTTCCCGATGCGGTGCAGACGAACCGCGATAGTCTGCTCGGCAAGACGGTGGTCAGTTTCTGCACAGGGGGCATTCGCTGTGAAAAAGCAGCCTTGTACATGGCAGAAGCCGGGGTCGAGCATGTGTATCAGCTCGATGGGGGCATCCTGAAGTATTTCGAAGAAACCGGCGGCAAAGGGTTTCGCGGCAATTGTTTCGTGTTCGACGAACGTATCGCGCTGGATCCGGCGTTGGCACCGGCCCCGGCGCCGGACGATTCAGCCGGATAGGACCGTTGACGCGGGTGCGCCGGGAAATCCCGGCGTCCCGCGCGATGTTTTAACGCACGCGCATGCCCGGCTTGGCGCCGGGCCAGGGCTCCAGGACGTAGATGCCGGCATCGACCTTGTCATCGGCATGACTGCCGGCCAGGACCATACCCTCGGAGACGCCGAATTTCATCTTGCGTGGCGCCAGGTTGGCGACCATGACGGTGAGTTTGCCGACCAGATCTTCGGGTTTGTAGGCCGATTTGATGCCGGAAAACACATTGCGATGACGGCCTTCGCCGACGTCGAGCGTGAGTTGCAGCAGCTTGGTCGAGCCTTCGACGTGCTGGCAATCGACGATCTGCGCAATCCGCAGGTCGATCTTGGCAAAGTCGTCGATGGTGATGGTGTCCGCGATGGCTTCGCCACCCGGCATGGGAGCGACGGGCTCCGGCGCCGCTGGCGGTTCGAAGAGCTGATCCAGCATGGCGGGGTCTACACGTTGCATCAGGTGCTTGAAGGGCGCCACATGTTGCGGCAGCGCGGCCGCGTCGGCCCAGGTGTAGGACTGCTGGGCGCCGAACAGCTCGCGTGCCACACGATCGGTCAAGGCGGGAAGAACCGGCGTCAGCATGACGGACAGTGCTTTGAAGCCAGCCAGCGAACGCGAGCAGATGTCTTGCAGCGCGGCCTTTTGCGCCGCGTCAGCGGTGCCGATGCCTTTGGCCAGAACCCAGGGCTGGGCTGTATCGAACGCCTGGTTGATGCTGTCGGCATAGCCCATGATCTCGCGAATGGCGCGGTTGTATTCACGGGCCTCGAAGGCGGCACGGATGGTCTCTGCCTGGGCCGCAAAGCCGGCCGAGAGCGCATCGGTATCGCCGGTGTAGGCCAACGCACCGTCAAAGTGCTTGGTGATGAAGTTGGCGGCGCGGCTGGCGATATTGACGTATTTGCCCACCAGGTCGCTATTGACGCGCGCGATGAAGTCATCGGGGTTGAAATCGATGTCTTCGACCTTGGCATTGAGCTTGGCGGCGATGTAGTAACGCAGCCATTCCGCATTCATGCCGATTTCCAGATAGCGCAGTGGCGAGATGCCCGTGCCCCGGCTCTTGGACATTTTTTCACCGCTGACGGTGATAAAGCCGTGCACGTTCAACGAGTCAGGTGTCTTGCGGCCGGCGAATTTGAGCATGGCCGGCCAGAACAGGGCGTGGAAATAGATGATGTCTTTGCCAATGAAGTGCACTTGTTCGGTGCTGCCCTGCGGGTCCAGCAACGCGTCGAAATCCAGCCCTTGTTTGTTGCAATAGGATTTGAGCGAAGCCAGGTAGCCCACCGGGGCGTCCAGCCAGACGTAGAAATATTTGCCCGGTGCATCGGGGATTTCGATACCGAAATAGGGGGCATCCCGCGAGATATCCCAATCGCCCAGTTTGGCTTCGCCGTCGTTGCCTCCCAGCCATTCGCGGGTCTTGGCCTGAACCTCGGGTTGCAGGTGCTTCAGGCCCATGGCGTTGGTGCCGGTCGTCCAGCTTTGCAGAAACTCGACGCAGCGGGGGTCGGACAGCTTAAAGAAAAAGTGTTCGGATGATTTCAGGACCGGCGTGGCACCGGTCAGGGCCGAGTAGGGGTTGATCAGTTCGGTCGGGGCGTAGACGGCGCCGCAGACTTCGCAGGAGTCGCCGTATTGGTCCTTGGCATGGCACTTGGGGCATTCGCCCTTGATGTAGCGGTCCGCCAGGAACATGCCCTTGACTGGATCATAGAACTGCTCGATGGCGCGCGTTTCGATCAGGCCCTGTGCTTTGAGTGCACGGTAGATGTCATGCGACAGGGCGATGTTTTCGTCCGAGTCGGTCGAATGCCAGTGGTCGAAACGGATATGAAAGCCGTCCAGGTAGCGCGGGCGCTCGGCAGCATAGCGGGCCACCAGGTCGCGCGGCGAGATCCCTTCTTTTTCGGCCTTGAGCATGATGGGCGCGCCATGCGCGTCGTCAGCCCCCACGAAATGCACGGTGTGACCCGCCATACGCATCGAACGAACCCAGATATCGGCCTGGATGTATTCCATGATGTGGCCGATATGGAAGGATCCGTTGGCATAGGGAAGCGCGGTCGTGACGAACAGAGTGCGAGACATATCGTGGATGACGTTTGAGGACTAGAGTGGCGCTATTTTACCGGCCCTGTCAGGGTCATGCGGCAGAGGTAGAAAAGCGATGCCCCCGCCTTGGCTCGTGCCAGGACAGGGGCTGGTGATTGGTGCGCCGGACGCGGGGCGCTGTGACGCGGCCCGGAAACGTGGGCTACGCCAGAGGCACGGTACGCTGTTGGCGCGCGCCGTGCAGGTGGCCGGGGTCAGTGGATCTCTCGGGCCTCGACGTCGATGACCTCGCCGCGCGGCGTCGCAAAGGGCGGCGCGGAACGAGTGGACGACGATGCGGTCTGGCCACTAGGCCGAAAAGCGTTCGGGCGGCCGTTTGTCCGCTGGCTCCAGTAGGCACGTACGCCGAAGGGCTTGCCACGGACCTTGGCGACGAGATACAGGATACCGATCGCGATGGCGGTCGATATCATGAAAGCCAGCGCCATGGCCATGCCGAACAAAGCCAGCACAGCGAACGCTACGGCACGAAGAAATCGGGAAATTGTGTCGATCATGATCATCCGATGCAAAACAGGAGAAAAGGTTCCCTTGTATCCGCTATCCTTGCGGGTAGCGGCGAGCGCAAAGCTCTCCTGCCTATGGAATTAGAGTAATGAGTATAACGATAGCGCAAGTTCGCGAGGTGTTGCGAGCAGTTACAGATTCGGCAGGTCCCTCCGACCGGGCGGCGGGGCGGGCATTATCGACGTTTGTAAGAGACAGTGACATTAACGTGGCCGGCGAGTCGGTGGCGCTCACTCTGACGTTGGGATACCCCGCGGCGTATGCCGCCAGTCGCGTAGAAGAGGCGGTACGGCAGGCGTTGATCGCGGCTGGGGCAAAGCAGGCGCAAGTGACGGTGAATTGGTCCGTTACGCCTCATGCCGTGCAGCGTGGCCTGAAACCGTTGCCCAACGTGCGTAACATCATCGCGGTAGCCTCCGGTAAAGGCGGCGTCGGCAAAAGCACGACAGCAGTCAATCTGGCCCTGGCATTGGCTGCGGACGGTGCCCGGGTAGGAATGCTCGATGCCGATATTTACGGTCCCAGTGTGCCCACCATGCTGGGGATTTCGGGCCGTCCGGCTAGCCATGACAACAAGACGATGGAGCCGCTGGAGGGCCATGGCCTGCAGGCGAACTCGATAGGCTTTTTGATCGATGCCGACGCCCCCGCCATCTGGCGAGGTGCGATGGTGACGCGAGCTTTCGAGCAGATGTTGCGGCAGACGAACTGGGGCGATCTGGATTATTTGATTATCGATATGCCGCCGGGGACGGGCGATCTGGCCCTGACTCTGGCTCAAAAGGTGCCGGTCGTGGGCGCGGTGATCGTGACGACGCCACAGGACCTGGCGTTGCAGGATGCCCGTAAGGGGTTGCGTATGTTCCAGAAGGTCGACGTCCCGATTCTGGGAATTGTGGAAAACATGGCCGTGCATATTTGCACGCAATGCGGTCATGCCGAACATATTTTCGGCGAAGGCGGCGGCCAGCGGATGGCGCAGCAGTATCAGACGCCCTGGCTCGGCAGCCTGCCGCTGACGATGCGCATTCGCGAGCAAACGGATTCGGGCCGCCCCACGATGGTGTCGGATCCCGACAGTGAAGCTGCCCGGCATTACCGCGACATCGCGCGTAAGCTGGCCAGAGCGGTTGCGGCGCTGCCGCGTGACATGGCGGGCAAATTGCCTTCTATCGTCGTACAGCCGCCGACCTGACATATGCGGGTCTGGGTTGCACTGTTACTCGTAGGCCTGCTGGGCGTGATGGGCAGCGCTCGCGCGCAGGGACCGGAGGTCATTATTGATCCTGGGGGCGTACCGCCTGCGGCACTGACTTCTATCACCGAGGCGGTTGCCGCGATTACGCGTCTGGCCGAGGACCAGGACGGTGGCGAGATCAATCGGCTGCGGCGGCGCGCGCGTGATGCCGCGTTGGCTGCGTTGGCCACACAGGGGTATTTCACGCCTACTGTCACGCTCGAGGCGGGAACCGATGTTGGCGGTGAGACCTGGGATATCACGATTCAGCCCGGCAAGCGCGCAGTGGTGGCTGCGGTGGATCTCAAGTTCACAGGGCGCGTGACCCGCCCCGAATACGCGGCGCGCATCGAGGAACTGCGCAAGAGCTGGTCCTTGGCGGTCGGACAGCCCTTTATTAATAGTGATTGGAACAAGGCCAAGGCGGCGCTGTTGGATTCGGTGTCGTCGCGTGATTTCATGCTGGCCTACATGACAGCGTCGGAGGCGGCTGTGCACGCCGACACGGCGGAGGTCTATCTGGCGGTCACTGTCGACAGCGGGCCGCTGGTGCGTATGGGGCCGCTCAAGACACAGGGTTTCAAGCGGGTGCCCGATTCATTGGCGCGCCGTTATGTGCGCTATGACGAGGGCGAGCCCTACAGTCAGGACAAGCTCGATAATTGGCAGCAGGACCTGCAGGCTACCTCGTTTTTCCGGGGAGCCTTTGTGACCTTGGGGTCAGCGTCGGACCAGACGCGCTCCTCGGGTGCGGACGATCTGGCGGCAGCGACGCCGGGCGGGGATCCGGCCGTATCAGGCGGACCCGCGGCGGCGCCCGCCCCATCGCGCGATTCCGACGGTGTCGTTACCTTGCCGGTTGATGTGCGCGTGGTCGAAGGGCCTGCTCGCCGCCTGAGCGCATCCATCGGCGTGGACGACGACGTGGGCGTGCGTGGTGAAGTGACATACCAGCAGAACGTTGTGTTCGGTTTGCCAGTGACCTTGGAGAGCGGCATCAGCCTGGACCGGCAGGAGCAGCGCGCCTACGCTGATTTCCATTTGCCACCTGATGAAAAAGGTCAGAAGGACTCGGTTGGCGTATTGGCGAGCCATTCGGATATCCAGGGACTGGACGTCCGTCGTGTTGCCCTGGGGGCGACGCGGTTGCGCGAACGCAAGGGCGCGGGCGACAGTCGGGTCGAATACGAAAACCGTTGGGGCGCATTGTTGGCCTATGACAAGGTAAAAATCGATGGCGGCGACGAATACGATTTGCCCACGGCAACGCTGACATCGGAATGGCTGCGGCGGGATGTCGATAGCAAATATGATCCGCGTGAAGGCAATTTGATTGCCATCGGCGGCGGGGTCGGGGTGGTACTGGATACTGGCAAGCCGTTCTTCCGCGCCCGCTTGCGTGGCCAGAAATGGTGGCCTATCGGCGAACGCGATGTGTTGACACTGCGTGGCGAGGTCGGCCGCATCTGGTCTGATTCGAAGACCCGGGTGCCGGATGATTTCGGGTTCCGTACCGGCGGCGCCCGTACGATTCGGGGTTACCGCTACCAGAGTATCGGTGTGGAGCAAGATGACGCGGTGGTAGGGGCACCTACGTTGGCCGTCGCGAGTATTGAATACGACCATTATTTTGACGAGCGTTGGGGGATGGGCGTATTTGTCGATGCGGGCGATGCTGCCGAGTCTTTCGGCGAGATGGAAATGCATGTAGGGTACGGGGCCGGGCTGCGGGTGCGCACGCCGGCGGGCCCCATTTTTCTGGATCTGGCGTACGGTCAAAAAGAGCGTGACCTGCGGCTGCACTTTTCGTTGGGGATCGCGTTTTGAAGGGCCTGCGAGCGCTGTTGCGTCACCTGTTGGTGTGGTGGTTGCCGCTGCCGATTGCGTTGGTGGTGCTGCTGTGCGGCTTTGCATTGTGGCTGACAGGCACGCAATCGGGAACGCGCACGTTGCTGGGCGCGGTGGCGCAGCAGTTTGACGGACGAGCAGAAGACGTCAACGGTACGATCCTCGGCAAGTTGCAGGTCGGACGTCTGCAGTTGGTGTTCCCGGGAACGGCTGTCGATTTGGCGGATCTGCGTCTGGATATACGGTGGAGCGCCTTGGGGCAGCGTTTGGTGCATGTACAGGAGTTGTCTGCGGGCACAGTACAGGTGGCGTTGACGACGACGCCGGACGAGCCGGAGCCGATGGTGGTTGATGAGCCTTTCGTCATGCCGGACTTGCCTGTGAAATTACAGGTTGACCGGTTTGCCGTGGGCAGTCTGGACGTGACGATGGACGGCGAGCCCTTGCCTGTCGCAGTGAGTGACGTTGGCGTCAGCCTGGGCGCGGATCAAAAGGGCGCCAGCTTGAGTCTGCACAGCTTGCATGTGGCGCACGATCAGGTGTTTGCCGATATGCACGGCAAGGTCGAATTGTTGGGGATGGCTCAACCATGGCCGTTGCAGGCAGCGCTGGATATCCAGGCTCAGGGACGGGGGGACGATTCTCCGCTATGTGCCAGCCAGATGCTGGCCGCGAAATCCGATAAGGCTGCCGGAGCGAAAGCAGCGGCGTCAAAAAACGCTGCGACGAAGGCATCCAACTCGAAAGCCGCAGCATCGAAGGCGTCTGCCTCGAAGGCAACTGTCTCGAAAGCGGCGGGATCGCGAGACGCCGGGCCAAAAACTGCAGACTCAACGGACGCAGCACCAACGGCCGCAGCTTCCGCTGCATCGACGGCCATCTGCGCAGCGACGGTGCAGCTTCAGGCCGAAGGTTCGCTCCAGCAGATGGATGTACGCCTGGATGGCGCAACCGCTGATGGCGCGTTGAAATTGTTGGCGCAGGCCGGCCTGGAGCTTGACCAGCCATTTCCCCTGCGCACGGCCAATGTGAATATGCGCTTGGCGGATCAGTCGGGCGTCGTCGTAACAGTGGATCGTCAACCTTTACCATTACAGCCCGGTATAGATCGGGTCGTGGCGACGCTGGATGCCGAGCGGCTGAATATCGGCGATTTTGTCGGTGACGTGATTCCGCCTGCGTTGTTGAGCGCGCGTATGGCCGTCGATGCGCAGGTCGAAAATGTCTATGACTTGAAACACGCGTATGTGCAGGCCACGATTTCCAAGGACAGCCGTTGGAATAAGCAGGTATTGGCCGGGAGTCTGACAGGCCGCATTGATGCGTTGCAGGAGGCGGAGTCTAAGGCAACATCTGGATCGACATCGACATCGACATCGACATCGACATCGACATCGACATCGACATCGGCACCAGAGACGTCCGCCTCGCATGCCGCTGATCCCCTGGCTGGCTTCGAGCTTCGCGATCTGCTGCTCGATCTCACCGTGGGTCCGAATCGCGTAAAAGCCCAGGGCGGATTGAGCCGGGGCGAGGGCACGCTGACGTTGGACGCCGATACGCCGCGGCTGGATGCGTTCTGGCCGGATCTGCCGGGTGGCGCGTCGCTGAAAGCCAAGCTGGCCGGACGGCTGGATCAGCATCAGGGACAGCTTTCGGCCCGTTATACGCCCGGGGATTCCCGCGCCGATACATTGGGCCGGGCACCGATGCAGGCAGATCTGGCTTTTAGCGGCGGTTGGGGGCCGGGACGTCCCACACCTGCTTCAGGGACTACACCCGCTGCGCAGACGAACACACGCTCTGGACCCGCGGAAAACGGCGCTGCGGGCCTCATCGGTTGGCGCGGCAAGGTAGAACGCTTGACGGCGGAATCGATGAAATTCGCAGCGGCATTGCAGCCTGTGACGTTGTCGTTCCTGCCTGATGCCAAGGCCCCTCATTGGCAATGGGACGTGGGGGCGACGCAGCTGACCATGACCTTGCCGGACAAACAGCGTGCCGTGCTTTCGCATCAAGGATCGCGTGGCGGCCAAGGACGGTGGCAGACGGCTGGCCGTGCGGATAATCTCGTGATTACCGCGTCCATGTTGCGCCAGATCATGCGGGCGCTGGATCCCGCAGCGGCCGAAGCCCGCCGACAGCGTGTCAATGCCCGTCCATCGGAGGGACAGCGCCGCATTGCGCTGGATGCCGCGTGGGATCTGAAATTCGCAGGGGCTTTGTCGGGCACCGCGCGTGTCGCCCGCCGTGATGGCGATTTACGCATTCCCGGGGACCCTCCGATTCCGCTGGGACTGACCAATCTCGCGATCGATGTCAAAGCGACGCCGACCAGCGGCAACGCCAGCCGCCTGGATGCGACGCTGGATGTCCGTACTCAGAAAATGGGCACGGTATCTGGTTCAGCCTCGGCGGTGCTGGTGAGCGGCGCAGGCGGCGCGATGGCCTTGGATGCCAAACGCCCGATTCGCGTCAATCTCGATGCGGATATTGCCGATCTGACATGGGTAGACCTGTTTGTTGGCGACACCATGGAGATCCGTGGCAAAGTCCAGGCGAAGATCGACGCGCAAGGTACGCTCAATGGCAAATGGACTACGGCGGGAACGATCCGCGGTGAAGCGTTGCGCCTGGTCCGCATCGATGATGGCGTGCGGCTCATCGATGGCACGCTGAATGCGCGTCTGGACGGGACGCGCCTGGTGTTGGACTCGTTGAAATTCCCGGCCTCGCTGCGAGTGATGCCGGACGAGTGGCGCACGAAGGAATGGGTGACCGAGAATCCTGACGCCAAGAACGGCTATGCCGAGGCCTCGGGACAGTGGGATTTGCAGGCGATGCAAGGCGCGATTCATCTGAAGCTGCATCGGTTCCCCGCGTTGCAGCGTTCCGACCGCTATGCCATGGTGTCGGGGACCGTCGATGTCGATGCACAATTGCCCCGCTTGACGATTACCGGCGATCTGACCGCAGATGCGGGCTGGTTCAGCCTGGAGATCCTGCAAGGCGTTCCGAGCCTGGATGAGGATGTCCATGTCATTAAAGCCGGTGAGACGGATCAGGCTGCTGATTCGCCGATACAGATGTCCATGACGCTGAAATTCGATATGGGGCCGCGTTTCTACATTACGGGTATGGGGCTGGATGCGGGCTTATTGGGTTCGATCCAGATTCATATGGCCGACGGTCGCCTGACGGGTATCGGAGCATTGCGCACGCGAGGTGGTGGCATCGAGGCATATGGCCAAAAATTACGGCTGCGGCGCGGCACGCTCACGTTCCAGGGGCGATTGGATAATCCGCTGCTGGATATCGAGGCGTTGCGTACCGGCGATCAGGTCGAGGCCGGCGTCAAGGTAGGGGGGACGGCACAGCGTCCCAGGATCGATCTGGTGTCGTATCCGGATGTCAGCGATGTTGAGAAATTGTCCTGGCTGGTGCTGGGCCGCGGTCCCGACGAGAGCGGCAATGACGCTGCTCTGATGTTGTCGGTCGGTGCAGCGTTGCTGGGCGGCGGACAGCCGTTTTACAAGCAGTTCGGGCTGGACGACGTGAGTATCCGCTCTGGCGCTATCGGCAGCTCGGGGAGCTTGCTGCCGGATCGTACCGTTGCCAGTGCGGTCAACGCAGACAGCGACAGCGATCTGGCGACGCAATTCCTGGTGGCGAGCAAACACTTTGCCAATGGAATCACGCTGAGCATCGAACAGGCGATGGCAGGGTCGGAAACCGTGGGGCGTGCCAGCTATCAACTGTCTCGGCGCTGGTCGTTGGACCTGAAGGGCGGGGCAGTGAACGGGTTAGCATTGGTGTACCGGACGTTCTTTGCCGATTGAGGCGATAAAATACCTGCTAACCAACCTGAGCAAGTTATTACCATGAGCATTAAAAGCGACCGCTGGATCCGACGCGCGGCCGAGGCCGGCATGATCGAACCTTATGAGCCCGGCCAGGTTCGCACGGCCAATGGCGGCCGTATCGTGAGCTATGGCACCAGTAGCTATGGCTACGACGTGCGCTGCGCGAACGAATTCAAGATCTTTACCAATATCAATTCCACCATCGTCGATCCCAAAAATTTCGACGAGAAGTCCTTTGTGGATTTCACGGGCGACGTGTGCATCATCCCGCCCAATTCGTTCGCCCTGGCGCGTACGGTGGAGTTTTTCCGCATCCCACGCAGCGTGCTGACCATTTGCCTGGGCAAGAGCACCTATGCGCGCTGCGGCATCATCGTCAACGTCACGCCGCTCGAGCCGGAATGGGAAGGCCACGTCACGCTCGAGTTTTCCAACACCACGCCGCTACCCGCCAAGATCTATGCCGGCGAAGGCTGCGCGCAGATGTTGTTCTTGGAAAGCGACGAGGTCTGCGAGACGTCGTACCGTGACCGTGGCGGAAAATACCAGGGCCAACGTGGGGTGACCTTGCCGCGCACCTGACGGCGCGCGGCTTGGCGAGGCCTGATTTGTGTTGCTTTTTTGCAACTTTACGTGGGTGGCCGGAATATAATGGAGTTTCCTTATCGCGCGGGTTGCCGGCGCAGGAGCCTACGATGTTCGGTTTCCTCAAAAACCCCCAACATGTGGACGAAGATGCGCAAGATGAGTTCGTCGAGCGCGTCAATGCAGCGGCCGAGGACTTTTTGACGGCAGTGTCTGATCAGTCCGCCCTGGACTACTCCCTCCAAAGCATCGACGCTTTGGATTCGGTACTGGGCGACGCTCATCAAGGGCGCCTCACGCTGACTCCGATGCAGACCGTTGGCGCTGCCGCCTATTTGTACGAGGTGGCTCGGCGGCACTTTGGCGGTTTGTATGAGGTATGCGACGACGAGGATCCGGTGGTTCTGGTGACGGGCGAACCCGAATTCGACGTGTGCCTGTGTGCGATCGCCAAGGTTGAGCGGCGGATTCGCTATGGCCAGACCGAATCATTGCCGGCCTTTTTTCAACGCTATGTCGGCGCGGTGAACACGCGTGCCTCCGTGACGATCAGCTAGTGTCATTGCTCGATCGGCGCAGTCCAGATGTAAATCTCCCTGCCAGGTTGACGGGATGTCAACCTGCTGCCTCCTTATCGCTGTACACTCGCGTCCGTTTTGGCCTTGCCTCAGGAGCGCCCGCATGAAATTCCGCTTCCCTATTTTTATCATCGACGAAGACTACCGTTCCGAGAATGCCTCGGGTCTGGGGATTCGTGCATTGGCGACGGCGATTGAGGCCGAGGGCGTAGAGGTGATCGGGGTCACCAGCTACGGTGATCTGAGTTCCTTTGCGCAACAGCAGAGCCGGGCCAGCGCATTCATCTTGTCGATCGACGACGAGGAGTTCGACGTCGACTCGCCCGAGGATGTGGCCAGCGCGATCAAGAATCTGCGCAGCTTTATCGGCGAATTACGTTTCCGTAATGCCGACATCCCGATTTATCTGTACGGTGAGACGCGCACCTCCGAGCATATCCCCAACGATATTCTGCGTGAGCTGCATGGCTTCATCCATATGTTCGAGGACACGCCCGAGTTCGTGGCGCGTCACATTATCCGCGAGGCGCGCAGCTACGTCGATGGCCTGCCGCCGCCGTTTTTCCGTGAGCTGGTCAATTACGCGCAAGACGGTTCGTATTCCTGGCACTGCCCGGGGCACTCTGGCGGCGTGGCATTTTTGAAGAGCCCGGTGGGGCAGATGTTCCACCAGTTCTTTGGCGAAAACATGCTGCGCGCCGATGTGTGCAACGCTGTGGACGAACTGGGTCAACTGCTGGATCACACCGGCCCGGTGGCCGAGTCCGAGCTGAATGCGGCGCGTATTTTCCACGCGGATCACTGCTTTTTCGTGACCAACGGCACGTCCACATCCAACAAAGTCGTGTGGCACGCCAACGTGGCCGCGGGCGATGTGGTGGTGGTGGATCGTAACTGCCACAAGTCGATTCTGCATGCGATCACCATGACTGGCGCGATCCCGGTGTTTCTGCGTCCGACGCGTAATCACCTGGGCATCATCGGCCCGATCCCGCTCGAGGAATTCGACCCCGAGAACATCAAGAAGAAAATCGAGGCCAACCCGTTTGCACGCGAAGCGGTCAATAAAAAACCGCGCATCCTGACGTTGACGCAAAGTACTTACGACGGCGTGATCTACAACGTCGAGATGATCAAGGAAAAGCTCGGCGATTACGTCGACACCTTGCATTTCGACGAGGCGTGGCTGCCGCACGCCTCGTTTCATGAGTATTACCAGGACATGCACGCCATTGGTCAGGACCGTCCGCGTCCGCACGGACCAATGGTGTTCGCGACGCACTCGACCCACAAGCTGCTGGCCGGTATTTCCCAGGCGTCGCAGATCATTGTGCAAGAGTCCGAGTCGCGCAAACTGGATCGCAATATCTTCAACGAAGCCTATTTGATGCACACCTCGACATCGCCGCAGTACGCGATCATCGCCTCGTGCGACGTGGCGGCGGCGATGATGGAGCCCCCGGGCGGCACCGCGCTGGTCGAAGAAAGCATACGCGAGGCGATGGATTTCCGTCGCGCGATGCGCAAGGTGGAATCCGAGTTCGGCAAGAACGATTGGTGGTTCAAGGTCTGGGGACCGAATCGCTTGGTGTCCGAAGGCATCGGCAATCGCGATGATTGGTTCCTGGAGGCCAATGATCACTGGCATGGCTTCGGCGAGATGGCCGACGGCTTTAACATGCTGGACCCGATCAAGGCGACCTTGGTCACCCCCGGATTGGACATCTCGGGCAGCTTTGGCGAGACGGGTATCCCCGCTGCGCTGGTGTCCAAGTATCTGGCCGAACACGGCGTGGTGGTTGAAAAGACCGGTTTGTACTCGTTCTTTATCCTGTTCACCATCGGCATTACCAAGGGCCGTTGGAATACGCTGTTGACCGCGTTGCAGCAGTTCAAGGACGACTACGATCGCAACCAGCCTTTGTGGCGCATTCTGCCCGAGTTCTGCCGCGGTCATCGCCGCTACGAGCGCATGGGTTTGCGCGATCTGTGCCAGCAGATCCACGAGGCCTATCGCGCCAACGACGTGGCGCGTCTGACGACCGAGATGTATCTCAGCGACATGGTGCCGGCGCTCAAGCCCTCGGATGCGTTCGCACGCATGGCGCACCGCGAAGTCGAGCGCGTGGAAGTCTCGCAGCTGGAAGGGCGTGTGACCGGCGTGTTGCTGACACCGTACCCGCCGGGCATTCCGTTGCTGATTCCGGGCGAACGTTTTAACCGCACCATCGTGCAGTACCTGCAGTTCGCGCGTGACTTCAACGAGCGTTTCCCGGGATTCGAAACCTATATCCACGGCTTGGCCGAAGAGACCGCGCCCGATGGCAGCAAGCGGTATTACGTGGATTGCCTGATCGAAGAGTGAGCGCGATGTTTGCGACTGCCGTGCTGGACTCGGTGCACGGCAGGCTCCGTGATGTCGGCGTGGACAGCTGTCCATCGCTGGGGAGCCGCCTGTGTTTGACGTAGCCATCATCGGCGCGGGCGCTGCAGGCATGATGTGCGCTGCCGTGGCAGGACAACGTGGACTGCGCGTTGTATTGATCGATCACGCCGAGCGTTTGGCGGAAAAAATCCGGATCTCTGGCGGCGGCCGCTGCAATTTCACCAACCTGGGGGCCGGGCCGGCAAATTTCTTGTCTGATAACCCGCACTTTTGCCGGTCGGCATTAGCGGGCTATACGCCGCAGGACTTTCTGGCACTGTTGCGCAGCCATCGTGTGGCGTGGCATGAAAAGCATCGCGGACAGTTGTTCTGTGATGACAGCAGCGAATCGATCATCGAGATGCTGCGCGCCGAATGTCAGACAGGACGCGTGCATTGGCGCATGCCGTGCAGTGTGAACGAGATCAGCCGCTCCGAGGCGGGCTATACCTTGCGCACCAGCCAGGGCGAGATCCGCGCTGCCAAATTGGTTATTGCGAGCGGTGGAATGGCCATTCCCCAATTGGGCGCCACGGATTTTGGCTTGAAAATCGCTCGGCAATTCGGCTTGAAAGTCGTCGAGCCGCGTCCGGCGTTGGTGCCGCTGACCTTCGATGCCGCGCAGTGGAAGCCTTTTGCCGAGTTGTCCGGGGTGGCGCTGGAGGTCTCTCTGGTCACAGGCGCCGGCCGTGCGCGTGGCGAATTTCTGGAGGACCTGCTGTTCACGCATCGCGGTTTGTCGGGGCCGGCAATTTTGCAGATCTCCAGCTTTTGGCAACCCGGCGAGGCCATCGTGATCGATCTCGCGCCGGGCCGTGACCTGGCGGCCGAATTGATCGCAGCCAAGCCGGGTAACCGGCAGCAGTTGCATACGGTCCTGGGCGCACTGTGGCCCAGGCGCCTGGCCGATCAATGGCTGGGCTTCGCGGGACAATCAGGACACGCAGGGCATCAGGCCGCCGGGCAAACCAGGCAAGCCGGGCGGCAAGCGGTCAGCCCTGCCGGCAAGAGCGAATTGGCCGAACAGCGTTTAGCTGACATTCCCGATAAAACCTTGCGCTCCCTGGCCGACGGCATTCATCAATGGCGTCTCGTTCCCAGCGGTACCGCCGGATATAAAAAGGCCGAAGTCATGCGCGGTGGCGTCGATACGCGCGGGCTGGATCAAAAGTCCATGCAGGCGCGCACCGTGCCTGGCCTGTACTTCATTGGCGAGGCGGTCGATGTGACCGGCTGGCTGGGCGGCTATAACTTCCAATGGGCCTGGGCCTCTGGCGTGGCGTGCGGCCGCGCGTTGTGAGGACGCGGCTGGCATAGGTGTCGAGGCCGCGCCGCATCAGACAAATTTTTTCCAACTTCAGAATCCGTCACGCCAGACTGGTTCGAATCTGAGCACCATGAGCGTGCTCAGGACACGTCGCGTTGTTTTATTAAATAAAAATGACTATCATTTAGGTTGTCTTTATTGATTAATTTCATCCTGACGGAGAGTCTCGATGGTCCATATTCAACCCAGGCCTGCCGCAGTACCGCCTCCTGCGACGACGTCTTGCCTTGGCGTATGGCAGCGGACGACGTTGCGGGGCAATCGTGCCTATGAGCGGGGTGATCATGCTGCAGCGTTGACCCAATACCGCGCGGCCTTGAGTCTGGCCGATACCTTGCCGGGGCAGTCGGATGATGTCGAAGCCGCATTGGCTGCGCTCGTCGTGTCGCATCACAACCTGCTGACGCTGTATGAGTTGACCGCCCAGCCTGAACTGGCCGCCGCTCACGCCTGTCGGGCACATGAATTGCTGCATGAAATGGCGTTGGATCCCGCCTTGCCGGAGTGTTGGCGTGAGGCTGCCTGGCGTCATGGGCGTGCGACTTATGCGGAGCTGCTGCAGTTTTTACAGCGTCATCCGGGTCATGAGCGCGCCTGCCGCGCCGCCGCGCTGGTATGGCGCGATGCGACGCAGCCGCCGCACTAAATCTCAACGGAAATATTGAGCGTCTCAGATTGCTGTGTGAGGCGCCATGTCCCTCATGACTGCCGATTCGCGTTGGCAGCCGAACCGCTCCTCCGGGAGCTCGAACAGGAGATTTGCCATGCCCTATACCTTGCCCGATCTGCCCTACGCCTACGATGCGCTTGAGCCGCACATCGATGCGCAGACGATGGAAATTCACTACACCAAACATCACCAGACCTATATCAACAACTTGAATGCCGCGCTGGAAGGCGCTGGTCTGTCGAGTGACGAGCCGGTCGAAAAGCTGATCACCCATATCGACAGCCTGCCCGAGGCCGTGCGGGGCGCCGTCCGTAATAACGGGGGCGGCCATGCCAACCACAGTCTGTTCTGGACGGTCATGTCTCCCAAAGGCGGCGGCCAGCCCCAAGGCCGCGTGGCGGCCGCGATCGATGCCGATCTCGGTGGCGTCGAGGCATTTCGCGACGCCTTTACCAAGGCGGCCCTGACCCGTTTTGGCAGCGGCTGGGCCTGGCTGAGCGTCACGCCGCAAGGCAAGCTGGTGGTGGAAAGCTCGGCCAATCAGGACAGCCCCCTGATGCAGGGCAATACCCCGGTGTTGGGCCTCGATGTCTGGGAACACGCGTATTATCTGAAATATCAGAACCGTCGCCCGGAATACATCGGCGCGTTTTTCAATGTGATTGACTGGGCCGAAGTGGCCCGCCGTTACGAGGCCGCCTTGGCCTGAGTACCGGTTTGTGCTGCATCCTTTGCGCAGGTTGTTGATGAACACATTCAGCCGTCACCGTATTCGCCCGCAGCTGACCAGCGTCAGTGTCTGGACACTGGCTGTCCTGGTCGCGTGTCTGGGCGCTTATGCGTTGTGGGAATATCTGTTGCCGCGCGCGCCCCACGTCGCCAATGCTTTGGCGGGTGGCTTGCTGGCGGCGGGCGCGACGGCGCTGGGCACGGTGCCGGTGATGTTCTCGCAAACCCTGTCCGACAAGGTGCAGGATACGATGTTTGGATTTGGCGCAGGCGTCATGTTGGCGGCCTGCGCTTTTTCCCTGGTGGCTCCAGGCCTCGAAGCCGCCGGCCAGTTGGGGCATGGACCCTGGGGATCAGGGTTCATCGTCGGCGGCGCTATTTTGTTGGGTGCGGCGGTGTTGTTGACGATGGATCGTCTCTTGCCTCACGAGCATTTCATCAAAGGCAAAGAAGGCATCGAGGTGCATCGTTTGCGCCGCACCTGGCTGTTTGTGTTTGCCATTGCGCTGCATAACCTGCCCGAAGGCCTGGCCATAGGCGTGGGGTATGTGGGGAACGACCCGGTGCAAGGCAGTGCGCTCGCGACCGGGATTGCGATCCAGGACGTGCCCGAAGGGCTGGTGGTCGCGCTGGCGTTACTGTCGGCGGGCTATAGCCGGGCGTTTTCCGTGGCGCTGGGCATGTTGTCGGGGCTCGTAGAGCCCTTGGGGGCTGTCGTGGGAGCCCTCGTGGTCGGCTGGTCCGCGGAGTTGCTGCCCTGGGGGCTGGGCTTTGCGGCGGGCGCCATGTTGTTTGTCATCAGTCATGAAATCATTCCAGAGTCCCATCGCAAGGGCCACGAAGTGTTTGCGACCGGGGGGCTCATGATCGGTTTTGTCCTGATGATGTTGCTGGATACGGCGCTGGGGTAAATCAGCTCTCACGCTGCGCCTGAGGCAGGTTGCCCCGGCCCGGCGGGGCTTTTTAACGTCCAACCGCTTCGAGGATGGAAAACCGGCACGCCGCCGCTAGTCGGCACCCCGCTTTTCGCGGTATGCTTCACTCCGCTGTCATGTTCGTCGCGGGAGAGAGCGGCCCACCACCACGGTATAGGGTCGCCGCCGAAGGCGCAATTCGCCCGGAATCGCTCAGGTAACCCATACCGCGACGCATCAGTTTCCTGCCTGGCCGTGTGCCGAGGCGGGGGCTGACACAGCACTCTGGAGAGACCTGGCGCCGCGGATTCCGTGCGTAGCCCAGGCGCCGAAGGTGCAAACCCGCACAACGCGGGGCAACTCTCAGGCAAAAGGACAGAGGGGCGGAAAATCCAGCTGGTTTCTGGCGCTTTCCGCATCCAGACCGGCATTCCGTAACCTCGAGGCGATGCCGCCACTCTGGAGCCTGTTCATGTCCGCTGTTCTTCAACGTACCCCCTTGGCCGAGACCCATGTCGCCGCTGGCGCGCGCATGGTCGATTTTGGCGGCTGGGATATGCCGTTGGCGTACGGATCGCAACTGGAAGAACACCACGCCGTGCGCCGCGACGCAGGCATGTTTGACGTGTCGCACATGTTGAATGCCGATGTCGCCGGTCCCCAGGCAACCGAATTTCTGCAGCGTCTGGTGGCCAACGATGTCGCCAAACTGACAGTCCCGGGCAAAGCGCTCTATACCTGCATGCTGAACCCGCAGGGCGGCATTGTGGACGATTTGATCGTCTATTTCTTTGCCGCGGATCAGTGGCGTGTGGTGGTCAATGCCGGCACGGCCGACAAAGACATTGCCTGGATGCGCCGCGTGGCGGCCGCCGGGCGGTTCGACGTGACGATTACGCCCCGCCGAGATCTGGCTATGGTGGCGGTGCAGGGCCCCAACGCCCGTGCCAAAGTCTGGGCTGCGCGTCCGGCATGGCAGGCTGCTACCGAGCCGCTGACTCCCTTCGTGGCCGCTGTAGTGGCCGACGATACCTTGGTGGCGCGTACCGGCTATACCGGCGAGGATGGTTTCGAAATCGTGCTGCCTGCCACCGAGGTCGTGGCATTGTGGAACGATCTGGCCGCTCAGGGCGTGCGTCCCTGCGGTCTGGGCGCGCGTGACACGCTGCGCCTGGAGGCCGGCATGAATCTCTACGGCCAGGACATGGACGAATTGACCCAGCCGAATCAGGCAGGATTGTCGTGGACGGTATCCCTGAAAGACGCCTCGCGCCGTTTTGTCGGCCGCGATGCACTGGAGCAGTTCGCGACGCCGTGCGCATTCGTGGGGCTCAAGCTCCAGGACCGTGGCGTGATGCGTGCCCATATGGCGGTGCGCACGCCGCAGGGTGCGGGCGAGCTCACCAGCGGCACCATGTCGCCGACCTTGGGCGTATCCGTGGGTTTTGCCCGCGTTCCCCTGGGCGTCGAACCCGGTCAGACGGTCGAAGTCGAGATCCGCGGCAAATGGGTGCCCGCCCTGGTAACCAAATTACCATTCGTGCGTCACGGCAAAGCCGTCGAACACTCGTAAACTGCCGCCATGCGCTGGCAGGGGTGCCGGCGCAGGTGCGACCCAATTTTTAGGAGCTTTTATGAGCCTGCCCACCGATCGTAAATACACTGAGTCCCATGAATGGGTGCTCGCCGAAGGCGACGTGTTCGTCGTCGGCATTACCGACAACGCCCAGGAACAATTGGGTGATCTCGTCTTCGTTGGCGATGTCAACGTAGGCGCCAAGCTCAAGGCCGGCGAGACCGCAGGCGTGGTTGAGTCGGTCAAGGCTGCCTCCGATATCTATGCACCCGTGACGGGCGAGATCGTGGCCTTTAACGAAGAGCTGGAAAACACGCCGAACCTGATCAACGATTCGCCCTATACCGCCTGGATCTACAAGATCAAGCCGGACAACGCCGCTGACGCCGACAAACTGTTGGACGCCGCCGGCTACGAAGCCGTCGCCAACGGCTGATCTGGCTGACGCCGCGCGGGCGCTGCGCCCGCGCGGCCATTTTTCTGTACCGAGACCTCTCATGTCGCGCGCTCTAGATACCCATTCCGATTTCATTCCTCGTCATATTGGTCCCTCGCTGGGGGATCAGGAAAAAATGCTCGCGGCCGTTGGCTGCGATAGTCTGAACACCTTGCTTGACGAGGTCGTGCCGCCCGCGATTCGCAGCCGGGCGCCCTTGGCGTTGCCTGCCTCGCGCAGTGAGCCCGATGTGCTGGCCGAGCTCAAGGCCATCGCTGGCCGTAATCGCATTTACCGCAATTACATCGGTCAAGGGTATTACGGCACGCACACGCCGAATGTGGTGTTGCGCAACGTGCTGGAGAATCCGGCTTGGTACACGGCGTATACGCCTTATCAACCCGAGATCTCGCAAGGCCGCCTGGAAGCCCTGTTGAACTACCAGACTATGGTGGCGGACCTGACGGGCCTGGATATTTCCAATGCGTCGCTGCTGGACGAGGGGACAGCGGCTGCTGAGGCCATGACGCTGGCGCGCCGTGGTTCCAAATCGGCCAGCCCGGTGTTCTTTGTCTCGGCGCATTGCCATCCGCAAACGATCGAAGTCGTGCGCACGCGTGCCGAAGGCCTGGGTATCGAGATCGCCATAGGCGATGAGGCGCAAGGTTTGCCGGAATGCTTTGGCGTACTGCTGCAATATCCGCATAGCCTGGGCGCGGTCAGCGACTATCGTGCGTTGGCCGAGGCGGCACATGCACAAGGCGCCGTTGTCGCGTGCGCGACGGACTTGCTGGCGCTGGCGTTGTTGACGCCCCCGGGAGAGTGGGGCGCGGACATCGCCGTCGGCTCGTCGCAGCGCTTTGGGGTGCCGTTTGGTTTCGGCGGCCCGCACGCGGGTTTCATGGCCTGCAAAGACGCCTTCAAGCGCAATATGCCGGGCCGTTTGGTCGGCGTGTCGAAAGATGCCCAGGGCAATCCGGCATTGCGCCTGGCATTGCAGACGCGCGAACAGCATATCCGCCGCGAGAAAGCGACGTCGAATATTTGCACGGCGCAGGTGCTGCTGGCCGTGATGGCGGGCTTGTACGCCGTGTGGCACGGTCCCGAGGGTATCCGTCGCATCGCCACGCGCGTGCAGCGCTACACGGCGATTCTGCGCACGGCGCTGACGCAGTTGGGGGTCAAAGTCGTCAACGACACGTTCTTTGACACGCTGCTGCTGGAAACAGGGGCGGCGACGCCAGCGTTGGTAGTGGCTGCCGAGTGCGAACACATCAACCTGCGCCGCGTCGATGGCGCACGCTTGTCGGTCTCGCTGGACGAGACGGTGACTGCCGCCGATTTGCAGGCTCTGGTGAATGTCTTTGCCGCGGGCCTGGAAAAAGACGACGTGGCGCTGGATATCGACGCCCTGGATGCCAAGGCTGCGGGCGGGATTCCCGCGGCGGTGCAACGTGAGAGTGCGATTCTGTCGCACCCCGTGTTCTCCAGTGTGCAATCTGAAACCGACATGCTGCGCTATCTGCGCAAGCTGTCCGACAAAGACCTGGCCCTGGATCGCAGCATGATTCCGTTGGGCTCGTGCACGATGAAGCTGAACGCGACGGCCGAGATGATTCCCGTCACGTGGCCCGAGTTTGCGCAGATCCATCCGTATGCGCCGGTGGACCAAAGCCAGGGCTATCGCGAATTGGTGCAGCGCCTGTCTGACGCGCTGTGCGAAATCACCGGATATGACGATATCAGCCTGCAGCCGAACTCGGGCGCGCAGGGCGAATATGCGGGCCTGCTGGCGATCCGCGGTTATCACCGCGCCAACGGCCAATCTCAGCGCGATGTATGTTTGATCCCCGCCTCGGCGCACGGCACCAATCCCGCATCCGCCCAGTTGGTGGGGATGAGTGTGGTCGTCGTGGCCTCTGACGCCAACGGCAACGTCGATATCGCAGACCTGCGCGCCAAGGTCGAGCAGGTGGGCGATCGCCTGGCTGCTTTGATGATCACCTATCCGTCGACACACGGTGTGTTCGAAGAGGCCATCACCGAGATTTGCGATCTGGTGCATCAGGCCGGTGGCCAGGTATATCTGGATGGCGCCAACATGAACGCCATGGTCGGTGTCGCCCAGCCCGGGAAGTTCGGTTCCGATGTCTCGCACCTGAACCTGCACAAGACGTTCTGCATCCCGCACGGCGGTGGCGGGCCGGGTGTCGGTCCGGTGGCCGTGCGTTCGCATCTGGCGCCGTATTTGCCGGGCGTGTTGAATGCGCAAGGCAAGCTGGATGTCGAATCCGAGGTCGGCCCCGTGTCCGCAGCACCGTTTGGCTCGGCCAGCATTTTGCCGATCTCGTTTGCCTATATTGCGCTGATGGGAGCCGATGGCCTGCGTAGCGCGACCGAGATGGCGATCCTGAATGCGAACTATCTGGCAGCACGATTGCGTGATCATTATCCGGTGCTGTACGCCGGCCGAAATGGCCGTGTCGCGCACGAATGTATTCTGGACGTTCGTCCGCTGAAAGACACGACGGGTATCAGCGCCGAGGACATCGCCAAACGCTTGATGGACTATGGTTTCCACGCGCCTACGATGAGCTTTCCGGTGGCAGGAACGCTGATGGTCGAGCCGACCGAGTCCGAAGGCCTGGCGGAACTGGATCGCTTTGTCGATGCCATGATCTCCATCCGTGAAGAGATCGCGCAAATCGAACGCGGTGAGCGTGATCGCGACGACAACGTGCTGAAGAATGCTCCGCACACGGCGCAGATGCTGTTGGCTGAGGAATGGCACCACGACTATCCCCGTCAGCAGGCCGCGTATCCGGTCGAGTCGCTGCGCGAGACCAAGTACTGGCCGCCTGTGGCGCGCGTGGATAACGCCTACGGTGATCGCAATCTGGTGTGCGCTTGCTTGCCCATCGAGGCCTATGCGTGACCTCGTAGTGTGACGATGGCGCTGCGCGGATAGCGCGCCAACGTAAAAACGCCCGCCGATTGATAGTCGGCGGGCGTTTTTGTTTAGCGATGCCAGCGGGGCCGGCATCATGTCAGTGCTTATTTACGAGGCGCCTCTTTCATCGTGTCGGTGAACATCGACACATTGGCCAGGAACATCTGTACTGTGAATTCCACATTGTCTTGGCCTACGCCACCGTAGGCATTTACATCCATTTCCATGGTGGCGACTTTGTTCTCGGTATCCCAATAGGCGCGCGTCAGGCGGTTGTTCTGGTTCCATTCGTTGAGCACGCGCATCGGCACGGGGTAAGGCGTGGCGACGGTGAGGCGCATTTGCATGTCGGTGCACGAGGACTCGGTGTCGCAATCGTTGAACAGGATCTCGACGCTTTTGGCGCCTTCGTTGTTGCCATCGATCGTCAGCACGGGCGTGTCGTAATCCGAGGTGCCGAGTTCGTAGTCGAAGCCCGTGTCACTGACCATCTGGCCGATCTGGGCCGGGTCCAGCGAGTTCAGCAAGGTGTTTTCGCTGTCCTCGCCATAATCGTGGTCGTCGTCCTCGACACTGCTCAGCAGGGCGCCAAACAGCTCGTCGGCGGGGACTTCTTCACCATTCAGGTTGGCCTTGCCGTCGGCATAGTGGAACGTGCTCACGACGTTGTCGCCATCGGTCTTGGCGATGCCGAACATCTCGGCCATACCGGCCATGGAGGTCACTTGGTCAGCGGCTTCTTTGGCAGCGGCTGCAGCGTCTATTCCTTCGCCTTGCAAGTACTGTGCGGCCAGGCCTTGCACCATGGGCTTGGAGACGGTGACCTTCATGTCGATCAGCTTGACGGATTGCTGCAGCAGTTGCTTGGCATCGTCTGGCAGTTCCTTGCCTGCGACCAGGCCGGCGGGCTTGGTCAACTCGATGGCCAGGTTCAAGTTGCTTTTGCCTTTGGCGGTCTCCCAGACGAAGGGATCGACGCGCATGGTCGGGTTGGCGGCCAGCAATTGGATCGCCTGGTTGACGAGTTCGATTGCCTGCGCGCCGTCCGCCTTGCTGTCTTCGGTACCGTCGGCGACCTTGGTCAGCATTTCGTTATAGAGATCGGACAGTGCTTTTGCGGCTTTGCCGTCGATCTTGTCGAATTTGATCGTGGCATGGCCTTTACCGAAATCGCTGCCATTGACGGCGATCTGGCCGATTTTATAGTCGGCTGCGACGTTGATGGTGGTGTCTTGTTCGGCGATTTTCGCGGTGTAGGCCAGATCCTTCAGTTCGATCTTGGTCTTGACGGTTGCCGCTGGGGGCTGAGCAGGCTGTTTAGGCTGGGCGGGCTGTTCGGGTTGCGCCGGCGTCTGGCTTTCTGCGCTCGGATTCTGCGCAGCATTGGCGGCCTCGTCGGCGGCTCGTGCAGCTTCTTCCGCCGCTTCTGCTGCGTCGGAGGCGGCGTCCGCGTAGGGGTCCTGCGGCTCTTCGACCTCGATCATGATGTTATCGAATTTGGCACCAGAACTGCCTACGCCAAAGCCGAATTTGCCCTGCTGGCTGTCGACGTCCACCGTTATGCCGGTGATATTCGCATTGACCTTCTGGCCTTCGTCGTCCTCGGACAATTGCAGAGCCAGTTGGTTGACCTTGCCGGTGCCGACGGCGTGTTTGGTGGCGCGTACAAAGCTGCCTTCGAATTGGGCGCCGCTGAACTTGACGGACTGGTCCGTTTGCGCAGCGTACTCGATAGGGGCAATCGTGGCCGTGCCGACGCCGTCACCGTTGTAAGACAGGACCGTGTCACCGACCAACGGCGAGACGCCCTTGGTCAGTTCGAACAAGGGTTTGACGAGATCATTGGAGGCGACTTCGCTGTGAACGAAAGCCAGCTTGGGCAGCCATTGGCCACGGGCCAATGCGCCTTTGGGGAAGGGGCCGTGTTCAATGCGGCCGACAATTTCCACCATGCCTTTGGGGGGCGCTTCTTCGCCCGGGACTTTGGTCAGTTGGATGCCATAGCGGACGTCGCTGCTGAAAAAATGACGGTCGTAGGAAATCTGGCTGATCGTGACACCAAAGCCTGTGCTGCCCAATGCGCTGGCCAACTCTTTGTTGAGTTCCGTCAGGCGCACAGGCTCTTCTGTTTGGATGCGCTTGCCGGTGTACCACGTGGCGCCGAGCCAGCCTGCGACTGCGATGACGACCACGCCCGTCGTGATCCCTACTACCTTTTTCATTTTTTCGTCCATTTATTGTTTGCATGCTGACGGGACGGCGATGGTGCGCCGTCCCGTCAGGAGCGATAGCCGCCCGCGGTGAGTATAACGAGGTGTAGTCAGCGCGTTCTGGGAACTACATTACAAGTCGTGTCTATGGTAAACAAATAACATCTGGCCTGACTACAGGTGTCTCGCCGACGACGCTAAGAGAGCGG
Organism: Bordetella muralis; assembly: GCF_054781015.1. Taxonomy (NCBI): domain Bacteria; kingdom Pseudomonadati; phylum Pseudomonadota; class Betaproteobacteria; order Burkholderiales; family Alcaligenaceae; genus Bordetella; species Bordetella muralis. The sequence goes on along the minus strand of NZ_BAAGVF010000008.1, from coordinate 245,688 downwards.
TGGGAGTATAGCGAATGGACTTTGGGACAACGAGGCCGGCGTGAGCGCTGGAATCGTAGGTGGTACAGGGGGGCACAGCCTGCTTTGATGCCCCCCCGAAAATCGGACCCACGGAGCACACGGGCGCGAACCTGTCGGTGTTGATGTCATGCGTTTTCGTTTACAGCGGGTCTAGAGGATAAATCGGGCGCCGCACGTGCTTGAATTCCAATTGGCTGTAGTCGGAGGTAGTGACGCCCACCCCGGTGCATTCGATGATCTCGCTCGCCAGATCGGAAAAGCCGGCTCGCCAGTGAACGCGGCTTTTCAGGACCACATAGTTTTTCTGCAAGGGATCTATGCCCGCCGAGAGCAGGCAGTTGATGTCAAAGGGTTCCTGGTGGCGCGAGATCAAGACGATTTCGACATTGCCCGTGTCGAAGACGACGGTCAGTCCGGTGTCGTTGCGTACGCCGCGATACATGGGGCCGCGGTTCAGGTAGACGCCGTCAAAGATCAGCTTGACGCGACCGGTGACAGATAGGGTCCGACTTTGCTGTTTGAGGGCGGGCATGGGCATTTTGCCGCCCAGGTTTAAGGTGATCTCGGTACCTACCCCCGCGGCGGCGGCTTGTTGGGCGGCCTCGGGGTCGCACAGCGCGTAGAAGGCGACGTTTTTCAGGTCCTGGCGCAGGATCTCGGCGAGGACTTCGGTGGTGTCCATCGTGCCGCCCGAGCCTGTATTGTCAAAATGATCCAGCAAGACGACAGGGCCTTGTGCGATGGCCTTCGCGCGGGTGATGGCGGGAGCCAGGGGCTCGCAGTGAAAGACCCATTGTTCGCGTGCGTTCCACGCGGTGTCCAGCAACTCGTCCCGATAGCGTTCGGCGGCAGGCAGGTCGCCGTCGGTGCAGATGACGGCGCTCAGGCCCGCCTCGCCAATGTCTGCATGGGGAAAACCGACAAATACAGAAGCAGCGAGAACGGCATCCTGCGATTCCAATGCTTCGCAGCGTTGCTGCAGCGACTTATTCGGCTCGGCATGGGTGCCCTGGCACATGATGTGAGGCAGCATGGGTTTGTTGGCCCATGTCATCACGGGGCGAATTTCGCCTTTCAGCGTGCGTGCAATCGTATCGGCCGCACGGACGCCCGCGGCGCGAATGTCAACGTGAGGGTACGTATGAAACCCGGTGACGACGGTGGCATGGCGCACGATGTCGTCGTAGATGTTGGCATGCATATCCAGCGTGACGCCCACCGGTGTGTCGGGGTCTATCTCGCGCAGACGGCGCAGCAGATTGCCCTCGGCGTCTTCGACGCCCTCTGCCACCATCGCGCCGTGCAGATCGAGCAGGATGGCGTCATAGCCGCCGCGCCGCACCTCGTCCAGAATGAGTTCGCACAAGCGTGCGTAAGTATCTGCATCAGTGGGGGCGCTGGGCCACGATTCCGCGGCGACGGGGATCGTGATCTCGGCGCCTTCGCGGCGTGCGATCTCGATATAGCCTCCCAGGCCGCTATCGGTATTCTCGTAGGCACGAACGGCGCGCTCGCCTGCCAGGATCTCCGGGCTGCCGCGAAAGAATCGCTCCAGCGGCGTGGGCACAGGAGAAAAGGTATTGGTTTCATGCTTGATCATTGCCAGTAGCCAACGCATGTCGAAGTCCTTATTAACCTATCAATGAAGAGAGAGTCGAAGTCAGCGAGAGATGACAAAACCGGAAAACCGCTATGTCCTTCGGCCGTCATCGTCACGCAGCGGCCAGCGGCCGAAAATGCTGAAAATCCCATCCGCGCCCGGGCGCAGCATCGATCAGGGCGCGGGTGTAATCGTGTGTCGGCTGCGTGAGCACGGTTTCGGCCGCGCCCGTTTCTACGACCTGCCCGCGTTGCATGACCAGAATGGTGTCGCAGATTTGCGCCGCGACCCGCAGGTCGTGCGTAATGAACAGCACGCCCACGCCGGTGCGTTGGCGGATTTGTTCCAGCAGCCCTAATACTTGGGCCTGCACCGAGACATCCAATGCCGAGACGGCTTCGTCGGCAACGAGGACTTCGGGTTCCATCACCAAGGCGCGGGCGATGCAGATGCGTTGCCGCTGTCCGCCGGAAAACTGGTGGGGATAGCGATCCATGGCATCAGCATCGAGCCCGACGATGCGCAATGTATCGACGGCCTTTGCGGTGGCTTGATCACGTGGAGTGCCGAAATTCAGCAGGCCTTCGATAATGGATTCGCCAATTTTGCGGCGTGGATTCAGCGAACGATAGGGATCCTGAAAAACGATTTGAATACGCTGGCGTACCGGTCTGAGTGCAGTGCCCGACAGCACGGCGATATCGTCGTTGCCCATCAATACTTTGCCAGTTGTGGGCTCGATCAAGCGCATGATGCAACGCGCGACCGTGGATTTTCCGGAGCCGGATTCGCCCACGATACCCAGGATCTCGCCCTTGTGCAGTACCAGATTGACGTCTTGGGCGGCAGGCACTTGGCGCAGACCGCCGGACCAGAATGAACGTTTGTCGATGTAGGTGCGCCCCAAACCCTGTACCCGCAACACCGGATCGCCTGTCGGCGCGTCGCGACGCAATGGGACCAGGCTGGGCACGGACGATACCAAGCGGCGGGTATAGCTTTGTTCGGGGCGCGCCAGAATATCGTCGCGTGTGCCGGACTCGATCAGATCGCCTCGATTCATGACCACAATGCGGTCGGCGATTTCCGCGACGACGCCAAAATCATGCGTGATGAACAGGACCGCGGTCTGATGTTCGGTCTGAAGCTCTTTGATCAGCGCCAGGATTTGTTTTTGCGTGGTGACATCCAGAGCCGTGGTCGGCTCGTCGGCGATCAGCAGGCGAGGCTCCAGAATGAGCGCCATTGCGATGACGATACGCTGGCGCTGACCGCCGGAGAGTTGATGCGGGTACGAGTCATAAATGCGCTCGACGTCTGGCAGATGTACCGAACGGAACATGTTCAGTACTCTATCGCGCCGCTCGGCGCGCGACAGCCGGCGATGCAGCCGCAGAACCTCATCGACCTGGCGGCCCACAGTGTGCACGGGGTTGAGCGCGGTCATGGGTTCTTGGAACACCATGGCCATGCGGGTGGCGCGCATCTCGCGCAAACGCTGCGGCGTAGCGCTGAGGATGTCCTCGCCTTCGACGCGAATGGCGCCGCTGGGTTTGAGCGCGCCGGGCGGCAGCAACCCCATGATAGCCAGTGAACTGACCGATTTGCCCGATCCTGATTCGCCGACTACGCAGACGGTTTCGCCTGCCCGCACGTCCAGGCTCAGATTGCGGACGACCTGTTTGCTGGTGCCGGCCACTGTCACAGACAGATTGCGAATGGCCAGGACGGCGTCCGACGTGTCTCCGGCAGGGGGGTACGGGGAATAGGGCATGACGTTAGATCCTGCGCACCATTTTGGGGTCGAGTGCGTCGCGCAATGCATCACCCAGAATGTTGACACTGAGCACCGTGAGCGACAGAAACAGGCCGGGGAACAGAATTAGGCCGGGCAGCATCCGAAAGTACATGCGGCCCTCGGACATGATGTTGCCCCAGGACGGAATTTCCGGTGGAATGCCTGCTCCCAGAAAACTGAGAATGGCCTCTGTCAGCATGGCCGAGGCGAATACGTAGGTGCCTTGCACGGTGAGCGGAGCAATCGTGCTGGGCACCATATGCCGCCACAACAGCAGCGGCAATGGCGTGCCCAGAGCCAGCGCGGCCTCGACGTAGGGCTCGCCGCGTACGCTGAGGATCTGGCCGCGCACGAGGCGTACGACGCGAGGGATTTCAGGAATGGTGACGGCGACCAGGACCGTGGTCAGACTCGCACCCGTGACGGCGACCAACGAGATCGCCAGCAAGATCCCCGGGATCGCCATGATCGCGTCCATGACGCGCATGATGAATCCATCCAATCGACGGAACCAGCCTGCGAGCAGGCCGATGACCAAGCCTAGGGCGACACTGATGACGGCGGCGCCCAGACCGGTAATGAGCGAGACGCGTGCGCCGTACACGATGCGAGACCAGAGGTCACGGCCAAACGCGTCTGTTCCCAGCAAGGTTTCGGTAAAGGGCCGTTTGAGTCGCTGGCCAGGATCCAGGGCAGTCGGGTCGACCGTCCCTAGCCAAGGAGCCAACAGCGCGGCCGCGGCGATGACGAGCAGAATCGCCAGCGCCAGCAGCACAGGCCAGCTTTTGAATCCCTGCAGCACCCGATGCCATGCCGTGGATCGTGGCGCTGTGTCGGGTGCCTGAACGGCAGGGGCGGCGACGTTGGGCGGGGTGGCCATGGTCAGTACCTGATGCGCGGGTCGAACAGCGTATAGGCGCAATCGACGACCAGATTGATGAACACATATACAAAGGCAAAGAACAGCGTCAGCCCTTGAATGACCGGATAGTCGCGCGCCAATACCGCCTCGACCACCAGACGTCCCAGGCCCGGGATGTTAAACACCGACTCCGTGACGACGACGCCACTGATCAACAAGGCGATGCCTACGCCGATCACCGTGGCGATGGGCACGGCCGCATTGCGCAGCGCATGTCCCAGCAATACGCCGGTTTCGCCCAGGCCTTTTGCTCGAGCAGTGCGGATGAAGTCTTCGCCCATGACTTCGATGACACTGGTGCGGGTGATGCGCGCAATCAGCGCAATGTAGATGGTGGAAAGCGCCAGCGCAGGCAAAATCAACCGATGGAGAAAGGGCCAGAAACCGCTGGATAACGGCGTATAGCCCTGCACCTTGAACCAGTTCAGTTCGATCGCAAAACCCCAGATCAATAGATAGCCTGTCACGAAGACCGGTACGGAAAATCCCAATACGGAAAATCCCATGACCATGCGGTCGAGCAAGCGGCCCTGTTTCCAGGCAGCCAGAATGCCCAGGGGCAGCGCTACGATCAGGGTGAACACCAGTGTCAGAACAGCGAGGCTGAGCGAGGGTTCCAGACGTTGCCCGATCAGCTGCCGCACAGGCACTCCCGACATCAATGAAGTGCCGAAATCGCCCTGTACGAGGCGGCCAGCCCATAGAAAGAACTGTTTGAACAACGGTTGATCCAGCCCCATCACCTGGCGTATCTGCTCGATGCGTTCAGGAGTGGCGCCGTCGCCGGCCATGATGACAGCCGGGTCGCCGGGACTCAGGCGCAAGATGGCAAAGACGACCACGGCCACCAGGATGAGTACCGGAATGGTGGCCAGCAGTCGGCGCAGAATAAAAGCCAGCATGACAGGGCTACCGGATCAAGGGGCTTTCTTGACGTTCCAGAACGCCATGATCGGTGCGTGCACCAGCCCACTGAGTTTGACAGAGTACGCGGTGGGAACAGACATCTGACCGAGCGGCACATACAGGCCTTCGTCGATACCGATGCGTTGCGCTTCGTCGGCGATTTTCTTTTGCTCGGCCGGATCGGAGGTCAGTGCGAATTTGGTGCGCAGGGCTTCGATTTCCGGGAAATTCGGCCAACCGAACCAGGCACTGTCGCCATTGGCCGACGCAGGGGCGGAGCGTACCGGATCCATGATGTCGGTGGCGTACCAGTTGGTGTTGTGGATGTTCCAGCCGCCAGCATCCGGTGCGGCCTTCGATGCACGTCGAGTGGCGACGCTTTGCCAGTCCATGGCGGCCAGGTTCACGTTAAAGCCGGCTTTGCGCAGCGCCTCCGCCATGACGACCGGTTGCGGACTGAGGGTGCCGACGTCCGTCGCGTGCATGAGCAGGACAGGGGTATTGTCGTAACCGGCTTCTTTGAGCAGCGCTTTGGCTTTGTCAATGTTCGACGGTACGACGATGTCTTTGCCGATATCGCTTTCAAACGGCGTGCCGCAGCCCCAGAGCGAAGCGCAGGTCTGGTAGTACTTCGGATTGCCTACCAGTGCCTTCATGACGTCTTCCTGGCCGATCGCGTACATGGCGGCCTGCCGGATCTTTTTATTGTCGAAGGGTGGGTACTTGAAGTTGAAGCGATACATCGTGAAATAGCCCACCGGACTGAGCGACTCGACCTTGAATTCGTCGTTGCCATCCAGCATGGGCAGCAGGTCATACGGGAACTGTTCGACGTAGTCGAGCTCGCCGCCCAAGAGTGCGTTCGCCGTCGTCAGCGCATCGGGCATGACGTCCCAGACGACTTTGTCGACGTTGACGACTTTGCCGCCGGCCAATCCGCTGGCGGGTTCTTTGCGCGGCACGTAGTCCGTGTTCTTGACGTAGACCGTTTTGACGCCGGGTTTGAATTCGGCGACTTTGAACGGGCCGGAGCCTGTCATGTCGGTGATGGGCTTGCCAATAGGCGTCTCCGCGATGCGCTTGGGCATCATGAACGCCGCGGTGCCGGTGGGTTTGGAAAGCGCGCGCAAGGCCAGGTCCGTGGGCTCGGTCATGACGATGCGAAAGGTCTTGTCGTCGACCACATCAATGCTGGAGACGAACTTCAGCAGCGTGCGGCCCATGCCGTCGCCGGCAGCCCAGCGTTTGATCGAGGCTACGCAATCCTCGGCTTTGACAGGCTGGCCGTCATGCCATTTCAGGCCGGGCCGCAGCGTCATCGTGTACGTCTTGCCATCACTCGACACGTCCCACTTGTCCAGCATTTGCGGCTGGACCTTGTTGTTTGCGTCGGTCGCCAGCAAGGTGTCGTAGATCATGTAACCATGCCACGTCGTGATGTACGCGGTGGTCGCATGAGGATCGGTTAATCGCAGCGGCGAGTGCATCACCGCGCGAATGGCGGTTTCTGCATGGGCGCTTCCCACTGCGAAGAGCGCAGCACCGGCCAGGGCGGCCGCACGAACAAACTTCAACATGAAAATCCCCTTTTCTTTCCGTTGTTGGGCGAGCCGAGAGCCGCCGCATGACCGTATACGCCGCGAAGGCAGCATATACGGTCAGAGTGTTGCCGTGCGGGCCGCAAAGGCGGGACCGCAAGGCGCCATTCTGATGCCATGGCGTAGCCGTGTCCATGGCTGCTGTGCTGCATCCATCAGCATCGATCCAGGCGCAGCACATACCAGGATGGTCTGCGCAATCTGGGTGAAGTCTGCCCGGAAATGGGCGGAGCTTTTCAGTACGAGGATGGCCTGGCGCGTGGGCTCGATGCCGGCAAAGCGGAACATCTCCTGATCCGCCATCTGGACTTTGTTGGACGCGACCACAATGCGTACGTCATTCAGGCGCAAGCAGGCACTGGGGCCGAGGTCCATGTGAAAGCCGCGGTAAAACGCGCCGTGAGTGTCGAACCGGCCATCGGAAATTTTTTCGACGATGTAGTCGGCTTCGAGAGGCTCGTCGTCGGGGATGCCCGAATGCCCGCCCAACGCGAGGCGTACCGTTTTGCCTTCGCCCGCATGGTGTGCCGCGAGCGCCGCCGCGGGGTCGACGATCAGGCCGATGGCTGCGTTGGTGGCGTTGTGGCGTATCAGGGCACGCAGAATGCCGGTGGTGTCTGAGCTCCCACCTGCGCCGGGGTTGTCCTGGACGTCGGCAATGATGATGGGGCGAAGGCTGTTGTGCGCCAGGGAGATGGCCATTTGCACGGCTTCGTCCGCGTTCAGTATTTTGCCGCCAAAGTCGGCTTCGGCGTTGAGGACGGCGCGTTCCATGGCATCTGCTGCAGTATCGGCGTCGGCCTGCGTGTCGCCATAGGCCCAGACGGTGGGAGCGCATTCGGGAAAGTCTGCGGCTGGAAAGCCCGTGGCAAAGGACAAGCTGATCGAGGAATCGCGAGACTCGAGATCCTCCAGCCGCTGATACAGGCTGTTCGAGGGCTCGATGTCGGTGGATTGCCAGCACAGCGATATCAAATAGGGAATGCTGCGCAGGGCGACGTAGGGGCGAGGCATGCCATGCAATCTGCGGTCGAGCAGTTGTGCTGCGCGTTGGCCGGTTTCGGCCATGTCGATGTGCGGATAGGTGCGATAGCAGATCAGGCTGTCGGCCTGCGCGATCATGGCGCGCGTAACGTTGGCGTGCAGGTCCAGGCTCGCGACGATGGGAACGTTCGGCCCGACGAGCGCGCGTACGCGGCGCAGGAGTTCGCCTTCGCCATCGTCGAGATGTTCGGCCACCATGGCGCCGTGCAGATCCAGATAGACGCCGTCCAGGGGAAGTGCTTGTTCCAGACCGTTGAGGATCATGCCGCTGATACGCTCGTAGGCGTCGCGGGTGACGTGTCCGGAGGGACTGGCTGCAGCCCAGGTGGTGGGTAGGAGTGTGTGGGCGCGCATGGCATCGATGAAGCCTGCGATCGGGATGTTGGCGCCTGCGACGGCATCAAACAAGGCTGGACCGGATACTAGTTTGGGCCAGCCGCCGCCTTTGTCGGCGAATTCTTCCCAGGTGGCGCGTGAGGGTGCAAAAGTATTTGTTTCGTGCTGGAACCCGCCTATCCCGATACGCATCGGTACGATCCTTCTGTAGTGGGCGTGCGTTGGTGGTAGTTGACTATAAGGATTCTGCGGAAGATGCAAGGGATGGGCAATCAGGCTTTGCCCGGATGTTTGGGCGAGGCGTGCCTGTGAGATGGGGGGGCGTTTCAGTGAGGATGTTTGTTTTTGTAATTGGCGTTTGTTTTTAGTGTTGGAGTTTGTTTTAGACGATGGCGTTTGTTTGTTTTTTTATGGTGATGCTTTTGGGGTTTGAGCTGTGGGGAGAGGGCTTTTGTCTCTAGCTCGTTTGTTGTTCTCGGCTCATCGGCTGTTCGTTCTTAATACGTCGGTGCGGGGGGATAAAGGCTGACAGGGCTTCGCGGGACCGGCCTGGGCGCCTGCGCGCCCAGGCACCGCTTCGTCAACCTCGTCGCTGCGCTCCTTCGGTTTCCCTCGCTCGGTCCCGAGGCGCCCTGTCAGCCTTTATCCCCCCGCACCGACTGTACCAATGAAAGGCGAACGGCCCGACGTATCTGATGTGAGTTTGTCGCCGCCCGGCAGGCGTGGCGGGCAGGCCTGTCGGAGGCTGCCGAGTCCGTGGAGGATTGGCGGGGGAAGTCCGGGGGCCATGTTTGAGTGGAGCGCAGCGGAGCGAGTTTGGCCCCCGGCCCGCCGATCCTCTGCGGACGAAGGCCGAACCCCCGTCCAGGGGGTGAGTCAGCCGACCAGGCCTGTCCGTCACGCCTGCCGGGCGGCGACAAACGTGTTAAGAATCCGCTCTCCCCCAAAAGACATCCGGCTCAGGCCCATTCAATCAGAGCCCGATTCGATTTATCAGGCAACGTCTTTCAGTGCATTACCGATATGCTGGAAAAGCTCAGCGATCTGGTTTTCCTCGATGATCAGTGGTGGCGAGAGGGCGATGGTATCTCCGGTGTAGCGGACCATGAGTCCGCTGTCGAAGCATTTTTGGAATACTTCGGCAGCGCGAGCGCCGGGTGCACCTTCGCGCGGTGCGAGTTCGATGCCGGTGACCAGGCCAATGTTGCGCACGTCGATGACTTTGGGGTCGCCTTTCAGGCCGTGCGCCGCGGCTTCGAAGGCCGGAGCGAGCTCACGGGCGCGGGCAAACAGATTGTCGCGCTTGTAGATATCCAGCGTAGCCAGGATAGCGGCCGCAGCCAAGGGGTGGGCCGAATACGTGTAGCCATGGAAAAACTCGATGCCACCTTGTACACCGTTGACGATGGCGTCGTGGACATCTCGCTTGACAGCCACCGCACCTGCCGGGACCGCAGCGTTGCTGATCCCTTTGGCCATCGTGATCAGGTCGGGAGTGACGCCGAAGTATTCGCTTGCGGTCGCGGCACCCAGACGGCCAAAGCCGGTGATGACTTCGTCAAAGATCAGCAGGATGCCGTATTTGGCGGTGATGGCGCGCAAGCGTTCCAGGTAGCCTTTGGGGGGAACCAGGACGCCGGTGGAGCCGGCCATGGGCTCGACGATGACGGCGGCGATGGTTGATGGGTCATGCAGGGCGACGATGCGTTCGAGGTCGTCGGCCAAGTGTTCGCCCCAGGCGGGCTGGCCTTTCGAGAAGGCGTTCTTCTCCAGGTTGTGGGTATGCGGCAGGTGATCGACTGCGGGCAACAAGGCGCCGGAGAAGGTCTTGCGGTTGGGCGAGATGCCGCCGACGGAGATGCCGCCGAATCCCACGCCATGGTAGCCGCGCTCGCGGCCGATCAGGCGGGTGCGCTGGCCTTCGCCGCGGGCGCGGTGGTAGGCCAGGGCGATCTTCAGTGCGGTATCGACTGACTCGGAGCCGGAGTTCGTAAAGAAGATGCGGTCCAGGCCTTGCGGCATGAGCCCGGCAACCGCCGATGCGGCTTCGAATGCCAAAGGGTGCCCCAGTTGGAAACCGGGCGCGTAATCCATCTCTGCGGCTTGGTTGGCGATGGCTTGTACGATTTCTTCGCGGCAATGGCCGGCATTGACGCACCACAGGCCGGAAGTGCCGTCCAGGATCTGGCGGCCGTCAACCGAGGTGTAGTACATGCCCTTGGCGCTGGACAACAGGCGCGGCTTGCTTTTGAACTGCCGATTGGCGGTGAAGGGCATCCACAGATGGGACAGGTCGGGCAAATCGGTGGGGGCGTTCATGATGCAAGCTCCAGATGAAACTGCGCGATGGGCCGCTGGTACGCAGCAGGATGGCAACCATTCTGATCGTGCCGGGACAGGATGAAAATATACAATGGGTGCAAAGCTTGCGAACTGTACTGGTTTTAATCCTATAACTGTATTGATATGTTCGATTTTCAGCCTGTCCGTACCCGTCATCAGGCGCCGACACTGGTGGACCAGGTGGTCGACGCCTACGTCAGCGCCATCCGGGACCAAACGCTGCGTTCGGGCATGCCTGTGCCGTCGATCCGCGATTTTGCCCGGACCTATCAGCTCAGCACGTTTACGGTGGCGGGCGCCTATAGCCGGTTGGTGGCGCAAGGGTGGCTGGTCGCGCGGCCTGGCGCCGGCTACCGTGTTGCGCCTCGGCCCAAATCGGATGCGCAGGTACTGCCAACGCCATGGCAGCCGCCACGGCTGAATGCGGGCTGGCTGCTATCGGACATTTATGCGGATCATTCCATCCCTATCAAGTCGGGAGGGGGATGGTTGCCAGGCGAATGGCTGAACGAGGAGGGGCTGCATCAAGCATTGCGGCATCTAGGGCGTGTGCCGGCTTTGCGTATTGCGGGTTATGGACATCCGTACGGCTATGCGCCATTACGCGAGACGGTGGCGGCCAGCCTCGCCACGCAGGGCCTGGATGTGACGATGGATCAGGTGGTGCTCACGCAGGGCGTGGCGCATGGTCTGGATGTGGTGATTCGTACCTTGTTGCGGCCGGGCGATACAGTGCTGGTCGAGCAGCCGTGCTATGCCAACCTGTTGCCGCTGTTGCGCTTGGCGGGGCTGCGGATCGTCAGTGTGCCGCGGACCTCGGAGGGGCTGGATTGCGAGGCGTTGGCTCGGGCGGCCGAGGCGCATCGTCCGCGGGCGTTGTTCGTCAATACGGTGCTGCAAAATCCGTCCGGTGCCGTGATGACCATGGCGAATGCGTTCCGTGTATTGCAGGCTGCGCAACAACATAATCTCTGGATCATCGAGGACGATATCTCACGCGAGTTGATGCCAGGTACCGCGCCGTTATTGGCTGCGCTGGACGGCGCGCAGCGTGTGGTGTATCTCGGCGGTTATTCCAAAGTCATCAGTCCGTCGGTCCGCGTGGGCTACATCGCCGCGCATCGGGATTTGATCCGTGATATCGCCCGCACCAAGATGGCGGTGGGGCTGACGTCGCCAGAGATTATGGAGCGTGTTGTGTATCAGGTGATACGCGAGGGCCGTTATCGCGCGCACATCGTCCGTACGCGCGAGCGTCTGGCTCAGGCTCATGCGCAGGTGACGCAACAGATGGATGAGCTCGGTATGCAGGTGTGGGCGCGCCCGCAGGCCGGGTTGTTTCTATGGGCTCGCTTGCCCGAGCCCAGCATGCATTCTGGTGCAAATGCGTTGGCCGAGTTGGCGTTGCAAGACGGCATCTGGTTGGCGCCGGGTTCTTATTTCGACCCGGGCGAAGCCGATATTCCCTGGATACGCTTTAACGTCGCGTATTCGCAGGGTCCGCAGTTATGGCGATTCTTGCAGCGCGTGCAGGCGGGCGAGCGCTGATCGAGACAGCGGCCTGCGATCGAATTCCAGGCCGGTGCATTGGCGCAAGACGGCATGCGCCTTTGAGTTCAGTGACTGTCTCAATGATCGCCGGGTGTTCGTGCGCCATTGTTTCGATAACGATCAGGCCCGGCGTTCGTATCCGACAAAATCGTAGGCGTAGCCATTCTCGGCAGGCTGCGGCTCACGCGATATTTCTCGCCATTGTTCAGCGGGTAATGCAGGGAAAAACGCATCGCCCTCAACAACGGCATGCACTTCAGTGGCGATCAGCCGTTGGGCGAGGGGCAAGGCTTGTTCATAAATCTGTGCGCCGCCGATGACGTAGGCATCAGCGACATCGCCACAGGCTTGAACAGCGGCTTGCAGCGTGGGTACCACGACAGCTCCCGGCGCGGCATATTCCGTATTACGGCTCACGACCACGTTCGTGCGTCCCGGCAATGGCCGCCCCAATGATTCCCATGTCTTGCGGCCCATGATGATCGGACTGCCCAGCGTGGTCCGTTTGAAATGCGCCAGATCACCTGGCAGTTTCCAGGGCAGCGCATTGTCGCGGCCGATCACACGGTTATCAGAATAGGCGACGACTAGCGTCAGGCGAGGCGAGGCGGACATGGCAGTAATAACGAGTGATGAGGATGGCCCAGTTTTGCAACGACTTCGGTCTCACACCGCCATCGGCGCCGTCAGGGCGGGGTGGTGTTCGTAGCCGTGCAGGACAAAATCCGTAGGCTCGACTTGTTCCAACCATTGCGGTTCATATTTTCCAGTCACTGCGTAATCGGGAATGCGATCCGACAGCACCAATTGCGGCGCGGCATAGGGTTCGCGCGTCAATTGTTCGCGCAGCATCGGCAGATGGTTTTCGTAGATATGCGCATCGCCTATGAAATACGAGAACCAGCGAGGTTTGTAGCCCGTCAGGCGGCCGACCAAGTGCAGCAGCGCCGCGCCTTCGGTCAGGTTGAACGGCGTGCCCAGGCCGACATCGTTGGAACGGATATACAGGCACAGCGAGATTTCGCGCGTGCTGGCGTTGGGCAGGAATTGGTACAGCAAATGGCACGGCGGCAGGGCCATTTCCTCGATCTGCGCCCAGTTCCAGCCATGGAACAGGATGCGGCGATCCTGCGGGTTGCTCTGGATCGTGTCCAGGCATTGGCGCAGTTGGTCCACGGCTTTGTACAACAGCACGTGAGGTACGCCGTCTTCGTCGGGTTCGGCGACCTGGCGGTAACCGCGGTTTAGCGCGTCCTGAATCTGTGCCGTGTTCGTGCGAGGCAGCAGCTTGTATGCAGGCCAGCGGCGCCATTGGACGCCATAGACCGGGCCCAGGTCATCGGGGCCTTCACGATAGGGGTTGGCCAGCCAATTGGCGTTTTCATTGGCGTTCTGGTCCCAGACCTTGCAGCCCAATGCCCGAAAATCGGCCGCGCTGCGTGCGCCGCGCATGAAACCTACCAGTTCGCCGATGGCGGATTTGAACGCCAGCTTTTTGGTGGTCACGGCGGGAAAGCCCTGTTGCAGGTCAAAACGCAGCGCCGCACCAGGCAGCGACAGCGTCCGTATGCCCGTGCGGTTTTCCTGCCACGCACCGTGATCGAGAATGGATTGAATAAGCGAAAGGTATTGTTTCATGGCGATCTGCCCGCCGATGCGGGCTTGCTGGCGAGGCGGCATGCAAAAGCGCGCAGCTGCCTCAAATTGCTAGAGCCCCTCGCGGGGCGAGCCGGGTAACGCCGGCCTGGAGGGCGCTTTACGCGGCCTGGGCTTCCTGTGTGTCGACAATATCCACTGAGAACGTCAGCTCTGCCGTTTTTTCCAGCATGGCCGACGCCGAGCAGTATTTTTCGTGCGACAACTGCACGGCGCGCTCGACTGCGGCACGTGGCAGGTTCTTGCCCGTGACGGTGAAGGCGAAATGAATCCGGGTGAAGACTTTGGGATCCGTTTCCGCACGGTCGGCCGAGAGTTTGACGCTGCAGCCGGTGACCGCATGGCGGCCGCGCTTGAGGATCAACACGACATCGTATGCCGTACACCCGCCGGTGCCGGCCAACAGCAACTCCATCGGGCGCGGCGCCAGATTGTTGCCGCCGCCTTCGACGGCGCCGTCCATGGTGGCGATGTGACCGCTGCCAGTCTGGGCCACGAACAGCATGCCGTCCGGGCCGCCCCAGTTGATCGTGCAATCCATGAGAAAAATTCCTTGTGCGTGATTCGCGAACAAAGGTTGATGATAACCGGTGGGATTGCCAGCGTGCTGGGCAGGGGAAACGGGGACAGGAGCACTCAGGGGCGAGGAGGCCGCTGAGGGTAGGCCGAGGTGCCCAGCGTGTTGCCCATGCGATTGGACGTGGCCGAGCGGTTGAACAGCCCCAGTTGGTTTCCGGGCTGCGAAAGGGTGTCTTTGGAGGCTAGCGCCGGGTTGTCGACAGGCCGCTGCGGGGACGGCGCGATCTGGGCGCTCAGGCACTCATAGGACAGGGCGCGGTAGCCGTTTACCTCGACGTCGACACAGGGGGATGCGCTGGGGGGCGGTGGAGGGGCTGTACCGTCTGACTGCGCGACGGCCGTGGCAGACAGCGCCAGACCGGAAAGGAATAGCCATTTGGATGCGGGCATGATGCAGCTCCTTCGAGCCGTCAGTGTAGCGCCCGTTCGGACCGGTGAGATTGGGTTTCCGGCGGTGTCATGGATCTTTCTTGTGGGATGAGCGCGATGGGCCTTCCTGCCTGGCACCGCATGCCCTGCGGTGGGGTGCGATCCATGATGCTTTGCGGAGACTCGCTGCCCCTGGGGCACGCTCGGCATGTCACGAAACCGTCACGGCGTCTGCCTACTATCCCGGCTTTCCTCGCGTGCTGGCCGTAGGTTTGGCCGGTGATTTATTTCTCGGCAATGAGGCATGACGGTAGAGCAGGTGCCGATCAAGGTTCGTCCCCTGGGCTGGCGCGCGATGGCGGCGATGGCCTTGCTGGCCTTTACAGGGGCTTGGGCTCATTTGCCAGCTCCTGAGGTGTCCGGCGTGATGGCTTTCGACATTCCCGCCCAACCGCTGGATGCAGCGCTGAATGCCTTTACCCAGACGAGCGGATGGTCGGCACTGGTTGATAGCCGTTTGACGGCGGGGCGCCGATCGACCTCCGTGCGTGGATTGTTCACGCCGTCGCAGGCCTTGCTCGAGTTGATTGCAGATACGGGTTTGCATGTGCGTTACATCAGCTCTACTTCGTTCACCCTGGCCGAACGGCCCGAAGCAAAGCCGCGGGCCGTGGGGCGTGGGGGGAGTGTGGCCGCCTATGCGGGCAAAGTGCAGGCAGCCTTGACGCGCTCGTTATGCCATTGGCAGGGCAGCGATTTTGGCCGCTATCGGGCTGCCCTGCAGTTATGGATCACGCAATCCGGTTCAATAGACCGGATCAAACTCCTGGACACCACGGGTGTGCCGCAACGCGATAACTTGCTGCGGCAGCGTCTGCGGGGCTTGTTTGTCGGAAAGCCTCCGCAGGGCATGGTCCAGCCGCTGACGATCCTTTTGACCCCACGCAACGATGCCGAGCAGGAATGCCGCGCGGCGGGCGAGATGCCGTAGACCGCCATGTCCAATACGCAAAGCGCGTTGCGCGCGTTGTTTCTGTCCAAGTACGAGTCGTTCAGGCGTCGCCTGCGCCTGCGCCTGGGCTCGGAAGACTTGGCCGACGATGCCCTGCACGACGCTTGGCTAAAGCTCCAGGGCCTGTCGGAGACGGGCTCCATTGATTACCCCTCCGCCTACCTGTTCCGTATGGCCGTCAATGCCGCTGAGGATCAGCGCCGGGGCCAGGCGAGGCTGTTGTCGGTCGATGAGGTCGAGGCACTGTACGACATGGCCGATGAGCTGGCCGGCGGGCAGGCGGGAGATGTGCTGGACCCGTCGCGCATCGCCGCCGGACGGGCCGAAATTCAAGAGCTGGAGCGTGCGTTGGATGAGCTGCCGCCGCGGCGGCGCGCGATCGTCATCGCTGCTCGGGTCGAGGAGCTGCCGCACCGCGATATTGCCTTGCGCTTTGGTATTTCCGTGCGCATGGTCGAGAAAGAGTTGCGTGCCGGTCTGAAGCATTGCTGCGCCAAACTTGAAAGAAATTATGTCCAGCGATTCGGTCCTGGTGCTGGCCGTACGTCATGATGAGTATGGCGATCCTTCCCTTTACCCGTCGTGGTTATCGCAGAACCTTGCAGCGCGAGGCCCAGGCTTGGCTCGTGCGCCTGACATCTGGAAGAGTCAGCGAGGCTGATGGTGCGGCCTTTCGGTGCTGGTGCGCGCAAAGCCCGGAGCACGCACGCGCGTTCGCGCAGGCCCGGCAAGTGTGGCAAAAAATGCAGCCGGCGGCGCGACAAATCGCTGGCCGTGTGCCTGCGAGCCGCTCGTGGGCAGCGCGTGCAGGCCGGCGCGCTTTTCTGGGTGGCGCCGTGACGGCTGCAACGGCGTATTTGCTGGTGCGGCCACCGCTGGGCTTGTGGCCCGGCCTGACCGAATGGCAGGCTGATTACCGCACTGGTACGGGCGAGCAGCGTCAACTCACGCTGGCTGGCGGCTTGCAGGTCGAATTGAACACGCAGACACGCATCAACGTGCAGCAGGATCAGGCCATGGGCGGTGTGGTCGGCATCGAACTGGTGGCGGGCGAGGCTGAAATCCTGACCCCGGCACGTGCCGGCGGCGAGCCCATGTGCCAAGTGCTGGCCGGTCCGGGTCGGATCACCGCCATGGCGGCCCGTTTCAATGTGCGCTACACCGATGCAAAGGTCCATGTCAGTTGCCTGCAGGGCGAAGTCAGTGTGGAAAGCGGTCCCGGCGGGGCACCGGTGCGCCTGTTGGCGTCCCAGCAATTGAGTTATGACGACGCAGGGCACTCGACGCCTATGCCTATCGACGGGGAACAGGTTTCGGCATGGCGCCAGCGTATGCTGGTTTTCAATGGCGTGCCGTTGGCTGCGGTGATTGAGGAACTGAATCGCTACCGTCGCGGCCGCATTGTGCTGACCGATCCGGCGCTGGGCCGTAATCCCGTGCAGGCGCATTTTTCTCTGGATCGTCTGGACGAGGCCATTGCGTTGATCCGCGATGTGTATGGCGCGTCGATCACGCAATTGCCCGGCGGGATCGTGCTGGTGGGACAGGGGAGGGCCTAGACTCGCGCAGCGTTTTTCAGCGTGGAAATACGCCAACGTTAAATTTTTATGACCCGGTTCAATCCCGCGCCCGGTGGCGCGTCTAGGGCTTGACTCAGGCGGCCGAACTGCCGCGTCAATCCAGGACAGCATAAGAAGGGATTCAAGCCATGCACAGCCGCCGCGCCCGCACCGCCGGTTCTTCGCCCGCCCGCAAAGGGCACGTTATTCGACTGAAACCTTTGGCTGCTTCGTTGTCGGCATTGGCGTTGCTGACGGGTGTTTCCCTGTCTGTCGGGATGCCGAATGCCTACGCTGCCGGCGCATGGTGGGTGGGCGCGGATGCTGCAGGCAAAGCCCGCGCGCTGCGGCAGAATGCGCCGGGCTTGAACACGCAGACGGCGGCAGCGCAGCGCCGGCTGGCAAAGCAGCAACTGAGCCGCTCCGTCGAGAACCTGAATCGCGTGGCCGGTGAAGCGGGTGCCATTGCTCGGGCACAGTCTCGTCAAATGGAGGCCTGGCGCAAGGAACGCGATCGCCAGGCGCTGGCGACGGATTCGCCCAATGGGCTGACACAGGGCGGGCTATGGGACAAAGACGCCAGTGGTCAGAACCTGCCCTGGATCGGCGTGTCGGGCAAGCGGGCGGTCGTCGGCAAGGCGGCCAATGGCAATACGACCGTCACGATCGAGCAGACCGAGTCCAAGGCGATTCTGGACTGGGATACCTTTAACGTGGGGCGCAATACCGAAGTCGTATTCGACCAGGCGACTTATGCGAATGCGGCCGACCGTACGGGCGCGCGCACGGCGCAGCCCGACTGGGCGGTCTTGAATCGGGTGACGGGGGCTTCAACGAGCCCGAGCCAGATCCAGGGTTCGGTCCGGGCGGACGGCACGGTGATGGTGGTGAATCAGAACGGGGTCGTGTTTACCGGCACCAGCCAGGTGAATGTGCGCAATCTGGTGGTAGCCGCCGCGAAGATCAGTAACGATCAATTCCTGAGCCGTGGGCTGTACGGCGCCGACAATAACACCGCTACGTTTACCGATGCGTTGGGCAAAGTCACGGTGCAGGCGGGAGCGCTGGTGCAAACCCATGAGCCGGCCAGTGTGACGCAGGGCGGGGGTTATGTGCTGCTGTTGGGCCAAGAGGTGCACAACGACGGAGAAATCACGACTCGCAAGGGCCAGACACAATTGGCGGCAGGCGATAGTTTCGTCATACGCAAGGGCCTCGTCTCCAACAGCTCGGCGGGCGGAACGGCGTATTCCACGACACGCGGCAACGAAGTCGCGCCCAAGGCGGTGCCGGGACTGGATGGGGCGCTGATCGATCCCGCCATCCAGCGTGGCCGGGTGAGCAATACCGGTCTGATTCAATCCCGCGAGGGCGACATCACGCTGGCGGGGCGCGATGTACGGCAGGAAGGCGTGGCGCTGTCCACGACCACCGTGAATACGCGCGGCACGATTCACCTGCTCAACAGTGCTGCCGATGCAGAGGGCCGAGTGACGTTGGGACAGGATTCGGTGACTGCCATCCTGTTGGAAAACGACGGACAGACCGCTTTTGACAGTCAACGTCAGACCTTGATCGAGGAGTCGGCTCAACTCGACGCGCAACGTCGAGGGGGAATCACGGGGACGTTCGACAACCTGTCCACGATGGCAGATCGGCGCGATCAGTCGCGTATCGAGATTGTGTCTGGTCAGAGCGTTGATTTCAGCGCAGGCAGCCTGACGCTGGCGACCGGAGGGCAAGTCGCCGTGATGGCACAGGGCTCCGCGACCGTACATGAAAGCGCTGCCGTGGATGTGTCCGGCGCCGTGGGCGTGCAGGTCGCAATGGCGGCCAACAATGTGCAGATCAATATCCAGGGCAACGAGCAGCGCGACGCGCCGGGTAACCGCGACACCGGCAATCTGAACAACAACAATGTGTGGGTGGATCGCCGTTATCTGGTGCTGGTGCCGGCCGGCACGGGTGGATATGAAACGGATCGCTGGTATACGCCTGGCGGCTTGCTGGAGGTAGGTGGCTACCTGGGCACGACGGGCCATACGATCGGCGAGTGGATGGCACAGGGCGGAACCGTGAATTTTGCCGGCGGCAATGTGGCGACGCGCGCGGGTTCCAGCATCAATCTGTCAGGGGGGACGCTGGACGTTCAAAGCGGCTACATCAAGCAAAGCTGGGTGCGCGGCCAGGATGGCCGGCTGTACACCGCAGACCGCGCTCCGGGCGACTTGCTCTACCAGGAAGGCCTGTACCAGGGATATCAACGCGAGAGTGTGCGTTGGGGCCGTACGGATACCTGGGTCAATCCGCTGGTCGCACAGGGTACGCGTTGGGAGGAAGGCTATACCGTGGGCCGCGATGCAGGCCGCTTGATTATCAGTACTCAGGCAGCGATGTTGGCCGGAGACATCGAGACCGAAGTTTTCCAAGGCTCGCGCCAACTGACGACGCCGGTGTCCACGCTGGACGGCTACCGTCAAAGCCAGATGGCGGTAGGGCGTCGCGGTGGATTGATCATCGGTAGTTGGACTCCGGTCTATGACGAAGCGACCGGGAACCTGCGATTCAGTCCCGGGGCGATGGTCGATGACATTGTGATCGGCTTGCTGCAGGGGAGCCCCGGTACCGCTCCTGCCACTGATCCTGTATCGGGCGGCGCGGCAAACGAGACCCCAGCCGACGAGTCGACGCGCATCGTGCTGGATGCTGCCTGGCTCAACGGCCTGGAATTGGGTGAGCTGCGCGCCTATGCGAAAGGCGCGATCCAGACTGACGAAGCCGTGCAGGTCGCGCCTGGTGGCGAGATCGCGCTGCATGCCACGCAGGTGAACGTGAATGCCGATCTGGTTGCTCGCGGGGGTGCCATCACCCTGGGCAATATGGTCGATCAGTACGTCGGCAACACCACGGGTTGGCAGTCGTTGCCACTGACGGGGGCGGGGGCTCAGGCCGCTTATCCAGCGCGCGTTTCGATCAGCGATGGCATCACGCTGGACGCGCGTGGCCTGTGGAGCAATCTGCTGCTGGATGATGCCAATATCAATGCCCTGCCTTTCGTCAATGGAGGCAGCATCACGCTGCGCAGCAGTGGCGACGTACGTGTGGGCGCGGGTGCTCTGTTGGATGTTTCTGCAGGCGCGGCGCTGCTGGAGGATCAGAGTCTGCAGGGAGGCAAAAGCGGCAGCATCACATTGTCTGCCGACGCTTATTCGGTAGCGGGCGGCCCCAAGGGGCGGCTGGAGATCGAAGGCGAGTTGCGCAGCCGCGGCATCAAGGGCGGCGGCACGCTGACGTTGCAAACCGGCAATGTGATCGTCATCGGCGGCGAAGTGGCCGGCAGCAACGGTTTCCTTCAGGCGGGGGATAGCTCGCCGGTGGACCTGGTTACTGAAGAGGCTTTCACCGTCGCTGCGGGAGCGGTTCTGCCGGTGGATTATCACTACACCCGTACGCACGCCAATCCGGGGGATGTCATCGGCGGGGCGCCGCGGGTGATCGCCGAGAATCCGGCCAGCTGGCTGACACTGGGCGCCGCGTGGACTTTGCCAAAGGCAGCCACCGAAAGCTCCAGCTACAGCGTGACGTTGTCTAATGGCCAATATCTCACGGTCAACGGTTACAGCTGGAGCACGCCGCCGACGCTACCGGCAGGCACGGTTATTACGTCCATCGTGAATCCGCAGAATTTCCCGGCCAGCTATGTCGTCGATGCGGCCGTCCTGCCCAACGGTGTCGCGATCGCGCCGACCGCTGGGGTGCTTAAAGCCGGTGCTATTGCGGCAAGCGATGTGACGTATGCGGCCGGTACCTTGATCCGCGCCGGGTCGAGTCTGCCACAGACAGTGGCAGTCGAGTCCATGCTGCACTTGGATGCTGCGCGTTTTCAACAGGGGTTCTCGCGTTACGACATCACGGGCAACGCGGGCCTGGCGGTGGCGCCAGACGCCGATCTGCACGTGACGATGCCTGTGCTGCAAGCCGATTTATCCCTGGTGCGTGACGTGGCCACGGGTGCGGACCTGCAGTCCGTATTGACGATGTGGCAGCCGCCGCTGTTTGCCGAAAAACCCAAGCAAGGTGTGCTGGCACAACGTGCCGGTGCGGATCTCGTCTTGACCGCTGGAGGCGCACGCACGACGGTCGTCGGGGGCGAGGCACCTACGCTGGCCATTGCCGAGGGCACTCGTGTCGAGGTTGATCCGGGACACAGCATCGTTCTGAATGGCAACGGCCAGATCACCATCGACGGCGAATTGCATGCAGCCGGTGGCCGGATCGGGGTATATGGCCTGGGCTTCGGCAATGAGGATGTGGGTGATTTGAAAGGTCACGACCGTTCGGTATGGATCGGCAGCAAGGCCTGGTTGAACGTGGCGGGCGTCGCCCGGACGGCAGTGGATGTGCAAGGGCAGCGCTACGGTGTGGTGCTTGATGGCGGCCGTATTGAAATCGGAGGCGAATATCGCGCCTATGCCACGCAGGCTGGAGCGATCGATCAATTCATCGTCATTCGAGACGGCGCGCGCCTGGATGCATCCGGCGCTGCCGCCACAGTGCATTTGCCCGGCCAGGGCCCGACCCAGTTAGCATCCGATGGCGGGGTGATACATCTGGCGAGTTTCAACGGCCTGTATCTGGACGGCGACATGCGGGCAGCGGCCGGCGGCGCGGGCGCGTCTGGCGGTACCTTATCGCTGGCGCTGGAAGCGCCAGCCTATCGTAACGCCGGCTTGCCGACCGATCGCGTGCTGGCGCCCCGGGAACTGCAGTTGGTACAGGAACAGACGCCCGAGAGTCTCGCGGCGGACTTGCGTCCGAGCCAAGCCGATCCGGCGCTGGTCTACGGTCGTGGGCGTATCGGCGTGGACCGCGTCGAAGCGGGTGGGTTCGATAACTTGTCCATGCTGGTGACTGGCGTTTTGTCGCTGGGCGACGGTGTCGATCTGAGGCTGGGGCAGAGTTTGAATCTGGCCTCGCGCGCCATTGCGCTCACCGCAGATGCGCCCGTAGGCGCGCGCGTGAATCTGGCCGCGCCCTATGTGCGTGTGGCGGGGCACTCGCGCCTTGGCAAGGACGCCTATACCTTGCCCGATCTGATTGCCCCCTCCACCGCAGTGGGCGGCATGGTCGAGTTGCAGGATGCCACGCAATTGCAGATCGAAGCGGGCGTGCTGGACGTGCTCAACAAGGTTGCGTTCGGCGCCTATGGGCACTCGACGCAAAGCGACAGAACGATCGTTTCGCGCCGTGGTTTCGAATTGCTGGCGCTGCGCAGTCAGAACGATCTGCGTTTCCTCAAGCACACGGTCAGCGACCGCACGTCGCTGACCACAGAGGGCGATCTCGTGCTGGCCGCCAGCCAGATTTATCCCGCCACCGGTGCGATAGCCGAGGTGATTGCGGGGCGTAAGGGCCAAGTTGATATGTGGGGCAACTTTCAGGTTCTATTCGACCCCGAACGCAGCCTGCGCATCGAGCGCAGTGGCGCCGAGACGCCGCCCGTGCCGTACTCGGCTTTTGGCACCTTGCGCCTGATGTCGCTCAATATCAATCAGAGCGGTGTCGTGCGTGCGCCGCTAGGCGTGTTGGAGTTTGGTCCCCGCGCAACGAACAACCAGGCACCGGGCACGATTGTGATGCGCCCCGGCAGCATCTCGTCGGTCAGCGCAGCCGGCCTGATCATGCCTTATGGCGGCACGGTCGATGGCCTGACCTACAACTATGCTGGGTCGGATGCGCGGTTTTCCGGACTGGGAGAGGGGCTGGGCAATGTGCACTTGATAGCCGACCGCATCGACGTGCAGGAGGGCGCCCGGATCGATTTGTCCGGCGGTGGCGAATTGACAGGCGCGGGCTTTTTGACGGGGCGTGGCGGCTCTACCGATGCCCGCTTGAACCCGCTGATGCAGGTGGAGTGGGATGGCAACGGCTTTACCCAGCCGGGGCTGGATAGCAACCCGGTCTACGCCGTCGTCCCGGGTCTGCAACCGGTCGTGGCGCCGATTGCTGCCGAGAACGGTGCGGGTGATCCGGCAATAGGGCGCCAGATCACCATCGCCCCCGGTGTGCCGGGCCTTCCCCCGGGGACCTATACGCTGTTGCCATCCACCTACGCCTTGTTGCCGGGCGCCTTCCGTGTAGAGCTCAATGGGCTGGCGCCGAATCAGGTGGCCTTTGGCAGTGGCGGCGTCATGCGCAACCGGTCTTACACCACGGCCGCTCGTTTGAACATTCGCAACACCGGCATCGCCGATGTACAGACCACTCAGGCTATTTTGACGCCGGCCGACACGCTACGTAGCTATTCGCAATACAACGAGACCGGCTACGCACAATTCGGCATGGACTGGGCTCTGCGCGACAGCGCACCGCGCCCTCAGCTAGAGCGCGATGCGCGTCAATTGAGTCTCTCGCCAGGCAGCCAGCTGAATATCGCCGCCGGGACCGCAGATTTCACGCCGGCCGAGGGCGGGCACGGCGGCACGGTGGTTCTGAACGGCAGCCGTATTGAGATACTCGCCGATGGTGCAGCGCCGACTGAGGGGTTCGAGGGCACGTCTGTCTATGCACGGACGCTCAACGGTCTGGGCGCCGCAGGCATCAGTATCGGCGGTACGCCGACGTCCATGTTTACCAAAGAGAATGTCGATGGCTTGTCGACGCAGGATTCCTGGCGGGTCGGCCTTGCCAATAGCTCCACCGGTGAACTCATCCTGCGTCAGGGGGCCGTGCTCGAAGCGGCCTCGGTATTCCTGGTGGTCAACAACAAGACCCAAGGGCTGACCATCGAACAGGGCGCGGGTGTCAATACCTTGGGGCGTGGCAGCGCGCCCTGGGACTCGAACGATGGCTATGTGTTGAGCCCCGGTCAGAACGGGGTGCTGGCCGTGACCAATGGCTGGTTGAACGTGATGTCGCCGACCGCCGACGATCCCTCGACGTCGGCGGGCGCCGGGTATTTGCACATCGGGACTTGCGCCGCGGGGGCAAGCTGCGCCGGTGAAACCGTGCTGTATTCCGAAGGCACAATTACCGCCGCCACCAACAAATCGTTCGAACTGGGCGAGTCGGTGCGTTATGGCACGCGTAACCTCGTGCTGGCGGTGGGCGGTATCAACGTGGGCAGTGCTGCCTCGCTGGCCCAAGCGAACGCTGACGGCGTCCTGCCCTCGGGCTTGACGCTGAACCAGGCTGTGCTCGATCGCCTGTTGCGAGGCGATACCACCACTGGCGCTCCCGCGCTGGAAAACCTGGTCCTGAACGCCAGTGATTCGATCAATTTTTACGGCAATGTGGATCTGAGCACCCTCAACCCGGCAACGGGCGAGTCGGCGCTGGAACGGTTGGTATTGGGAACCCCCGCTATCTATGGTCATGGCGGCGCCAACGATGTCGCGCGCATCCAGACCAGCACGCTGGTCTGGAATGGCGCAACGTCGCCCGCCAGCCCCGTCATCGCGGCAGGCGCCGGCACAGGCAGCGGCCGGTTCGTGATTGACGCTGATACCATCGAATTCGGCTATGGGCCGCAGAGCCAGCCCGATTCGGTGGGAATGCACGAGCGGCTGGCGCTGGGCTTTGCCAACGTCGATCTGAATGCCAGCGGGCGTATTACCGCCAACCACAAAGGCGCCCTGGCGGTGTATCAATCCCAAGGCGCGTGGGACGAGACGACCAAGGCATGGCGATACAGCGGCGGCAATCTGAACATCAATACGCCGTTGCTATCCGGCCAGGCCGGCTCGGTGAACCACATCAAGGCCGGTGGCGCCATTACCGTGGTTGCGCCGGCAGGCTCTGCCGCGCCGTCTCTTGACCACGCCATGGCCGCCGGCGCTCTGGGCGCCGAGCTGTCGCTGGATGCGGGCACCCGTCTCGTCGTGGACACCGCCATGCTGCTGCCCAGCGGCAAACTCACCTTGTCGGCGCAACGCGATGTGAGTCTGGAGGACGGTGCGCAACTGGATGTGGCCGGCCGCAAAATCGATTTCTTTGACGTCAGCAAATATAGCTGGGGCGGCGACATCACGCTCCAGAGCCGTCATGGCAACATCGTTCAGGATGCCGCATCGACGATCAACATTGCGGCGGACAACAACCGCGCCGGCCGGTTGACGGCGATAGCACTGGAAGGCGCAGCCGACCTGAAGGGCAGCATACAGGGCGCCAGCACCGGCCGCTACGATGCGGGTGGAACCATCGTGCCATTTGCCGGCGGCTATATCGATGTACGCGCACAGAATATCGCCGATTTTGCCGGACTCAACGAGCGGTTGACGCAGGGCCAGGTCTTTGGCGGCCGCAGCTTCCAGCTCAAGCAAGGCAATCTCGCGATAGGCAGCGAACTCAAAGCTCGGGAGATCAATATCTCTGTGGACAATGGCAGCCTCACGGTGTCAGGTCTGGTCGATGCGAGCGGTGAGCAGGCTGGCAGCATTCGCCTGGCCGCGAACAACGGCGTGACCATTGTCGGCAGCGCCGTACTGGATGCGAGCGCAAGCGCGCTGCGCCGCGACAGCTATGGACAGGCCATCGACGCGCCTAACCGCGCCATCATCGAGATCGACGCGGGCCATGGCCGCCTGGTGTTGAGCAACGGTGCTCGTATGGATTTGAGTGTGGATGGCGCGAACGCGAACTACGGCACCGTGGCGCTCAATGCACCGCGCCTGGGGGGTGCTAGGGGCGATGACGTCGATATCGACGCCAGTGGCGCCGTGGCGATCACCGGGGCGAAATCCATTGCGGTCAATGCTTTCTACACGTATGACGATGCGGCCCCGGGCACCGATGTTTCCGTGGATGGCCGTACCTATCAGCGCATCGACCAGGCCTACCTGGATGCCAAACACAACGATAGCGTTGCCTTTATCGACAACGCGCTGGCCAACGGGACGTTGATGAATGGCAAGCTGGGGGGCTTGCGCGGCTATGGTGAACAATTCCACCTGCGTCCTGGTGTAGAGATTGTCAGTAACGCGGCGGTCAATCCCGATGGCGGTCTGCACGTCGACGGTGATATCGACCTGTCGCGGTATCGTTACGCCAGTGTCAATCCGCGTACGCAGCAAACGGCGGTTTACGGTTCTGGCGAAGCCGGCGCGCTCGTGTTGCGCGCACAGGGCGACCTGGCGATTTTCGGCAGCATTACCGACGGCTTCGACACGTCCAAGCAGGGCGTGACCGCGGATGATAATGGTTGGGTGCTGCCTGCCGGGCGCATGCCGTTTGGTGGGGATCTCGTCATTCCGCATGGCGGTATGGCCACGCTGGAGACCGGCACCAAGTTCGCGAGCGGCCGCACGCTGAACTACGATCTGCCGGTTGCGGGTTTGAGCTTGCCTGCGGGCACGCTGCTGCCTGCCGCCATGCCGCTGGCCCAGAGCCTGACTTTGTCTGCCGGCACGGTGCTGGGTGCCGCGGTGCACGACGTCGCCGGCAACGTCGTGCTCGCGGCCGGCACGGTCCTGCAGACACCATTGACGCTGGAGCCCGGCATGCAGCTTGGTGCCGGTTTCCGCTTGCCCGCGCAGACCCAGATTGCCGCCACGGTGTGGCCCAAAGGCGTAGCGCTGCCGGTGGCCATGACACTCAGCCAGCCGCTGGCCTTGGCCAAGGGTGCTGTGGTGCCGTCAGAAACCGACGTGGTGTTGCCCGGCGGTGTCGAAATGGTGAATTTGCGTCCTGTCGGTATCGACAATACCCAAGGCCGCACTCTGGCACTGGCGCCCATGCTTGCCGCTGGCTCGCAGTCCTGGGACATCCGGATGGTGGCCGGCGCGGATCTGCAGGCCGCCGACTCGCGCCTGATCCAGCCCGTCAGTACGACTCGCCTTCGCCTGTCCGATACCCACTTCGGCCTAGGCGTCGACGTGCGCGAGGTACCCGGTACGGGGTCACCCGCGATCTACCGTTGGAGCGATGTGAGCGGGTTTACGCAGCTGTCGGAGGTGTTGACGGGCGGCTATTTCTTCAGCTTCGTGCCGGCGGCGGGCGAGATTATCACGCAGGCGCAGATCGACGAAATGGTGATGTGGGGCTTGATGTGGGAGTCTCCGGCGGATCTGAACATTTTCGGCTTTGGTGACAACATCGCCCAGTTCGACACACCGGCGACGCCTCCCGACAAGGTCGAGGCCTACCGCCCCGCGCGCCAGCAGTTGTTCAGCGTGGTACGTACCGGCACGGGCGACCTTGATCTGATCTCTAGCGGCGATTTCGAGATGACCTCGCTGTATGGCGTCTATACCGCCGGCACCGCATCGACGTCCACGGGCGGCGGCTATAACCAGGTGCGCGGCCGCTTAAGCGACGGCACCGTCTTGCGTCCTGAAGGGGCAGGCTTCGAGGCGCTAGTCGATGGCGGCGCCGGCAGTTTGTATCAGGCCTGGTATCCGGAGCACGGCGGCAACGTGCTGGTGCGCGCCCAAGGCGATCTCAAGGGGGATCTGGTCGGCAACAACGACAATCGCCTCGACCCCGAGGGCTATACCTTCTACAACACGCGTCAGCAGATCGCGACCACCGCCATCGGCAACTGGCTATGGCGTCAAGGGTCGGGCAGTGTCGAGGCAGGTGCGGATGCGGTGCCGACGGCATGGTGGGTCAACTTCGGTACCTATGTCGCGGGTGATGCGACTGGGCAGCGCGACCCCTATAACCAACGATTATTCAGCAACGACCCCTTCCTGGTGGGATTTACCGGCATCGGCACACTGGGGGGCGGCAATCTGACCGTGCAAGCCGGCGGCGACGCAGGCATGATCGACCCACGCGGGATACAGGCGATGACGAATGTCTCGTTCCACACGCCGCGCAGCCAGGGGCTGAACCTGGTCGTGGCCAGTACCGGCCGCATCACGCAGGCGGGCGAACTGGTGCAGACAGGCGGCGGCGACCTCGAGTTGCGCCTAGGCGGGACACTGAATCCCAACCCCGAACTGCGGATCAACGAACACGATCTCAACAGCACCTTCGTCAATCTGCGTGGCACGCTGTCCATCGATGCGGGCGCCATTGGGGGCGTGAAGTTGGGCTATGGCGACCTGGGCCAGATGGACTCACGCCTGGGCGATGTGTATACGGCCGGGCGCGGCAGTGCCGCCGGCGGGCCCATCGTCGTGCTGGGCGATGCTCCTGCACGCATCGAGACGCGCGGTGATCTGGTGTTGGGCGGTGCAGCCGATCCGGGACGTACGCTGCTGCTAAATTCGACGCCTTTCACCTATCAAGGCACCCGCCATGACGGCGACGGCTGGAGCTGGTTTTCGCTATGGACGCCAGCCACGGCGATTGATCTGTTTAGCGCAGGAGGAAGCCTGACGCCGACCACAACGTGGGACGAACGGGGTGGCACCGAGGACGTGCGCTGGGGCAGCAACGGCCGTAACCAGTCGGCCAACGGCGACGGTTATTTCTACCCGTCCATTCTGCGCGCGGCAGCGGCCAATGGCAGTGTGTACTATGGCGCCAGCGCTAGTGTCGCATCTGCAAGTGGTGGCCCGTTCATACGTTACGGCTACGGTACGGTGCTGGCGCCGTCACCCGTAGGCGAGCAGTTTACGAACGCTACCGGCAAAGGCGAACTGCAGTTGCTGGCCCAGGAGTCGATTCAAGGTGCGGGCTACGTATTCTCAGCCTCCACTGCCGATCCCTTGTCCATGGCCAGTCCCTTCCGGCCCGGTTTCGTCGGTATGGTGGCCGAGACGGGCGGCGGCCAGTTTGGATTCAACCCTCTGCTGATCACGAATGCAGCGCCTGAAACGCAAAGATATAACGACTGGATTCTGAGCAGCTATGACGCGTCGCCGGTGGGCACCGGCGGACGCATGAACTCGGCGGCGTTGTTCACCTTTGGCAACGCCGTCACGTCTGCCTATGCGACGGCAGGACGGGAGCCCGCGCGTTATTACGCGGTCAATGGCGATATCGTTGGCCTGCGCGTGGGACAGGCTGTTCTGGGGGATTTCCAAGCGGGCTTTGAGCAAGCGCGCTACGAAGCATCGATCCCGGTGGCGATTCGTGCCGGTCGCGACATTACCAATTCCGGCACGCCGTTGGGTCAGAAAGATCCGACGGCAGGCACCCAACGGGCCGGCAACGTCTCGACCCGCGGTAATCTCATCGCTCACGCCTATGGCGATGATATCTCCGTCGTTCAAGCCGGCCGCGATGTGCGCGACAGTAGCTTTTATATTCTGGGCCCAGGCCTGCTCGATGTTTCGGCGGGGCGCCACGTCTATCTGGGCAACAAAGGCGAGCTGAAGAGTCTGGGGCCGATCAGCGGCGCCGCGTCCTCGGGCGAGCGCAGCGGCGGCGCCGGTATCTCGGTCTCGGCCGGCATGGGAGAGGGCGCATACTGGGATGCCTTTGCCGAGCGTTATCTGAATCCGGACAACCAGGCAAATCCGGATCTGCCCTTCGCCGACCAGCCTGGCAAGGCTGTGATCACCTATGGTGGTGAGCTGACGCTGGGGCAATGGCTGCAAAGTGAGTTTGGCTATACCGGCGATGAAGCCGGGGCCGAAGCGTTCCTGGCTCAGAAACAAGCCGAACTCGATGCGGCGCGCGTCACTGCAACGGCCGAGGGCCGCAGCGCTGGCAACCGATCGCTCGCGCGCGAATTCCGAGCGGAAAGCCAACTGCGCTTGGTGAATTGGTTGAGCGAACGTTTCGGTGGTGCCAATGGCCTGGGCTTGCACTTCGATGCGGCCACCACGGACGCGCGCGCCTTTTTTAACGCTTTGCCGTCGGATCAGCAGCGTGCCTTCCTGCGCAATGTCTATTACGCGGAACTGCGCGAGTCGGGCCGCGAGTACAACGATCCCGACGGCAAGCGCTTTGGCAGCTATCTGCGCGGCCGCGAAGCCATCGCCACCCTGTTCCCCGCACAGGATGTGCAAGGCCGGGCGCTGACGTACGAGGGCGACCTGACAATGTTCAGCAGCGCGCTCTACTTTAACGCCGACTATGTATCCAACAACATTGGCCGCACCCGTCCCACACCGGGCGTGACCTACATTACCAAGGCGCAGTGGGAAGCGATGGGCAGCCCGGGTTACAACGTGTCGTTTTACGATGTACTGGACGCCGGTATCCACACCAATTTCGGGGGCGATATCAGCATCATGACGCCAGGCGGCCGTACCCTGGTGGGCATCGATGGCGGGTTCAATCCAGGTCCGGGTTCGGGCGTGATCACGCAGGGCGATGGGAATATCAATCTCTACGCGCTCGACAGCATCTTGATGGGCCAGAGCCGTATATTCACGACTTTTGGCGGCAGCATCCTGGCCTGGTCTGCTGAGGGAGATATCAACGCCGGCCGCGGCAGCAAGACCAGCATGGTCTATACGCCCCAGCGCCGGGAATACGACAGCGTAGGCAACATCGCGTTGTCTCCCTCCGCGCCTACGACCGGCGCGGGCATCGCCACACTGAATCCCATCCCGGAAATCCCGCCGGGCGACATCGACCTGATTGCGCCGTTGGGTACCGTCGATGCGGGCGAGGCGGGTATCCGGGTGTCAGGCGACGTCAACATTGCCGCATTGCGTGTGGTCAATGCGGAGAACATCCAGGTGCAGGGCGAATCCACGGGGATCCCGATGGTGGCGACAGTCAACGTCGGCGCGTTGACCAGCGCCAGCGCAGCGGCATCCACTGCTGCCTCTGCCGCATCTGATGCGGCAAGAGGTGCACGTGCCGCCGCCCAGCGTGCGTTGCCCTCGATCATCAACGTCCAGATTCTGGGTTTTGGCAACGAACCCATCAGCAGCGCGCCGCCGCCCGCCAGCTCGTCTGCGTCGGTCATCCAGCCGCTGTCCTATCGTCCAAACGGCGTGGTCCAAGTCGTCGGCACGGGCTCCCTGACGTCCGAACAGTTGGCAAGCCTGACGCCGTCAGAGCGGCGCAATCTTGCACAGTAGAGGAGCATCGTTAAAAAGGGGGCGCCAGCCCCCTTTTTAACGACTGCAGTACAAGCCCGCACTGAGCACAGCCGCACGGTACAACGCGTACCGTCTTCGCTCCTCTAGTCAGCGGCCATTGTCCTGAGCATGCTGCGCTTCACAGGTGCGCGTCCACTACCCAGTACCCGCTGCGTAGCTTCTTTCCTGCTCCACACAAATTTCTCCGTGAAGTTTTTGTGACATTGAGCACTCCCCACGTCCGTCATTCGTCTAGCAATCAGTAAACGCTGGTCATTGCCGGTTCGTAAATGTGATCGGTTTGATCGACCGGCTTTTCGTGATTCACAGGCGGCCGCTGCGCGTTGCTGATGCCTTGCGGCTCCGTGACTCGCGGCGAATTCTAATCAGGATTGAGTGCGGTTCTATGCATGAATTGAACAACGCAGGCCACGGCGTCTGTCTCAGGATCTTTAGCGCGGCTCTCGCGGCGCTAGGTATACATGCCTGTGTAAACGCCCAATCATCGGTGGGCACCGATAGCGCCGAACCCGTTGCTGCCGCTGCTTCACAGCGGGCCGACGCCCGCCGTGTGAACGTCAGCGAGTACATCGTGCGGGGCAATTCCGTATTGACCGCGCGCGACATCGAAAAGGCCGTTTACGCTTATCTGGGACCCGACCGCACGATGGCCGACATCGAGGCGGCTCGCGATGCCTTGCAAGAGGTCTATCACCAATCAGGTTACCAATCTGTGTACGTCGACTTGCCTGAACAGCAGGTCAGCGGCGGTGTGGTGATCTTGCAAGTGACCGAAACCAAGGTGGGGCGCCTGCGCGTGGTGGGAGCCAAACATTACTCGCCGCTGGAAATCCGCGATGAGGTTCCTGCCTTGAAAGAAGGCGAGGTTCCGGATTTCAACGAAGCGCAAACGCAGTTGACTGCCTTGAATCGTACGGCCAGCCGCCAGGTCATGCCCCTGGTGCGTGAGGGCAAGATGCCCGGCACCATGGACGTCGATCTGCGCGTAGAAGACAAAAGCCCCTGGAATGCCAGCGTGGGCTTGAACAACGACTACAGCGCCGACACGGAAAAACTGCGGGCGATGGTCACACTGGGCCACGATAATCTGTGGCAGCGCGGGCATGCGTTCTCGGTGACTTATTTCACCGCACCCGAGGAGCCTTCCAACGCCAAAGTGTGGTCGGGTTCCTACACCATGCCCTTATCCGGAAAGTGGAGTCTGCAGTTTTCCGGCTATCACTCCGATAGCAACGTGGCCACGATTGGCGGCACCAATGTGCTGGGCAAGGGTTACTCCTTCGGCATGATGGCTACCTACTCCATGGAGCCATTAGGCAATTGGCACAACTCCTTGTCCGTCGGTGTGGACTACAAGAACTTCGATGAGAACCTGATCTATGGCGGGGACGGCGACGAGGTGCCGTTGAAATACGTTCCGTTCACCTTGGCATACGACGGCTACCGCTATACCGAAACATCGCAAAGCTCGGTCAGCATGAGCGTGGTCGGTGCCACGCGTACCTCGTTCGGCGTGAGCAGCAGCGACGAAGAGTTCGACTACAAGCGCTATATGGCCAGCCCCAGCTTTGCGCTGTTGCGCGGCGACCTGACTCACACTCAAACGGTCGGCAACGATTGGCAGGCTTTCTTGCGCACGGGCTTTCAGTTGGCCTCGGGTGCGCTGGTATCCAACGAACAGTTTTCGGCCGGAGGCGCCACCAGTGTGCGCGGCTATCTGGCAGCCGAACGTTCGGCTGACGAAGGCCTGATGGCCTCTCTCGAATTGCGGACTCCTTCGCTGTCGCGCTGGTTGGGGCCTCAGGTGAATGAATGGCGTTTCTTCGCCTTTAGCGACTGGGCCTTTATGCGCCTGCGCGACCCGCTGCCCGATCAAGAGAGGTCTTTCGGTTTGGCCAGCGTCGGCCTGGGCACGCGTATGCAGTTGTTCGATTGGCTGCATGGCGGCCTGGTCTGGGGCTATGCCCTGCGTGACGGCGATGTCACCAAGAAAAACGAATCGCGCGTGAATTTCAACCTGCGCGCCAACTTTTAACCCTTACGCATGACGGACTACCGGAGCACGGCAACCATGCAACGCTTACTTTTCCTCATGCTGGCCTTGATGGCCAGTGTGTTTCCCTTGACTGCCAACGCTTGGTGGCAGGCCGACTGGAATTTTCGCAAGCAGATTTCTGTTGATACCACTGCACAGGCCGGGGCCATCAATGAAAACGTCGGCCGCATGCCGTTACTGGTGCGCTTGCACACCGGCAACTTCGCGTTTGACGGCGTGAACGAGAAAGGCGACGACCTGCGCTTTGTGACCAGCGATGATCAGACGGTGCTGAACTACCAGATCGAGAGCTTTGATCCCTTGCTGGGCATGGCGTTGGTGTGGGTGGATATCCCAGACGTCGTCGGCGCGCAGCGCCAGGACATCTGGATGTATTACGGCAACCAGAAAGCGCCTGCCACCTCGAACGGCCAGCTTGCGTTCGACCCGAACTACACCTTGGTGTACCACTTCAATGGTGCGTCGGATGCGCCGCCGCGTGATGCCACGGCCTACAGCAACCACGCCCAGACTGCGCTGGCAGGCATGGTCGATGGGGTGACGGGCCGTGCGGCGCAGTTCGTGGGCGGCGCCCCGCTGATGCTGCCAGCCAGCCCCTCGCTGGCCGTTCCGGCCGCAGGCGCATTCACATTCAGCGCCTGGGTGCGCTCGGACCAAGCCGCGGGTGCGCAATTGATCTACGCACGTCGGGATAGCGGCAACGCGTTGTTGATCGGCGTGGATAACGGTGTTCCCTTTGTCGAAGTCAATGGCCAACGCACGCAGCCGGGCCAGCCTTTGTCGCCGGCCGCGTGGCAACATTTGGCTGTCACGGCGGATGGCCGTCAGGTCGTGCTCTATGTCAATGGTCAGGCGAGCGCAACGCTGGCCGCCAGTCTGCCGCCGCTGAACACGATCGCCGCCATCGGGGCCGATGTTCCAGGTCAGACCACGCCGGCCGTAGCGGCGCCCACAAACCCTGCGCCATCTGCCGACACCCCCGCAGCCCAGGGGACCGCAGCCGCGTCAGAATCTGCTGGCGCTGCGGCGCCTGCCGTCCCGGTCGCGACCTATGCACCGTTCATCGGCGCCATCGACGAAATCCGTTTATCCAAGACCGCTCGGTCCGCTGCGCTGATTCTGGCCGATGCCGTGTCCCAGGGAGCAGAGTCGCGCTTGGTCGTCTACGGTGCCGACGAAGAGCAATCCGGTTTTGGTTTTGGCGGCCTGGGCTACTTGTTGAACGCCGTGCCGCTGGATGCCTGGATCGTGATCGCGGTGCTGGTCTTCATGATGCTGCAATCCTGGGTCATCATGGTGTCCAAGAGCCGCAAGGTCAAACGCGTGGAGCAAGGCAATGCGGCATTCCGCGAAGCCTTTGCCAAAGTCGGCAACCGCCTCGAAATGTTGATCGACGACACGGCGTTGAAAGGCCGTATGCAAGACGCGCCGCTGTGGAACCTGTACGAGGTTGCAGTCAACGAACTGCGTGTGCGCCGTTCGCAAGGTGCTGACACCACTTCGATTTCCGGCGCCACCATCGAAGCCATACGCGCCTCCATGGATGCCGTGCGGACCAAAGAATCCCAAGCACTGGGACGTCGCATGGGCGTGTTGTCCAACGCGATTGCGGGAGGACCCTACATCGGGCTACTGGGTACTGTGCTCGGGATCATGGTGGTGTTCCTGGGGACGGCCATGGCTGGTGACGTGAATATCAACGCGATCGCCCCGGGTATGGCTGCCGCGCTGCTGGCGACTGCCATGGGCCTGTTCGTCGCGATCCCGGCACTGTTTGGCTACAACCGTCTGCAGGGGCGCAACAAAGATGTCGGCGCCGACATGCGCGTATTCGTAGACGAGTTCGTGACGCGCCTGGCCGAGGTGCAGGGCGAAAGCCAGGCTGCCGAGGCTGCCCATCAGGGCCGTCGCACACCGGCATCGGTCAAACCCGAAGCCGCCGTTGTCTAAAGGAGACCGCACATGGCATCCGTGTCCTCGACCCCTGATGACGACGACGGCGTACCGGTCGACAGCATCAACATCACGCCGTTGGTCGACGTGCTGATGGTGGTGCTGGTGATGTTCATCCTGACTGCCACGGCGCAAGTCGCGGGCATTCAAGTCAACCTGCCCAAGGCCAGCAGCACCGTATCGCTGGCGCAGCCCAAGACGAAAGCCATTTCGATCAACGAGAACGGCCAGGTTTTCCTGGACGCTTATCCGGTCACCTTGCCCGAGCTGGAAGATCGATTGCGCACCGAAAAGGCGCTGAACCCCGATTTTCCCGTCATCGTCCGCGGCGACGCCATCGTGCAATACCAGAAAGTCGTCGAGGTGCTGGACATGCTGCGCCGTCTCGAGCTGTCCCAGATTGGTCTAGTCACCGGCAAGCCGACCTCGTAGAGCGCGCAACATGTCGTCGAACATTCCTGATCCAACCGGCCGCCAGGACGCCGGCCGCGGCAAAGACCGGCGCGTGCGCATCGCCAAAGGCGCAGGGGTCGTGGCGGTGGTGGCCGTGCTCGGCTATTTCCTCTGGCAATGGGCCAACGATATGGCCGGCGTGAAGCGGGAGGCCCCGAAGGTCGCCACCATTATTCCGCTGCCCCCGCCGCCGCCTCCGCCTCCCGAGCCGGAACAGCCGCCTCCTGAGCCCGAGCAGAAAGAGGAAGTCGTAGAGCCTGAACCCGAGCCCGAACCCGAGCCTCAGGACGAACCGCCGCAGCCCAAGGAAGAAGCGCCGCCGTCGCCCTCCGATGACCTGGCCAAGCCCATGCAGATGGACGCCGACGCGCAAGCCGGCAGCGATTCTTTCAACATCGGCGCAGGAAAAGGCGGCGGCATGGCGGGTTCCGGAGGCGGCCGCGCAGGCAATGCGACGTACAGCCAATACATGGCCTACGCCCTGCAGAAAATCCTGCGCGAGGACGACCGCACCCGCAATCTGACTTTCCGCATGACCGTCAACATCTGGCTCAACGCAACGGGGCAGATTCTGCGCGTAGAGATCGGGCGCTCCAGTGGTGATGCCGACGTGGACGAGCGAGTGATTGCCGCATTGCGTGCCGTGCCTGCGCTGGACGAGCGGCCACCGGCCTCCGTCAGCATGCCTGTGCGCGCGTCGTTGACGGGCCGCCGCCCGTCTTGATCGAGCTGTCTTGAACATGATTCTTAGATTCGGAGTTTTGCAGATGAAATTCACATCCACACGATTGGCTAGCGCTTTGGCCGTCGCGCTGGTGGTAGGCGTGGGCCCGGCCGTCGCGCAGAGCCAGGCGTCGCCCAACGCCACTATCAATCTGATTCGTCTATTGGTCCAGCAGGGCGTACTGAAACAGGATCAAGCCGACGCCCTGGTGCAACAAGCCGAATCGGAAGCAGCCGAGGCGCAAAAAGCGCAGGCCCAGGCCGCCCCGGCACATCAGGTGGGGGCCGCAGGCGCCGCAGTGGCTCAGCCGGGCGACGTGCGCGTGACCTATATCCCCGAATCGGTGCGCGATAGTATTCGCGACCAGGTCAAAGCCGAGGTGATGGTCCAGGCCAAGGCCGAAAACTGGGCGCAGCCCAATACCTTTCCTGACTGGGTTTCTCGCATCACCGTCGAAGGCGATGTGCGGGCTCGCTACGAGTCGCGCCTGTACGACTCGTATAACAGCGACACGATCGTCGACTTCAACGATTGGAACCGCAACGGTCCTGTCCCTGTCGTCGTCAATGGCCAAGACTATCCGTTGGAGATGCCATTCCTGAATACCCGCAAGGACCGCCGCAACATGATGCGTGCCCGCGCGCGTCTGGGTGTGAAGGCTCAGATCTCGGATCAATGGATGGCGGGCATCCGGTTGGCCACCGGCAGCGACGACAGTCCCGTGTCCACGACGCAGACGCTGGGCGGCGGCATGGACAAGAAGGATATCTGGCTGGATCAGGCCTATATCACCTACCGGCCTGCACAGTGGGCCAGCATCACGGCAGGGCGCGGGGCCAATCCCTTTGTGTCCACCAATATGCTGTATTCAGATGATTTGAACTTCGACGGCATCTCGGCCCAGTTCAAGCAGGCGCTGCAAGACAGCCCGGTGACACTATTCGGCTCGTTAGGTGCGTTTGCCCTGGAGAACACCTTCGGCAGTTGGAGTGATAGCAGCTGGAGCGAGGGCGAGACGGAAAACAAGTGGTTGTTCGGCGCGCAGATCGGCGCTCGTTGGGAATTGGACAAACGCAATACGCTGACCGGTGCGTTGGCGTATTATCGTTTCGATAATATCGAAGGCCAGCGTTCCTCGCCCTGCCTGACGACCTCGGCCGTGTGCGACACCGACTGGTCGCGGCCCGCTTTCATGCAGCACGGCAACACGGTGTTCCTGCTGCGTGACCTGATGGCCGCTGTGCCGGGTAATCCCGCCGATCCTGCCAACGATCAATATCAATACGTCGGCCTGGCCTCCAAATTCAATTTGCTGGACGTCAACCTGATCTGGGATACCCAGATATTCGACGGCATGGGTCTGCGTTTGCACGGCAACTATGTTCGTAACCTGGCCTACGACGAAGACAAAATGGTCAGCCGCGCGGGCGGCATCAACAACGTGGCCAACAATCGGACGGGCGCAAACAACGATTCGATCGAAAGCGGCCCCAACGCCTGGATGCTGCAAGCGTCGCTCGGTCGCGGGCTCGATCTGCGTGCCCAAGGCGATTGGATGGTGTTCGCGGGATACAAATACATCCAGCCTGATGCGATGCCTGACGGCTACAACGATTCCACCTTCCACTTGGGCGGCACTAACGCTCGCGGCTATTTCCTGGGAGGCGGTTACGCCTTTGACAAGAACGTCTACGGCCTGCTGCGTTGGACCAGCACCAAGGAAGTCTATGGTGCTCCGTACTCCGTCGACGTCCTGCAGGCGGAAGTCAACGCGCGCTTCTAAGGTGGTTGGCACTCATGACAACTTTATATTTTTCTCGTCGTCACGCGACGATACGCCAAGAGCCCGTGTCCCGGCGCGGCTTGCGTTTTCCTTGGGCGGGGCTGTGGTTGGCCCTGTCGGTAGTGTGGGCCGCGCCGGCCGCCCACGCGCAGAGCATGGAGGAACGCCTGCGGTCGGAATTGCGCAACGTCACCCAGCAATTGCAGCAAGTGCAGAGCGAGCGCGCCCAAACCTTGGCCGCCAAGGTCACCGCGGAGGCGCAACGTGAAGCGGCACACAAGGACAACGAGCAGCTGCGAGCCCAGATCGCGCAACTTCGTACGCAATTGGGCGTCGCGCAAGACGAAGCCGGCAAACTGGAGGCCGTACGCGAAGCCGCCCACGCCCAGGTGGCGGCCAGCCATGCGCAGATCGACAAATTTCGCGGCGCTTACGAGGAACTCCTGGGCATGGCGCGCGCCAGCGAGGCCAAGCGCGTCACCCTGGAGGCGTCCTTGAAAGACCGAGACGGCCTGCTGACGATGTGCGAGAAAAAAAACGCCGCAATGTATGCCGCTGGCAAGGAGTTGCTATCGGCCTACGAAGCATTCGGAACGGGCGACATATTGAAAATCCGCCAGCCCTTTGCGGGGCAGGCTCGTGTGTTGTTCGACGAGCAGGCCCAGGCGCACGGCGACAAACTGTACGAGGCCCAGTTCAGCCGTGACGCGGCCGCTGCACTGGCGCGCAAACAACAGGCGGCCAATCAAGAAACGGCGGAGCCTGCTGCAGCCGGCAACGCGTCACGCCTGACCAACGACTGAGTTTTCATTTTTTCTACATGGAAAGATCACACAATGACCGACAGCACTTCTCTCGTCCAGACCGTCACAGCCGAAAGCCTGACCCACTTGTTGCAAGATGCGGGCTACCGCGTGAACCGTTCCGAACAGAACGGTTCGGTGCAGTTGCTCAGCGCCAGCCAGGGGGTGGGGTTCTCCGTCCGTTTCGGCAACCCGGGTCCGCAAGCAGGCGAGTTTGTCGACTACACGCTGAGTTGCGCATTGCGCGTGCAAGGCGAGCTGTCTGCTGACTTCGTCGCTGGCTGGAACGTGGCCAAGCGTTTCGCACGCCTGACGGTGCAGGGCGGTTCGTTCCTGGTGTTGGAGTTCGACGTCATCGTTGCCGGCGGCGTCAGCCAGTCTCACGTGCGTGCCGTGACCGAGTTGTGGGACCACTTGCTGCAGGAGTTTCTATTGTTCCTGCGCCAGTATGCCCAACAGACGGTGGCATCACAGCAAGGCGCAGGCAGTGTTGCTCCGCAGGATCACGCTGTTGCGGTAGAAGAGGGCAGTGCGCAATCCGCCGCGGTGCATGACGCCGCGTAGTTGTGTTGTGTCCATTCCGAGAGTCCTTATGAACGAAAGCAATATCTTGCGTGTGGCCGCCGTGCTCGGGTTGAGCGCGGCATTGTTGGGCGGCTGCGGCGACGGCGGCGATGCGCACGCGCAATCGCAGGGCGCGCCGAACACGCCGGTCCGAGCGGTGGGTGGCGCCGCCTCCGGACCGGTCACTCAAAGCGCAGGCAAGTCCGCGCCATCCAAGATCGACGTCAGCAAACCCGTGGCCACGCTGGGCACCATTTCGATTTCGCGTGCCGACATGGACGCGGTCTTGCGTGGTTTGCCGTCCGAGCAGCGTCTGCAGTTACAGGCCGACCGGGCATCGCTGGATCAGTGGCTGCGCGGCCGTTTGGCCGAAAAAGCGTTGATCGAACAGGCCACCCTGCAGGGCTGGCCCGAACGTCCGGAAATTCACCGTGTGCTGGAGCTGGCCCACAATCAGGTGGTGCTGCGCACGTATCTGGAGTCGGTCAGCCAGCCGCCTGACGATTACCCCTCGCAACAGGAACTGCAGGCTGCCTACGATCAGAGCAAGTCGCAGTTGACCATGCCTGCGCGCTATCGCGTCAGCCAGATCTTCCTGGCCGCCCCGTACACCGATAACCAGGCCGTAGCAAAGGCTCGCAAACAGGCAGCCGACTTGGTCAAGCAAGCGCGCGCCGCCAATGCCGATTTTGCCTCCCTCGCGCGCGAATATTCGCAGGACGCGGCCACGGCCAAGCAGGGCGGCGACAGCGGTGAAATGACGTTGCAGCAATTGGTGCCGGGCCTGCGCGAAGTCGTGCAGCACCTGTCCGAGGGCGAGGTCAGCGATCCCATTCAAATGCCGGGTGGTGTCCACATCATCAAAGTCGTAGATGCGCACATGGCCCAAGTGCCGCCGCTCGCGCAGGTACAAGACCAACTGCGCATCGCATTGCGCACCCAGCGTCAACAGCAAGCGGCGCGGGCTTATCTGGAGGGACTGATTAATGGCGGAACAGTCAGTATCGACGGCAGTGAAGTCAACGCGGCTTTCAAAGCCATCGAGACGGCGGCAACCGTCCAATAAAGACAACGCAGGCCTGGACGTGCGCACCAGGTTGCAGCGGCGTATCGAGGCATCGCTTGGTTATGTGAGCTCGCCCCGGTCGACGGCAATGGGTCCCGTGTTGCTCGAGATCCTGCGGGATGATCTGACCGAAGTCAGCCTGTCGTGCCTGATCGAACCGGCTCCTCCGGCTGAGATGACCCGCAAATATGTGGTGTCGCTGTACCGCGCTGTGCGCGTCGTCTGGTTGGCAGAACTGGTCTTTGGCAATCGAGACACGGCCCGCGCGTGGCTGCGTCAGCCCAAAAGCCGCCTGCATGGCCGTGCGCCCCTGGAACTGGCCCGTTGCGCCGCCGATGCCCCCTTGCTGGAGCGCTGGCTGATCGCGATCGATCAAGGCAGCGGGCTCTGACGTGGGCGCGCCGACGAGGCATATGGCGGCGCAGGCCGGACGGCCCGCTGCAGCCATACCCACAATGTATTAGGAGACATACAACCTTGACGACACTTTGGCGGTTGAGCAATAGCGACAATTTGACGGGTACGGCAGTTCTGGACGGGCGCTGGGCGGTGGCGGGTGCACCGGTGATCCTGTTGGATGCGAGTCCAGCTGCCGCAATTTGTGCGCGCCTGGCCTTGGCCGAGGTGCCGCATCCTCATCAACTGCCGCGCACCTATCGGCTGCTCGAAATCAACGCGCCGGCACGTTGCATCACGACGCCACCGCCGGCGCTTTTACGGGGTCACGACACGGAGGCGACCCGAGCGTTTGGTCAACGCTGGCTGGACAATGAGAGCTCGTTGTTGCTGCGGGTTCCGTCCATGGCCGGTGCGATGCAATTCCTCCTCAATAGCGTCCATGCCGACACGGCGCTGTGTACTGTCAAACGCCGCGCTGTTTATCCCTTTGATGGACTGCTCGAGGGCCTCTCGCTCAACCTGGCCGACGGCAGCGACTGGTTAGCCCGCGAGCCGGCGCGCGCGGCATGTCTTTATGCATTTCCGTACAATTCCTAGAGGAGAACCTCGGCCATAGCCGGGGATGTCCACTTAGGAGTTCTATTTATGTCTGTGTCACCCTCAATGTCCGATTTCGCCCCTTTTTCACGCCGGCGAGGTCCGCTTGACGCTTTGTTTGGCGAGGTTGACCGGGCATTGCGAGTGTTGACGGGGGCGGCGACGGCGTCTCGTCCCAACCCTGCCGAGGCGGCCGAGCCCGAGCCACCGCTGACGGAGCAAGAAAAGCGTCATGCCGCGGGCTTGATGCGCGTCAATCATGTCGGCGAGGTATGTGCGCAGGCGCTCTATCGGGGCCAGGCAGCGGCCTGCCGAGAGGAACCGATTAAAAAATTGCTCCTCGATGCAGCCGTCGAAGAGGTCGACCACCTCGTCTGGTGCACCCAACGGCTCGAGGAGCTGGGCAGCCGTCCCAGCCTGCTCAACCCGATCTGGTACGCGGGCTCGTTTACGTTGGGTGTGCTGGCCAGTTATGCAGGCGCGCCGCGTAATCTAGGTTTCATGGCCGAGACCGAACGTCAGGTTGAAGAGCATCTCGACAGCCATTTGTCTGCTTTGCCGGCGACCGACCAGCGTTCGCGCCAGATCGTGAGCAAGATGAAAGACGACGAGGCAAAGCATCGAGCGAGCGCCGAAGATGCCGGCGGGGTGTCCCT
Source organism: Bordetella muralis (assembly GCF_054781015.1). NCBI lineage: Bacteria > Pseudomonadati > Pseudomonadota > Betaproteobacteria > Burkholderiales > Alcaligenaceae > Bordetella > Bordetella muralis. The sequence continues at coordinate 203,391 of NZ_BAAGVF010000008.1, read as the reverse complement.
GCCTATGCCCGTACGGGGAATGATGCGCGCGATGTCGCGTGTGATGACCACCACCGCCTATCGGATTTGAAGCGCGAAGGCGGGGCGAGGGTAGTGGCAGACGCTTGGTGCGTCGCACAACAAAATCCTCATATGGATAAGAAATGCCTCAATGCACTCGGTATAAGTGGTTGAAAACTATAGGGTAAGCCCGCAAGGGTTTACCCTTTTACCTAAAATCAGGTTTGATGCATGTGCGTGCTGCGGTGCGGCTTTCCGGCGAGGTGATGTGGTTTTGCAACACTCAACGGCGATCAAAATCCCAGCTAAAAAAATATCTTGCATCGCACAAAACCATGCGCTAATATTCATTCATGGATGTTGAAAACGCAGCGGCGCGGTGAATCACCCCGATGCGTAGCGGTCGAACCTGATGCAGTGTTCACCCCAACATGCCCCGGTTGTCTCCTCCACCCTCCTCCTTTGGTGGATTTAGCCCGAGATCGCAAGATCTCGGGCTTTTTTTTAATCAGAATTGTTGTGTCCCCAATTCTTGCGGATAGACCCGACTTTGCGATATGGAGCCGACTCGAGGACGCTCGACGGCGATAGAACCCGAGTGACGAGCCCTCGTTGTAGAGCCTGTTCAGACACCCCGTAATTCTTTGTCTCGGTTGGCGTAGGGATAGCATTACAATCCGTTGAAACTAGGTGTGTAATGTAGGCTCATATCCATAGCGCCGTTACGTTTTGTGGGGGTGCCTTGCACTTGTTTATGCCCTACATACAAGAGCGTTACACGCACTGTAGATAATGGTGTGTTTCCGGGCATTCCGCCCAATCTGCTTTTTTGCCGCCGAGCCGGCTCAAGGCAAAACGCCTTCTTGCGAGGGCAACAAGCCGAAGGCGCAGCGTGGGGGTTAGATTTTGTGACTTGGTTGTATATCTGCGTGGCGGCGTTCATGGTTGGGGGGCTCATTGTTGCCTCCGAACGCTGGCATGGTGCATTTACCGGTGATAGCGACCTGAGCAAGCCGCAGGCCTCGCACACGCGTGCGACGCCTCGCGTGGGTGGTTTGGCCGTGTTGGCAGGCTCTTTGGCGGGCCTGTTGGTGCTGGGGCCCAGCAATATGACGCTGACCTGGCTGTGGCCCGCGCTGTTTGTGGCAGCGCTGCCTGTGTTTGTCGCAGGCCTGCTCGAAGACATTACAAAAGATATCGGTGCCAGTAAACGTCTGCTGGCGGCTTTTCTGTCTGCGGCGATTGCGTGGTGGCTGCTGGGCGGCGTCAGCCGTGTCGGTATTGCCCCGGTAGATTGGGTACTGTCGTTCTGGCCCGTTTCGCTGGTGTTCACGATGTTCGCTGTCGGTGGCTGTACGCACGCGCTGAATATCGTGGATGGTATGAACGGCCTGGCGGGTATGGTGGCTACGCTGATGGCCGTGTCCATCGCGCTGGTCGCGCTGCAGGTCGGCGATATGCCTATCTTTATGATCGCGGCGTCGCTGGCGTCGGCCACGCTGGGCTTTCTGGTGTGGAATTTCCCGTTTGGCCGGGTGTTTCTGGGCGATGGCGGGGCATATTTCCTGGGCTTTATGTTGGCGGAACTGGCGGTGCTCCTGGTGGTGCGCAATCCGTCCGTGTCGCCTTTTTATGCCTTGGCCGTGCTGTTTTATCCTGTATTCGAAACCGGTTTTTCGATCTGGCGCCGCCGTTTCAAGCGTGGTGTGCCGGTGGATCAGCCGGATGCGCTGCACTTGCACCAGTTGGTGTTTCGCCGCTTGGTCCGGGTGACGTTCAGCCGCGGGCGCCGTCATGCCGTACCGGCCTTGTGCAATGCCCTGGCTTCCCCATATATGTGGGTGTTGGCCTTGATAGGCCTGGTCCCGGCGACCATCTGGTGGGACAACGCCTGGATCCTGAGCTTGAGTCTTGCTGTCTTTGCGGCAGCCTATATCTGGCTGTACGTGCGGCTGGTGTCGTGGCGTCGTCCGGGGTGGCTGTTGTTGCCACGTACTCACTGAGTGAATGTCCTGGCGACAGGCCCACAACGGGTCAAGGGCCACTGTTACAATTTTCCCCGTTCCTATTTAAAATGCCGTGATCGTAGCGCGGCAAAGGGAGAGCTATCTTGCGTATCGATGAGGTAAAACTTGCCGTGGTCGGCCTCGGTTATGTCGGGCTGCCGCTGGCCGTGGAGTTCGGCAAGAAGCGTCCGGTCATCGGGTTTGATATCAACGTCAAGCGTATTCAGGCCCTGCAGGCTGGTCATGACCACACGCTGGAGGTCGATGACGCCGAGTTGGCCGAGGCCAAGCATCTGACATATACCGCCGAGCGTGCCGAGTTGGCCAAGGCCAATGTGTACATTGTGACGGTGCCTACGCCTATTGACGAATACAAACAGCCCGATCTGACACCGCTGGTCAAGGCCAGCGAAACCATCGGTGCGGTACTCAAGCGCGGCGATATCGTCATTTACGAGTCCACCGTCTATCCTGGCGCCACCGAAGAAGACTGCGTGCCGGTGCTGGAACGCGTGTCGGGCCTGAAATTCAACGAGGATTTCTACGCCGGCTATAGCCCCGAGCGTATCAACCCGGGCGACAAGGCGCACCGCGTCAGCACGATCAAGAAAGTGACCTCGGGTTCCACGCCCGAAATCGCCGATCTGGTCGATGCGCTATATAACGAAATCATCACGGCGGGCACGCACAAGGCGTCCAGCATTCGTGTGGCCGAGGCCGCCAAGGTCATCGAAAACACACAGCGTGACGTGAACATCGCGTTGATCAATGAGCTGGCCCTGATCTTTAACAAGATGGGCATCGACACCGAGGCCGTACTGCAGGCTGCCGGCACCAAATGGAATTTCCTGCCGTTCCGTCCGGGTCTGGTGGGCGGTCATTGCATCGGCGTGGATCCGTACTATCTGACGCACAAGGCGCAATCCATCGGCTACCACCCGGAAATCATTCTGGCAGGCCGTCGTCTGAACGACTCCATGGGCGGCTACGTAGTGTCGCAGCTGGTCAAGGCCATGACCAAAGAGCGTATCCATGTACAGGGCGCGCGCGTACTGGTGATGGGCCTGACCTTCAAGGAAAACTGCCCCGACCTGCGCAACACCCGCGTGGTCGACATCGTGCACGAGCTGGGGGAATACAACGTCGATGTCGACGTTTACGATCCCTGGGTCGATCCGGAAGAAGCCGTGCACGAATACGGCATCACGCCCGTCGCCAAACCGGAACAGGGCAAATACGACGCCATCATCCTGGCGGTGTCGCATGAACAATTCGTCAAAATGGGCGCTGCCGAGATTCGTAAACTGGGCAAGGCCAAGCATGTGTTGTACGACTTGAAGTACGTGCTGGCCACCAACGAATCCGACCTGCGTCTGTAAAGAGGGTGGTATGAGCGAACGTTACGAAAGCATTCAGCGCGAGTTGCGCGCTACGCCGCGTAAATGGCTGGTCACGGGCTGCGCTGGTTTCATCGGATCAAACTTGCTGGAAGCGCTGCTCAAGCTCGACCAGACAGTCGTGGGGTTGGATAACTTCGCGACCGGCCATCAGCGCAATCTGGATGAGGTGCGCGATTCGGTGGAGCCCGCTCAATGGGCGCGCTTTACCTTTATCGAGGGCGATATCCGCAATCTCGAGGATTGCCAGAAGGCCACGCAAGGCGTGGACTATGTGTTGCATCAGGCGGCGCTGGGGTCGGTGCCTCGTTCGTTGAACGATCCGATCACGACGAATGCGGTCAACATCAGTGGTTCGCTGAACATGCTGGTCGCAGCTCGCGATGCCAAGGTCAAGACCTTCGTGTACGCCGCCTCCAGCTCGACCTATGGCGATCATCCGGCCTTGCCCAAGGTCGAAGACCAGATCGGCAAGCCGCTGTCGCCCTACGCAGTCACCAAATACGTCAACGAGTTATATGCGGATGTGTTTGCGCGCTCGTACGGTTTCCGCAGCGTGGGCCTGCGTTACTTCAACGTGTTCGGCAAGCGCCAGGATCCCGATGGCGCCTACGCGGCGGTCATCCCGAAATGGACAGCCGCCATGATCGGCGGCGAGGACGTCAACATCAACGGTGATGGCGAAACCAGCCGGGATTTCTGCTTTGTGGACAACGCCGTGCAGGCCAATTTGCTGGCTGCAATGGCGCCCGAAGAAGGCATCAATCAGGTGTACAACGTGGCCTATAGCGGACGCACGACGCTGACTCAGTTGTATGGCTTTCTGGCCAAAACCTTGGCCACGGAGGGCGTGCAATACGACAAAAAGCCGGTGTACGTGGATTTCCGGGCGGGCGATGTACGGCATTCGCAGGCCGATATCAGCAAGGCAAGCAAACTGCTGGGTTATCAGCCCGCGTTCGATATTCTGCGTGGCCTGGAAACCGCGATGCCCTGGTACGTCAAATTCCTGGGTTGATCATTCCAAAGGCCGCGGGCGCGCTCTGCCGGGCCGCCCGCGTGCCGTGCGGTCGCTTTTACCGCGACGAATCATAGGCGAGTGGGAGAATTCTTGAAAGCGCTCATTCGCAGAGTCAACGCGATCCATCCGGATCATCAACGCATCTTCAAGGCTGCGTTCCGTGTGGCAGTTTTCTTGATCCTGGGCAAGGCTGCCGGCGCTGTCAAGGAAATGGCGGTCGCGTATCGTTATGGCATCAGCGATGCGGTAGATGCCTATCAGTTCACGATGACCATGACCAACTGGTTGCCGGTCACGATCGTCGGCGTCCTGGGGGTGGTATTGATTCCTGTGCTCGTGCGCCTGAGGCGCACGGGGGGCAAGGAACGCGACCTGTTCATCAGCGAGCTCCAAGGCTGGATGCTGATGCTGGGGCTGGTATTGGCTGTGGCGACTGCGCTGGCCTGGCCCTGGGTATTGCAATGGCTGGGCAGCGGCCTGTCCGTGCAGGTCGCCAGCATGAGTACGGATTTGCTGCTGGCGTTTGTGCCGGTCACGGTGTTCTTGTTGATGGCAGGCATCAGCGGGGCGCGTTTGCGCTCACACGAGCGGCACGTCAATACCTTGCTGGACAGCGTGCCGGCCATCGCTACGCTGGCATGGGTCATGCTGGCCGCGGCCTCACCGCACGATGTGGGCCCCTTGTTGTGGGGGACGTTGGTCGGCTATGCGATTCAGGCGGTGTGGCTGGCTTGGCTGGCGGCGCGCGCCGATAACGGTTTTTGGGGTACGCCGCGCCTGACGATGCAGTCATCGCACTGGCCCGAGCTGGTAAGCGCGGCGGGCATCATGCTGGTGGGCCAAGTCGCGATGAGTTTCGTTGGTCCGCTGGATCAGTACACAGCCGCCAATCTGGGCGACAACGCCAATGCGACGCTGGGATATGCGGCTCGGTTGTTATCGTTATTGATCGGTATCGGCGCCGTGTCCGTCGGGCGGGCGGCGTTACCGGTGCTGGCTGATATCCAGAGCCGTGGCGATGCCGCGCGGGCGCGTACGATGGCTTTGAAATGGTCGGTCTTGATGCTCGGGGCTGGCGCCGTTGCGGTGGCGATTGCGTGGGTGTTGGCGCCTTGGGGCGTGTCGGTGTTGTACCAGCGCGGTGCATTTAGCGCCGACAATACTCAGGCCGTAGCCGAGGTATTTCGCTGGGGACTGCTGCAACTGCCGTTTTATTTCGGGGTGCTGATTCTGGTGCAACTGTTGGCGAGCCAGAATCGATATCGCGTCATGGCGCTGATCGCGGTCGCCAATTTTCTGCTCAAGGCGGTGTTGAACACCGTGCTCGCGCCGCGTATGGGGGCATCGGGCATCATGTTGGCCACGGCGCTGATGTATGCCTTGTCGTTTGCGTGTTATCTCGTGGTGGCATTACAGCGTCATGAGCCGCCGGCCGCTAAGGAGACCGTTTGATGGATTCGCCCGCGATGCGTGAGCCGCGTGTCCTGATCTTTATCCACTCGCTGCATGGCGGTGGCGCCGAGCGCGTCGCTGCCGATTTGAGCGCGCATTGGGCGCAGGCCGGCTGGCAAGTCATGCTGGTTACGCAAGCGGACGCCCGCGACGATGCCTACACGCTGCATCCGCACGTGCAGCGCAAAATCCTGCACACGGCAGGCGAGGGCGGTGGCTTACGCGGGATATGGGCGAATGTGCGGCGCGTGCATGCTTTGCGCCGGGTGTTGCGAGAGTTTCAGCCCGATATCGTGCTGGGCATGATGACGACGGCGTCGGTGTTGGCGGTGATGGCCGCGCGCGGTATGCCGTGCCAAGTCATCGCGACAGAACACACGCATCCGCCATCGCAGACGTTGTCTGGGTTATGGCAACGCTTGCGCCGGTGGACGTACCCGCAGGCCGCCCGCGTGGTGGCGCTCACACGTGGCACGGCGGATTGGTTGGAACAGCACGTACCGGGCAGCAAGCTCGCAGTGATTCCGAATCCGGTGCATTGGCCGTTGTCGCGTGCCGAGCCGGTCGTCGCGCCGCCTGCAGCCGATAGCCGACGCCGTCTGTTGGCGGTGGGACGATTGCATCCGGACAAGGGGTTCGACCTGCTGGTACAGGCCTATGCGCAGATTGCGGATCGGTACCCGCAGTGGGATCTGATCATCCTGGGCGAGGGTGGCGAACGCCAACGCTTGCAGACCCAGATCGATGCGGCGGGTTTGCAGGGGCGTGTCAGCATGCCAGGGCGGGTAGGCAATGTGGGCGACTGGTATGCGAGTGCGGACATCTATGTTCTGAGCTCTCGTTTCGAGGGTTTGTCCAATACCTTGCTGGAGTCTTTGGCCAGCGGATTGGCTGCGGTCTGCTTTGATTGCGATACCGGGCCGCGCGAGGTCGTCCGTGACGGTACGGATGGCGTACTGGTTCGGCCCAACGGTGATGTCGCGGCCATGGCGGCGGCGCTGTCGGCGTTGATGGACGATGACGAGACCCGTCAGGCTTTGGCGCAGCGGGCCATCGAAGCGCGTGAACGATTTTCGGCTCAGCGGGTGCTGGGCTTGTGGCAACAACTTTTCGACGATGTGCGAGGGCAGGGCTGATCGCCCGGCCCAACAGTCGTCTGGACGAGCACGGAAGAAACCATCATGTGTGGAATAGTCGGAATCTGGGGAGCCTTGCAGGACAAGGCGCAGGTGCTGGCAGAGAGCTGCCGGCGTATTCGGCATCGTGGTCCTGACAGCAATGGCTTTTGGGAAGACCCTGCAGCCGATGTGGCGCTGGCGCATGTCCGTCTGGCCATTCTGGACCTGACCGAGGCTGGGCATCAGCCTATGGTGTCTGCCTGCGGCCGTTATGTACTGGTGCTCAACGGCGAGATCTACAACCATATGGAGTTGCGCGCTCGCCTGGAGCAGTCCGGGCAGGCGCCTCAGTGGCGTGGGCACTCGGACACGGAAACCGTACTGGCCAGCTTCGCCGCATTGGGTGTCGAGGCGACCTTGCAGGCCGCCGTGGGCATGTACGCGATTGCCTTGTGGGATCGTGAGCGCCGCACGTTGACGCTCGCGCGAGACCGGATGGGCGAAAAGCCGTTGTACTACGGCTATACGGGCGCCAATCTGGTGTTCGCCTCCGAGCTGAAGGGCTTGATGCCGATTCCAGGGTTTGGCCGCCAGCTGAGCCGCGCTGCGATTACTTCGCTGATGCGCCATAACTACATTCCTTCGCCGCAATCCATCTACGAAGGCATCTACAAGCTGCCACCCGGAACGTGGCTGGAAATTTCCGAGGCGGACATGCGCGCGCAGCGTGTGCCCGCACATCATGCCTATTGGTCTGCCTTGCAGATGGCGGATCAGGGTGTGCAGACACGCAGCAGTTTTGCCTCGGATGCACAGGCCACCGATGAACTCGAGGCAGTGCTGTCCAAGGCGGTGGGTGGACAGATGCTGTCAGACGTGAGCCTGGGCGCGTTCTTGTCGGGCGGCATTGATTCGTCGACGATTGTCGCACTGATGCAGGCGCAAAGCTCGCAGCCTGTGCGTACATTTGCGATTGGATTCCACGAGAAAAAATATAACGAAGCCGAGCACGCCAAGGCGGTGGCGCAGCATCTGGGCACCGACCATACCGAGCTCTACGTCACGGCCGACGATGCCCTGGCTGTCGTGCCGACGTTGGCCGATATGTATGACGAGCCGTTTGCAGATTCTTCGCAGATCCCTACCGCGCTGGTGACGCGCTTGGCGCGCCAGCATGTGACCGTGGCGCTGTCTGGTGACGGTGGCGACGAGCTGTTTGGTGGTTACTCACGGTATTTTCGCGTGCGGGATTGGTGGCGCAAGTGTGAACGTTTCCCCGGCCCGGTGCGTCATGCGATGGGCGCCATCATGGGGGCGTCCACGGCATTGCCTGGACGTGGCGCCTGGCGCGGTAAAGTAGGCAAATTCGGCGAGATGCTACGCGCCGACACGCATGGTGATTTTTATCGGTCGTTCGTTTCGTATTGGTCGGACCCGACTTCGGTCGTCAAGCAAGGGGTCGAGCCTCCGTCGTTGTTCGAACAGTCTATGGACGGCTCCGTGTTCGACGTAATGATGAAGCTCGACACGGTGACCTATATGCCGGATGACATTCTGGTCAAGGTCGATCGCGCTGCCATGGCAGTCAGTCTCGAAACGCGCGTACCCTTGTTGGACCATCGTGTTTATGAGTTTGCCTGGCGCTTGCCCTTTGAATACAAGGTGCGCGGCGACACCGGCAAGTGGTTGTTGCGCCAAGTGCTGTACCGCCATGTGCCTCAGTCTTTGGTGGATCGTCCCAAGCGCGGATTTGCCGTGCCGCTGGCGAGCTGGCTGCGCGGGCCGTTGCGAGATTGGGCCGAATCGTTGCTGGACCCGGCGCGCTTGCGCCAGGAGGGCTGGTTTGAACCCGAACCCATCCTGCACAAATGGCGTGAGCATGTCTCCGGTCATCGCGACTGGAGCAGCCGCTTGTGGGGCGTGCTGATGATGCAGGCCTGGTTGGATCGCTATCACGCCGGCGTTGCCGGCGAAAAGGATGCTTCACGATGAAAATATTGCTGCTGGTCAGTTCCATGCATGCAGGCGGAGCCGAACGGGTGGCCGCCACGTTAGTAAACGCCTGGACCGATCGCGGTGATACCGTGACACTGGTGCCCACTTATTCCTCCAAGGGTACGTGTTTTTATCCTGTTTCCGATGCCGTGAATCTGATCTGGCTGGCCGATCGGGTCGGCACGCGCAGCGGCGGCCCATTGACCGCGTGGCGGCGACTGCGCGCATTGCGGGAATTGATTCGCGAACAGGCCCCTGATGTGGTGGTGTCCTTTCTGACCAACGTCAATGTGGCCGCGATCCTGGCAACGAAGGTGCTGGGCAAGTCGGATATTCCACTGATTGTCTGCGAACGGACGAACCCAGTCGCGGAACTCTCGACGGGCCGTGTGTGGCGTATTGCGCGCCGCTGGCTCTATCCTCGTGCCGACATGGTGACGGTGCAGGCCGATGATACGGTCGCTCCATTTGCACGTGATGTGCCCGGCATCAAGCAATTGAAAGTCATCCCCAATCCTTTGCCGCCCGAGTTGCTGGACGCGCCCTTGGTGGATACGCAGGCCGTCACGCCGCGCAAACAGCTGTTGGCGATGGGACGGCTGGCGCCGGCCAAACGGTTCGATTTACTGATCGACGTTTTTGCCGACTTGGCCGACGAGTTTTCCGATTGGGATCTCAGTATCTGGGGCGAAGGCGCGGATCGCGACGATCTGCAGGCGCGTATCGATGCAGCGGGCCTGCAGCATCGCGTGCAACTGCGCGGGCGCACCGACGCTCCGTGGGATGCGTTATCTCAGGGACAGGCGTTTGTGCTGAGCTCGGCGGTAGAGGGTTTTCCAAATGTGTTGTTGGAGTCGATGGCATTGGGCCTGCCTTGCGTGACGTTCGATTGCCCGAGCGGTCCGCGAGAGATGACGCGCGATGGCCAGGACGCCGTGCTGGTGCCCGCGGGTGACCGGGACAAGCTGCGCGAGGGGTTGCGCCGCGTATTGTCCGACCCGGCCTTGCGTCAGGAATTGGGCAAACGTGCCGCCGAGTCGGTACGCAATCGCTATGCGTTGCCGGCGGTATTGGCGCAATGGGATGCCTTGTTTGACAGCGTGCGAGGCAGATCGTGAATACGCCTGCGACTTTGCGCGTCACGCATGTGATTACGGGTTTGGGGCAGGGCGGCGCCGAAGCTGTCCTGTTTCGCTTGGTGACGTATCCCGACCAACAGGTACATCACACGGTGGTGTCGTTGACGGATGAGGGTGTGTATGGAGAGCGCCTGCGTGCTGCAGGCGTCACCGTGCATACGCTGGGTATGGCGCGTGGCCGTGTCAGCCTGAGTGGCGTGTTGAAATTGCGTCAACTATTGGCCGAGCAAAAGCCGGATGCGGTGCAGACATGGATGTATCACGCGGACTTGATCGGCGGCGTGGCCGCGCGGTTGGCCGGTGTGCGTGCCGTGGCGTGGGGGATTCGTAATTCCGGAGCGCATCTGCAACGCAGCAGCCGCTCGGCCCGATTGGTGTTGAAGCTCTGCGCGTTGCTATCGGGTCGCGTACCCGCCGCGATTGTTTGCGCTGCACGCGATGCCGCGGTACGTCATGAGCAGTATGGTTATCGCGCAGATCGCCTCGTGGTGATTGCCAATGGCTATGATTTATCGCGCTATCAGCCCGATGCTGAGGCTCGCCGGCGCGTGCGCGGACAATGGCAACTGGCTGACGAAGTTCCTGTGATCGGCTGCGTGGCGCGTTGGGATCCGTTGAAGGATCATGCGAATTTGCTGGGGGCTTTGGCCGTGCTACTGCGCCAGAGACGTGATCGCGGACAGGGTGCGGATCAAGGACATGGCAGCAGCGAGAGGGACGCAGGGGCTGGTCCCGACACCACGGCTGATCCGGCTGCGTTGGCTCAGTTGCGTTGCGCGTTGGTGGGGCGCGGCATGTCGCCAGACAATGCCGAGCTGGGCGCGTTGATAGATCGTTTGGGACTGCGCGATCATGTCCTGTTGTTGGGCCCTAGTGATGACGTCCCGGCCGTCATGAATGCATTGGACATGCACGTACTGTCCAGTTGCGCAGAAGGTTTTCCCAACGTGGTCGCCGAGGCCATGGCCTGCGGCACGCCTTGCGTCGTCACGGATGTGGGCGATGCGGCCCACATCGTCGGGCAGACAGCCGCTGTCGTGCCGCCCGAGAATGCCGAGGCCTTGGCCCAAGGGATCGCTACGACATTGCAAGACATCGCGGCACGCGGCCGTCGGGCTGTCGGCGAGCCGGGGCGCGCACGCGTGCTGGCTGAATTCGACTTGGCCCACATGGTCGCGGCATACGATGCCGTGTGGCGCCGCATCGCGCAGGAGGCTAGATGACCGCACCTCGTTTGCTGTTCGTGGTGAATAATCCCGCGTTCTTTCTCTCGCATCGTTTGCCATTGGCACTGGCCGCGCAGCGTGCCGGTTACGATGTTCACGTGGCCACCATGGCAGGCGACAGCGTGTCGCGCATCCAGGGCCATGGGCTGACGCATCATGCGATTCCGATGACGCGCAGTGGTAAGAATCCCGTACAAGAACTGCGCACGGTGTGGGCGCTGTATCAATTATTCCGCCGCTTGCGGCCGGATGTGGTGCATCTGGTGACGATCAAGCCTGTGCTGTACGGCGGCATCGCTGCACGGCTGGCCGGTGTGCCTGCCATGGTGTCGGCGATCTCCGGGCTGGGCTTCGTGTTTGTCGCCAAAGGCGCTAAAGCTGCATTGGTACGGCAGGTGGTAGCCATGTTGTATCGCCTGGCGCTCGGCCACCGCAACAGCCGTATCGTTTTTCAGAATGGCAATGATCGCGACGTGCTAGCGGGCCTGGGCGCGGTGCGCGATGGGCAAGTCGTCATGATTCGTGGATCCGGTGTGAACCTGGCTGACTATGCCGCTGTCGCCGAGCCGCCTCCACCCGTGGTGGCACTGATGGTGGCCCGTCTGCTGCGGGACAAGGGACTGCAGGAGTTCGTTGAGGCAGCCCGCATCCTGCGCCGTGAAGGGGTCAACGTGCGTATGCGCTTGGCCGGCGGCATCGACCCTGGTAATCCCGCCTCGGTCACGCAAGCCGATGTCGACGCATGGCAGCAAGAAGGCCTTATCGAGGCCCTGGGCGAACGCAGCGATGTCGCCGCGTTGTACGCGGCTTCGCATATTGCGGTATTGCCTTCATATCGCGAGGGGCTGCCGAAATCGCTGATCGAGGCTGCGGCATGCGGCCGTGCGGTCGTCACCACCGATGTGCCGGGTTGCCGTGATGCCATCGAGCCTGATACGACGGGGCTGCTCGTTCCCTCGCATGATGCGCCAGCGCTGGCCGCAGCGATTGGCCGTTTAGTCAACGATGACGCATTGCGCCAAAAAATGGGTCATGCGGGCCGCGTGTTGGCCGAGCGGGAATTCGATATCGACGATGTGTGCCGTAAACATCTGGATATCTACCAGACCTTGCTCGATCAGCGTGCCCGTTAGCCGGGCGGCATTGAACTCGAGATGTCCGCGAGGATGCGTTGCGAGAGCCTTGACGTCAAGGCTCTCGTTCGGCGTTGACCGCCATCCCAATCAGAACGGCAATTTCGCACCAGGGGCGAGTTGCTGCAATTGCTTGCGGAAATCCTCCTGGATACGAGTCAGGGCCTCATCCGTGTCGGCCTCGAATCGCAGCACGACGACCGGCGTGGTGTTCGACGCACGCGCCAGGCCGAAACCATCGGGATATTCTGCACGCACGCCATCGATGGTGACCACGCGCAGGGAACCGTCGAACTTGCCTTGCGCTTGCAGCTTTTGAATCAGCGCAAATGGCTGGCCTTCTTCCATTTCGAGTTTGAGCTCGGGCGTGGAGACGGCTTGCGGCAGGGCTTCGAGGAGCTGCGAGGGGTTGCTTTCTCGCGAGACGATTTCGAGCAGGCGCGCACCGGTGTACAGGCCATCATCGAAACCGAACCAACGTTCCTTGAAGAAGATATGGCCGCTCATTTCGCCCGCCAGCGGCGCGCCGGTTTCGGCGAGTTTGGCTTTGACCAATGAGTGGCCGGTCTGCCACATCAGCGGTTTGCCGCCGGCGGCCTCGACAGCCAGACCCACGTGGCGGCTGCACTTGACGTCGTAAATGATGGTCTCGCCCGGGCAGCGTTGCAGCACGTCGCGCGCGAACAGGATCAACTGGCGATCAGGCCAAATGATCTGCCCGGACTTGGTGACCACGCCCAGACGGTCGCCGTCGCCGTCGAACGCCAGGCCAATCTCGCAATCGGTCGTCGCCAGGCAGTGAATCAGGTCTTCCAGATTGTGCGGGTCGGCGGGATCGGGATGGTGGTTGGGGAACGTGCCGTCAACCTCGCAGAACAGCTCGGTGACTTCGCAGCCCAGCGCGCGAAACAGCTGTGGCGCCACGGCGCCGGCAACGCCGTTGCCGCAGTCGATGGCGATCTTGAGCGGGCGTGCCAGTTTGACGTCGCCGACGATGCGCTGGATGTACTCGTCAATCAGATTCAGCTCACGGCGGGTGCCGCGCTGGCTCGCCGGCGCGGTTTGCCCGGACGTTGCAGCGGTATTCATGGCATCGCGCAGCGCCAGGACACCTGGGCCGTAGAGCGCCTTGCCGCCCATCATCATTTTGAACCCGTTGTATTGCGGCGGGTTATGGCTGCCGGTAATGGCAACCCCGGAGCCGGTTTTCTGCGTGTAGGCTGCGTAATACACCAGCGGAGTCGGGACCTCGCCGATATCGATCGTATCGATGCCGCCATCCAGAATGCCGTCTTGCAGGGCTTGTGACAGCTCGGCGCTGCTGAGGCGGCCGTCGCGGCCGACCACCAGCGCGGAAATGCCTTGGGCGCGTGCCTGATCGGCCAGCGCGCGGCCCAGTGCAACAGCAAAGGCCGGATTCAATGCATCGGGTACCGTGCCCCGGATGTCGTATGCCTTGAAGACGGAATCGGGGTAATGAGTGGCGGTGTTCAAGCAGGCTCCTGGGAATGATGAATAATCAAATAGGGCTGATCATATTCAAGCAGCAGGGCGTTACGTGTGCGTGAATGTGAATTATGTGTGCAGGAATGTGAATTATCCTCGATTCGCGGGTGTTGCGGGGCGGCTGCCGGCGGAACGGACCGCCAAATTTGCTGGTCAGCCCTACAATAACCCTCCTGTCTTCCATGTCGTCCTGCGTGGCCGGGCGCTTTGATTGCGGTTTTCGCTATGAGCTTATTGAACGCATTGCAATCCCTACTGGGCCCGGCCCATGTGCTGACCGGCGAAGATGCCGCGGTGTACCTGCAAGACTGGCGCCGACGTTATCGGGGAACCGCGTTGGCGGTGATCCGTCCCGGCTCCACTGAACAAGTCGCGCAGGCAGTGCGGCTGTGTGTCCAGCACGGTACGCCGGTAGTGCCGCAGGGCGGTAATACCGGTCTGTGCGGCGGTGCAACCCCCGACGACTCGGGCCAGGCGGTCGTGCTGTCGACCGGCAGGTTGAACCGCGTCCGTGCCATCGATACGGCCAACGATACGATTACGGTCGAGGCCGGCTGCATTTTGCAGGCTGTGCAGCAGGCGGCCGCCGAAGCCGGGCGTCTGTTTCCCCTGAGCCTGGCGGCCGAAGGCAGTTGCACGATAGGCGGAAATCTCGCCACCAACGCGGGCGGTACGCAGGTGTTGCGCTACGGCAATGCCCGCGAACTGGCGCTAGGGCTGGAGGTCGTGACCGCCGAAGGCGAGATATGGAACGGCCTGCGGGGGCTGCGCAAAGATAACACTGGTTACGATTTACGTGACCTCTATATCGGCAGCGAGGGCACGCTGGGCATTATTACCGCCGCCACCCTGAAGTTGTATCCGCAACCCGTGGCTTCTTGTACGGCGTTGCTGGCATTGGATTCTATCGATGCTGCAGTCGAGTTGCTGTCGCGGGCGCGGTCCGGGTTCGGGGCGTCGCTGACGGGGTTCGAGTTGATGGCGGGCGATTGCCTGCAGATCGTCGTGCAGCTATTTCCCCAGCAGCGGCTGCCCTTTGAGGGCGATTCGGCCAAATCCCCGTGGTTTGCCTTGCTGGAGCTATCTGACAGCGAGAGCGAGGCGCATGCCCGCGAGCGTTTCGAGGCAGTATTGGGCGAGGCGATCGAGGCGGGGCTGGTTACCGATGCGGCCATTGCTGCCAGCGTGGCGCAGAGCCGTGCACTATGGCATTTGCGCGAGAGCATTCCCTTGGCCGAGGCTGAGCAAGGCAAAGGCGTCAAGCACGATGTGTCGATTCCGATTTCATCGATTGCCGGGTTTGTGCACAAGACCAATGGGTTGCTGCAGGAACGCTTTCCCAATGTGCGCAACGTGGTATTTGGGCACCTCGGCGATGGCAACCTGCATTACAACGTGGCGCGTGCGCCGGGCCAGACAGAGGCTGATCTGCTGGCGTTGCAGCAAGACATTTACGACGTCGTGCATCGTAGCGTGATCGAGCATGCAGGCTCCATCAGCGCCGAGCATGGAGTCGGTCAGCTCAAGCGTGATGAGCTGCCTCATTACAAGAGTGCCCTGGAGCTGGGCCTGATGAAGCGGATCAAACAGGCGCTGGATCCGCGGGGATTGATGAATCCTGGCAAAGTCTTGCAAGCGTGATCGATCCGCGGCGGCATGCGCAATGCCGCCGCAGTCTGCGTCGTGTCTACTTGAACAGCAGATCAGGCAACCACGACGAGAACGTCGGCACATAGGTCACGAGGGCCAACGCCACAATCAGCGCGCCATAGAACGGCCATATGGTGCGCATGACGGTACCCACTGACACTTTTCCTATGGCGCACCCTACAAACTGCACCGTGCCTACCGGAGGCGTGTTCAGTCCCAGTGCGCAATTCAACAGCATGACCACGCCGAATTGCACGGGACTCATGCCGTACTGCATGCAGATCGGCAGAAAGATCGGCGTGCAGATCAGGATCGTAGCTGCCATGTCCAGAAAAGTGCCCAGCACAAACAGCGCGATGTTGACCATCAGAAAAATGGCCCAGGGCTCTGTAGAGATCGCGCCCATCAGTTCACCGGTCTTTTCTGCGACGCTGTAGAACCCGATCAGATAGCCGAAGGTAGCCGAGATACCGATCAGCAACAGCACGATGCCGGTGGTCTTGACCGCCTTGGCGGCCGCCCGGATGAACTGATCCCAACTCAGCGAACGGTACACCAGCGCGGTGAGCGCCAGTGAATACAGGACGGCGACAGCGGCAGATTCTGTGGCGGTGAAGACGCCACTGAGAATACCGGTAATGATCAGCACGATGACAAACAACCCCGGTGCAGCCGCTACGAGCGATCGCACTACCACTGCCCATCCGGGAAATGTGCCCGCGGGATAACCGCGTTTGCGGGCTACGAGATAGGCTGCTGCCAAGTTGCAAAGCGTCAAGATGACTGCCGGTACAACGCAGGCGGCAATCAACGCCGCGATGGAGACTTTGCCGCCGGTAGCCAAGGTATAAATGATGATGTTGTGGCTGGTGGGCATCAGTGCGCCCACCAATGCCGCATGCGTGGTGACGTTCACCGCGTAATCTGCGTGGTAGCCCTCGCGCTTCATCATCGGGATCATGACTGAACCCATTGCCGAAACGTCGGCGACCGGCGAACCCGATACGCCGCCGAACAGCGTGCAAGCCAGGACATTGGACATGCCGAGCCCGCCGCGCACATGACCGACGACGGATTTGGCAAACGCGACAATACGGTCGGCAATGCCGCCGTACAACATCAATTCTCCGGTAAAGATAAAAAACGGAATGGCCAGGAACGAAAAGGCGTTCATGCCCGAGGTCATCTGCTGAAAAGCCACCGCGATAGGCAGGTCCTCATAGACGATGGCCGATATCGAGGCCAGACCGATGGCAAAGGCGACCGGCACTCCGATGACCAGGAACCCAATGAACGTCAATGAAAGTAGAGTCAATGCCATGCGGGGACCACCTTTTGATTGCGCAGCAGCGCAATGATGTGTTCGATCGAGAACAGCACGATCAGTGCGCCGGACAACGTGGCAGGCGCGTATTTCCAGCCTTCAGACAGACCCAGGTTGGGAATTTTGTAGCTGTGCACCGACTCGGCCAATTGGCCGCAATACCACGCCATGAGCGCACCGAACAGCAGCACCAGCAAATGGATGACAATCTGCAGGCGCCGTTGGCCGGCTTCGGGCAGCAGATTGACCAGCGATTCAAAGCCGATATGGCCAGCATCGCGCACGGCCACAGCCGCACCCAGCATCGTGACGTACAGCACCAGCAGCAGCGACAGGCTTTCGGCCCAGGTCGGTGTGTTGTTCAGGACGTGACGGCCGAAGATTTGATACGAGACAGCGGCGACCAGGCATATCACCCCGATCACACTTAGCACCATGCATAGCCGGGCAATGGCTGCGCACAGACGTGCGTAGCCATTTAACACCCGTGACACTGTGCTGCCGCTGCTTTCCGTAGGTGAAAGCGTTTGGGCAGACATGGTTGTTCCTTTATTGAACGGCCTGGATGCGAGTCACCAGATCTTTCGTTTCTGGTGTCGTGACAAAGCGCTCGTAGACGGGCTTCATTGCCGCCTGGAACGAGGCCTTATCGGGCTCGATGATTTCCGAGCCTGCTTTGACGACGATGGCACGCGATGTGTTTTCGCGCTCGGCCCACAGCTTGCGCATATAGGGCACGGATTCGCGAGCGGCATCGCGAATGATCTTGCGATCTTCGTCCGACAGCTTGTCCCATTGACGTTTGGAAAACAGCAGGATTTCCGGTGTCATGGTGTGTTCGGTCAGAGAGTAATACTTGGCCACCTCATAATGGTGCGCGCTTTCGTAGCTGGGATAGTTGTTTTCTGCGGCATCCACGAGGCCGGTCTTTAATGCCGTGTAGACCTCGCCCATGGACATGGGGGTGGCATTGCCGCCCAGCGCCTCGACCATGGCGACTGACAGATCCGACTGCTGGACGCGGATCTTCATGCCTTTGATGTCGTCTTTGCTCTTGACCGGTTTGTTGCGCGTGTACATCGATCGTGCGCCGCTGTCATACCAGGCCAATCCGACAAAGCCCGCGTTCTCGCAGGATTTCAGAATTTGTTCGCCGATGTCGCTATCGAGCACTTTGTGCAGGTGCTCTTTGGAACGGAATAAAAAGGGCAGCGATGGCACGCGGGTGGTTTCGCAGATGTTGTGCATCGCGGCGCTGCTGACGCGTGTCATGGCGAGCGCGCCCATTTTGACTTGTTCGATGGAGTCTTCTTCGCGCCCTAGTGTGCCGCCAGCGTAGACCTTGACGTCGATACGTCCGTTGGTCCGTTGTTTGATCAACTCGCCCATGTGGCGTACGGCTTGTACGGTGGGGTAGTCGTCAGGGTGTATGTCCGCCGAGCGCAGCGTTTCGGCATGAAGGGATGCGCCTGTGGACAGGCACGCAGCAGTCAACGCGGCCACGGTGGCGCGTTTCAGGGTAAAGCACAACATTGTCTACCTCCGGCTTAGGAGTGGGGCGTAATCAGGTTTCTTGTGGAAAAAAACGCTGCGGGCACTACGTTGGTGCCAAGTGGGCCATGGGTGTTGGCCCGTTATGAGTCAGTCGCTCGGGGGCTAGCCGATAAAAGCGGGTTCCTCCAGGCCGCGGGTGCCAGGTGTGAGGGCGAACAGGGCGCCGTCCAGCGCGTCGGGCGCAGCATGAGGAGGGCGGATGCTGGTGATGAATAAGGTGTCCAGGCCTGCACCGCCAAAGGCGCACATGGCCAGTTTGGCGACGGGCAGTGCCAGACTGCGATCCAGTTTGCCCGCCGGGGTGTAGCGGTACAACATGCCGGCATCGTTGCCGCATATCCAGTAGCCGCCGTCTTGATCCACGGCTGCGCCATCCGGGCGGCCCGCGGGCAGGCGATCGATGAAGACGCGGCCATGATGCGGCACGCCGTTATCAACGTCATAATCAAAGGCCCATACGGTCTGACGAGCCGGGTGTGAATCGGACACATACATGATGCGGCCGTCGGGGCTGAAGGCCATGCCGTTCGGCACGATGAATGTCGTGGGCAAGGGGATGCTGAGTTCACCGCCCGCGTAGCGATATAGCCGGCCGGCGTCATGGCCCAATGCCATGTTCTGGACCATCGTGCCTGCCCAGAAACGGCCCTGGCGGTCGCAGCGACCGTCGTTAAAGCGCATCTCGGGTGCGGCATGCGTGACGAGAGCGAGCGCTGTCGCAGGCAGCGGTGCCGGTTCAGAAACGCTATTGCCGGCGCTGGGGGGCGCGGTGACTGCTGGCAAGGCATAGAGGCCGCTTTCCATGGCAGCCAGCCAGCCTGTGCCGTGCATCGCGATGCAGCCCGCCATTTCAGGGAGCGGCCAATGATGTGCCAATCCTTGGGCGGGATCGTAGCGCCACAGGCGGCGTGCCGGGATGTCTGTCCAATACAGGGCCTGCTCACTGGCACGCCATACGGGGCTTTCGCCCACGGTGCATAGCATGCTGCCCAGCCGTTCTGCTTGGGGCTGGGTGTTCATGATCGTTCTCTGTGATGAATGCCCGCTGCGCGGGTCGGCGGGCAATGGCAGTGTCGGGTGTTCGTGGGTGATTCAGTAACGAGAGTCATTCAAGCATTCCGGCGGTGTAGCAGAAGCAAGGGACAGACTGAGTGATACGTGAACGCCGACAGATATCCTGGGTGATACAGATACGTTGTCGTACAACTTCGGGCAGTATAATGAGGCCAGAATTTTCACGTCAAGCGCAGTATTACTCGGGATATCCCTTGATGACGAACAACGCAGACTGGCCGGTTTCTGTACCGCGTCGGCCGCGCAATCTGGCGCAAGGCTTGGTTGAGGACGTGTCCGAACGTATTCGAGGTGGGCAAATCCGGCCAGGTGACAAATTACCGACCGAGTCCGAATTGATGCGTCAATTCGGTGTCAGCCGTACGGTAGTGCGCGAGGCTTTGTCGCGTTTGCAGGCGGCAGGGTTGGTCGAGACTCATCATGGTATTGGCACTTATGCGCTGGAACCCAGCGGCGGGGCGGATTTTCGGGTCGATCCCGCGGATCTGGCGACGGTGCGCGATGTGCTGGTGTTGCTGGAATTACGCATCTGTCTGGAGAGCGAGGCGGCGGGGTTGGCCGCGATGCGCCGTACGGATGCGCAGTTGGCGGATATGCGGGTGGCGCTCGATGAGTTCCGCCATAGCTTAGGATCCGATGGTGACACGATTACGCCTGATTTTCGGTTCCACTTATTGATCGCACAAGCGACGGACAATCGTTATTTTGCTGATCTGATGTCTCATCTGGGGTCGGCGGCGATTCCTCGCACTCGGATCAATTCGGCACGTATTGCTGATGAAGGACGCGAGCAGTATCTGGCTCGGGTCAATCGGGAACATGAGGATATTTATGACGCGATTTCGCGTCAGGAACCGGATGCGGCTCGGGGGGCGATGCGGACGCATTTGAGTAATAGCCGGGAGAGGTTGAGGAGGGGGCAGACGCGGTAGGGGGGCTGTGCAATGCGAGCATGTGTGCGTTGCGGAGGCATTGTGCGGATACGTATTTCGTTTCGGTTGAGGGGGCGGAGTTCTTTTGGACGTCGAGCCGAGGCAATCGGGCCGGGAGGCCTTCGCAAAGCCAGTCCGGCGCGCGGGCGCCGGACACCGCGTTCGCTCGCTTCGTCCGGCCCCTACGGGCCTACCTTCAGCATCCGCTCCGCTTGGCTTTGAGGCGGCCTCCCGGCCCGATTGCCTCGGCTCGACTGGCAGCAATTAGAGCTCTCTGCATCGCTGGCACGTTTTGTTTGCTTGGCATTTTTTTGTGCCGGTGGTGGCAAGGAGAATGATCTTGCGGGGCTGTTTTCGTTGAGCGCCCTGCGCGCCCAACGAAAACGATCATGTACAAGGCGTGCGGAGGTATCGAGATTCGGCGTTTCGCTTGTCCGCGACGGCGATCAGATCATGCTGTGCGGAAATGTTCGCAATCGTTCTGCGTGTCCGGAAGCAATCAGGTCGCGATTTGCCTGTACTGACATGCGCATTCTCGCCGCTGCGCGCCCGCCCGATGAAAGCCATCGGGCGGTGATTGTTGCGCGATCGGTCGTCCGCGATGCAGGCGTTTACAGGGCAGGCAGGACGGTGCCGACGGATTCGCCGAAGGCGATGCGCGGGTAGCCGGGTTTGCGGCACTCGGCGCGGATGATGATCTGGTCGCCGTCTTGCAGGAAGGTGCGCTGCTCGCCCCACGGGAGCGTGATGGGGGTTTTGCCGCCGTTGGTGAGTTCCAGGATGGAGCCGGCTTGGTCGGGTTCAGGGCCGGACAGGGTGCCGGTGCCGAGCAGGTCGCCAGGCTGCAGATTGCAGCCGTTGACGGTGTGGTGCGTGATCAACTGAGCGATGTTCCAGTAGGCGTCGCGGAAATTGCTGGCCGACAGGTGAGCAGGCGCGTGCTGGGCAGTGCGCGAGGCCTGTGTGGTCATGAGCACTTCCATTTGCACGTCGTAGGCACCCTGGGCTCGGTTGGTGTCCGATGCCAGGTACGGTAGAGGTTGCGGCTCGCCGGCTGCGCGGGCGAAGGCGGTGCGAAAGGGCTCCAAGGCCTCGAGGGTGACGATCCACGGCGATATCGTCGAGGCGAAGTTCTTGGATAGGAAGGGGCCCAGCGGCTGGTATTCCCAAGCCTGGATGTCGCGTGCGGACCAGTCGTTCAGGATGCACAGACCGAAGATGTGTTCGTCTGCCTCATCCAGCGGGATACGATGGCCTTGTGCGTTGCCTGTGCCTACGAATACGCCGAGCTCCAGTTCGTAGTCCAGGCGCTGGCAAGGGCCGAATTGAGGCATTTCGCCTTCGGCGGCGGGACGGGTTTGGCCGACGGGGCGCGGGAACTGTTGATTGACGCCCAGGCTGGAGGCGCGGCCGTGATAGCCGATCGGTACCCATTTGTAGTTGGGCAGCAGGGGATTGTCAGGGCGGAACTGTCTGCCGATGTTGGTGGCGTGATGCACCGAGATATAAAAATCGGTGTAGTCGCCGATGCGCGCGGGTGTGGTGTATTCGGCATCACTTTGCGCGAACAGCAAGGGCTCGATCTGCGATTGCAGGGTCGATCCGGTGCGCAGCGCGCGCGATAGCGCGAGGCGCAATGCGCTCCAATGGGCGCTGCCCAACGCCATCAGAGCGTTCAGGCTGTCTGCGGTGCAGGTGTTCAGGGCTGCAGCGGCCGGGCCGTCGAATAGATTCAGTTTAGCTAACGCGGCCAGATCGACAATTTGGTCGCCAATGGCGACGCCAGGGCGGAAGGGTTCCGAGGAGCCGCGTTTGCGGAATACGGCAAAGGGCAGGTTTTGCACCGGAAAGCCGGTGGTGTCGTCGTTCGCGCTGGCGACCCAACTGGTGAGGGCGGCGTCGTGGGTTTCGTTCAAGGTGGTCATGGGCGTCGTATCAATCAGTTAGGGGTGGAAGGCGTGAAGTGTTTTTTCAGGCCCTGCCAGCATTGGTAGTAGTCGCTTTGCAGTTCGGCGCACGCCAGTGCCTGGTCAGTAGGCCGGATGACGCGGCGTGTTTCGAACATGAAGGCCATCGTATCGCGGATGTAATGCGCTTGTTTGGTGTCGGCGACGCTGGCTTTTTCAAAGGTTTCCGCATCGGGGCCGTGGCCGCTCATGCAGTTGTGCAGGCTCGCCCCGCCGGGTGCGAAGCCTTCGGCTTTGGCGTCGTAGACGCCGTGAATCAAGCCCATGAATTCGCTGGCGACGTTGCGGTGAAACCAGGGTGGACGGAATGTGTCGACCATGGCCAGCACGCGCGGCGGGAAAATGGCGAAGTCCATGTTGGCAGTGCCCGGGGTATCAGACGGTGCAGTCAGAACCGTAAAAATCGAAGGGTCCGGATGATCGAAGCTGATCGAGCCCACGGTGTTGAAGCGGCGCAGGTCGTATTTATAGGGGGCATGTGTGCCATGCCAGGCGACGACGTCCAGCGGGGAATGATCGATCTTGGCGCGCCAGAATCCGCCGGTGAATTTGGCGATCAGTTCAAAGTCGCCATCCACGTCCTCGTACCAGGCCACGGGCGTCTGGAAATCACGGGCGTTGGCCAGGCAATTCGATCCCAAGGGCCCGAGCTCCGGCAGACGCAGTGCGGCGCCAAAGTTCTCCAGCATGTAGCCGCGAGCCTGGCCATCGGGCAGCTCTACACGCAGGCGTACGCCTCGCGGGATGACGGCGATCTCCTGGGGTTCGAGTTCGATGACGCCCAATTCTGTGACCAGGCGCAGCCGCCCTTGTTGCGGCACGATCAGGAGTTCGCCATCCGCGTTATAGAAGAAACGCCCTTGCATGGAGCGGTTGGCCGTATACAGGTGAATGCCGACACCGCTTTGCTCGCCCGGAGAACCGTTGCCGCCCCAGGTTTGCACGCCTTCGATAAAGTCGGTAGGACTGTCCGGGATGGCCAGCGGGCTCCAGCGCAACTGATTGGGCGTGACAGGGCCTGTGCCAAAGTCGCTGAGCCAGCGTGAGGCGGCGCCGAACGGCTCAAACGGCAGGTGCTGTGCAGCGGGTCGGATGCGATACAGCCATGAACGGCGGTTTTCGGCACGCGGGGCGGTAAACGCCGTGCCCGACAACTGTTCGGCATAGAGGCCATAAGGGCAACGCTGAGGGGAGTTGCGGCCGACCGGTAATGCGCCGGGCAAGGCTTCGGTGGCCCAGTCATTGCCAAAGCCTGATTGGTATTGCAAGGACATGATGTGAGTCTCCTGGCGCACGTATGAGTTGGCCGTATGTGAATGGCCGGGTGGCGCCGTGATGCAAGCCTTATTGTCGGGAAAAAGTGGAGGCCTGGCTACGGGAATAGAAAAATATCGACTATAAATTTCGTGAATATTGATGCTATCGTTCAATAGCAGCTCGGTTAGGCAAAAAAGTCTCTATGGTCACCGAGGGCGATCGCAAAGGAATACGATGGCGGAATTGCGAAATATCGATCTGAACCTGCTGGTGGTGTTTCAGCATTTGCTGGAGGAGCGCAATATTTCGGCCGTCGCGCGGCGGCTCGATCTGTCTCAGCCGGCCGTCAGCAATGCGTTGCGACGCCTGCGTACGGTGTTGGGCGACGAGTTGTTCGTGCGTACTGCGCACGGCATGCAGCCCACCCCTCAGGCAGAACGATTGGGCGGGCCGGTGGGCGAGGCGCTGGCGCTGTTGTCGCACACGCTGGACGCGACACACGATTTCCGGGCGGCCGACAGTCAGCGGCGTTTTCGTATTGCCATGTCAGACGTGGGTGAAATTCACTTCATGCCCAGGCTGATGGAGCAATGTGCGCATCACGCGCCGGGCGTGCGTATTGATTCGCTGCGACTGTCGGGCGCGGATTTGCGTAGAGAAATGGACGCGGGCCGCGTAGATCTGGCAATAGGCGCATTCGAAGACCTGGGCAGCGGGTTCATGCAGCGCATGTTGTTTCGCCAGGGTTACGCGACGCTCTTTCGGCGCGGTCATCCCACCGCGCACGAGGGGATGAATTTGAAGGCGTTTCGTGCTGAACGGCATCTGGTCGTGTCGCACGCGGCACCGTATGGTCAGGTGAATCAATCGTTGGAAAAAGCTGGGGTGGCGCTGGATGCCCACTTCAGCGTGCCGCATTTCTCGGCCGTGCCCTATATCGTGAGCACGACCGACTTGCTCGCAACAGTGCCTAAAAAGCTGGCCGACACGGTGGCCACACATTTTCAACTAGGGCTCCTGACGCCGCCGCTGCGCGTGCCGGCATTGCAGACCAATCTCTATTGGCATCGGCGCTTTCATCGCGATGGCGGCAATCAATGGCTGCGCGCGATGACGATCAATACTTTCGCCGATGCGTCCTGAGTCTGCGGGCGCATTCAGGCTTTAGCGACAGCTTCCACTTCGACCTTGAAGCCATGATGCAGCGGGCCCGTGGGCACGATGGCGCGTGCTGGCCGTGCCGTTCCTGCCCATTCGGCGTACACCGCATTGAAGGCAGGCCAGTGTTCGACACTGTCGATATATACCCGTACCTGCACCAGGCGGTCGATGCCGCTGCCGGCCGCCTCCAGTGCGGCGGCGACATTGGCCAGGACCTGGTGCGCCTGATGCTCGAACGAGGCGTCCGCCAGTTTTACGCCATCGTGCCGGATCGGTAATTGGCCGGACACATAGACCATGCCGTTGGCGACGCAGGCATGGCTGTAATGGCCGCCGGGCGCAGCCAGCGTGGCGGGCGAGACATACTGAATAGAGGTGTCGGGTAGGGGCATGGTGGAGGTGTCGGGTAGAGGGATGATGCGCGGCTGCCCGCCGGCCGCATCGATGGTCGTGGGCATGGCGTTCACCAACCGTGTGCGCGGTCCCAGACCTGCAGGCCGACATCGGGCGACAAGGCATGGTATTGCGGGAATTGTGCGCCGGTGGCACAGGCGTGGTTCGGCAGGATGCGCAGGCGCGTGCCGATCGGGAATTGCGTCGTGACATCCGCGCCGGTCGAGACGGCAGCCGCTACGATGCCGTGCTCTTGATTGGCGCCGATGACCGTATAGCCGGGCAACGGTTCGCCATCGAGCGTGCATACCTGGCCGTAGCCGAAGTCGTGCTTCTGCTTACGCGTGCCTTGGTCGCGGCTCATCGCCATCCAGCCGGCATCGACAATGACCCAGCCTTTTTCTACCTGATGCCCGATCACCGTGGTCAGCACGCTGAGTGCCAGTTCGTCAGTGCGGCATACGCCGATGTTGTGCATCACGAGGTCGAAAAAGACATAGACGCCGGCGCGCACTTCGGTCACGCCTTGGAGCTGCGTGGCCGACAGCGCGGTCGGCGTCGAGCCCACGCTGACGACTGGGCAGGGCAGGCCGGCGGCGCGCAGGCGTTCAGCGGCTCGCACGCAGCCCGCGCGTTCCTGCTCGGCCATGGCAGCCAGTGCCGACGGAGTATCCAGATCGTAGCTGGAGCCGGCATGGGTCATGACGCCGCCTAGCCGCATCCCGCCCTCGTGCAACGCCGTGCCCACGTCCAGTAGCGCGGCTTCATCAGGTTTGATGCCGGAACGATGACCATCCGTGTCGACTTCGATCCAGACTTCGAAACGTTCACCGTGCGTGCGCCCGAAGGCCGCAATAGCCCGTGCGGAAACGGCATTGTCAGTGATGATCTTCAGATCGCAGCCGCGCTGACGCAGCGACAGCGCGGCTGGCAGGCGGTGTTCGGCCATGCCCACGGCGTACAGAATATCGGTGACGCCGGCCTCGAAAAACTGCTCGGCCTCTTTCAGCGTGGACACGGTCACACCGCGCGCACCCGCCGCCAGTTGTGCTTGGGCGACGGGTAAGCATTTGCTGGTCTTGACGTGAGGTCGCAGCTTCACGCCCAGCGTGTCCATGCGTTGCTGCATACGGCGGATGTTCGCTTGCATGCGCGCGACATCGACGATGGCGGCAGGTGTGTCCAGTGGGGCGAGGGAATGAGTGGAATAGGGCATGATGTTAGTAACGTATCGTGGCGCGAGACGCCTTAGTCTAGAAATTCTTGCTTGGCTTGCAAAGCGGATACTCAGAACCGGCAGCGGCATTCCAGACGGTCCAGGAATCGAGCAGTGCCGGGAGCAGGTCGAACAGCACAGCACGTGGATATGCAACAGGCGCGGCAGACATGAAAAACTCCAAGGTCGATGAGCAATGCGATGACTATAGGCGAGGCTGACCCCGTTGTGATTTAATGATTCTTCATCAATCGTTAAGCTGTGCTGAATGATCAGGATCGAGGATCTGGAGCTCATCGTCGCGTTGGCCCAGGCGCCATCGCTGAGTGGCGCTGCCCGCGCACTGAATGTGACGCCGCCCGCGCTGTCGATGCGGCTGCGCAAACTGGAGACGACGCTGGGCTTGGCGTTGGCAGTGCGCACCGCGCGCCGTCTGAGCCTGACTCCCGCGGGCGAGCGCTTTGCTGCGGAGGCCTCGGTCCTGCTGGCTCAATTGCAGGCCCTGCCCGAGGCGCTGCAGCGCGACGACAACAGCCTGACCGGCACGCTGCGCGTGGCCGCGCCATTCGGCTACGGACGGCGTCACATCGCGCCGGTGTTGGCGCGCCTGGCGCAACGTTATCCGGGCTTGCGGGTACAACTGGATTTGCGTGAAACGCCCTGGCCGGACTATCACGACGCCGACGCCGTCGTGCATATCGGCGCGGTGCGTGATTCGTCGTGGGTGGCGCGGCGGCTGGCTGCCAACGAGCGCTGGCTGTGCGCCAGCCCGCAATACCTGCAAGCGTTCGGTATGCCGCGCGAGCCACGCGATTTGCTGCATCATCGCTGCATCTGCATCCGTGAGAATGACGAGGATGTCACCCTGTGGCGTTTTCGTCGGCCTGGCCGGCGCACCGCGGGGCAAAAGGCTTTTGAGACGGTGCGGGTAACAGCCGCCTACGTTTCTAACGACGGTAATGTGGCGCGAGCCTGGGCCGAGCAGGGGTTGGGTATGGTGGTGCGCTCGCAATGGGATGCCGAGGCCGCCGTGGCGCGTGGCACGCTGGTGCGCGTATTACCAACGTGGCAATTGGAAGCCGCGCCGGTCATGTTGCTGGTGCCGGGTCGCAAAGGCCGCAGTGCGCGGGTCAAAGCGTTGCTGGCATGTTTCGACGAGGCCTAGAGCCAGACTGGCCGGACCCCGTGTCGCAGGATCCAGCCGCGGGGATCAAGGTTGCACCGACTGACGCGCTCGCTGCAGCGCCTCGCGGATAATCCCCATATCGCCAATATGATTGGCCAACAGCAGAATCAGCGCGGCATTCATTTCGGCACTTTGTTCGTCCGTCAGGCCGCAATGCGTATCGATCAAGGTCTCGTAGAACGCGTCCGGGGCAGGTAAATTGGGTTCAACGATGAGGGGCATGATGGATTCCTTCAAGCTCGGCCCAGGGCGCGTTGCAATGCTGAGTTCATGACTGTCTCGTTGAGTTCACGGCGGCGAGCGGCAATATGCTGATCGGGCCGAAATAAATAGCAGGTGCCAGGGCGAGCGTCGTAGCGTTGCCTCAGGCAGGCATGTTCATCCTGTACCACCGTGAAATTGTCGGGCACGGTTAACGGCGCGCTGCCATCACCGATCAATACGATGCGTACCGGCACGGTGCCGTGCGAGAGACGTTGCAGTGCCTCCAGCGTCGTGCTGTCTGGAGTGACGGCGCCGCAAAACAACGCCAGCACAAAGCGGCCATCCAGATACGATAGCCACCAGGACTCATTGCCTTGCGCATCACGAACGGGTGCATCGAGCGCCACAGCGCCCGGCACCATGCGGCCTGTAAATGCGCCGGTATTTGTCTGAGGGGCTTTGGGGCCCTCCGCGTCATGCGTGTTCAACGGCGAGTCTACGTAAGTGCTGGGCAACGACAGCCGTCCGCTATTGACCAGGCCGCGCGCGAAAGCATGTTCGCGAGCCAGGTTCAAGACCGCATTGCGGAAATGCCTGCTGGCCGCGCTCTTGGGCGTGATGAAATCGGTCGATCGCGTGGAGTTCAACAGGTTTTCGTCGGCGGCGTATTCGCGTTCTGTGGCATAGGTATCGAGCAAGGTTTCGGGTGCGACGCCGGCCAGGACTGCTTGCAATTTCCACGCCAGGTTTTCAGCGTCCTGCACACCACTGTTCGCGCCGCGTGCGCCAAAGGGCGAGACTCGATGCGCCGCATCGCCCGCAAACACAATGCGCCCGTGACGAAACGCGTCCATGCGTTCGCAGGCAAAGGTATAAACACTCGCCCATTCCAATTCAAATTGCGCCTCGGCGCCCAGCAAAGCGCGGATGCGCGGCAGGACATTGGCAGGTTTGATCGCCTCTACGGGGTCGGCATTCCACCCCAACTGGAAATCGATCCGCCATACATTATCGGGTTGCATATGCAACAGCACCGATTGATTCGGATGAAACGGCGGATCGAACCAGAACCACCGCTCGGCCGGGAAATCAGCGTGCATTTTCACGTCGGCGATCAGGAACCGGTCTTTAAAAACGCGGCCATGGCTTTCCTGGCCCAGCAGTTTGCGGATGGGCGAGCGTGCGCCATCACACGCAATCACCCATTCACTATGCAGGTCATACGAGCCGTCAGGTGTCTCGATACTCAAATCGACGCTGCTCGCCTGCTGCGTGACGCCCACCACTTTGTTTTTCCAGCGCAGGTCGATCAATGGGTGTGCCGCAGCGGCTTCGTACAAAAAGCCTTCGACATAGTATTGCTGCAAATTGATAAAGGCCGGACGTCGATGGCCGTGCTCGGGCAGCAGATCAAAACGCCATACCTCCTGGTCGCGGAAAAATATTTTGCCGACGTTCCACGACACGCCTTTGCTGGTCATCCGTTCGCCTATGCCCAGGCGGTCCCAGATTTCCAAGGTACGTTTGGCAAAACAGATGGCGCGCGATCCGGTGGACAATTTGCAATCATCGTCGAGCACAACGACCGATACGCCGCGCTGTGCCAGGTCCAGCGCGGTCGTCAGGCCGACAGGTCCGGCACCCACCACGATCACGCGATGCGAGGCAGGCGCGGGGGCTGTCTGATCTGAGTGTTTTAGATAGGCGAATTCCAACGCCTGATAATCGATATCGGTCACGCATGGTCTCCTGATGACGAGCGTTGTCGCTCATCACGGCCCGTCGCCATCCCCTCTGGTGGGAGATGTGCGCGAGCCTTGCGATGCAGATGTTGTTGGCACAGCCGTTCAGCTGGGTGGAGCCGGTCGATCCCTTTGGCCGAAAAAAAACCTCGGCGAAATCAAGCTATCTAGAGATGGTCCCCATGCAGGAATGTCAGCCTTCCAACTGTTTCCACATCTCGATATCACGCTTGTCCGTCCAGATGCGCGGATCGTCGTAGCCGGTGGCCTCATCGTAGGCGCGCGATACATCGAACGGCATGCAGTGATCAAAGATGACCCAGTCGCTATAGCGCGGCTGCATAAAGTCATAGACTTCGCGGTAGATCGTCTTCAGGTCCTTGCCGTCGGCGACGCCTCGATTCACGGCGCTGTAAAGATCGGTCAAGAATGCGCGGGTACCGGCCAGACCCTGGCGAACTTCCGTCGCGTTTTTCAATGCCGGTCCGCGGCCGGGAACCATTTTTTCAGCGTTGAATCCGGTCAGCGTATCCAAGGTACCAGGCCAGTCGCGGAAATAGGCATCGCCGCAATAGGGCGTGGATTGGTATTCGACCAGATCGCCTGCAAACAGAATTTTTTGCTCGGGCAGCCAAGCGATGGTGTCACCTTTGGTGTGGCCGCGTCCGACTTGCAATAGTTGGACCTCCAGGTTGCCCAGATTCACCGTCATGGCGCCCTGAAAGGTCATCGTGGGCCACACGAGGCCGGGAGGAATCGACTCGGCATTACGGAACAGGCGAGGGAACCGCCCGATTTCGCTGGCCTTGTCCTGCTCGCCTCGCTCGGCGATCAGGTCGTACGTGTCGCGGCTGGCCAGAATTTCCTGTGCGTCATAGGCCGAGGCGCCGAACACCCGCACCGCGTGGTAATGCGACAGCAGGATGTATTTGATCGGCTTGTCGGTGACCTCGCGGATGCGGCGGATGACGTCCTGCGCCATCACGGGGGTTGCCTGGGTATCGATCACCATGACGGCCTCGTCGCCGATGATGACGCCGGTGTTCGGGTCGCCCTCGGCCGTGTAGGCATAGGCGTTATCGGACAGCTTGTCGAACGACACGACCTTGTCGGCCATGTCAGCGTGCGACGCGAATTGTTTGCTCACGATGTCTCCTTGTTTTATTCCGGCCAACGGCCGCGACCATGGAGGCAATATTAAATTGCAGTTCGTTTTTGTGCAATACGTTCGCTATAAACGAATTATCGAGGCATGTTCGTGGTGGAGGAAGCGATCAGGCTCTCATCGGAATGGTCGTTCGCCGTGCCGGGCGCCGCAGCGAGGCGTTATAGAGGCCACGCGGCCGCTCCCTGCTTGATCGCGCACGGCCTGCTTCTGCGCTCAGACAGGCGCGGGCTATCCGGGACAGGAAGGAATGCAGGGCGCGGAAGGCGGCTTATCGCCGTTGGCAGCGAGGGCAGTAATAAGTGGCGCGTTGGCCTTGGACCAATCGCCGGATAATCGTGCTGCAAACCCGGCAGGGCCGGCCGTCACGTTCGTAGACGGCGGCATGGATATCGAAATAGCTGCCCGGTTGCCCGGTCGCGCCCACATAGTCGCGCAGAGTGCTGCCGCCCGACGCCAGTGCATCGGCCAGCGTGGCCCGGATGCTGTCGGCCAGCTTCGTGCAGCGCGCCAGGGAAACTCGGCTGGCCGGCGTGCGGGGATCGATACCCGCGCGAAACAGGCTTTCCGAAGCGTAAATGTTACCCACGCCGACAACGGCGCTGCCCGCCAGCAAAGCCTGCTTGATGGCCATGCTTCGGCCACGAAACTGCTGATGCAGCCAGGCCCCGTCAAAGCGAGGGTCAAAGGGTTCGATTCCGAGCTTCGCCAGCAAGGGGTGAGCAATGATCGGTCCATCGCTATCCGGGTGCCACAGCACCGCGCCAAAACGGCGTGGATCGTGCAGCCGTAGCGTGGCGTGCTCAAAGATCCAATCGACGTGATCGTGTTTACGCGGAGCCTCGCCTGATGGCACGCTGCGCAGCGACCCGGACATGCCCAGGTGCACGATCTGCGTGCCATGTTCGAAACGTAGTAACAGATATTTGCCGCGGCGCGCACATTCCAGGACAGTACGATCAGACAGCAGCGAGGGCATGTCGGCCGGGATAGGCCAGCGCATGCGGGGCTCGCGCACGACCAGACGGCGCAGTGTCTTACCGGTAATGACGGCGTCGATTCCGCGACGCGTTGTTTCGACTTCGGGGAGTTCCGGCATGAGCCAGTGTAAGATGATCAAACGTTGTACAGATGATTGTGCCATTAACCGGGCGGGTCGTGTGAAGTCGTCATTCAAATCAGTTCATTACCTAACTTTCGTGCTGGCGTGTGCGCTGGCGGGCTTACAGCCACTACCGGCGCTGGCGGCCGGTGCCGTTCCGGGCGATGCCACAGGGCCGCGAATGGGAACCCAGCCGCGCGCGCCCGAGACCCAGGTCATACGTTTACGGCCGGGCCAGTTGCCTTATGTGTCACTGACAGGCGACATCTTCTTTCGCATCATGGCGTCCGAAATCGCGGCGCAACGCGGCATGTACGACACGGCGGCAACGACCTTGTTGGGGTTGTCCCAGGAAACCGGCGACCCTCGTCTGGCGCGTCGTGCTCTCGAATTCCAGCTCGCAGGGGGGAACCTGCCGGGCGCTTTAGCGGCTGCACGCACCTGGTCGCGCCAGGCGCCTCGCGATCTGGAGGCCAGTTCCACCGAGCTGGCTTTGGCCGCTGCCAATGGCGAAACGACGGGGTTGTCTGCGGCACTGCGTAATCGCATCGACGCCTCTCCCAACAAGCCCGCCGCGATTGCCCAGGCGCTCGGGGTGCTCAGCCGCCTCAATGACCGCCGCCTCGCGTTGCGGATTTTGAACGAGTCGTTCAGCCCCGAGGTGAGCAAGCTGCCCGAGGCACATCTGGCACTGGCCGATGTGGCGCAGGCCGCCGGCGAAGACGCTCGTGCCGTGGCCGAGTCGCGCGCCGCATTGCAGGCCGATCCGAACTCGGAAGCTGCCGCGCAACGCGTACTGGAATATGGCGCGCGGGTCGATCCGGTCCGTGCGGAAAGCGAGGCGCGCGCCTTTTTGGCCAAACATCCTGATGCCCGTAAATTGCATTTGTCTCTGGCGGGCCTGATGGCCGATCGGGGAAATTACGATGGGGCGCTGACCGAGCTGCAACTGATGGCGCGCCGGGCACCGGAGGACTTTGACCTGCTGTACCTGCAGGCGCAGTTGGCGTACAAGGCCGGCCGGAAAGACCAGGCGCGCGTGCTGCTCCAGGAGTATCTGGACGTCCAGAATCAACGCCAGGAGGCCATCGCCGAAGGGGCAACCGACGCGGGCGCCGCCGAGGCCGATGCGCGCGTTCTGTTGTCGCGCATCGCCGAAGATCAGGGGCAGTACGATGAGGCTATCTCGCAGTTGGGCCAGATCGATGACCCGGCGCTGCGTTATTCCGCGCAAATGCGTCAGGCGGGATTGCGCGCCAAACAGGGGCGTGTGAATGAGGCGCTGACGATGGTCGATGCCGCGCAGCCCAATGACGAAGACGACCAGGTTCAGGGTGTGCTGACCAAGGCGCAGATATTGCGCGACGCGGATCGCGTCGACGAGGCGGTCAAGGTCCTGGAGGCGGCCAATCAGGCTCAGCCCGACACGATAGAGATCAAATACGAACTGGCGATGCTGTACGAACGCCAGGGGCGCTACAAAGAACTGGAAACACAACTGCGACAGGTCATTGCGCTTGATCCCGATCATGCGCATGCCTACAACGCCCTTGGTTATACCCTGGCCGATCGCAACGAGCGTCTGCCGGAGGCGTTGGACCTGATTACCCAGGCGCTCGAGTTGCTGCCCGACAATCCATTTGTGCTCGACAGTATGGGCTGGGTCAAATTCCGTATGGGCGACAGCCAGGCGGCGGCAGATTACTTGTCGCGCGCCTATGCACAACAGCCTGAGCCGGATATTGCCGCCCATTGGGCCGAGGTCCTGTGGACCCAGGGGCAACGCGCGAAAGCCCAGGAATTGCTGCAGTCCGGATTCAAAAAAGATCCGAAAAACCGTACGTTGTTGGACACCGCCAAACGGCTCGGTGTGCAGCTTGAGGGCGCGAAATGATCTGGAGCTTCACAAGATTACGCGCCTGGCTGGTTGTGGGGGCTTGTGCTTTGGTGACGGCGTGCACCAGCGTGCCCGAGACGCCCTTGAGTACGGACAACGGCGCGTTTTCGCGTAACGGCCGTTTCGCGATCACC
This sequence comes from Bordetella muralis, assembly GCF_054781015.1. Taxonomy (NCBI): domain Bacteria; kingdom Pseudomonadati; phylum Pseudomonadota; class Betaproteobacteria; order Burkholderiales; family Alcaligenaceae; genus Bordetella; species Bordetella muralis. Next base: position 169,440 of record NZ_BAAGVF010000008.1, on the reverse strand, counting down.
GTCACCGAGTCTGATGGGCAACAGAAAGCCGTGCAGGGAGGATTCAACTGGCATGACGATGGCAGCCGCTATCGCCTGGATCTGACCACCCCGTTAGGGTCTATCGAGGCGCGCGTCGAAGGGCGTCCAGGACACGCCACGCTGACCAAGGCTGACGGCGCCGTTTATGAGGCCCGCAACCCCGACGAATTGGCCGAGGAGGCACTCGGGGGGCCGATTCCCGTATCGAATCTGCGCGATTGGATGCGCGGCCGCGTTGCCGATACGTCGGCAACGGACCTGCAGCGTGACGAGTTGGGTCATCCCGTCTCGTTCCAGCAAGACGGCTGGCAAGCCCGACTATCGCGCTACGACACTCAGGGCCCTGGCTTGCTGGTGTTGCAGCGTGCCGAGCCGGGCCGCCGTATCGTGGTAAGGCTGGCGGTTGACCAGCCATGATGTATGACGTTCCGGCGCCGGCCAAGCTGAATTTATTTCTGCATGTGGTCGGCCGCCGTGCCGATGGCTACCATCTGCTGCAGACGGCGTTTCGGTTCATTGACCTATGCGACACGCTGCATTTTGAGGCACGCAGCGATGGCCGCATCGAGCGCGTTTCAGAGCTGCCCGGTGTACCTTCCGAGCAAGACCTGACGGTGCGTGCGGCGCGCGCGCTGCAACAGGCGGCCGGCGTTCGGCAGGGCGTCAATATCGCTCTCGAAAAACAGATCCCCCAAGGCGGTGGCCTGGGCGGGGGCTCCAGCGATGCGGCCTCGACGCTGATTGCACTGAATCGTCTATGGGGGACGGGCCTGTCACGCCGTGAGCTGATGGCCTTGGCTTTGCCTTTAGGCGCTGATGTTCCGGTGTTTGTGTTCGGGCAATCTGCTTTTGCCGAGGGCGTCGGCGAAATCCTGTCTCCGCTGGATCTGCCTGCCGCAACCTATCTGGTGGCCCAGCCCGACACGAGCGTGCCCACCGCAAATATTTTTTCCGATCCGGATTTGACAAGGGATTCTTCTTCCGTCACAATAGCGGACTTTCTTGCTTCACAAAGTTTTGGCGCAGATGCTTCAGGGCAGGCGGCACCGGAATTTTTCGGCAGAAACGACTTGGAACCGGTGGTTTACCGGCGCTATCCAGAGGTTTCTCAGGCAGCGCAGTGGCTATCGGGACGTGGTATCCACGTCCGCATGTCGGGGTCTGGCGCGTGTTTATTCGCCCAGTTTTCGACAGCCAGACAGGCCGTTTTGGCGGAGCACGAAATTACCGCTACAATGCGCGTCGCTGGTAAATTAACTGGCAACACGCAAGTCGGGTTCAGATTGATACGGGTATGTCCCGGATTAGCTGAGCACCCGTTGCGGGACTGGATCGCAAGATAGTTGGGGAGTCGCCAAGCTGGTTAAGGCACCGGATTTTGATTCCGGCATGCGAAGGTTCGAATCCTTCCTCCCCAGCCAAAAATTTCAATAAAAAAGCTGTTGAACGCGCCTGTCAGACACTGGCCTCGGTTCAGCAGCTTTTTTATTTGCCGGATTTCCGGCGTGTATCTTCGTACGGCAGTACACGTTTTCGCGTCTTAACCGACCATCGCAGCAGCTTCCATCATGGCAAACGACAGCTTCATGATCTTCACCGGCACAGCCAACACCCGTCTGGCTGTGGACGTAGTCAACCATCTGGATATGTCGCTCGGCAAAATGACCGTCGGCCGATTTTCCGATGGCGAGGTGATGGTTGAAATCAACGAAAACGTGCGCGGCAAAGACGTTTTTGTTTTGCAGCCCACCTGTGCACCGACCAATGACAATCTGATGGAAATCATGGTCATGGTCGATGCCTTGCGCCGGGCTTCGGCGGGCCGCATCACAGCCGCCATTCCGTATTTCGGCTACGCCCGCCAAGACCGCCGTCCGCGTTCGGCACGTGTGGCGATCTCGGCAAAGGTCGTGGCCAACATGCTCCAGGTCGCCGGCGTTGACCGCGTGCTGACCATGGACTTGCACGCTGACCAGATCCAGGGCTTTTTCGACATCCCGGTCGACAACATTTACGCCGGTCCGATCTTGCTGGGCGACATTTGGCGCCGCAATTTCTCCAACCTGGTCGTGGTGTCGCCCGATATCGGCGGTGTGGTGCGTGCCCGTGCGCTGGCCAAGCAGCTCGAAGCCGACCTGGCCATCATCGACAAGCGCCGTCCCCGTGCGAACGTGTCCGAGGTCATGAACATCATCGGCGAAGTCGATGGCCGTACCTGCATCATCATGGACGACATGGTGGATACCGCCGGCACGCTGTGCAAGGCTGCCCAAGCCCTGAAAGACCGTGGCGCCGGTGCTGTATACGCGTATTGCACGCACCCCGTGTTGTCCGGTGGCGCGATCGACCGCATCGAGGGCTCCGAGCTCGACGAATTGGTCGTGACCGACACCATCCCGCTGTCCGAACAAGGCCAAGCCAGCAGCAAGATCCGCCAATTGTCGTGCGCGGCGCTGTTGGGCGAAACCATTCTGCGTATTTCCAACGCGGAGTCGGTCAGCTCGCTGTTTACCGACTGACGTCATCGACGGCAGTCCGCATTTTCGAATTTGCCCGCTTGCTGGTCGCGGCAGGGGGGCGAACAACACGGTACGCATGTCGCGTGCCGTGTCACTTAACCGGCAGTGTCGCCACTGCCAGATTGTCTGGAGTCATCCATGAAATTCAATGCCACTGCGCGTAGCGTCCAGGGTTCGAGTGCGAGCCGCCGCCTGCGCCGCGCGGGCCGCGTTCCTGCCATCGTTTATGGCGGTAAGGCTGCCCCCCTGAACATCGAACTCGACCACAACGAAATCTTCCACGCCCTGCGCAAGGAAGAATTCCACGCCTCGATCCTGCAAATGGAAGTCGACGGCAACAAGGCAGAACCTGTTCTGCTGCGTTCGGTTCAATGGCACGCCTACAAGCCGCAAGTCTTGCACGTCGACTTCCAACGCGTCGATGCCGGCCAAGCCCTGCACACCAAGGTGCCCCTGCACTTCATCAACGGCGACGAATCGCCCGCGGTCAAGCTGAGCAGCGCCATCATCAGCCATGTGGTTACCGAACTGGAAATCACCTGCCTGCCGGCCGCCTTGCCTCAGTTCATCGAAGTCGACCTGGCTGACCTGCTGGGCGGCGCTTCGGTGCACTTGGCTGACATCAAGCTGCCCAAGGGCGTGACCTACGTCGCGCACGGTGGCGATGCCAACCCGTTGTTGGCCACGGCTCTGGTCAAGGGCGGCGGTGCTGCAGCTGCTGACGAAGGCGAAGGCGAAGCCCCCGCTGAAGCCTAAGCCAGTGCTCTCGGCCTGAGCCGAGCGCCAGCGCAAACCCTGCGTATGCTTTTCGCATTCGCAGGGTTTTGTTTTTTGTCTTGCAGAGATGCAAAGTCAAAAGACGGCCATTCCCCTTTATCATGCTCCCCATGTCTACTGCTATCCGTCTCATCGTGGGTTTGGGTAATCCTGGCCCGGAATACGAAACCACCCGCCATAACGCCGGGTTCTGGCTGGCCGACCATTTGGCCGACGATTTGCATGCCAGCTTCAACCTGGAAAAGAGCTTCTTTGGCTTGGTCGCCAAAGCGCGTCGCGCAGGCGAAAACGTAATGTTGGCCAAGCCCATCACCTATATGAACCGCTCCGGCCAGTCGGTGGGCGCATTGGCGAGGTTTTACAAGCTCACGCCTGAACAGGTATTAGTGTTGCATGACGAACTGGATCTGCTGCCAGGTCAGGTGAAATTGAAACAAGGCGGCGGCCATGCAGGCCACAATGGCCTGAAAGACATCCAGGCCGCGCTGGGCAGCCCGAATTTCTGGCGTATGCGTATCGGTATCGGCCATCCTCGTTCATTGGGCCTGGCACAGCAAGTCGCCGATTTTGTTTTGCATCCGCCGCGTCGCGAAGAGCAGACTGCTATCGACGAGGTGATTCGCCGTTGCCGCGTTGTGGTGCCGGCAATGTTGGACGGCGATATAGAGCGCGCCACGCGCGAGTTGCATAGCGGTAATTCGGCCTGAGTGAAATGAATACGACCATGGCCACTCCGCAAGGCAAGATGCGATTCCGACAAGAGCTCGCCGATTTCTGGCATTTTCTTCGCCAGCCGGACTTGCGCCGTTTGCCGGGCCGTCGCGCCAGCAGCGGATTGGCCAGCGATTGGTGGTCGGGCATTCCGTTCGGTCGTCTCCTCGCCTGGGCTGCAGTGTTGTGGCTGCTGAACTTCATCGCATTGGGGCCGCTCGCCGTTCTGGCGGCGAACTCCGGCGGCGCAGCGCATCGCATGGACCCCACGGCCATTCCATGGCTGACCGCCATCTTGTGGGCGCCATTGATCGAGGAAATGCTGTTCCGCTATGGCTTGCGCCGCCCTCGACAGGCCCTATGGGTATGTCCTGCCATGTTGCCGCCTTTGTTGTGGGGCGTGCAGGGATGGACGGTCGCGTGGGTTGTGGCGGTGATATTGTTGGCCAGCCTGCCGCTGCGGCGTGGTCATATCAAACGATCAGGCTGGCAGATGGATTGGCGTCGCTACTATCGTTGGCGGTTCGGTTGGGTCTATCACCTATCTGCACTGATATTCGCCGCTGTGCATCTGAATAATTTCCGTCTGGCCGATGTTCCCTACTGGATGTTGCCGTTGCTGGTCTTGCCTCAATGGTCGGCAGGGCTGGTTGTGGGGTGGATGCGCGTGCGGCGGGGCATCGGCGCGGCCATGCTCCTGCATGGCATTTTCAATTCCGGCCCGATATTGATCATCATGCTGGTATTGAATCGAGCGGGATAATGCGTTGTTTCAGCGTGTTTAGCTCTTTATAGGCTTTCAGGGTATTGTCGATCAAATCGTTATTGACCATCAATATCATTATTCCTTGGCGAAACACCCCGCATTGAGTCAGACGCGTGCCTACCTGTTTTCTTAGAAGGTATAAGCGACCCCTACGCTCACGACGGGATACCACCGCACCTTGTTCGCCATTCGCTCGATTTCGCGCTTTTGTTCAGCCATACCGTCTCTCACTCGTTGAGAGTTGATATTGCGCAGCCGCTCAGGCGGCTCAACGTTGACTCTGGCGTGGCCTTGATAGAGCACGCCGATATCTGCCGCAAAGCTGAATCCTTCTTTTGTGACGTTGTGGTATCCGATTCCCAGATAAGGGGCGACTGGCGCATAGTCAACCGTGACCGCGCTTTTCCCCAGTTGCTTGCCGTCTATCTGGACCACATGATTGCCGACGCGATGAGAAAACGTACGATCGAGAACGCCGCTCGCGGAAATGCGGTTGTTGTTCCGGTACAAGCCCGCGGTCACATGAAAACCATTGTCCAGCGGATATAAATCAAATAACAAGCCGATCGATTTCAAGTGGATATCGGCATCGTATTTGGCATTGCCGACCTCGAACGACTTATCAAAACCAAACTGGTTCCAGGCCGCACGTACGCTGAAGTCATGGTCAGATCGATACCCCAACTGTGCGCTTACGCCTTGCGTACCGATTTGGGGGGAAGCAAACCATGATGAGGCCAATACGCTCCTGGGACACAGGACAACGAGAACCAATAGGAGACAGCACACACCGGGACGGCCAGACGATTCTGTTTGCATCAAGTTTTCGTTCTTTGCAGATTGACGGAACCCGTGAGTGGTCCGTTTCCTGGTTGAGTTCCATAAATCAACGGTGCCCCATCACTGGAACCTTCTGCAATTTAGGGTTACTCACGCGTTGTTCACTGCCTTTTTTTGGATACGCATAATGTCAACGGACTCAGCGGCACAGTTACGTGATTGGGGAAGCTCTCTCGAACAAGCTCTAGGGATCTCAATCGTCATAGATCAGAACGGCATGCTGGCCTTGACGACCAAGGGCGGGAACGTCTTTAGCGTTGCGCCGGCGCCTGTCCCGATGGGGTTGATCTTTACCGGCATTCTGGGCATGGCCGATGAGACGGTGCCTGCCAGTACCCTCCGCGCGTTGCTGACGGTCAATATGGCACCGAGTCTGTCAGGCATGGCTATTGTCGGGGTCGCACCTGTAACCCACGAAATCTTGCTGAAACTGACCTGGATGCCGAACGAGGCCAGTTGGACCGAGCCTGCGTTTGCTGGCGTGCTGATCGCATTTGCCGAGCATGTTGACGCATTGGCGGCTGCTATTCGCGATGGCGAACTGGAGCCGATACTGGCGCTTGCCTCTGTCGTCGATCCGTCTCTCGCGGCATCGGCAACGCATTCTGCTGACTTGGTTTAAAGGACGGATCGATTATGCAATTCTCTCCTGTTGGCGTGTCATTGATACCCGGCGTATATGACATTGACCCTGACATTCCGAAGGACGTGAAAGACCTCGGATGCGATGTGGTCAAGCTGGTAGCCGACGTGCTGAGCGTCAAATCGGTGGCGCACGCGAGCCGTGAAAGCCTACGAAATTTGGGCAGCGTAGCTCAGGATTCTGTCTTGGCTGTTTTTGGCACGTGTTCCACAGCGATCGCTGTCGCCAACAGTATGACAAGCGGCCTTTTCAGCCCCGATGCGCTGTCAGCGGTGGCTAACAGTTTGAATGTGATGGCCTTGGCGGATCGTGCCGTGCAGGCGGGGGCAGGCATCGGGATAGGGGCCGGAAATTATCAGGCCGTGACCGGGAATTTAGTGACAACGGCAACGCTCGTCTCGCGGGCGTATCAGGGCGATGTGCCAGGCGCGATCCTTTCCGGCGGAAAACTGCTAACCAGCATCGCCTGCACAGGCGGTTCCCTTGCGCAGATACTGGTCGCCGCGGATATGCTGTACGTCTCCTCGGGCTGGCTGCCCATAGGGAGATAAGCGCAGACAGCCGATCAGGCACTTTCAATGAATGGCATGATAGTGAATTCGTTATATAGTTGTGTATATAACGAATTCACTATGCTTTCTGTTGTAGGATGACTCTGTCATGACTGCCATGCGTTTTGCTATCGTTTTGACTGCTGGTCTGTTGCCGGTATCCACATCCGCGGTGGCCGCAGAGGTGCAAGTCGCCGTCGCAGCCAATTTCACCGCACCGTTGCAGGCCATCGCCAAGCAATTCGAGCAGGACACGGGCCACAAGGTTAGAGCCTCCTTTGGGGCGACCGGCCAGTTTTATTCGCAAATCAAAAACGGTGCGCCCTTCGAGATGTTCCTGGCTGCCGATGATGATAGGCCTGCCAGACTCGAGTCCGAAGGCGACACGGTGCAGGGCTCGCGGTTTACTTATGCGGTAGGGACATTGGCGCTATGGTCCGCCCAGCCCGGTTATGTCGATGATCAGGGCAATGTATTAAAGAAAAATGGATTCCGGCATTTGGCCATCGCCAATCCGAAAGCCGCGCCGTATGGCTTGGCTGCCATGCAAGTGATGCAAAAACTCGGCTTGGCCGAAACCTTGAAACCCAAAATTGTCGAAGGGCAGAGCATTGGGCAAGCACAGCAATTTGTCGGCTCCGGCAATGCCGAGCTAGGCTTTGTCGCGCTGTCGCAGATCTACAAGGACGGCAAACTGAGCTCTGGCTCGGCCTGGATCGTTCCGGGTGATTTGCATGACACCATCAAACAGGATGCCGTGGTGCTGGCCAAAGGCAAAGACAATCCCGTAGCCGCCGAGTTCGCTGCATACCTGAAAGGCCCCAAAGCCGCCGAGATTATCAAGTCCTACGGATATCAATTAGGCGGACAATAGGCGTATCTCGTCGTCCCTGTCTCTTATGCCCTTAGACTCTGCCGATTTGGCCGCGATCTGGTTGACGCTGGAACTGGCGTCTGTGGTGACTGTGTTGTTATTGATCGTTGGCACGCCCATTGCATGGTGGCTGGCGCATACGCCATCGCGTCTGAAAGGCCCAATCGGTGCCGTTGTGGCCTTGCCCTTGGTATTGCCGCCGACAGTGTTGGGTTTTTATTTACTGGTACTGATGGGCCCCAACGGCTGGATCGGCCAGGTCACTCAGGCGTTGGGCCTGGGGATATTGCCGTTCACCTTTGCGGGGCTGGTGGTGGCTTCGGTCATTTATTCCTTGCCCTTTGTTGTGCAGCCCCTGCAAAATTCGTTCGAAGCCATTGGACGCCGTCCGTTGGAGGTCGCGGCTACGTTGCGGGCCAGCCCCTGGGACCGCTTCTTTTCCGTGGTGTTGCCGATGGCGCGGCCCGGATTTGTCACGGCCGCGATTCTGGGGTTTGCCCACACGGTAGGCGAGTTTGGTGTCGTGCTGATGATGGGTGGCAACATCGAGGGAAAAACGCGCGTGGTCTCCGTGCAGATTTACGATCATGTCGAGGCGCTGGAATATGCGCAGGCGCATTGGTTGGCCGGGGGGATGGTCGCGTTTGCATTTGTGGTGTTGCTGTTGCTGTATACGCGCCGGCGCACTGCACGATTGTGGTGACGAGTGTGATCACACCTGCGCAAAAACTTTCCCCTGACACCATGACGAGTACAGGTATCGAAGCCCGCTTTCGCGTGGATTATCCTGAGTTTTCGCTGGACATTGCACTGGAACTGCCGGGACGCGGTGTGTCGGCGCTCTATGGGCATTCCGGGTCGGGCAAGACGACGTGCTTGCGATGCATGGCGGGATTGGCGCCGGTGTCGCGAGGTTATTTGCGCATCAATGGCGAGGTCTGGCTGGATACGGAGGCCGGCATTGCCGTGCCTACGCATCGCCGGTCGCTAGGCTATGTCTTTCAAGAGGCCAGTCTGTTTGACCACATGACGGTCCAGCGCAATCTTGCGTTTGGCCTGAACCGCATCCCTGCGCCCGAGCGTCGCGTGGATCTGTTGCAGGCAGCCGAACTGCTGGGGATCGCGCATCTGTTGGAACGTATGCCAGACGGGTTGTCTGGCGGTGAACGCCAGCGTGTCGGTATCGCTCGAGCGCTGCTGACCAGTCCTCGCCTGTTGTTGATGGATGAACCCTTGGCTTCGCTGGATGTTGCGCGTAAGCAGGAGATTCTGCCTTATCTCGAACGGCTGCATGACGAACTCGATATTCCTGTGGTCTATGTCAGTCACTCGCCCGACGAGGTGGCGCGTCTGGCTGACCATCTGGTGATGCTCAGTGGCGGACGAGTTATTGCGAGCGGTGCAATTGCTCAGATGCTGACGCGTTTGGATTTACCCTTGGCGATGGCTGATGACGCTTCTGTCGTGGTTTGCGGGACGGTCGCCGGATTTGATCCGGACTATCGGCTGATGTCTGTGCAATTGCCTGACAGCGCATCGTGCTTGCGCGTCGTGCACGAGCGATTGCCGCCAGGTACTGCAACTCGTTTGGCCGTCAAGGCACGTGACGTGAGCATCACGCTCGTGCATCCGGAGCAGAGCAGTATTGTGAATGTGATTCCTGTCCGCGTGCAGGACATGGCGCCCGCCGACCATCCCGACCAGATCCTGGTGCGCCTGGATGCTGACGGCACACCATTGTTGGCGCGGATTACCCGCTATTCGCGTGATCAATTAGGCTTGGTGCCGGGCACGCATGCCTGGGCGCAGATCAAAGCGGTATCGGTGTTGACCTAAGCGTCGTAGTGCGTGTGTGTCGAGTTGCGTTTGATACTCGGCGTGGCTTTCGTTTGTTGGGCCGTATGCATACAACGCATCGCCATACAACGCATCGCCTTTATTTCCTGAGAGGCGGTCATGCAAACAGTTGCCGGATATCAAGATCCCGGATGATGTTCGCGGTGGATTCGACCAGCGGGGGGAGCGTCTGACGGTCAGGCGTGGCCAAGGTCAGATTATTCATAATGACGGGATCGGTAATGCTCGAGCAGACCAGATCGTCGCGTCCTTGGATATCGTGTAACGCCGATCTCGGCAGTATGGTGTACAAGCTGTCCTGGGTCATGGTTTCCAGAATGGTGTGCACAACGTCGACCTCGGCGACGATGTCCAACGATACATTGAGCTCGCGGCATGTTTTCTCGACCAGTGCCCGGATGGTGTTCGGAGCGCTGGGCAATACCAGGGGATAGCGGCCCAGATCACGTGCGCGAACGCTGGGGGGCGGGGCAGGCCTGCACGATCTGGTGTAGGCCAGGACAAGATCCTCGCGATACACCGACTGATAGCGCACCAGCGTCGAGGGAGGCGGGTCGTACAGCAGCGCCAAGTCGACGCGGTCTTTGACCAGCCATTCGTTCATTTCCAGGCTCAGGCCCTCTGCCAACGTCAATGCGGCCGTGGGATGTTTTCGGCGAAACGCTTGCATGATGTGGGGAGCCAAGCGACGCGCTACGCGATGCGGCATGGCGAGACGGACCTTGTCCTGCGAGATCGAGGCAAAGGCACGCATATCCTGTTTTGCATGTTGAGCCAGATCATCCAGCGCCTGCGCGTGCGCCAGAAAACGCAACCCGGCAGGTGTAGGAGCCACGCCGCGGCCGGTGCGGATCAATAAATGATGGCGCAGCTCCGCCTCCAGCAACTGAATCTGCCGGCTGAGCGAGGGTTGTGACAGTCCCAGCACCTCGGCGGCGCGGGACAGGCTGCGCATTTCGCAGGCCACGATGAAATAACGGATTTGCTTGAGATCCATAGACACAATGGTATACGTTTTTTCTATATCAGAAGTCCGCTAAGTCTCATTGCCGATGGGGCCTGGACTGCGCATCATGCGAATTCACGACAGCCACCCGATTCCCATGCCCGATTGCGCGCCTCCTCTAGCTCAGATTACGCCTGCCAGCCAAGTATTACCGGCGCAGGCCTGCGATAGCCATTTTCATATCTTTGGGCCAGCCGATGTTTTCCCTTACGCGGTAGATCGGCCCTATACGCCTCCCGATGCGTCTTTTGAACAATTGCGCCGTATGCATCAGCAACTGGGGTTCAGCCGCGGCGTGATCGTTCAGCCGGGTTGTCATGGCTACGACATGTCGGCCACCTTGGACGCGCTGGACAAAGGCGCTGGGCAGTATCGCGCCATTGCGTTGGTGCGACCCACGGTGAGCGAGCGTGAGCTGGCGGATATGGATTCCCGGGGTGTGCGGGGTGTGCGCTACAACTTCGTTGCCCATCTTGCCAATGGGGGCTGGGATGAACTGGCTCAGGTCGCGCCTCGGATCGCTCGGCTCGGCTGGCATGTGTGTATTCATTCCGACCAGGCATCGCTGATGGATCTGTTGCCGCGTCTGAAATGTTTGCCGGTTCCGTTTGTGATCGACCACATGGGACGGGTCGCCGCCTCGCAAGGTGTCGCGAACGACGCGTTTCAGGCCTTGCTGGCATTGCGTGATCACCCCAATGCCTGGATCAAGATTTCCGGGCTCGATCGTGTTTCCAGTCGTGGGAAACGGCCTTTTGCAGATGCCGAACCCTTGGTTGCCGCCTTGTTGGAGACGATGCCGGAACGCTTGCTGTGGGGCACGGATTGGCCGCATCCGAACGTGGCCGGTGATATGCCGGATGACGGCGAGTTGCTCAACACGTTTCTGCGTTTGTGTCCGGATCACGCTATGCAGCGTCAGATATTGGTCGATAACCCCCACACCTTGTATCGATTTGGATTATGAAATCACTGTTGATCAAATTTCCCGATGAGGCGTTAAGTGCGGTCACGGTGCTGGCGCTGCCTGGTGCAAAGCAAGCGAATGTGCGTGTTTATCATGCGGTGGATCACGTTGAAACTTATGTGTGGTGGTCTTGGCCCGCCGAGGGCGCCAGCACGGACTCTCGCTTGAGCACAGACATCGGCAGTTTGCAGGCGGTTTTGCGGCAATCGCATCCTGACGCGCTGATGGTGAGCCTCGCATTGACGACTGACGTTGCGGGTCACTCAGCCGGACAGGCGGCCCCTTGGTTTTACATGGTCGAGACCGACATCCAGTCTGGCGCAGAAACCGATTTTGATCGTTGGTATGAGACTGAGCATCTGCCCGGATTAGCTGCCGTGCCAGGCACGGTGCGGGCACGCCGTTATCTCGCTGAAAACAGTTCGCCGCGCTATTACGCCTGCTATGACCTGGCACAACGCGAAGCCTTTGGGTCGCCTGCCTGGCTGGCGGTGCGCGCGACGTCCTGGAGCGATCGCGTCCGCCCTAATTTCATCAATACCAAGCGCACCATGTTTCATCTGGTGCTAGACCAGGCAGAGGCCTGAATATGCCACGACTGAATCCTCCCGAACTCGAAAACCTGTCCGACCATCAACGCCGCATCTACGACGCGATCGCCTCTGGGCCTCGTGGCAAAGTCCGCGGGCCTCTGGCCATTTGGTTGCATCGCGCTGGCCTGGCAGAGCACGCACAAGCCTTGGGCCAGTATTGCCGCTATGACTCCAGCTTGCCGCCGAGATTGTCTGAGCTGGCCATCTTGACGATGGCGGCGTGGTGGCAGGCATCGTTCGAATGGTGGGCGCATCATCCGATCGCACTGAAAGCCGGGCTGGATGCAGGCATCGCCGAGCAGATTCGCCTGGGTGACGTGCCCGTTTTTACGCAGCCGGACGAGTCGGTGGTGTATCGCTTCGTATGCGAATTGCTGCAGACCCGTCGCGTTCCGGATGCCTTGTATCAAGAGGCGGCAGAGGTATTGGGAACGGACGGTGTCGTCGATCTGGTCGGCATCACCGGCTACTACACCTTGATTTCGATGACGATCAATGTGTTCGAGATCGAGCCGCCGGATGGCAGCACGATCAGCTTTGGACGTTGAGGATAGCCGTTTCTACGCTGCATTCTTTTTTAACGAAAACAACATCATGCGAGACAGATTATGACAGGCCGTTTGCAAGGAAAGGTAGCCATCGTTACGGGCGCGGGCAGCGTGGGTCCGGGTTGGGGCAATGGCCGCGCCATTGCCTATCGATTCGCGCAAGAGGGCGCACAGGTCTTTGCCGTGGATCGCGACGAAAGTGCGATGCAGGAAACCGTTGTACGCGTGCGCGAGGTGGGAGGCCAGATCACGACCTGGTGCGCCGATGTGACGGACTCCGATGCCGTACGCAATATGGTGCAAGCCTGCGTGGATACGTGGGGGCGCGTCGATATCCTGGTCAATAACGTAGGTGGGTCGCGCAAAGGCGGCCCGGTGGCCTTGGACGAAGACGCCTGGGATAGCCAGATCGATTTCAACTTGAAGAGCGTCTACCTCGGTTGCCGCCATGTATTGCCGCAGATGCAGGCTCAAGGCGGCGGCGCCATCGTGAACATTGCATCGACCTCCGGTATCCGCTGGACGGGTTCGGCACAAGTGGGATACGCCAGCGCAAAAGCGGGTGTGATTCAACTTTCCCGTGTGGTGGCGATAGAGCACGCCAAGCAGAATATTCGTTGCAATACGGTGATCCCGGGCCAGATGCATACTCCCATGGTCGAAGTGCGTCTGGCAGGTCAGCGTTCGGGAGGTGATGTAGACGCTTTGCTGGCGCAGCGGCAGTCGCGTATTCCGTTGCCGTTCATGGGTGACGGCATGGATACTGCCAATGCCGCGTTGTTCTTGGCATCGGACGAGGCGCGATTCATTACCGCGACCGAAATCATCGTCGACGGAGGCATGAGTGCACGATGCGATTGAATGGGCGCAGCCCACGCGTTATCCCGACGCGGCGGTGATTTCACTGGACCCCCGTTTCGAGAAATTGGTGTTGCCGTTGGCTGCCATTGAGCGCGTGGCTACGGGCAACCGCTGGGCAGAGGGGCCGGTATGGTTCGGTGATGGACGCTATCTGCTTTGGAGCGATGTGCCGAATGACCGCATCATGCGATGGGATGAGATCAGTCAGCAAACGCACGTCTGGCGTCACACCTCGGGCTATGCGAATGGCAACACGCGTGATCGCCAAGGCCGCCTGATTACCTGCGAACATCTGGGCCGCCGTGTGACGCGCACAGAGCATGATGGCCGAATCACGGTACTGGCCGATCGCTATCACGGCAAACGCCTGAATTCACCTAATGATGTGGTGGTGAAGTCCGATGGTTCGATTTGGTTTACCGATCCCCCCTTTGGCATTATCGGCTATTACCAGGGTGAGAAAGCCGAACAGGAGCTGCAAGCGGCGATCTATCGTATCAGCCCCGATGGTCAAGAAATCCGCTTGATGTGCGACACCGTGCAGGGTCCCAACGGACTGGCATTTTCACCCGACGAACGGCATTTGTACGTGATCGAATCGCGCTCGCGGCCGCGCAATATCGTGGTGTTCGATGTGGCGAGCGATGGCCTCAGCCTGAGTCCGCCCCGCGTGCTGTTTGACGCTGGCGACGGAACACCTGACGGTTTTCGCGTGGATATAGAAGGCAACCTGTGGTGTGGCTGGGGGATGGGCTGCGCCGAGTTGGATGGCGTACGCGTGTTTTCCCCGCAGGGTGAATTGCTCGGGCGTATCGCGTTGCCTGAGCGTTGCGCCAATCTGTGTTTCGGCGGCAAGCATCGCAACCGGTTGTTCATGGCGTCGTGCACGTCGATCTATTCCTTATTCGTTAATACCCAGGGCGCTACTGCTTTGTAGGTTCAACGTTGTTTTGCAGCTCTCGGCGTGGCTGGTCGAGCTGCACCCCATAATCAGACAGGAGACAGTCATGTTTCATTTACTCTACGCAGGCGTGGCCAAACGCCTGAGCGCGGCGCATCTGCCCATATCCCATTTATTCAAGTATGTCGCGGCTGCCGTATTAGGTGTTGCCGCTGTCGGTGCGCAGGCACAAACCAGCACGAGTCTGGTGATCGCCTTTCCGGCAGGCGGCCCCGCAGATTCTCTGGCTCGTATTGTCGCGGCGCAGCTGGAAAAAGAATTGAAGCATCCCGTTCTGGTCGAGAACAAGCCCGGTGGAAACGGTGCCATCGCCGCGTCGTACGTGGCGCGTGCACGCCCTGATGGCCAGACCTTGTTCTTGAGCTCTGTTGGCGCGATTTCCATCAACCCTGCGCTGTATCCGAAGCTGATTTACGATCCCGTCAAGGACTTCGCGCCTGTATCGTTGCTGGTTTCCGTGCCGGAGGTATTGGTGGTCGGTGCAAAGAGTCCGTATGCTGACGCACAGGCATTCGTGGCAAAGGTCAAGAGCGACGGCCTGTCGATGGCATCGTCCGGTGTGGGCAGCATGCCGCACATGGCTGTCGCCCAGCTCAAGCTCTCGACAAAGGGCAAGATTCTGCATGTGCCGTACAAGGGCGCTGCACCTGCCATTACTGACACCATCGGCGGACAAGTGGATGGATTCATTGGCGACGTTTCCGGGCTGATGCCGCACATTCAGTCCGGTAAAGCGAAAGCGCTGGCGATTGCTGCGCCCAAGCGTTCCAGTGTGCTGCCCGATGTGCCGACATTTGATGAGCTGGGCATTCCTGATGTTTACGCCAATAACTGGTACGGCGTGTTTGCGCCGAAGGGCACGCCAGCCGATACCGTCGCTGCGCTGAATACCGTTTTGGCCAATGTTCTCAAGACCTCCGAGTTAAAAGCCTATGCCGAGTCCACAGGCGTCGAGCTGTCGCCGACGACCCCTCAGGCGTTTGCCGATCTGATGCGCGACGACACCAAAAAGTGGGGCGACTTGATACGGGCCGAAGGAATCACCGTCGACAACTGAGTCGCCCGTATCGATGGGGAGGTTGCCTCTTGAAATTGGCCAAGCCGCTGGCTACACTGCCGGCCGTTCCTTGGCCTTTTCTGGCGCCTTCCATCATGACCCGGCTACAGCCGAATCCCGTCGAGCTTATTGCTCCCGCCACGCTAGGTGGCGATGATGCCAATCCCTGCCTGAGTTGCGGCGCCTGTTGTGCGCATTTTCGGGTGTCGTTCTATTGCGGCGAGGTTGCCGGCGAGAACGGCGGCATTGTTCCTTTGGAACTGGTGCGGCCCATCAGTCCTCTGCGGGTGTGCATGGCCGGCACGGAAAAAGGCGGCGGGCGTTGTGTCGCATTGCGCGGAGAACTGGGCCAGCCGGGGATCCATTGCGATATTTACCCGCTGCGGCCCACGCCGTGCCGCGAATTCGAGGTCTGGCAGCCCGATGGGTCGGTCAATCCCGACTGCCAACGTCTGCGAGCCCAGCTCGGTTTACCTCCTATTGCGCCTCGTCCCGACGCCGAAAACGATCCGCAGGGGCCTTTTACCCCTGTCCATCCCGCTGCGGCCTGAAACTTGCTGTGCGGCTATCGTCCACATCATCATTGCAGAGAGCGTGGTTTTTATCTCTTTTTTGGCATGGCCGATTGCGTCTTTTGAACGGATTTAGAAAAATCCGTATACATTCTCTGGCAATGACTCCCTGATCTGCCTATACCCTAGGTAGGAAAGCCGGGCTGCATGAGGCGGGTCAGGCAAAGGAATACAGCCATGACGCGTACGAAGAAGGTACTTATCGGGCTGGGTAGCGTCATCATTGTCCTGGTGGCGGCCCTGGTAGTCGTTATTGCCCTTTTTAATTGGAACTACTTCAAGCCCACCATCAATAACAAGGTCTCTGAGGCAATCGGACGTCCGTTCGCCATCAACGGAGATTTGACGGTGCAGTGGCAACGCCCCGGCGATATGCCCGGCTGGCAGGGCTGGATACCCTGGCCCCATGTGGTGCTGAACGATGTCACCCTAGGCAACCCGCCATGGGGACAGTATCCGGATATGGCCTCGCTCCAACGCGCCGAATTCACACTGTCACCGCTGCCGTTATTGACTCAGCGCGTTGTCATTCGCGAAATCCAGCTGACAGGGCCTCGGGCGAATCTGGAACGCTTGAAGGACGGGCGCACCAACTGGTTATTTACGCTTCCAGAAGGCGACGGACAGCCTTCGAAATGGAAAATCGATATAGACGAAATTGGTTTTGACCGAGGGCAGATCTCATTTCGGGATGAGACCTTGCACGCGGAGATCCTGGGCCAAATCGACCCCTTAGGCAAGCCCATTCCCTACGAAGCCATCGCGGGCAAGGCCAGTACCAGCGGCAAAAAAGAGGACGCAGGCAAAGACGCCAAATCCGCGGCCAAATCCGAGAAAAAGGCAGGCGATAAAGCGGCAGAGGCAAAAGCGGCAGAACCGGCTCCTTCAGCCGCCTTGCCCGCCCAGCAGGCCGCCAGCCAGGGACCTGCGGCCAAGCCCTCGAGCGCTCAGCTGGCTGCGGCGAAGGCCGAGTTGGCTACCAAGCCGCCAGCCAGCGGCGAGGACGGAGCCAACACCGCGCAAGCGACGAGCCAGGCCGCCGTCGCGGTTCCGGATGACTACGTTTTTGGTTGGAAAGTAAAAGGTCGCTACAAGCAACTGCCCCTGAAAGGGGAGGGCAAGATCGGCGGCATGCTGGCAGTCAAAGATCCCAATCGGCCGTTTCCTTTGCAGGCCGACGTCACTATCGGCGACACACATGCCGCCGTGGCCGGTACGTTGACAGACCCCACGAATCTGGGGGCGCTCGATCTGCGCCTGGCCTTGTCGGGCGCCACGATGTCGGACCTGTATCCGCTGATCGGCGTGACCTTGCCAGACACGCCGCGTTACGCCACTGACGGCCGCTTGAGCGCGCGTCTCAAACAGGCTGACGGCGCTACGTTTCGCTATCGCGATTTCAACGGTAAGGTTGGAGCGAGCGATTTGCACGGAGATTTGACATTCAAGTTGGGCGTGCCTCGTCCGAAGCTCACCGGGACATTGAACTCGAATCAGCTGCGCATGCAGGACCTGGGGCCGCTGATCGGCGTTGAACCGAATGCCGGGAAAAAGACCGCTGCCAAAGGCGAGGACAAGTCGAAATCATCAGGGGGTAAAGTCCTGCCTACGCAGCAATTCCGTACCGATCGGTGGCGCGATATGGACGCGGACGTGACATTGACCGCCGGGCGCATCGTCTATGACGAAAAGAAACCGATCTCCAAACTCGACGTGCATCTCGTGCTGGATAACGGCTTGCTCACGCTGGACCCCTTACGCTTTGGCTTTGCCGGCGGCACGATCAACTCCGACCTGAAGCTCGATGGGGGCAAAACCCCTATGACCGGAGACGCAAAGGTCGCCGTACGCGGCTTGCGATTGAAGCAACTATTTCCCAACGTCGAAGCCATGCAGCAGGCCCTGGGCCAATTGAATGGCGACGTGGCGTTGAAGGGCTCGGGCAACTCCGTCGCGGCCTTGCTGGGTACCGCAAGCGGCGATGCGCGGTTATTGGTCAACGATGGTGTCATCAGCAAAGGGCTCATGGAGATTGCGGGCTTGAACGTCGGCAACTACGTGATCAGCAAACTGTTCGGTGACGAAGACGTCAAAATCAATTGTGGCGCGGCAGACCTGAACATGAAGCAGGGCGTCATGACGCCACGGGTGTTTGTCTTTGACACAGAAAATGCCATTGTGCAGATCGAGGGCAACGTCAATTTCAAGGACGAGACGCTTGATTTGGACATCTCGCCTGAAAGCAAAGGCATTCGCTTGTTCTCGCTGCGTTCACCACTGTATGTGAAGGGTACCTTTGCCAATCCCGATGCGGGGGTACAGGTGCTGCCGCTGGCCGCGCGCGGCGCAGGCGCGGTCGCATTGGGCGTGCTGTTGACCCCGGTAGCGAGCTTGTTGGCCCTGGTGGCGCCCAGCTCGGGTGAGGAAGACAAGCCATGCAGCGAAATGATGCAGCAATTGCGCCAACCGGCCAAGGCATCGTCGTCTGAGGGTAAAGCAAAATCCCGATAGCCGCGCTCGACACCAACGTGCCGAACGCGGCTTCTGGGGAGCAGTTTTATTGCGGGTCGAATGGCCCCGCGATGGTGAACTTGCCGCCTTGGAACCTCACCGACGGGTCATCGGGCGGGGGCGCGGGCTGCGACTCGATCTTGTCCCGATAGATCTCCGACGTGTCGCGCGGGGTGTAGCCGAGTCTGGCGGCATAGCGGTTGTCCCACCACACCTTGCGATTGTTCGACATGCCATAGACGACGGTGTGGCCGATGTCCGGCGTATATAGACAACGGTGCAACAGCGCGTCGAAATCGTTCAGGCTGATCCATGTCGCCATCATGCGCCGGTCCGCCGGCTCGGGAAACAGCGAGCCGATACGGATGCTGGCCGTTTCGATCCCATAGCGGTCGAAATACAGCTGCGCCATGTCTTCGCCAAACGATTTGGAGACGCCGTAATAGCCATCGGGGCGGCGCAGGGCATGCGCGTCGATGATCTCGTCTTGCCGGTAAAAACCGGTGACGTGGTTGGAACTGGCGAACACGATGCGTTTGATGCCGTGATGGCGTGCAGCCTCGTACAGGTTGAATACGCCCTTGATGTTGGCCTCGAGGATTTCCTCGAATGGGCGTTCGACGGATACGCCTCCTAGATGCACGATCGCGTCGCAATCGGCTGCCAGCGCGTCAAAGGCGGCACGATCCGAGATGTCGCAAGGAACGGTTTCTTCGTGCGGTGCCGGATTCGTCACCTGAGCCGCCAATGCTGCGGGCAGGTCAGACAAGCGCACGTGCTGTGCATGAGCCGTCAGCAGAGGGCGGATCGCTCGGCCCACGCCTCCAGCGGCGCCAGTCAATAGCAAACGGTTGAACAAACGAGATTGGGCAGGGGGACTGCTCATGATGTTGTCTCCGGTCGCGCAGGCCTGATATCGCTGCGGACAAGGGTAATGGTCGCAGGTGGACTGATTCTTGTATGTCATCGTACAAGTGGGAAGGAATCATCGAACACTGCCTGTTTGCTTGTCAATAGTGATCGGGGGGCGTTCAGCGTAATCCCGGATATATGACGCAGCCGCCGCCCTGTTTTCGTAAGTTATCTGTCAGTTTGCAGGGCTTATGGGGCAGTTTGGTGAGATTTTTAGAACCATGTATAATTTCGCCTCTTGATTGCTTGTGCGCTTTTTTGTGCGCATGCAGCAGTTCAGGGCTGTTAGCTCAGTTGGTAGAGCAGCGGACTCTTAATCCGTAGGTCGAGTGTTCGAGCCACTCACAGCCCACCAAGAATATCAAGCACTTACGCCAATCCTTCGGGATTGGCGTTTTGTTTTTGTGCTGGAATCTTGCCCGAATCCTGACTGAAAAATCCGCTGTTGGGCAGACCTGCTCGGACCTCGGTGGGTGAGTGTCAGGCGGCCATGCCTATGATCGCGTGCGCCGCAATTGTGCGGGCGGATGGCCGTAGCGGGCGCGCATGGTCCTGCTGAAATGCGATTCGTCCGCGAAACCCGCACGGAATCCGATGTCGGCAATAGTCAATGTGTCGAACTGCGGTGAAATCAGCATCCTGTATGCCACGTCGCTTCTGGCAGTGAGCAGCAATGCGCCAAAGGTTTCGCTGCCCGCCGACAAGGCACGGTGCAAGGTGCGAGGGGATATCCCGATGTCGGCGGCAATTTGCGCCGCCGTCAGGCCGATGTCCGTACAGCGCTGGCGTATGGACTCGATGATCCTGCCGCGCAGATCCGCCTGCGTCGACTTCCGCATCTCGCTCCTGCCGACGCCGTCCGTGGCCGAGAGCGTGATAAGCGCGCCCAACTGATCCTCAAGAACGGATGCGGGCAATGGCATTCGGGTCACGTCGAGATGGACCAACTGATCGACGAAGGTGGACAGGACATGTCCCCAGCCTTTGTCTCCACGCAGCCGCTTTCCCACGATGCGGTCCGGATCGGAAAGCCACTTTCGGAGGACGTCGGGGGCAATCGACACGGTGTGGTTGCGAAATCCGTCGGGCAATCGCGACGCATACTCGCGTTCGGTGTCGATGAGGACGAGGTCCGTTGCGTTCAGCTTGATTCGCTGGTCTCTACACTCGAAATCCCAGTTGGTGAGTCCCGCCACCAGATGAAAGGCCCGGTCGCCACTGGCCTTGATGTTCTGCCGCGTGCGGGCCGACTGCTTGGCCGATCCACCGATCGACGCGACACGCAGCCGTCCCAGCGGGCTCACTTGCATGTCCGTTTTGAAACCGCGCGTGTCGCTGCAGCGGGTCGTTACGCTGATGAGATTCTTGCGCACCATTTCGACGTATTGATCGAAGCGGTGATGAACCGGAATGTCATCCGTGTTCCAACGGAAAACAGGGGGCGTTAAGTCACTGGACATGAGTGGTGGACCGATATTGGCACTTTGAGTCATGCGGGTGGCACGCGCAGCCATTGAGCCAAGCTTGGCGTGAGGTCATCATATCACCGGCTACAGACGCAGCGAGCAGGGCGACGAAAGCTTCAAAAAACCATCTTCATCAACCACACAGCAGGAAAGCTCCATGACGAGTGAAACGATCCGCAATTCCCGAACCGACCAGCTTCTGTCGCCGGAGAATTCAGCCCTCATCATCATCGACTATCAGCCGATCCAGGTCTCCTCAATCCGCTCGATGGGGCGCGACGAACTGGTCTTCAATATCACGGGCGTCGCCAAGGCGGCGATCAACTACGGTCTTCCAATCGTCCATTCGACCGTCAATGTCGCGACCGGCCGAAACAAGCCGCCTATCCAGGAACTGCAGGACGTCATCGGCCATTTGCCGACCTACGATCGCACCTCGATCAATAGCTGGGAGGACGTCGAGTTCAAGGAAGCAGTGAAATCGCTTGGCCGGCGCAAGCTGATCATGACGGCACTGTGGACCGAGGCATGCCTGACGTTCCCAGCATTGGACGCAATCCAGGAAGGCTACGAGGTCTACGTGCCGGTCGATGCAGTCGGCGGCACGTCGCCTGCCGCGCATGAGGCGGCGCTGCGCCGCATCGAACAGGCGGGCGGCAGGCTGATCAGCCGCGTGCAGATGTACTGCGAGCTGCAGCGAGATTGGGCGCGCGAGGCGACGGTGCCCGGTTTTATGGATGTGTTCGAGAGCTTTGACGGATTCAATCCCGAAAAAGCAATGGCCCAAGAGGCCTGAGAGCCGCCCCGCTTCGCAAGGAGAAGAGTGAATGAGTGAACTGTTCATGGTCGTAGCCCTGAAGGCCAAGGCCGGCAAGGAGGACCTGCTGCGTCGCGATCTGTCCGCCCTGGTCGAACCCTCGCGCAACGAGGACGGCAATATTCGCTACGACCTGTTTGAAGACCAGACCGAGCCCGGACGCTTTGTATTTGTCGAGGC
Source organism: Bordetella muralis (assembly GCF_054781015.1). NCBI lineage: Bacteria > Pseudomonadati > Pseudomonadota > Betaproteobacteria > Burkholderiales > Alcaligenaceae > Bordetella > Bordetella muralis. The sequence continues at coordinate 147,430 of NZ_BAAGVF010000008.1, read as the reverse complement.
CTGGTCGTCTCCGGAGGCGCAGCGGCGGCATCACGAGCACGGGCCGCACATCCAGCAGTTTCACGCCAACGGCGTGGGCAACGTCGACAGGACGGAGTTCGCGCACAGATTGAAGCGGATCGTCTGATCGACGCTCCAGCTGCAAGCCTGGTACTGCCATTTTTCTCAACGTCTTGCAACCGTGCCAGCCGGCAGCATCGTATCGGCGATCTCCAGCATTGCACGCAAGCGATCCATGTGCCGAAGGTCGTGATGGTAGCCCACCCATATATCTCTGGTTGGAGGAGGCTCTGGCGTTTCGATGCGCTGCAATCCAGACACTGCATCGCCGAGCGGTCTTGGCAGTACGGCAATGCCCATGCCTCGTAAGCACATTTGTGCCTGAACGGCCCGGCTCGTGCTCGTGAAGACACGCCGTGATCGTGGAAACCTATCGAGCAGCCAGGCAACATCGGGAAAGTGGGATTGCGCCGTATTCATGAGAATAAGCCCCGCTGAAGAGGGATCTGTCTGCATTGCGCGCACGGTTTCGGCCGAGCCATAGAGACCGTATGAAACCGTCATCAGACGGCGCTGCACAATGTCCGGTTCGCTAAAGGGAACGAGCCTGAAGGCCACATCGGCATCTCGACGCGATAGATTGAGTAGCCGGTAGCTGGCGATCACCTCCGGCACAACGGCAGGATGGCGGCGCGTCAATTCGGCCAGGACGGGCGCCAGAACATAGCCGGCAAACCACTCTGCTGAGGATATCCGCAGGATACCTTCGAGCCGTTCGTGGTTGCCTACCAAGCGCCTTTCCATGGACAGAGCGGAATTTTCCATGGATTCCGCCAGGGTCATGACAGAGTCTCCCGCATCTGTCAGGACCAGCCCATCGCCTGTCCTGCGAAAGAGCGGTTGCTCTGCTTCATCTTCAAGCACCTTTATCCGGCGACCTACCGTCGGATGGCTTACACCCAGGCTTCGGGCGGCTGCACCGAAAGATCCTCCGCGGGCTACCGCCAGAAAGATTCGAACATCGCTCCATTCCATGCCATGAACCACCGTTCAAAAATGTACAGAAAATATACAGGAATGGCAGTTCACAAACAATTTCGTAGGCGTCACCATCTCGCCTGTCAGTCAGTCGGCCCATTCCGGGCAGTCGCACTTTAATTGGCCACGACAGGCTCACCGCCCATGAATACCTTGACTTATGCATCCCAGCCAGCGGCGCTTGATTCGCGCCGCTGGCTGGCCCTCGCTGTTCTGTTGATCGGCACAATGTTGCCGCCGCTGGACTTCTTCATCGTCAATGTGACGCTACCCGCCATCCGCGCCGACCTGCAAGCATCTTCCGATGTCGCGCAACTGGTGATCTCGGTCTACGCCGCGGCCTATGCTGTCACGTTGATTTTGGGAGGGCGTCTTGGCGATCTCTATGGGCGAAAGCGAGTTTTCGTCGGCGGTATTTTTGGCTTTGGCGTGGCGTCAGCGTTGTGTGGTTTGGCGCCGTCGCCAGGCGTGCTCGTTGTCGGGCGACTGCTGCAAGGCATATCGGCGGCCATCATGGCGCCGCAATCGTTGGCATCGATACACGCCCTTTTTCCAGCAAGCGAGAAGAATCGCGCACTCAGTCTGTATGGAGCGACGTTCGGCTTGGCTTCTGTGGGGGGGCAACTGCTGGGGGGCGTACTGGTTTCAACCAGTCCGTGGGGGCTAGGCTGGCGCAGCGTTTTTCTGATCAACCTCCCCATTATTGTCGTCGCGATCCCCGCTGCGCTGGCGCTGCTTCGTGAGAGTCGGGCAGAGCGTTCCGCTCGCCTGGACGTGCCGGGGGCGTTGCTGCTAGCGTCCGGTTTGCTGGCTTTGGTGGTACCCCTCGTAGAAGGACGAGAGCACCACTGGCCGTGGTGGTGCGTCGCTCTGCTCTGTTTGAGCGCGCCATTTTTGTGTGTCTTCTGGTGGTATGAAAAAAGACAAGAGCTCGCTGACAGAACGCCCTTGGTCTTGCCCTCGATTCTGGCGGCTCGCGGACTGAAACGCAGTCTGGCAGCAGCATTCTTTTTCTACTCTCTCGCGGCGTTCTTCTTTGTGTTTGCGGTGTACGAACAGGCCGGTTTGGCTAATGATGCATTGGCAGCCGGCCTGGCAATCCTGCCGCTCGGCATTGGCTTTTTCCTGGGGCCGCTATGCGCTCCACCCATCGCCCGGCGGCTGGGTTCGCGCACTGCAGCGTTTGGCATGATCCTGGAAGCCCTTGGTCTGGTCATGGTCGCCGTGTTGGCCTGCATCGATGCATCGTCTTGGCTCGTCTTTCCTTTGTTCCTGATTGGCGCTGGACAAGGCATCGCATTACCTGCACTGGTTCGCCTGAACGTGGACCAGGTTGACACACGTTGGGCTGGGCTTGCTTCCGGTTTGGTCACTGCCACTTTTCAGATTAGCGCTGCGGTAAGCGTCGCGATAATTGGTGGTCTTTTCATCGCGATCGCGCCTGACGGCGCAGCCGCTCATGATGTGCGGCTCGGATTTGCCGTGGCTTCATTGGCAATAGGCGCGGCACTGGCACTGGCGGCAGGACTAAGTTGGAAACGATAGCAGGTACCGACATCTTATAAAGGCAATACACATGAAAGATCAAACCCCTTTTGCGCCGTGGCAGATTTCGCCTGTGAGACGCGTCATGGTAGTAGCCTTCTGCTCGATTTCGATGACCGCGTCAGCCGGGTAACTCCGCCAGCGAAGTTTGGCAATTCAAGGCGTCGCGCTGAGGTATTTGCGCTGCAATAGAAGCAGAAATGATATGGACGCCGTCCACAAAGAACAACGCTCTATTGGCAATATGTTCAAGGGCATAAAGATATGCGCATGCAGAGATCGGCCTTTCGGTTTGGGATGTGAGCAGCGCCGCGTTGCGTAATGCAAGTCGTCTTTAATGTTCCGTGATTTTGGTGCTTGCGGCCGATATGCAGGAATCTATCCGGCCGTTTCAGACGCGGAACCTTTTGGAAACAGGGCGATGAAATCCAGCAGTTTCTCGCCCAGCAGGTTCACGTGTCCGCGCATCGCGTTGGCTGCGGCGTCTTCTTCGCCTTTGACAATGCAACGCAAGACTTCTGCATGTTCGCTGATGGTGCCCTCGCGACGGCTGGGTTTGTGGGTGACCAGTCGCCGATAGGCGCCGATGCGATTACGCAGCGCCCTCGTTTGCTCAGCCAGGAATTCGTTTTGCGAGGCCTCGTAGATCAGCTCGTGAAACTGCCGGTTCACGTCATAGAACTCTTCGACTTGATCGGTGTTCGATAGCGAAATCAAGGTCTCGTGCAGACGATTGAGCTCGGCAATCTGTGCGGGTGTGATCCGCCGGGCCGCCATGCGTGCGCATAGGCCTTCCAGTTCTGCCATGACCTGGAACATTTCCACGAGTTTGTGAGCCGACAGCGTGGCCACCGTAGCCGGTTGGCGGTTGCGTATCTGAATCAGGCCCCCTGAGGCCAGATGGCGCAGCGCTTCGCGCACCGGTGTGCGAGACACCTGGAATCGCTCGGCAAGCTCGACTTCATCCAGGCGGGTGCCTGGGCTGAGTTCGCCCGAAAAGATTTCGGCCTCCAGGGTTTGTTGAATCTGCTCTGAGCGGTTCTGAACGGGTTTCATGTCGGGGCGGTGATGAGGCAATACGGTGCGCGTCGAAGACTGTCCGGATGTTTTTGCGGACGACAAGAAGTCTACCTTCACTTGGGTCTCTCTAAACAAGGGAGCGAGTCGGCGGGCTCGTCGGATGATTGTTGGGGCAATGTGTGCAGCTATTTTAGCTACTAATGTATACAAGAACAAAAGCGTGGGATGCACATGTCTGAACAATATATGCACCAAGGATTGCACCGAAAAAGAGCCATTTCCAAAGGAAAAATCCAAGTTCTCTATGTGAAAAGGTTGGCATGGGTATTGCTTAAGAAATCGTAGACGGCAGTTTTTATGCTGACGATCGCATTAAGAAATACACATAAACAGACTTTGCATACATATAAATATGGACTCACTCATGCCCGACAGCCGTACCGTCGCCGTGCAATACGACGTTGAAACAGGCGGGCGTGCGCCGCTGTTGGCGTTGGCCGGCGTGTCTAAAACATTCGGCAAGACGCGTGCGTTGAGCGATCTGAGTGTGTCCATCACCCCCGGCGAGTTCGTGACCGTTGTAGGCCCCAGCGGCTGCGGGAAAAGCACGCTGTTCAATATCGTTGCCGGTTTGGAAGAGCCCGATGAGGGCGGGCGCATCGAGTTCCTGGGTAAACCATGCAAAGCCCGTGACCTGTTGGGCAAGGTGTCCTTCATGCCGCAGCGGGATCTGTTGCTGCCCTGGCGGACCGTGATCGATAACGCCATCCTGGCTGTGGAACTGGAAGGCGCCCGCCGTGCCGATGCGCGCCGCGCGGCCCTCGATATGTTGCCCGAATTCGGTTTGGCGGGGTTCGAAAAACAGTATCCGCACGAGCTGTCCGGCGGGATGCGTCAGCGCGTCGCCTTGATGCGGACGTTCATGTTCAACCGCGATCTGATGTTGTTGGATGAGCCATTTGGCGCGTTGGATGCCTTGACGCGCACGATGATGCAGCGTTGGCTGCTCGACGTCTGGCAAAAGCATAGGCGCACGATCTTGTTCATCACTCACGATGTGGACGAGGCGATCTTTCTCGGGGATCGCGTGCTCGTCATGACGTCGCGGCCAGGACAAGTAAAGATGGAGCAAGTGGTGGCTCTGCCCCGCCCACGCCGTGCAGATATCGTCACTTCCGCCGAATTCATGAAACTCAAGCGTGTATTGCTGGAGGCGATTGAGGAAGAAAGTATGAAGTCCTTTACCGCCAGCGAGCGCAGCAAAGGAGGGCATTGAACGCCATGATGAATATCACCTTAGCGCCTGTTCAATTGACGTCCGACACGGTCGAGCTTGGCCGAGAGCAGTATGGCGAAGCCGAATGGGAGGCCCGTGTGTCCCTTGCCGCCTGCTATCGGTTGGTGGCGCAATTGGGCTTGGACGATTTGATTTACAACCATATTTCCTTGCGCGTACCCGGCACTGACGATCAGTTTCTGATTAATCCGTATGGCATGCTGTTCGAGGAGATCACAGCATCCAGCCTCGTGCGTATCGATGTCCATGGCCGAAAGCTCTGTGATTCGCCTTACCAGGTCAATGCCGCAGGTTTCGTCATTCACGGCGCGATTCATCAAAGCCGCCATGATGCAGTCTGCGTGCTGCACACGCATTCGGATGCCAGTATTGCTGTCTCTGCCCAGCGGGACGGCTTGCTGCCGCTGTCGCAGTTCGCGATGCGCTTTTATCAGCGCCAGGCGTTTCACGACTACGAGGGCGTGGCGATCGATCTGGACGAGCAGGAGCGATTGATTGCGCATTTCGCTCAGCATCCCGTCATGCTGATGCGCAATCACGGCTTGTTGACCGTGGGGCGTACACCGGGAGAGGCCTTCATGCTGCTGTATTACTTCGAGCGCGCGGCCCAGATACAGCTGCAGATGCAGGCCTCGGTGGCAGGCGGGGCGGGCCCCCTGGTGTTGCCTTCTCACGAGGTCTGCGAAAAGGCCGCCAGACAGTTCTGGGAAATGAAAGGCGACATCCTGGTGGCGGGCGAGCGCGAGTGGCCTGCTTTCATTCGTCAATTGGATCGTCAGGATCCTACCTATCGGAATTAATCATGCTTTCCACATCGCTTCTGTCTACGCTCGAGGAACCCTTGACGTTGAATACCCGTCCGCTGCATCCTGGTTTTGGCCTGGAGGTGTTGGATCTGGACTTGTCATCGCCAGATAGTGATAACGCCATCGATGCATTGGTCGAGGAATTGGACAAACACTCTCTCATCCTGGTGCGCAATCAGACACTGTCCAATGAGCGTCATGTCGAGATAAGCCGTCGATTTGGTCCCTTGATGACACACGTACTCAAGCAGTTTCTGACGACGGGTTTGCCTGAAATTTATGTGCTGTCCAATGTGAGCGAGAATGGGAAACCCATCGGTAACCATAAGGAAGGCTGGAACTGGCACTCGGATCTGTCATATATGGCCGAGCCCAGCATGGGGTCTTTGCTATATGCCGTAGAGGTGCCACCGGAAGGCGCCGACACCCTGTTTTCGAGCATGCATTTGGCCTACGAGGGGCTGCCAGCAGAAATGCAGAAACGCATTCGAAACCTGCGCGCTACCCACTCGTACGCAGGCTACTACGGCAAGGCCTTTGCTGACCGTGCACCGTTGACCGACGAGCAGAAGGCACGTACGCCAGACGTGATCCAACCCGTGGTACGCACGCATCCCACAACGGGACGGCTGTCCCTGTATGTGGGGCAAGACATCGTCAAGTGCATTAATGATCTGCCTGAAGACGAGTCGGATGCGTTGTTGGCGGAACTGAACGCGCATGCCATCAAGGACGAGTTCGTATTCCGTCACCGCTGGCAGCAAGGCGATCTGATCCTGTGGGACAACCGTTGCACCATGCATTGCGCGACGCCCTACGACGACAACAAATATCGGCGGGTCATGCATAGAACGACAGTGGCGGGCTCGCGGCCATTTTGAGTTGACGGTTGCCAATGGCGATCTGATTCGTAATAGAGGGGAAAGTCGCTTTGGCCCTTCCTCCAGTCTTTTGTGTAGTGCTTGCCGGGATTCCATCATGAACAAACGATGCACATTGGCAGTATTGGCAGCTTCGGCTACGTTGGGTCTGGCTGCATTGGCGCCTTTTACGGCCCAGGCGGCAGATCTGATGAAAGCGACGTTGCGCTTGAAATGGCTGCCGCAGACGCAGTTTGCGGGCTTTTATTACGCCTTGGAAAAGGGATACTACAAGGATGAGGGCATTGACCTGACCATCAATCCCGGTGGCCCCAATCTCCTGACCGAGAACCTGGTGGCGACCGGCGCCGATACGTTCGGCCTGTCTGGCGGCACCGATAGCGTGATGGCGGCGATCGACAAGGGCATGCCTATTGTGTCGATAGGCGTCTCGCATCAGGTAACGCCGTTCGTTTTTGTGACACGTAAAGACGGTCCCGTTAAAACGCTGAAGGATTTTGAAGGTAAGAAAGTGACCGCGTGGTTCACCGGCGCAAACTATGTGTTGTTTGGCATGCTGGCCAACAATGGCGTGGACCGCAGCAAGGTCGATATCCAGCCGCAACAAGTCAGCGTCACGCCATTCGTCAATGGCGATGTCGATGTGGCTACCGCCACCTGGTACAACGAGCTTTATACGATCAAACAACGCATGGGGGCGGATAATCTGCGCACGTTCGTGGCCGAGGATTATGGTGCGACTTTCCCTCGCGATACGTTGATTGTGTCCAAGAAAACGGCGCAGGAACAGCCTGAGTTGATTACGAAATTCCTGCGCGCGTCCATCCGAGGGTGGCGCGATGCCATGACGCATCCCAAGGACGCGGTCGACGCGGTGATGAAGGTAGCTCCCACCCTGGATCGCGCCCATCAGGAATTCATGCTGACCGAGGCCTATCGTTTGATGACGCAAGGGCAGGCCAAGACCGAAGGATTGTTCTGGATCGATCCAAAGGCAATCCAGGCGACCGAGGCGTTTTTGCTCAAGAACAAGGTCCTCACCAAGCCCGTCGATGTCGCCGCCGTATTTGACGGGCGCTTTCTAGAGGCAATCCCGGTCGAGGAGCGCCGTCCATGAGCCGTGCGAGCGCGATGTTCAGGTCGTGCACGCTGACAGTGTTGCGTGGGGCGGCAGCTATCCTGGTCGCCGCTGCACTATGGGAGGGCGTGGTGGTGGCAGGCAATATCAAGCCGTACTACCTGCCGCGCCTGTCGGACATCGTCATGTCCATCGTTTCAGTGCCGGATGCCTATATCGCGGGGTTTCTTCGAACGATGAGCGAAACGTTGCTGGGTTTCGCGATGGGTGTGGTGGTGGGCGTGGCCAACGGCGTGTTGTTCAAGCAGTCGCGCGCCCTACGTGAGGTGATTTTCCCTCTGTTTGTGATTTCGCAGACGATACCTGTCATCGCATTTGGCGCCGTCGTCGTATTGTGGTTCGGGAACACCATATTGGCGAAAGCGTTGATCGCGTTCTACTTGACCTTTTTTCCTGTCACCGTGAATACGTTAAATGGCATGGACGCGGTTGATAAACGGCAGGTCGATCTGCTGAGGAGCTTCGGCGCAACGCGCTGGCAGCTGCTGTTTCGCCTGGAACTGCCCGCTGCTTTGCCGCAGATTTTCGTGGCGTTGAGGTTGGCGTGCACATTGAGCTTGTTGGGCGCGATCGCCGGGGAATGGTTCGGGGATACCACAGGGCTGGGGGTGTTGTTGTTGCAGGCGATGTACAACGAGCAGGTCATTGCCCTATGGGCGGCTATCCTGATGTCAGGATTGCTGGGGACGTCGTTCTATGGGCTGGTCGCATTAGCAGAGCGTCGAGTGGTTTTCTGGAGAAGCGAGCTGTGAACCTCAATCGTTTACGTCCGTCGAGGGCGACTGCGCGTGCACTGATGGGGCTGGCCGGCGTTGCGATATTGTGGGAAGCCTCAGCGAGAGTGTTTGACCTTCCCGCTTATGTGTTGCCGAGCGTCAGCAGTATTCTGGCCGCCATCGTGGACCAGCGAACATCTTTGGGTCATGCCGCTGCGCTGACGCTGATGGAGGCAATAGGCGGATTTTTCCTGGGCTCGGCCGGGGGAATGCTGTTGGCAGTGATATTGACGATGTTGCCCGCCTTTCGCCGTGTATTGCTCCCCACGGCGACCGCGTTGAATTCCGTGCCTGTAGTGGCCTATGCGCCCTTGATTCTGCTGTGGTTTGGCATCGGTCCTGAGTCCAAGGTCATCATGGTTGCACTAGCCGTGGGCTTTACGGTGTTCTTGCACGCCTTGGCTGGCCTGGATCGCGTGGACCAGAGAGCGGTCGATCTGATGCGCAGTTTCGGCGCCGATCGTGCCGCTATTTTGTGGCGGCTGCGGGTGCCCGCCGCGATTCCCCTGACGGCGGCTGGCATGCGGGTCTCGACTGTACGCAGCATGATCGTAGCTATCGTTACCGAAATGCTAGGGGCCACGGGCGGTCTGGGGTGGACGATATATCAAGCGGTACTGCAGATTGATTTCGTTCAAGTATGGTCCGCGATATTTGTGGCGTCGGCAGCGAGTCTGATTTTCTTTGGCACGATTAATTTGCTGGAAAAGCGCTATGTCTTCTGGAAGTAAGCCTCTGCACAGTCCATCCATGGCCGCGCTTGGCGTAGGGACGGCGAGCCGCCCGGAATCTGCTGCCGAGCGCCGTGCGCGTTACTTTAACTCGGCTAATGCGTTCAACATCCATTTGCCTGAGGTGCCGGCTGGGATTTTTTCGGAACCGGTGAGGATGGCTCTACAGGCCGATACCGAGACAGGTTATGTCGAGTGTGATCAGTCGCAAGCCCTGGCGACCTCGTATCCCGCCACGACGCCGTTCATGTTGGCCCGGTACGCGCGCGTTAATGCGGGCGATACTCTGGAGGCAGATTTCGCCGCCAGCGGCTCTATTTGGTATGTGATGAGCGGAACGCTACAGATTGCCGATTTGGCGGGCGAGGCCGATCAACGGCTCTTTGCCGGCGATGTGCTGTATTTGCCGGCGGGAAAACACCACTTGGCTAACGCTGGCGACGTTGCCTGCGTGGCGTGGCTGGTGACAGACGAGCCGATGCTGGCGCATCATGGGTTACAGGCGGCGCCCATGGCATCGCCGTGTCATGAGGCAGGGGCGGTTATCTTTCGGGCCCATGATATTGCGGATCAGATAGAGACGATTTATCGAACCACGCCAGATGCCGGCACGTCGGGGATGGCGGTGGTTTTTTCTGCACAAGCACATGAAAGCAGCCGCAACTTGATGACTAATTTGACGCTGTCGTTAAACACCTTGCCTGCACATTGTCATCAATCTGCGCATCGGCATAACTCGGCTGCGTTGACATTAGTCGTAGCCGGGCATGGCTGCTATTCCCGGGTTGACGGGCAGACGTGCCCTTGGACAATTGGCGCAACATTGGTGACGCCGGCGGGGGCTGCGCATTCGCATCACAACGATGGGGATGCGCGTGCGGCATTCTTGATCGTGCAGGATGGCGGACTGTACTATCAGGCCCGCACTATGGGGTTCGAATTCCTGGCTGCGGATGCAGATTGATCGCCTGACGGCTTGCCGCACGCGCTTGTAGCGCATAAACAAAGAGCCCACCGTTGCCGGTGGGCTCTTTGTTTTCAGCGGCATGTTGTTTTTGCCGACAGCGGCGCGGTTTTGTGAATAAAATTGGCGCCAAAATGTGTTACCGTAATGACATATCCAAACGACCGCCCCATAGAGAGGTTACGCATGCAGAGTACGAACGTCGAGGATGGCCGGTCTGACGCCGTTCCTGGCGCAACAGAGCTGGCTTTCGACGATGGTTTACTACGTGCAGCCCCGTCGTCGGTGGGAATAGACGGGGATCAGATCATCCGTTTCCTCGATCAGCTGGAGTCCGCCGGGTTGGATGTCCATAGTTTCATGCTGCATCGACAGGGCAAGGTCGCCGCCGAGGGGTGGCGTTGGCCGTATCGCTCTGACCGGCTGCGCGTCTTGCATTCAGTGGCCAAGAGCTTTACCGCTTGCGCCATTGGTTTGGCCATTGGCGAAGGGCGACTGAGTCTCTCGGACAAGGTAGTGAACTTTTTCCCTGATGAGGTGCCTACCGATCCCAGCGAATGGTTGCAGGCCATGACAGTGCGCGATCTGTTGACGATGCGTACAGGACACGCCCAGGGGGTGTCAGGCGCTGTATGGCGGAATATTGCCAGTAGCTGGACCGCGGAATTTTTCAAAATACCCCTGGTTTACGCGCCGGGCACGCGGTACGTCTATACCAGCGCGGCCAGTTACATGCTATCGGCTATCCTGACCAAAATCACCGGGCAGACATTACATGCCTATCTGAAGCCGCGCTTGTTCGAGCCGCTGGGTATCCGTGATGAGCGTTGGTCGGTGGGGCCTGATGGCATTAATCCCGGGGGCAACGGTTTGACGGCGCGGACTGCCGATCTGTTAAAGCTGGGTCTGCTGCATGCTCAGGGTGGGCGATGGAATGGCTCGCAGATTTTGCCGGAACGCTGGGTACATGACTCCACGCGTGCTCAAGGCGGACCGGATAGCACCTATGGTTATCACTGGCAAATACGGCCGGCAGGCGCCTACAGCGCCATAGGTGTATTCGTCCAGCTGGTCACGGTCTTTCCCGAGCATGATGTCACATTGGCCATCACGGCGGCCATAGACAAAAGCGCGACCTTGCTGCCTTATGTGCAGCAATATCTCGTGCCTGCCTTTTTGGCAGCGCCGATGCCGGATGCCGCGGCGGATGGCCGCCTGGCTCAGCGTCTGCGTGTCTGGCAGGCCGAGCCTTCGGCGCCGTCTGCGGGGTATTCAGACCAGCAAGGCACGGTAGCTGGGAAAAGCTACGTCATTGATCCCAATGCCGCAGGGGTTGAATCGATCCGGCTCATATTTGTTGACGGTGAATGCCGCTTTCAATTGACCGACGCCAATGGGTCACACGAGATACGGGCCGGTCTGGGACAGTGGATAGAGTCTGTCACGAGCATGCCCGGGCAGGATTTGCATCACGGTTATACCTTTGATCGAGAGCCCGTCGTTGCAATGGCGCGATGGGCCGGCGCGCACACATTGGAGATGACCTGGATTTTTCCGCAAACGGCTTTCAAGGACACGGTGGTGTGCACATTCGATGGTGATCGAATGACGGTACAGCGCAGCGTCAACGTGAATAGCGGTTTGTTGCGCCATCCCGATCTGACCGGGATGGTAAAGCGCTGAGGCCCCGGTGCCTCAAGCTCGCTCTATCAATGGGGGAAGGCAGATGACTCAACATACTCAACAACAGTTATCGAGGGAGTAGAAAGATGAGCACTATGTCAAAGTGCATGACCGCCGCGTGTCTGGCTCTCGTCCTGGGTTCGACAGCATATGCTGCTACGCCGTTGCGCATCGCCTTGACGGCAGATATCCGGTCGACGCAGCCCGGGGTGAATCGCGACGCGAATAGCGATACTGTTGTGCAGCATATCGTCGAAGGACTGGTAGCCTTTGGTGAGAACGGTGACGTCAAGCCACAGCTCGCCGAATCGGTGCAAATCAGCGAAGACGGCAAGACCTACACATTCAAGCTGCGGCCGAACGTGAAGTTCCACAACGGCACGACGCTGACGTCGGCGGATGTGCTGTGGACTTGGCAGCATTACATGGATCCCAAGACCGGCTGGCGCTGCCGAACAGAATTCGATGGCCGTGATGGGGTGAAAGTCGAAGACGTGCAAACTCCCGATCCGGATACCGTGATATTCAAGCTGGAACGGCCCAATGGCCTGTTTCTGAACAGCCTGTCGCGATTGGACTGTGGTGGCGCCGGCATTTTGCATCGTGACTCCGTACGCGCAGACGGGACCTGGGATCATCCCATCGGCACGGGTCCATTCGAGCTCAAAGAATGGCGGCGCGGAGAATATATCAGCCTGGAGAAATTCAAGGACTATGCCAATCGCACGGGGCCAGAAGGCGGTGTGCGAGACGGGTTTACCGGGTCCAAGCGTCCGTTGGTCGACGAAGTCCGTTTTGTCATCATTCCTGACGAATCGACCATCAAGCTGGCCCTGCAACGCAAAGACATAGACATCATTTCCGATCTGTCCAACACCGATGTGCCGGAAATGCAGAAGTCGCCCGGTATCACTGTGGCGCATGCCGATACGTTGGGAATGACCGGTGTGCTCATTCAGACTCGTGATGCCGTATTGAGCAATGCAAAGCTGCGCGAAGCGATTGCGCACGCGATTGATTATGTGCAGTTGGCCGATGCGGTGAACGAAAAGCTCGCGCCCTGGAACAATTCCATCGTGCCCTTGGCTTCCAGCTACTTTGATGATGTGCAGAGAAAAGGCTGGGCCTATGATCCTGCGTTGTCGCAGAAACTGCTGCAAGAATCCGGTTATCAGGGGCAGCCGATTTCCTTGATCGCCTCCAGGCGCTACGCACAGTCGTATAACGCGGCGGTATTGGTACAGGCCATGCTGCAGTCGGTCGGAATCAACGTACGGTTGGATGTCATGGAGTGGGGCGCATTGCAGGACCGCTACGTGACAGGGAAATATCAGATGCTGGTGCAACCGTACTCACCGCGCATGGACCCAGCGCAAAGCTATGAAGCCGTGTCCGGAGACAAGGCGACGCAGCCGCGCAAAGTATGGGACGACCCACAAGCCATCAAATTGATCGAACAGGCGGCGCAGGAATTGGATCGAGAGAAACGTAAATCGATCTTCGATCAATTGCATGGCATGTTTCTGAGCGACATCCCGACTATCCCTCTCTATAACGGCGCGGACGTCGGGGCATTCCGTGACAGTGTGGAGGGCTATAAGCCGTGGGCGCTGCGTAAGCCCAGAGCCTGGGAAGTGAGCAAGAAGGAGTAATTACTTCAGGTTGCGGCCCTGTCTGGCAGCGCCGCAACCTGCCTCGTGATTTACGCAGCGCGTCGAGCAGGTGCCTGACGCTCGGTCTGAGCGACCAGCGTGGCGTACAGATTTCTGGGGTCTTGCAATTCGGGGATCAGTGTCGCCTCTTGGCCGATACCTTGTTCGCGCGCTTCGGTATACAGTACACGCAAGGCGGAGTAATCCTCCATGGCAAAGCCGACTGAGTCAAAGACGGTGACTTCATCAGTGCTGGTGCGGCCTTTGACCTCCTGGCGCAGCACTCTCCATAATTCTGTGACTGGAAAATCAGCGGACATTTGCTGGATGTCGCCCTCAATGCGGCTTTGAGGTTCAAACTCTACAAAGGTCGACGCCTGAGCCAGGATGTCACGATGTAGTTCGGTCTTGCCAGGGCAATCTCCGCCGACCGCGTTCAGATGCATGCCGGGCTCGATCATTTCGGGTGTCAGAATGGTGGCATGGGTTTTGTCGGCGGTGACGGTGGTCACGATGTCGGCACCACGTACGGCCTGGGCCGCGCTATTTGCGACGATCACTTTTAGGCCGGCCGTCGGGGCGAGATTGTCGATCAGTTTGCGAGTCGCTGCGGCATCGATGTCGTAGACACGCAGCTCGGAGATACCTAGCAGGTGATGAAAGGCCAATGCCTGAAACTCGCTTTGCGCGCCGTTGCCAATCAAGGCCATCGAACGTGAGTTGTCGCGTGCCAATGCGCGGGCGGCCATGACAGAGGTGGCAGCGGTACGCAGCGCGGTGGTCAGGGTCAACTCGCTGATCAGTAATGGTTTACCCGTGGATACTTCCGCCAGGGCGCCAAAAGCCATGACAGTAGGCAACCCCGACAGAGGATTTTTGGGATGGCCATTGACGTATTTGAAACTGTACAACTGAGCATTGGCCACAGGCATCAGTTCGATCACACCGTGCGGCGAGTGCGCTGCCGGCCGGGCGGACTTATCGAATTCCGGCCAGCGCAGGAAGTCGTCATGGATGGCTTGTTCCAATTGCCGCAGAAAGCCAGGCAGCGTTCGTCGTTGGATCAGGGATACTACATCGGGAGTGGTCAGCAATAATGTCATGGTTTGCTCCGTTGTTCATACCTGAAATTCTGATGCGTATCACTGTCAAGAAATAGTCTGCATCCCGTACAGAAAACCACGATAAGATGCCAAACTGGCACCAAGAATTGACGAAATGAGAATGGACGATCTCGATCAACGATTACTCGGATTGCTGCGAGCCAACGCAAGAGAGTCGGTGGCGACGCTTGCCAAGCGTCTGGACGTTTCACGCGGCACCATCAATAACCGTATCGCCCGTCTGGAAGCCGAAAACATCATTGTCGGCTATACGGTACGGTTGCAACCCGATGTGCAGCCCGCGCAAATATCGGCATGGATGAGTATTGCCATCGATGGCAATGAGACTCGTCGAGTCATCAGCGTATTACTCGGCGAGCCCGGCGTTGCGGCGTTGCACGACACGAATGGGCGTTGGGACCTGTTGGCCGAATTGCGAGCGCAGAGCATTACCGAAATGTCGGAGGTCCTGGAGCGCGTACGGCTCATCAAAGGGATCGCGGCGACTGAGACTAGCCTGCATCTGAAGAGCTACAAGGCCGGGTAATCAGGCGCTGGAATGGTCTCGCACTGATTCTTTTCTTGTCATCGATGGATTTATCCAACTAAAATTGGCGCCAATTTATGCATAAATAAATAATGCCCGGTGCCAGCCCGGCGATGTCATTTGCTCATTCGAGGATGTCCATGCTTGTTCCCGTTACCAATACTGACCGCGCTCGTGCGCTTTACGATCTAGGCAAGGCCACGATATTTGCGTCTAAAAGCGATCCGCGCTTTTCGTATTGCATGTATGTACCGCCGCACATTGACATCGCCGAGCATCCGATGGAACTGGTGGTGATTGTGCATGGCACGGGCCGTGCTTTTGTCGAATATCGTGACGCGTTTGCCGAGTTCGCGCGCTGGAATGACTGCATTGTGTTGTGTCCACTGTTTCCTGTCGGCGTATTGGGCGACGGCAACCGCGACGGCTTCAAACAGATCAAAGAAGGCGAGCTGCGCTATGACCATATTCTGCTTGATATGGTGGATGAAATAGGGGCGAAATTCGGCTGTGACTTCAGCCGCTTCGCGCTGTTTGGCTATTCCGGCGGCGGACAGTTTGTTAACCGATTTGCGTTGCTGCATCCCGAGCGTCTGTGGACCGTGTCCATCGGTGCGCCAGGATCGGTGACCTTGCTCGACGCCGATCGTGATTGGTGGGTCGGGGTGCGCGATATGGAACAGCAGTTCGGTAAAGCTTTGAATATCGATGCTTTAAAGCAAGTAGCCGTGCATATGGTGGTGGGAGCCGCCGATCTCGAAACATGGGAAATCACGCATCAAGAGGGCGGAAAGTTCTATATGCCGGGCGCTAACGATGCCGGCAGCACCCGCCCTGCACGTCTGGAGAGCTTGCGTCAATCATTCGTGCGCGCAGGTATCGATGTCAAGCTGGATATTGTCGAGAACGTGCCGCATGAGGGATTGCTGTGCGTGGATACGGTACAGGACTTCCTTGCCAATGCGCTGAAACAGCGGCGTGCCGCCATAGTGGGCAAGCAGCCCGCAGATAGAAACGACAACTCATGATAATGGAGTAGCGACATGCTGCGTTTTTGTCTTGCTCGGATTGTCATGGCCATTCCCACGCTTGTCATCGTGGCTGTCGCCGTGTTTGTCCTGATCCGCCTGATCCCAGGCGATGCGGCGCAATTGATGCTGGGTGATCTGGCGACCCCAGCGGCATTGGCGGATTTACGCGCCTCGCTAGGACTGGATCGCAGCTTGTTTGTGCAGTTCGGTATCTGGGTCGGCAACCTGCTATCTGGAGATCTGGGGATATCCATCAGTACCGGCCAGCCGGTCCTGCCGTTGGTGTGGGACCGGTTTCTGATAAGCGCCCGCATAGTGGTGGCCGCCGTGTTCTTTGCCAGTGTCGTTGCGGTGCCCGCCGGCATGATAGCGGCCTGGAGGCAGAACCGGACGCCCGATCTGGTACTGGTGAGTGCGGCCACCCTGCTGGTGTCTATTCCTTCGTTCTGGCTGGGCTTGCTGCTGCTGATCTTCTTTGGCGTAAAGCTGGAATGGCTGCCTGTCGTCGGGTATGTGGATATCGGTACTGACTGGCGATCGGGATTGCTGTATTTGGTGATGCCGATATTGACGCTGTTTCTGCATGAAATCGGGGTATTGATGCGCATGTCGCGAGCCAGCACGCTGGAAGTACTGCGTCTGGATTACATCACCCACGCCCGTGCCAAAGGATTACGTGAATCCTCAGTGATGATTCATCACGCTTTTCGCAATGCATTTGGTCCGACTTGGACGCTCATCGGTTTGGTGATGGGAAATTTGCTGGGGGGTATTGCGGTGGTCGAGACGGTATTCACGATTCCGGGTCTGGGCCGTCTGCTGGTCGATGCCATTTTTTCTCGTGATTATCCCGTCATTCAGGGTTGCCTGTTGTTTGTGGCAGTGGTGTATGTCGCGGTGAACCTCGTCATTGACCTTTGTTATCCGTTCTTTGATCCCAAGGTGGCGGCAGAATGACCAAGAGAAAATTTCCCGCAAACGCGGTGATCGGTTGTGCGATCGTCGGCGTGATTGTGCTGATTGCGTTGATTGGTTCGGTGTGGACACCGCACGATCCATTGCGGATCAATTTTGCTGCACGTCTGAAGCCGCCTGGCGGCGAGTTCTGGCTGGGGACGGACGAGTTCGGCCGGGATGTGCTCTCCCGATTGATGGCCGGCGCGACGAGCAGTGTCTGGATCAGTCTGACCACGGTGGCATTGGCCATTATCGCCGGCACGATTATCGGAGCGATTACCGGCTTTGCACGAGGGTGGACGGATCGAGTGATTATGGCCTTTAACAACGCCTTGCTGGCGTTTCCCGGTCTGTTGTTGGCGCTAGGGCTATTGGCTATCGTAGGGGCGAATAAATACGGCATCATTTTGGCGCTGGGACTGGCCTATACCCCCTCGGTAACCCGCATCGTGCGTGGCACGGTGTTGTCGTTGCGAGAGCGCGAGTTTATCGAATCCTCTCGTGTGCTGGGCAACTCCGAGACCTACACGATGTTCAGGCATGTATTGCCCAACTGTGTGGCGCCACTGACCGTGCTGGCGACATCGATGTTCGGGTGGGTCATTCTGTCAGAAAGCGCGCTGTCCTTTCTGGGCTTGGGAGTGCCGCCTCCCGCACCTACCTGGGGCAACATGCTGGCCTCGGCGCGACCCTTCCTGGCGCAAGCCATCTACCTGTCCATATTGCCGGGCGTGTGTATCGCCGTGGCATTGTTGGGTATTAACCTGCTGGGTGACGCCGTGCGCGACAGACTGGATCCCCGGATGAGGAGTGCGATGTGAATCCCTTGTTGTCTGTGGCCGATTTGAGCATCGCGGTAGGCCAGGGCGGACGTGAAATCGTCCAGCGTGTTTCTTTCGAGGTCGCTCCTGGCGAGCGGGTAGGTATTGTTGGGGAATCGGGCAGTGGAAAAACGCAAGCAGCCCGCGCCGTGATCGGATTGACGCCCGCTCCTCTCGTGCAATCCGGTGGTTCGATCCTCTTTGATGGTATTGATATTGCCAAGGCCGACGCCGCGACACTGCGCACCCTGCGAGGGGCTCGTATCGGCATGGTATTTCAGGAGCCGATGACCTCATTGAATCCATCGATGTCGATCGGCCGTCAGCTAGATGAGGGCGTGGCATTGCATCGCCGGGATCTGGACGTGAAGGCACGTACTCAGCGCATCCTGAGCATGCTTGCGAGAGTGGGCATACGGGATCCGCAGGCGGCCATGCAGGCCTGGCCCCATGAGTTTTCGGGCGGTATGCGGCAACGAATGATGCTGGCATCCGTCATGCTGTTGGAGCCTGCGCTGTTGATTGCGGATGAGCCCACTACGGCGCTGGATGCGGTGGTGCAACGCGACGTGCTCGAATTGATGGGCGCTTTGGCCCGCGAACAGAATACGGCCCTCTTGATGATCAGCCATGATCTGCCAATGGTGGCGTGCTACACCGATCGCATTGTGGTGATGGAAAAAGGCCAGGTCGTTGAGTCGGGTGATACGCCGTTGATTCTGGCCGCGCCACGCCATCCTTATACGCGCAAACTATTGGACGCGATGCCCAGGCGTATGCCTGCTCGCCCTCCTGTGGCCGAGGCCCCACTGGTCGAAGTGCGTAATCTGGTGGTGGATTATGCCGGGCGGCGGAGATTGTTTTCCCGATCGGCGGGGATGCGTGCCTTGAAGGGGATCGATCTGCAGGTGCGCCCGCGCGAGGTGGTCGCCGTTGTGGGGGGATCGGGATCGGGCAAGACGACGTTGGGGCGCGTGATAGCGGGTCTGCTCAAGGCGTCGTCAGGCGAGGTGCGGTTTCGGGGGCAATCCATTCGGCGAGGCTCGCCTGGGTGGCGCGATTATCGAATGAACTGCCAGATGGTGTTTCAGGACCCGTATTCGTCGTTAGACCCCCGCATGACTATCGGTCAACTGGTTGGCGAAGGACTGCGTTTTATGCCCCAGTTGGACGGGCGAGCGAAGCGCATGCGTCTGGATGAGGTATTGACGGAGGTGGGCCTGGGGTCGGAGTACGCCTCACGTTATCCGCACCAGCTCTCAGGAGGGCAACGGCAACGGGTGGCCATCGCACGTGCCGTGGTGCGCCGGCCTGCGTTTGTCATTGCCGATGAGCCGGTATCCGCATTGGACGTTACGGTCAGGGCACAGGTGCTGTCATTATTCGCGCAATTGCAGGAAAAGCACGGGTTCTCCTGCCTGTTCATCAGCCATGATCTCAGCGTGGTCGAGCAAGTGGCCGACCGGGTCATTGTCATGCGCGAAGGGGAAATCGTAGAGCAGGGCGGACGCGACGGGATTTTCGACCAACCTCGGCATGCCTATACCCGGCGCCTGTTACAGGCGATCCCCGCCTTGGCGCCCAATGGGATGGGAGGGGTGAGTCTGCGTTGGCGTCTGGAGGGGGAACCTTCAGATTAAAATGTGTGCTTTAGGCAAATCGCGGGAGTAGCCGATGTCCAAATCGGTTGGAGAAAAAGTCGATCTGGCCGACCGTATCGCGCAAGACATCCAGGCAGGAGTTTTCAGTGCGGGCTCCTGGCTGAAGCAGATCGATCTACAAGAGCGTTACGATGCGACTCGCCTGGAGGTGCGTCGTGCGCTGGATCAGTTGGCGAGCACACGGGTGATCAGCCATGTCCCCAACCGGGGTTACCATGTGTTCGAGCGTGATGTGACACGGGACGAGCAGGTTCGCGACATACGTAAATTGCTGGAAGTCGCGGCGGTCGAGGACCTGATGCCGCATATCACCAAGGCTAAACTGACCGAACTGCGTACGTTGGCCGAGCGTTTTCAGGGGTTGCTGGTATCTGGCACTGTGCTCGATCTGTACGAGGTCAACATGGCGTTTCACACGGCCATGTACGACATGTGCCGCAATAGAGAGTTGGTGGCGCTGATCTACGAATTGCGCAAGCGCGGTCCGGCGGCTCCCGCGCGTGAGTGGGTGACTCACCAGCGTATCGTGCAGTCGGCCAAAGAGCACTTCGATATTGTCGATGCGATGGAGTCTCGCGACCTCAAGCGGGTACAGAAAGCCGTGCGCGCGCACGTGGGGCAGGACATCTCCTGAGTGCGCTGCGGTGCGACGGCGGGCATCGGGACCGGCGGCTCAGAATCACCGGCCCGTTTTTTCGGATCGCGCTTCCCAGAAAACCACGCGACGATGGATCGCCCGCATGATCAATGAACCTGTCAAGCCAATCGCAGCAAGCAGCAACACGCCAGAGAACATGGTTGCCAGGCTCATGCTGACGGACGCCGAGGCGATCAAGTAACCCAGGCCTTGCTGTGCGGAAAGAAACTCGCCGA
Organism: Bordetella muralis; assembly: GCF_054781015.1. NCBI lineage: Bacteria > Pseudomonadati > Pseudomonadota > Betaproteobacteria > Burkholderiales > Alcaligenaceae > Bordetella > Bordetella muralis. The sequence goes on along the minus strand of NZ_BAAGVF010000008.1, from coordinate 126,906 downwards.
CGACTGCGCCGATCAGAGCAAGCGAGACACCAATCTGCAACCCTGAAAAAATTTCCCCTGATGCCGCAGGTAGTTTGACGTGCAGCAGCAGATACAGGCGTGAGGCGGAGAAAGCGCGGCATGCATCGAGCAGTTCGGGATCGGTGCGCTTGATGCCGTTGACTGTGTTGACGAACAGTGGGAAAAAGCAGACCAGCGCTACCAGTACGACTTTGGATGCCATGCCAAAGCCGAACCACACCAGAATAATCGGGCCCAGGGCCACTTTGGGCATGGCCTGCAGGCCGATCAGCAGCGGATAGAAGAATCGTTCAAAGGTGCGCGACTCTGCCAGCAATGCGCCCATGATTATCGCCAGGCTGCATCCTATTGCGTAACCACTGAGCGTTTCCCCAAGCGTCGTCGCAATGTGCGGCCAGAGTTCTCCGGAAATCAGCCCGTGGTACAGCGCGGAAAATACGGATGCTGGCGGTGGCAGCAGATAATCGGGGATGGTGAAAATCTCGATGGCCATGTGCCACACCAGGACCAATACAGCCAGGCTGATGAGCGGATAGAGAAACGCAGTGATATCAAGTCGCTTGAGCATGGGTGAAATGGCGTCGCAAGTGATGGCAGGCTGCGGTGAAGTCCGCGTCGTTCAGGGTCTCGAGGGTGCGCGGTCGGGGCAGGCCTGGACGGTAGTCTTCGATAATGCGTCCTGGACGGGGCGACATGACCAAGACGCGATCGGCGAGAAAGACCGCCTCTGGAATGCTGTGCGTAATGAACAATACAGATTTTTTCTGTGTGCTCCAGATGCGCTGAAGCTCTAGCGTCAGTGCTTCGCGGCTCAAGGCATCCAGCGCAGCAAAGGGTTCGTCCATGAGCAACAGATCGGGATCGGGCAGCAACATGCGAGCGATCCCCACACGCTGCTGCATACCGCCAGACAGTTCATAGGGATAGTTGCCTGCAAAGCCTGACAGACCGACGAGCTCCAGCAATTGCTGAGCTCGCTCACGAGCAGGCGCCTTGGGCAGCTTTAGCATCGTGGCCGGTAGCAGCACATTGTCCAGGACGGTCTTCCACGGCAGGAGATTGGGTTTTTGAAACACGACACCCGCGCGGCGGCTCGGTCGAGTAATACGTTCGCTACCCAGCCGCAGTTCGCCTTCTGTGGCGGGCAAGAGGCCGGCGGCCAGTTTCAATAAGGTCGATTTGCCGCAACCTGATGGACCCAGCACTGCGACAAACTCCCCCGCCTCGATCTGCAGATTTATGCCTTGCAGAGCCTGAATGAGACCCGTGCGAGTGGGATATGTCAGCCCGACATCGCTCAGGCTCAGGCTCGCGCTCATTGTGCCCCCTGGCCGGACTGCCGAGCGGTCTGGATTTGCGAGTCTCGGTGTGCGCGTATGGCTGCACGGAGGAAATCATGGGCACGAGACCAGGACGCGGTATTGGCGCGCGCATTAGCCTCGGGCGTGCCGCCGCCGGTCAAGACCACCTGTGCGACGGGATGGGGTTTGGCAATCAGGGTCGTGGGCAGGTTGGGTAACCCTATCGCATGGCCCGCCCCATCGCTGCGCACATGCTCGACTGGCCAGGCGTGGTGATGCTCGCGCAGCGTTTTTTGGATCTGTTCGCTGTACCAGGAGGACGGCCAAAACCCATCATCTGTACCCGAGATCAGCATGATGGGGCCACGGATCCGCTCGACCGGAATGCGTGCAGCGGCTACTGCGTCCTGATTGCGCATCGGGGTGTGAAAAGCGGGTTCCTGGCGTACGGCTTCGCCGTTTTTCGGGCGTTGATGGAATGCACTCCAGTCTGCCTGGCCGTTGTTCTGCCAGACGTTGGGCAGGGCTTTGCCTTGCCAGGTCCATACTGGTGAGTCCGGGGCCTGGCCCGGCTCGCCGGCCCGCAGCGTACCGTGAATCACCGAGCTGGGGACATAGGCGATGGTGGCGTTGATCTGATCGGGAAAGCGCGAGGCCAACAGCAACGACAGTTCGCCGCCGCGCGATTGGCCCGTGATGGCGACAAAGCCATTCTGCGGTTGCAGATGCTGATGCACCCAGGCCAATGCGTGTTGAAAATATTCCAGCGGCATGTTCCCGATGCTGTCGGGCAGGCCCGGCACCTTGAAGTAACCCAAGGCGAATGCCGTGTAGCCATGGGCCGCATACAAGGCGGCCCGCTGTTTTGGTATCCCGCCACCCGATCCGCTCATGACGATGATGACAGGGTGGGGGCCTTTCGCACCCGGCGTAAACAAGGTGCCCACCAGGCCGGACTCTGAAATCTCGCGCCGAGTGACGTTATCTACGACAAATCGTTGTATGAGCTCGGCGTGTGCGGTTTGGCCTTGGGCGTTCCGGGCCGATAGCCGTATGGTCAGCGTTTCGGTTTCTTCGGAGCGTGTGGCGTCGGTGGGAGGCGATTGACGTTGCAGTGACCACACGGTCGCCATGGCGTCTGCGACAGCCCAGTCACCATGCTGCGGCGCTTGAGCGTCTAAATCTACGATCCCATCGGTGCCCACCACAAAAGCTGCCGCGCTGCGCCAGAGGCTGCCATCAGGATGCGTCAAGGTCGCAACGAGTTGTACCGGACCTGGCTGGAATCCGGCCAATTGAATCCGTCTGCGTACGTCGACGGCGGCATCGCCAGGGCTGACGTTAATGCGTGGGTGACTCATTTCGCGCTCCGGGCCTGCTGGCGTACTGCCTGCGCATCGAAATCATTGATTTTCGAAATCAGATCGTTTGAAAAGATGTTGTTGATGGGGACCTCGGCCGACGGATATTCGCCTGCGTTTGCCATGGCTTGAATGCCGGCTTGAATCGCTTTCAAATCGTACTGGCCGGGCACGCGGGGCTGGCCATCGGGTTTGTTGAGCACGCGGTTCAGGCGGCGTGACAGCAGTGTGGTCGCATCGGCCAACGCGCGCGCAGGATCCGCGTCTGCGGGCTTTGCTTGGGGATTCGCGCGCCAGAACGCCTGCACGCAATATTCCGGGTTCGCCTGGCAGGCGATTTGGGCCTTGGTGTAGGCGCGGGCAAAGCGGACCAGCAAGTCGGGATGATCGCGGAAATTATCGGTGTGGGTGATGAATCCATTCCCCGCCGTCTCGCTGAAGATCTCGGGATAAGCAATGCGGCGGATCTTGGTGCCAGACATTTCCAGCATATCGTTCCAGCTGCTATTGAAATTCAATGCATCGACGCGACCTGTTTTGAGTGCCTGGAAGCCCGAAGCCAATGCGCCTACCGCGACGTATTGGACATCTTTGCCAGGGGTGAGTCCTGCCGTGCGCAAGGCGGCACGTCCGCCGGGAATGGTGCCCCACGTCAGCGCGCCTACGCCGATCTGCTTGCCTTTCAGATCGGCAATGGTTTTGATCGGGGAGTCCGCGAGCACTGCGAATTCCATCGTATTGGATGGCACGCCGTTATAAAAATAGCGTAGTGGCAGAATGTCTTTGCCGCTGAAATAGCTGGAGATGATGGGCTCAGACGTCGGGTAGCCAAAGGTCACGCGTTTGCTGGCGACTTGAGGCAACAGTGCACCTGCGCCTTGAAAGACGATGGTTTTGACGTCCAGATTCTCTTGTTTGAAGAATCCGAGTTCCTGCGCGGCGGCATACGGCGCGCCGTCGTGTACGGCGGGCGGGATGGCCAATGCAACCGTGACTTCGTCCAAAGCATGCGCGACGGAAAAAGGAGCGATTGCTGTTAGAGCCGTCATCAAGCTGATCAACGTAAAACGCATGGTGAGTCCTTTTAATCTAAACGGTCAGCGATACACGAGTGTCTGTATCGCGCTATCAATGACAGGGTGGCGTGTGCAGGATCAGTTCACATGTTGAGGATCCATGCTCAGCCGCCTCGCAGCTTCTGCCAGCAATTGATGACGATCGATCTTGTTCGTCGAGGCTAGAGGCAGGGCGTCGACGAACCAGACCTGACGGGGGTGCTGATAGGCAGGCGCGTTTGCCAATGCATACTGTTTGATCTGTTCGGTGTCGGCATGTTGGCCGGCACGCAAGACGATGAATGCGACGGGTTTGGTGCCTTTGATGTCATCGTCGACGGGCACTACCGCGGCTTGCTGAACGGCGGGATGCTGTTCGAGCATTTTTTCGACTTCACCGGGGTAGATGTTTTCCCCACCGCTGACAAACATATCGTCGCGCCGGCCGACAAAATAATAGAAACCGTCTGCATCGCGGCGAAAGACGTCGCCGGTGATGTAATGACCGTCGGAGGTGAATGGCAACGCCAGATCGGGGCGTTGGTGATACCCCTGCATCAAGCCTGGGCTGCGCAACGTCAGAATGCCTTGTTCCGACCCATCGCCAGGCCCCGGCATCAGTTGTACCGAGACCGCGGGATGCGGATAACCCACCGACATTGCCGGCGTGGGCAATCCTGCTGGATGGGGGCCAAATACGACGGGGCCGCCTTCGGTGGTGCCAAAGGCATTGATGACGCGTGCGGCCGGAAACATGGCGTGAATCTGTGTCAGCAGGCTGGCGCTGACCGGGGCTGAGCCCATGCGGATGACTTTAACGGATGACAGATCGGTGCGCGCCAGCAGATCGCGTTCGCGCAGCATCATCGCAATCATGGGCGGGACGGCGGTCAGCCAGGTGCAGCGATAGGTGCCGATGGCATCGATGTAGGCTGCGGCGGAGAACTGAGGCAGCAAGACCGTCGTCGCATGGCTGGCCAATGACAGGAAAGCCAGCGCCAGCGCATTCATGTGATAAAGCGGCGCAGCGATTAGCGCACGTTCGGCTGTCAGAGGGGTTGCCTTCTGCCTTGTCTCGACCGTCCACCACTGGCCCGCGTGGGATAGCCGTACACCTTTGGGTTTGCCGGTGGAGCCGGACGTATACAGCATGAGCGCCGTATCGTCATGGCCAGGCGTATAGGAGGGCGCATTGCCCTGCTTACGCCAGGCGTCGAACTCGGACGTATTCAGCGCCACGCTGGGAATATGGCCGGGAATGGACGCCGCGCGCGCCTGATCATGCAGCACCAGGCGCGCACCGCTGTCCTGTAGTACATACTCGATCAGCGCTGGCGGAAATTTGAAATTGACCGGTACTGCAATCAGTCCGGCGCGCATGATGCCCAGCACCGTGGCGATATAGGGCACTGAATTCGCAGCGAGGACAGCAATGCGATCGCCGGTTTGAAAACCCTGTGCATGCAGGGCCTGAGCAACGCCGCGCGCGATATCGTCGACTTCAGCATAGGTATATTGCCGCGCAGCCTCGGGCGATCCCACTTTGCCATCCAGTCCTATCAATGCGATTTTTTGTGGATCGGCTTTGGGGTCTATCAGATCACCGAGGTTCTTCAGAGTAGTCATGATACGGACGGCGTGGCAATGGGAAAGAATTCGAGGCTGAGTGGGATGGTGCGTCCGGCGCCTTGGCCCCGGACGCACCTCTGCATCAGGCCTTGGGCTTGGGCGTGGAATAGGCGCCGCGGCCGCTGGCCAGCAGTTTGCCGTCGGCGTCGTACACGTAGGCTTCTGCAATCGAGACCTGCGAGCCGAATTTGATGACTTTGCCTTTGGCGTGCAGATCGCCACGCAATGCGGCACGGTGGTAATCCACGCGCAGGTCGATGGTGGGCACGCCGCGTCCGGTTTGCGACACGAGTGCCCAGTCGGCTGTCAGATCGACCAAGGCTGCAAGAATGCCGCCGTGGGTGTAGCCGCCTTCGGGGTTGACGACCCATTCTTCGCGCCATTTGGCGGACAGTTCGATTTCGCCCTCAGAGACGGACAGGACCTCGATGCCCAGCCACTCGTGATAAGGGCCGCGGCGCAAGCGGGCCTGGATGTCTTCTTTGGTGGGGAGTGTGGTTTCGCTCATGATATGGATGATGAAAGATTCAGGGAAATGATTTCGTAAGCAGGCGCGAAATCAGGGTTTGACGATGACCTTGCCCAGCACTTCGCGGTCGCGGATCAGTGCCAGCCCTTCGGCGGCTTGTTCCAGTGGCACGACGCGATCGATAACGGGCTTGATACTGCCGTCGGCCACCATGTCCAGCAGGGCCTTGAGGTTGTCATCGTAGAAACTGTTCGAACCTTTGATGTTCAATTCGAAGCTCCATACATAGCGCAGATCTTCTTTCGGATCATGGCCTGCCGTGGCGCCGCATACGAGCAAGGTGCCGCCGCGTTTGAGGCATTTCAGCGAAGGCACCCAGGTGTCGCCGCCGGTGAAGTTGATGACGACATCCACGCCGCCTTCGTTGGTGCGGCGTTGGGGTTTGCCATATTGCGCGATGGCCCATTTCGAGAAATCGGTGTCGCGATAATTGATGACGTGATCGGCGCCGATCTTCAGCAGTTGTTCGCCTTTGGCGTCGCTGCCCGCGCAGGCGATGACTTCTGCGCCCAGCAGTTTTGCCAGGATGACGCAGGCAGTGCCTACGCCGCCGCTGGCGCCCAATACCACCACGCGATCACCTGCTTTGACGGTGTTGTGGGTGATCAGCATGCGGTGCGCGGTGCCATAGGCGACGGGCAGGGCGGCTGCATCTTCATAGCTGACTTGGTCGGGCAGGGCGATCAGTTGCTGTGCGGACACCAGGCAGTATTCGGCCATACCGCCGTCCAGCATCTCGCCCATCAGGCCCTTGGCGCGATTCAGCGGGTTGACCAGGACGCGGTCGCCGACTTTCCAGTCAGACACGTCGTCACCGACTTCGACAATTTCACCCGCCATATCCAGGCCGATCACGACAGGCAGCGGCACCTTGATGCCGGGCATGCCGCGCACGGTGAATACGTCGTGATAGTTGAATGAGGACGCACCCACGCGAATCACCACATGGCCTGCCGTGGCGGTGGGGGCGGGTTTATCGGTGACGACCTGCAGTTGATCCAGGTCGCCGTGTTCGCTCAACAGCAGTGCTTTCATGGTTTTGCTCATGCTATTCCTTTGTGGTGTTACTTGATGGTTTTGGATTGTTCGTAGGGACCGGTCATGAAAAGATCGTCTTTGAGTTCACCCTTGATCATTCCGCTTTCTGTAAAGACCTGATGCTCGCGTTTCAGCGTGGCAATATCCGCCGGCTCGAAGGCGACGCGGTTCATGTTCGACCATTGGCCTGCGTAGACGCGGGCATCTTGTTCGGGCAGGTTGGCGGACTTTTGCAGGATCTCCACGACTTCGTCCCGATGCGTTTCGCCCCACGACAGGGTGTTGCGCATGCCTGCCAGCACACGGGCCACCACATCGGGATGTTGCGCGATGAATTCGCTGCGCACGGCACCGATGCCGATATAGGGCACGGAGTCGCTCTTGGTCAGCTTTTTCCATTCGTCGGCAAACGACCCCAGGCGAGTGACTTTCAGTTCGCTCAGTTGGGCGATCGTGACGGAACGCAATGCCGCAGCATCGACTTGCTTTTGCGCGAGGAATTGCGCGATGCGGGATTCGTTGCCGCCCACTAGCGAGAAGTCATTGCTCTTGATGCCATAGTTGCCGTCCAGCACTGCGCCGGCGATGACAGCAACAGAGCTGCCGGCCGGTGACATGCCGACTTTCTTGCCGCGCAGCTGTTCCAATGACGTAATGGGCGAGCCTTCGGGTACGACGAATTGCACGTCGGCAGGTTGGGTTGCGGAAAAGACCTTGATGGGAACGCCTTCGGCGGCGCTGCTGAATACGCCGGCAGCGGGCGCGCCAAACGCCAGGTCGATCGAGTTCGACGCCAATGCACGCAAGGGAGCATTGACATCGGGGAAGCGAACGAATTCAACGTCCAGATTCTGCTTCTTCAGAAAATCGGTGGCCTCCAGCACTGAGCCATAGCCCAGGCTGACACCGCTGCTCCAATAACCAATACGTACTTTGTCGGCGGCCAGGGCATTGGCAGAGGCAAACAAGGCTGCTGCTGCCAGCGTGACGGGCAGATATTTTTTCCAGTTCATCGTAAAAACTCCGTTGAGTTTTAAATCGGTTTCCAGCGAAACAAACGGCGTTCCATCGGTTTCAACAGCCCTCCCTCGAGGGCGAGCATCAGCAAGACCAGTGTGAGCGTCCACGCGAATACCTGGTCTGTTTGCACCAGATCAGCTGCCTGACGCAGCCGGTATCCGATGCCATCAGAAGAGCCCAGCGTTTCGGCGACGAGCGACACCCGCCAGCCGAATCCGAATGCCAATCGGGCGCCAGAGAAAAAGTAGGGCAGGATGGTGGGCAGATAAATCTTGCGCAGGATTTGCGTGCGCGACATGCGAAAGCTGCGCGCCAGATCTATATGCTGTTTGTCTACGTTCTTTGATCCCTGCCATACATTGGTCAGGATCAGCGGCATGGCGGTCATGAAGACGACAAAGATCGTTGTCGCGTTCGATATCCCAAACCAGATGATCGCGAATACCGCCCAGATCGCCGACGAGACGGTATTGGTCACCGAGAGCAGGGGCTCGAAAAAATTGGCCAGCGTGCGGTTCGATCCCAGCGCCAAGCCCAATGGCGTGCCCACGATGGTGGCCAGGACAAAACCCATCGCTACGCGATACAGCGTCATGCCGATGTCGTGCAGGAACGTGGGCGTGGCGAACAGGGCCTGCATGGCTGCCCAGACTTTCGAGGGGCCGGGCAGGATAAACGCCGGCATGCGCGACGCTGCAAGCGCCCAGATGGCAATAAAGACCAGCGCGAGGAACAGACGCTGACTCAGCAGAATCCACAAGGAGCGCGTGGCGGTTTGCGTCATGGTGTCACCTTCAGGCGGAGCTGACGCGTCAGTTCGGCCGCGTCCGGGTCGGTGGGCAAGCGAGGACGGGCCAGAGGCACGTCGACGATTTGTTTGACGCGGCCGGGACGAGGTTCCAGCAGCACGATGCGATCCGCGAGCACGACGGCTTCTTCAACGTCATGCGTGACAAACAGAATGGTGGCGCCACTACCGGCCTGAATTCGCAGCAGTTCCTGATGCATCTGGCTGCGCGTGTGCGGATCCAGCTTTGAAAAGGGTTCGTCCATCAGCAGTATGGAGGGCTCGACGACCAGGCTGCGCGCCAGGGCGACGCGGCTGCGCATGCCGCCGGACAGCTGATGGGGCCACGATTGAGCGAACTCGGCCAGTCCTACGGTGCGCAGGGCTTGTTCCGCACGCTCATGCCGTTCGTGGCGGGGCAGTGATTGGGCCTCCAGCCCGAATTCCACGTTATCACGCACGGTGCGCCAAGGCAGCAAACGGTCTTCCTGGAACATATATGCCAGTTTGTGCCATTGTTCGAATTGCGCTGCAGGCTTGCCTTCTATTTCCAATTCGCCGCGATCGAACGAATCCAGGCCCGCTGCGATATTCAGCAGCGTGCTTTTACCGCAGCCGGAGGCGCCCAACAGGGCGACGACCTCGCCACGGTGCACGTCAAAAGATACGTCCCGCAGGGCTTGCAGGTCACCATAGAACTTATTGAGGTGTGTCGCCCGCAGCACGGTTGGCGTGGCAACGCGTGCCGTGTCATGAGTCGGTTCAATGTCAGCCTGCGCATTCATCGCCAGCTCCCTGGGCCGCTAATAGGAATGGCCGCACCGGTTTCCGCCAGACTTGCATAAAGTTTCTCCATGGTCATTGCCTGGAATGTCTCTATATGTCGTCGCGCGATCAGTTCGGCGCGCTTGCCGTCCTTGTCTTCGAACGCTGCTATCAAGGCGTTGTGGTCGTGCTTGATTTCGGGCTTGGTCTTCTGAACGCCGAATCCCAGGGCAACCAGCCGGGACATTTCGTCCAACAGCGATGCCAACGTGCGATGCAGCCGTTCATTGCCGCAGGCGGCCGAGATGGCCAGATGAAAGGCCGAGTTTGCATCCATGAACGCATCAATCTGATCGTTCAATTGCATGACCGGGTGTTGCACCCGGCAGGCGGCCTCGAGCTCACGCAACTGTACGATGTCAACGCGGCCGACGGCCAGACGTGCCGCCAGGGGTTCGAGCTGAACACGCAGCGTGAAGACTTCTTCCACGTCCCGCAAGGTAATGGGCGCAATTTGATAGCCCTTGCGAGGGCGGGACTTTACAAAGCCTTCATGGGCCAGTCTTACCAAGGCGATACGCACGCTGTTCTTGCGGATGCCGTACCTGGTCATCAGTTCCGGTTCGGTCACAAATGCGCCGGGAGGCAATCGGCAAGAAAGTATGTCTCGCCGCACGCGTGTGTAGGCGTCATCCCCAAAACTTAAGGCGCTGTTTGCTTCATGTGCAGGTGCAGAAAAAACAGGAGAAAAGATCATGGCCGCCGCATCTTCAGTGGATGTGTAAGCGGCTCACAGATGTTTCCAGAACTGCCTACATGAGCCCATTCTAGGTACTCACATGCGAAGTGTGAAACATCAATATGCACTATGCATATAAGTAAAAACCATATAAATCAAAGGTTTGTGAGCGGCTTACGTGAGCTGCTCACAAGATTTCCTTGAGGGAAACCGAGCGTGCATGGCGCGTGCGAAAGACGGGATCGAGTGGCGTTTTGCGTCGCCGCAATTATGCCGCCAGCGCTGCGCCGCAATAGCGGCATCCAGCGAATTGTTCATGGCCGGGAACTTGGGCTTTGGTGGTGTGTTCTTGTCATCTCGGGTTTGCTGAAAGGGACTTCCGGATGCGTCTTGTTCACTTCGCTGCTCTGTCTGGAGGATCACCGTTTGATGAAGCGGCTCCATACCTGTGATGAAAGCATCAGTCTGTCTGGTCAAGGGCGACTATTGGGATACGGAAATCAACCGCGCCCAACTCGACGGGCGACGAGATGGAAGACTATCCCGGACAGTACGAGTTTCAATGCCTGCTCGGCATGAGCGAGCTCTTGTATGAATAAGTCGTTGGTCTGGCGGACAGTGGTAAGCGCGATTGTCCTTGCCGGATCTGCGCGCCGGTGGGAACGCAAGAGACGCTGCTGGCTGAATACCCTGACAACAACGACATGGCATTGCGCCCGAAAATTGTCTAGTATCAAAGTCTATTACGCCGTATATCAATAAACAGGCAATGGCCGGTGGGTGACATCACGCATCGGCCAATCGAGGAGACATCCATGCTAGGAATCACACGGGTTTTGGCTTCATTGGTTGTGGCTGCGCTGCCGTGGGCGGCGGGGGCCGCGCCGGCAAAAGTCATGGCACCGGGAGGGCCGGGCGGCGGCTATGACGCCGCGGCGCGCGTGCCGTTGCAGGTCATGCAGCAGGCCGGCATTTTCACTGATGGGTTTCAGGTCACGAACAAGGGCGGCGCAGGCGGAACGATCGGCCTGGCAGAGTTCATCAACACCAGCAAGAACGACGACAACGCCATCATGTCGATGGGGGCCATCCTGGTCGGCGGCATCATCCTGAATAAATCGCCGGTATCGCTGGACCAGGTGACGCCGCTCGTCAGATTGACCGACGACGCCGATGTGCTGGCCGTACCGATGGATTCACCCATCAAGACCGTGGCCGATGTGATCGCCGCGATGAAGAGCAACCCGGGCGCACTGGCAATCGGCGGCGGTTCGATCGGCGGTGTCGACCAAGTCGCGGCAGGGCTGATCGCCAAATCCGCCGGTGTCGATCCGCGCAAACTCAATTACATCCCCTATCCGAGCGGCGCGGAGCTGGTGCCCTTGCTGGTCAGTGGGCAACTGAAGCTGGCGTTGTCGGGGTTGTCAGAGTTCAAACCCTATGCGGACCAAAAGCGTCTGCGCATCATTGCCGTGACGTCTGATAAACGCCTGCCAGGCGTTGACGCGCCGACCCTCAAAGAATCGGGCGTGGACGTGGTAATCGGGAATTGGCGCGGTATTGTGGGAGCGCCGGGGATGAGCAAAGAAGGCCGCGCCATGTGGCTGGATCGTTTTCAAAAGATGCATGCCTCACCTCAATGGAAGCAGACCCTGGAGAAGCAGGGGTGGGATGACGCTTACCTCGCAGGTGACGATTTCGCCAAATTCCTGGACGAGGAAAAAGTCCGTCAGGCACAAGTGTTGAAAGATCTCGGCCTGGCAAAGTAAGCCATTTCCGCACAGGAGAACGTCATGCCCGCGACACCGCAACGCCGTCCGTGGTGGTTGGGATTGGCCGTGATCATTATCGGCGCGATCTGGCTGCAGCAAGGGTATGCGCTGCCGGATGCGGCGGGTTACGGCGGGGTAGGGCCGGGGGCATTCGTCATGCTGGTCGGTGCAGTCCTGATTCTGCTCGGACTGGCGTTGATGGCGCAGATCGCGCGCGGCGACTCGTTTGATCCCCAGGAGGCCGAGAGCGCCGAGGCCGGCGCCGCGCCATCGCGCAAGGCCTTTGCCTTTGCGGCGGCAGGGGCAGGCATCCCATTACTCACGATGCAATCGCTCGGATTTCCCCTGACCGCCATGTTGGCGTTTGTCTTGGTCACGCATGCGTTTGGATCGCGCAGGCTGGTGCTCGACAGCGTGATCGGCTTGGTGCTGGGCGGGATTTGCTGGGCGGGATTCTCCTGGTTGGGTGTGACGTTGGGTGGCGCATTGCCGCTGGCAGGGTGGTGAAATGGGTGCCTTTGATTCCTTGATGGCGGGTTTTGCCGTCGCGCTGCAGCCCGTGCATTTGATGTGGGCCTTTGTCGGATCGTTACTTGGGACCGCCATTGGTGTGTTGCCGGGGATCGGACCGGCCCTGACGATTGCGCTGTTGTTGCCCGTGACGGTCAAGCTGGCGCCGACGGCGGCATTCATCATGTTTGCCGGCGTGTTGTACGGGGCGATGTATGGCGGGTCCACGACCTCGATATTGTTGAATACCCCCGGCGAAAGCGGCTCGATGATGACGGCGCTCGAGGGTAACAAGATGGCGCGTGCCGGGCGCGGCGCAGCAGCGCTGGCTACGGCAGCGATCGGGTCCTTTGTGGCAGGGACATTGGCGACGTTGGGCTTGACGTTCCTGGCGCCGGCGATCGCGGAGCTGGCATTCGTGTTCGGGCCGGCGGATTATTTTGCGTTGATGCTGCTGGCCTTTACGTCGGTATCGGTGGTGTTGGGGACGTCGCGGGTGCGCGGCTTTATTGCGTTGTTCCTGGGCCTGGCGATGGGTGTGGTGGGCATTGACGGCCCCTCGGGGCAGGCGCGCCTGGCGTTCGGCTCTCCGGATTTGTTGGATGGCATCGATATCACGGTGGTGCTGGTGTCATTGTTTGCAATCGGGGAAATTCTCTATGTGGCCAGCCGCTATCGCAACGCGCCGCCTGCGGTGAATCCGCTGTCGGGCGGGCGCTGGATGACGGGGCAGGATTGGCGACGGTCCTGGAAACCATGGCTGCGCGGAACGGCGCTGGGTTTTCCGATAGGCGCGTTGCCGGCCGGGGGATCCGAGGTGCCGACCTTTCTGTCGTACACGATAGAGCGTCGATTGAGCCGGCATAAAGAAGAATTCGGCAAGGGTGCGATTGAGGGTGTTGCTGGGCCCGAGGCCGCCAACAATGCGGCGGCGGCGGGCATATTGGTGCCGTTGTTGACTCTGGGCCTGCCCACGTCGGCTACCGCTGCCGTATTGCTGGCCGCGTTCCAAAGTTATGGTCTGCAACCCGGGCCATTCTTGTTCGTCAACAGCGCCGACCTGGTATGGGGGTTGATCGCGTCGCTATACGTAGGCAACCTGATGCTGCTGGTCTTGAATCTGCCATTGGTGGGCTTGTGGGTGCGATTGCTGTTGGTGCCTCGTCCGTATTTGTATGCGGGCATCCTGGTTTTTGCCATGGTCGGGATCTGGGGCGTCGGCACGTCGTGGATGGATCTGCTGCTGATGTTTGTGATCGGTTTGGCAGGTTATGTGATGCGCGTTTATGACTTTCCCATTGCGCCGGTATTGATCGGATTGATTCTGGGGCCGCTAGCAGAGACGCAATTGCGCCGTGCCTTGTCGATAGGCGAAGGCAATCCTCTGGTGCTGGTGTCCTCGCCGTTGTCGGCCACCTTCATCGTGTTGGCGCTGGCGGTGCTGTTCTTGCCGGCGTTGTTGCGCAAGTTGCGGGCGAATGCGTGATGGTCCTGCCAACCTGATAAGCCGGGGTATCGAGCGGGTAGAAAAATAGGAACAGTCCTGTTTTTGAATATGCCTGATCTTTACGCGTAAACCGTAGGATCTGCGGCTCAGCAAGCGATATCAACGTCCTCGCCGCTCAGGGGTAGCGAAATCCGGCCGCTACCCCGCTACAAAACAATAAGAACGTTCGCTAGCCTAGCAACTCGCTCAGCCGAGAGCGATGCGTTGGCGCCTGTTTATACCGTTGGAAACCGTGCAACGACATGCCTCGATGCTGGGCGTCTTGCCCTGGCTGAGTCCTATCGACTCGGTTAATGATTTCCTTCTCTCAATCGTCACGTCCATTGCACCGTCTCGCCGGTGGCGGTGCCGTGTGCGTCGTAAATGTGCAGATGATGCGTTCGTTTCGTATTCAAGTTTGTGGCGCGTGGAACAGAGTGTTCGCGTATGTGTTGCTGAGTCTCTCTGGTGGTGGCCCGGTATTGGCGCAGACTTTGCCCCTGACCGTCGATCCCCATGCTGCCGGCGTGCGTCCAGCAGTGGAGCATCAAGGCGGGGTGCCGGTGATCCAGATCGCACCGCCTGCGGCAGGCGTGTCGAACAACAAGTTCACCGAGTTCAACGTCGGCCCTTCCGGCGTCATTCTGAACAACAGCGGTGCGGCGAGCCAGACACAGTTGGCCGGCCAGATTGCGGGTAATCCCCATTTGGGCCGCAACCCCGCAACGACGATCTTGAATCAGGTGACCGCGCGCAATCCCTCGCAGTTGCGCGGGTTACTGGAGGTCGCGGGGTCTCGCGCCAATGTGATCGTAGCTAACCCGGCTGGAATTACGTGTGACGGGCCGGTCAAATTCATTATCAGGATAGTGGAGGCTCAAAGTACTACTATGATCCGAATAGAAAAGTTTTCTTTGATAAGGAAAAAGACGTCTTGGCCCCTAAGGCTGTTCAGGATTTGTTAAAAGAGGAGTCTTGTTATCGAGCAATTAGTAAAGCTCTGTACGGCTACTTAGGAGCAAGGAAGTGATTTTGTTCAACGACGAAATGAGACGACGTGCTTCTAGAGAGCTGTTGAATTTGGTTCGCTATCCGCAACTGCCGATTGGCCTTTCACAAATTATCCAGTCCGGCTTTTCAAAGAAAAACGGATGCTATTTTTTTGAGAACTATGCGTCAAAGCTTGAAGAGATGGGGCCAGACATGATTCGGTCAAGATTTGGCGATTTGACTGGTTATGAAGTTTCATTCAATACCATCCATATTGATGATTTTTCAGAAGAACTAACGTTGAGTATTGGATTGGCATTTTCACGGGAGTTCTTGAAGTCTTGGGCGAAGTGGGCTGATGTGCCATGCAAGCTAGTAGTTGCTTCTAATGACGGTGAGTTTGGCGAGGACACGTCTTTCCGGTTCTACGTACCGAGGGAAGACGAAGTTTATATGGATTATTCGAACATTAGCGGTTTCGATGAGGCGATCATCGCTGTGGACGTTCTTCCCGGGTCTGATTCGAATCTGCTGAATCTTGACAGGGTTAGAAATGTAATGGCTGGCTAAAGAGGGGGGGCATTCCCTTAAGTGAGTATGGAACCCTCTGGATTGAAATGTCCGGCAATGCGAAAAGAACTGATAGATTATCTGCAGGGGCATGCGGATAAAGACTATCAGTACAAAGCTTGGGTCAGTGATATGGCTAACACATTTAAGAATGCACGTTAGCGGCTCGAAAGTGCCGGCTTTCGAGCGACACACCGCATGGTGATAAGGGGGTTAAACAAACTGCTTGCTCGGTTTAACCGTATTGCCGGGGTTGCTGTGAGCGTCAACCTGTTGTTGAGCAACCCTAGTGCGCATAGGATCGGCTAACCAATCCAGGTCATTGATGTCGTCTAACGTGACACCGGCTGTCATCAAAATCGCGACGGCATGAGTATTGCCTGCCTCTATCTCGTTTCGCAGCATTATTTCAGCAAGGTCTCTAAAGAGCCCTTTGATTTCTGGGCGAGCATTCAATAGCCCTTTCAGCTCACGGATTTTCGACGACGAGGATGAATGTCCCTCCAGGACATAGTGTTGGATCATCGAATAAACAATAGCACTCTTACCGTCAGGAGAAGGCCGAGACAGCAGGACATTCATGACATCATTCTGTCGGACGCCGTTGCATCTGAGCAGGTTTTTTATTGCCAGTCCATCACCAACGGAACCAGCAAGGAACAGCGCGTGGTTCCAGCCCACACCACCAGCAATCATCAGTTCCGCCGCCTCTATATTGCTTTGCACTAATTGCTCATGGAGCGCCTTGTCTGAGGCAAACGCACCATGCTCAGGAACCTCCTCCGAGTCAACGATTGTCCGAATCGCGCTGATACGTTCTTCGCGGCTTAGGTCCGGCATGTTGATAACGGCCTCCATCAACGGGCCTGGGCTGATGCTTTGTGACCTGGCCATGTCCATCAATCGCACCAGATGACGTTTTTGCCCGAAGTGCGCGGCAACAAGCTTTTCGGCACTCGGCACATCGCCGCACAGCCATTTCAGCCAGTTCCCGCTTGGAGCGTTGTTCGATTCCAGCGCGTACGTCACGACACCGGAAAGACCCTCGCTGCCCTCTGAGAAGCGAAACAATCTGTCCTTGATGATGAGCTGCACGGCATCCCATTCGCCTCTATCAATCAAGCCTTTAGCAGCCTCAACAGTATCTGCCCCCGCCTCAAAGAATGCAGAGGCAGTGCACGAATCGCCCATTGCAGCAGCGAAGACAAAAGCCTCTGTCATGTCTCCCTGTGCAGCCGTCAATAATGTCTCTGCCAACGCGGGTACCGCGGCGTTGTGCGCAATAAGCGTCCTAGACAGCCAATCAGTCTTGCAGTCACTGATCATGCTGCGAATGCCCGACTCCAACTCCATGTTTTTGCTACGCATGAAGATTCTGGCAAGCTTATCCGACCCTGGTGTGCCGGCTCGACGCGGGACGGCTTGAACAGCGCTATCAGCCTTACCAGCGTGATCGTCTCCTTCCGGATCGGCTTTGATTGTTTTGACGCTCTTATCTGGCGTAGCGAGTTCGCTCATTGCAGGCCATGTGGTGGACGGGCCAGCGGATAGATTTTGTACGTGTTCCATAAGTGCTTTCTGAAAAATAGCGTTGTTGATTGGTGATTTCACCGATCGACGAGTAACACTGGCACTAAGCGTGCTCCCGTTCCTGGCTCGCACGCATCACGTCAGGCCTTAAGCTTTCCCTCTGAGTAAACGATAGTCGGTAGAATTTCTGAGTCTCTCCGATATCGTGGCTCCTTGAAAAAAAGCAGACGTAGAGAACGCCAGACCGTTGCGGTGCTGAAGGAAGGTGAATCCGCGCTGCCCGCGGCAGCGTTGTGCAGAAATTGACGGTGTTTGCGCCGCTTCGGATGCTTGCGAAGCAATTGAATCGCAGGATTGGTCCTATTTTAGTTTTCTAAATACTTGCATGAGAGCGGCGCCACTTGCCGTTCAACTAGCTAAATCAATGCGGTTGCTGTCGACAAGCTGGCAAGCCAACCGGTCCCGTCCTCTACAAAACAATGAGAACGTTTGCTAGCCTCCGCTTTCGCATGATCGAGAGTGATCTGGGCGAACCGACCTTTGAGAAATCGTGGTGCGGAATTCTTGACTTCAAAAGGAAGACTAGCAGCGCACGAACTCTCACGAGATCGGCTTTTTAAAAAACAATCACTGCATAGCAACGTGTCCAGAGCTA
This sequence comes from Bordetella muralis, assembly GCF_054781015.1. Lineage (NCBI taxonomy): Bacteria > Pseudomonadati > Pseudomonadota > Betaproteobacteria > Burkholderiales > Alcaligenaceae > Bordetella > Bordetella muralis. The sequence continues at coordinate 109,148 of NZ_BAAGVF010000008.1, read as the reverse complement.
AGGGCACTCGACTGTGCACGTTCAAATAACAAGTAAGAAAATGATGAAGAGACTATTGATTTTGTGTGTCATGGGTGTGCTGTTTGGCGTGGTCCTTACCGCCTGCCGAAACGATCCGGAACCTACGGCAAAGCAGCGGGAAACCTGGCTAGCCGTCAATAACAGCAGTCCATTTGGCCAAGCGATGCGTGACCGATCAGAAATCCTGGTGGGAGTCGTGGAGGATGAACTGCGCGGAGCGCTGCATCATCATGGATGTCCTATCCATGGTGCTTCGGTGGCAGAGCGGCTGTTCTCCCCTCAGTACTACAAATACGTTGACGACGTGGGCCAGCAATGGCTTGCCGATAATTCGGCGTTCTATGTTTTCACCAACGGACCGCTCTTGCACGCCTTGGAGCATCTTTCCGACTCGGAATATCAGCAAAGTATGGACATGCTGACGCAACCGCATTTTCAAGATGCGAGAGCGATTGCGGACATACGGTCTACGTTGAACTGGCTGTTCTCCGAAAGACTTGGATATCCCAGGTCCGGGGATTCGGCTTATCAAAAACTGGCTATGGTGATGGAGTTCAAAAAGATCCTCGACAAAACCGGGCATACCGACATGGTGGTCCGTGCCATTGGTTCCATTGATAAGAATACCGAAGAAATTTTCAACGCGCTGCCGACTACGATGTCAGCACCCATCGACGAGAAATGGCTCACGATGGCGCAGTGGTTTGCGGGAGATGAAAAACTTGAACGCATCTCCTCGTCGCTACTGGAATACGTTCACGGTGAAACCGTTACCGCTGTGCGAGATTACGAGGGATCGCCTTTAAATACGCGTATGGCCGAAGCCCGTGACGCGATTTATCTATGGCGTACCAGAACGTCTTCTGACGAGTCTGCTTCGACGGAGCAGGAGTTGCTTGGGAAAGACATTATCACCAAACATCTGGGCCCCGCTGTGGGCTCTGATATCAGGCTGTACATTCTTTATAACCACAGGGCGAACCTGCGAAAACTCGCTGTTAACTACATTAAGAATAATTACAGAGAGCTATGCCCGACCTTGGGTTCTCCCCGATTGAATCGCCTTTCGCGGTACTGAAATCTTTCGCTTGGCAACGACTACGCGACCCCTTCCGCATACCCATCCCGTTGCGGGTCTGCACCGCCCTCGAGTTTGCCATCAAACAGAGTAATCCCATGTACGCCTGCAAAGGCGTAGCTCAGGTAGCTGCGGCGGACTTCGTAGCCGAGCTGTTCTACCGCTTTTTGTACACCGACAGGAATGCGGTTGGAAATGTCGATGGCGTTGCTGGTGGCGACGAGGCGCGGGGCGATGATGGCTTCTTGAACGCCCATGCCCCATTCGAGTACGTTGAGAATGACCTGTGCGACCGCGGGCCCAATCCAGGACGCTCCGGGTGCGCCGAGCGTGAGCACGGGTTGTTCCCCGTCGTAGACGATGCTGGGGCACATGGACGAGTAACGGCGTTTGCCAGGCCCGATGGAGTTCGGCGTGCCGGGCGTGGGGTCAAAGGTGCTCATGGCACCATTCATCATAAAACCCGCGTCTTTGACGATGAACCCTGAGGGATTGCCCAGCGTGTGCGTCAACGACACGATCATGCCGTTGGCATCGACGGCGCTGACGTGAGTGGTGTGTTTGGATTCCCCGGGTGTGCGGCGGACGACGTTGGCCTTTTCGCCGGAACGGATACGTGCCGCCTGTTCCTGGCAATAGGCGTCGGACAGCAGGCGGTCAATGGGATTGTCGGAATAGTCGGGGTCGCCGATGAATTGTTCCTTGTCGCGCAGGGCGATTTTCATCGCTTCGGCCAGGACTCGGATGTATTCGGGTGAGTTGTGACCCAGGGCCGGCAAGTCGAATTGCTCGGCGATGCGCAGGATCTGTCCCACCAGTACACCGCCTCCGGGCGGTGCAGGCATGTCTACACGCCAGCCGCGATAGTCGACCGATAGCGGGTCGGAGGTGCGCAGGCGAAATTGCGCCAAGTCCGCTGTAGAGAGCAGGCCATTGTTGTTGCGCACGTCATCAATGATGTGTGCGGCGAGGGAGCCCGTGTAGAAACTGTCGGCGCCTTCCTTTGCGAGCGTTTGCAACGTGGCGGCCAAGTCGGGGTTGTGAATATAAGAGCCCAGCTTTTTGTATGAGCCATCCGGTTCCAGATAAATACGGTGCCCGTCCGGCGTGAGGGCGAGTTTTTCGCCGTAATTCATGCGGCCGTATTTACGCTCGTTTTGCGTGAAAACGGTATAGACGTGAGGCCGTACGATCCACCCATCGCGGGCGCAGTCGATGGCAGCCCCGAAAAGATCGCTCCAAGCCATGCTGCCGAATTCCGCATGTGCGGCGGAAAGGGCTTTGAGGATACCCGGGGCAGTGACCGACTGCACACCGGCTTCGTTCACGCAGTCTTTGACGATGAAGCCAAAACCGTCTGTCGTTTCACCCAAGACGATGTCCTGCCACATGTCGGCGCGGCTCTCGATGGGGCATCCGCCAAAGCCTTCGTAGACTTTGCGGATCCCCGTCGCCGGGTCATGGATGTGCAGCATGCCGAAACCTCCGATGCCGCACATCAACGGATCCACGACACCTTGCACCATGGCGCAGGCGATCACCGCATCCAGCGCCGAGCCTCCTGCACGCAGAATCTCTGCCCCTGCGGCGACGGCCTCGGGTTGAGGCGCAACAATCATGGCGCGAGGGGCGGGTATTTTGCGTGCAGGAGCTTGTCCCATGATGGTTTCCTTCGGTGAGATCGATAGATGTGCGAGAGGCGCGATAGAGGGCGTTACAGCCCGGCCTTGAACTCCTTGTTCCAGAAGTCCAGGCTGGCTGCGCGATGGCTGGCCAGGGCTTTCAGGTCATAAGGATGAATGCGGGCGAGCTCTTCTTTGGTAAAGCCGACGGATGCCTGGAGTTCGGGCGGCAGCGAGGCGTTCTTGACCGTAGGCGCATATCCCATGGTGTCGGCAAAATGCACTTGGCCGGCGGGATCGAGCAGCGCGTTCATGTATTTCCAGGCCGCGTCTTTGTTTCGGCTGTTTTTGGGAACGGCGGCCTCGAATGTCACGGGGATGGCGCCTTCCTCGGGGATGACGAATTCCAGCGGCAAGCCGGCTTCTTTCCATTGCAGCGCGCGGGCTTTCCACATGCAGGCGATCCAGATTTCTCCGGATTTGAAGGCGGCGGCGACGGCTTCGTTGGACGGGAAGACTTTGGGTGAGTTGGCTTTGAGCTTCTTCAGGAACGCGTAGCCGGGCTCAAAGCTGGAGCCGTCGCCGCCTTCTGCCAGGCCGACAAAGAGGGTGTTGAAGTTAAAGAGAATGTCGGAGAAGCCGACGCGGCCCTTGTATTTGGGATCCAGCGCATCTTTGAATGAATGAGGCGGTGTGGTGACCAGGTCCTTGTTATAGACCAGCACCATGGCGCTGAAAATATGGGGAATGGAATAAGGCGTCTTGAAGGTGTCGATCGCGTTGGCGAGGTTGGGGATCTTGTCCGCGGTCACTGGTTCGAGTACGCCGGCCGTGCTGGCGTCGTACATGTCCAGGTCACCAAGCAGTGCGATATCCATGGAGCCGCGACGCGAGTTGCGCTCGGCTTTAAGTTTGGTGTTGCGCGCCGTGGCGTTGCCCGTATCGAAGACCACATCGACGCCTTGGGCCTTGACAATGGGGCTGATGAACTGCTGCAGCAGGTTTTGGTAATCGCCGCCCCAGGTCCCGACTACGACATTGGAGGAGGCGGCGTGTGCCATGCCAGGGATCAGAGGCAGGGCCGGCGCGATGGCCAGGCCTGCCGCCTGCTTGATAAAGCCGCGTCGATGGAGATTGTGCTTATGCATGGTGCCCTCTGTGGAAATGGCGCAGGGGTGGAGCTTCCTGCTGGGGAAAAGGGAAAACGGCAGCAGCGGTCAATAGGACCGGTGCATCAGGAAAGGCTGCGTTGATGTCCGCCGCATCGATATCGCGGGTGATCACAACGCAGATGTCGTCTGTGTCGGTACGTTGCGTCATTCTGCGCGGCATGCCGAACGTCGTGCCCACGCTTTGGATCAGGATGGGTTCGTCGCAGTCGGTGGCGTTGAAGACTGCCTTGACTCGCAACAGGCGATCGCCGCACAGACCCGCCAGATCATCCAGCCAGATCGATAGATCCTCCCATTCGGCCGGTTGACGCCGTGTGCCTTTGAGCACATGGATACGGGGATGCGCTTGCGCACGCGTGTCGGATGAGAGCAATGCCTGCAGTGCGAGGTCAACCGGATCGCTGGTGGGTGGTGTGGTGAACGCCTGCCGCACGGCCTGGGTGCGATCAGTATCTGCGACGATCTGGGCCAGCGGATTGACGCCGCGAATGGCGCTAAGGTGCTCTTCGATGGTTTCCGGGGCGATCAGATCGACTTTGGTCAGAACGATGCGTTGCGCAGCGGCGAGCTGGGCTGCAGCCTCGTCAAAGGACTCGATGTTGAGCAACCCTCGTTCGCAGTCGTAGGTACTGACTACCGAGATACGCAATCCACGTGAACCGAGCAGCGGATCTGCCAGCGAGGCGATGATGGGACCGGGCCGCGACAGGCCGCTGGTTTCCAGCACGATGCGCGTGAGAGGCCCATGGCCTGCGGGTCGGGGTGCGTCGAGCAACGACATCACAGTATCAACCAGACTGCTGCGCAGCGAGCAGCATACGCAGCCGTTGGCCAGCATGGTGACGGAGTTCTGCGAGCCGTCTTCGACGATCACGCCATCGATGCCGATTTCACCGGCCTCGTTGACGATGACGCCGGTTTCACCGCGATCATCGCTTTGCAACAGGTCAACCAGCAATGAGGTTTTGCCGCTGCCCAGGAAACCCGCGAGGATGATGAGCTCAATCGGCGCGTTGTCGCGTGATACGGCGCCGTGCTGACCAGGCGCCGTGTCGTTGCTCGAGGCGGCCGAAGCACTGGATGTGCCGTCGGCCGCGAAAGCAGCGTCAAGGCGGGAGTCCGTCGAATCGGAGGCGCGAGGATCAGCGTACATAAGGCGGCCGGTTCTTGTCATCGCCCCAGCCATCGTTGACCAATGCGCGTACATCGGCGAGCAATTGGTCTACGTCATAGACGATGCCGGACTTGATGGTGTATTGCAGGGCGCGGCGCCATTCAGGCTGGCCGGTGCCGTCGTTCAGGCGCAGTGCGCCCGTACCATACAGCAGTTTGAAATCCTCGAGCGGGTTTTCCTGCAGGATCAATAGATCGGCGCGTTTGCCGATGTCGACCGAGCCGCGGTCCTCGTTGACGCCGAGCAATTCGGCGCCCTGCGAGGTCGCGCTGCGCAAGACCTCCAGCGGATGGAAGCCGGCCTCTTGCAGCAGCTCCAGTTCGCGGATCAAACCGAAACCAAAGATCTGGAAAATGAAGCCGCTATCGCTGCCGGCGCAGACACGGCCGCCGAGGTTTTTGTACTCGTTGATGAACTGCATCCAGAGGCGATAGTTTTCTTTCCATTCGATTTCGTTGGTGGTGCTCCAGCGATACCAGTAGGAACCGTGGCCGCCGCGTTGGGGTTGGAAATATTTCCAGACGGCTTTCCAGGTGTACTCGTCATGCCAATCCGCACGGCGCGCGCGCATCAGATCGCGGTTGGCGTCATAGATGTTGAAGGTGGGGACAAAGGTATGGCCCAGTTCCAGGAACTGTTCCATGACCGATTTCCACTTTGCGCTGCCTGGGGCCGCGGCTTGTTTGAACGTCTGGCCGGCCAGCGCGAAACGGAAGTATTCGTCGTTGTAGTTGTAGTCGGTGGGGTAGTTCTGTACGACCTGGTTCTCGAACAGGGCTTCGGGCAGGCCGTAGTAGTGTTCGGAACTGGTCAGGCCCCATTTGGCGGACTTCAGCGAGTTGACGCGCGTCACGGCCATTTGAGCGTGGTGGCAGCCCGAGCCCAGGCCGACTTTGGCGGCTTCGTCCAGCGCCGCCTGCATGATCGTGGGCGGTGCGCCGAAAAATTTAATGCCGTCGGCACCGCGGGCCTTCAGGCGCTGTACCCAATCGCGCGCTTGATCGGGAGTGTGAATGGTCTTGACGCGATCATTGACGGCGGGGAAATAGGCGTACGACAGAATATGCGGTGCCGCGATTTCGTTTTTGGCCGAGGCTTCTCTTTGCTGCAGGGTATATCCCAGCCCGTTCAGGCCACCCATTTCGCGTACCGTCGTGACGCCGTGCGCCAGCCACAGTTTGTAGATGTAGTCGGCGGGAGGCTCGACGTCGCACATGGAGTGGTACGGCGTGCCGATGTGAGCATGCGAGTCGATCAGGCCGGGCATGACGAATTTGCCGTGGCAGTCGATCTCGTGATCGCCAGGGGCAGGGCGACGTGCCGGATTGATCGTGTCCAGCGAAGCACCGACGCCGATCAGGGCGACGATACGTTCGTTCTCCACGACGATATCGACTGGTCCCCACGGCGGCGCGCCGGTGCCATCGATGATGGTGGCGCCGCGCAGTACCAGGCGTTTAAAGGGGCCCTCACCGCGATCGCGAGAGGTTGCGGGAACGGGAGGCTTCCAGCCTTTACTGGCATTGAGGTCTCCCATTTCCTCGCCGGGCTGGGAATTGATGTAGGGATTGTCGGGCTTGGACATGGGATTCCTTTAATCAGATTCAGGCGGCAAGCTCGTCGTGATAGATCTGGCCAGCTTTCATGACCAGCGGGATGTGGTCGCCTTGGCCGAGCAGGCAGTTGATGTCGTTGTACGGGTCGCCATCGACCACCAGCACGTCGGCAATCGCGCCCGGGATGAGTTGGCCGAGCTTGCCTTGCATGTTCAGGATTTCGGCACCGATTACCGTGGCGCTTTGCAGGACGTCGAAGTTCGGCAGGACCTCGGCGCGAATGCGGAACTCGTCGCTTTGCAGTCGTTGCGAGGGCCCGAGCAGGTCTGAGCCAAAGCCCATTTTGACGCCTGCGCGTTTGTATAGCTCTAGCGAAGCGAGGCCCGCGGTGCGCACGGTCGCGATCTTGGCGACGCTGTCGGCGGGCAGGCCGTACGAAGCGCCTTCGTTGGCGAGCGCTTCGTAGGTGACCAGGGTGGGCACCACATAGGCGCCTTTTTCTGCCATCAGTCTGGCCACGGGTTCGTCGATCAGGTTGCCGTGTTCGATGGTGCGTACGCCGTTGCGAACCGCGCGCTCAATGGCCTCGGCGGTGTACGAGTGCGCCATGACATAGGTCTGACGGCCACGGGCTTCGGCGACGATCGCGGCGATTTCCTCTTCGGAATAGCCATAGGCAGCAATGGGGTCGGTGGGCGATGCTACGCCACCAGACGCCATGATCTTGATCTGGTCGGCGCCCATTTGGAACTCTTCGCGTACGGCGCGTCGCAGGTTGTCGACGCCATCGACGACGCGGCCGATATCACCGGCACGAAAGCAGCAGCCGCAATAGCTCATGGGGCGCAAATGATCCGAACGTTGGCGCGGATCGCCATGGCCGCCAGTCTGGCTCAGCGCACGCCCGGAAATAAACAGGCGGGGGCCGACGATGGTGTTTTCCTCGACGGCGCATTTCAACCCCCAGCCTGCTCCACCCGCATCGCGTAGTGTGGTGAAACCGCGGCGCAGCATGGCGGCCATGATGGGCACGGCCCGCATCATCACCAGCGCGTCGGGCAACGCGCCCTGGCTGCTGAGGTTGAGCTGCGTGGCCATGACGTGCCCATGCAGATCGATCAGGCCAGGCATGACGGTCTTGCCCGTGGCGTCGATGATGCGGGCCGATGCGGCGCTGATGGGCTTGTCGGAGACTTCTTTGATCAACCCGTCTTCGACGAGTACGTCATAGCCTTCTTGTAGCTCGGGTTGCGTGGGGTCCAGCAAATTCCCGTTCTTGAATAGCACTGCAGACATCGGGGCACTCCTAGAATTCGGCAAAGAGGTGGATCAGGACACCATCGTCTTGACGTAGCGGCGATGGATAAACCAATTGGAAAGCGTGGCCATGGCCAAGGTGGCGACGACCAGCACCAGGGCCAGGGAGGCGCCGAATGGCCAGTTTGCGGCCTTGGTGATCTGGTCGTATAACGCAGGCGCCATCATGGTGATGCCTGTGCCGCCCAATAACACGGGCGTGGCGTAGGCGTTCATGCACAGGATGAAAACCAACACGGTCCCGGCGGCGACGCCTGGGGCGGCAATGGGCAACACGATGCGATAGAAACTCACGAAGAAATTGGCGCCCAGGCTTTGGGCTGCTTCTTCGACGGAAAAATCGATGCCTTCAAGCACGCTTTGCAAGGTCAAAATGAAATACGGCAGCACTACGCCTGTTGTGCCGACGATGACGGCAAAGGGCGTGTACATCATTTGCACCGGCTGATCTGTGAACCCGAACAACTGTAGAAAATAGTTCACGAAACCTGCATTGCCCAAGATGATCATCCAACCCGCAGCGCGCACGACGTTGCCGACCATCAGGGGAAAGACCAGCAGGATGATGAACAGGCTTTTGTAGCGGCTTTGCGATTTGGCCAGAAAGTAGGCGACCGGAAAGCCGAGGATCAATGACAGGATCGTGCACACGGCTGCGACATAGACCGTATTCAGAAAGACATCCCGGTAGTACGGGTCACCGAAGAACTTCAGGTAGCTGTCCAGCGTGAAGCCGTCGACCATCATCCCGTTGTCGAAATGATTGAAGCTGTAGCGAAACAGCATGAGGATAGGCACCAGCATCACGATCAATACCATGATCGATGCGGGAAACGCCAGGCTGGCGCCCATGCGCCGGCCTTGGCGCGCGCTTTTTTCAGCAGAATCCATGTCGTGCCGCCTCATTCGCTGAATAGCACGCAATCTGCCGGGTCAAAGCACGCATGCATGCGGGTGCCCTCGGACAGGTGCTGAACGTGAGTGCCGCCCCGATTGGATACTTGCGCACTGACGGACTCCCCCGAGTCCAGGCGCATGCGGACGTCGATGATGGAGCCCAGATAGATTGCGGTATCAATGACCCCAGCGAGGGCATTGGGGCCTTGGGGCTCGGCCGATAAGGTGACGCGTTCGGGACGCACGCCGACTTTCTTGATGCCGCTATCTGCACCGGCGATGGCAATGTCGCGCTGATTCGTGGTCCGGAACTTGCCCGCCTCGGTGATCGAACCTTCGAAGAAATTCATTTTGCCCAGGAAGTCGGCCACGAATAGATTGGCTGGGCGTTCGTATAGCGCCTCTGGCGAACCGATCTGTTGTACTTTGCCGTCATACATGATGGCCATGCGGTCGGCGATGGCCAGGGCTTCTTCCTGGTCGTGGGTGACGAATATCGTGGTGAGACCCAGATTGCGTTGCAGTTCGCGGATTTCCTCGCGTACTTCGAGGCGCAGTTTGGCGTCGAGATTGGAGAGCGGCTCGTCCAGCAGAAACACGCGCGGCTGTATCGCCAAGGCGCGGGCGATGGCCACACGCTGTTGCTGCCCGCCGGATAGCTGGCGGGGATAGCGGTCATGAAACTGGGACATGCGCACCATGTCCAGCGCGGCGCGCATGCGCTTGTCGCGCTCGGCGGCTCCGACTTTATGCATTTCCAGGCCGAACATGACATTCTGGCTGACGGTCATGTGCGGGAATAATGCATAGCGCTGGAACACCATGCCGGTATTGCGTTTGTGGACCGGCATATGCGTGACGTCATCGTCGCCGATGCGGATGGTGCCAGCAGTAGGCTCGATAAAGCCTGCGATCATGCGCAGCGTCGTGGTCTTGCCGCAGCCGCTCGGGCCCAGAAAGGCAACCAGTTCACCATCAGCGATGTCGAGGGAAAAATCCGAGACTGCGACGGCAGAACCGAACGTCTTTTTAAGCCGCTCAATAGAGACCTTTGCCATTATTACTAAACCACCTGACTGAGTTTGACGAAGCGATCGGTCACCAGCATGACGATGCCCAACAGCAGAATCTGGATCGCGGATACCGCCGCAATGGTCGGGTCAAGGTTGAATTCCAGATATTGCATGATCGCAATGGGAAGCGTGGTGCGACCGGGGCCTACCAACGACAGCGAGAGTTCGAGGTTTTCGAACGAGACGACAAAACTGAACAGAGACGCGGCGACGATCGCGGGGCGAAGCATAGGGAGCGTGATGCGCCAGAACGCGATGCGGGGACTGGCGCCCAGGTTGCGCGCCGCCTCGACGATGGAAGGGTCCAGGCCGTGCATGCTGGCCGAGACCAGACGCACCGTCCAGGGGATGGTCAGGCAGATGTGCGCGAGCACCAACCCGCCATAGGTGCCCACCACGTCCATGTCCAGGATGTTTTCGACCTGTAAATACGCGAGATAGATGGCCACGCCGGCGACGATGCCGGGGACCAGCAGGGGCGAGAGCAACAGCGTATTGATCACGTTGCTGCCCTTGAATGCATACCGGATGATGCCGAGCGATGCGGCCACACCCAGCGTCACGCCGCAGAGCGAGGCAATGATCGCAACCTGCAGGCTGGTGATGAAGCCATTGACAAAGGCTGAGTCCGTGACTGCCTTGTGATACCAGGACAAGGTATAACCCGACGGCGGGAAATACAGAATGGCGTCCTTGAAGAAGCTGAGCCACACTACAAAAATCAGCGGGCTGAGCATGAAAAGGTACATCAAGACGACGAAAATGCGGTGGAGCCAGGTTGCCCACGGTGCTCGTGATTTGCGGCGAGGAGCCGCAGGAGAGGCAATGCGCGCGTCGGCGCGAGCGGTGGTTTGCAATTCACTTACCCGTTTTAAGTGGCCTACTGCAAACCCGTTGGAAAAATCCGGTTGCACCAAACCCATAAAGATACAACCCATGCTAATTAAAAGGCGCAACCGTTGATATCGGTGTTAGCCCCAATGGTTGTACTCGCCGTTATTGAGAGGGCCTAAACGCCATTTCACAGTTGCAATCATGTCGATTCATTGCAAGGTCGTTGAAATAATTTGGCAAACTCTGCGTGACATGCTTTGCAATCGGCGCCGCATCTGGTACAAAAAGTTGCAGTCGGCAGAGGACGCCTTGTTAGCATCATCTCGCCGGTTTGCCCGGCAATGTCTATTTGCGCCATTTCGTTGCGCTATTGGAGGCTGTCATGCAAGTAAGAAGAACATTTCCCCGTATCGCGGCATTTGCCGCCGCCACGTTGCTGGTGGCCGGTTGCGCGACTCAACAGCAAACCAATACGGCGGTCGGCACGGGTGCCGGCGCTGCTGCGGGAGCGGGTATCGGGGCGTTGATCGGCAACGGTAAAGGAGCCGCCATCGGTGCGGGTATTGGTGCGGTGGCAGGGGGGCTGATCGGATACAACTGGTCCGGCGTGAAGAAAGACGTCCAACAATCCGGCGCGTCGTCATTGGGTATTGACGTGGTCGAAATGCCCGATGGCAGCCTGAAGGTCAATATCCCCAGCAACGTCTCGTTCGATACCGACAAGACGGCTTTGAAACCGGCCTTGCTGCCGGTGCTGGATAGTGTGGCGCGTGCGCTGACTCAGCATCCCGAGTTGCGTACGAAGGTGGTGGGACATACCGATAGCACAGGTTCGGCCGCCCACAATCAGACGCTGTCGGATAACCGCGCGCGCAGTGTGACGTCTTATCTGGCCAGCAAGGGTGTGGCGCAAGATCGCATGAGTATCGAAGGCCGTGCGGCCCGCGACCCGATTGCCGACAACGGCACGGCCGAAGGCCGTACTCTGAACCGCCGTGTGGAGATTTATTTGTACGCGGTCAAGCAGTAGCACGTGTGTCATCGCCGGCAGGAAAACTGAGCGCCGGCGGTGCGTGATGTCAGTCAATGGCGGGCCATGTCGGCCCGCCATTGTTGCGTAGCGCGGCCTTAACCGCGCACGTAATACAAGCGCATGGCTTGTTGGCGCTCGGAAGGATCCAGCACCTGGATGCGTATGGCGTTCGGCGTAAAGCCTTCGGGCAATTCTGCCGTACCCTGAGCCACGTGATAACGCCCCAGCGTGACATCAATAGGATCCAGCTCGATAGCGCCTGCGCGTCCGTTGCGATAGACGCCCTGCACCGTCAGCCGCAACGTGCCTTTGAATTCCGTGTCCTTGCTTTCTTTCATCAGCAGGACCTGGTAGCTGAGTTTGCCCGGAGCACGGCTGAACGAACCCGCGCGTACGCCGATGTCCGTGCCGCGTGGATCGGGAGGCACGATATTCTGGAAAATCAGCAGATCTTGCTCGGCCTTTTGCAGCCGGGTGCGAGCCTCCGCCAACGCGGTGGTGGCTTGTGTCTCGGTAGCTTGGCTGGCGTCACGCTGGGTGGTTGCCTCGTTGACTTGAGTCCGCAAGCGTTGCCGATCGGCATTGGCCGTATTCAGTTCGGACTGTAGCTGCTCGGATTCCTCGGCAGTCAGGCGTGGCGGGCCATAATTGGCTTGCAGAAACAACAAGCCGCCCGCGCCCAAGCCGATACCGACCAATAGCACGCCGAGCCACCGCGGCATGCGGCGGGCCCGCTTGCTGGGCTGATAAACCGACGGTTTGAAAGCAGCTCGTTGCGAGCGTCCGAACATCCCCATACTTAAAACCTTGTGTGCGTGTGTTACCGGTTCACACCGGCCAAAAATCGTAAAGAATAACGTTTGTATCGGCGCCTAGGTTACGTCAGACAAATTCAGTTGCCTATGCGCCGCTTGGAAATATTTGCTTTATTGCCCTGGTGCGCGGGTCAGCCGCGCGTCCAGCGCCTCGAGCCGCTCAGGAGTCCCGACGTCGGTCCATGCGCCACGATGATGATCGCCCACGACGGCATCACGCGCCATGGCGGCCCGTAACAACGGTCCCAGGGGCGCTGGCGTAGCGCGAGGCAGATCGGCGAATAGCGCAGGGCGGTACAGTCCGATGCCTGCGAACGTCAACGTCGGGGAACGGGCTGATGCGTTGGCGTCTGCGCCAGGGCCGTTTGCCGCGTGCGGACCTTCCGAGCGGACTTTCCCTTGTGCGGACAAGATGAAATCGCCTTGAGGGTGATGCTCGGGATTGTCCACCAGCAATAGCCAGGCGTCAGCGCCCGCGCGATCCATATCGCGTAGCCGCGCCTGCGCCGCCGAGGGATCCCAATCGCACCAGATGTCCCCATTGATCACCAGAAACGGATCGGCGCCCAAGAGAGGCAGCGCCTGGGCGATGCCGCCGGCCGTTTCGAGGGCGGCAGGGGATTCGGGGGAATAGGCGATCTGCACCCCGAAACGGCTGCCGTCGCCGAGTTGCGCGGGCAGTTGCTCGCCCAACCAGGCGTGGTTGATGACGATTTCGCGAATGCCCGCCGCGGCCAGGCGTTCCAGATGCCAGGCGATGAGCGGTTTGCCGCCTGCGGGCAACAGGGGTTTGGGCGTGTGGTCAGTCAGCGGCCGCATGCGTTCGCCACGCCCGGCCGCCAGGATCATGGCGCGCATCAGAACGTATACCCCACTTGGACTTCACGGTCGTCGAGGCGGTCCAGCAGCCGCAGCAGCGGCGTGAATACCCCGTAACGCTGCGCGACTTGGCGGACATAGGCGTTCACGCGGGGCATGTGCGCCAGATAGGACGGCTTGCCGTCGCGGTGATTCAGGCGGGCAAACACACCCAGAATGCGCAGGTTGCGTTGCAGGCTCATCCATTCGTAGGCCTGGTGGAACACCGCAAAGTCGCTGTCGACCGGCAATCCCGCGGCGCGGGCCATTTCCCAGTAGCGCACCGCCCAATCCAGTTGCTGGGGTTCTTCCCAGGTGGTGCGGGCGTCAGTCACCAGAGAGGCCAGGTCATAGGTGATGGGGCCAGCCAGCGCATCCTGAAAGTCCAGAATCCCGGGGTTGGGCCCGTAGACGGGGTCATCGCACACCATCAAATTGGGGGAATGGAAGTCTCGATGCACCAGAACGGGGCGCTGAGCGGCGTTCGCGTCTGACAGCAGTCCGAAAATATGCTGGAGCGCCGCAGCGGTTTTGTCGTCCAGTTGTACGCCATGGTGCCGCCCGACATACCATTCCGGGAAAAGCTCAAGCTCGGCCGCCAGACGGGGGCGATCGTACGCGGGCAGTCCGTCCACACTGGCCTGTTGCATGCGTACGAGCGCAGCCAGGGCATCGCGGTAGAGCGACTGCAATTGATCGTCGCTGAGACCGGCCTGGATGCGTTGGTAGTACGTGTCGCGCCCCAGGTCAGACAGCAGCAGCAGACCTTGTTCGGGGTCTTGTGCCAGTATCTGTGGCACATTCAGTCCGGTTTTTCGCAGCAAGTTGCCCACGTGCAGAAACGGGCGGACGTCTTCGTGCGGCGGCGGCGCGTCCATGACGATGACCGTACGGTCGCCCGCATTCAGGCGAAAATAGCGCCTGAAGCTGGCGTCGCTGGAAGCCGGTTGCAGGGTTTCAGGGGCCAGGGCCAAGCCGGCGGGCAGCGTATTCAGCCAAGTCTGGACCTGGGTAAAACGGGAATCGTGGTCGGTGCTCAAGAGGGCCGTCTCGTATTGCGGTAGGGTTTGGTTTCGTACCGGGCGCTTTCAGTGAAGGATGTTGCGCACAGCTTCTCTATAATACCGGGTCGCTCCCGTTGACAGGCATGTTCCCATGTCTGGCGTGGTCGGGTCATCATCGCCACGGCGCCGGTTTGTGCCGGGGCGGGGTTTTTCTGTAAAAGGTTTACGTTCACGGTGCATATGGTCCGGTGGTTGATCCTCTCTGCTGTCAGCTTGGCGGGCGCCGTCCATGCCCAGGGTAGCCAGGGCACGCTTTCGTCCGCCGAGACGGAATCCGGGGCGTCGTCCAGGCTGCAGGTGGCGCCTCAGTTGCGCACGTCGCCAGGACTGCGCATTCATCGCGTACCCGAAGACGATGTGGCCTCGTATCTGCAGGCCGACCACATCGAGGGCAACCCGGATAGCAATGTGACCCTGACAGGGCATTCCGAGGTGCGTCGTATTGACGGCGTCGTCAAGGGCGATCGGATCGACTATCGCAACAATACGGGCGAGACGACCCTGCAGGGCAATGTGCGGATGATGCGCGATGGGACGCTGGTGACAGGCCCGGCCGCGCAGTTCAACGTGGACACCGATAGCGGCGAAATCGATTCGCCGAATTTCTGGATCGGGGCAAATGGCGGTGCTGCACGCGCCGAGCACGCCGAGATTTTCAGCCGGTCGCAGATGCGCTTGACGACCGTGCGGTACAGCGGTTGCCCTTGCGCTGATCCGTCGTGGTATATCGAGGCCGATGGCGTTGATCTGGATTTCGACGAAAACGAAGGCGTGGCCCGCAACGGCGTACTGTATTTCAAGGGCGTGCCGTTGCTGGCGTCGCCTTATTTGACCTTCCCCGTCAAAAAAGAACGCAAATCCGGGTTTCTGATCCCCACGTATGGGATCACCAGTAATAGCGGCGTGGATTTGTCCGTGCCGTATTACTTCAACCTGGCGCCCAACTACGACTTGACCTTGCAGCCGCGCTATCTGAGCAAGCGTGGCCCCCAACTGGGCGGGGAATTCCGCTACATGGGCAGCACGTATTCGGGCAACATGGTCGGCACCTATATGTCCAGTGACCAGGAAACCGGTGAACGGCGCTGGATGTTCCGCTCGCGGCACCAGCAGTTGCTCGGGGCCGGTTTTTACTACGACTGGGATTACGCCAAGGCGTCTGACGACGACTATTTCCGCGACTTTTCGACGCTGGGTCTGAACGAGGCATCGACCACCTATTTGCCGCAGCGTGGCAAGGTCGGCTGGGGCAATAACTACTGGCAGGCTTACGCGCAGGTCTATAAATACCAGACGTTGCAGGATGAGGATGACCTGTTGTCGCCGCCCTTGAACAAGCTGCCCGAGTTGTATTTGAAGGGCGCGCGTTACGATCTGGGGGGCGTTGATCTGGAATGGACGACGACTGCAGTGCGTTTTCAGCGGCCGCTGTTGAGGGGCGTGCGTCAGGGACCGGACGGTGATCGGCTGCAGTCTTATTTGACTGCGTCATATCCAATTCAGCGTCCAGGCTGGTTCATCATTCCCAAGGTCGGTTTGCACTATACGCAGTACCACACGGATTGGTATAACACCGCGTCGTACCCTGAAACGTACGGGATGCGCGGGGTTTACGATAAGAATGCGTCTCGCAGCCTGCCGATCATATCGCTCGATGCTGGCATGGTGTTCGAGCGCGATACCACCCTGTTTGGCAATGCGTCGATCCAGACCTTGGAGCCGCGGTTGTATTACCTGCGCGTGCCATACCGCGATCAATCCAAGCTGCCGGTGTATGACACGACGCTGGCGGATTTCAGTTTTGAGCAGGCGTTCTCGGAAAACATTTATACCGGTGGCTGGGATCGCATTTCCAATGCCAACCAGTTGACGGCCGCGTTGACGACGCGTTGGCTGGATGCGAACACCGGGTTCGAGCGGCTGTCGTTGTCGGCTGGGCAGCGTCTGTATTTCGAAGACCAGCGCGTTACATTGCCGCTCGAAACTCCGCGCGAAGACCGCAACGTGCGTTCCGATTTTCTGGTGGCGGCGAGTGCCGCGCTGACCGATACGCTCAGTACCGAAGTCGCGGCGCAGTTCGACCCCTACGAGGGTAATTGGTCTCGCGGCTTGATCAGTGCCCGCTGGCGGCCGCAGCGTTTGACCTCGGTGGCGCTGTCGTATCGATATCAGCGCGACCCCACTGTGAACACGATTTATCAACCGCAAGGGCAGAACCAGATCAGCCTGGCGTTTCAGTGGCCCTTTACCGAGCGTTGGTATGGTGTAGGCCGGATCGATTATGCGCTGAACTCCGACTCTGATTCCTCGTCTATAAACAATTCGTCGAGCAAAGGCGGGCCGCGTGTGACGCAGGCGATTGCCGGTCTCGAATACAAGGGCGACTGCTGCTGGACAGGGCGTGTGGTCTTCCAGCGTTATGCGGTGTCCGCAGCCGACACGAACACGGCCCTGTTCTTCCAGTTGGAACTGACAGGTCTGGGGTCCCTGGGTACAGATCCCATGAGCCTGTTGAACAAGAGTATCCCCGGGTATCAGTCTGTGACGCCACAGACGCCTCAGGGCACGACATTTGAAAGGTATGAATGATGCGTAGCTTGCACACTTTGCGCCGGCTCTCCGGTAACTTGCTGGTCTTGACGGCTTGCGCGTCGGTGTCTGTAGCCTATGCGCAGCCCAAGCCACAGTCTGCCAAGCCCGGCCCGGGAGCGGCACAGCCGGCCCAGCAAGGTGACCAGACGGTCGACGGGATTGCTGCGGTCGTGAACAAAGACGTGATCACGCTGCGCGAGGTCGATAGCGCTGCAAAAAATGCAGTCGCAGACCTGACGCGTCGCGGTATTCAAGTGCCGCCTCAGGACATCCTGCGCCGTCAGGTGCTGCAAAGCCTGATCATGGAGCGGATCCAAGTCCAGGAGGCTGACCGTATGGGGATACGCGTCAACGATTCGCAGGTCGATCAGGCCATCGCCGGCATCGCTGAGCGTAATCGGATATCGGTCCCGAATATGAGGACAGAGGTCGAGAAATCCGGCGTCAAATGGGATCAGTATCGCAAGTCCTTGTCCCAAGACCTGCGGATGAATCGTTTGCGCCAGCGCGCGGTCGACTCGCAGATCATGATCAGCGATGCCGAAGTCGACGCCTTTCTGAAAGACCAGCAGAATAACCCCGCGGCGCGCGCAGGAGCGGGCGCTCCCGCGCCGGGGCAGCCCGCGCCGCAAGCCCGTGTGCAGTCGGGTCCCGAGCAAGTCGCGCTGGGTCAGATTCTCGTGCGTGTCCCAGAGGGATCCAGTTCGGACCAGGTGGCTGCCCTGCGCAACAAGGCCGAGAGTATTTTGGCGCGCCTGAAGCAGGGTGCCGATTTCGCCAGCCTGGCTGCCGAGTCGTCTGATGGCCCCGAGGCATTGCAGGGCGGCGTGATGGGGGCCCGGCCGATCGATGGCTGGCCGGACCTGTTCGTGAAGGCAATCGCATCGTTGCAACCCGGTCAAGTCAGCGGCGTGATTCAAAGCGGTAATGGTTTTCACATCTTGAAGGTCCTGGATCGTGCCGGCGGGGCTTCTGTCGCGGCGCCTGCGCAACCAGCGCGGCCTGCTGCGCCTGCAGCGCCGGCCATTGCGCCTCAGCCTGGACAGGGGATGCCTGCGAACCAAGGGCCGGTACAGGTCACGCAAACGCATGCACGCCACATTCTGGTCAAGACCTCCGCGGTGATGACCGACGACCAGGCCCGCCAGCGTCTGGAGCAGATTCGCCAGCGCGTCATAAACGGCGGTGCGTCGTTTGCCGATATGGCGCGTCAGTATTCCGAGGACAACAACGCCCCGCAAGGCGGCGATCTGGGCTGGGTGAATCCTGGCGAGATGGTGCCTGCATTTGAACAAGCGATGAATGCACTGGCAGTAGGCGGCATCAGCGAGCCTGTGCTGTCGCCGTTTGGCTGGCACTTGATCCAGGTCGAGGAACGCCGCGAGCATGATGTCAGCGATGAGCTGCAGCGCATGCAAGCGCGCCAGATCCTGTTCGAACGCCGCGCCGAACCTGCATTCGAAGACTGGCTGGAGCAACTGCGCAATGGCGCGTATATCGACAACCGCCTCGAAAAGCAGTTGAGTATTGAACAGAACAATCGTTGAGCGCTGAGAGTGCATCCATGAGTAAGCACCAGGCGCGCAAGCGTTTCGGACAACACTTTCTGACCGACGATAGTGTGATCGAAGGTATTGTGCGAGCGATTGCGCCCGCACCGGATGATCACATCGTAGAAATCGGACCGGGCTTGTCGGCGCTGACGCAACCGCTGTTACGCAGCCTGAAGCATCTGACCGTGGTCGAGATCGATCGCGATCTGGCGGCCCGTCTGCGTAATCAGCATTCCGCAGAGCGATTGACCGTGGTCGAGGCGGATGCCTTGACCGTGGATTTTTCCACCCTGGGGGCGGGGCTGCGAGTGGTGGGCAATCTGCCCTATAACATTTCCAGCCCGTTGCTGTTTCACCTGATGGCGGCGGCCGACACGGTACGCGATCAGCATTTCATGCTGCAGCGTGAGGTCATAGACCGCATGGTGGCGGCACCGAGCAGCGCGGATTATGGGCGCTTGTCGGTCATGCTGCAATCGCGCTATCGCATGGATAAGCTGTTCGACGTCCCGCCGGAAGCCTTTGATCCTCCGCCGCGTGTGGTATCTGCCGTGGTGCGGATGGTGCCCCTGCCTGCGAATCGTTTGCGGCCCATCAGCGAGACCGCATTAGAGACCGTCGTGGCGCGCGCTTTTGCGCAACGTCGCAAGATGCTGCGGCGTGCGTTGGGCGATTGGGCGGCGCTCGTCCCGTGGGAATCTCTGGAGATCGCTCCGACCGCGCGTGCGGAAGAAATCTCCGTCGAAAAATTCATCCGGATGACGGATGCATTGGTCGAGGCCGGGGCCGTCGCGGTGTAGAGCATGGCCGCTGCCACACGGCGCTGTCAGCCGTCGCAACGGCAGTTCGCTGCAACGCCGTACATGAGCTGCTGTAAGGGCTGCACGTCTTCTGTACGTGCAGCCACCGGACGCTAATAGTTGCCGCTACAGCATGCGTTTGCTGGCGGCTACCCACAGCTGGGTCACATCGCGGGCACGATCACATAGATATTGTGCGGCGTTTTCGCAAGCCTGTTGCAGCGTGACAGGCCCTGGCGCCAGACTGAATGCCGCCGTAATGCCGCCTGCATGCAGTTTTTCATAGCCTTCGCCTAATGAGCCTGCCAGGGCCACCACGGGCACGCCGGCATGTTGCGCGATACGTGCGACGCCCGCAGGCGTTTTGCCGCGTAGCGTTTGAGCATCCATGCGGCCTTCGCCGGTGAAGGCGAGCGTCGCGCCTTCCATGGCTTGCGCGAGTTTGCCCAGTTCTGCGACGACTTCTACCCCCGGGCGAAAGCGTGCATTGAGAAACGCGTGCGCGGCAAAGCCCAATCCGCCGGCAGCGCCCGATCCCGCCTCGTCACGCATATCGCGCCCCAGGTCGCGCGCGCAGATATCGGCAAAATGGCTCAGGCTGTTGTCCAGCAAGGCGACTTGTTCTGGTGTCGCACCCTTTTGCGGGCCAAAGATATGCGAAGCCCCTTGCGGGCCGCACAGAGGGTTGTCGACGTCAGAGGCAATGTCGATTTGGATCTGCGCAAGACGCGGGTCCAGACCTTGTATATCGATGCGATCCAGCTCGGCCAGCGCCGCGCCGCCGGACGGCAGGTCTTTACCTGCCTTGTCCAGAAAGCGCACGCCCAACGCTGCCAGCAATCCTGCTCCACCGTCGTTGGTCGAGGATCCTCCCAGACCGAGGATGATACGGCGGGCGCCCGCATCCAGCGCCGCGCGGATGATCTCGCCCACACCCCCGCTGCTGGCGCGCAGCGGATCGCGTTGCGCGGGGGGCGTTTGCTCCAACCCGGCTGCGGCAGCCATTTCGATCACGGCCGTGGCATCATCCAGCCAGCCCCAGGGCGCATCCAGCGATTCGCCCAAGGCGCCGGTGACGGCGGTTGCGCGCCACTGACCGCCCGTCGCTGCCAGGACCGCCTCGACAGTACCTTCGCCGCCATCGGCCATGGGTACGCAGACGGTATGCGCATCGGGATAAGCTTGTTTGATGCCACGCGCGATGGCGGCAGCCGCGTCGGGGGCAGAGAGGCTTTCTTTGAACGAGTCAGGAGCGATGACGATTTTCACGATAGTCGAGGTCGGAAAAATAAGTGTTGATCGTGGTGGTGCGCTGGCAACGAAAGACGTTAATAATACTCGTGCAGGCGCTGAAGTCTGCTGTATCCGTGTACCACCCGCGATTCACCGCGGCGTCGTACCATGATGCATTCATCATTTTGCGAGAGAGGTGATTCATGTCCGTATTGCGCCGCACCAAAATTGTCGCCACGCTGGGGCCGGCTACATCGACGCCCGAGCAACTGGAAGCCCTGGTGCGTGCGGGTATTGATGTGGCTCGCCTGAATTTCTCGCATGGCACTGCGGACGATCACCGCGAACGTGCGCGTCTGGTTCGAGAGGTTGCCGCTAAACAAGGCCGTTATGTTGCACTGATGGGCGATTTGCAGGGCCCCAAGATTCGCATCGCACGATTCACCGACAAACAAATCGTGCTGCATGTCGGCGACAAGTTCGTGTTGTCCAATAGCCACCCGAAAGATGCAGGGAATGCTTCCATCGTCGGCATCGACTACCCTGAATTGGTTCAGGACTGCAGAGCGGGCGATGAGCTGTTGCTCGACGATGGACGCGTGGTGCTGGTGGTAGACCGCATCGTTGATGATGCGGTGCATACGACGGTGACGGTCGGTGGTCCGTTGTCAAACAACAAGGGCATCAATCGGCGTGGTGGCGGTTTGTCTGCGCCGAGTCTGACTGACAAGGACCGGGCCGACATTTTGGTCGCGGCCGAGCTCGAGCTGGAATACGTTGCGGTGTCGTTTCCGCGTTATGGCAGCGACATCGATGAGGCACGGCAACTGTTGCGCGAGGCCGGCAGCGAGGCCTGGATTGTCGCCAAAATCGAGCGCGCCGAGGCAGTGGTGGATGATGAGGCGCTCGACGCCTTGATCCGCGCCAGCGATGGTGTGATGGTCGCGCGCGGTGATTTGGGTGTCGAGGTGGGCGACGCTGAATTGGTGGGCATTCAGAAACGCATCATTCAACATGCGCGTACCTTGAACAAGGTTGTGATCACTGCGACGCAAATGATGGAGTCGATGATCTCCAGTCCGTTGCCGACGCGGGCAGAGGTCTCGGATGTCGCGAATGCGGTGCTGGATTACACGGATGCGGTGATGTTGTCGGCAGAGAGTGCGTCGGGACAGTATCCGGTCGAGGCGGTGCAGGCGATGGCGCGGGTGTGTCTGGGCGCGGAAAAGCATCCTACCAGTACGCATTCGCATCACCGTCTGGGTGAGACATTTACCCGCTGCGATGAGACGATCGCATTGGCGGCGATGTATGCGGCGAATCACTTTCCTGGAGTCAAGGCGATCATTGCGTTGACCGAAAGCGGACATACGCCGTTGATCATGTCGCGGATTCGTTCAGGGGTGCCTATTTATTGCTATAGCCCGCATAGTCAGACGCAGCATCGTGCGGCGATGTTCCGGGGGGTTTATACGGTGCCGTTTGATCCTTCGGCCTATGATCCGGCGGAGTTGAGTGATGCGGCGATTGGCGAGCTGAAAAAGCGCGGGCGTGTGCAGGTGGGGGATTGGGTGATCCTGACGAAGGGGGATTCGTATCGGGATAGTGGGGGGACGAATGGGATGAAGATTCTGATCGTCGAATAGTTTTTTTGCATGCTTTTTTGCATGTTGCATAGATAATCGCTGCATGCATGGTATTGGGTTCTTTAGGCGCCGTCGTCCGCCGTGTAAAAGGGGCACCGGGCCTATCGCCGCGACTCGGCCCATGAGCAGGGGCCTCGGCCCGCTGCGCGGGCTAAATCGCGGCTCAACGGCCCGGTGCCCCTTTTACACGGCGGACGACGGCTCGCGTTAATGACACATTACGGATGTCCCTGCTGTTGGGGGTATTGATGATGATGGCTTCATCGTTGGTTGAACCGGCAGGAACGTCTTCACAGCGATGGACATCCGCCTATCGATGACGCTTCGTCTCAACGACCCGCCAATTACCCAAAGAACCAATAACACACCGCAATAGAAGCCAGCACCCCCGCCAAATCAGCGATGAGTGCACAACCGACTGCATGCCGGGCACGCAGGATGCCGACAGAGCCGAAATACACGGCCAGGACGTAGAAGGTCGTTTCCGTGCTGCCTTGCATGATGGCAGCGAGCAGTGCGGGGAAACTGTCTACCCCGAAGTGCGTCATGGTCTCCAGCATCATGGCGCGCGCTGCACTGCCGGAGAAGGGTTTGACCAGTGCGGTTGGCAATGCATCGACGAAGCGCGTGTCCCAGCCTGCCGCATGTGCCAGCCAGCGAATACCGTCCAGGACGATGTCGAGGGCGCCTGACGCACGCAATACGCCGACAGCGCAGAGCATCGCGACCAGATAGGGCAGGAGGCTTTTGGCGACGTCAAAGCCTTCCTTGGCGCCAGCGATAAAGGTTTCGTATACCGGGACGCGTTTGTACGCGCCGATGATCAGAAAGGCCAGCAGTATGCCAAACAACATCAGGTTGCCCATCAACGAGGACAAGCTGGCAATGGCAGCGGCCGACATGCTGGCCAGCAGCGCCATAAAGCCGCCTAGCAACAGCGCCGCACCACCTAGCCAGGCCAGGGAGACGGGGTCGTAGAGCTTCAGGCGTTGGCACAGGGCGACGGCAAGCAGACCCGCGATGGTCGAAGCGCTGGTGGCCAATAGAATCGGCAGGAAGACCAGCGTCGGGTCCGCCGCACCTTGTTGAGCGCGGAACATGAACAGCGTGACTGGCAGCAGCGTCAATGATGAGGCATTGAGCACCAGGAACAGGATTTGCGCGTTGGTGGCCGTGTCTGGTTTGGGATTCAGCGTTTGCAGCTCGCGCATGGCGCGCAGGCCGATCGGAGTGGCGGCATTGTCCAGGCCCAGGCCGTTGGCGGCGAAGTTCAGCGTGATCAGGCCTATGGCAGGATGGCCGCGCGGGACCTCGGGCATCAAGCGGGCGAACAGGGGGCCGAGCAGTGTCGCGAGTTTTTCGACCAGGCCGGCGGACTCGGCAATGCGCAGGAAACCCAGCCATAGCGTCAGCGTGCCGAATAACAGCACCATGACTT
The DNA here is from genome assembly GCF_054781015.1 of Bordetella muralis. NCBI lineage: Bacteria > Pseudomonadati > Pseudomonadota > Betaproteobacteria > Burkholderiales > Alcaligenaceae > Bordetella > Bordetella muralis. Next base: position 85,372 of record NZ_BAAGVF010000008.1, on the reverse strand, counting down.
CGACCGAGACGCGTGCCATATCGAACAGGCTGACCACGATCTGGCGGAAGACCTCGGCGTCGCCGATGACCAGCCAACGGTACGAGGCGGCCGCCGCCGCAGCAAGAAAGAATCCCAACCAGAGTTTATTGAGCATGACAAAAGGCAAGAGCAGCGTGGAAAAAGCCGTTCGCGGCGAGGCTCATTGTCGCAGACTTGGCAGGTCTCGGGGATGCCGCAGGCCGGCAATTCTGTTAACTTGGTTACGTACGCGCACTTCTATACAAGGTTGCATATGGATTTCAATGCCTGGCGCCGTCGCCGTATTTCCGAACCTGCCTACCGCTGGGCTCGCAAGGCCATGCCGGGCCTGTCCGACACGGAGCGCGAGGCCATCGAGGCGGGAGATGTCTGGTGGGACGCGGATCTGTTTACCGGAGATCCTGACTGGAACAAGTTGCTCGCCGTGCCGCAGGCGACCTTGACTGCTGCCGAGCAACAGTTTCTGGACGGCCCCGTGGCCCGGTTGTGCGCGATGCTCGACGAGTGGGATATCACCTGGCATCAGGGGGATTTGCCTGAGACTGTCTGGCAGTTCATGCGCGAGCAGCGTTTCTTTGGCATGATCATTCCGGAGTCCTACGGGGGATTAGGGTTCTCCCCCTATGCGCATTCGGAAGTCGTGCGACGTATTTCCGCGTATTCCATTACAGCGGGCGTGACCGTGATGGTGCCCAATTCTCTGGGACCAGGAGAGCTATTGCTGCAGTTCGGTACGCCGGAACAGCGCGATCATTGGCTGCCGCGTCTGGCGGACGGGACCGAGGTGCCGTGCTTTGGCTTGACCAGCCCCGAGGCCGGTTCGGATGCGGCATCGATGGTCGATACCGGTGTCGTGTGCCGTCAAATGGTAGACGGTCAAGAGGTATTAGGGATTCGTCTGAATTGGCACAAGCGATACATCACGCTGGGTCCAATTGCGACGGTTTTGGGCCTGGCGTTCAAGCTGCAGGACCCCGATGGCTTGCTGGGCGGCGAGGTGGACGTGGGAATCTCGGTGGCGTTGGTGCCGACGAGCACGCCAGGGATCACGATAGGACGCCGCCATTTGCCCTCCATGCAGGTATTTCAAAATGGTCCGAATCAGGGCGCGGATGTTTTTGTGCCGCTGGATGCGTTGATAGGCGGCACGGAAAAGGCCGGCCATGGCTGGCAGATGTTGATGAGCGCCTTGGCGGCAGGGCGCGGGATTTCGCTGCCTTCACTGTCGGCGGCAGCGGCGGTGTACAGCGCGCACGTGACGGGCATGTACGCGCGCGTGCGTCAGCAGTTCGGTATTGCGGTAGGCCGCTTCGAAGGCGTGCAGGAAAAGTTGGGTCGTCTGGCGGGCAACGCCTATCTGGTCGAGGCGGCGCGCCGGTTGACGTGCGCGGCGTTGAATCAAGGGCATAAGCCTGCGGTGGTATCCGCGATCATGAAGTACCACGCCACCGAACGTATGCGCGAGGCGGTGAACGATGCGATGGATGTGCATGGCGGCAAGGCCGTCATCGATGGGCCATCGAATTACTTGGGCTCGTTGTACCGGGCCTTGCCTATCGCCATTACGGTGGAGGGCGCCAATATCCTGACGCGTTGCCTGATCATTTTCGGCCAAGGCGCGATTCGAGCACATCCTTACTTGATGCAGGAGGTCTTGGCATTAGGGGACGAGGACGATGAGCGTGGGTTGCAGACGTTTCATGACGTGTTCTGGCGTCACCTCGCGCATAGCGCCAAGAACGGCTTGCGTGCGTGGGGCCGGGCCTGGACGGGCGGTGTATTGGCACGCGCGCCGTCGAGTGGGCCTGTTGCGCGGCAATATCGCAGGTTGAGTCGTTATGCTTCGGCGTTTGCATTAGTTGCGGATGTCGCGATGGGCACCTTGGGCGGCGCCTTGAAGCGGCGTGAAATGTTGTCGGCTCGCTTGGGGGATATCCTGGCAGAGTTGTATTTGTTGTCGGCGGTGCTCAAGCGCTGGGAGGACGAGGGGCGTAATCATGCGGATCTGCCGTTGGTGATGTGGTGCATGGAGGACGGGTGCGCGCGCTTGGAAACCCGCTTTGACCAGGTGCTGGCGAATTTGCCGAAGCGTCCGTTGGCTTGGGTGTTGCGAGCGATAGTGTTGCCTGTGCGTTTGAATCGTGGTCCCAGTGATGCGCTGACGCGCGAGTGTGCCGATTTATTGTTGGCGCCATCGCCTACGCGGGATCGGCTGATTGCCAACTTGCAGCGCGGTGAGGGCGATGATGTGTTGGCGCAATTGGAGCGGGCGTTTGCGCTGGTCAATGCTGTGCAGCCATTGCACGATAAGCTGAAACGCGAAGGCGTTCGCGACTGGCGTGAGGCGCATCGCGGCGGGGCGATCACGGACGAGCAGGCGCGGCAGATCGAGGCCGCCGAAGAGGCTGTCAGGCGTGTCGTGGCGGTAGATGATTTCGAGCCGGGCGCATTTGCGCGGCGGCCTGGTTGACGGTGAGGGAATGTTCCAGACTTTAGAGATTGGCTTCGCGCGGCAGCGAGTCCTTGAGCGAGACGGCGGTTTTCTTCAACGCCGCGACAAACAGCTGCGCGGGCCGGGAGAGCGGTGTGTTATTGGGCAGCAGTAATTGCGCCTTGACGGGCATGCGCGGCTGAAACCGAATGGTGGCAACCCCCTGATTGCGGCCGGTCAGCAAATAAAAGGGGTCGATAATCGCCACGCCCGCACCGGAACGCGCGAGCGAATAGGCGACAGCCGTCAACGTCACTGACAGCGCGATCTTTCGTTTGACGCCTGCAATGCGATAGCTCTCCTCGATCAAGGCACCTAGTGGCAGGTTCTTGTCAAACGATATCAAGGGATAGGGCTCCAGATCCTGCGGGGTGACAACAGGGAGCTTGGCCAGCGGACAATCTTCAGGCACCACGCACACCAGCTCGGCCTCGCACAAATCAGTCAGACGGCCTTCGATCATTCGTCCGTCCTGGCTGAGCGGCGACAACACGATGCCGAAGTCCACGCGTTCCTGGAACACGCTGTCGGATACGCTGACGTTGTCGGTCGCGATGACTGATATTTGAATCTGTGGCCAGTCTTCGCGGAACCGGACGCTCGTGGGAGCCAATAAGTTCTCTGCGATCGTGGGCACCGTGGAAATCTGGACCGAGCCTTCAGTCAACTCGCGCATGTCGTCCACCAGCCGGTTGACGCGAGCGATGCTGTCAAAGATGCGATTGAGTTCGCCCATGATTTCCAGCGTTTCGCGTGTGGCTTGCAACCGGCCGCGCTTGCGCACAAAAAACGGAAACCCTGCGTGCAAGGCGCACTCACGCAGCAACAAACTGACAGCAGGCTGAGAGATTCCCAGTGCCGATGCGGCTTCGCCTACGCTGCCGTATCGACTGACGGCGCGTATGACCTCCATTTGGCGTACGGTCAAATGCATCGTGTCCCCCTTGGCGGCAAGGCCAATTTTTATGCGGGCTGCATGTTTGCAGAGCCCTCCGTGTGACTGAACGCTGCCGCTATACATCAGCGCAGCACACGTTGAACATAAGTCTAGCTTATCTTTGAATTAGTCCACTTCGATTGTTTTTGCTTCGGGCGGCTTTTACAGTCATTGCATCTGATCGGTACTGATGTTGATGCCGCTGCAAAACTCAGTACCCCATCTGTCGCACGATAAGAAGAGGAGCAAACGCATGAGGATTGTGTCGGTGGAGTCTTCCGTGGTGTCGCTGCCGTTTGACATGGGAGGCCCCTATGCCCGGTTTGCAGGAAAGTTGTGGGACCGGCTGGAGATACTCTTGGTCCGGGTGGAGACTGAAGACGGATTGGTAGGATGGGGAGAGGCGTTTGGCCATGCTGCAATCCCCGCCACACGTGCCGCTCTGGATACGATTGTGGCGCCGCTGGTGATAGGCAGACACGCAGGCGATATCTCGGCCCTGACGCGCAATGTGCTGCATTCCACCCATTTGCTGGGTCGTAATGGCAGTTACGTTTACGCCTGGTCAGGAATTGAAATCGCGCTATGGGATCTGCTGGGCAAACGCGCAGGACTGCCTGTGCATCAATTGCTGGGTAATGGCAGCCGTACGCAGCTCGAGGCCTATTCCAGTTTGCTGGCGTATGGGGATGCCGAAATCGCTGCTCGCAACACGCGCGCAGCAGCTGATAGGGGGTTTCGCTACGTCAAACTGCATGAAACGACGCGGGAAGCCCTCGTGCGATCGCAAGAGGCGGTCCAGGGCCGGGATGTCCAGATCATGATGGATGTCAATTGTGCCTGGGATGTGCCTGATGCTCTGGATATGGCGCAAAGTATGCGTGGCGACGGAATGTACTGGTTCGAGGAGCCAGTCTGGCCGCCCGAAGATGCGCAGGGGCTGGCGCGCCTGCGCGCGTGTGGTATCCCCATCGCTGCTGGCGAGAACGTGGCCGGACTGCAGGGATTTCAGACTTTATTGGGGAGCGGGGCCATTGATATCGCGCAGCCCAGCGTGACGAAGATCGGCGGCATCGGCGAGACCATGAGGGTAGCAGCGCTGTGTGCAGCGAACGGTGTGCGTGTCGTGCCCCATTCGCCGTATTTCGGGCCGGGTTTTATCGCCACACTGCATATTGGCGCAGCGCTGCCCCAGCCGCCCTTGATCGAAGTGCTGTGGATGGATATGGAGGCCAATCCTTTTGCGCCCTATGTGCATGCCGTGGATGGGATGTTGAACGTGCCTCAAGGCCCTGGCTTGGGCTGCGACCCTGATTCAGAAGTGATGTCGCGATATCGCGTCGGCGACGTGCATCGCATTACCGAAGAGGCTGCCGTATGAAAGTCGTCAAGCTGGAAACCCGCCCGATAGAGATCGCATTGCAAGAGCCGATCATGAGTGCATTGGGGCCGATTTCAACATGCGGTGTCGTCCTGGTCCGTCTGCATACGAGTGATGGGGTGGTGGGCGAGAACTTGGTGTTCACCTTGAATAATCGGCGTACGGGGGTGTTGCACCGTATGGTCGATGAGTTGGCGGACCTGGTAGTGGGACAGGACGCCGGTCACATCGCGGGGTTTTGGTCGCGTGCCTGGAAAGATCTCAATTTCTTCGGGCAGAAAGGTATTCCGGTCATGGGGATATCGGCCATTGACGGCGCGCTATGGGATGCCGCCGCCAAATCGGCGGGCTTGCCGCTGTATCGCATGCTCGGGGGCGCACAGGATCGTGTGCCCGTCTATCACAGTGGCGGATTGTGGTTGCATCGCAGCGTCGACGAGCTTGCGCGCGACGCACAGCAGATGGTGGAACAAGGTTTTCAGGCGGTGAAGATGCGGCTGGGATCGCCCGATCCTGCCGTCGATGTGCAACGAGTGCGTGCAGTACGGGAGGCCATCGGTCCGCATATCAAATTGATGGCCGATGCCAATCAAGGGTTGAACGAGGCCCAGGCCATCCGGTTGGGGCGGATGCTGGAAGAATATCAACTGGCCTGGTTCGAAGAGCCGTTGCCCGCCTGGGATCTGGAGGGGGTGGCGCGAGTCGCGGCCGCCCTGGATACCCCTATCGCCAGTGGTGAAACGGAGTATGCACGTTATGGGTTCCGCCGCATGATCGAGCTGCGCAGCGCTGATGTGCTGATGCCGGATTTGCAGCGAGCGGGTGGCGTCTCGGAGTTCATGCGAGTGGGACATATGGCTGCTGCTTACGACATTCCCGTGTCGAGCCATCTGTTTCCCGAAATGAGTATTCAAGTGTTGGGTGCATTGAGCAACGCGATATTCCTGGAGTACATGCCGTGGTTCTCCGATTTGTATCAGGAGCGCCTCGAATTCGAAGACGGGATGGCAATCGTTCCGCAGCGCCCAGGCTGGGGTTTTACGTTTGATCTGGATCGTATTGCGCATTTGGAAAAACGCGGCCGTTAAACCACGGCGGTGACGATGGCGAGGGATGGCAGACAGGGGAACCCCGCGCCATTCAGCGATGACAATCCTTAGGAGACAACAAATGACAGTTTCTCGTCGTGACTTTGTGTTGGGCGCCGCTGGCGCATTAGGCGCGTCGGCATTAGGCATGCCCGCACTGGCGTTGGCCTCGAGTGAAGACCTCAAGATAGGGTGGCTTGCTGCATTGACCGGGCCGAGTTCTGCCCCGGGCGTGGGGTTCAATCGAGGTGTCGAATTTGCTGCGCAGGCAATCAATGCGGCAGGCGGAGTGAAGGGTCGCAAGATCGTGATCGTGACGCGCGATACGCAGGGTGATCCTACTAAAGCAGTGAATGCGGCGCAGGAGATGATCAACTCACAGAAAGTGCATGCGATCTGGGGGCCGACGAACTCGGGCGAGTCCTTGGCCGTCACGCCAATCATGGCTCGCGCCAAGATGCCGAATATTCATCCATGCGTCATAGATAGCTTGGTGAACACGGACAAGTATCCCAATGCGTTCCGCATCTCCCCGTCGAACAGTCAATGGGATGATGCGTGCCGGAATTACTGCCTGAAGGTACAGAAATATTCCAAGATTGCGGTGATCGGCGACACGACGGGATATGGGGTGAGCGCGAGCAAGGCATGCGTGGCCAATTTCAAAAAAGATGGCGCGGAGGTGGTGTACTCGGCGAATATCGACGCGACACAAGCAGACATGTCGCCCGACATGACGCGGGCTCGCGATGCGGGAGCGCAAGTGATCGTGATCTGGAGCGTCTCTACCGGGATGGAGGCGCGTTTGTTCAATACCCGAGCCCATATGGGCTGGGATGTCGCTTTTGTCGGCCATCCCTCGCTGGCATCGGGCGAGCTGCGCACGCTGGTGGAAAAGCCAGAGAACTGGGACAAGGTCTATGCAGTGGGCTACAAGAGCGCCAGCTATGACGCCAACGGCAAGCTGCCCGCGCATTCGCAGGAGTTCCTTGACATGGTCAAAGGCAAGGTCAGTCTGGAAGACACGCTGTACTGGTGGGTGTCGGCCGGCTACGACGCGATTGAGCTCGTGGCCAAGGCGGTGCAGACAACGGGGTCGTCGCAATCCAAAGACATCATCGAGTATTGGAATAGCCTGAAAGCGTACCCCGGATATTTTGGGACCTATACGTACTCTCCCACGATTCACAACGGTTATCCCACCGAAGAAGTCGTCATGTCCGAGGCCAAGTCTGCGCGCAACGGGACGTTCGCATTGGCGCCGGGTTATCAATAAGACCGAGGGGACGCAGTCATGCTGGCTTCTATTATCAGTTCCGGCCTGGCGGTCGGAGCGGTGTATGCCCTGATCGGCATCACGTACAACACGATGTATTCCACGTCTCGTGTCATGAGCTTTACGGCAGGGCAGCTTGGAATGCTGGGCGGTGTGTTCGGGTCCTTGTTCATGCTGCGCATGGGCATGTCCGGTCCGGTTGCATTCGTATTGACCCTGGGGTTATGCGCGTTGGTTGGCGTGATCACCGAGTTTGTCGCCGTGCGGCCTGTGCTGAAAAGTCTGGACCAACATCTGTATGTATTGTCTACGTTGGCGTTGGCCTTGATGATTCAACAGGTGACGGCGATCGAATGGGGTACCGAGCCTCAGCCTTTTCCCCGCTTGTTGGCCTGGGGGTCGGGACCGTTGGATGAACGGTTCTGGCTGCCCGTCGCGGCCTGCGTGATTGTGGTGCTGGCATTGGAGTATCTATATCGGCGCACATTGATCGGCCTGGCTTTTCTGGCAGTGGCGGAGAACAACTTTGCTGCACGTTCTATCGGATTGCCCGAACGGCGCCTGCGGGTCATCAGCTATGCCCTGGCGGGCGTGATCGGGGGCATCGCCGGGTTTGCCGCGGGTCAGTTGATGTTGGCTTTTTTTGCCAACGGCCCCTTGTTGAATTTCTACGGCTTCGTTCCTGTGGCATTGGGTGGGCTCGGCAATAATCGCGGCGCAGTGCTGGGTGGCCTGGCGCTCGGACTGTTTCAACAGACGGCGAACTTTACCGTGGGCGGCATTTTTGCGTCGATTGCCGTGTTCGTCTTGTTTATCGTGGTGTTGATGGCCGTGCCGCAGGGTATTTTCGGCTCCAACTCTGCACGGAGAGTGTGATGACCGCGCACGCAAAGACCTATCGAGGAACCCCTCAAGCGATGGAGCGTCATCCGATGAACCGGGGGCAGGGCTGGACGCGCATGTTGCCGTTCATCGTATTGCTGGTGCTGGCGATCGCACTGCCGGCATTAGGGAATACGTACTGGACAGTGATCGCGACACGCGCGGCGATCTATTGGATATTGGTGTCCGGGCTGAACCTGATTGTCGGCTATGCGGGCCAATTGGCGATCGGCTACGTGGCGTTGTTGACGGTGGGGGCATACACGGCCAGTGCATTGGTGGCCGGTAACGTGTCCGAACCGTGGGAGCCGTTTACGGCGCTGGCGGCGGCGGGGGCAGTGGGGGGGCTGTTTGGCCTGATTGTCGGCTTGCCGGCGCTGCGGCTGCGCACGTTTTATTTTGCGATGACCACCTTGGGATTCGCCACGATCGTGACGCAGATCGCTTTGGCCTGGGAGTCGGTGACGGGCGGCGGAATTGGCGTGCCGGGGCCCGCCATGCCGGCGCCGTTCGATTCCGATCGGGGCTTGTATTACTTGTGCCTGGGCATTGCCGCGGTGGCGACCCTATTGACGGCCAATATCGCACACAGCCGATTCGGGCGGGGGTTGATTGCTATCCGCGATGCGGAGGTCGCCGCGGAGGCCTACGGTATTTCCAAGGCCAAGTTACTGGCTGCCGTCTTTGTGCTTGCAGGCGTGCTGGCCGGTATCGCGGGAGGACTGTTCAGTTCACTTCAGACATACATTACGCCCGAGGCGTTTACGTTCGAACTGTCGGTACTGTTTTTCATCTCTATCCTGATCGGTGGACGCAGTTCTATCCTGGGTCCGCTGTTGGGCACGCTGATCTTGACCGTTTTGCCGGAGATCGCCGCGCCGTTGGCAGCGTGGTCCAATTTCTTATACGCGCTGTTGTTGTTGGTGATTGTTCTGGCAATTCCCGGTGGAATTGCGTCTTTGCTCGATTTTGGAGGACGCAGCCCCTTGCCGGCAAACCGGCGCATACAACCAGAGCTGGGCGCTGTACGCCAGATTTTGGCGGATGTGCCTCGTGATGGGAAAATCGTATTGAAAAATCTGCATTTATCGTTTGGTGGAGTCAAGGCGATCAACGGTCTGGATCTGCACATCAACGGTGGGCAAGTGCATGGTTTGATCGGCCCGAATGGCAGTGGGAAAACCACGACGCTGAATGTGATCTCGGGGTATTACCGGCCTCAAGAGGGCCTGGTGACGGAGAGCGGCACGGAAGTCCCTTCGGGACAACCCTTGGGCAGAGCCAGGCGCGGATTCGCGCGTACGTTCCAGACGCCGCGCATCGTTGGCGATACCTCAGTCCTGAAGAACGTCATGGCAGGCGGATATACGCGCGCACGCGGTACGTTCCTGGAGGCCTTGTTGCGGGTGGGTAGGCATCGAGAGGACGAGCGTAGATTGCGAGAGATGGCGGAGTCGGCATTAAAAGCGGTGGGGCTGTCTCAGCTGGCTCACGTGCGCGCCGATAGCTTGCAGCATAGCGAACTGAGGTTTCTGGAGCTGGCGCGTGCGTTGATGCTGCAGCCCAGGTATCTGATGCTGGACGAGCCCGCTGCGGGCTTGACGGGAGACGAGATCAAGCGCCTCGGTGACATCATCAAAGAGATCAGCCGCTGCGGAACGGCAGTGTTGCTGGTGGAACACCATGCAGACTTGATCTTTGATATTTGTGATCACGTCACGGTGCTGAATCTCGGGTCGGTGCTGGCCAGCGGCACCCCGCAGGAAATCCGTACGCATAAGGAGGTCGTCAGTGCATACCTCGGAGCCTAATAGTCTGCTGCAGGTGCAGGGCCTGAATGCCGGCTACGGCAAAATTCAAATCCTGCACGACGTCGATATGATCGTGAAACCCGGCGAAATTGTGGCATTGCTGGGCCCTAATGGCGCAGGAAAGAGCACGTTGATGCGGGCGTTGTCGGGCCTATTGCCATGGATGTCCGGCGACGTCGTGTTTGCAGGGAAAAGCCTGCGCGGTGCGACGCCGCGTGATGCGGCGCAGGCGGGCTTGGTGCACGTGATCGAAGGGCACCACGTCTTTACGCAATTGTCGGTACAAGACAATCTGGCCTTGGCGGGATATGACATTTCCCGGACCGAACGCCAGGAACGCATCCGGGATGCCTTGGCATTCTTTCCGGAAATCGAGGCGAAGCGCCATGATCGTGCAGGGGCGTTAAGCGGCGGGCAGCAACAGATGCTGGTGGTGGCTCAGGGATTGGTAAAGCGTCCACGTTTGCTGATTCTGGACGAGCCTTCTGCGGGGCTGTCACCAGTCCTGGTTGACCGTGTGTTTGAGGTCGCGGCGCGTCTGCGAGATGCTGGAACATCCGTGTTGCTGGTCGAGCAATTGGTCGAGAAATCCCTGGTGCTGGCTGACCGCGTTTATGCCATGGCCCACGGGGAAATTGTTTTGCAGGCGGATACCAGCGAAGCTGATCTGCAGACCCGCCTGGAAGATGCATATTTTGGTCAACATGCGTGAGCACCGATGAATTCGACAAAGCCCATTCTGGCACCTGATCCATTCTGGCGCGTCAGCCCTCGTTATCCTGACCCCAGGGTGCAATCCTTGGATCCGCGTTTTGATAAGTATCGGTTGTTTCATGCCGCGGTAGAGATGTTGGCATCCGGTTCACGATGGGCCGAAGGGCCTGTATGGTTCGGCGATGGCCGCTATTTGTTGTATAGCGATATCCCGAATAACCGGATGCTGCGCTATGACGATGCATCGGGTCATGTCACGGTGTTTCGTGAGCCATCGGGTTATGCCAACGGCAATGCGCGTGACTGTCAAGGCCGGCTGATTACTTGCGAACATGGCAATCGCCGCGTGACACGTACCGAATACGACGGCCGTATCACGGTGTTGGCGGATCGCTTTGAAGGAAAGCGATTGAATTCGCCGAACGATGTCGTCGTGAAATCGGATGGGTCGATCTGGTTTACCGATCCGCCGTTCGGATTGAGCAGCGACTACGAGGGCTACAAGGCCGAGCCCGAACTGCCGGAGAGGGTCTACCGTATTGATCCCTCCGGTCGAATCAGCGTTGTGGCCGACGATGTCGCTGGACCAAACGGCCTGTGTTTCAGCCCCGATGAAACGCTGCTGTATATCGTGGCGTCGCGTGCGAGGCCAAACCGTACCATTCGAGTCTATCGCGTGTCGGACACAACGTTGTCAGAGGGGCGTGACCTGATCGATTGCGGGCCCGGCACTGCGGATGGATTGCGTTGCGATGTGGATGGCAATCTGTGGTGCGGGTGGGGGATGGGAGCCGAGGAACTGGATGGCGTGCGCATATTCGCGCCCGATGCCACACCGATCGGACATATTCACTTGCCGGAACGCTGCGCGAATCTCTGCTTTGGCGGTGCGAAAGGAAACCGGCTGTTCATGGCTGCCGGAAAAGGGCTCTATAGCCTGTATGTGAATACGCGTGGCGCATCAAGTGCAGATGTGGTTGACGTCGGGATACCGTGAGCTGCTTTCGGATTCTGTGATTTTGCGCAGCAGATACAGTAAAGCCACGCGTTCCGCTTCATTTAACGGTCCGAACGTTTCTTCGGTGATGGCGTGGGCAAAGGGTTGCATCTCGTTGACGAGTTGTGTGCCTGCCTCGGTCAGGGTGACCATGACTTTGCGCCGATCGGAGGGGTCTGCCTGCAGAGTAATGAGCTCGCGATTCTTGAGCCGATCGACGACGCCGCGTATGGTCGCCTGGTCGATGACGGTGGCCTTGACCAGATTGGCGATGGAAGCCGGGCCGTCGTCATTGAGTGCGCACATGACGACGAACTGAGCGACGGTCAGTTTTGAGTCCGGAATGAATTTTTGAAAAAGCGCGGTGTGGCGTTGGTAGGCGCGGCGCAGCAGGTGCCCGACCTGCGACGAAAACAGGTAGGGGGCCGAATTGTCTTTGTCCGACTGGTCCGGCGATGGTAGTGATTCAGGCGTAGAGGTCGACATGGGCGCTTCGAGTGTTATGCATGACGTGGCGCAGTTTTTCTGGAGTATACGGTGGCGCACATAGACGCAGCCCCGTGGCATCGAATAATGCGTTGGCGACTGCAGGGGCGCCGGGTAGCGACGCCGATTCGCCCACGCCCATGGGAGGCTCGTCCTGGCGCGGCATGAGCAGCACGTCGATCTCCGGGATTTCACCGAATTTAATAATAGGATAGGCGCCCCATTCTCGGCTGGTGACTCCCTGCGGGCCAAACGAGACTTGCTCCAGCAGTGCGCGGCTCAGCGCCTGGATAACGTTGCCGTGGACCTGATGCCGAACGCCGTCGGGATTGATCATCATGCCGGCGTCGTGGCCGACCGTGACGCGGTCCACGCGAACGCGCCCGCTCAGCGGGTCTACGCTGAGATCCACCACCCATGCCGCCCATGCTGCCCCAAAACCCGGAAACTTGCTGTGGATATAGCGCGCGTAGGCCAGGCCTCTGCCGTGCAATAAACCATCGTCTGCGGGGATGCCGCGGCTGCCTGCCCTGAAGGGCTGCCAGCGGGCACGTTCGGCCGTGGCCGTCAATAGGTCGCGGGCACGCACATCGTCCAGATGGCGCAGGCGATAGTCGAGGGGATCTGCGCCCGCCCGATGCGCGAGCTCGTCAATCATGCATTCGTGCGCGTACGCATTCGGCAGGGCCGAAACGCCACGCAGCCACGAGGCACGCATCAGCGGCGGCATGTCATGGCAGACGATCTGCACGTGGGGATATTGATAGGGCGGCATCGCCGTGCGGTCGCCCATCTGCAGGGTGCGGGGTTGATTGGAAATGCTGCCCGTTAACAGCAGAGCCAGCAACGGGGCGTCGTTGGACGGGTAACGTACGCCGAAGTCATAGGCCAGCAAGTTGCCCATGGGATCGATCGCGGCCTGCACGTCGACGAGTTGCGCCGTGCCTTTTGGCTCCCACTGGTGTTCCTGTTCACGCGTGAGTTGCACGCGTACCGCTGTGCCGGTTGCCATCGCCAACAGGGCGGCATCGCCACAGACGTCGTCGGCGCAGTTTCTGCCATAGCACCCTGCGGCTTCAAGGCGCACGATTTCGATATTGCCCTCGCCCAGTTTCAACAGGCGGTCGAGATCGGTGCGCAGCATGTGCGGGTTTTGGGTGCCGGACCAGATCGTGAGACGGTCAGCGGTGTAATCTGCGACGGCGCAGGACGGACCGATCGATCCATGCATCTGATAGGGCCAGACGTAGCTGCGCCGGACCACGCGACTCGGGCTGGCCTGTGCTGCCTCGGCCAGCTCCTCGTTGGCATGTCCCTGATGGTGCAAGGCGCGCACCTCGGACGGGTGGGCGCGCAACGCCGCGTCCAGATCGCTCAGCTCGGGAGCCGGCGGGATGTCGCGCCATTGAACCTTCAGGGCGCGCATGGCGGCGATGGCTTGTTCTTCGCGATCAGCCACCACGCCGACGAAATCCCCTTTTACGACGACCTGCACGTTGCCGGGCAGATGCGCCACGGATGCGATATCGGCCGATATGAGGCTGGCGCCGACAAAGTCGCCGCCGTCACGTCCTGGATAGGGCGGGCGGATGACGCGGCCGTGCCGCATGCCCGGTATGCGTATGTCATGGACGAAGGTCAGCGCACCGGTTGCCTTGGCGGGAATATCGACACGCGCGCGGCCTTGCCCCACCTCTTGATACTCGGATGCCGGCTTGAGTTCGACGTCTTCGGATAGTATGAGCCGTTCTCGCCTGCCACGAATCAATTCGCCGTAGTGCGCCTGGCGAGTATCCTTTTCGTCCTTGAATACGACCATGCCTTGGCGGACTTGCAACGCCTGAGCGGAAACGTGCCAGCGCTGCGCTGCGAGGTTCAGCAGATGCGCGCGAGCCTGGGCGGCGGCACGCCGCAGCGGAACGGCCGAGATCTGAATGGTGGCGCTGGCAATGGTAGGACCCTGATTGGGCGAAGCCTCGGTATGGCCCAGCACCATGTCGAGTTGTTCGAATGGAATATCGAGCTCGTCGGCGACGATTTGTGCCAGCGCGGTGCGTATGCCTGTGCCCAGATCGACGTGCCCGTTAAAGGCCAGGGCGCGCCAGCCCTGCGCCGTATCGGGAGCGTCCACGACGGCGACGAAGATCTCGGGCGTGGCGGGTACGTAATCCGACGGCGCGCCGGGTTGGCCAGGCGCCGGTTTTGGGGGCGCGACCGGGTTACGCACAATCAGCAGCGTGCCGTACTGATCGAGCAATCCGTCGTGCAGTCGCTTGGGCTGGAGCAGGCTCATGGAATCAGCTTAGCGTGACAGTGCCTCAATGTCGACGAGGGCTTGGTCCAGCGGCATGACTGCCGCGTATTTCTGTGCCATGTCGAACAGGTTTGCATCATGCGGGCCCAGTGCACGGTCACCGACGCAATCGGATACCACCAGAGGGCGAAAGCCCGCCTGCATGGCATCGACGACGCTCGCGCGCACGCAGCCGCTGGTGACGCATCCTGCGACGAGCAATGTCTGCACGCCGCGTTGCGCAAGCCATGGCGCCAGCATCGTGCCATAGAACGCTGAAGGCGTGCTTTTGCGTACGACGTATTCTCCCGGAGCGGGTGCGAGCGCAGGTACGATGGCGCTGGCGGGGCTGTCCTCTTTGAGGGTCAGCATGCCCGGGACCTTCAGGCAAAAGATATTCTGGTCGGCGTCGTCATCGGCAAAGACAATGCGGCTGTGCGCGACGGGCCATCCTTGAGCGCGTGCGTGAGCGAGCAAATGGGTAGTCTGGTCGATCGCTTGCGGGATGTTGCCGCCGCCAAAGACCGCGGGATCGGCGAATCCATTGACGAAGTCCACGATCAGCAGGCCGAAGGGGGCTTTGAGCGGCAAGGGTGTGCCAAAGCCCTGCCGCGCGTAGGCCGAGACATCGCCTTGCACGCCGCCAGTGGGAATGGTTTGTGTGTTCATCGCACGATGCCCTTTAATTGATTGCGCCGTTCAGCGCGTGCCAGCCCTTCCTGGTCCTGGACGATGCCGTCGATGACGGTCGGTTTGCCGTCGAGTTTGACCGTGCAGCGGCGCATGGGGATGTCGATGTGGCAGGCAGTGGTGCGCTGGCCGCCGGCTTCGTTGTTGGGGCCCATGGACCAGAGAAAATTGCCCTCGAACGCGCGCGCGTCCATCCCGATGTGCGATTCCTTGTCGTAGTGGGCCAGCATCGACCAATGCGCGCGAGGTTGAAGACCCCAGCCGACATGCGATACGGCATAGGCCTCGGGGTCTTCGTAGGAAGCCATGTATTCGCGCAGGATCTCTGCCTGTAATCCGCCTTCGATGGCATGCACATAGCCATTTTCGATGGTGAGTTTGATGGGGTCGTGCACGTATTCTTTGAGTGGCAGCAGAATGTCGCCGCGATCCAGCACGACAATGCCCCGGCTTTGGCCTTCGTTGGGCCAGGTCAGTACAAAGCCGCTTGGCCAATGGTCCCAGCGACCGGGCTGGTCGACGAAGCCGTACTCGCAAATGACCGGGAACTCTCCCAGCTGGCACCGCAGGTCGGTGCCGGCTTGTGAGGTGATATGCATCTCCTTTGCCGCCTGGATGCGTTCAGAGGCGTTGACGACGCGCGTGCGGTCATCTGCGGTAGGCACGAGGCGGCACAGGATTTCGGGCGGCTCGACGGCCAGCAGGATTTTTGTGCCGCCGCTCAGGATCTCGTGTTGTTCGGGCGAAAACAGCAGCGTCATGAGATCCAGCACGAGATCGCTGGCCTTGAGCGCGGCAATCGCAGCGGGATTGCCCGTGAGCGGTGTCGTACCCAGATAGGCCAGCGAGTCGCGCGACAACGATTTTTCGGCGTTGACGGGCGGCAGGTCCAGGCGGTTGACTCTGGCGCCCATATCGCTGGCCGCGGCGATGGCACAGCGCAGGGTTTGCGGGTGCGTGTCGGCGCCGGTCAGGACAGTGACTGTCTGGCCGGGCTCGAGCCTGGAGAGGTTGAGGACCTGTTTCCAGGCTTGGATCAAATCGATATCGCTCACGGACATGGCGAACTCCGGTGTGATACGAGGTGGACGGAAATGAGGTTGAGGTGGGGAATACCCGCGATCAATCCAGTGTTTGTCCCAGGAAATCGCCAAAGGCGGCATAGAAGCCGGCTTCGTTATCCCAGGGGATCATGTGCCCTGCGCCGGGAACGCGTACGTGTTGTGTCTGGGGCGCCAGCGTCTGCCACTCGGCGACATCATCGTCGTTGACGACGTCTCCGCGTTCGGCGGTGATCAGCAGCAACGGTGTCTGGATATGGGGCAGGTCCGCGTGAATATCATCGCGGCCGAAATCTTCGAAACTCTGCACGATGGCGGGCTCGTAGCAGGTATGCAGCCACTGCGCGCGCAGGCGTAATTGCTGCTCGGTCCACGTGGGGCAGAAGGCGCGCATCGCGTCGGCATCCATGCCTAGTGTGGCCTGGCGTATGGAGTCCACATACCAAGGCAGTTTGGCAGGGTAGGGACGGCGTCCCGGTCCGGACACGGGAGGGTCGACTGCGACCAGTTGCGTGAGTCCGGCAGGTTGAGTCCGCGCTGCGCGTACGGCGATACGTCCGCCCATGGAGTGGCCCACCAGTGCGTAGCGTTGCAGATCGAGTGCCTGGGCAAAGGCCAGCACGTCGGCGGCCTGGGCATCCAGACCATAGTCCAGATCAGGACCCGATGCCGACAACCCCCGGCCGCGCACGTCGAGCACATAGGTGTCGAAATGCCGGCCAAGCCGTTCGGCGACAAAACCCCAGGTCACCGCAGGGCTGGTGATGCCGGGAATGAGCACGATGGCGGGGCGTTGCGCAGGGACAGTGTCTGCGCGGTAACGCAGATAGTGCTGACGGATTCCATTCGCATTGACATGCGCGCCGTAGAGATAGGTCGATGATGGGGAGGACGCTGGCACTTTGGTCTCCAGAGAGTGGAAAGTCGGCACGGCTCGGGCCCGATTCTGAATCCCGCTCAAGGCGTTGCTCGACGAAAATACAGTGTAGACGCTCAATATATAGAAATAAAACTGATGCCGCAATGTTCTAGACGATATGTTTGGATTTAAAAAAATCTAGGGAAAATACCTAGATATATTCGTCATTGTTTTCTTGTCAGCAAAATTTCTTGCCGGTAAATTTTAAAAAAAGAAGTGTGTACGCTTTAATTTTTGATATTCAAACCGGCCTCCCAACATCGGGGTCGTCGGCGCGAGCTTTTGATTCCCAGGAGAGCTTTTCATATGTCCGCACAACCTCGAATCGCTGTGATTGGCGCAGGTCTGGGAGGGGCTGCCGCCGCTTCGCTGCTTGCCAAGGAAGGATTCAACGTTCACGTCTACGAGCAGTCGCCCGCTTTTTCGCGGCAAGGGGCGGGCATTCACGTCGGTCCGAACGTCATGAAAATCTTGCGCCGCATCGGTATTGAGGACGCGCTCAACGAGCAAGGCTCCCATCCCGAGTACTGGTATAGCCGCCACTGGCAGACGGGCGATGTGCTCGCGCAGATCCCTCTGGGCGACTACGCCGTCAAGGAATACGGAGCGAGTTATTTGACGGTGCATCGAGGGGACTTTCACGCATTGCTGATTGATGCCTTGCCCGATAACATGCTGAGCTTTGGCAAGCACCTGATCAAGGTTGAAGATACGGGCGATGTCGTGCGCCTGCACTTCGCCGATGGTTCCATCGAGGAAGCTGATCTGGTGATCGGCGCTGACGGCGTGAACTCGCGGATTCGCGAGGAATTACTGGGACCTGAACCCCCGAAATATGCAGGCTATCTGGCGCATCGTGCGGTGTTTCCGACGCCGGTGGCCACGGCCGGTATGTTGCCCTTTGATCCCTGCGTGAAATGGTGGAGCGATGATCGGCATATGATGACCTACTTCGTCACGGGCAAGCAGGACGAGCTTTACTACGTGACGGGTGTGCCGGTCGAACACTGGGATCTCAATGACCGTTGGTTGCCGAGCAGCAAACAGGAAATGCGCGAGGCGTTCGAGGGATGGCACCCGACCGTGCAGGCGTTGATCGACGCGACGGTCGAAGTCACCAAATGGTCGTTGTTGGAACGCGATCCGCTGCCGCTCTGGAGCCGGGGCCGTTTGGTGTTGTTGGGAGACGCGTGTCATCCGATGAAGCCGCACATGGCGCAAGGCGCGGCCATGGCTATCGAGGATGCGGCGATGTTGGCGCGTTGTTTCAAGGAAGTGGGTGTGCACGATTACCAATTGGCTTTCGATCTGTATGAAGCGAATCGTGCTGAACGTGCGAGCAAGGTTCAGCGTATATCGCACGACAATACATGGCTGCGTACAAATGAGGACCCCTCGTGGTGTTTCGGTTATGACGTATTCAATGTGCCGCTCGTCGATCCGCAACCCAAGGCGGCGATGAAATGAGGCACTTTCGATTTGGGCTCTGAGCGATGACCATGGCATACAGCAGCGTTTCCGGCGCGCCGTTCTCTGCGGGTTCTCCTGTTTTTCGCTTGCTCGTCAACGGACGAGAGCAAGCGGTGCAGGCCGATCCGGCGACGCCGCTGTTGCTGGTCTTGCGCAACGATCTCGAATTGAATGGACCGAAGTACGGTTGCGGGCTGGGCGAGTGCGGTGCGTGCACCGTGCTGATTGATGGGGTGGCCGCGCGCTCTTGCGTGATTCCTGTTCGCGGCGTGGGCGAGCGAGAGGTCACGACCCTGGAGGGCTTGGGTGATCAGCAATGCCCGGGGCCGACCCAGCAGGCGTTTATCGCGTGTCAGGCAGCGCAGTGCGGCTACTGCTTGAATGGCATGATCATGACTGTTGAGGCGTTGCTGCGGCGTTGTCCTGATCCGACCGACGCGATGCTGCGGGAAGAGTTGCGCCACAATTTATGCCGCTGCGGCACGCATATTGAAATCCTGCAGGCGGCCCGCCAAGCCGCCGTGCTGCGTGCCGCCGCGGTCACGCCGCCGAGCTCAGAGGACGGGGCCCCATGAGCGGCGCCGAGTTGCCCGAGGTCGTGATTTCTGCCCGGCGCGCAGAGCTATCCAGCGTTGCGGGCGGATTGCTGCATGGCGCGCTGCTGCGTCCACCGCGAGTGTTGTGGGATGGCAGGCGTTATCGCGGCGCGAGCGTGGCGGACATCGATACGTCAAGCGCTCAGGTCTCGCCGGGTGTGGTTCGGATCGTGCGTCTGGCAGATTTTGTCGGCGTCGTGGCGATATCAGCGATGCTGGCGCGCCAGGCTCTGGATGGGCTTGACGTAAAGTGGCAATTCCCTGCTGCCTCGATGCGAGAGACGGAATCGCCGTCGCAGATAGCATCTGCTACGACAGCGTCTACGTCTGAGGGCCTGTCTTATGTGTGGAGCGCCGCCGAACATCCTGCAACGGATGGCCAGGGCGCGACGGTGTGGTGTACCGATAGCCACGCTACCGCCTGGCTGCCTTGTGCGGCAGCCTATCAACGATACGTGCAAGAAGAGCTGAGCCATTTGCTGGCCATGCCTGTTGACCGGATCACACTTGTCGATACGGCGCCGAACGGTGGGAATGAAATTCATATCCTCGACGTATTGGATGCGGCGGCAGATGCCGCGCTGCTGTCCCATGCCGTGGGCCGGCCGGTGCGTGTTCCCGTGCAGCGGGCGTCAACGCCGGGCGAGATGGTGTTGAGTCAAGCACCGGCATTCGTGCCTGCGGCTGCCGCGCCGTCGACTGCACATACTCCCGCCTCTGCTGCGGCGGTCGGCACAGGAGGCTCAGAGTCCGATGAGGGACCGGGTTCGCTTGCCGGCGATTGGAGCGCCACGCCGCGCTGGGTGTCGAACCGCCCCTGGGGCGCTCGGCCCAGTTTGGCGCGATTGCTCAGTCAGCCGGCACAGGCTGCGTCCGTGGCGACGCCTCGGCTGCAAGATGCGGGAGAGATCGTACGGACAACCGTTGATGTTGCGGCACCGTTGATCCATGCATCGCCTGCGGAGTTCGAGGCGATGCAGGTGTTTGCGCACGAGAGCCTGCTGGACGAAGAAGCAGCGCGATTGGGCGTGGATCCGATGGCGTATCGTTTGTCGTTGTTGCCAAACGGGCCGGGTCAGGCGTTGACGCGGCGCATGCGCGAACAAGTGAACGGTTCGGCGCTGGCTGCGAACATGGCAGTGCCGGGGGACGAGGAGACGGGATTCGCGGCATTGGGTTCCGCACGGCAAGTTTCGGCACAGCAAGCTTCAGCGCAGCAGACTTCGGCACCACAAGCTTTGGCCGAACGCGAAACCGCTGATCGGTCTCCTTTACGTGGGCGCGGCTATGCGACCGCTCACGTCCGGGATCAGCAGCCTGATGGCACAGCCGTGGAAACATGGAGTGCCTGGTTGGTCGAGGTTGAGGTAGCGCCGGATACGGGGAACGTGGATGTGACGCGACTGATGGTCGGGCGTGACAGTCAGTCTCTGCAGCCGGCCCAGGGCGCTGCCATTCATGAACAGGATCCCCGGCTGCTGGACGCTGCCCGTCGGCTGCTCACCGCGCCGCCGCAGTTTGATGATTGGGGCGCAAGCGGTTCGGGTAACGCTGCTTCTGTGCCGGCTGATCAGTCGGTGTCTCATGAGGTGGCGCCGGCGGATGCGCAGGAGTTGGCGCCTGCACAGCCGGTCGATCACGGTCAACTGGCGTTGGATGGGGTGATGACCCTGCCTGCCGCCGCGGCGATCGGAAATGCGATTTTTGATGCGACTGGTGTACGACTGCGGCAGGTGCCATTCAATGTGAAGCAACTGCGCGATGCGTTGGCTGCTCCAGCACCCTCGTTGTCGCCCACGCGCGGTTGGCTGCGGCGAAGTGGCCTATGGTTGGCCGCCGGTGCGGGCGCATTGGCAGGGGTGGTGACCATGGCTTGGCCGCTCAAGCCAGCGCTCGCGCCTACGGCGGGCCCTGATGTTTCGCTCTACTCTGCAGCAGCGATTGAACGAGGCCGTTTGGTCGCGGCAGCGGGAGATTGCGTGGTGTGCCATACCGTGCCAGGCGGTCAGGCGAATGCGGGCGGTCTGGGTCTGGATACGCCCTTTGGCACGATCTACACCACCAACATTACGCCGGACAACGAGACTGGGATAGGTCAGTGGTCGTATCGCGCTTTCGAACGTGCCATGCGCGACGGCGTGCATCGAGATGGACGCCAGCTCTATCCGGCCTTTCCCTATACCGCGTTTGCCAAAATGACAGATGCGGATATGCAGGCCCTGTATGCGTACCTGATGGTGCAGCCGCCTGTGCGCAACGAGCCGCCCAAGACCGCATTGCCTTTCCCCTATAACTGGCGGCCGATGATGGCAGGCTGGAATCTGTTGTTCCACGATACGGGCGTTTATGAGCCCGATCCGGCACAATCTCTGGACTGGAACCGTGGCGCCTATCTCGTGCAGGGCGCTGGCCACTGCGCCGCCTGCCATTCGCCGCGCAATACGTTGGGAGCCGAAAAAACAGGCGCCGGCAATTACTTGGCAGGGGGCGAGGCCGAGGGGTGGGAAGCGCCGCCGCTGGATCGCTTGGCAAGTGGCAAAGTGCCATGGACCCCCGATGCGTTGTTTCAATATCTGCGCACAGGATATTCACCGAGCCATGGTGTGGCGGCGGGGCCCATGGCGCCTGTCATCCAGGGGCTGAGCGAATTGCCCGAGAGCGATGTGCGCGCCATCGCCACGTATCTGCTCAACTTGCCTGGCACTGCCGCATCTGAGCCCGAACTGCCTGCCGCAGCGGCACCTGCGCCGTTGGCGCCGACGTCCGTCACTGCACAAATGCCTGTCGTACAGCCGTCCACGCAGCGCCTGTTCGAGGGCCATGCCCGGGGCGAGCGTATTTATCAGAATGCCTGTGCGGTGTGTCACGAGGCCGCGGCAGGGCCCACATTGTTTGGCGTCAAGCCCTTGTTGGCGGTGAATACGAATCTGCACGCCGCGACGCCCGATAATCTCGTGCAAGTCATTTTGCATGGCATTCAGACGCCGGCCAACGATGATCTCGGCTATATGCCAGGATTCAAAGACAGTTTGAATGATGAGCAAGTGCGGGATCTGTTGAATTACTTGCGGGTTCGATTTGCGCCGCAAGAGCCTGAATGGGCCGACAGCTTGGCAGTGATCGGCCAGATACGAAATCAATCCCGTTGATTCGAGGATGTTTTGAATACGCAGGACTGATTTTTAATTGCGCGACAGCGCATAAAAGCAACGGCAAACCTCGTAGGAGTAGCCATGGCAGCATCAAAAATAACGATTGAACAAGGGTTGAATACGGCAGGCGTAGGAAAATTCCAGTATCGGCTGTTTGTGATATTCGGGCTGGTCTGGATGGCCGACGCGATGCAAGTGCTGTCGATCGGTTTCAGCGCGCCGTCGATAGCAAAGACCTTTGGCCTGACGATTCCGCAGGCCCTGCAGACGGGTACTTTGTTTTTTGTAGGTATGTTGATCGGCGCTTTTGCGTTCGGCCGGTTGGCCGATCGCATTGGCCGGCGGCCAGTGTTGATGCTGGCCGTGGTCATCGATGCCTGCGCCGGGGTGGCATCGGCCTTTGCGCCGGATTTCCAATGGCTGTTGATTCTGCGCTTTCTGACCGGTATTGGCGTAGGCGGCACCTTGCCCGTCGATTACACAATGATGGCGGAGTTTCTGCCTGCCCAGCGCCGTGGCCGTTGGCTGGTGTGGCTCGAGTCGTTTTGGGCTTTGGGGACGGTTTTTCTCGCCATTTTGGCGTGGGTGGCCAGTGCGTATGGCGATGAAGCATGGCGCATTATTTTCTTTGTCACCGGCATACCTGCGATCGTCGGGGTGATCCTGCGTTGGTATGTTCCCGAGTCGCCTCTTTATTTGAACAAGACGGGTAAATCGGAAGAGGCTCGGCAAGTGTTGGAGCGCGTTGCCAAGACCAACGGCAACAACGTGCAAATCGGCGAGCTCGAGCCACAAACGATGGAGCGCAAATCCGTGTTCGCGTTGTTCGGCGCCGGCCTGGCGCGGCGCAGCGTGTCGCTGTTGTTGGCATGGCTGCTGGTTTCCGTCGCGTACTACGGCGTATTTGTGTATCTGCCGATCAAGCTGTCTGCCGAAGGCATGGGCTTTATGCGCGGACAGGCGTTCTTGATCGTCCTGGCGTTGGCGCAAGTACCCGGATACGCCTTGTCGGCATATGCGGTTGAGCGTTATGGACGCAAACCCACGCTGATCGGCTTCCTGCTGTTCAGTGCGGCAGGGTGCCTGCTGTACAGCCTGGGGAGCTCGGTCGCGTTGATGGTGACCTCAACATTGTTGATGAGCTTTGCATTGCTGGGTACCTGGGGCGCGCTGTATGCCTTTACGCCTGAGGTCTACCCCACGAGCTTACGCGCTTCCGGCATGGGGGCGGCAGGTGCCGTGGCCCGGCTCGGCGGGCTGTTCGCCCCGGCCCTGATTGCACCGATCATGGCGACGCAATTCACCTTGTCGTTGTTTGTTTTGTCGGGATTGCTGGTGGCAGGCGCCGTCGCGATCAAGTGGGTCGACGTCGAGTCCAAGGACAGGGCGTTGGATTAACTCAGCACGAAATGAAGGAGGGGCAGAGCATCTGGATGGATGCCTGCCCCTCTCTTCGTGTACGCCGCGTTTCAATCGTCCTGATTCGGGTCCATGTCGGGAAACAGGATCTCCGTGAATCCGAACTTGCTGAAGTTCTCGATCCGCGACGGATAGAGGCGGCCGATCAGATGATCGCACTCATGCTGCACGACGCGCGCATGAAAACCCTCGGCCTCACGTTCGATATATTCGCCCTGCGGGGTGTAGCCGCTGTAGCGGATATGCCGATAACGTGGCACCAGCCCACGCAGGCCCGGCACGGACAGGCAGCCTTCCCAGCCGTCTTCGCGTTCGTCTGACAAAGGCGAGATCACCGGATTGCACAGAACTGTCTGCGGAACTGCCGGCGCGTCGGGATAGCGTTCGTTCCGATCGAACCCGAATATGACCAGCTGCAGGTCGACGCCGATTTGCGGGGCGGCCAATCCGACACCCCGCGCATGCTCCATAGTCTCGAACATGTCGGCGACCAGGGTGTGCAGCTCGGCAGTGTCGAATTGCTCGACGGGCTGAGCCACCCGCAGCAAACGCGGATCGCCCATTTTCAGGATGGGATGAATCATGGCGATGTGAGTGTTGCGGTCAGTCGGCGCGGTCTTTTTTCTGGATGAATTCGATTTTGTAGCCGTCCGGGTCTTCGACAAAGGCGATGACGGTGGTGCCGTGTTTCATCGGGCCGGCCTCGCGCGTGACTTTGCCGCCTTTTTGCTTGACCTTTTCACAGGCCTCGTAGGCGTTGTCGACCTCCAGCGCAATGTGGCCATAGCCATTGCCCAGATCGTAGTGATCGGTGTCCCAGTTGTGGGTCAGCTCGATGACCGCGCCTTCGCTTTCGTCTTGATAGCCAACGAATGCCAGGGTGAATTTGCCATCGGGGTAATCTTTGCGGCGCAGCACGCGCATGCCCAGGACATTGGTATAGAAATCGATCGACTTGTCCAGGTTGCCGACGCGCAGCATGGTGTGCAGGAGACGCATGGGGAAATTCCTTGTGCTAAATGAAAATCGGGCTCGTGGCCGAGGTGATATCGTAGCAAACACGGAGGGGGTGTAGCTTTTTGTCACGATTTCGCGGGTTGTGTGCGGTTTTCGCTCTGTCTTTCGTGCCGGCGACCTCCTATGATTCCCGCGGCTTCCTCCAGGAAAAAGTCAGGCGCGATGGATACGTTGGATTTATTGAAACTACTGCTGTTGCTGGCAATGCTCGGCTATTCGCTGTATGGAGTGATCCGCTACCAATCGCGGCGCCGTGCCAGCAAGCGCATCCTCAAGAGCCTCGTGCAGGCAGACACGCCGCCGCGCGAGGCGACGGCCGAGGAACTGACACTGATTCAGCCCTTCTTGACGCGTCCCGGAAAGCGCCAGCGTCCATTGAAGCTGGCAAACGGCAAGGTTTACCGCCTGCGAGGCGAGTATCTGCGTCATGGATTGAGCACGAATGGCGGCGCGGAACAGATGCATGACACGCTGGGCGGGGTCGAGGTGATTCTGCCGTATGACGCGAACGATTTTCTGCAGAGCGATAACGATGCCGAAGTCATGCTGGCAGACAAGATCGCCATTGTGATTCGTCTCAATGGCGAGTTCGATTTGGCAGGCGGCCGCGAGCGAAGCGTCGTGCGCCAGGAACAGGCCCAGCAGTGGGCGAGCGGCAAGCTCGGCGAGATGTCGGATATCGATGCGCCGTCAGAGGGACTTTCGCCAGACGAAGAGGACGTCGTGCGTGTCGATGTGCTCGGGCAGCGTCATGAGACACCTGCCGAAATGGCTGCTCGCCAATCTCCAGGGTTGGGATTGGGTCCCGCATTGCTGCTTTTGCTGTCCGCAGTGAGCGCCGGGGTTGCCACGTTCACAGACGATGTGGTCCGTCTGGGATGTGCGGCCGGGGCAGGGGTATTGCTGTTGTGCGCGCTGTGGCTGATATGGCGGCCGCGCCGTTGGGCGATACCGAAACGCGTGAACCACGTACGAGGCGCGTTCACGGCCGTTCAATTGAATCATCCGAACAATTCGGCGGCAGTTTCCCAGCACTGGTTCCTGGGAGACAAGCTGCATCTCATACTGCCCAAGCATTGGCTGCCTCATTTGGTCATCCCTGCCACCGGCCGAGTCGATGCAGAGCTGCGGGTGGATGATTATTCCGTCGTACGGCTGGGCAAGCATTTTTCAGTCGATGTGGAAACGCGTGCTTATCCTCCGGTGTATTGGGGGCGTCATGTCGTGCTGGCGATCACGGCCTTGTTACTGCTGGTGGGCGTGGCCATGGTGAGCGGCGGAGGCCTGCGCGGAGACGTGCTGCAAACCAAGGCGTGGCTGCTGGGTACTCAGATGCGGGCTTATGACAGCGCTGGTGCATTACGCGAGGCGAGTCCTGCTGCGGGGGCCATGGTGGCATTGAAAGGAGAGGCGCGTTGTTCGTTGACGACGGCGCGTCAGGGCATGCCTGCAGTTCAGTGCAGTATGTTGCGTTGGGGAGGCGGCACGCCGCAAGCACCGAGATTGCATGAGGACGAGCAAGCGTTTGCGCTGTATAGCGGGAAATTTCTGCGTACGCGGGCGAATCCCATGCTGGATATCCTAGTGCAACAGCAGAGGTACCGGAACGCACAGGACAACCCGCTGGCGTATCTGAATGAGTTGCAGGGGCGTAATCAACGACAGCTCTTCGATGTGGTCGGCGTACCGAAAGCGATCGCGGAAGTGGATGCCTATTGTGCACGGCTCAATGCAAAGGGCCAGACAGGCTGCACGGCTTTGCGTAACGCGATGGTTGAGAACCTGCTCAGTGACAAGGAATACACCAACTGGCAGGCATTGGCGCAGGCCGCAGAGCAGAAGGAGCTCAATACCGGTAAGACGGCCATGGTGATTTCTGCGCAAGGGCTGTCCAAGGTAAAGCGGTTGGCACAACGAGTGGCTGCGCCGCAGGTGGAAGGGATTGTCGCTGCGGCGGCGGACGCGACTTTGCGTAGTCAGCGCGGCGGTGTGGTGCTGGATGTGCGAACGGGGCCGCATGCCCGTCTGCCGGCTGTCCCCACGTTTGACGACGCGGAATCATCGGTCGAGACGTCGCCGGAGGGCCGGCTCGATGCGTTGCAGCGTTATAACCAATATGCGTGGTTGGCCGGGCCTGACGGCGTTGCGCCATTTGCCGTCGAGGCCATGATCGTGGGTGTGTCGCAAGATGCGAGCGGCACGCCCGTCTATACGCTGGATGCCCGCCGAGGCGCCAGCGATCTGGCGCCCGCCATGCTGCGATCTGCCTGGTGGTTACTAGCGTGGTTACTGCTGATTGTGCATGGCGTATTAGCGATCGTGATGTTTCTGCGTGCTCGCCTGCGTGCAGCGCGGATCAATGCCTATGTTGCTGCGTGCGCACAGGCGGCCGCGCGAGAGCGCAATTTCTCCTAGGCATAGGCCTGCGTTAAGGCGGCATTGTTCGCGCGGTAGTGCAATCCCGGTATCTCCCAGCAGCACGTTGGTGGGTTTTGGCAGACTGGCGTGAGCGGTGAGATACCGCAGCATTCTCGTGAACATGATCTCTTTTTCTCGTGGTGGGGTGATTGGGCCTGCGTGATCCAAGACAGGTGCGGTTGAATGCCTCTGTCTTGGCCACTCGGGATAGTCGCCGTGCGCTTCACGCCTGCCGGGCGTGATTGACCGACGATGCCGGAACGAGAAAGATCAGGATGCTGCCCAGTATCATGCTGGCCGCGATGCCGAGGATGCCGCCTCCTGTACTACCCGTGGTCGTTTGAAACCATCCGATCAGGTAGGGGCTGACAACGCCTGAGATACTGCCGATGGAGTTGGCCAGCGCGATGCCCGCAGCGGCCGCCGCGCCGCCCAGGATCGCCGGAGGCACGGCCCAGAATTGAGAAATGGTGGTCATGACGCCCATGGTCCCAACGGTCAATGCCAGCATGGCCCAGACAACGGAGTGTGCTTGGGTGATGCTCACGCATAGCGCGATGGCGCCGATCAGGCCCGGCAGCGCCAGGTGCCAGCGCCGTTCGCCGTGTGCGTCCGAGCTCTGACCAACCAGAATCATCGCGATGGTGGCGGCGGCATAAGGTACCGCAGTCAACAGGCCGATATCCAGGGTGTTGGACACGCCTGAGGCCTTGATCAACGAAGGCAGCCAGAAGCTGACGCCGTACAAGCCCATGGTGAAACAGAAATAGATCAAGCCCAGCAACAGCACACGCGGACTGAGCAGGCCATCTCGCAGACTGTGCATGCGCCCGGGAGACGCGTCGTTTTCCAGATTGCGCTGAATGATCTGTTTTTCTTCGGCAGATAGCCATTTCGCATCGGAAACACGGTCGTCCAGAAAGAAAAACGCCACGACGCCCAATGCGATCGTCGGCAATCCTTCCAGCAAGAAGAGCCATTGCCAGCCGGCCAATCCATGATGTCCGCCAAAGGATTCCATGATCCAGCCGGAGAGGGGGCCGCCGATCACGCCTGACATGGGGATGCCGGTCAAAAAGAGCGCCGTGACTTTGCTGCGGCGTGATGACGGGAACCAATACGTCAGATACAGCAAAATAGCGGGAATGAAACCCGCCTCGGCAACGCCAAGCAGGAATCGCATGACATAGAACATCGTCGGTGTAGTGACGAACATCATGGCGGCTGAGATGAGTCCCCAGGTCACCATGATCCGGGCGATCCAGCGACGGGCCCCGACGCGCAACAAGATGAGATTGCTGGGGACTTCGAACATCAGATAGCCGACAAAGAAAATGCCGGCACCCAGGCCATAGACGGCTTCACTCATGTTGAGATCGTCCAGCATCTGCAGTTTGGCGAAACTGACGTTCACGCGATCCAGATAAGCACAGACGTAGCAGATGAAGAGAAACGGCAGCAGGCGCCAGATGACTTTGGTGTAGGTGGCGTCTTCTGATACGGGCAGATATTCCGCATGGGTTGCGGTGGTCATGTGTTGTCTCCGTTGATATGAGTTGGGCGATTCGCTTCGTACGTTGCGAAGCGAATTCATGACGAATGTCGTTGAGGTTCGTTGTTTCTCCTGGCAATGCTCTACGCTGACTGCAGGCGCAACGGTACTCTCATCAGGCGTCAATCAAACATGTCGGACTGCGTCGCGATCAGCTGGTCCCAGATCGTCTGAAAATGCAGCCAACCGATATAGTCGCTGCCCACATGTTCACGGCTATAGCGAGCGCGCTCTTCGGAAACGAGGCGCGGCGTGATGCCTGTGGCATCGATCATCAACTGCTGCTGGCAGCAGCGCTCCAGCGCAATGAACCAGAATGCGGCGGATTCGATACTGTGGCGGCTGGCGGTGAGCAGCCCGTGGTTCTGGTGGATGGCGGCTTTGACGCCTTTGAATGCGTTGGCGACTTTATGGCCTGCCTTGACTTCGACGGCGACTTGTCCTGCTTCGTCGCCGATCACCACATGGTCCTCGAAGAATGCGGCTGCGTCCTGGCTGATAGGCGCCAACGGTTTGCCGAGCGCGGCAAAGGCTGTACCGTATACCGTATGGGCATGGCACATGGCGACGATGTCGGGATGGGCTTCGTGCACGGCGGCGTGCAATACAAAGCCTGCGCGGTTGATGGCGTGACGGCCCTCTACGACGGTGCCTTCGTGGTCGGCGAGGATCAGGTTGGAGACTTTGACCTGAGAAAAGTGCACGGCCATGGGGTTGGTCCAATACAGCCCGGGATTTTCCGGGTCGCGTACGGTCAAGTGGCCTGCGAAGCCATAGTCATAGCCTTGCAAGGCAAAGGCGCGACACGCGCCGACCAGACGCTCTTTCAAATGTTGGCGTTGTGCGGCGGCGCTGGTAAACGACGGGATCTCCGGAAAAATCAGCCCCTTTTGCTCGGGTTGGTAAATGGAAATTCGACCGTTGAGATCGATGCTTTTCTTTGGGGGTTGCATTACCGCAGCCATGTGTGTCTCCTTGAGGATGGTGATCAGGTGAGTGCATGATCCCGCTTGCAGTCAGGCTTTGACAAACGATGGTTGTTCATGGAAACATGAATCTCATCCATCTATAGAGTCAGATCGATGCGACGCATTCCGAATTTTGTCCTGCTGCGTACGTTCGAGGCCGCCGCCAGATTGCAGAGTTTTGCGTTGGCCGCGCAGGAACTGCATCTGACGCCGTCGACCATCAGTCATCAGATCAAGGAACTGGAGGACTACTTCGGCCGAGCCATGTTCGTTCGGCGCAATCGTCAGGTCGAGCCGACCCCGGAAGCCTTGCGGTTGCTCGGGAGTCTGAGTCGAGTATTCGACGTGGTGGAGGCCGCATGCGCGGAGGTGCAGTTGGCGCCGGATGCACAGGTTCTGGCTGTCTATGCCGCGCCGAGTTTCGCGGTGAAGTGGCTGGGGCCGCGGTTGCCCGGGTTTTCCGCGGCACATCCGAATATCACGATTCGTTTATCGACTGGCGCCGAGCCGCTTGATTTGACGCGCGTGCACGATGTCGACGTGGCGATTTCATATGGCGGCGCATTGGAGCGTCCGGGCATGGAGACAATTGCATTGGGTGTCGAACGGATCCTGCCGTTATGTGCGCCGCAGTTGGCGGTGTCGGACGTAGAGCCCGCAGCGCGGATCCGGGCGTTGACATTGATTGATTCGCAGCTCAGCCGTGTGACGTGGGCTGACTGGTTTGCCGCGAATCACTTGCGATTACCCGATAGGCCTCGGCCTTCGTTTGACCGGGCGGCATTGGCGATCGCCGCCGCGGTCGATGGTATGGGGGTGATACTCGAGAGCAGCTTATTGGCCGCGCGCGAGCTGAGCCGTGGCGAATTGGTGGAATTCGGTGCGGGCGTCTTTCACCAGTTCAAAAAGGAAACGCACTTTGTTTCGTGCCGCAGTAATGAGCGAAAGCGAGAGAAAGTTGACGCGTTTATTTCCTGGTTGCTCAGTACGCTGGGCTCCACGGCGCCTGCCTCGTGATACGCCCTCGATAAGTACGCCTGTCCGATGGCTTATAGGTCCAAGACCAAGGTGCCGCCGTTGGCATGCGAAACACATGGCGTCAAAAAATCGCGGCGTTCGTCATCGTCCAGAATGAAGTCCTGATGATCCACGTCTCCGGATAGATATCTGCACTTGCAGGTGCCGCAGAGCCCTGCCTGGCAGGATGTTTCCAGTGCAGCGCCTGCTTGTTGCAGCACTTCCGCCAGGTTCTGATCCCTGGATACCATGACACGTTGCCCCGATTTTGCGAGCTCGACGGTGTATTCGTCGGCGGCGTGTTCGGTGTCGATCGGAACGGGCTTGGCCGGGGCTTTGAAGTGTTCGCAGTGAATCGTGTCTGCTGGCCAATGAGTACTGGCCTGTTTGCAAGCCTCCATGAATCCACCCGGACCACAATAGTAGACGTGAGTCTCTGTTTGAGGCTCGCGCAGCAGTGCGGCTATATCCAGGCCGTTTTGAGGGTTGCCGCCATCGAAATGACAGTGGATATGTCCTGTCTTGGCGGCCTGTTCCAACTCGTGTCGAAAGGCTGCGTATTCCGCGCTTTTCGAACAGTAATGGAGCTCGTAGTCTTTCTCTTGCGCTTCCAGTGCATGGATCATCGATTTGAGCGGGGTGATACCTATGCCCCCCGCAATCAATAGGGTCTTGCGAGACTGCTCGGAAAGCGGGAAGTTATTTCGCGGGATGCTGACTTTCAATTTGTCCGGGACGCGCAGATCGTCATGCATCCCGCGTGAGCCTCCGCGGCCAGATTC
Organism: Bordetella muralis; assembly: GCF_054781015.1. Taxonomy (NCBI): domain Bacteria; kingdom Pseudomonadati; phylum Pseudomonadota; class Betaproteobacteria; order Burkholderiales; family Alcaligenaceae; genus Bordetella; species Bordetella muralis. The sequence continues at coordinate 53,934 of NZ_BAAGVF010000008.1, read as the reverse complement.
GTCTCGCAGCACGGCGATGACATAACGGTGCCGCTCTGAAGGATCATTGCAGAGCGAATATTGCCGTATGACGCCTGGCGCAATGTGTACGTCGATATGAGCGCCGGCAGTGAAGGGAGGAAGGTCTTTCTGGTCAGGGTCGACGAGTTCGTAGGAATTTATCCCTATCGCTTCTCTGCGTACTTGTCGCAACACCAGTTCCAAGTGGGTCAACGCTTCCTGTTCGGTCTTGGAAGAGTTCATCATGAGCCTCGTTTTTCAGATGCAACCGACGGTCGGAATAGGCAGCGTTCGCCGCCTGTCCCGGCAATCGGTGGCAGCACTGTTCAGGATTTCAAGCTGCGTTCGAGCTCATCGAACCGGGCTTTGACGAACTCGGCGCGTTCAGTGCCGTGCAGATGATCGGCTTCGGTCAGGATGGCGACGGCTTTGCGAGCAAGCTGCCGGCGATTGGCGACTTCCTGTTCTATCGAATCGGCCAGCGGGAGTTCAAAAACGTTCCCGCTGCAGTAGCTGTTGGGTGCGCCGTTGACATCGCGCAACCACTGCGCAAATCCCTGTGCGGCTGCGGCCGCATTGGTGCCGCGCACGGCATCTCGCAGCATTTTCCGAAACGCATAGAGTCCGGCGTCGAATTTGGTGGGATTCTCCAGCGCATGAACAGCGATCGGGCGCTGACTGATGATGGCCTCGTAATCCCCTGGGGCGTACTGTGCTTCCTTATAGTTGTGCCGTTCCCGGTGGTTCGATGGAATAGGCGGTATGTCTTCGAGTTTGTATTTGCCGAAACGCTCCGGCCTGCGCATGGCGACTTGGCCCTCGAGAAAATCGATTGTCTCGTAGCCGACCAGGCTTTTGTCACCCACGCCGCGTGTGTCAATGCCCGGCCCCATGACGCGCCAACCGATCATCTTGCTATTTTCGTCATCGACCGGAACCGTCCACCGAATGATGTGGAACCGGCTGAAGAGTTTCTTTTTGGAGCCGTCTTCAGAGGTGTAGGCGTGCAGGCTCAGATTGGGCAACACCTGGTGTTGAATGCGCAGGAACATCTTGTCCTTGTCGACGCGTCTGGCGCCGGCGCACGCCAGACCGCGGCCTTGGTGGATAGGGATGAATTGCATGTCAGGCGCGACTTCCATCGAGGCTGCCCCGACCTCGTCAAAGGTCGTGCCCTGGAAATGACCATCGACAACGTTCTTCGCCGCATGCAGGGCGGTGGGGTGAAAGTTGTCGGCGGCGTTGTCCTGTACTTGCAGCCAATTGCAGTGTTGAAAGTTGCTATACGGCACCAGTTCGTCGCCAGGCAGCACCGTAAAGTCTTGTTCCCACTCGGGGAACGGAGGCTCCTCGTCGGGTGGGCCCATATAAGCGAAGACGAGTCCGTTGCGTTCTATGGCTTTGTAGGCGCCTTGTTGAATGGAACAGGCGTATTTCTCTGCTTCTTTTTCCTCGCCTTTGGGGAACGGGACATGCAGGCATGAGCCGTCGACGTCGAACACCATGCCGTGATAACAGCATTTGATACCGCGCTCTTGAATGGCGCCGTATTCCAGCGATGCGCCCCGGTGTACGCAGTGCGCGTGCAAGACCCCGACCCGGCCGCTGCCATCTCGAAAGGCCACGAGCTCTTCACACAGGATTTTCAGAAACCTGGGCGTGTCGGTCAGTTCCATCGACATGCAAACGGGTTGCCAGAATCGGCGCATGTATTCCCCCAACGGCGTCCCCGGTCCGGTTTCGGTGAGTTCCGGATCATGGTCGGGTGTGCGATTGGCGTAATAGCCGCCGTAGGGAATCAGCCGCTTCGTTGTGGCGCTGCTGCCTGTCGAACGAGGGGACTCGAGTTTTTCAAAGGCTTTGGTCATACGCTGTCTCCGGGTTTATTGCCTGTTTGAATTCGGAACTCTGAACTCTGTATACAGAGTTTGTGCTATTTTTTGCTTCGACGGGGCAAAAGTCAAGCCCCTGATTCGTTTCCCCGGCGCGTCTGACGATTGCAGCAAGTGGCGCGCTGGCTCAAAATACTTTGAATACCGAGTACAAAAGGCTAGTTATGGCGGTCACCCTTCCCAAGATCCAGTCTCGTCCCGATTTCGTAGATGAGGTCTACCAAATGCTGCTTGATGCCATCAGCGATGGCACCTTGGCGCCAGGCACTCGTCTGACCCAGGAGGAAATTGCGGAGCAAATGCAGGTGTCGAGGTCGCCGGTGATTCAGGCGTTGCGCATTCTGAAGAAGGATGGATTCGTGCAGGACGCACCGGGGCGGGGTGTGCTGGTGACCCCGTTGGATGGAACCTTAGTCGGTCATTTGTACGAGATCCGCGGCTCGCTGGACGCATTGGCGGCGCGGTTGGCTGCCGAACGGAAATTCCAGGTGGATCCGGACATCATTGTCCGCGGCCGCAAGAGCGCACGAGGCAAGGATGTGAAAGCCATGATCGACGTGGACATGGAATTCCATCAGGCGATATACCGTGCGGCGGGGAATCCGTTGCTGGAACAGAGCGCCCAGATCTATTGGGTCCATTTACGGCGTGTGATGGGCGCCGTATTGCAGTCGTCGATGCAGCAACGTGAGGCCATCTGGGACGAGCACGAAGCCATCGCGCAGGCCATCGCCGCTGGCGACAGCGTGTCGGCAGTCGAATTGACGGATTTGCATACGCATCGCGCGCGTGCCAATCTGGTCAGCCGATTGGATGAGTATCTGGGCGAGGCCTCTCCAGTCGTCTAGGGCGCTTGTTGGTTTGAGGAAGTTTCGCGCCGCAGGCTCGCCAGGGGTGCCGCGAGGCACCCCATCAGCGTGAGTGCTAGTTGGCCGTCGCGCCGGATGCTTTGACTGCCTTGGCCCAGGTATCGATTTCTTGCTGGATGAAGGTTCCGAATTCCTTGGAACCCAGGCCTGCCGCTTCGGCGCCTTCTTCCATCAGGCGTTGCCGTACTTCGGGTGTGGCCAGGGCTTTGGTCAGTGCTTGATTCAGCGTGTCGATGGTGGCAGCGGGCGTGCTGGCCGGTGCGACGACGCCATGCCACGAAATCGCCTGGAATCCTGGCAAGCCGGATTCGGCCATCGTGGGTAGATCAGGCAGGGCCGGTGAGCGGCGGGGCGAAGTGACGGCCAGTGCGCGCAGGGTATTAGCCTTGATGGAGGGCATGGCGCCTGGAATGGTCGTGAACATGAATTGCACTTGGCCGCCGATCAAATCGGCCAATGCCGGGCTGCCACCTTTGTAGGGAACGTGGACAAATTCGAGGCCGGCACGTTGTTTGAACATTTCTCCGGCCAGATGCCCTGGCGTGCCCGCGCCGGCGGATCCCATATTGAACGCGTTGCTATCGGCTTTGATCTCGGCGATCAATTCCTGTACGTTGGTGGCGCGGATTTCTTTATTGACGACCAGCACGTTGGGCACGGTGGCCAACAGGGTCACGGGGGCAAAATCCTTGATCGCGTCGTAGTTCAGTTTTTTGTACAACGCGGGATTGATGCCATGCGTGCTCGCGGTGGCGAGCAGCAAGGTGTAGCCGTCGGGATCCGCAGTGGCGACTGTTTTCGCGGCAATCGATCCGTTGGCGCCGCCTTTGTTCTCGACGATGATGCTTTGGCCGAGGATCTTCGCGGCTTCGGCAGCGACCGTACGCGCCAGGATGTCGGAGGTGCCGCCGGCCGAGTGTGGCACGATCAGTGTGATCGGACGCGCGGGAAAGGTCTGCGCGGTGGCGGGCAGGATGCCGGTGACTGTCGTCATCGCGAGGGCACAGGCAGCCTGGGTCAGGAATTTTTTCATGTGTGTCTCCGTTTCTGATGTCGAATTGGCGCGGGGATTCGTTTTTGCCCTTTACGGGCAATCTCGAATCCCCGCACCATTTCGAACGTGTTGTCAGTCAGATCCCAACTTCAAATTGTCGGGCTGCCGTTTTTCGATGGACCATTTCAACAGGGATGCGCAGCGATAGATGCCATGCGCAAATTTCCCGTATGGCAGGGTCAGGAACAGTGCCATCACTACGCCCAGATGGATGGCGAGAAAGAGTCCCATTGCACTGGTTTCGCGTAGCGCGAGCAGCAGCAGGCCAGTCAGGCTGGTCAGGAATAGCAGGGCGATAAAGCCGCGATCCATGGGTTTTTGCGCCGCATCGCCTTGCTGAGGATGGCGTTTCAGATTCAGCCAGAGCAAGCCCGCAGGCCCGATCAGTAATCCGATGCCGCCCACAGTGCCCAGCAGAACGGGCAGGCTGAAATACGGGTAGGGAGCCTCCCAGCCAAACGCATAGTGGTAGAGCGTGGCGACGCTGGTTGCGGCGAAACACAGCATGAAACCGTAGAACGTCAGATGGTGAAAGCGCCGGCGCAGCAGGGTAAACGCGTCGTCGGCGTTATTGCAGCCTTTGCCGTGGCCGCCATCGAGGTACTTCAGTCGCAGAGCATCGTGAGTGGCCTCAGCCACTGCTGCACCGCTGGCGGTACCGGGTGAGACGTCGCGCCAGAAACGCGTGACGCCTATGCCGAGCGCGATGATGGCGAATACGAACACCAGGCCGAATATCAAGGCCAAGGTGTTGTGCGGAAAGATGGCATAGAAATTACCGGCGAGCGGCTCGTGCAGGAGGCCGCCCGTGATGGCGACGGTGAGCACCAGAAATAACGCCAATGCACCCGCAGCCGCGACGGACAGGGTCAGTCCATTTTTTTTGTATAGCTTGCCTAATGCACTGGGCCAGGCGTAATCGCTATAGGTTTGCACACGGACTTTGGCCATGGCCTGCGGCACGTTGACGGCAAACTCATGAGGCGGCGCGTATTGGCAGGCGTGCAGACAGGCGCCGCAGTTGTGGCAAAGATTGGCCAGGTAGTTGATGTCGGCTTTGCCGAACTCCAGCCGCCGCGTCATGGCGGGAAAGACAGCACAGAAGCCTTCGCAGTAGCGGCAGGCATTGCAGATCTGCATGACGCGGGCGACTTCGGTTTCGTCTTCGCTCAAGGCCGTCGGCGTGATCGCCGTGCCTTTGGCGTGCCATTGCACGGGCTTTTCTGTCATGGTTGCGGATGCGTTGATGCCGTTGCGTGCCATCTGCGACGTGGTGGCTGTCGCAGGCGGCAGTGTTTCGCGCGCTTGATGAACGAGCGCTTCAAGCTGCTTCACGTTGTGCTCCTGTGTTCCGTTGTGCCAGCGCCGATGCGGCTGCGCGCGTGCCGGCGATGCGGCCAAAGGCGGTGCCGATCGACATGCCGACGCCAGCGGTATAGCCTTTGCCCAGCACATTGCCGGCCATCATTTCGCCAGCGACAAACAGGTTGTCGCTCGGTTGGTCGTTGAAACGAACGGCTGCCGTATCGTCGACTTTCAATCCCAGATAGGTAAACGTGATGCCAGGCCGCAGGGCATAGCCGTAGTAGGGGGCCGTATCCAGCGGACGAGCCCAGTGGGTCTTGGCCGGTTGCACGCCCTCAGTATGGCAGTCGTCGAGTTTGGTGTGATCGAATGTGCCGACGCGGCAGGCGGCGTTGTAGTCGGACAGGGTGCGCATGAACTGGGCTTCGTCCAGGCCGAGTTTGCGTGCCAGCTCAGGCAGGGTGTCGGCCTGGACGCCCGGAAACACCGGCGGCATGAATCGGCCGATGGCTTTGGCGTCAATGATGGAATAGGCGATCTGTCCGGGCTGCATGGCGGTGAGACGGCCCCAGATGGCATAGCGCTTGGGCCAGAAGTCCTCGCCTTCGTCGTAGAAGCGCTGTGCCTCGCGGTTGACGACTACGCCCAGCGACACGCAGTCGATGCGGGTACAGATGCCGCCGTCGTATAGCGGTGCACGTGCATCGATGGCGACGCAGTGTGATTGCGAAGGGTCGCCGATGGTATCGGCGCCAGCGTCGATCATGAATTTCAGCAGCACGCCCATGTTGAAACGCGTGCCCCGAATCAGGAAATTATCGGCAGGCCATTCGCCTCGTTCGTTCTGCCCCCAGGCTTCGCGCAGCCATTCACGGTTGGATTCAAAGCCCCCGGCGGCCAGGACACAGCTGCGCGCGGTGATGCGCTCGTCCCCGATGCGGGCCGCGACAAAACGGCCGTTATCCAGTTCCAGCGAATCGACTGGCGCGTCGTAGCGGATCTGCACGCCGAGTGCCTCGGCGCTGCGATAGTAGGCGTTGACGAGCGCCTTGCCGCCGCCCATGAAAAAGGCGTTGGTGCGGGCAACATGCAGCGCACCGGACAATGGCGGCTGAAAATTCACGCCATGTTTGCGCATCCAGTCCCGACAGGTGGACGATGCACGGATGACGAGCCGCGCCAAGTGTTCATTGGTGATGCCGCCCGTGACTTTCAGCAAGTCTTGCCAGAACTCTTCTTCGGGGTAGGCTTCTACCAGGACGTCCTGCGGGGCGTCATGCATGCAGCGCAGATTGCGTGTGTGCTGTGAGTTGCCGCCACGCCAGGCTTTAGGCGCGGCCTCCAGCAGCAGCACGCTGGCGCCGGCTTCGCGCGCCATCAGGGCAGCGCACAGGGCGGCGTTGCCGCCGCCAATAACCAATACGTCAATCATGGATGTGTAGGCTTGTGTAGTCAGGCCTGCACTATAGGGGCGCGCGAGAGGTGCGCGCTAGCCTGCGATCGTCAACGGTCGTTCACGATTTGTGAAGAGTCGCCCCGGGCCACGTGCCTGCCCGGACGAGGTTTTCGACGGTTTGGGCCAGCAAAACCCGGGCAGCCAATGCCGCAGGCGAGAGCTCGTCGTCGGAGACGCTAGCCAGCAGATTGGTGCGCCGCAGATGGCGGTCGGTGATTTGACGCACGGCCAGGGGCTCGCCGCGCAGTCGAACGATGGCGGCGCCGGGTTGAATGGTGGCGCCAAAGCCGTTGCGCACCAGATCCATCAGCACGTCCAGGCCATCGATTTCGGCAGCGAGGTTGAACTCCATGCGCAGGCGCGCAAAGGAGGCGTCGACTTGCGCCCGCAAGCCATGGCTGGCGCTAGGCATGAGCAGGGGCAGATTGGCGATGTCGCGCAGACGCACCGGCCCCTCGGGGGGCAGGCCGGGCATGTCGGGCGGGGCGATCAGGAACAGCCGTTCATCGATGAGCGGCAGCGTGCTCCAGCGTCGCGCGGTTTCAGTACGGAAAACCACGGCCAGATCCAGCTGGCGTGCGTTCAACATGGCGCTCAGGTAGCCGGACAGGCTTTCGACCAGATGGACGCGTACATCGGGATAACGCTCTCGCATGGCCTGCAAAAACGGCACGGCCAATATCGATGCTGTCGTCGCGGGCAGCCCCAGGCTGACTTCGCCGATCAAACGGGCGGCCTTGGCGGCCCGCGCGGCGCCATCGGCGTGGCGCAGGGCCAGTTGAGCCTGGCGCAGAAAGGCCACGCCCGCATCGGTCGGCACGACGCCGCTCGAGGTGCGTGTGAGCAAACGGGTAGAGAGCTCGCTTTCGAGGCGGCTGATCTGTTGGCTGAGGGCGGAGGTCACCACGCCCAGGTCTGCTGCGGCACGGCCCATGCTGCCATATTCGGCCACTTTGACGAAATAGCGTAGCTGGCGCAGTTCCATGAGGGCAGGACCTAAAACTGAGGCAGCGTTTTGGGATCGTGCCGCCGCAACACGTTTTTGGCTTCTTCGAAGCCGGGCAGGATCTGGCCGACTTCCGCCCAGAAATCCTGACTGTGGTTCATTTCGCGCAGATGGGCTAGTTCATGTGCAATGACGTAATCAATGATGGCTGGCGCAAAATGGATCAGGCGCCAGTTCAGCATGATGTTGCCATCGCTGGTGCATGAGCCCCATCGCGTTGCTGCAGCGGACAAACGCCAGCGGCGGATCTTCAGGCCGCTGATCTGCAGAAAGTGCGCCAAGCGGGCGCCAAACAAGGTGCCGGCGCGTTGTTGCAGCCACGCCTGCGCGGCATCGCGGATACGTGAGGAATCGGCGTGGGCAGGCAATGCCAGCCACAATGTGTCGCCGTCGTTCGGCGCGTCAACGTCGCTGGAGAACTGGGCCTGGCGGTTTTCCGCGTTCAGCCCGAGTACGATGCGTTTACCCAAATAAGGCAGCTCGCCGCCTGCCTGCCAGCGCGTCTCGGACATCGCGAGTTGTTCTTTGCGAGCCTGCCAATCACGCAATTTAGCGAGGATCCAGCGCGCTTTTTCCCGGACGGCATCGTCGATTTGCGTGAGCGTGACCCAGTTAGGCGCTGTGACACGCAGGCCATCATCAGCGATGACAAAGCCGATGCTGCGCCGGCGTGAGCGTAGCAGGACAAAGCCTATGGTTTGCTGTTCCGTCGCGACTTCGCGCCAGCGGGCGCCCGGGGGCAGGGGATCCGGACAGGGCGTGGCGATGATGGTGACGCCCGGCCTCGCGGGAGGATTGATTTTCGGGGCAACAGGCGGCGTCAGAACGTCTGTCGATGGCATGAGGCCTTCAGACAGGCCGAGAGCGCCCGATGAGGCGGCATCAGCACTGCCCGCCTGCAACGGTTCGCTGCCGGGCGTGGCCGCGGCAGACGCTACAGGCTGAGAGAACAAAAGTTCAAGCTGACCGTTCTTGGGCATACCTTTCGGGGTTGAGTTGACGCATTTCCCCTTCGATCCACGCTTGTACTTTGGCGTTGAGCTCTTCGGGGGTGAGACCCTGTGATTCTATCGTGGGTCCGATGGATAGGGTGATGAGGCCAGGACGCTTGACGAAAGCATTGCGGCGCCAGCATTCACCCGCGTTGTGGGCGACGGGAATGACGGACGCACCAGTGCGCGAGGCCAGGAGGGCGCCGCCCATTTTGAAGCGCGCCGTTTTGCCGGGCGGCACGCGCGTGCCCTCGGGAAAGAGTAGCGGCCAGCGGCCTTCGTCCATGCGCTGCTGGCCCTGTTTGATGACTTGTTCAAAGGCATCCCGGCCCTTGGAGCGGTCAATAGGGATCATGCGCAACAATGCCAGGCCCCAGCCAAAGAACGGCACCATGTGCAGTTCTTTTTTGTAGACGAAACAGACCTCACGCGGCATGTGAGCCGGGAAAAACAGCGTTTCCCAGGCCGACTGGTGCTTGGACAAGAGCACGGCGGGGCCGTCGGGCAGATTCTCCGCACCTTTGACCTGCCAGCGGATGCCGCAGAAAAATTTCGCGCCCCAGATTGCCAGACGCGGCCAGCCCACGGTGAGCTTGTAGCGCCAGTGCAGCGGCAACGGTGCCCACAGCAGACACGCAAAAGCGTAAGGGATGACCGTGACGATCAAGAACACCATGTACAACATCGAACGCAACCAGGCCATGGCTCAAGCTTCCTGCAACAAGGCGTCGGCCACCGCCGCGAGATCGGCGGCGATGCGTGTGCCGGGGGGCAATTTGCCTTGTTGTGTCTTGGGGCCGTTGCCGGTCAGCACCAGCCACGGGGTGCATCCCGCAGCCGAGGCTGCCTGCAAATCGCGCAGCGAGTCGCCCACTGCGGGAACGCCGGTCAGATCGGCGTCGTAGCGGCGCGCAATGTCGTGGTACATGCCGGGCAGAGGCTTGCGGCATGAGCAACCGTCTTGCGGCCCGTGCGGGCAGAGGAAAATGGAATCGACCAGCCCGCCTGCCTGGGCGACCTCGCGGTACAGCTTGGCATGGATGGCATTGAGCGTGGGGGTATCGAACAAGCCGCGCGCCAGACCTGATTGATTGGTGGCCACCGTGACGGTATAGCCGGCCTGAGACAGGCGGGCGATCGCCGCCAGGCTGCCCGGCAAGGCGATCCATTCATCGGGGTTTTTGATAAAGGCGTCACTGTCCTGATTGATGACGCCATCGCGGTCGAGAATGATCAGCTTCACTGTGCCAGCCTGGAAATGTCAGCGACTTGGTTCATCAGGCCGTGCAGTTGCGACAGCAAGGCCAAGCGGTTGGCGCGTACGGCAGGGTCTTCTGCCATGACCATGACATCGGCAAAGAACGCGTCGACGGGTTGGCGGGCTTGGGCGAGCGTGCTCAGGCTGCCTGCGAAATCGCCGGCTTGCAATTGGGCCTCGGCCTGCGGACGCAGTGTTGCCACGGATGCTGCCAGGGCTTGCTCCGCAGGCTCGGTCAGACGGGCCGTATCCACTGCGCCTATCTCGCCTTCGGCCTTTTTGAGCAGGTTGCCGATACGCTTGTTGGCGGCAGCCAGACTCGCTGCCTCGGGCAGTTGGCCAAATGCGGTGACGGCACGGACGCGGGCGGCGACCTGGTGCAGGGGCGGCGCCAGGGCGATGACGGCATCGACCGCGTTGCGGTCAAATTCGCCTGCCAGCTGGTTGCGATAGCGTTCGTAGATGAACGTACGGACTTCCGCCAGGGTGTCGGCCGGGATCTTGCCTGCCGGGAAGGTGTCCGCGGCCAGGGTCAGCAGGCTGTTCAGCGACAGCGGGCCATCGGCGCTGGCGGCCAGCCAATTGCCCGCGGCCAACTGTTCAAAGGCGCTGATCACGCCGAGTGCGGCACGGCGCAGGCCGAACGGATCGCGCTCGCCGGTCGGCGCCAGGCCGATGCCCCAGATACCGATCAGCGTCTCGGCGCGCTCGGCGATAAACAGGATCGCGGCGGTGATGCTATCGGCGTTAACAGGAGCATCCAGGCGAATGCGATATTGGTCGCGCAGCGCCTGGACGACCGATGCAGGCTCGCCATCGCCAGCGGCATAGTAAGCCCCCATGACGCCCTGCAGCTCGGGGAACTCGCCCACCATATTGGTGCCCAGGTCGGCTTTGGCCAGCAAGGCGGCGCGGTCTGCGGCCGAGACATCGCTGCCGAGCTGCTTGGCGACGCCTCGGGCAATCGCGCGCACGCGCTCGACGCGCTCGAGCTGTGTACCCAGTTTATTGTGATAAACGATGCTGCCCAATTGCTCGACACGCGAAGCCAACGGCGTTTTGCGATCGGTGTCAAAGAAGAACTGTGCGTCGGCCAGGCGGGGGCGCACCACGCGTTGGTTACCTTCGACGATGTTGACAGGGTTGTCCGTGTGCATGTTGCTGACGATCAGGAAACGATGCGTCAGTTTGCCGGTGGCCGGGTCGAACAGCGGGAAGTATTTCTGATTGAGCCGCATGGTCAGGATCAGGCATTCCTGGGGGACTTGCAGGAATTGCTCGTCAAACTGGCCCTCGTACACGGTGGGATGCTCGACCAGGGCGGTGACTTCATCCAGCAGCGCGGCGACTTCGGGGTCGTTGCCCAGGATCCCTTGATTGCCTTGAGCCGAACTCGAATCCGATGGCGTTTCCAGCACGGCGGCCAGGCGTTTTGCATGGTCCTGCAATTGCTGAGCAATGTCGGCGCGGCGGCTTTCGAACGAGGCGATCACGCGGCCCTGTTCGGCCAGAGTGTTCTCGTATGCATCGGCCTCAGCGATCTCTATCGGCCCATTGGCCATGAAGCGGTGGCCCAGGGTGCTGCGGCCGGCAGTCAGGCCCAATGCGGAGATCGGCACGATGTCCGCGCCATGCAGGGCGATCAGGCTGTGCGCAGGCCGCACGAATTTTACGGTCGTGACGCCATCGGCCAACTGGTAGCGCATGACTTTCGGGATAGGCAGGCTGTCGATCGCGGCTTGCAGCCCCTCTTGCAAGCCGTCGGCGAGCTTGGCGCCCGGGGCGGTGCCGCGTGCAACCAGATAGTCTTGTTTACCGTCGGATTCGCGGGCCAGCGTGGCCGGATCGATGTTTTCCAGGCCTTTTGCGGCCAGTTTTTTCGCCAGCGCGGGGGTGGGCTTGCCGTCGGCATCCAGGCCGATTTTTACAGGCATCAGCTTTTCGGCGTAGTCCTGATCAGGCGCTTGTTCGAGTACCTGCGACAGGCGCACGGCCAAACGGCGCGGTGTGGAGAACGCGGTGGTCTGGTTGCCGGCGGCGAGCAGGCCATGCTTGTCCAGCGTGGCGCGTATGCCTTCGGCAAAAGCCTGGCCGAGTTTTTGCAGGGCCTTGGGCGGGAGTTCTTCGGTCAGCAGTTCGACCAGCAGGGGACGGATATGGGTGGTCATTTACGCGGCCTCCTCGGTGCGGCGGCCAGCCAGCATGGGAAAGCCCAGTCGTTCACGGGAATCGTAATAGGCCTGCGCGACGGCGCGCGACAGGTTGCGGATGCGGCCGATATAGGCGGCGCGCTCGGTGACGCTGATGGCGCCACGCGCATCCAGCATGTTGAAGGTATGCGCGGCCTTGAGCGCGGCCTCGTAGGCCGGCAGGGCCAGCGGCACGTCCATCAGGCGCTTGGCCTCGGCTTCGTAGTCGTTGAAATGCGCAAACAGCATGTCCGCCGACGAGTGCTCGAAGTTGTAGGTGGACTGTTCGACTTCATTCTGATGGAACACGTCGCGATACAGCACGCGGTTACCGTTCGCACCCTCGGTCCAGACCAGGTCGTAGACGCTCTCAACGCCCTGCAGATACATGGCCAGACGTTCCAGGCCGTAGGTGATTTCACCGGTGGTGGGCGTGCAGTCCAGACCGCCGACCTGCTGGAAATAGGTAAATTGGGTGACTTCCATACCGTTGAGCCAGACTTCCCAGCCCAGGCCCCAGGCGCCGAGCGTGGGGTTTTCCCAGTCGTCTTCGACGAAACGGATATCGTGCTGCGTGGGGTCGATGCCCAGCGCTTTCAGCGAGCCGATGTACAGATCCAGGATCTCGGGCGGCGCGGGTTTCAGGACGACCTGATATTGGTAATAGTGTTGCAGGCGGTTGGGGTTTTCGCCGTAACGGCCGTCCTTGGGACGGCGCGAGGGTTGCACATAGGCGGCGCGCCAGGGCTCCGGACCGATGGCACGCAGGAATGTGGCCGTATGCGAGGTGCCCGCGCCGACCTCCATGTCGTACGGTTGCAGCAGCGCGCAGCCCTGCTTGTCCCAGTAGTCCTGGAGCGTGAGAATGATTTGCTGAAAGGTGAGCATAAGATTCTTGGAATTCGGGTCGCCGGGCGGCCTGGCTGCGGGAGCAGTCCGGCCCCGCAGGCGGGAAAGTCGGCCATTTTAACTGGCCTGGGCGTTCGCTGGGTGGACAGCCGGCGACGCCGCATATATCCGGGCAAAGCGCCGCCTTTTTGGCTGACGGTTGCCAGGGAATGGGAAGCGGGGCCGTACTTGGCTCCAAATCCGAGGCCATTTCGGTTGCCGGCCTTAGCAACGTCATCCGTGACTGTCCGGGATGGACAGTCTGGGGCGAAGGCAAGCTCGCGCCGATGGTCGTATGATTCGGTATCTCCGTAAGTCTTATAGATAACCGCGGGCCGAACGTCCGCCCTGGGAGCATTGCATGTCTGAATTGATCAAGGTCGAGGTCATCGACGGTATCCAGATCATTACCGTCAACCGTCCCGAGGCCAAGAACGCCATCAATCTGGAGACCGCACAGGCCATGGCCGCGGCGCTAGACGAGCTGGATAGCCGTGATGATGTGCGCATTGGTATCCTGACCGGCGCGGGCGGGACATTTTCCTCGGGCATGGACCTGAAGGCTTTTGCGCAGAGCGGCCAGCGGCCCTATGTCGAAGGCCGCGGTTTTGCCGGCCTGAACGAGCGCCCGCCGCGCAAACCCTTGATCGCTGCCGTCGAAGGCTATGCCCTGGCCGGTGGGTGTGAAATGGCATTGGCATCGGACCTGATCGTCGCCGCGAATAACGCCAAGTTCGGCCTGCCCGAGGTCAAGCGTGGCCTGGTGGCTGGCGCAGGCGGCTTGCTGCGTTTGCCGCGCCGTCTGCCGTATCACATCGCCATGGAATTCATTTTGACCGGCGAGATGCTGAGCGCCGAGCGCGCGCATGGTTATGGCCTGGTCAATCGCCTGACCGAACCGGGCAAGGCGCTCGAGGGCGCACTGGAGCTGGCCCGTGTCATCGTCGAAAACGGCCCGTTGGCCGTGCAGACCGCCAAGAGCATCGTGGCCCAGGGCACGGATTGGGATCAAGAAGGCATGTTTGACCGCCAGCGCCCGCTGATCGCCCATATTTTCACCTCGGCCGACGCCAAAGAGGGTGCCACTGCCTTCGCCGAAAAACGCAAGCCCGTGTGGCAAGGCAAATAGGCCGGCGTGTCGAGGCCTAAAATAAGCTGTTGATTATCGTGCGGCCCGCCAGTCGGGCCGCTTGTTCCATTTTCGTTGCTTTCGCTTAAATCGCCATGTCTACTCTGATCAAAGAAGAAGACTTCATACAGTCTATTGCTGATGGGATTCAGTTCATCAGCTATTACCATCCCGTTGACTATATCCGCCATCTGGCCCGCGCCTACGAGCGCGAGGAAAGCCCGGCTGCACGTGACGCCATGGCTCAGATCCTGACCAACTCGCGCATGTGCGCCGAGGGCAAGCGCCCGCTGTGCCAGGACACGGGTATCGTCAATGTGTTCCTGAAAGTAGGCATGAACGTGCGTTTCGAGACGCAACGTACGCTGCAGGAACTGTGCGACGAAGGCGTGCGTCAGGGTTACACCAATCCCGACAATCCGTTGCGTGCCTCGGTCTTGGACGATCCGATCTTTGCGCGTAAAAACACCCGCGACAACACGCCCTGTATTCTGCACGTCGAGCTTGTCCCGGGTGACAAGGTCGACGTGCAAATCGCCTCGAAGGGCGGTGGCTCCGAGAACAAATCCAAATTCGTCATGTTGAACCCCAGCGACTCGCTAGTGGATTGGGTGCTCAAGACGGTGCCGACGATGGGCGCAGGCTGGTGCCCGCCCGGCATGTTGGGCATCGGCGTCGGCGGCACGGCCGAGAAAGCCATGTTGATGGCCAAGCAGTCGCTGATGGAAGACATCGACATGTACGAACTGCTGGCGCGCGGCCCGCAGAACAAGCTCGAAGAGCTGCGTATCGAACTCTACGAAAAGGTCAACGCGCTGGGCATCGGTGCACAAGGCCTGGGCGGCCTGACCACGGTGTTGGACGTCAAGATCAATACGTTCCCGACGCACGCGGCCTCCAAGCCCGTTGCGATGATTCCGAACTGTGCGGCCACGCGTCACGCTCACTTTGAGCTGGACGGCTCTGGCCCGGCTCGCCTGGATCCGCCGTCCTTGTCGGAATGGCCCGAGGTCCACTGGGCGCCGGATTACAACAAGTCCAAGCAAGTGAACCTGGACACCTTGACGCCGGCCGAGGTCGCGAGCTGGAAACCCGGCCAGACCCTGTTGCTGTCGGGCAAGATGCTGACCGGCCGCGATGCCGCGCACAAGCGGATTCAGGACATGCTGGCCAAGGGCGAGCCGCTGCCGGTGGATTTCACCAACCGCGTCATCTACTACGTGGGCCCGGTCGATCCGGTGCGCGACGAGGTGGTTGGCCCGGCAGGCCCCACTACGGCGACCCGCATGGACAAGTTCACCGAGATGATGCTGGCCCAGACCGGCTTGATTTCGATGATTGGCAAGTCCGAGCGTGGCCCCGTCGCGATCGAAGCCATTCGTAAGCACAAATCTGCCTATTTGATGGCTGTCGGCGGCGCCGCCTATCTGGTGTCGAAGGCAATTCGCGAGGCGCGCGTGCTGGCCTTTGAAGACCTGGGCATGGAAGCCATCTACGAGTTCGACGTGAAAGACATGCCGGTCACGGTGGCGGTCGATTCCGAGGGCACGTCGGTGCACACCACCGGTCCGAAGGAATGGCAGGCCCGCATCGGCAAGATTCCGGTCGCGGTCGCGTAAAGCATTTGCCAGCAAGCCCCAGGGTAAAAACTACTCCCACGCTGCGCCTTTGGGTCGCTGCCCCGAGGAGGCTTTTTACCTTGGGACGGCCCGGCGATAACAAATGCCCCTTCGGTGGATTGTCAATCGAGGGGGCAGTCCCGGGGCGTTTTCTGCCGTGCCTGTCTGCCCTACGTGCCAGACAGGCACGTGACGCTGCGGCTATCGAATACGCCGCGGCGCCCGCGCGCGCTCAGACGTAAGCGCGTTTGCCCAGTGCCTCGATCACATAGTCTACGAAGCACGTGATCCGTGCGGCCACCGTGGTGTTGCGATAGTAGACCGCGTTGATCGGTTGGCGCACCTCGAGCGTATGCTTGGATAGTACTTGCACCAGATCGCCTTTGCGGCGGTCCTCGCCCGACATGAAATTCGACAGGCAGACGATGCCCAGCCCCTCCAAGGCCATGCGTCGCAGCGTTTCCCCGCTGGAAGACGCGATCGTGGGTTTGATGTGTATGGTGTCGCCGTCGGCGTCGCGTAACGGCCAGTCATTCAGGATTTCGGGTTGGGTGAAGCCCAGCAGTGCGTGGCGTGCGAGTTGCCCCGGCTCGGTGGGCGTCCCGTAACGTTTGAGATAAGCAGGGCTGGCGAGCAGCCTCAGATGGCTGGTGCCGACCAAGCGCGCATGCAGGGTGGAGTCTTTGAGGGTGCCAATACGAAACGCCACGTCTGTGCGTTTTTCGATCAAATCAATAAAGCCTTCGTTTGAGGTCAGCTCCAGCTCCACCTCGGGGTAGCGCTCACGAAAGCCTGCGATCAGCGGCACGAGCACATGCAGCATAAAAGGGGTGGCCGCGTCGACCCGCAGCCGGCCGGCTGGGCGCATGCGCCGGGCGGCCATTTGTTCTTCGGCCTCGTCCACCGACGCCAGAATGGCACGGGCATGTTGCAGGAATGCCGTGCCTTCCTCCGTCAGCTCCAGCCGCCGGGTAGTCCGCCGCAGCAGGGTGGTTTGCAGCTTTTCTTCCAGGCGGCCCAGCGTGCGGCTGGTGGCCGAGATCGTCAGCCCGAGCGCCTCGGATGCCGCGGTGATCGTGCCTGTGTCCACCACCGCCACAAAAGCCTGCAATTCGTCGAGTGTGGTTTTCATTGTTGATATTAAATCAAATATATTTGACCGATACCAGGCTTAATCTGCAAATATTAAACCGGCATACTGCTGCACATCGAGAGAGCGAAGGCACAACACCGTGAGACCTCCTCGCGGGCACTACGTCTTCACCCAATTTCACCCTATTGATTCAAGGAACGGCCGCGGTGAGGGTTTCCTTCCAAATAGGAAGAGGATCTCCTCAGTCGCGAACCGGCTCGTTGCACATTATTTTCGGAGCAAAGATGAAGTCTTCTGCTGCATTGCTCGCATTGGCTACTGGCGCATTCGCCATTGGCACCACCGAGTTCTCCCCCATGGGCCTGTTGCCGGTCATCGCCGACGGCGTGCAGGTCAGTATTCCTACGGCCGGCATGTTGGTGTCGGCCTATGCCGTGGGCGTGATGATCGGCGCGCCGATCATGACCCTGCTGTTCAGCCGTTTTGGCAAGCGTGCGGCGTTGATGTCGCTGATGCTCATTTTCACCATCGGCAATCTGCTGTCGGCGTTTGCGCCGGACTATACGACGTTGTTGTTGTCGCGTCTGATCACGAGCCTGAACCACGGCGCTTTCTTTGGACTCGGCGCTGTGGTGGCGGCGAGCGTCGTGCCTAGAGAGAAACAGGCCAGCGCCATTGCAGCCATGTTCATGGGCCTGACGTTGGCCAATATCGGCGGCGTGCCGGCAGCGACCTGGATCGGGCAGCAAGTCGGCTGGCGCATGTCTTTCGCCGGCACGGCCGTGTTGGGCCTGATCACCATTGCCGCGTTGTGGGTGGCATTGCCTAAAGGCGAGCCGGGCAAGCGCCCCGAAGTGCGCCGCGAACTGAAGGTGCTGACGCGCCCCGAGGTGTTGCTGGCCATGAGCACGACCGTGTTGGGCGCGGGCGCCATGTTCACGCTGTACACCTATGTTGCCCCGGTGTTGGCCGATATCACCCATGCCAGCCCTGGATTCGTGGCTTTTGCTCTGGTGTTGATTGGCGTAGGCTTTACAGTTGGCAATACGCTGGGCGGCCGGCTGGCTGACTGGTCGCTCGACGGCGCGACGAAGCTGATCCTCGCGACGCTGGCGATTGTCATGGCCATACTGCCGTGGTTGATGACGACGCATGTGGGTACGGCGATCGGTTTGGTAGTGTGGGGCGCGGCCGCCTTCGGCATCGTGCCGCCGGTGCAGATGCGCGTGATGCAGGCAGCTGCCCAGGCGCCGGGCCTGGCCTCGTCGGTGAACATCGGCGCCTTTAACTTGGGGAACGCGGTCGGCGCGGCGTTGGGCGGTGTTGTCATCAGCCAAGGGCTGGGTTATGCCGCAGTGCCGTTGGCGGGTGCCGCGTTGGCGGCAGGCGGCCTGGGGCTGGTCTGGCTGAGTGGCGCAAGCCGCCGCCGTATGGCTGAGTGCGCGTGAGCAAGCGCGAACGGTCGCCTTATTGCGTCTAATTTGAATCGGAGATTTCTCATGAGTATTCCTTCTTTTGGTGTCGGCACCTTTCGCCTGACCGGCCAGACCGTGATTGATTCGGTCCGCAATGCACTCGATGTAGGCTATCGCGCGATCGACACCGCGCAGATCTATGGCAATGAAGCCGAAGTCGGCCAAGCTATTGCCGACAGCGGTATCAAGCGCGCCGATTTGTTCGTGACCACGAAGATCTGGACCGACAACTACGCCAGATCCAAGCTCGTGCCCAGTCTGCGCGAAAGCCTGGAAAAACTGCGTACTGATCATGTGGATCTGACCTTGATCCACTGGCCCGCGCCGGGCAATGGCATCGCGCTGTCTGAATACATGGAGGCCCTTGCCGAGGCCAAATCGCAGGGACTGACCCGCCAGATCGGTATCTCGAACTTCAATATCGAGTTGACCAAGCAGGCCATTGATGTGGTCGGCAAGGGCGAGATCGCGACCAACCAGATTGAGTTGAGCCCCTATCTGCAGAACCACAAGCTGACGGCTTTTCTGAAGGAGCAGGGCATCACTGTGACGTCATACATGACGCTGGCCTACGGCAAGGTGCTAAAGGATCCGGTGCTGGCAAAGATCGCGGACAAGCATCGGGCGACCGTGGCGCAAGTCGCGTTGGCCTGGGCCTTGCAACTGGGTTATGCCGTGATCCCGTCCTCGACCAAGCGTGAAAACCTGGCCAGCAATCTGCTCGCACGTGATCTGAAGCTGGACGCCGACGACATGGCGCAGATCGCCGCATTGGAGCGTAATGGCCGCGAAGTCAGCCCTGAGGGTCTGGCGCCGGTGTGGGATTGATCGCAGCGCTCCGCCGACCAGGCGCGGCCGCAGAGGTGCGCGGCCGCTCAAGTGAACAGGCGTTGTTTACGCTTGCGCGGTTTCGGTTCCACGCCGAAACGCGGATCGCGCGCCAGGGCCAGCGCTGCCAGCTTTTCTGCGGTCGATTCAAACTCGGGATCGTCTTGCGGCACATATAGCCATTTGCCCAGGACAGTATGCGGGCGCAATGCTGGCATATCCTGCATGAGCCCTGCATGCTGTTCCTGCGACGTGCAGACCAGCAGGCCGTCCCAGGGGTCTCCTTTGTCGGCAACGACGAGATACAACCTGCCATCCAGGTAGGCCGCCTGACAGCCGAACATCTGCCGCCGCATATAGCCCGCGTCGCGCTCGAGTGTGTCGAACAGCCAGAGCAGGGAGTTCTGGTTGCGGTCACGGTGAATGGGGTTGAAGAGGGATTCGGTCATCCCTTCAGATTAACGCTTCTCGCACCTTTCGCGATACCCATTCGGCCAGGAATACCGTGCCGAGTATGGCTGCGAAAATGACGGTGACCTGCGGCCAGGCCAGCGTGTCTACGGACGCAGCCAGGGGCAAACCGATGCCGCCGGCGCCGACGATGCCGAGCACGGTGGATTCGCGGATGTTGATGTCCCAGCGATAGACGGTGGTGCTCACCAGTGAGGGCAGGACCTGAGGGACGACACCGTAGACGAGAACTTGCGGTGAGGTTGCACCCGTGGCCGTGATGGCCTCGACCTGGCGGACGTCGATTTCTTCGATGGCTTCATACAGGAGTTTGCCGATGAAGCCCACGGAGCGCAGGGCGATGGCAATGATGCCGGCCAATACACCCGGGCCGACGACGGTGACCAGCAGCATTGCCCAGATCAGTGAGTTGATTGACCGCGAGGCGACGATGATAGTCAAGGCCAGCGGGCGCAGCAGGGCGCGGCTGGGTGTCGTATTGCGCGCGGCGGCGAATGCGATCGGTACTGCGATCAAGGTGCCGATTGCTGTGCCCAGCGTGGCAATATTCAGCGTATCCCACAAGGGCTGCAGCAGTTGCGGCAGATAGCTCCAGCGTGGCGGCCACATGCGCGAAACCATATCCCAGCCCGCTACCGGCGCGTCCCAGGCAAAGTCCCAGATCGTGTTGTCCGATACCTGTTTCCAACTGACGACGAAAACCAACGCGCCGATCATCCAGGCCAGCCACGACCAGCGTTGCTGTGCGGGCGTGTGGCGGTGCCACGCAATGCCATGCGTGCTCACAGGAATCTCCTGCGCACATGACCCGATGCATATTCGCACAGCATCACGATGGCGATGATGAGCAGCAGGATAGCGGCGGCGGTTTCGAATTCATAACGGTCGAACGAGGTGTTCAGCGTCGCGCCGATGCCGCCCGCGCCGACGATGCCGATGATGGCGGCTTCGCGGAAATTGATGTCCAGACGATAGATGGACAGGCCGATCAGACGCGGCATGACTTGTGGTTGCACGGCGTAGACGATCCATTGCGGCCATGCGGCACCGGTGGCGCGGATGGCCTCGAGTTGCGAGCGGTCGGCGGTTTCGATTTCTTCGGCGAGCAGTTTGCCTAAAAAACCCATCGAGGCGATAGTCAATGTCAGCATGCCCGCCAACGGACCAAATCCGAACATTTTCACCAGCAAAATGGCGATGATCAATTCAGGAAAGGCGCGTGAAATCGCGATGAATCCGCGGCATACGGCGTAAACCGGCGTGGGACTGATATTGCGCGCTGCGCCCAGGCCGATCGGGATACTGAGCAAGACGCCCAGCGCCGTTGACGTCATGGTCATGGCGAGACTTTCGATCAGGCCTTCGCTGATCTCGCGCCATCGACTGACAAAGTCAGGGTGTGCAAAGGCAGCGATAAAGCGCCAGCCGCGTGTCAGCCCTTCGGCGACGCGGCTCCAATCGACAGAGACAGAATTCAGCGCGGTGATGAGATACACCCCCGCGACTATCCACAGCAGGATGCGAACACGACCAGAGCGAATGAATGGCGGCTTGCGCCATGCGGTTGCGGTGCTCATGCCGTAGCCCGCGCGGTATGCAGAGTATCGTTGCTTGATGCGGGTGAGGCCGTGTCAGCTGGCGTTGCCGTGATGCTCAGCGATGGCATGCCTGCCAGTGCCTCACGGGCATCGCTTGCAGGGTCGGCATCATGCTCATGGCCCGCATCGTGCCAGTCTTCCATGCCGTAGATATCGGTCAATACCTGAGGCACGAGGCCGGCAGGCTGTCCGTCATAGACGAGGCGTCCCTTGCGCAATCCGACGATGCGATCCGCGAATTGGGTGGCCAGTGCCACGTCGTGGATATTGATGATGGCGGACAGGCCTCGTTCACGGCATATCTCGCACAATAGCCGCATGATTTGACGCGAGGTCTTGGGGTCGAGGCTGGCGGTGGGCTCATCCACCAGCAACAGCAGCGGATCCTGCATCAGCGCGCGTGCGATCCCGACACGTTGCCGTTGACCGCCTGACAATGCGTCGGCACGCTTGTTTTCAAAGCCGGTGAGCCCTACACGGTCCAGTAGATAAAACGCCTGCTCCAGATCAGCCTGCGGATAGCGGCGCGCCCAACTGCGCCAGAATCCGGTGTAACCCAACCGGCCTGACAATACGTTTTCCATGACGGTCAGCCGTTCGACCAACGCGTACTCTTGGAAAATCATGCCCAGTTGGCGACGCGTAC
Source organism: Bordetella muralis (assembly GCF_054781015.1). Classification (NCBI taxonomy): domain Bacteria; kingdom Pseudomonadati; phylum Pseudomonadota; class Betaproteobacteria; order Burkholderiales; family Alcaligenaceae; genus Bordetella; species Bordetella muralis. The sequence continues at coordinate 32,166 of NZ_BAAGVF010000008.1, read as the reverse complement.
GCCGCAGTTCGCGTGCGGATTGTGTGGGCAGGCTGCGGCCGTCCAGGCGCACGTCGCCGCCCGACGGCTCTACCAGACGGTTGATGCAGCGGATCAGCGTGCTTTTGCCTGCCCCGGATGGGCCGATCAGTGCCACGACCTGTCCGCGGGGGACGGTGAGGTCTACGTGATCCAGCGCCAGATCGCCAGTGGGATAGCGTTTGACTAGTCCTTGCAGCTCGAGCATAGGCGCATCGGTGTCGGCATGGCCGCGCATCATCTAAAGCCCCGCATAACGCTGACTCTCATTGCACAACGCTCGCTCACTGGCACGTGTACGAGACGTTCATGGCTTTGTCGATCTCGCGCACGACTGCCCAGTGCTCTTTGTACGTAATGGGAATAAAGGCCTCTTGAGCGGGTTCGGCCTTGCCGAATTCCTTCAGGAGAGCAGTGCCTTCCCAGTTGAACGTCGTGAACGATTCGCGGACTTTCTCGGCCAGTTCGGGCTTGAGGTTATAGACATAGCCGTAGCCTGTGGTGGGGAACGACTGCGATTTGTAGATGCTGCGGATCTTGGTCTTGTCCACGGCGTTGCGCACGATCATGCGGTTCATCACCGAGTTTGCCACCGCTGCTGCGTCGTAATCTTTGTTGGCAACGCCGATGACCGAGTTGTCATGTTTGCCCGAGAAGGCGGGCTTGTAATCCTTGTCCGCCTGCATGTGGTAAGTACTGGCCAGCAGGGCGGAAGGGGCTTTGTATCCCGAATTCGATGTCTGCGAGGTGAAGGCGATCGTCTTGCCTTTCAGGTCCTCGATTTTCTGCACGCTGCTATCCGCGGGTACGATGATTTCCATCTCGTAGCCATAGGCGCCTTGCTTGTCCGCCATCATGGTGAACGGCACAAAACCCGCGCAATTCACGGCCAGCGGATTGCTGCCCGTGTTAAAGCCCGCGACGTGCAGGCGGCCGGCGCGCATGGCTTCGAGTTGGGCGGCATTGGACTGCACGGGGAAGAATTGGACCTTTTTGCCTGTGGTCTTTTCCATGTGGCGCAGGAACTCATCCCAGACGCTGCGATAGACCTCCGGGTCTTCGACGGGGGTATAGGCGAAAATCAGCGTCGAGGGATCCACCCATTCTTTGGGGTTGGTGGGAGCATCGGCCACCATGTCGCCGTTGGCGTCGCAGAATTTCTTGTCGAGCTCACCGTGTGGACATTCGGCGGCGGTGGCAGAGGTGGCGGCGGCCCAGGCCAAACCGATCAACGTGACGCTCAGTAGTTTTTTCATGATCCCGGGTGATCCATTTTTGAATAGTTCACCGGATTGTGGGGCGGTTTCGTGACACGTCTGTGACGATTCAGTTATTTGTCAGGCTGGCGCTCATGCTGCATGACCCGACCCGCATCCATAGCCGGGTCAGGGTTTTCTCTAGTCTGATCGTTGTCGATTTGCTGGCAGTTGATTCGTCGTAGGAGTACATCCCCCGTTTTTGAACCGCCGCCACAGGCACGGCGGGGGCGTTAACCCTAAGGAGTTCTCATCATGACAACCGGAACCGTTCGTCTACACCGTGTCCTGCGTGCGACGCCCGAGCGCGTCTATCGAGCCTTTCTCGAGCCTGATGCTGCTGCAAAATGGCTGCCCCCCTACGGATATACCTGCGAGGTGCATCACCTGGATGCCCGGGTCGGTGGCACTCACAAGATGTCTTTCCGTAATTTCGGCACGGGCAAGAGCGAGTCGTTCGGCGGCGAATATCTGGAGTTGGTGCCCTTCGAGAAGATTCGCTATACGGATAGTTTTGATAACGCCGATTTGCCCGGCGAAATGACCGTTACGGTTTCACTGAAGCAGGTCATGTGCGGGACCGAATTGAGTATCGTGCAGGAGGGAATCCCCGAAATGATTCCCGCCGAAATGTGCTACCTGGGATGGCAGGAGTCGTTGTTGCAGCTGGCAAAGCTGGTTGAGGCCAACGTCACGGAATGAGCACCCGTCGGGCTTTCAGCTTTTCTTCTTGAGGACCAGCACCTCGCTGCTGCCATCCTGTACGGTTTCGCCATTCTGGTTGACCAGCCGCAGACGCCGGTCAATCGCGCCCACGCGTGTGCTGGTGCCGGGATTGACCGCCAGGATGTCCAGCACCAGATGCAGCGTGTCGCCGACAAAGATCGGCTTGACGAATTTCCATTCGCGCAGCGACAGCATTGCAACGACCGAGCGGTGAAAGATACCCAGCTCATGCATCATGCCGGTCGCGATGGCAATGCCCAGCGTACCGTGTATCAATCGTTGGCCATAGCGCGTGCCTGCTGCATAGACGGCATCGGCATGGATGGGGTTCCAGTCGCCGGATATCATGGAAAACATGGTCAGGTCGGCTTCGGTCAGTGTGCGGCCGCCGCTTTCGAATGTCTGGCCTGGTTGGAAGTCTTCGAAATATAAAGAAGCGTCATGCATTGGTTTTGCCTCAAAGGGATTCGTCAAAGAAATCATTCCTGGGCCGGTCGGAAAGGCTCGGTCAATGTGTCTCCTGGTGCAGCCGCTCTTCTGCCATTTGCCGTAGTTTCGCTCGTTGAATCTTGAAACCGTTGGCGCTGGCTGCCGTGGGAAAGGCTTCAACCAACCATAATCGCGCGGGGATTTTGAAAGGCGCCAGGGAGGTGCGCAGGGCGGCGAGCAAGCCCTCTGCCGTGACCTCCGGCGCCGCGATCACAAAGGCGGCTGCGCGGGGCTGGCCATCCAGGGCGATGCCGACGACTTGCGCGTTGCGCACACCCGGCTGCTGGGCTAACGCGTGTTCGATTTCCGCAGGATCAACCAGATAGCCGCCGAGCCGCAGCGTATCGCCCATGCGTGCGAGATAAACAAAACTGCCGTCCGGGCGCAGGTAGCCCAGATCTCCGGTGCGAAAGTATCCGTCGGCCGTCATGGCCTGGGCGGTCGCCTCCGGATTGTCCAGATAGCCCAGGAAATTACCGGGCGCACGGATTTCTATTTCACCGGACTCACCTAGCGGGCATAAGTCGCCGGTATCTGGGTCACGAATGCGCAGATGAGCAGCCTGGCCTGCGGCTGGCCGGCCGCCGCCCAAGGCCCGTTCCTCGACCGGCAAGCCGGCATCTTGCAGGGAAAACAGCGCCTGCACTTCGCTGGAGCCATATAACCCTCGCAACGGAAAACCCCGCTGCTGCAAGGCCTCTACGAGCGCGGCAGCCCCCGGGCTGAAAGAGGCGAACCCGAATACCCGGGCATGGGGAAAGGGCCGCGTCTGCACGGTTTCGTCGGCAATACGCCGCAGCATCTCGTCGCTGCCGAACAAATGCGTGATGCGTTCGTCCCGCAGGTACTGTGCAGCCCGCGGCGCATCGAACAAGTCCATCATGATGACGGGCGCACCCGCTCGTAGCGCTGCCAACGCACCGTTCAGGCCGAACACGCCGCACAGCGGCAATACAGCCAGCAATCGCGTGCCTGCGTCGTGAAAACCGTAGGCATCGGCTACGCAGGTGCTGTGTGCATAGAGCGTTGCGGCGCTATGCATCACCAGTTTGGGACCTTTGGTGGTACCCGATGTGGTGAACAGGATCACCGGATGTGATGCTTGATGTAATCCGTCCGCGATATCTGGCGTTTGCGGAAAACGAGCTGGCGTATCGGGTGAAAACGCCACGGTGCGCCGGCCCAGCACCGTATCCGGTGTGTCCGTGGGAGCATCGAGCAACGCAATACATTCGAGATCAGGCAGTGCATCGGGTGCGATACCGGCCAGGACCTCGGGAAAATCAATTTTGCGAAAAGACGGCTGCATCAGCAGCATGCGCGCTTTGGATCGCGTCAGAATGTACTCGAGTTCGCTGCTGCGATAGCGCGTGTTGATGGCGACCAATGTGGCGTCCAACCGGGCCAGACCGAATAACAGCGCCAGCCATTCCCGGCGGTTGATCAGCCATACGGCTACGCAATCGCCAGCCTGGATACCCTGTGCCCTCAGCCACTGCGCAGTGCGCTGGCATAACGCATCGAATTCGCGATAGGTCAGAGAGCCCGCTTCATCGATCAGCGCAATGTCGTCGGGGTGTGACTGCAAATGCGGAATATACAAATCGGCCAGGCGTGCAGACGCTGGCATGGCAGCAGCGGCAGACATCAATACAGTTCCATCAGGCTGGCATTGTCGGAAAAATCGGCGGGCACGCCAGCGCGGATCAAGGCGCCCGATTTCATCACGATGACGCGATCGGCGATCTTCAAGGCCTCGCGGACATTCTGTTCAACGATCAGGATGGCCATGCCGCGTTGCTGCTGCAGCGCGCGAATCGGACCCATCAAGTCTTGAAACAGCTTGGGCGCCAATCCAATCGAGGGCTCGTCCAACAACAGGCAGCGTGGTTGGCTGAGCAGGGCGCGGCCTAACGACACCATCTGTTGCTGGCCGCCTGAGAGCGTGCCGGCGCGCTGGCTGTAGAACTTGCGCAAAGCGGGCAGGACTTGCATGACCCAGTCCAGCCGTGCCGTGTGCTCGGCCTTCGGAACGCCAGCGGACCAGAGCCCCAATCTCATGGTTTCGGCGACGCTCAGCCCCGGGAAAATGCCTCGCCCTTCGGGCACCATGGAAATGCCCGCATCTGTCAGGCGGCGTGCGTCGGGTCTGTGCATGGGCTTCCCGTCCAACAGCACCTGGCCGTCTTCCGGGTCCAGCAGGCCGAATAGCGTCTTGAGCAACGTGGATTTACCCGCGCCGTTATGTCCGATCAGGCAGAGCACTTCGTTGGCGTGCAGATGCACATCGATGCCCTCGAGGACGGGGCGCTCGCCATAGCCTGCGCGCAAGCCGCGGGTTTCCAGGATCGGGGGGGAGGCACTCATGCTCGCTCTCCGAAGTAAATGGCGGCCAACGCGGGATCCTGCAGAATGGCTGCCGGATCGCCGCACGCCAGCAATTTGCCCTGATCCAGAAACGCCAGCTGATCAGAGAGCTGCGTCACCAGATCCAGATTGTGTTCGATGATGCAAATGGTGATGCCGCGCGTGGCATAGTCGCGCAGCAAGGCGACGAAACGGTCAAAAGAGCGTGGGTCCAGGCCTGAGGCCGGTTCGTCCAGCAGCCAGAGTGATGCGCCACTGGCCATCAGGCGAGCCAGGCTCAGGAATTTCCGTTCGGCATACGCCAGGTCTGCCGCGCGTTCGTGTCGCTGGTTCCAGAGTCCGGCCTCGTTCAAAATGGATTCAATCCGCTGGGGATCTGTGCGGCGTTGCCACAACCAGCTGCCGCGTTCGGTGACGGTCGTGACGTTCTCCATCACGCTCATGTGGGTAAAGAGCCGCAAGTCCTGAAATGTACGGCCGACGCCGAGGCGGGCAATCTGCCACGGTGCCAGCTTGCTCAGCGGCTTGCCGTGCAGATAGACCGTCCCGGCGCTCGGCGTCAAATGGCCCGTGATCATGTTGAATAGCGTGGTCTTTCCTGCGCCATTAGGGCCGACCAGCGTCGTGATGAGTCCGGCAGGCAGGTCCATCGATACATCGGTGATGGCTTGCAGGCCGCCGAATCGTTTGGACAGTCCCTGCAGTTGCAGCAGCGCAGGAGGGGCCGCAGTGCTCATCGCAGGTGTGGGCGAGGGCGTTGTCGCAGACATGGTGGCATTCATGCTTGGCCTCCTTTGCGACGCCCGCCCACCAACCCGCCTGGGCGATACATCATCAACAACACCATGATTGCCCCATACACGATTTGTTGTATCGTGCCCAGCTCCGCAGGCGGCAGGAAGGGCAGATACGTCAACGCCGCAGGCAGCACCATCAATAGCGCCGTACCAATGATGGGGCCAAACACGGTGCCTGTGCCGCCGATGATGACCATGGCCATCAACAGGATCGACGTTTCCAGCATGAATCCTTCGACATTGACGAAACTCATGTAGAACGCGTAGATCACGCCGGCGACGGCGGCCAATCCGGCAGAGACGGCGACAGAAAGCGTCTTGATGGCGGCGACCCATTTGCCCGCCGCTTGCGCTGCGGACTCGCTATCGCGGATGGCCATCAAACTGCGGCCAAAGCTGCCGCGCAACAGGGCGGTGGTGATCAGTAAAACGGCGATCAACCCCGCGATGGCCAAGGCCAAAAACTCGGCAGGGGTGCTCAGCGCGTGGCCGAAAATCGTGGGCGGAGGAATACCCACCAGTCCTCCCAATCCGCCGGTGACGCCTTTCCATTCCGAGAAAACAGTCACGCCTATGACTTGCAAGCCCAATGATGCAGCAACAAAATATTCCCCCCGCACACGTAGCGCCGGCAGGGCCAGCACCATGGACAGCACGGCCGACACCAGTACGGCGGCGACGGTGCACAGCAACAGCGAATCGCTGAAGTGCATCGCCACATTCGCTGCGGTATAAGCGCCTACCCCGAAAAAAATCGCATGCGCCAAGGAAAAAATGCCGGCATAACCCATGATGAAGTTGAGTGTGACTGCCAACATGGCATTCACGCAGAAGAGCACGGCAATGTTTTGCAGATAAGCCAGCATGGATGCCCCGTTGAATGAATCGTCAGACCATGATTACGCGTGCCACTGTCACGACGTCACTGCGCGCCCGAATACGCCGCCGGGGCGGAACAGGATGAAAAGGAACAGCACGACAAAGGTGACCGCCTCGCTCCACTGCGGATCGATCCAGGCGAGCGACAGGTTCTCGGCCATGCCTAGCAACAACCCGGCCACGGCTGCACCACGCAGGCTGCCGACGCCGCCCACAATGGTGGCTGCGATGCTGATCAGCATGATGTGATGTCCCATCGAGGGATTCAGGCCCGTCGTCGTCGCCGTCAGGATCGCCGCCGGCACGGCCAGTAATGAGCCGATCAGGAACACGTATTGCGACAGCCGCCGCGGCGTCAATCCATAGACGCGTACCAGAGCTGAGTTTTCGCCTAAAGCCCGCAGCGCCAGGCCAAGATTGGTGCGAGTCAGCAGCCACTGCAGCAGGCCGAAGGCGACGATGGCGCATAGCACGGCGACCCCTGCCATCGGGGCGACATACAACCCCGGCAGCCATTCCACGCTCTTGCTCAATGGCGTGGGCACAGTCACCAGGCCGCGGCCGAACCCGATGGTGATCAGATTCTGCGCCACGATCGCAATGCCGAACGAGGCGACGAACACGGTAAAGAAAGCACCCTCGTGCCGCTGGATGACGGCGTAGATATAACGGTCCACCAACACGCCGAACAAGGCCGCCGCCAGGCCAGCGGCCACGGCAGCCAACGGCCACATCCAGCCCAGCACCGTATAGCACTCGTAAAAAATAAAGCCTGCCAACGTGAACGTGGCGCCATGGGCAACGTGAAAGACGCGGGTCGTGCCGAAAATCAGCGAAAACCCGGCCGCGATCAGGGCATACAGGGCACCCGTCTGTATCCCGTTGATGAAGAGCTGGACAAACAACATACGATAGCCACCTCTCTATGGGACGGGATCAGGGCGCGGCGTCAGCGATGGGCTTGGTGCCGTTCTCGCCGATCTCGTTGATCTGGATGGGAGCCTTGATGGTGCCGTTGTCCGCGAACGAGACGGTGGCGCCCACGAAATCAAAAGAGGGCGTCGCCTTGCGCTGCGCCAACAGATTTTCCCCAGTGATGGGTTTGCCGGCCTTTTCCAGCGCTGCGGCCAGCACGGCAAAGGTGCGCACGGCGTTGTAGTAGTTCAGGACATACATGTTGGGGGCTTTGCCGTATTGCTTTTTATAGTCGTCCAGCATGCGGCGCGTGATGTCGTCGGATTTCTCCCAGTCCACCTTCTGGCTGGTGAAAATCGCGCCTTTGGCTTCGGGCAGCGACAGGGTCGAGGGAATGGCGAATGCGGAATAGCTGACCAGTTGCTGCGTGACGCCGTTATCGCGCAGTTGCTTGACGATCTGCCCTTGCTGGCTGCCGTACGAGGCGATATACACCGCATCGGGTTTGACATCCCGCACGCGTGCAGCGATCCCCGAAAACTGCTGCGAGGTGGCTGGCACCGAGAAACTGCCTGCCAGCTCGCCTCCGGCTTTGCCGAGTTCCGTGTTCAATTCTTTAACCACGGATTGGCCCAATGGATCGTCGACATAGACCAGGGCGATGCGCTTGAACTGACGTTCTTTGACGAGATACGGCACGATGGCACGCACCTCGAAGTTCGCCAGAGGAATCGTGTTCCAGAAATAGTCGCCCAGGTCGGCCAAGTCCGGACCAACACCGCCGCCATTGACCATCACCGTTTTGCTGCGAGTGCCAACGGGGGCAATGGCCTTGGACACGCCGGTGAACGCGCTCAGCACGAAAGGTACTTTGGCGACGTTGACCAGTTTGTTCATGCCGATGACGCCTTGCATGGGCAGCGCCTGGCTGTCTTCGTACACGATGGAAAGCTTGCCGGACAGCATCTTGGACGCATTGATGTGTTCAACGGCCAGGTTGGCGCCCGAGCTGAATATCTGTCCATATTCGGCATTGCTGCCGCTCATGGGCAGCAGGCCTCCGATCGTCAGATCGGCCGCGGTGGCCAGCGATGTCAGGGACAAGCCTTGGCACAGGGCCAAACCGGCAAGCAGCTTTTTCATGCGTTGTCTCCCACGATAGATGTCGTGATTTTTTTGCCTCAAAGCCGCCTGCAGGCCGTATGTTGCTTTGGAAAGCAGCAAGCCAAGATGCGGTGTCAGGATTTATTGTGTGCCGCAACATCATCAAGCTGGTTCGCGGCTCGAAAAATGCTAGCTATTCTGGATCGGCGGCACTATTCGGATTTGCTTAACTGCGGGTTTTCCCCGGCATTGCATCGTCAATGCGATCAAGCCGTTCTGCCGAGAATCTCCTGCAAAATTTCCTGCGTATGCTGACCCAGCATGGGCGGAGCATTGCGATACACCACGGGTGACGCGGAAAACCGCAGCGGGCTGGCGGTCACAGGCGCCGTGCCGCCCAAGGGGTGCGGCAGTTCTCGACGCAGTTGACGTGCCTGGACCTGCGGATGTGCAAAAGTTTGCGCGATGTTGTTGATGGGGCCGCAAGGCACGCCCGCAGCCTCCAGTTTGCTGATCCATTCGTCGCGCGGACCTTGTTTCATGATGTCGCTCAAAAGGGCGACCAAGACATCCCGATTGGTGACTCTCAAGCGATTCGTCGCAAAGCGCGGATCGTCCCCGAGTTCGGGCGCGCCGATGGCTTTGCAATAGGCACGGTATTGCGATTCGTTGCCGGTTGCGACGATCAGGTGGCCATCGCTGGCGGCGAACACCTGATAAGGCACGACATTCTGGTGGGCATTGCCCGCGCGCGTTGGCGCATTGCCCGACGTGAAATAGTTGGAGTTCTGGTTCGCCAGCATGGCCACGTGGCAATCCAGCAGCGCAATGTCCAGATGTTGTCCCAAGCCGCTGCGGTGCCGTTCTTGAATGGCCGCCAAAATGGCCACCGTGGCGTACATCCCCGTGATGATGTCTGTGACAGCCACACCGGCTTTCTGAGGGCCGCCGCCGGGCAGGTCATCGCGTTCACCGGTGATGCTCATCAAGCCGCCCAGCCCCTGGATCATGAAATCATAGCCGGGCAATGTGGCGCAGGGGCCGTCCTGACCGAAACCGGTGACCGAGCAATAGATCAGGCGTGGATTCAAGGCATTCAGGCTGTCGTAGTCCAGGCCGTATTTGCGCAAGCCCCCGACCTTGAAATTTTCAACCAGAATGTCGCAATGGGTGACGAGTTCCCGAACGAGAGCCGCGCCTTCGGGGCTGGCGATATCGGCCTCCAGCGAGCGTTTGTTGCGATTGGTGCTCAGATAGTAGGCCGCCTCGGAGGTGTCCTGGCCCTGGCCGTCTTTCAGGTAGGGCGGGCCCCAATGGCGCGTGTCGTCGCCGGTAGCGGGACGCTCGACCTTGATCACATCTGCGCCCAGATCTGCGAGGTTCTGAGTGCACCAGGGACCGGCCAGGATACGGCTGAGGTCGAGTACGCGAATGCCTTCCAGAGGCGGGGGACGATGCTGCATGACGATAAGAACCCTGTTGCGGCAAGCCGCGTTTATTGAGAAAGCGTGGCAGTGCCATGGCTCATCACCACGACATCACGGTCGATGGCGCGCATGCTGAATTGCAGCGCATTGCCCGCGTCCTGCCAGATGTCGCACTGCAAGGTTTCGCCCGGGAAGACGGGGGACGAGAATCGTGCGTTCAGACCGGTCAAACGCGACGCGTCGTAGTCGCAGCAGCTTTTGATGATGGCGTGTGCCGCCATGCCGTAGGTGCACAGGCCGTGCAGAATAGGCTGCGGGTAACCGGCCTTGCTGGCGACTGCAGGGTCGGCATGTAGCGGATTGCGGTCTGCATTCAGCCGGTAGAGCAGGGCTGCGTTGGGGGCTACCGATAGCTGGCACGACAGGTCCGCTGCACGTGCCGGCGCGGCAGGCAAAGGCGGCAGGGCCTCGTCGCCCTGTCCAAAACCGCCATCGCCACGGCAGAAGGTGATCTGCTGCAAGGTTGCCAAATGCAGGCCTTGATCATCATGCAGCGTGCGTTCTGTGACCACCAGCGCACCTTTGTCGGCGCCTTTGTCGATGACGTGCGTGACGCGGCTCTTGCCGATCACGGTGCCGCTGGCGGGCAATGGTGCATGCAATTGCAGACGCTGTTCGCCGTGTACCAGCCGGACCCAATCGATCCCGGCGCGCGGATCATTCATCCAGAAACCTGGATGACCCAGCACGGTGGCCAATGTGGGGATGGTTTGCAGATCCTGTTCGTAGACATAGCGCAACTGCGCAGCGTCCATGGGGTCTGCCCCCAGGCCGATGCCCAGGGCGTACAGAATCGTGTCCTTGTCCTCGTAACGGTGGTGGATGTCGGCGAATTCCCAGTTCTTGATGGTCTGATAATCTAAGGGCATGGCGGCTTTCTCAGATGGGATCCCAGTCAATGACGTCGGGCGAACGTTCCAGCGCATAGAAATGTTTGCGCATGGCGGGAATCGCGATATCGCCGATCAGTTCCGGGGTCCAGCCTTCGCTGTAGTGCACGGTGCGCAGCGGGCGAGGCTGGCTCATCAACATGATTTCATTGGCACGGACGGCAAAAATCTGTGCGGTCACTTCGCTGGCGGCATCGCTGACCAGGTAGACCGCGAGGGGCGCGACTTTGCCGGCTTCCATTTTTTTCAGCTTTTCGACGCGGGCTTTTTCGGCTTCGGTCTCTGCGGGAATGGAGCTGGTCATGCGGCTCCAGGCAAATGGCGCAATGCAATTCGACCGTACGTGATAGCGCGCCATATCCAGCGCGATGGATTTGGACAGCGCGACAATGCCGAGCTTGGCGGCCGAATAGTTGGCCTGCCCAAAATTACCGATCAGTCCGGAAGTCGAGGTCATATGCACCAGCGCGCCGGATTCCTGTTCGCGGAAATAGGGCGCTGCAGCACGGCTCATGTAGAACGAGCCATTCAGGTGCACGTCCAGCACCTGGCGCCATTCTTCTTCGCTCATCTTGTGAAACACGCGGTCGCGCAGATTGCCCGCGTTGTTGACCACCGCATCAATGCGTCCAAAGACATCGACCGCCGTCTTGATGATGTTGTGAGCACCCTCGTAGCTGGCGACGCTGTCGGTGCTGGGGCAGGCCTGTCCGCCGGCAGCTTGGATTTCCTTGACCACGGCCTGCGCGGGGCCGTCACCGCCGCCTTCGCCCTGCAACGATACGCCGATGTCATTGACCACGACTTTTGCGCCTGCCGCGGCCATCGCCAGGGCGACACTGCGCCCGATCCCGCCGCCCGCGCCGGTGACGACGACGACTTTTCCTGCAACCATACCGCTCATAATCCATTCTCCTTTGGGGCTGGGGCCGCTACGCTGGACAGAAGCACGCGAATCGCACGCCTGTTTGGCACACCCGACTCTGTGCATGGTAGATTTCAAGTCGGGCCAGCGGAATTCAAAATTAAAGACACCCCCCTTTTGCTTGGCGGAACATGAGACACGACCTGACCGATCTGCGTTTATTCGTGAACGTAGGTGAAACCCTGAATCTGACCCGTGCGGCCGAGCGCACCTTTCTGTCGCTGCCCGCGGCCAGTGCGCGCATCAAGAACATGGAGGAAGCGTTCAAGGCGCGTTTGCTGGTGCGTCAGGCGACAGGCGTGGCCCTGACACCTGCGGGCGAAGTCCTGCTCAAGCACGCCCACGCGGTATTCCGGCAGCTGGAATGCCTGAATGCCGATTTGCAGCCATATTCCAGCGGTATCAAGGGACGGTTACGATTGTTGGCCAACACGACGGCAACGAATTCGTTTCTGGCTGACGCCATGTCGACTTTTCTGGCGGAAAACCCGGACGTGGATATCGAATTGGAGGAAAAAATCTCTGGCGATATCGTGTTGGCGATTCGTGCCGGAGCGGCGGACCTGGGGATCGTGGCAGGCAATATCGATGTCGACGGGCTGGACGTGATGCCCCTGTTTCGCGATGAGCTGGCCATCGTGACGTCATTGAAACACCCGCTGGCGCAGCTCGAGTCCGCAAATTTTGTCGATGTGATCGACGCCTATCAGTTCGTCGGCATTCACCCCAACAGCGCGATTCAGACCTTTCTGGAGGACATTGCGCTGGGGTTGGGCAAACGGTTATGCCAACGCGTACACGTGGGCAGTTTCGAGGCCGTATGCCGTATGGTCGAGGCAGGGGCCGGAATCGCCGTGGTGCCCAAGGCCTGCGCGGCGCGCTACAGCCGGCCGCAGGCACTGCATGTCCTGCGTCTGAAGGACGCCTGGGCTCAGCGCGACCGTCTGTTGTGCCGCCAGCGTGGCCGCGACTTGCCGCGTTTTGTGGAAGACTTTATCGAGCATGTACGGGTAGCTGCGCGCAATGCCTGATGCTCGGTCGAGCGGTTGCCGCGGCTGAACAGGGGCTTCGGCAAAAAAGAATCGGCAAGCCGGCGCCTGTGCGCAAATAATACGAGCACTGCACAAGGCACAACGCTTGTGCGCACAGACAAAAAAACCGGAGACATACTCATGCACGATCCGCAACGCCGCCGCTTGCTGGCGGGGCTGGGGGCAGCCTGCGCTGCCGCGACTTTGCCGTTCTCTGTTCGCGCTGCCTCGTGGCCTGACCATCCCGTCAATTTCATTGTGCCTTTTCCGGCAGGTGGTCCGGTGGATACGACGGCACGTTTCATCGCGACACCCCTGGGTGCAATGTGGAAAACGCCGACGGTCGTGGATAACAAGGCTGGCGCGGGCGGCATCGTCGGGGCACAAGCTGCAGCCAAGGCGCCTGCGGATGGCTATCACTATTTCTTTGCTTCGATCCACCATACGGTGTTGCCTAGCCTGCGCGGCAACCTGAGCTACGACATTACTGCGGATTTTGTGCCGGTGGGCATGGGTGCTGTGTTTCCGATTGTGCTTGTCGTGCACGAGTCTCTGCCAGTCAAAAGCGTCAAGGAGCTCATTGCCTATGCCAAACAGAATCCAGGAAAACTGTCGTTTGGCTCGTCTGGCACCGGTGGCGGCACGCACCTCGCGGGCGAGCTCTTTAACAGCATGACCGGCACGCGCATGCAGCATGTGCCTTATCGCGGCAGTGCGCCGGCGATGCAAGATCTGCTGGGTGGACAGGTACAAGTCATGTTCGCGGATGGCCCATCCGCCATGCCGCATTTGTCGGGCGGAAAAATCCGTGCCCTGGGTGTGGGTAATCCCGAGCCTTCTGCTTTGTTCCCAGGCATCCCCACCATTGCGTCTTCCGGCGTGCCAGGCTACGAAGCCTATTCCTGGAGCGGCATGCTGGCGCCCGCGGGTACGCCTGCCGATATTGTCAAACGCGTGAATGGGGATATGCAGAAGGTGTTGAGCAATCCTGATACCGTGAAAAGCATGCTGGCTGCTGGGGCGGAACCTAAACCGGGTACGCCGGAGGAGTTTGGTGCGTTCATACAGGCTGAGCTGGCTAAATGGAGCAAGGTCATCAAGGATGCGGGTATCAAGATCGAGTGATGTGCTAGATCGGCATCGTGGTATGACGGGGACGTGAGTGCTATTGGACGTCGAAGCGGGGCAGTGACCGTGTTGGCGCTTCACGGAGTCGGTCGGCCGCCTGCGCGTCCGACTGCCGCATCGCTCGTCTCGTACGGCCCCTTCGGGCCTTCCTTCGACTTCCGCTCGCGCGACTCCGAGGCGCGCCAACACGGTCACTGCCCCGCTTCGACTCGCAGCATCTCTGATTCCCTCGTCGCTGGCACGGGTGGTCTACGTAGGCTTCGTGGGAACTGGCTTTTGCAAGGATGAAAATCTTGCAGGGTTGCTATTCATTGGCGCCTACGGGCGCGCCAATGAATAGCGTTCGTGATCTGCATGCGGAGGTTTTGGCATCGGTGGCAAACAGAAGATCTCTCGAGCAACGATTTCTCATAGGCCAGCAGGAGATTGTTCGCACCACGGCTTCGCGACATCCAAAGACGCGCGACTAATCTTCGCATGCATCAACTCTAGCCAAGCAGATCTTCCAACCTAGCACCACGCCACCCCGCCGCATGCCCGGACCGATCGCTATTCGCGCGTGTGCAGGGCACGCGCGAATAGCAGCACCGCAAGATCTTCCTCTTTGCCAACAAGGTCACAGAAAAACGCCAAGCAAAAGGCTCGTGCCAGCGATGTGATGAGCTTGAGTTACTGCGAGTCGAGCCGAGGCAATCGGGCCGTGGGGGCGCCTCAAAGCCGAGTGGAGCGGATACCGTAGGGAGCGCGAAGGCGCGGACGAGGTGAGCGAACACGGTGTCCGGCGCCCGCGCGCCGGACCGGCTTTGTGAAGCCCTCACGGCCCGATTGCCTCGGCTCGACGTCCAATAAGCAACCCAACCTCCCAGCAAATAGCACTACCCCCTCGCAGTCTTCAACAACGCCCTGCGCGCCTCGGCATATTCATGCGCCAGCTGATCCACCAACGCATGAGTAGGCAAGATTTCCTGCACCGCTCCCACCCCCTGGCCCGCGCTCCAGACATCCTTCCACGCCTTCGGCCGTGTCGTCTTGTCCATATTGACCGCGTTACTGTCCTTGCTATTGAGCTGTTCCGCATCCAGCCCCGCAGCTGAAATACTGGGGATCAGATAGTTCGCCGGCACACCAGAAAAAAAAGGCGTATACAGCACGTCGTCAATTGTCGCCTGCAACACCATCTCGCGATAGCGGTCCGGCGCCAGCGATTCATTTGTCGCAATAAAGCGTGTGCCCATATAGGCCAGATCACATCCCAGCGCCTGTGCAGCCAGCACATCTTTCCCGTGGCTGATGCACCCGGACAGCACTAAAGGCCCGTCGTAAAACGACCGGATCTCGTTGACCAGAGCGATGGGATTGAGCGTGCCTGCATGCCCACCTGCACCTGCCGCGACGAGAATCAAGCCGTCCACGCCGGCATCCAACGCCCGCCGTGCGTGACGGACTGTCGTCACATCATGAAAAACCAGGCCACCGTAGGGGTGCACTGCTTGCACCACGGCGTCGGGTGCATGCAGGGACGTGATGATCAACGGTACGCGATGTGCCACGCATGTCTGCAGATCTGTCTGCCAGCGCGCGTTCGTAGGATGCACGATCAGATTGACACCATAGGGCGCGATCACGGCATCGGGATGTGCCTCACGATAAAGCGCCAGTCCTTTCTCGATCCGCGTGAGCCAATCCGTCAGGGCTTCCTGGGGTCTGGCGTTGAGCGACGGAAACGTGCCGATGACGCCTGCCGTGCATTGAGCAATGACCAGATCGGGCCCCGACACCAGAAACATGGGCGCGCAGAGAACAGGCAGACGGGTCGTGGCTCGCAACGATTGCAGGGCAGACATAAAAGGATGGCTCCAATCAGGATCAGTTATTTTTGAATGTTGGCGGTCTTGATGACGTCGGCCCACATCGCGTATTCACGCTCGATACGCGCCTGTACTGCTTGGCTGTCGCCGTCATCGACGGTATAGCCGCCCTCTGTCATGGTTTTGCGGAATGAGGCGTCTTGTGAAACCTCTTTCAGCGCCTGCGTCAACCGTGTCTTGATGGCATCGGGCAGTTTGGGCGGAGCCATCAGGGCATACCAGCCGACCACCTCGTAGTCGGGCAAGCCGGCTTCGATCATGGTCGGTACATCGGGCAGTTCGGGGTTACGCTCACGCGAGGTCACTGCCAGGGCTCGAGCCTTGCCGCTTTTGATAAAGGGAATTGCCGTGCTGGTGATATCGAACATAAAGGTGATCTTGCCGCTCACCACATCCATCATCGCGGGCGAGTTGCCGCGATAGGGCACGTGCAGCATCGGGGCTTCGGCCTGTTGTTTGAGCAGTTCGGCTGACAAATGGTTGGATGCGCCTACGCCGGCCGAGCCAAAGCTCACGGCAGTCGGGTTTGCCTTGGCATAATCAACGAGCTCGCGGACCGTTTTAGCAGGGATTTGCGGGCCGATCAGCAACACATTGGTGTAATCCACCACCATGCCGATGGGCGTGAAGTCTTTGCGAGGATCGAACAGATCGCTCTTTTGCACCAGCGGCGAGATCGTCAGCGTCGGGCTCGCGGCGAAGCCCAGCAAATATCCGTCTGGCGAGGCCTTGGCGGTGGCATCCGAAGCAATCATTCCGCTTGCTCCGGCGCGGTTTTCCACCACTACGGTCTGGCCCAGCTTGTCGCCCAGATATTTCGCAAAAACGCGTGCGGTGGTATCGACCGGTCCGCCAGGTGCGTAGCCGACCAACAGGCGCAGCGGCCGGTCTGGATAGGCTGCGGCATGGGCGGCGGGGATGGCGGCGCATAGCGATACCGCCAATGCGCCAGCCTGCAAGAGGGATTTGATCGGCATGATTTGTCTCCTTGATGTATTGTTTTGTGCGGGTTTTTTCAGGTGGTTTGCGCAGCCAGTTTTTCCCGCAATGGCTGCTTTAGAATCTTTCCGCTTACTGTCGTGGGCAATGTGTCGATGGGGATGATGTGTGCTGGCCGTTTATAGGGCGCGAGTTCGGTACGTAGATGTGCGTTCAGTGCGTCGATGTCAATCGCCGTTCCCGGTTGCGCCTCGATAAAGGCCACGACCTCTTCGTTTTGGTCGGCTTCGAGACGTCCCACCACCGCTGACAATCGCACGCCTGGAAAGGCGTTGATCACCGCCTCGACTTCCGCGGGATATACGTTGAAGCCCGAGCGAATGATCAGGTCTTTGGTGCGTCCGGCAATAAAAAGCGCGCCGCTGTCATCGATCAAACCGATATCGCCGGTGTTGAGCCAACCGCCGGGCAGCAACGCCTTGGCAGTTTGTACGGAATCGCGGTAATAGCCCAGCATGACGCCGGGACCCCGCACGAGAATATCGCCGCGCTGCCCTGGGACAGGCGGCTCTGCATCGGGAGAACCCAATCTCAGCTCCACGCCCTCGACCGCGTAGCCCGTCGCACAGTCATTGCGGGGGGCGTCGATATCGGTGATGAACAATGAGCCGGCATACTCGGTGATGCCGTAACCATGATGCATGGGTTGTCCAAAGTATCGTTCAGTGTCGCGCTTGAGCGTGGGGTCCAACGCTGCACCGCCGGTATACACATAGCGCAGACGCGGCGCGTGTAGAGGCTGGTTGGATGCCACGGCCAGTAGCCGCGTGAACATGGTGGGAACACCTTGCAAGACGGTCAAACCCGGAGACGACAACGCACGCAGCACATCTTGTGGATCGTATTTGCTGCGCAATACCAGGCTGGCGCCTGCCTGGACTGTGGCCATCAATACGGTGGCGATGCCAAAAATATGAGACATCGGTAATGCGGCATAGCCGATGTCGCTCGGACCGAGGCGTCGAGATGTGGCGGAGATGCGAGCAAAGTGCAACAGACCTTTGTGCGGCACCATGACGCCTTTGGGCGCGCCGGTAGTGCCCGACGTATAGATCACGGTGGCGACCTGGTCTACCAGTGCGCCCGTTTCTGCTTCCGGGGCGTTGCTGGCGCGAGTCCATTGATTGCCATCGCCCCAGACCGCGGCATCGAGGGCCTGGGCGCCGGCGGCTTGCGCATGTGCGGCCGCTGCAGTCGAAATATGGCTGGTATATAGCGTCAACATCGGCTGAGCATGGCTCAGAATCACGTCGACTTCACGTTGGCTCAGGCGCGCATTGAGCCCGACGGGCCAGGCGTCCACCACACTGCAGGCAAACAATGCCTGAATCATCTGCGCGCAATTTTCCCCGACTACGGCCACGCGATCCCCACGCCGTACGCCTTGGGCGATCAGCCATTGGCCGGCTTGCTCTACGCGTTGCCACATCTGGCCATAGCTCAATGTGGTGCCGGCCTCTTCATACAAGAAGATCGCCTCGGGTTGTTGCACCGCCTGGTGCTGCAAGAGCTGATGAATGCGTGTGAGCGGGGACGATGAACTCATGACTTCGAGAAATTTGGAAATGAAAACAAAGGCGAATCGGGATGCTTGCAAAGCAACGCACGGCGAGGTCGCGACAATGCGGCCCCACCGTGCATGAGGGGTCTACAACGTGTCCGCAGTGCCGAGAATGGCCGTGGATTGGCTGGACAACGTGCCGCCATTGCCGTGTACGAGCGCGAGTTGCGCGCCCTCGACCTGGCGCGCGCCACCCTCGCCACGCAGCTGTCGTACGGCCTCGATCATGATGAATACGCCATACATGCCGGGATGCACGCAGCACAGGCCGCCGCCATTGGTGTTGACGGGCAGCCTTCCGCCTGGTGCGATTGCACCGTTTTCGACGTAGGCGCCGCCTTCGCCTTTGGCGCAGAACCCCAGATCCTCCAGGAACAAGATGGTGTTGATGGTGAACGCGTCGTAGAGCTCTACGACGTCGATGTCGGCGGGACGCAGGCCGGCCATTGCAAACGCGCGTTGGCCGGATTGCTGTGCGGCCGTCACGGTCAGGTCTTCCATAGACGAGATCTGGCGGTTCCACACGGCCGTCGCGTTGCCCAGCACGTATACCGGCTTTTTCGGCAGATCGCGAGCCCGGTCGGCGCGGACCAGCACGTAGGCGCCTGCGCCATCGGTGACCAGACAGCAGTCGCGCACGGTGAGCGGATCAGAGACCATGCGCGATGACAAAATCTCGTCCAGCGTCGTGGGCTCGCGCAGTTGTGCTTCGGGATTGCGTTGCGCCCATTGATTAGCCGCCAGGGCAACATGCGCCAGTTGTTCGCGCGTCGTGCCGTATTGATGCATGTGCCGGGCCGCGGCCAGGGCATACGAGCTCAACGGGCTGAGGGGATCGTAGGGCGTTTCGTAGGGTTGCGGATCGAAGTTCTTGCGTACCCGTCCGATTTCTGCACGACTCAACGTAGAGGTGCGCTGCGTACTGCCATAGCACACCAGTACGGCGTTGCACTGTCCCGAAGCGAGCGCTTGCAGCGCCGGCATCAGATGAGCGACGAAACTGGATCCGCCCAACATGGTGCTGTCGATGAAGGTCGGACGGATACCCAGATGTTCAATGACGGGCATGGCCCACATCGTGGCGGCGACACTGGCAGTGCAGATGCCATCAATATCGCGCATCGTCAGGCCCGCATCGGCAACGGCGCGTTGGGCCGCCTGCACCAGGATTTCCATCTCGGTATAGCCATCGGCGCGGCCCAGGCCAGCGTGACCCACGCCCGCGACAGCCACGGCGCCGCGCAGTTGTTGTAAATCGCTCATGCTGCCTCCTGCGCGACAAAGACGACCAGGCCTTGATCTTGTTGTTGCCGCACTTCGGCTCTGACTGCCATGCCGATGTGAACGGCATCGGGGGAGATGCCCTCTACACGGCTCATCATCCGGACGCCTTCTTCCAGGTCGATGAGGGCAACGTTGTAGTCACCACCGGCGTCGGCTTTGCGCCGTACGACGGTCGTCGAATACACAGTGCCGCGGCCGCTGGGAGATTCCCAGCGCAAATCCGGCGCGCCGCAATGGGGGCAGATCATGCGAGGGTAGAACACGGCCTCATGACAGGCGGTGCAGCGTTGAATCTGAAATTTTCCCTGGGCCAGGGCTTGCCGGTACTGCTGGTCGGCGCCGCTGGGCGCGGATGTCTCTGGTGTGGTGGCGGTCATTTTTCGGTTACGGAAGGTGATGACAGTGTAGGCAGTGTCAGGGTTGTTGGCTTGGCTGACCATTCTTCATTGCCGAAGCAGGGGTTTTGTGCAGCGGTATTCTTGTGACTTGTGGGTTCGGTTGGTTGCTTGTTTGTTTTTTTGTGGCGGATGGAGTTTTTTTGCTGGCGGAGGGGGATCTCTATTGAGACGTCCGTGGCGGGTGCTGGGATGCCGCATCGGCCCTATCGCAACGGCTCGGCGCAACACCAGGCGCCGAGGTCCCCTTCGGGGACTGCCCGTCGCTCAACGGGCCGGCGCGGCATCCCAGCACCCGCCACGGACTCACAGCAGTGGACTGCCCACGTCCGTCGAGCAATTCGAGGTGTGCACAGCATCCGTCAACTGGAGACATTGCGAGCCGGCGTTCGCCCTGACTGAGCGATGCGGGCCTTTTGAGGGACGGGTAGTCCGCGTAGCGGACCGAGCCCCCTGCTCATGGGGCGAGCCGTTCCGATTAGGCCCGCATCGCTCAGTCAGGGCGGACGCCGGCGTCTAAAGAACCCCACCCGTTGCATGCCAACAATCCTCATCCTTCCACAAGAACAACACAACCGGCCGACCACTTCATCCCCACGAAAGCCCCGCTTTTGCAGAGCCAGATTGCGCTAAAGCCCCTGTCCGTGGCTAGATACCACCCATAAGGAGACATCCTATGGACCTAAGCTGGACACCCGAAGAACGGCAGTTTCGCGAGACTGTGCGAGCCTTTGCGAACGACAAGTTGCCGCGAGATATTCGTGACAAAGTACTGAAGCACCAGCGGCTGCATCGCGATGATTATGTGCGGTGGCACCGGATCTTGGCCGACCAGGGCTGGGGCGCACCGACATGGCCGCAGGAATTTGGCGGCACGGGCTGGAATGCCATCGAACGCTTGATTTTCGAAGTTGAGTGCTTCAAGGCCGGCGCGCCGCGTTTGCTGCCGTTTGGGCTGGGCATGATCGGCCCGGTGTTGATGAAATACGGCAGTGCCGAGCAGCAGCAGCGTCTGTTGCCTCGCATCATCCGTGTCGAAGACTGGTGGTGCCAAGGATATTCCGAACCGGGCTCCGGATCCGACCTGGCGTCGCTGAAGACGCGCGCCGAGGTCGATGGGGATCATTATGTGATCAATGGCCAGAAGACCTGGACCACGCTGGCGCAGTATGCAGACTGGATGTTCTGCCTGGTGCGCACCGATCCCGAGGCCAAGGTGCAGCGCGGGATTTCGATGGTGTTGATCGACATGCGTTCGCCGGGTGTCAGCGTGCGGCCCATTCGTACCCTCGATGGCGGGCATGATGTCAATGAGGTATGGCTGGAGAACGTGCGTGTACCGCTGGCCAATCGCGTCGGCGAGGAGGGGCAGGGATGGACGTATGCCAAGTACCTGTTGGGCCACGAACGCACGGGTATTGCAGGCTTGGGGCATTGCTATCGCGAGCTGAGCATTCTGAAGGAGATGGCAGCCCGTACATTGCTGCATGGCCGGCCCATTCTGGAGGACAGCCGGATGCGTGACCGGATCTCCCGCACGGAGGTCGACATCATGGCGCTGGAGATGCTGCTGTTGCGGGTCGCGGCGGCGCGTGGCGATGCGCCGGGGCCGGAGGCTTCGGTACTGAAGATCCGAGGTTCCGAGATACAGCAGGATCTGGCGATGTTGCAGATGGAGATTGCCGGGCCGGACGCCTGGCCATATGACCCGGACTGGATGGAGGCGGATGCAACCTTTCATGGGCCAGGGCCGGAGATGGCGGCCGCGGCTGGCGCAGGCTATGCCGATATGCGCAAGACCTCGATTTATGGCGGCACGACCGAGGTACAGAAAGGCATCATCGCTCGCATGATGTTGGGGCTTTGAGGAAAACACATCATGGATTTCGCATATACCGAAGAGCAACGCATGCTGGCCGATAGCCTGCGGCGTTTGGTGCAGGATGAATGGAGTTTTGCGGCACGGCGAGAGCGCGCGGCTGCTGCGGCGCTCGATCACGGCGCATGGCGGCAATTGGCCGAGCTGGGCGTGCTGGGCCTGACGATTGCGGCGGAGCATGGCGGTTTTGGCGAGGCACCTGCAAGTCTGTTGCCCGTGCATCTGGAATTGGGACGCGGACTGGTTGCCGAACCTGTGATCCCAAGTGCGGTGATGAGTGCGGCATTGATTGCCGACGCTGCGGACGCGGCCATACGGCAGCGATGGCTGCCGGTCTTGGCCTCAGGCGAGGCGATAGTGGCGCTGGCTTATCAGGAACCGGGGCGGCGTTACGAGACGGAACCGTCCTTGTGTACGGTGCGATCGGCCAGTGACGAGGTCTTGCATCTGTCGGGAACCAAGCATCTGGTCTGGCATGGTGCGGCGGCGCAGGCCTGGATTGTGTCGGCGCGCGATATTGACGACGAGCCGGTGTTGCTGCTGGTGCCTGCGGATGCCCAAGGGGTACAGGTGCTGGATACGCCGACACTGGATCGTACGCGCTGCGCGCGCATCGTGTTTGACCGCACGCCCGTCAATGCGGATGCCGTGCTGGCGCGTGGGCAAGCCGC
The DNA here is from genome assembly GCF_054781015.1 of Bordetella muralis. Taxonomy (NCBI): domain Bacteria; kingdom Pseudomonadati; phylum Pseudomonadota; class Betaproteobacteria; order Burkholderiales; family Alcaligenaceae; genus Bordetella; species Bordetella muralis. The sequence goes on along the minus strand of NZ_BAAGVF010000008.1, from coordinate 9,497 downwards.
CCGGGATGGGCTGGCTACGGCGCTGGATTGGGGCGCGGCGGCCCTGTGCGCGCATGCGGCCGGCGCCATGGAGCGTTTGCTGGAGATCACGATCGATTATCTCAAGACGCGTCGGCAGTTTGGCCAGCCCCTGGCCGCGTTTCAGGTGCTGCAGCATCGTATGGCGGATATGTTGGTGGCAAAGGAAATGGCGCTGTCGATGGCCTATGTTGCGGCGGCCGCATTGAGCGAACCGGATGTCACGCAGCGGCGCCGCATGCTGGCCAGTGCCAAGCTCGAGGCGGCACGCGCTGGACGCTATGTCGCGCAAAGCGCGGTGCAATTGCACGGCGGGATGGGCATGACCGATGAGCTGGAGGTCGGTGATTATTTCAAGCGCTTGACGGTGTTGGATCAGTTGTTCGGTGATAGCGCCGAGCAACTGGCAGTGTTGCAGTCGCTGGATTGAGATGCTGCCCGCTTCAGTGGCTTTGACTTGACGGGCCGCGAGCGTCGATGGCAGCAAGGTAAGATTCGGACGACTTTGTAATTACCGGCCTCGATCGCAGATCGCTTGGCATGCCAGGGGAGCTTTTTCTGTGCGGCCACATCACATAACAGGATATAGGGAGCAACAGGTATGACGCAGGGCTACGAGCAGATTCAATTCACGCTGGAGAACGGTGTCGGCGTGATCACTTTGAATCGGCCGGATCGTTTGAATAGCTTCACGGCGGTGATGCACGGCGAGCTGGCGCGTGCGTTGGACACGTTGGAGGCGTGCGATGAGCTGCGCGGCCTGGTGATTACGGGCGCAGGACGCGGATTTTGTGCTGGGCAGGATCTGGGCGAACGCAAGCCGTTACCGGAAGGACAGCGACGCGATTTGAGTGAAGGCCTGCGTAATTTTTATCGGCCGCTGATTCTGCGCCTGCGCGCGTTACCGGTGCCTGTGGTGTGCCTGGTCAATGGCGTGGCAGCCGGAGCTGGGGCCAGCCTCGCCCTGGCATGCGATGTGGTGTATGCCGTGGAGTCCGGGCGTTTTATCCAGGCGTTCAGCAAGATCGGTTTGTTGCCGGATGCCGGCGGCACATGGTTTCTGCCTCGTCTGGTGGGGACAGCGCGAGCCATGGGGGCCGCTTTGTTCGGCGAGACTGTATCGGCTCGTCAGGCCGAATCATGGGGGCTGATCTGGCGTTGCATCCCGGATGAGGCGTTGGACGAGACGCGCGAGCAGATCGTGCGCACCCTGGCTCAGGGGCCCACGCGCGCTTATGCGGCGACCAAGCAGGCGCTGTATGCCTCCAGCGGTAATACGCTGGCGCAGCAGTTCGATCTGGAATGCGATTTGCAGCAACAGCTCGGTTATACCGATGACTATCTCGAAGGCATGCGTGCCTTTGCAGAAAAACGCGCGCCCGCGTTTCAGGGGAAATAGCGATATCGCACCGCCGGCGTGAATTTCAGGCTGTTGAACCCGCCCTTGTAGAAATACGAATTCACAAAGGCGGGGCACACGGGCATGCTGGTGGCCGCTCTGATATACCGCTAAGGAATCTACATGACGTCTCCCAATCCCGCCGACTGGATCGGCAGCAGTGAAACTGTTGCCGATAATCTCGATGTCGGCCATGCCGCCCGTATCGCCGCGACGCTCAGCGAGCCCGCGCCCGGGGTAGGCGAACCGCTGCCTCCGCTCTGGCAATGGGCCTTTTTTATTGCCCCGGTTGGCATGGATGGGTTAGGCAGGGATGGTCACCCGTCACGCGGCGGGTTCTTGCCGCCGGCCGACGATCGGAACCGGATGTGGGCGGGGGGACGGGTCACGTTCCATCAACCCTTGCGCGTGGGGACTCCCGCTGAACGTCGTTCTACGGTGGCCGATGTGCGCGAAAAGACCGGCCGTACCGGTGCACTGCTGTTTGTGACCGTGCGTCACGAATACCACCAGGATGGCGTGCTGGCGATCGAAGAAGAGCAGGACATCGTCTACAGGCAGCCGTCGCCGCCCAAGCTCGTGGGCACGGACGTTCCACCCGCATCGCAATGGCGCGAGTCCGTAGATCCGTCACCGGTGTTGCTGTTCCGTTATTCGGCCATGACATTCAACGGCCACCGGATCCATTACGATCATCCCTATGTCACGGGTACCGAGGGGTATCCCGGTCTGGTTGTGCACGGTCCCATGATTGCGACCTTCATGCTGGCCGCATTCTGCCATGCGCATCCGACTGCGCGTCTGGAGCATTTTTCCTATCGCGGCCTGCGTCCCTTGGTTGCGCCTACGCCCTTTGAGGTCGCTGGCCGTGTGGCCGAGCCCGGGCAGGCCGATCTGTGGGCCGAGCAAGACGGCACCCTGGCTCACCAAGCGCAAATAACGTTCTCCGCTTGATCGCTTCCTGAAGGAATTTATTTTCGATGAGTAATACTCCTGCAGTCCGTCCGTTGGACGGCATTACTGTCATCAGTCTGGAACACGCGATCGCGGCGCCATTTTGCACACGCCAACTGGCCGATATGGGGGCGCGTGTCATCAAGATCGAACGCCCCGGCGTGGGTGATTTCGCTCGTGGCTATGACGAGCGCGTCCATGGCTTGTCGTCGCATTTCGTCTGGACCAATCGTTCCAAGGAAAGCCTGACGCTGGATTTGAAACACCCCGATGCCGCCGAAGTCATGCAGCGTTTGCTGGAATCGGCTGATGTGCTGGTACAGAATCTGGCTCCGGGCGCAGCGGATCGTCTGGGATTGTCGTTCGAGGCCTTGCACGCCAAACATCCGAAGCTGATCGTCTGCGATATTTCCGGCTACGGTGAGGGCGGCCCCTACGAACGTAAAAAGGCCTACGATCTGTTGATCCAGAGCGAAAGCGGCTTTGTGTCGGTGACGGGGTCGCCCGATGCGCCCGCCAAGGCAGGATGCTCGATTTCGGATATCGCGGCCGGGATGTACGCGTATTCGTCGATTCTGAACGCGTTGTTGCTGCGTCAACGCACTGGACTGGGCAGCCGGCTGGATGTTTCCATGCTGGAAAGCATGGTCGAGTGGATGGGCTATCCCATGTACTATGCGTTCGAGGGGGCGACGCCGCCTCAGCGTGCGGGTGCGGCGCACGCCACGATTTATCCCTACGGTCCGTTCCCGGTGGGCGATGGCGCGACCATCATGCTGGGCCTGCAAAACGAGCGCGAGTGGCGGGTGTTTTGCGAACGCGTGCTCAATCAGCCTGCGTTGGCCGACGACGAGCGCTTTGCATCGAATTCGCGCCGCGCAGCCAATCGCGACAGTCTGCGCGCGCTGATTGTGCAGGCTTTTGCCGAGTTGACCATCGATCAGGTGACGGACCGTCTGGAAACCGCGCAGATCGCCAACGCCCGCGTAAACGACATGAAAGACGTCTGGGCGCACCCGCAGTTACAGGCTCGCGACCGCTGGCGCGAGGTGGGCAGCCCGGCCGGGACGCTGCCGGCGCTCTTGCCGCCGGCATCCAGCAGCGCGTTTACGCCCCGTATGGATCCGGTCCCGGCAGTGGGCGAAAACACCGATGCAGTGCTAGCATCATTGGGGTACGCGCCCGAGGACGTGGCGCGCTTGCGTGCTGCCGAGGTCGTCTGATGCCAACTGCTATACGTACTGCCTTGTTCGTGCCGGCCAGCCGGCCTGAACGCATTCCCAAGGCCCTGGCCAGTGGGGCTGACGTTGTGATTGTCGATCTGGAGGATGCGGTCGAGCATCTGGCCAAGGGCAGCGCCCGCGAGGCGCTCTGCGATTTTCTGGGCACGCATCCCGATGTGCGACTCTGGGTGCGCATCAACGACGTCTCGACGGCCTGGCACGATGACGACCTGAAGGCCTGCCGCAGTTTTCCTGGGGTAACGGCCATCATGCTGCCCAAAGCGGAAAGCCTGGCACAGGTGCGCCATGCGGCGCAGACGGGCGTCGATATCGTCCCCATCCTCGAGACCGCCGAGGGGATTTTGAATGCGGCTGAGATCGCGGCGACACCGGGCGTGCAACGGTTGGCGTTTGGCAGCCTCGACTACGGCCTGGATCTGGGATTGACGCCCGATACCGAAGGGGCGAATGTCGTGCTGGATCATGCCCGGGTGCAAGTATTGCTGCGCAGCAAAGCCGCGGATCTGCCCGCACCGCTGGATGGCGTGTTTCCCGGAGTCAAGGACACGGCCGGGATGCGGGCCGCTGCCGGTCGCGCTCGAGATATGGGATTTGGCGGCATGCTGTGCATTCATCCCTCGCAGGTCGAGATCATTCACGAGGCCTTTCTGCCGCCTGCCGCCGACGTGGAGTGGGCACGCCGCGTGGTGGCTGCGCACCGCGAAAGCGGTGCCGGCACGTTCATGTTCGAAGGCAAAATGGTCGATGCGCCTGTCATCGGGCGGGCCAGGCAATTGCTGGAGCGCGCGGGCGAACAGGTCTAAGGTTGTGGCGACTTGGGCCGCAGGAAGGTGCTGTCAGTCCCTGCGCGCCTTAGTCCAGCCGCTCGATCGGCTGATCCGGCAACATCGACAGCAATTCGATCGCAGACCCCTGCGTCAACTGCAATGCCGGCGCGAGTTCGGATAGCGGCGCCAGTACGAACGCACGCTCATGCATGCGTGGATGCGGCAACGTCAGGCGCGGCGTATTCATCGTGGTATCGCCATACAGCAGCAGATCCAGGTCCAGCGTTCGCGGCGCGTTCTTGTAAGGGCGTTGGCGGCCATGCTGGTTTTCCAGCGCCTGCAGTCGATCCAGCAGCTCGAGAGGCGCCAGCGTGGTGTCCAACGCTGCGACGGCATTGATGTAATCCGGGCCAGTGGCGTCTATGGGGGCCGTGCGATAAAAATGCGAGGACAGGCAGCGCAGGATGCCTGCCGTTTGGCGCAGTTGCTCCAGCACCGTGCGCAAGGTCGCTTGCGCGTCTCCCAGATTGGCGCCCAAGCCTATGTAGGCGTGTTGGATGGTGGTCATCGGCAATGTATGGCGGCGCGGTTCAGTGAAGGAGCAATGCCGTTCCCGACAGGGGCACGTACCGTCAAGCCTGATCGCGTTGCGCGGCCGGACGGCGCGGGCGGCGACGGCGTTTGCGCGGGCCGCTCGATTCAGCGGGGTCGCGCGGCAGGTGAGCGAGTTCCTCGATCATGTCGGCACGGGTGGCGTCGTTGCCATTGGCCAGATCCATCCACCACTGCGCCAGGACGCTGTCAAACTCGCCAGCCGCGGCACGCAGCTGCAGAAAGTCGCAGGCGGCACGAAAGCGCGGTTGTTCGATCATGCGGTAAATGGTCTTGCCCATGCGGCGTTCAAAGCGCGGCTGCATGAACCAGATCTCACGCATGTCGGATGAGAAACGGCGTTGGATGGCGAGCTTTTCAGTTTGCTCATCCAACACCGAATCCGCAGCCTGAACCAGCGCGGGGATGTTGTGTTCCCCCCGTTCGCGCAGTTGTTTCCAGCGCGATTCGACTTGTTGCCACAACAACGCGGCAAACAGGAAACTGGGGCTGATGCTTTTGCCTGCACGTACACGCGAATCGGTACGCTCCAGCGCGAGCTCGACAAAACGCTCGCCGCCAGGTTGTTCCAGCACGACATCCAACAGCGGCAGCAGGCCGTGATGCAGGCCGTCTGCGCGCAACTGGCGCAGGCAATCCATCGCATGTCCGCAGGTCAGGAGCTTGAGCATTTCATCGAACAGCCGCGATGCCGGCACATTCTCGATCAGCGACGCCATGGTTTCGATAGGCTGACGCGCCGCAGGGTCAATGCTGCCGTTGAGCTTGGCCGCGAAACGCACCGCGCGCAGCATGCGGACCGGGTCCTCGCGATAGCGCGTCGCCGGGTCGCCGATCATGCGAACCTGGCGTTTCTTCAGATCATGCACGCCTTGGTGATAATCGATCACTTCTTCGGTATGCGGATCGTAGTAGAGCGCGTTCATCGTGAAATCGCGCCGTGCTGCGTCCTGTTCCTGAGATCCGAAAACGTTGTCGCGCAGGATGCGGCCGTGCTCGTCGGTTTCCTGGTCTTGCGAGGCGGGGGCGCGAAAGGTCGAGGTCTCGATGATTTCCTGGCCGAACACCACATGCACCAATTGGAAGCGCCGGCCGATGATGCGGGCGCGACGGAACAGCGGGCGGATCTGTTCGGGCGTGGCGTTGGTGGCCACGTCGAAATCTTTGGGTTCGAGGCCGACGATCAAGTCGCGTACCGCGCCGCCCACGATATAGGCTTGATAGCCGTGCTGGCGCAAGACCTCACAGACTTTGATGGCATGGCGCGATACGTTGCGGCGATCGATGCCGTGTTTATCGCTCGTAATGCGTTGGGGTCCCCGGGCCGCCGGTGAAAACAAGCGGCTGACGAATTTTTTTATGGTGTCGGTGATCATCAGGATTTGGCATCCTTTAGGTGTTCGAACAAGTCGAGCACTTTCCAGCCGCGCGCTTGCGCGATCTCGCGCAGCGCCGGGCTGGGGTTGGCCGCTACAGGGTGTGTGACGACCTCGAGCAGCGGTACATCGTTGATCGAATCGCTATAAAAGTACGATTCGGAAAAATTGGCAAGGGTCAGATTCATATCCGCCAGCCATTGGTTCACGCGTACGACTTTGCCTTCTTTGAAGCTAGGCGTGCCTTGAATGCGTCCGGTGTAGCGGCCATTGCGATACTCGGCGTCGGTGGCAATCAGGTGCGGGATACCAAAGGCGCGGGCGATAGGGGCGGTGACAAACCCGTTGGTCGCGGTCACGATGGCGCACAGATCTCCTGCAGCCAAATGCTGATCTACGATTTCAATGGCTTGCGGCGTGATACTGGGACGGATGACTTGCGTCATGAATTCTTCGTGCCAGGTGGCCAGGTCGAACGGCGTGTGCGCGGCCAGCAGACCCAGCATGAATTCGGCCGCCTGTTCGGCGGTGAGTTGACCCTGGTTGTAGCGGTCCATCAGGTCGTCGTTGCGGCGGCGGGCTTCTGCCGGATCGCCCGCGCGTCCCGTGCGCGCCAGAAAATCGGCCCATTGGTAATCGCTGTCCAGCGGCAGCAGAGTATGGTCCAGGTCGAACAGCGCGAGTCGTTGGGGCATCATGTTTTTTGTTGTTTATCGGAGTCTGCCAGCATGGCGCGTAGCAGGGGAATGGTGATCGGGCGACCGGTAGCCAGCGAATAGCGATCCAGCGCGTCGAGCAATACCGCCAATTTGCGGATATCGCGTTCGCGATGCGTCAGCATCCACTGGATGACTTCTGGTGCGAGTTGCAAGCCACGCTCTGCCGCTTGGGCAGACAGTGCAGCGAGCTTGTCCGCGTCAGACAGGGGTTCGAGCCGGAATACGAGGTCCCAGCCCAGACGGGTGCGTAGGTCTTCGCGCAACGGCATGGAGAGCGGGGCGCGGTCGCCAGCCACAGCCAAAGCGAACGCGCGGCTGGTGGCCGCACATTCGCGCCACCGATTGTACAGGGCGAACAGGCCGGCCTGCCGGGCTTCGTCCATATCGTGGACATCGTCCACTGCGATCAACCTGGGCATGGCTGCTGCGGAGTCGGCATTGGCGAGTTGGCGCAGGGCGCGGGCGTTTTGCCGAATATCGATGTAGACGGCGCCGGGCGTGGTCGCCAGCCCCTTGAGCAGGTGGCTGCGGCCGCAGCCCGCTGCCCCCCACAGGTAGAGCGCCCGGCCAGGCATCAGTGCGCGCGCGGCCGCCAACGCTTCACCGTTGGGGCCGGCAATGTAGTTCTGCAGCGTAGGAGCGGGTGCGGGTAGAACGTCGAGCAGCAGCTGGCGATTCATGGGTCAAAATGGTCACAAGGCAAGGGGCGCGCAAATCGTCAAAAAGACGGTCGGCGCGTTGTTTTGCGCCCGACATCGTAAAATGGCGGGCGCAGCACCCCGTAAACTCCGCAATTGTCACATACCCCACGGTTTTTCTCATGACGACTCAACCCTCTGCCCCCCTGACGTACCGCGACGCTGGTGTCGATATCGATGCAGGAGACGCCCTGGTCGACCGCATCAAGCCTCTGGCGGCACGCACCATGCGTCCCGGCGTGTTGGCCGGTATCGGCGGATTTGGCGCCTTGTTCCAGGTTCCTGGGAAATATCGTGAGCCCGTCCTCGTGTCGGGCACGGACGGCGTGGGCACCAAGCTGCGCCTGGCCTTTGAATGGAATCGCCACGATACCGTCGGTATCGATTTGGTCGCGATGAGTGTCAACGACATCCTGGTCCAAGGCGCAGAGCCGTTGTTTTTCCTGGATTATTTTGCCTGCGGCAAGCTCGCCGTGGATACCGCCGCGTCGGTCGTGGGCGGCATTGCCCAAGGCTGCGAGCAGGCCGGTTGTGCGTTGATCGGCGGTGAAACCGCTGAAATGCCCGGCATGTACCCCGACGGCGAGTACGATCTGGCCGGTTTTGCAGTCGGTGCGGTGGAAAAATCCGCCATCATCGACGGCAAATCCATCAAACCGGGTGACGTGGTGCTGGGCCTGGCCTCCAGCGGCGCGCATTCGAACGGCTACTCGCTGATCCGCAAGATCATCGAACGCGCCAACGCCAAGCCCACCGATGATTTCCACGGCCAACCGCTGGTGGATGTGGTGATGGCGCCCACCCGTATCTACGTCAAACAGGTTCTGGCCGCTTTGGCCAAGCACGGCACCGATATCAAGGGCCTGGCGCACATCACTGGCGGCGGTTTGCTGGATAACGTGCCTCGCATTCTGCAAGACGGCTTGTCGGCCAAGCTGTACCGGGATGGCTGGGAAATGCCCAAGCTGTTCCAGTGGCTGCAGGAGCAAGGCGGTGTCGAGGATACCGAGATGTATCGTGTATTTAACTGCGGTATTGGTATGGTGCTGGTGGTGGATGCCGCTCAGGCCGATGCGATTGCCGAGACGCTGCGTGAGCAGGGTGAGACCGTCAGCAAGCTTGGCGAAATTGTCGAGCAGGCTGATGGGATGGCGCAGACGTTTGTGGTCTAACTGCGTTGCATCTTTTGTTTGGCTGAGTGTTGCTGTCTCTGGGTTTGTTCGGTACTCGGTGACCGAGGGGCTGGGTTGGCAAGAGGTTGGCGTGCTTATTGGACGTCGAGCCGAGGCAATCGGGCCGTGAGGGCTTCACAAAGCCGGTCCGGCGCGCGGGCGCCGGACACCGTGTTCGCTCACCTCGTCCGCGCCTTCGCGCTCCCTACGGTGTCCGCTCCACTCGGCTTTGAGGCGCCCTCCCGGCCCGATTGCCTCGGCTCGACTCGCAGTAATTCAAGCTCATCACATCGCTGGCACCAGCCTCTTGCTTGGCGTTTTTTTGTAGCACTGTTGGCAAAGAGGAAGATCTTGCAGGGCTGCCATTTTCGGGTGCCCTGCACCCCCGAAAATGGCGATCAGTCCGGTCATGCGGCGGGGTGGCGTGGTGCCAGGTTGGAAGATCTGCTTGGCTAGCGTTGATGCATGCGAAGATGATGCGTAGCTCAGCTCTAGGTATAACAAAATCGTAGCTCGAGAGATCTTCTGTTCATCCCCG
>NZ_BAAGVF010000007.1:0-5452 GCF_054781015.1 Bordetella muralis | reverse complement strand
TACGCGGAGTATGTTCGCCTTCGGTCCGGTCCCGATTTCGCAGCTGAAGTGGCCAATCAACAGGCCAATAGCTAAGGCTGAAGGGGGACATCGGCAATCATTAATCGGTGAGAAGTCGTGAGTCCGATCCTGTGCTTCTTGCTTCTTGCTTCTTGCCTCTTGCCTACCGCTAGCCACGGGTGAGAGGGTGCTTGAAACGTTGCCATAAGGTGAGGCTCTTCTTATCGCTGATCGAGAAAAAAATCGAACTCGTCGAGCGATTTCTGATCTATCCACGTATCGGAAATTCTTAATTTTCAGGAGCAGATATGAACACGAAAACTCTCTTTGTCGCCATTGTGACGTCAACGGCATTGGCGTTCGGAGCACCTGCCATCGCTGCAACACCCGCCCACGATGGCGCCGACATGCAGACAGGCATGCACAACGGCATGCAGGGTGATGGTAAGAGCATGCCTATGGGGGGCATGATGGGGATGATGAAAAATTGTCCCATGATGGCTCAGTTGCCACCTGGCAATGAGAAACTCTCAATGCAAATGCATGCCGAAATGATGAAAGCTATGGGAGATATTCTCAGCAAGTATGCGGACCAGGTCAAAGTGCCTGAAGGCAAGTGATTGCGACGCGACGATTGGATCTTAGCGTCTTTATTTGTGGAGGAACCAAAATGCACTGCAGTAAGAAGACGATGGCGTATCTAGCCGTGGGAATCGTGGCTGTTGCCGCCGCAGCCTACGCTCTCTTTCCTGGCATGCGTGAAACGGTACTGGGCACGACCCCGCTGTTGCTGGTGCTGGTTTGCCCGTTGTCGATGATATTCATGATGAAAACGATAAGTGGCCATAACCATGCTAAAGAGGCTGACCCGCCGCACAGAGACGTGAATCCTGCCAGACAGATAGGCTCGAAATAACTTCGGTGAGAACCACAAGGCTGCAGAGCGGAATCGGACGAGGCGAGACTCCTTCACGCCTCGCCCGGGCTGCGATGGCCTTTTGCACGATGCCTGGATTCCCGGTCCTGTATTCTCACCAGTACCATATGCTGAAGCACGCCGGTATGGACCTTATGCACAACGGCGAGGTCAAAGCCTCGCTCCTTTTCGTCTGAGGTTCACAGCGTGAGCGCACTGTTGCTGTTGCAAACCCTATTGGCTGTCGGCGCCGGACTGCTGCTCAACCTCACACCTTGCGTTCTGCCCGCCGTGCCCCTCAAGGTGCGTGCGGTATTGCGCGAAGCGGGCGAGCGTCGAGCGGTACGTCTGGCCTCTGCGGCGCTCTTTACGGCCGGATCCGTACTCTTCTTTGGCAGCTTGGGGCTGGCGACAGCCCTGCTGCAATGGCGATGGGGAGTGCTGTTCCAGTCGCAACCACTTTTGATTACCTTGAGTGCGCTGCTCGCTGCTCTGGCCGTCCTGAATTTCTTGGGCCGCAGCCTTCCTCTGCCCAATGCAGTGGCGACACTGCGCGGCAGACGTCTGCTTGAACCCTTCGTCTCCGGGCTGGTGAGCGCGCTATTGTCCACTCCCTGCACCGGACCGCTTTTGGGCGGCGTGTTGGTCTTTGCCCTGACACAGCCGATCACCAACATCATTGTCATCTTTGTCGCAATCGGTCTGGGGCTTGCGGCTCCCTACGTCGTGCTCATCCTGCGACCGAGCCTGCTCAAGCGTCTGCCACGTGCCGGAGCCTGGACGAAGGTCATTCAGCAAAGCTTTGGCTGGTTGCTGCTTGCAGCAGCACTTTTTTACGCACAAAGCTTACTGCCCGTCGCATGGGGTACCCCTCTATGGATAGCGCTGTTTGCCACCGTACTTGTGTGGGCGGCCGTCACGTTCTGGCGGACCACGGCGCGTAGCGCCCGCACGGCGGCGCTATTGGTGGGTAGCATCGCGGCAGCGCTCGGTTACTTCGGCTCGGACCTCGGGCAATCGGCAGAAACAGCCATCGCCTGGCAGCCGCTGCGCGCTACTGATGTGGCAGCCTTGTCGACGCTCGGCCGGCCGGCTCTAGTGGAATTTACGGCCCAATGGTGCATCAACTGCAAAGTCCTGGAGAAAACAGTGTACGCAGATAGGGATGTCGTCGCGGCCCTGAAACGCAGCAGAACCGTTGCGCTGCAGGTGGATCTCACTCGTCCGGATCCGCTCCTTGAACACCTGCTTGCCTTGCACGGCGGCGTGGGCTTGCCCTTTGCCGTCGTGCTCGACCACCAGGGAAACCAAGTACAAACATTCTCGGGGCTCTTTACCAGCGCGAGCCTCGTGCAGGCGCTGAACCAAACCCTAACGCAGGAAAACATATCATGAATCGTCTGACCCGATACGGGCTAGGGATACTTGCCACTGTCGTGATCGTCGCGGGCACCGCCCTCCTGATCGCACGCACACCCCAGACTCCCACCGATTCGACTGCGAGCGGCACCGCGACGTACACGGAATTTGCCGATTCGGCCAATCATGTCAAAGCATCACTCACCAAGACGGGACAGGACGGGGTGATTACGCTGCACATCGAAGGGGGTTGGCACGTCAACGCGAATCCCGCCTCCCTAGACAATCTGATCCCGTCCTCAGTACTCGTTATATACGATGGCAAAGAGCGTTCGGTGCAGGCCGACTACCCGGCCGGTGTAAGTAGCGGAATCAAGATCGATACGACCGATATCCTGGTCTACGACGACGGCACGCGCATCCCGGTACATCAGATCAAGATCGAAGCGGGCGAGCGCCTCGTCGTACGGGTTCAGGCTTGCAATGACCAAGGTATCTGTCTCCCACCTGCGACAATCCCGGTCGCTCAGGAGCAAGTCTGACTGCGGAGCCCGTGCCACGCCTTGAAGCAGAAGATCCTGCCGGGCGTAGATATGGATCGCCTTGAACAGATCATGACTTTCAACCGTTGAGTAAATCACTTCAAGAGGAGCATTTCATCATGCATACAGTGAAGAAACTGGCATTGGGCCTGATGCTCGGCGTGCCGCTCTCAGTCTTTGCCGCCAGCATCCCCGTCAAGATGTACAAGAATCCCGGCTGCGGATGTTGCGACCGCTGGGCCGCATACATGGAAGCCAACGGTTTCACAGTAGAAACGACCAATACGCCTGATCTCCGCTTCCATCAAAGCGAAGTACCACGTTCCCACGAACCTCGCAGGCTGTCATACGGCATTGATTGAAGGTCATGTAGTAGAAGGTCTGGTGCCTGCCAAGCATGTCAAACAGGTGCTCTCGGAGCATATTGCAGGCCAGGGGCTGTCGCTTCCCGGTATGCCGGTGGGCGCGCCGGGTATGCCCGGTGAACAGACAGGTCCTCTCACCGTCTACACGCTTGGGCCAGGCGCGCAGTCCAAAGTGTACGCAAGCTTCTAAACCAAATATCGAAGAAGTGATCCGCCGCCCAGCGTCATCACCGCGACCGCTGCTGTTCGGTCACTTCCTTTTGCATGCTCAGCACGTCGGGCGGCCAGCTGCTCTTGATGTAGGCGAGCACCGCAATGATCTGTTCATCACTCAGGGCGCTGCCAAATGCCGGCATGTCGCTCTGATAACCTGGTGGCGCGGTACGTCCCGGAATCAGGCCATTTTTCACCAGATCAAAAAGCACCGCATCGGGATGGTGCCAGGTATGGCCTGTAGGGTCATGCGGCGGCGCAGGCAGCCGTCCATTGGCAAGGCGTTCGCGCCAATTCGGCTGTCCTTGCAACTTTGCTCCATGGCAGGCAGCGCAGGTGTACGCATAAATCGCCTTGCCCTGCATAATCTGTCCCCGATTCGTAGGATCGATGAACGTCGCACTGGGTGGGAGACTGGCCCAATACAGCAGGGCCGCTCCCGCCACGGTCGCGGTGCCGATGGCTGCAACGGCCCATTTTCTATTAAATCGGCGAGATGCCATAGTCCGATGGTATTCGGGTTGATCGTGACCAGCGATTCCGGTGCAAGCCAAAGCCAGTTTTCGCTTGCGTCCTCACACTGCGACAGGAGAAAGCACTCCCAACCAAGCAACGCTTGCCAAGACGCATATGGCGAGCATCGATTCCATGAGCAGGCTCTTACGCAAAATTGCCGCAGCCTGACTACTATTTCCCGTAGTCAACGACAACTCCAGTTTCGGACTCAGTCTATACCGATTCGCCGCTGCCAGACAAAGCATGCCTACGAACAAGGTAAGCTTTCCCAGGAGCAGGCGACCATAGAGCGTCGTAAAGAGGGGGGCAAGCGATGGCCCCACGATTAGCAAGTAGTTGACGATGCCGGTCACGATCAACGTTGCGACAATAAGCGTGCCTATCGATGCAAAGCCGGTGGATGTTCGGCTGAGAATCTCAACTGACCCACGGACGCTCACCTTCCTCGTTACCGCAAGCATGAGAAAGGCTGCCAATGCTCCAACCCAGGCGCCCGCCGCCCATAGATGCGCGATGTCTGTGGAGAGGTGGATATATCCTCGAATGCCGTCGTCCATTGCCCCGTGGCCGGCCCAAGCGAGCGTCGACAGGGCGATGCCGCTTGCTCCTGCCAACCCAAGGAAGCGGAGCCTCGGATTCAGTTTCAACACCGTCATCAGGATGCAGACACCCAGAGCCACGATCCGAACACTCCAGGCTTGACCCATATGGGTGCCTGTCAAAATCATCTCGAATACATGAGCCGATAACTCACCATAGTCCTGAGCTCCAGACATTGCCTTCGCCATAACGGCCATAAGACACAGCGATAGCACCATGCCAACGAATGCCGTTACCCTCCCGAAAACAATGTATCGCTGCGCGATTCCTGACATACGCTCGTTAGTGTGCAAGGCGTAGACGCCAAACAGAGCGACGCCAAACAACGCTGCCATGTCCACGTAGAGTGCAACGCGCAACGCGATATTCAGCCAATCATCGACCATCGATTCATTTCACTTCGAAGGTGATCTGGCCAGTGACTGGGTGTGTGTCCGACGAAACGGCGCGCCAGTCTACGCGGTAATTACCGGCCGCTAGTGGGCTGTTGGGCGTGATCGTCATTGTCTTTCCGTCACCAGCACCCGAAACGTTGGCATTGATCTTCATTTCGCCGTGTCCCGGCATGCCAGGCATGCCGGTCATAATCAGGTTTGCACCGGAGAACTGCGTCACCAATGTTTCGGAAAACTTCAGTTCGATCGTTTTCGGTGCGGTGATCTGCGATTTATCGGTAGGCGCTGAGGACAACAGTGAGGGATGTGCAAATGCAGCGGTTGAGATCAGGCCGGCAACCATCGGCGCGATAATTTTTGCGATGAGATGTGAACGAGACATGGAAATTTCTACCGTGATATGTGATGTTGTATTAAAGGGAAAATGCCAAGATAAGGCTTGCAGGTTCGTAACGAAGTAAAACAAAAAAGCTAGTTTCCGGCCTGTTGATTGGCCACTTCAGCTGCGAAATCGGGACCGGACCGAAGGCGAACATACTCCGCGTA